>ONDM01000001.1 GCA_900316585.1 uncultured Prevotellaceae bacterium | reverse complement strand
CTCAAAATCGGCAAGTATGCAGGTTCCTACCGTTATGTTCTCAGTGCCGATCTGTACAGCCAGTTGTCTGCTAACAAAGTTATCGCAGAGGCATCTCTCCGTTCCGGACTTTCCAAGGGTGTGATGAACGCAGCATGGGAAGCCATCGGCGATGTAATCTCAGCATGGGCTACTGAAGGACACAGCGTAGCTGTTCCAGGACTGGGTTCTATGCGTTTCGGATTGAACGCCAAGTCGGTAGCATCAGTGGAGGAAGTAAGCTCTGGCCTCATCACTACCCGCAAGGTGATCTTCGTGCCAAGCGCAGACATCAAGCAGGAGCTGAAGGATACGAGCATCAACATCACCTGCTACGACCGCAACGGTAAGGTGGTGAAGACCGTGACCAGCGCAGACCCAGGTGAGGTGGAAGACAATGAGAACACGAACTCTGGCAATGCAGACCAGGGTGGCTCAACCGAACAAGGTGGCACTGACAACCAGGGTGGCTCAAATGACCAGGGTGGTTCAACCGACCCAGACGGTGGCTTGGGAGACTAAAGTCCAGCCCAGACAGGGAAGCTCCAGTGCGCAGGGAGTGAACCCTTCCAGAGAGAGTTTCAATATTTTGAAATGATAACCTATAAAGGCAGGGGATTTTCCACCGGGAAAGCAGTGCCTCTGCCTTTTCTAACCTAACCAAAAACCTTTACAATTATGGCAGAAAACAAAAACATGTTCTGGAGCCGGATTATCAACATTGTGATCACTGTCCTGACAGCCATCGCAACCACCTTCGGCTTGAACCAGTTCTAAACGAGAGACAAGACCATGAAACACGCACAAACTATTTCAGCCCTTGTGCTCCTGACCACCGGAGTAATCCTCTCCTTCATAGGATTCTTCACCGAGCCAGTGGGAGAGATCTCCGACAGTGTGTTATGGTACTTTGCACAGACATTGATTTATGCCGGCTCCGTCTTCGGACTCAAGGCATACGTGGACAAGATGCTATCCAGCGGGTCTTTTAAGAGACCGGGAGAATAAAAATAAGCCCTGCAAGGAGATTTCCCTGCAGGGCTTTTTGATGTCAATTCTTCAACTTATCTGAAAATAATCCAGCAGGGCTTTATACTGATCTTGTGCGGTAAGACAGGTGTCATGAAGGTAACCATCGGTGTGGCCCCATTGCTGAAGCCCCCGGTAGTAGAACAGACGAAGCTCCTCGGTAATGATGAACGGCACGATGCCAGCCTGCAGGCACATCCAGAACATGAGCAATCGGCCCACACGCCCATTCCCATCCTGGAAGGGGTGGATGCGCTCAAAACGCACATGGAAATCCAGCACATCATCCAGCTGGGGTTTCTTTATAGCCTGGTAATCAGCCACCAGCTTCTTCATCTGCCTGTGCACATCCTGGGGCAGGGTAGTTTCCATGCCACCCACCTCGTTAGGGAGCTGCTTATAGTCGCCCACACGGAACCAGGGCTTATCACTGTCCGAAGTATTGGTTTTCAAGATGAGATGCAGCTGCCGGATGTGTGCCTCGGTAATGCGCTCAGTGGCATGACGTATGATGTAATCTATGCAGCGGAAGTGATTCACCGTCTCCATGATATCATCTATGCGAGTGTTCTGGGTGGTAGTTCCCAGAGTGTTCGTTTCAAAGATAAAGCGCGTCTGCTCCCGGGTGAGGCGGCTTCCCTCCATGTGGTTCGAGTTGTAGGTCAGGTCTATTTGTGTGTGGTGGTAGATGCCCCCTTTCAGCCTACTTTCCATTTCCTGCCTGAGCCTTTCCAGCAAGGGGGTGGACTGAGATTTCTTCCTCTGGGGAAGCTCCGCATCCACTGGAATGTTCCACGTTTTCCCAGTGAGGAAAGCCCCTGGGATTTTTCCCGTAGCACAATAGTTTCTGGCGGTGCGCTCACTGATGCCATATTTCTGGGCGAACTGAACAGCGGAGATGTATTCCATATATCGGCAAGCTTTTTCGATGTTTCTGCCCCCAAAGGTAATGATTTTTGCCGATATCGGCAAGTTCTTTCGGATTTTCTTTATCACATGGGTACAAACCCTTCGTGGTAACCGACTGACGATATGGCCTGGCTTTCTATCCCCACGCGTGGACAAGATGCTCTCCAGCGGGTCATTTAAGAGACCGGGAGAATAAACAGAAAAACCCTGCACGGAAGTTTTTTTCTTAGTGCAGGGTTATTTCTTCACTTTTTATTTGGTGAGCCGGAAATAAAGCGTACCTTTGCAGCGATTTAGTTTGCAAATATATAAAAATAACTCTCAGTGCAGTTCTGTTGTGAAACAGGGCTGTATTTTTTTATCCTTGATTTTGAATTCTGAGAAAGAAGATGTATCTTTACACCGAAAGAGAAATTTGAATCGCAAATTTCCCCCTTTCGTTGCTTTCACAATGCCCTGCCTTCATGGTGGGGCTTTTTTTTGAGAGGGGGAGTGGGATATTATTCACTTATTTCCCCATCAATTACAGGCACTGTCATAGGCATACCAGCATTGTTTGTATAACTATATGTACCTATTCTCTTAGGATTTTTAACAGTAAGGACTTGATCACTGTAATAATTTTCGCCTTTGATTAAAACTGTATTACCAGTGTACAGATTTAATGTTTCGCTTGAAATCTCATTTGCCAAAGCTGCGTTACCAAGGACTTGTAGCACCTTAAAGGATGTTTCGGTCTTATTCTCATAACTAACTGGCTTTTCCAGATATTTAATAGATTTACTAGCTAGTGACTCTTGGTTTGCTAACCCATAGATTAATAATCCCCCAAAAGTCAGGACTGCACCTGTAACTACCCCTAAAAGAAATGATTTAATGCTCATATTATTTAAATATATAATTAGTTTTTATCATTTGTAATACCAATATCTACCTGAAGTGTTATCAACCTCATTCTCATGATGTATAAATTATTTTCTCTAATTGCTCTTTTATAGCATCGAACTTTTGATTCAAATCCAGAGATTTCACATAGAAGATGTTTCCATCTCGGTGAGGAAAGGAGTAATTCATTTCGCCTTCATCCTCCGTCTGAGCATATAACAACATACCATCTACCAGTCCTGTGTGGTTTGCGTCATAGTTCATCACATAAGAGTTAATCTGATAGAAGTTGGGGGAGTGGAGCTGGAGTTTTCCTTGATGCTCACCTAGGGAATGAGAGTAGTACTTGGCATCGATGATGAGTGTTCGTTTTCCTATTTCCAAGAAGATATCAGTTTGCATGATAGGCAGCACCTCAAGCGACTCGGCATAAACCTGTTCCATGTCAAAGTTCCATTTCACCTGTGCAGCTCTAGGTTTACATTCCGGATGGTGCCGTTTGTAGTACTCCAGAATGAACTTTTCATAGAGCCTACTCATGTGCTCATCAGAAAATGCGTGCATGGCATATTCTCCGCTTTCTGTGGTCATAATCAGGTTGTCAAGAACAAAGTAACAGATGAACAATAGCATCCTGTACGTTTTACTGTTGCGGTCAAATTTCAGGGTAGACCACTTGATGCAAGAAGGGTCAATGGTGGATACATCAGAAAAATAGAGCATCAGTTTTTTTAGCATATCCTTTCTTTCCTTTCCTACCTCTCCATGCTTTAAGAGAATTATTGCCGTAGTCTTGACAATCTGATTGAAAGTATTGTTCACAGAAAGCTCGTCATAGTCGCAGTCTAATAGCCTTTTCTTTGCAGCCAAGTTCCTGACACTTCCATCCATGTCAAGCTTGCCTTTCAGTGAAGGTATAGTTTCATGCTTGCTTATATATTCTCTCCTAAGCCCTTGCTTCAGTTGATAGGCAATACCTCTGGCTAGGATTTCGGCAAACAAATCATGGATGTGGTCAAAATCCTCCGTAGCAATCTTCTCATAGTTGTTCTGACGCAGTTCCTGAAAAGCGTACGTCAGCATGTAGAAGATGTTTCGTATCAGTATTCCTTTATCCTCTGTCATTTGAAGATAGCTTTCAGTTCATTCGCTTGCTGTTCATATTTCTGGTTATTGTCGAACCAGTATTCCCTAAGCATCGGGATAATGTCATAATCTATCACGTTTCGGAGCCACCCCTCAGAGAATGACTTCTGTTCGCAGAAGTAACTGTGTCCAATGCAGAATCCCTCACCTAAAGAATCATCGTTTTTGATTTCAGTATTCAGCTTGCTTATTGCTTCTATAGCCTTGTTGAACAATTCGCTGTCCATGTTTTTCTGATATTTCTTGAACCCTTCCGACGTGAACCCAGGCTTCATGTCTATGAAGCTGAATCTACGCCTTAAAGCATAGTCAATCATAGCCAGACTGCGGTCTGCAGTATTCATCATACCTATGATATGGAGGTTAGCAGGAACGTCAAATAATTCATCGCTATAGGCCAGTTTAACCGTCTTTCCACGATAGTGGTTCTCTATGAGCATGAGAAGTTCACCGAAAATCTTGCTCATATTTCCTCGGTTTATTTCATCTATAATAAAGAAATAAGGTCTGTCTGGGTCTGCTTTAGCTTTCTTGCAAAAAGCGTAGAATACACCCTTCTTCAAGTAGAACCCACCTTCTTCATTAGGCTTGTAGCCCATGATGAAATCTTCGTAGGAGTAACTTTGATGGAACTGGATTAACTCTACCCTTGAATTATCTTTCTCTCCCATGATGGAGTAGGCTAGCCTATTTGCAGCAAAAGTTTTTCCCACGCCAGGTGCACCCTGAAGGATGATGTTCTTCTTGGTGAGCAGCAGGTTCTTCATGCGGTCATAAGAATCCTTGGTGATATAGACCTCGTTTAAGAAATCCTTTTCAGTATAAGGGGTATTTTTCTTTTCTGTCTGAATTGGATTTGTTTCTCTAATTAAATCTATCAATACATTATATTCTTCTTCTGTGAGTTTAAAGAATGTGCCTTGGGAATTCTTAATGAATTCCATGTTTTCCAGTTCTTTAATAGATTTAAAAACTGCAGAGTCTATAGGAGAAGGGAGCGTTTCTGTTTTCTTAAAGGTGATATCTGTTCCGTCATTCTCTTTATCCACTTCAGCCAATGCCACAATCTGTTTGGTAGGAGAAGATTCATATCCTATAACCACATCTCCTTTCTTTGCATCAAGGAAATTCTGGAAGATACGACGTTTGTTTCCGCTTTCATTATACAGAGAATAGTCTATAACCTCTCCAGGCTTCAAATCCATGAAACTCCAGATATTTGGGCTAGCTACTAGCCACCAGTATCTTTTTGATGAAGGAGTAGGTTTTGGTTCTTGATTATGGGAGAATAAAGCCTCCAATTGCTTTACATAATCAGTGTATTTCGTGACATCTGTTAATGTTTTGAGGACAGTGTCATTTGGTGCTTTCCATTCACCTGAATGCGTCCAATTCACCTTACGGCAATTACAGAAAGTGTTGCGAGATTTATCATAGAAGTAATCACCTGTAACTATACCTCTGCCTATTATTTTAGTTTTTCCTTTTTTAGCATAAACCACATCACCTGGTTTTATGACATGGCAAAATTCCCACAGAGCCAAGCGGTCATTCATAAAAGAAGCATCAGGTTTATGATAGACCTCTTTCATCTTAGCTTGTATTTCATCCATGGAAGAATATTGGCTGAAGTCACCCATTTCGTCCCAACCTAAGTACATCATACCATTCATTTGGCATTCATCCCATTTCGATGCGTTTTCTCCAGGAGCATAAATCCAATAATGGAGTGTTGAAGGGGTGAGGTTAGGAGTAGGTTCTTTCACAGATGCAGGTTTCACATTATCCTGCTGCGATGTAGTAATCCAAGCTGTATATGAAAAATCAATGTAAGAGTTTATAGGAAGATTATGAGCCTGGGCTGTAGGAACAACCTTCTCCAGAAGATCTTTATATACTGAATAGTTGAAATTGGGATATTTATAAGGTAATCCTATGGTGGTTAGGTAAGTACGGTTTCTGGAATCCAGAGCTATATAATTATGTGGACTAATCCAGAAAAGTGCCATAGTCAGAATATATGGAGGCATTCCATCGTTTAGTACGGTATTAAAAGCATTTTCAATGTCTTTCTCACCATTGACTACCTTTTCATATAAAGTCCATAGATTACGAATAACAATATCATTATTGTCTTCCCACGAGAAGAAAAATGCTCGCCTTGGGTCAAGGGTTGGTATTCCATTGAAGTCCGTAGGTACTTCTGATTTTAGAGAAAGGTATGTCTTAAACTTTTCAAGAAAAGCCGTACGGTTCTCCCATTTTAAATTCCGGTTAAATATACCGAAAACTGATAATGGATCTATATCCTCAATTTTAGTTCCATCTTTCTTTTTCAAATATTTGACCAATGAACCTCCAGAGCTACTTGTAATAGTACTCAATTCTTTATAAATCCAATCTACCAGAGGCTTACGATTATCCTTAAATTCAAGCAATTTCTTTGCAAGTTCCTCATAAAGTGGCACCCATGAAAATTTAGTATCCATATAACATTCTATTATTTATCGTGTTTTACAGTCTAAAAACAATGTCACAAATATACTAATAATCATTTAAAGATTTTGGAACATTCAAAAAAAATGAGAAAACTGTAGATAAAAATTTATATGAAGACCTATCTTCAGCGATGAAAATTTTATAAAGAGTGTTGTAAATAATAGCAAAACCTCTTTTCAATTCGTTAATGATAAAAATTATAATTCAAATTGTATTTTCGAGAAGAGTTTTTTTATTTTTGTATCACAAATTTTCCCCTTTCGTTGCTTTCGCAATGCCCCGCCTTCATGGTGGGGCTTTTTTAGAAAGGGGGGGAGTGAGAGAGGAGATTGTGGGAGGTATTTAGATTATAGCATAAAAAAGCCACATAATAAGTATATTTTTATATGATTGTTTATAGGAATTCTTCTGAAACTTTTTTCAACGACTTTAAACTCTTTTCTTAAAGATGTTTTTTTATGTCTTTTATATAATCTTCGTATTTATTTTTATATGTTCTGCGATTTGAGGATACTACCTTTACATCTAAGTGTTCAAGCATAGATTTTTTTCCAGATTCAGGCTCTCCATAATAAACAATTTCGTTTTTTATTAGCTCTTCTCCTAATTTTAGTTTAAGTCTTTTTCTTATAGTCAATAGCCACCATAAATCAATCTCGTCATAATACAGCCCTAAGCCAATAATATAAATATCTGATGTAAAGACTAAATCTATCCATGAAAGAATTTCGTTAATACCATTATTTAGACGTTCCTCTATTTTGGGAATAATACCTAAATCTCTTTTTTTCCCAAATTCATATTCTCCAAATAGATATTTTTTTATTTGTCCTATATAGCTGCAATAATGGTAATACCCGAGCATAATACTTCCTATATTAGATAGTTCTCCATGAATCTTCCAAAGTTGTTTATTGAAATTGTTCTTTATGAAACATTTTCTTCTATGTATACTAAATATACTTTCAGATTTGTCTCGCATTAATTTATCTTCGTAGTATGATAGATTTTCAAAAGATTTCTCGGTTACATAATCATAGTTAGTGGTCATAAAATGATTTACATTAAGATTTAATAGTTCATTAAACAGTTCATTGCTAGTATATTTTTCCATTTCACTTACTATACTTTTTTTTATTATAGTTTCACTATATTCACGGACTGTCAATATCTTTTTATCTGAAGCAACAAATAATAGCCCATCACTGGTAACAAATTGTTCATTAATTTGATATGGTTCAGATAAGACTTTGCCTTCATATTGGAGAGTATTTGGGATAATGTATTTATCCTTGCTATCATCTATAACATGTACTAAATTTTCCCAACTTGTCACGTTGTTAAGTCTATTGAATCCATTACCAAATAAAATAGTTTTCATATTATTATTAATTTAGTTCATTAATATAGAAAGCCAACTAATATAACTAATAATAGTTACAATTCTAATAGTATATTTATTATGTTTCAAAGTTAGTAAAAATATTATTACGAGAGAATAATTTTATTACTTTAGTTCCTATTCAAAGTTTCATTCAATGTCCATAGGTATTTAATATTAGTTAACTATAAATACAATCCAATTGACATAGTTTGGCAAAATAGTTGTGCAATTTTGTAGCGTATTAAATTAATTATTTATGAGCAAAAAGATTTTTATTTCGTATAAGTACAAAGACTCTGATGTTCAGGAGTTGCCAGGTCATTCCTATTGGAATCCTACTACAGTAAGAGATTATGTAGATAAATTAGAGGATTATTTTGATTCTTCTAATCATATTTACAAAGGTGAGTCTGATGATGAAGATTTGAGTTATCTTTCAGATGATGCTATCTGGGAGAAACTCAAAGACCGTATTTTCGATAGTTCAGTAACTATTGTGATGATTTCTCCTCAAATGAAACAGCAAAACAGGAGTGATAGGAGTCAGTGGATTCCATGGGAAATATCTTTTTCATTAAAGGAAACTACTCGTAATGATAGAACGAGTCATAGTAATGCTATTTTAGCAATTGTTTTACCTGACATTAATGGTAGTTATGAGTATTTTTTTACAACAAGTTATTGTGGCGCAACAATTCATCATATTGATAAGTTGTTTAAAATTATCAGAGATAATATGTTTAATGTCAAAAATCCAAGAAAACATTTTTGTTATCAATGCCAAAATTTTCATTATTATGGAAGTTATTCATATATAGAGCCTGTTAGATGGGAAGATTTTATAAAATATCCTGAATTTTATATTAATCAAGCTGTAGAAAGACAATACGATATTTATTCTTTTGAGATTACTAAGGAGGTTTAATTATGGATAAGGATGAATTGTTTAAAGAAATAGATTTATTACAAAGTTGCATTAGCAGGATGGCTCAAAACTCCTTTATGATAAAAGGTTGGGCTTTAACTTTATTTGCAGGTGCTACTGTATTTACAAAAGGAGCTAATTTGGGTACCTTTAATTTGTTCTTGTTTACTACATTTATTCCTTTTATATGTTTTTGGGTACTCGATACTTTTTATCTTCACACAGAAATGAAATACAGAAAAATGTATGAAGATATGCTTGAAAAACGTAAAGTTGATAATTTGGAAGGACAATATGGACTTAATCCAAGAAATGTAAACTGTGGTATAGTTTTTAAAACAATGTTCTCATTTACGTTGGTTGTTTTTTACGGAATCCCAACCTTGGCTTGTATGGTTTTTATCCTTATTAAATTTATTATTTTTTGATTACCCAATTTGAGTGATAAATTTCTCTCCTAAATATTTTAATGTTATCTTTGCAAGAAATTGTGAAATACTATAAATATGTCTGACCGTAAGAACGACTTAAATAACCTCTATAAACCTATTGCAAATTATTTCCAGGAATCTGCGAAGGCTTTTGTATCAAATCATAACGTGAATCTCTCTTTGGATAAAAAACATGATGAGATTAAGGTTGTGGAATTGTTTGCTGGTGTGGGTGGATTCCGTATAGGCTTTGAAGTAGCCTCTGAAAGATTTTATACTGTTTGGAATAATCAGTGGGAACCGGCAACTAAAGCACAGGATGCTTCCGATAATTATAAAGCAAAGTTTGGTTCAGATGGTCATGAAAACTCTGACATTCATTTGGTTAACGAATCAATTGAGGATATCATTCCTAATCATGATTTGTTGTGTGGAGGTTTTCCATGTCAAGACTATTCTGTTGCCACAACATTAAAAAACTCTAGAGGTATTGAGGGTAAGAAAGGTGTCTTATGGTGGGAAATCTATAGAATTCTTGAACGAAAAGGAGATAAGGCACCATCATACTTATTCCTTGAAAATGTGGATAGATTGGTAAAATCACCTGCATCTCAAAGAGGTCGTGATTTTGCTATTATATTGTCTTCTTTAGCTAATTTGGGCTATTGTGTAGAATGGAGAATTATTAATGCTGCTGACTATGGAATGCCACAGAAGAGAAGAAGAACATATATTGTAGCATATAAGCTAAATACAAAGCTTGCAAATAATTTAGAAAAGACTGATGCAAATGATTGGTTGCTTAAAGAAAGTGTTATAGCTCAAGCTTTCCCTTGTGCTGCTTCATCCAAGAAAAAAAATTGTTCTGAATTTATACTTGATTCTGACCTTGTGAAAGTTACTCAAGAATTCAATAAAGAATCAAAATCTGGAAATAGCCCATTTTGTAATGCTGGTTTTATGTCAAAACATCAAGTTTTTACAATGGAGGTAGAGCCTATATATGATTCCTTAAATCCACATATTACTTTAGGTGATATTCTTTTACCAGAATCTGAAGTTCCTTCAAGTTTCTATATTGATGATAAAGATTTGCCAAAATGGAAGTATTTAAAGGGAGGAAAGTCTGAAAAGAGAATTTCATCAGAAGGATATGAATACAATTATTCTGAAGGTAGTATGGTCTTCCCTGATAATACTGATGGCCCTTCCAGAACGATTATTACGGGTGAGGGAGGTCCAGCTCCATCTAGGTTTAAGCATGTAATACGGACTGAATCAGGAAAGCTGAGAAGATTGACTCCAATTGAATTGGAACGCCTTAATATGTTCCCTGATAATCACACCGAATTGTCTTCTGATTTAAGGAGAGCCTTTTTAATGGGGAATGCCCTTGTTACTGGAATTATTCATCGAATAGCTTTAAGTTTGTTGCAGTATATGTAGAATGGACAAATTGTTTGATAGGTCTTCCGAAGCTTCTATACTTGAATATGCCAGAAAGTTATTAGGTAGAAGTATTAGAGAATTGCATCCAGAAGTATCCTCTCTTTATACAGGGAAGGGACGCTTAGGTCAATGTGTAGAGAAATATCATTTCAATTATGAGCCAAACAGTGAGGCTAAACCCGATTTTGATGAAGTTGGTATAGAACTTAAATGTACTCCTTTAAAGCAAATTGATGATGGGAGTATGGTATCAAAAGAACGATTGGTTCTTAATATCATTGATTATTTAAAAGAGGCAGATAATACATTCGAGACCAGTAGTTTCTGGCATAAAAACCAGCATCTTCTTTTGATGTTCTATCTTCATGAAAAGGGGGTTAATGTAATAGATCTTGTATTCAAGATTATAAGATTGTGGAAGTTCCCTGAAACTGACTTGAAGATTATAAAAGACGATTGGGAAAAGATTCATTATAAGCTGACGCATGGACTTGCTCACGAAATTTCAGAAGGAGATACGCTATATTTAGGTGCTTGTACTAAAGGTTCAAAGTCGGGTGCAGAGAAACGCAAACAAAAAAACTCTAACGAACTTGCAGACCAAAGAGCTTATTCCTTAAAATCTAAGTATTTAAATTCCATTATTTTAGAGTCTCTGCTTCATCCAGAGATGTGTAGTGGCTTATATATTAGTAAATCACAGAAGAAGAAAATAGAAAAAGCTATTAATGAGGTTTCTAGCCTTGTTAAATCCGTTGATGAATATCAGGAGTCAGAAACATTTGAAGAACTTGTAGAAAGAAAATTTAAGCCATATTACGGAAAGACTATAAAGGAAATAGAAACAAAGCTGAGAGTTGTGTTTACTTTCAGTCCTAAAGCTATTTCTAATGCAGTAGTGCATGCCATTTTAGGGGTTAAGACTCCAAAGATAGCAGAGTTTGAAAAAGCCAATCTACAACAGAAAACCATTCGTTTAGAGAGTAATGGAAACTTAAAAGAAAGTATGGTCTTTTCCCAAATCAAATACAACGAAATTGTAAATGAGGAAAGATGGGAAGATTCTGAGTGGTACCAGATTCTTACACAAAGATTCCTATTCATCGTTTTCAGAAAAGATAGCAGTGACATTGATAAGTTGGCTAAACTAGAAAAAGTATTCTTTTGGACAATGCCTCCCAAAGACTTGGAAACAGCTAAGTTGTTTTGGCTAGATACAAAGGATAAAATTAAGAAAGGGGATTTTGAACATTTTATCTCAATATCTGATGATAAAATATGTCATGTAAGACCAAAAGCCAAGGATTCAAGTGATAAAATGGATACTCCTTATGGCCCACAATTAAAAAGAGGGTATTGGTTAAACAGGCAATATATACTTAACATTGTTAACAGGCATTTGAAATCAGTGCCATATTCTACTAGTTCACAACCTGTTAATTATGAAAAAGCTGCTGATAGTTGGGTTCAGGGAGAATTGTTTAAAAAAAAGTAGAATCCTTTTGATTAATAGTATGAATCAATTCACTCCAAACTATACTAAAGCAGATAAAAGAAAGCGTGCTATCCTTTACTGCCGTTATTATAATGGGGAAAAGGATAACCCTTTTCATACATTACTTTCATCGCACATAGTAAAACCTGCTAAGAATATACATGAGCAGGATGAATATGATATTCCTCAAGAAGAAGTAGAAAAACTATCGATGGGGGCTACTGCTTTTTTTTATGAGGGTTGTTGGGTTAAGGAACGTGTAGAAGGTGTTAACGAAGAAGGTAGATTGGCAGAATATGATTATGATTTAAAGGATAGTCTGGATAGTGATGATGATGTGACTCCTAGGACTCTAAAGGCTCTATTTTATAATAGATATGTCCATTGGGTTTTAGATGATTATGTTACACCAGAGGGTATAGAATCGTTCCGTCAGTGGTATAAAAATAGCTATTGCAGCACACCCACTCATCTTCAGGTTAGGACAGCAGAACGGCTTCCTGGATTGCTCAAGAAGTGTCGTTATTATAATGGGGAAAAGAATCCTTGGGAAATGTGCTATGCTCCAGTGTTGGTCTGGAGAAGGAAGATTTGGGAATTTGAACGAGAATGGGCAAAGGAACTTTGTATAAGCTATAATTCTTTTGCTGCTAAATATGAATATATTAAGGAAATTCATCTGACGGAATTCTTTAAGGCCAAGGAGGTTTCCTTGTCTCTTACAAACTTGATACTTTGCCATTTCAAGAAAGAGGCTGAAAAGGTGCAGGATGAGTTTGGTCCGGCTGAAGCAATAAAGACAATTGACAAGTATCTGAAATGGGCTCCTTTAGGACATGGACCAGAAAAGTACTTTGCTTACTTTATGGGAGAGGAAGAGAATCCTTATAATGTATTTGATAAAAAAGATAATTCAAAGCTACTTTGGCTTCAGGAAAGAATTGTGTATGGAAATTTGCAGCATAATCCAAATTTTATTAGTCAATTTGGGGGTTCTTTAAATCATCCTGAATTTGAGGAAGGAAATGTTAGATATTTTGATGGTGCGTATGGCTGGATGTATGATTCTCGTTATCCTTATGAGCAGAGAAGTATTTGGTTGTTCTGTGGAACAAATATCGGTACTTGGTGCCCTTATGATGATATAGATAAAATAGGTGAGGAGTACATAAATTTCCATTATGTTAATCCGCACAATCAAAAAAGAAATGATTAAGGATTACCCCATGTACTTCCTACACAAATGAGGCTAATTATATTGCAATGTACAAGATTTACCAGATAGGTGTTTATCTATCTGGTTCTTTTTTCATACTGGACTTAATAGCTATATTTTAATGGAAAGATGATTTTAATTCAAAAAAATAAAAGGCATTTATTGTGTTATTAAGTAAAAACATATAACTTTGTGACGTTATAGGGGTTGTAAATTCAGCCTAGATTAAACTTTGTTTAATTCCTTAATAATACAAATGAGATAATTATAATAAACCTGTTAGATCAACCACTTGGGTAAAATACATTTTGATATTTTACAACTATGAAGAAAATCTTTATATTATTCAGAACCTTAGCCGTAGTATTCTTCTTCGGCTCTTTGTTTTTTTCCTGTTCTGGAAATGTGAATGCAGTTTTTGACTCTCATTTCACAGAAGATGGTTATTTGATAAAAGATAGTGCAAATGCAGTGCCTGCCTTTACTGTTCAAGATCCTACAAATTTGAAAGTTTATGTAGAGGTTTCAGGAAGTATGAATGGCTTCTTTCGTGCTAATCAACCTACACAGTTTAAAACAGATGTATGGCGTATACTAAGCTATTATTCGCCATTGATTCCTGAAGTGAATGTACTCACCAATGATGGCACTCAGGGGATGAGCATTGCTCTACCTAAATTTCAGACTATGATGAATACGGGAGCTTTTGTTTCTACGGCTTCTACTAAAGTTCCTTTGATGCTGAAAACTATCTTAGATGATTTAGCTGAAAATCCTGAGGGAGTGGCTGTACTGATTTCTGATATGAAATATAGTCCTGTGGGTTCTGCAGCTCCTAAGGTTCTGCTTACTCAATATAGTTCTGATATCAGCAAACTTTTGGGTGAAGCTAAGCAGGCCGTTTCACTTATAGGTGCCACATCGGAATATCTGGATAAAAAGGGAAATGTGGTTTATGAGAATTCTCCATATTATTTTCTGGTTTTAGGTAATCAGGAAAAAGTGGCTTCTGTAAGAAATTGTATTTCTACTTATTTGGAGGATAGTGGTCATTTTATTGATAATATAGAGACAGGTTTTAAGTTTGGCTCTCCAACTCATTCTTTCGGAATCTCATTTATGTGTGACCAGATGGAGGATGAACCTACTTTCACTAGTTACGAGGAGCATGCTGACGGTGATACTTGTACAATTAAGTTAAAAGTTAATTTGGAGAACTACCGTTGGATTCTTACTGATGAGAATGTATTCAACGAGGCTCTTCAGGTGGAGACGACTTATGGCTCTTCTGTAAAGACAAAATTGGTTTCTATGGATGTCAAGAATATCACTAATCAGAAGTTAGATCGCAAGGTTGTAGCTACAGTAGAACTGAAGCTGTATAACATGCCACTTGAAGCAGAAGTGATAAAATGGACCCTGAAATTACCGGATTTGAATATAAGCAGGTTTGGTGCTTATCTAGGCGGTGATAATGAGGATGATGTAACAAAGTCTTATTCTGTGGATAATTTCATTGTTGGAATGTTCCAAGGAGGAGTTGTGAACAAGGAAATGGATTATAATTATATATTGGTATCTAAAAATTATTGATTATGAAACTGCTGGAGCTATATAAATGGCTTATAGGAACTGTATCCGATTTTAGTAAACCATTCAGAGAGAATGAAGAACTTCTTAATGAGGCAAGAAAGTTCTGGAGAAGTTTGGAGGGCTATTCATTGTTTATTGTATTTCTTTTTATTTTTTTAGGTGCCGTGCTGGCAGTTACCTATTATACCTATTGGAATAATAAACCTGGAAGACATTATAAACCTAAAGATTGGTTAATTTATCTGTTAGCTACTTTTATTATATGTTTTTTGGTAACCTTTGGTATTGAATATCTATTATGTCCTCCACATTTGTCTGGGGCAGTTTCATTGGAATTGAAAATAGCATTTGGAAATGCCCTTTATTCAGTTGGGATTTATCTTATAGTTTCATTTATTTGGTGCAATTTGCTACCTACCAATGCGTATAGAATCTTTAAAATCTAAATCAATATGAAAAAAGTATTTGTTTTCTGTGTGGGTGGAACCGGAATCCGAGTAATGAAGAGTATAACCATGCTCATGGCTGGTGGTATGAGCACCAATGGATATACAGTGGTTCCTATCATTCTAGATCCTCATCTTGATTTAGAGGAGAAAAAGAACCTGCATTCCTTGTTGGACAGTTATATTAATATCTATAAAAACTCCATCAATAATGGCACGTCAACGTTGAATCCTCTGGATGGTTTCTTTAATTCTGAGATAAAACTACTAAGCCAGTTGAACAACCAGTCCAATGATACACAAGAGCCAGTAGGAAGTAAGGAAAAATTCAGTTCTTACATCAAGACTTCTAATTTAAGAGCTGATGACATTAATAATTATCTGGTGGAGACACTATATTCCTCCAAGAATTTGGACAGTCAACTCTCTGTTGGTTTCAAGGGAAATCCAAACATGGGAACCGTAGTCCTGGGTGAGATGATAGAAGGCGCAGATTGGTTTAAGGCCTTTAAAATCCATTGTGAAAAAGATGATAGAATCTTCATTATTAGTTCAATCTTTGGAGGTACTGGAGCTTCTGGATATCCACTTCTGGAAAAGAAAATAAAGGGAGCAGAGAATGAGCCTGCAGTTAAAAATGCATTGATGGGAGCTGTTACTGTTTTGCCATATTATGGTTTGAAAGATCCAGCATCAACTAACAGTGATATTGATTCTGCTAATTTCTATACAAAGACAAAATCTGCATTGGCTTATTATGAAGGAACAGTACTATCAGACTATCTCTACTATATAGGTGAGAAAACGCTGAAACAGGTTTATGAGAATGATGAGAAGAAACAGGATGACAAAGCTAATTTCATAGAACTTGTGGCTGCGTCTGCCTTGTTTGATTTCCTGAAACGAGAGAAGCCTGAAACCAGACAATTTCTGTCACGTGCAATAGAGAAGGATGTGGATTCTTTGGACCGGAGCTCATTAGGTAAAGGCTATGATCCGTTGGTCAAATCTGTAGCTGATTATATGTTGCTTAGTGCATTGGCTGGTGAACTGCCTAAAGAAAAGTATTTCCCTCTGAAAAAGAACCGGGGGTTCAATGAATCTTTTTATAAGGATGAACCATTTAAAGCACTTGAGCATTTTAATGCCATTTATAATAAGTGGTATTCAGAACTAGCTCAAAACAAGCGTGCTTTCGCACCTCTGCATTACGATGATCTGCAGAAAATGTCAGGCTGGATTGTTGGCTTGGAACTGGATGCAAAAGATGATTCTTATTATTTGTTGGAAATGATTAAAGCCAGCAATAAAGACAAATCGGACAAGCATAGCAACAAGTTCAGGTATTTCCTGCAGTTTGCGTATGATGCTATTAATTATTACACAAGTAAAATCAATAAGTAAAAGGGTATGGCAAGAATAGATTTGAATATAGTAGACCGTGGTATTCAGGGAACAGATTGGATTGCAGAAAATGTAGGACTAACTGCTGACCACTTGGATGAGGTGATGGAGCAAAAGACAGATAACTGTGGTGCTCTGAACTCATTGCCAACGCCTTTTGCTCGTTTCTTTGTGGCTAAAGAGGCTTTTCGTCGTGTCACGGAAGAAAATAAGGATAGTAAAAAAGAAGCTGGTTTTGCTTATAGGCAGCTTGTGTCTGATATTCTGGATGTTTATGAACTGCTTTTCAATTTGAAGTATCATAATAATAATACGTTCACTAAGGGGCAGAAAATAGAGTTGAGAGAATGGAAGAGTGAGGAAAATCTTAAAGTCATAAAGGATAAGATGCCTGTACTTTATAATTCTATTCACAATTACTATAGTACGGATATTAAAGAAGATAAACTGTATTTCCTTGTCTATACAGAAGATGGAAAGGATAAGCTTTTGGCTTGTAGCTCTCCTCTTACAGGTTTTGTCACACCTCCAGATATGGACAAATCCATAGTAAAGAAAAACAATACGATTAGTTATAAGTTTTCTGGTTCACAGTATGAGAACCTCCATATAAGAAGAAAATCAGGTGGGGAGTATTTCCGTGATATTAAACTATTCGGAGAGCGTGATGCTGATTTCAAGAACTATATGTATAATGAACTGTTTTCTTCTGATTCTCTGGATGGTAGATATAGGTTTATTAAAGAATATATCCGTTCATTTAAGGATGACGTGGAAATCCGTAATGACTATCATTTGAAGCTAGCCGATGTCATGACAGACCAGAATGATCCACTCGTTGTTAATGGGTTGACATTCAAATCTTCAGATGCTCTTGATATCATGAGCTATTTCAACAGAACCATTATCAAAGTTCCATACCGTATCTCTCGGGACAATTTTATAGCAGTAAAATATAAGAATGACAAAAAAGAAAGGGATTACGATTATCTTCTTCCATTTAAACCGGAAATCCTTAATCTCTATGATGGCCAGCAGATTGATTCTGAAGTTCACATCGGCAGGAATGATATAACGGTTACCCTGAAATATAATAACAAAGAATATAAGAAGACTTATAATGAGGATCCTGTAAATTCTTCTCAGGGCCGTATTATTAATCTAAGAGCAGCAAGGGTCAACTTTGATTTAGGTTTATTCCCGAACATATTATCATATAATGAAGCTGAGAATAACTATTTTAAGGTAATGCTGGTGGCAGCCGATGAGGATGCAGAGGCTCCTAATCTTAATGTGGATAATATAAGCTTGACTTTCTTTAAGAATTCTGGAAAAGATTTTATTCCGATAAAGGAGGTAGACCCTACTGAAAATGTGGAGTTTGGTACCTGCCCACCATATGTCCGTTCTCGTCAAAAGAGTACTTCTGTAGATGGAGGTACAAAATTCTATGAGCTGTTTAATACCTCATTCGATGCAATGGAGATAAACCTGCACGGTGATACGGGTCTTTTGATTCCTGTGTGGAATAGGAGTGAACGTACCAATGATACGTATACTTATGCTATTGACCTAGGTACATCAAATACTTTCATTTCACGGTGTAAGAATGGAGAAAACAACTTGCCAGAACTTTTTACTGTAGAAAAACCTATAGTAAACTTCCTGCATGAGCCTTTGAAAGATAGTCAGCTCTCTACAAATAGGTGCATTGAAGATTCAATCTTCCTTCAGGCAAGGAATAAGATTAAGACTGAATTTCTTCCTGCAATTATTGATGGTAAGGATTATAAATTCCCTATCCGAACAGCTTTATGTGCAATAAGGAGTAATGCAAATAAACCTAAGTTGTTTGATAATCATAACATAGCTTTCTTCTATGAGAAATTGATGTCAAACAATGATCAGGTTATTTATACGGATATTAAATGGGAGAAAGATGAAGCTAAATTAAAGATTTTTGTACGTGAGCTTCTGCTGATTATCAAGTGTGATATTTTGCAGCGCAACGGTGATTTAAATCGTACTCGTTTGGTATGGTTTAAGCCATTGAGTTTCAGAGGAACTATCCGGAGTATGTATGAAGACATTTGGCATAAGGAACCAGAAGATATTCTGTTCATCCAGCCTAGTCAGGTAGATTGCTTCTCAGAATCAGAGGCTCCATATTATTATTTCAAGAAGAAGAATATCATTCCGAATTCTGATGCCGTATCAGTGATAGATATTGGTGGTGGTTCTACTGATTTTGTCTATTTCCAGGACAATAAGCCAAAGATGGCTAATTCTGTTCACTTCGGTTGTGATGTGCTTTGGGACAATGGTTTTGTGGATTTTGAAAATGCCAGGGAAAATGGTATTTATAATAAGTATAAAGATACTATTAGATTCGATAGAAAAGATTTGGAGGATCTAAATGATAGTATGAAACTTGACACTTTGGTTAAAACCAAGGATATCATTAATTTCTGGTTAGGAAATTCCAGCCATTGTGATATAGTTAAGTCTCTTCGTGATGAGTATAAGCCACTTTTCATATATCACTTTGTCTCCATCCTTTTCTATATGGCAAATATGTATAAGGACCAGAACCTGATGGCTCCAAAAACAGTTGTTTTCAGTGGAAATGGTAGTAAGTATATAGACAGTTTCATTTCTTCTGACAAAAGAATTCTAAAGGAAATAGTAGACACTGTTTTTGATGAAGTTTTTGGTGGAAAGAATGATGTGAGCTTGCAACTTCCAAAGGAAAGGAAAGAGTCTACATGCTATGGTGGACTTTATCGTTCTTCAGATGCAGAGGCTGTTCCTGAATTTGTTTATCAATGTGATTCTGCTGGTAAATACGTGAAAGTAGATGATTTGATTAAAGATTATGATAATTTAAAAGCCACATTATTAAGTAAATATAAGAATTTGTCAAATCTATACAAGAAGGTTCTTGATAAGATGAAAACGGCTGGTATCCTTGACGATACAATAAATCCAAAGGTTTATGCTGATTGTGCTGGTGAAGATATGGGTACTCCATTTGATACCTATTTCAAGACTGAAGTAAGGGAACAATATAGCGATGAGGATATGTTGTTTGATACAGTCTTCTTCCTGCCTATTATTAACCGTGTATTTGAAATGACCAAGATTTGATTATGTCTGATTTCTTTTTAACTCTTATTATTTCAATAGTAGTTGCTGCATTCTTTTTTTGGCTCCAGTGTTCCTCTTTTCAGGAAACGAAAAAGAATAGGAAAAGATGTGAAAAGTTTTTTCCTAAGGATTTCGGAATGCCTATAGAAGTTGAAAATACTGAAACAGGAGATTCTTACAAGCAATTACCAGAAATTGAAGGGTATGACGATTATAATGGATTAGTAAGCAAAATCAATTCTTATATTGAAAAAACTAAGGGCACTGTAGATTTTACCATAATTCAAAATAAGACAGAACGAGTTTTTGGGGTTCTTTATGATGAATCCGTATCAAAACTATCTTTTCCTACTTATTATGGACTGATGGGTACATTTGCGGGAGTTTTCCTGGGAATTCTTATGTTCCTATTTGGACTTAGTGGAAACGAAGGAATTTCTGATGATTCTATTCGTAATCTATTGTTGGGTGTACTCGTTTCTATGATAACTAGTTTAATTGGTTTGGGACTTACTACTCGTAACAATAAAAATGCTAGTGAAGAGGATAAAGTTGTAGAAGAGAAAAAGAACGAATTTTATGATTTCATTCAAACTGAAATAATCAAGAATTTTGAAGTAAGTTTGATGAAGTCTGTCTCAAAACTCCATGAAACAGTAGACAAATTTGAACCAGCATTTTCAAAAATTATTAAGCAGTTTAATGGAACCTTCAAAGAATTGGTTGAGGCTTTTGGTAAAGATTTTGGTGCCAATGTAAATGTGGTAGCTAATGCAGTTAAGGCTATGGGAGAAAACATGGGCAAGATTAATGAAAATATAGCCTTACAGAAGCAGCTAATTACAACTATGCAAAGTGACAGGCTGGTGAAAGGAATGGAAAAATATATTGAAGCTTCAGATCACTTTGTGGGTATCACTCAATCTCTGAATAAGTTTGAACAGGCAAGGCGTATGATGCTTGCTGCTGCTCAGGAAACCATTAAGATGCAGGAAGATTATACCCATTCTCTGGAAGTTCCAAAAGAGGTGGCAGTTAAAGTCAATCAAATCCTTAACCGTATTAAAGATTTTGAGGAAAACATCAACAGACTGGGAGGTGAACTTAATAAGAGGGAGATTCTAGGAAATGATGTGGTGAATAAGCTCCAAGACCAGATTAACGGTATATCCAAGAAGAGCAAGATTGCCGATAGTTTCTTAGAAAAGGCAGATGATGAACTGGAGAACCTCTATAAAGAGCAGGTGAAGGTAATAGGCGAAATGAACAAGAAATATAGTGCTGCTCTTGATGAACATATGGAGGGATATGAAAAGATGCTTGATTATTATAATGAAGAAGTATCCAAGCGTCTTAAGTTCTTTATGGAGAAAATGGATGAAAAGATTTCACTGGATGAGATTCATCAGGATTTCTCTAATCTGAAGAAGTTGAATGATATAAGTTCTAGCCTAAATGAATTGGATTCGCATCTGAATTCCCTGATTTCAAAGATTAATGATTTAAAAACAGAATCGGTTAAGTCGAAAAGCTTATCAGAAGACCTTGGATTACTTTATAATGAATTGGATTCACTGAAACAGAGAGTGAATGCTTTAAAACCTAGCCTGGATAAACTAGATGCAAATACAGTAGCAATATCAGAACTGTTGAAAAACAGAGAGAATGCTGGATTGTTTGGTAATTTGTTTGGAAGTAAGAAACAGTAATGAGTCGTAAAGAAAAAGGTTCCTTTTGGCCTAGTTATGTAGATATTATGACAACTTTGTTTGCCATAACACTTATTCTTTTTGCTGTTTCTTTTAACCGGTTTAAAGTCAAGGAAAAGCAACTTCAAAGTTTGGTGGATGAATATGAGAATATCATTACTGTCTATTCTACGGTAGGTGCAATAGATTCAACCCGTTATTTCCGTTATGATGATATTTATTTGAAGCATCTTTTTACAGTGGATGTGGAATATCAGATGGGTGAGTATCATATGGACAAACTGAAACTGGATAGGATAGATTCTTCTCAGGCAGAACTAAAGCGAGATAGTATTCTTACTGCAGGTCAATTAATCAAAGATAAGATCCTTTCACTTGAATCAAATGAGAATGATACAGTAAAGAACAATATCAAATTCTTGGTTGTAATTGAAGGACAATCTTCTAAGATTAGGTTTGATGAGGGTGATTGGAAGAATAACTATACACTGTCTTATCTGAGGGCTCAGTTTCTCAACAAATTCTGGAAAGAGAACGGTATTGATTTTGCAGCAATACCTAAATGTGAGTTGATTATTTCTGGTAGTGGTGAAGACGGTGTTCCTAGAATCATACCCGACAGTACATCACTAAGGAATCTAAGTGAAAGGGAAAGACGTACTCAGTGGGAGGCTATTGAATCGCGAAATCAGAGATTCTTGGTTCATATAGTTCCAGTGATAGGAAATATAGATGTAACTAAGGAGAAGATAGAAAAATTGAATGGCAGATAAAAACACAGACAAACCACAAATAACTAGGGTAGACGCAATGAAGTCTATGTGTACCAAGAGGGTAATATTGAAATATCTTCTTGGTCTGGTTGTCTCTTTCTTTTTCTTTAAGATTTCGGTAGGGATAGGTCTTATTTTCATTATTTGTCTTTTGTATAATTTTCACTTAAGTGTAAAGGACGAAAAAGAGTATTTAGACCAGAAGGCCAGAAAAGACGCTTTCGTGGCAAGAATGAAAGCAGCTAAAGAGGCAAAGAAGCAATACGAGGCTGAACAGTCTGTTGTAGATGAAGATATAAAACCTTCAATTGAAACAATAGATGAAATTGTTAAGAAACCAATTATATTTTTCGATAAAGAAGATGCCATATCACCAGAAGACTCTGAGGATGAGCTTTCAGAAGAAATGGATAATGCTGAAGAATTCTTGCCTATAGAGGAAATGCCTGAACCTACAAGAGAACCATATGATGATGAATTAATAGCTGATTATGATGCTCTACGTTACTACATTACTCATACGATTTGTAATGTAAAAAATGAAGGAGACTTGTTTGTAGGAATTATGACTTCCAGCCCCAAAACTGAGTATAAAAGGCATTTGCAAAATCAAATGGAAAGCTGGGCTGCCAATCATTCAAACTTAGAAAGAAAGAAATCAAAATCTTCAAAAAAGCATGGACAACCTGTTCAAAAGTCCCTATTTGAAGATGAAGAGAGTAAACAAAGAAAGCCTATTAAACCTGTTGTGAACAAACAATATATACCTCAATTATCCTCGACATGGGTAAATGGGTATTATAATGAGGAAGGCGTGTATATAGCTGGTCATTTTGAGGATTAACTATGGAACGGTCAACAATAGTCCTAATCTGTCTAATAGCGATAGTCTTTTTTATAGTCATATGGGTTATGTCGTATGACAACGATTCTGACTATGGAGAAGATATAGAAACAACAGAGCTTACAGAAGAGGAACCAATTATTGTTGAAGAAGAGGGAGAAGTAGATAACACAGATCTAAATACTATAACATTAAATCCTAAGGAAACAGATCTTGTAGAACTGCCTGTTGTTTCTGAAACATTGGATGGATTGGAAATCCCAAGAAGTTTGAATGACAATCCTGAAATATTAATTTCTCATACTGCCTTTTCTCTATCTTATAATACCATTCATAATAATCCCAACTGGGTGGCTTGGTATTTAAATAGAGAACGGGTGTCGGGCAGGTATGGACGAACAAATGATTATGATGTTGATCCTAAACTACCTGCACAGTATAGAATAACAGCTGATGAATATACCGGATTAGGTTATGATAGGGGGCATATGTGTCCGGCTGCAGATGTGAAATGGGATTTAAATGCTATGCATGAGTCTTTTTATATGACGAATATCTGTCCTCAAGACAATTACTTAAATTCAGGTGGTTGGAATAAGGTGGAAGAGTCTTGCAGAAGATGGGCTAAACAAGAGGGGCAGATATATATAGTTTGTGGTCCTGTTTATTCTGGAAATATCAAGAAGATAGGTCATTACCGTAAAGTAAGCGTTCCAACAGGTTTCTTTAAGGTTGTTCTTTCACTTAATCCAGGAAAGGAGAAAGCAATAGGCTTTTATTATGATAATAACAACAGCAAACAGAATATGGGTAATGCCACTTATTCTGTAGATGATATAGAAAGAATAACTGGATATGACTTCTTCTATCAGTTGGATGACAGTTTGGAAGAACGGTTAGAATCTACGTTCAATTTAGGAAAATGGCATTGATCTTTTAGAAATTATTATAAACATATATAGATATGGACAATATACTTTATAAAGTGGGGCTAGGTTTGGCAGTAGCTTTAATTATATGTTTATTTCCTATGCCTTATGGTTATTATTCTTTGGTTAGATTTGTGGCTATGATTGTGTTTGGGTGTATGGCATTCAAATTTTACCAAGAAAACAATATAATCCTCAGTGTAGTTGCAGTTTCTTTAGCTCTGCTATTTCAACCTTTTTTCAAGGTGGTTCTTGGTAGAACAATGTGGAATATCGTAGATGTTATTGTGGCAGTTGCTCTTGTATTATTATGGTACAATAGAAGGCGAGTAAAAGAATAGTCATTAAGAATTAATCTAATATGAAGAAAAGACACAGTGTCCGGAACTGGACAGACCAGGACAATAAGAAGCTGATAGAACTCTTGAAAGAGGACATGACTCTGTATGATGTGGCAGAAACGTTGAGTCGTGTAAAAATGGACGTATTGGCTCAAATGCGCTATTTGTCTGGCATGGAGTCAAAATTTGATGACTCGGAACGTCAGGCTAAACTCCGTAATCAGAATCTTACCATTAAACAGATATATGTTCATCGGAATGAATTCTGGACTGAGCAGCAGGAATTAGAACTGAAGCGTTTATGGGAAAAGGAGAAACGTTGCATCAATGAGGTTGTGGATTATATGGGTCGATCCAGATTAGCTGTTATTCTCAAACTGGAGGATATTTATTCAGCCAAAGAACGTGCAACATTCTTTGAGACTTTTAAAGGCTATCTGTTCAATCTCACTAAGTTGGAGCCAAATAAACCTGAAATATCTGAAACGCCTGATTCTCCAGAAAAGAGTCCAGATTCAGAACTGGAGGAACTCTTAAAAGAGGGATTCCCTGATTCATCTGAAAAGCATGAACCAAAGTTAGTTCTTCGTCATTATGATTATGAGAAATGTTTACTAGAGTATGAGGAGAGGATTCTGAATGTTAACAGGGCTACAGTAGAAGGGCAGAAAGCTATAGCTAAACCAGCGCTTATCTGTGCAGTTTTGATTGAGCACATGATGGGTGGATTGAAAGATGGTAAAATCTATTTGGATGATAAGCTGAGGCTTCTTTATTCCAAGGTTTTTGAATGGGCTAATGGACCAGGAAATACAAAAATAGACTATCCTTTCTATTTTCTCCATAATGATGGTTTCTGGCATTTGCACTGGACTAATGGTCAGGAAATTAAGACTGAATCACCTTCTGCTAAATTCCTTGCAGATAATGTGAAATATGCTATTCTTGATGACGATTTATGGTTCTTAATTCAGAATCCTGAATATTGTTCTAGGTTGTTTAAATTTATAAAGGAGAAGATGTTTCCTGGGTGGAAATAAAACTTAAGATTATTATCAAACTGATAGATACATTAGAAGATAAAATGGATAATTTGATTTACAAAATAGGACTTGTGTTGGCTATTGCATTGCTTGCATGCTTATTTCCTATGCCTTATGGCTATTACAGTCTTGTAAGATTCGCAGCAATGATAATTTTTGGTTGTATGGCATTCAACTTCTATAGAGATGAAAAGATGCCGCTGTGTGTTATAGCAGGTTCACTTGCTTTGCTATTTCAACCTTTCTTCAAGATAGTTCTTGGTAAAACAATGTGGAATATTGTAGATGTTATTGTGGCAATTGCTCTAGTATTATTATGGTACAATAGAAAACGTATTGAATAGTTTTGCTCCCGACACAAATGTCGCTAGCAAATCATGATAAAAACATAAAAGCCTGACAATGTTTCCTTTGTCAGGCTTCATTTTTAACAAAAAAAATATTCGATTTGTCGCTCCTTGTCAAAAATGCTTAATAATTTTGTAATCAGAAAAGAATAAATACTTCATGGACAAAAATTTATTATACTTGGCATACTTGCTTTTATTACGGGATAGCCAGGGTGGTGGTGCTCCCGATAGAAAGGGCTGCCTAATTACGTTGTTGGTGATGGCGCTTATTTATGGTGTAATATTCTTGGTCATTTTTTTGATATAAATTGGTAATACTGAATAATACATATACTCATGGATAATCAAAAGGATAAAAAACAGGAAGAGGAGGAAGAGGAGTTTTGGTATTGTGGCACGCCTACTTTTTCGCAGATTAGTGATGAAATAGAAAACCTGCGCAATGCAGGGCTCCCTAAATGGAAGTATTACTGGGAAGTGCTTAAGTTGCTGAGAAAGCTCATATAATTATGGACCCTCTCATGTTTCTTCTGGCTACGCTCTATGCAGCAGACAGTCCTAAGGATAAGAAATCCCGGCTCAGGGGTTGTCTGGTCTCCGTGTGTCTGGGGATGCTGCTCTTCGGGGTGGTCTACCTGTGTCTCTGGTTCCTGGCTCACGTGGGGAAATAAGTAGGGTGGAGACCCTGATAAAGAGGAGCCACTGGGCTGCGTAATAGGGTATCATGATGAGCCAGGAGGCATGGGGTACGGGGCTCACAAATCTGTTCCAAGCTAAGATAAAATCGGATAAGACAAACAATGCGGCACCTAGGGTGAACCAGCTGTCTCTCTGCTGTAAGGCCATCCTGAGCATGGTGAGGATAAGCACGCAGTAAACGGTGACGGCTATGCGTAAAGCGCTTGTGGGTACCCGGGGCACTATGCTAACGAGGGCTACCAAGCTTATCAGCACGCAGAGTACGGTCATCCACGGGGCTTTAAAGGCTGGCTTGCGCTGTATCCTGCGGGTGAAATAGCAGATGTAGGCGATGTGCGCCAACCCGAAAAGGGCCATCTGACCGAGGAAGTGGCCTTGCGTGCCTTGCCAGTCGCCTAGAGCGGAGAGCACCAGTCCGCAGGCCATCCAGCTGCCGATGTGCTTATAGTCTATAAGCGCCATCAACCCTAGGAAGGCCACGGGGTAGGCTAGCTTGCCGGGGCTCTGCACGGGACTGAAAAACAGGCTGGCAAGGGCCACGAAAACAAGGCTGATAATCAGTAATCTTTTCATCGTTCTTCACCTATCACTACGCCCCAGGGCTCGATGGTGATGGTTCGGCCTCCGGCTAGGGTCTGCTTGTCTAGCAATGACTCACTGGCTGGATAGGGCCAGGTCACGGTCTTGGGCTCGTAGGAGTAATTGAAGAGGTAGTGTATCTGTCGGCCCTTGGCGTTGGTGCCGGAGCGGAGCACGATGGGGAACTGGTACTGGCGTTCCACGGTGGCGATGTCTTTGCGCTGGGCAGCTCGGGCAATGAGTCTATAGAGAACGTCGGTAGAGGGCAGGGTGCCGATGTAGATGAGGTGTCCCTTGCCGTACTGGTTCTCGGTGATGCAGGGCCACTGGCCTAAGAAGGGGTGTTCTACGGTAGCCAAGGGCTGTGCGGTGGTGAGCTGCAGGAACTCCATCCAGGTGTTCACGGTATTGTCGGTGGCTCCGATGGCGTTGGGCTTCAGCGGTAGTTTGCTGATGCTGGAATACTCCTGATAGGTGAACCCGCAGGCTTCGGCTAGCGGACCGGGAGCCAGCATGGGGCGCACGGCATTGTCGTAGTCGGTGTAGCCGCTCTTGAAGAGCATCACTACCTCACCGCCTTCGTGCACGAAGCGACTGATTTTCTGCAGCAGCTCGTCGGTGGCTACATAGAGCGAGGGCACCACTAGCATGTCGTACTGGGAGAAGTCCTGCATCTCCGGCTTATCCACGGACAGGATGTCGCACTCTATGTTCTGGCGGTAGAGGGCATCGTACATCATGTTTACCTTGTACTGGTCGCGGTTGGTATAAGGCATGAAGTCCAGGGCGTGCTTGGAGTCGTGGCTGTACAGCAGGGCCACGCGGTTCCGTTTCTTCAGGTTCACCAGGCGGTCTCCAATCTTCTCCAGCTCTCGGGCTCCGCGCTGGAACTCGCGATAGACGCGGTTGGGCTGTCCGTCATGTCCCAGTACGCCTCGCCAGTAGGTTTCCTGTCCGTAGTGCAGGGTGCTCCAGTGCCAATATTCCACCATGTTGGCACCGCCGGAGAGGAAGGTGTATAGGTTCTGGCGCAACTGCCCGTCGTAGGGTGGGAACTGGTCTTGGCTGGACCAGCCGGTGCCCTGGGCGTTGGTCTCGGTGACGAGGAAGTTGTGGCTTCGGCTCACGGGGCGCATGAAGTCGCACGAGTAGCTAATCTGCTGTCCGTCCTGTGCGTCCTGCATGGTGTAATAGACGTTGATGGCAGGGTACTCCATCTGTCGGAAGGCCTCCACCTGGTCGATGTTGTGGAAGCTTGGCATGAAGCAGTGCATGACGAACTGGTCCGGGCGTTTGTACTCGCTCACGATGTCCACCTGCCAGTTCAGGAAGTCGGCCGTGACTTTGCGGTCCCAGCGTTCCCACCATACCTTATACGAGGGGTTCGTCACGCCTTTGCGGTCGTAGAAGTCTTCCCAGCGGTTGATGTTCATGCCCCAGTAGTTCAGTCCCCAGCGACGGTTCAGTTCCTTCAGGTCGCCTCCGAACTCTTGCTTGATGTACTCACGGAAGCCTTGGAAGTAGTCGGGGTTGTCTATCCTGCGTGCCTCCACCTCGTTGTCCACCTGATAGCCTATGATGGCAGGGTGCTGGGCGAAGTGCTCCATCATCTTTCGGATGATGCGCTCTGAGTAGCGTCGGTAGGTAGGATTCAGGATATCCATGTTCTGCCGGATGCCGTAGTGGCTCTGCTGGCCGTCCCACGTCTGGGACAGCACCTCGGGGTGTTCTGCAGCCAGCCAGGAGGGGATGCTGTAGGTGGGGGTGCCCAGGATGACCTTGATACCTGCCCGATGCAGCGCGTCGAGGATGCGGTCCATCCAGGCGAACTCGAACTGTCCGTCGTGCGGCTCAAAGAGCGACCAGGTGGATTCGCCCACGCGCACTACTGTGAGTCCTGCCTCCTTCATGAGGCGGATGTCTTCATCGAGCCGGTCGGTAGGGGTGTATTCTGCATAGTACGCAGCTCCGTACAGGGGCTTGTCGAACTGGTAAACCTTGTTCTCTTTCTGAGCCGATGCTGCCGTGCAGAGCAGCCATCCAGCCATCATCAGCAATACTTTTTTCATGGTACTAGAATTTTTTGTGGTGTAAAGATACGATAATAATTTTATGTAGCCTCATGCTTTTATGGTTTTATTTTATTACCTTTGCCTAGCAAGAAATGCAAATGTATTAACTAACTAAAACTAATATCTATGAAGATACTTATTCTACAGGCTTCTCCTAGAGCGAAGGGGAACACGGCCTGGATGGCAGAGGTGTATAAGAACGCTGCAGAGGCAGCTGGCCACGAGGTAACGCTGGTGGATGTGAGCAAGAAGAAGATTGCGGGCTGTCTGGCTTGCGAGTATTGCCACACGAAGGGCAACGGGGCTTGCATCCAGAAGGATGATATGCAGGAGCTCTATCCGCTCATGGCTGAGGCTGAGGCACTGGTAATTGCTGCTCCTATCTATTACTTCACGCTCAATGCACAGATTCAGACTGTGATTAACCGTATGTACTGCGTGATGGGTCCTGCCAAGCTGAAGAATATGGCGCTGCTGGTTTCTTCTCACTCTCCAGGTGTTTATACGGGTGCACTGGCTGAATATGCAGATCTGTGCCGTTTCTGGAAGGCTATGGACTGTGGTGTGGTAACTGCTTGTGCCGAGGAACAGAAGACGGAGGAGATCCAAAAGAAGATTGAGGCTATAGTGAAGAATCTGTAATCTTTTATGAAGAGAAGAGACTTTCTCAAGGGTATAACGGCTACGGGGCTGGCATCGTTGGTGCCTGCCTCGTGGCTGTCTTCTTGTGCTTCGGAGCCTGATGCACCGGCGTGGGACTTCGACCGGGTGATGGACCGTTCGGGTACGTGGAGCACCAAGTACGGGAGGGCCACGAATGGCGAGATCCCGATGTGGATTGCGGATATGGATTTCGGTACGGATCCTTATGTGAAGGAGGCTCTCCTGAAGCGTATCAGCCGGGATGGGATAGGCTATACTTCCACGCCCGACCTGTTCTATGAGGCCATAGGTTCCTGGGAGGAAAAGCAGCATGGGTTCAGCGTGGAGCGGGAGTGGATAGGCTTCTGCCCGGGGGTGATCACGTCCATGAATCAGGCTTACCTCACGTTTACGGAGCCGGGCGACAAGATAATCGTGCAGCCTCCGGTGTACGACCATTTCCGTCTCTACATAGAGCGGCTGGGGCGTGTGGCGGTGGATAATCCGCTCATCTTCCGGAACGGCCGGTATAGCATGGATTTCGAGGGGCTGGAAGGGCTCATGGATGAGCGGACCAAGATGCTGGTGCTGTGTAATCCGCAGAATCCGTGTGGCACGTTGTGGGACAAGGAAACGATGGTCCGGCTGGCTGAGGTCTGCGAGCGGCACGGGGTGATAGTGATTTCCGACGAGATTCACGGCGACCTTTCGCTGTATGGGCGTAGGCTGGTGCCTTTCTGCAGTGTGAGCGAGGCGGCTGCCCGGATAGGTATGATCTTCACGGGGCCTACCAAGGCGTTCAACTTGGCGGGTATCTCGAATACGGCTTATTTCATCATTCCCGACAAGGAGAAGCGGGAGCGCTATCTGGCTACTTTGAGCCGGGCGAAACTGAATGAGGCTTCTATTCCTACGCTGGTGGCTGTGACATCGGCTTACCGGGAGGATACCACGTGGCTGGAGGCGCTGAAGCGCTACATAGAGGGGAACGTGGAACGGGTGATGCAGTTCTTCGCGGAGCATGAGCTGGGCATGGTGCCTCTGCGTCCGGAGGCTTCGTTCCTGGTGTGGATAGACTGTCGGAAACTGGGACTGACGCAGGAGGTTTTGTTGGAGCGTTTCAATAAGGGAGCCAAGATAATCCCCAGTAACGGAAGCAGTTATGGTACCGGTGGTGAGGGATTCATCCGACTGAATATAGGATGTCCTCGCAGTGTGCTGGAGGAGGCGCTGGAAAGAATCAGGAAAGAATTCAGCTGATTTCCATGCAAGTTTTTTCGGTTTCTGTATTTATAGGATAAGAGGGTTTATCTTAAGACTATGAAACGATTTATTACTATCTGTATGACCATGCTGGCTGTATGTATGTTTACGGCCTGCTCTAATGATGACGATGATGAAATCTTCGGTACCGGATTGACGGGGAAGTGGGATTTGGTGGAAGTGCTGGACGGCCCCGAGGGGCAATGTGAGAGTGGTTATTCCAAACCGTATCCTTCAGGCACAGTCATTGTGGAATTCAAAGAGAACGGAAAGTTGGTCTTCAACTATGGGGATGGGAAAGTGGTAACCATGGAATATTCCTTCCCTAAAAATCAAGAAGAATATGGTACCATTTATCCTGTCCTGAACATTGATGAAGTTCCGTTTGGCTATGTCATCGAGGGGAAAAGGCTGAAACTGCATTACTACGGTAATTATTTCTGCGACCATATTCCAGCTACTTTTGTTTTTAAACGGACAAAATGAATGTGCCTTAAGAGCGAATCTTAAATTATTGTTAAAAATAAACCTATAGGTTAATTTTATTCTTCTATTTCCTTTGAGGTTTGTTTATTTGTTTATATTTTTGCACCAAAATTAACTTACGGGTTAAAAATGGATATTTTCGAAATTATCCCGAACCACTTATATAGTATTAAATATGATGAGGAGAAAAGCACTGAATACTGTAGGCTCTTTAATGATGAGTGGACAGATGTGAATTATCTCGTTACTTTTTTTCGGTCTTATCCGGAGTTCACAGAGAATGAATTTTGGGGATTTCTGGGTAATAAACCTGAAAAAGCAGCATCAAGAGTATTGAAGGACGCATATTTGCTGGAGAGGGAATTGAAAGAGCGTGCAGATAACTCAGATAATGAAGATTTTCCTGACTTGGACGACTTTTTTAAACCCCTAAGAGGTAAATATGGCTATAGCATAAAAAACATGCCAGTGAAAGGATATGGTGTTATGGACTCTACATTCCTAAGACTATATGCTATCAGACTTGATAAGAATTGCTATTTGCTGGTTTATGGTGGAATTAAACTGAATGATAAAATTCAAAACTCACCCATACTGCGAGATAATGTTTTTCAGAAAATGGATATGGTCAGAAGCTATCTTGTAGAGGAGGGTATTTTGGATATAGACGATATTTAAAAAAGAAGATTGACTTATGGGATTTAACTTGAAACGACTGAAAGAAGTAGCTAAACAGCTTCCAGAAAAGGAGCGTAATGAAATACAAACTAGATATGATGACGGAGACTGGCAGTTGAAATCGTCATTGATAGCTTTGGAGATTCATCAGTATTTGAGAGTGAACAAGATGACTCAAAGCCAATTGGCAGATAAACTGGGAATCAGCCCAGCCATGGTGACCAAACTCCTGAGCGGAAAGGAAAATCTGAGCTTAAAGACTATCTGTGGATTGGAGAAGGTACTCAAGATTGAACTATTGAGAATACCTTCTTCTGAGCAGAGTATTTTTGTGGAATTTGTGAAGCCGAAGATGATTGTGGAGGATATGAAGTTTGAAGAAACAAATCAGACTTTCTGTAAGGTGGTTAGCTTGAATAGAGATATAGAAACAAAGAAAAAGGCATTGGCCGTTTAATAAGATGAGTGATATTCAATATAGATTCATGAAAATGGATCTGACGCAGTTTTCTCCTGAATGGGATAGGTACGATTCCGAGAATCAGGAAATAGGAATTGAAAGCAACTTCAATTTCTCATACAACAAAGAAAACATGGTGCTGAGATGTACAGCTAATCTTAATTTTATTCAGAAGAATCAAATCTTCCTGAAAACTGAACTGCAAACTTTTTTTGATATTGCGGAAGAAACAGTGGAGAAGCTGACAAAAGATGGTCAGATTACGCTTCCTAGAATCTTCTTGTGTCAATGTGCATCTTTGGCCTATGGCTCCTTTAGAGGAGTTATCTACATGAAAACCATTAATACTGCACTTAATAATCTTATCTTACCTCCTATGTATCTGAATGAGGTTATTAAGGATGATATGATAATTCAATTGTAATTCTTTTGCTCCTTCCGGGGGCGTTCTTCGGCCTTTCCTTCGGCTTGGGTGGCATAGGCTCTGCGCTCTTCGGCTGGCTGGCCGACCTGACGAGCATTCAGTATGTGTTCCAGCTCATGGCTTTCTTGCCTTTGCTGGGTATAGCTACCTACTTCCTGCCGAACATCAAGGATTCATAGAAATTTTTTATAGGCTTGCCACTGCGGGAGAATGTCCTGCTGGTGGTGTGTGTCTTCAAAGAAGGTGGCTTGGCAATCTTCCTTGAAGGGTGACCAGTTGCCGCAGATGGTGCCGTCGTGTGCAATGATGGGCTGGAAAATGCCACTGTTGTTGTGCGCCCGATGCCGGTGTTCCGTGGGGAGTACTACATCCCGGCTCTTATAGCTGATGAGGTATTCGTCGTACGGGGGTATGAGGAGGAACTTGCCTTTTCGGAAGCCTCGGGTGCGGCAGTCGTCCGTGAGGTAGAAGTCACGGCCTTTCCATCGTTCTGTATGAATGGTATTTCCTAAGAGTTCGATGCCTTTTTTGCACTGGCCGATGTTCAGGCCCGACCACCATGCGAAATCTTCCAAGGTGGCTGGCTGACGGCTCTGGAAATACTTGCGGGCGACGTACATCAGGGCTTCGTCTACATCGAGCTGTTTCTTTTGCTTTACACGGTGGGCAGTGAGGGCGTAGGTGGCTTTCATGGGGAGCAATTTTCCACTGCAGAGGATGCCCGACAGCTCTGCCATGCGGATGTGGTACGACAGCCGGTGGTCGTCCATCTGCAGGTCTTTTTCTGCCAGGGCTTGCACGAAGTCTTCTTTCGTGGCACTTCCTTTCGTTTCTGCGGTCTGCATGAGGATGTCCCGGATGTGCATCAGTTCATCTTCGGGGATGCTGATGCGGTTGCTGCTCATCCAACCTTTGGTCACGGCTATGGCCTTGGGGGCGAAGAGGTCTATCAGGGGCCAATAGTCTTCGTCGGACACCAGCTGCCAGGTGCCTCGCATGAGGTGCAGACGGATAATCCGGCCTTCATCGAAGGCTTTCTGGAAGGCCTGGTGGGAGGGCTTGCTGGTGCGCATGGCTACAGCCCATCGCATCAGGCGGTATTCCTGGGCCTGCATGGCTCCCATGTAGTGCACCACCTCAGCAGGATGCCGGAACTGAGGCGAAATGAGTTGCTGGTTGAGTAGTCGGATGGCTATGGGGTTCATGGTTGCAAATGTAGGAATAAAATGTGTATCGCGATCATCTGGGGGGAATAAAGTTAAGGATGGCTTTTGTATACTGAAATATTTGTGCTATTTTTGTGGATGTAAAGCGGAAGAATATGGAGATAAAGAAGGAATTCGTAAACGACAAGTACCCCAAGACGGAGCACGATGTGCAGTTGCTGGAGGATTACCGGAAGGCCTTGAAGGGCAGTAAGCCGAGTGATGTGCCACAGCTGCGGTTCTTCGCTGTGGATGAATCTTGCAGCGTGGAGAACAAGGAGGTGATGCGGCTCACTCATTTCGGGTTCATGGCCTTGGCTGCAGATGAGGATTTCATGGGTGGCTATTTCTTTAGTTGGTGCAGCTACTGCCTGAATGAGGATTTGTCGGCTCTCCTTCCCGGGAGCGATGAGGTAAGGGCCCTACGTGCCTTTATGGTGGAGTTTGCCATCATGGGGAATATGGAGGCGCAAAAGGTGCTGACCCGGCTGAATAAGCTGTATGGTGACGATGATGCTTTCGTGGAGGAGCTGGTGACGAGACGTTGCCCGAACCTGAAGCGCTTCGTGAACGCTCAGGAGGGTTCTGCCGATGGCATCATCGCTGGTGAGGGAGCTAGCACGTACGAGAAGGCCTTGAAGGAAATCAAGGCAGGCCGGAAGGTGTCGCACTGGATATGGTACGTCTTCCCGCAGATGGCTGGCATCCCCGGAACGCACAGTCGTCCGGCTCTTTTCTATGGGATTTTGGGCCGTAAGGAGGCCTATCAGTACATCAACCATCCCACGCTCCGGAAACGGCTCATAGAGGTGGCTCAGGCGGTCAAGGATAATCCGAAGACGGTGTATGAGGTGTTCGGCAATGATGCCATGAAGGTGCGTGCCAGTATGATGCTGTTCTCTACGGTGTGCGATGATTTAATTTTCAAGTCGGTCTGTAAAAAATACAAGTGGATATGATGGACTCAAATATCAAACGACCAACGGGTGTTCCTGGAAGGACTCCGAACCAGGCTTCAAACCGTGTTCCAAACCGAACTGCGAATCAGGCTCCTTACCGGGTTCCTACCCAGTTTCCGAACCGTGCTCCCGACGGTAAATCTACGAGCGAGGAGGATAGGTGGGAGAGGGATCCTTATCCGGTGGCACGGAAGGGGTGGTCTGCCTATAAAATCTTAATCGTAACGCTCTTGCTTCTGGCTGTGGCCCTGGGAGTGAACTACTGGCTCAGGACGCAAGGAATGTCGGTTCTGCAGAATTGGATTCAGGAGCATTTTGAGGAGTGGGATGAAGAGGATGAAATGACGGAGGATGATCTGTCCATAGACTGGGATATAGACTGGGATAATGCACCCCGGGTGCTGGATGAGGAGGAATCGGTGGATGAACTGATGGATGAACCGGTGGATGAGGAAACGGACAACACGGAGGAGGATCTGGCACTGCCTATCTACGAGGAGGTGGAGTGAGGGCTTTTCTTTGGTCAAATAGGCTTTTTTATGTCCTAAATGGAATATAATCTAGAAAGGATTTTATAAATGTAAAATATTTTGTAGTTTTGCAGTAGGTTTAGATTGGAAAATAATATATAAGGGACCTGGGCGTTCCGGTGGATGGTGTAAAAACCTCCACCGGAATTTTTTATCCCCGTTCACGATGGTATTCAGCGTTTATATTTTACGGCTGAAGTGAGCATTTGTATAGGAATAGTACAATTTAGTGTTTGAAAAGAGTACAAAAACACGGAAAAAAGGGCGTAATTTTGCAGCAGAAATTAAAACTCGTATCTATTATGAAAAAAATTGTATTCTGTTTGGTTATGTTTGGTGCTGCTCTTGGCCTGAAGGCACAGAGCAATGAGGTGACAAGAGAGACTCGTACTTTTTCTATCATTGGCAAGGATACCTTGAAGGTGGATGCCTATATCAATCCTAAGGCTGAGGTGAAGCCTGAGGGCCGTCCGGTGGTAATGTATATCCATGGAGGCGGATGGACCATGGGTAGCCGGGTGAATGCTGCCCAGGAAATATTCTGCCGTTATATGGCTGAGCGTGGCTGGTTGGCTCTGTCAATAGACTACAGGCTGGCTGGCGTGAGTGCCAATGCTGATGGTCTAGTGGGGAAACTCATCGACTTGGCGGGCAGTAACATGGTGGCTGTGAAGACGGCTTGCAGCGATGTGGTGGATGCTACCAACTTCGTGTTGCAGCAGAAAGACTGGAAGGCAAACCCTGCCAAGTTCTGTCTGGCTGGTGGCAGCGCAGGAGCCATGGCTTCCCTGCAGACTGTCTATGACTTCTGCAATGATGAGGAGTATACCAAGCGTCTGCCTAAGGATTTCAGCTATGCCGGTGTCATCTCCCAGGCTGGTTGTATAACCTTGGAGCTGGGGCAGCAGAAGCTTACCTGGAAACGGAAGCCTTGTCCTATCATGTTTTTCCATGGAACCGAAGACAATGCCATGCCGCTGGGTGTTACGGATGTGGACTGCCGTTTTGTAGGTACGCTTTCTATCGTGGAGCAACTGGAGGAAATGGGTGTGCCTTACTGGAAGTGGATTGAGCGGGGAGCCGACCATGTGATGGCTATGCGCACGCTGACTGTCTATCTGGAGGAGCAGTATCATTTCTTGCGTGACTTTGTGGAGAACGGTCAGCAGACTTGCATCAATACGGAGTCGAAGGAGAAGGAACCAGCCAACATGACATCGGTGGATGCGATGATAAAGTATGTGCCTTTCTATATTCTGGGCTATGGCATGTACCTGGACCAGATGGACTGGAACAACATGAAGAAACCTGAAAGTATCGTTTTTTAAACTGATTATTTGTCCTGGATGTTTAATTGTTGTATCTTAGCACAATGAATTAGCGTCCAGGGCAAGATGAAACAGTTATATAGACCAGTTACTACTGCAGAGATGGATTATACACCAGCCACAGCGACGATGGAAAACTCGTTGCGACTGATGGACAACGTGGATGTACCTTTCCGGCCTGAGGACAATGAGCGGAAGGAGCTGCTGAACCGTCCTATCCAATATGTTTCTGCCATGTCGCTTTTTGTCACGCTGAGCGGGGTGACCAAGGTGAATGTGGGGCTAAAGCCTTATGAGATGCATGCGTACGACTCGCTGTTTCTCAAAAGCGGGGTCATCTGTGAGGTAACCGACATGAGCGATGACGCTCTTTTCTTTTCTATCATCCTGGATGAGTCTTTCTATTATCCTATCTTCAGCCACTTGGACCTGTCGGTCTTGCAGCGTACCTTGCAGCATCTGCCTGTTTGCCACCTGGGAAAGGAGAGGGCCGATGAATGCTTGTCGGCCTACCGGCAACTGAAAAAACATCTGTTGGATGAGCAGAAGGATGTGGTGCATCATGAAATCTTGAAGGGCTACCTGCAGGTGCTTCTTTTCAATGTGTATGCTGTGTATCTGCAGCAGGACCTCCTGGCAGAGGCGAAGCCTACCCGGCAGCAGGAACTGTTCAACAGGTTCATGGAGCTGCTGCAGCGGGATTTTCGCAAGGAGCGGAATGTGGGGTACTATGCCGACAAGCTGTGTGTGACTCCAGCCTATCTGTCGCGTGTGGTGCTTGCACAAAGCGGCCTTACGGTGGGGGAACACTTCGATAATTTCATTATCGTGGAGGCAAAGCAGCTGATTCGCAGCAGGCAATACACCATCATGCAGGTGAGCGAGATGCTGAACTTTTCCAGCCAGTCGTTCTTTGGCCGGTATTTCAAGAAACATACGGGCTATACGCCCTTGTCATTCCAACAATTGGCTTGACGTGAGGCCCGGAAGGGTTTAGATGTGATAGACTTTCTTCATGGCTGCTGCCATCTTCTTCATGGTAAACTTGGGGGCAATACGCATCATCAAGTCCATCTGCTTGCAGTCTTTGCCGATGATGATTTTCCACTTGCCTGCCTCCATGCCTCTTACCAGGATTTCTGCCGCATCCCTAGGTAAGGTGTTGTGCTTCTTCAACTCTTCTTCGGATACATTCTCTATGTTCGGGGCATTCTTTATTCCGGAGTGGGCCTGGATGTTGGTAGCTATCGCTCCGGGGAATACTTCGCTCACTTCTACGTTGGTGTCCATGAGCTCACCCATCAGTCCTTCTGTCAAGGCTCTGACGGCTGCCTTGGAGGCTCCGTAGAAGGTCTGGCCTGGTACGGGGGTGAAGGCTCCCATGCTGGCTACGTTCACAATGTGGGCCTGAGGACGGGTAAGTAAATGGGGGAGGAAGGATTTCACCATATACAGGGTGCCGTAGAAGTTGATGTTCATCACGCGTTCGATGGCACGATACTCCATCTGGCTCACGGGTACGAAATCTTGGATGATTCCTGCATTGTTGATGAGGCCGTCGACGGCTCCGAACAGGTTCACGGCATCGGTTGCAGCCTTCTCCACTGCTTCCCGGTTTGTGATGTCAAGCTGCATGAACTTCATGTTCTGGCCTTTCTCTCCGGCCAACTCCTGTGTCTTCTTCAGGCCTTCCAGGTTGATGTCCAGGCCGATGACTTTTGCTCCTTTGTGGAGTAGGTTCAGCGTAATCTCTCTTCCCATGCCGTTGCCTGCTCCGGTAACTGCGATGACTTTTCCTGCTACTTTCATGATCGTATTATATTTAGATATATCTAGTTACAAATATAGTGATTTGTTGCCAAATGGTAAAGTCTTATCATTTTTTTGGGCCTTGAAGTGGAATTTATAGAATAAATTTTTCCGTTTTTCTGAAAAATACGTAAATTTGTAAACCTTAACTTAAATAACGATACTATGGATTGGTCGAATATATACCAGGGTCCGAAACTGGGCTTTGGTCTCATGCGTCTTCCGACGCTGACAGATGGCAAGACTTTTGATTTGGAACAGATCTGCGAGATGGTGGATGTATTCCTGGCTGCAGGGGGCAGGTATTTCGATACGGCGTACGTGTACCCGGGCTCGGAGGAGACGATAGGTAAGGCACTCTGCCAAAGGCATCCGCGTGAATCGTACTACCTGGCCAGCAAGCTGAACGCACAGGCTTGGGCGTGCGGCAACGAGCAGGAGGCCAAGGATGAGCTGCGTATCAGCCTGGAGCGCACGGGTGCAGGGTACTTCGACTTCTACCTGGTGCACAGCATCACGCGGGCTAGTCTGCCGCTCTATGACCTTTACGGCATCTGGCACTTCATGAAGGAGATGAAGGACAAGGGGCTGATACGGCACTGGGGCCTTTCGTTCCACGATGAGCCAGAACTGCTGGATGAGGTGCTGAAGGCGCACCCGGAGGTGGAGTTCGTGCAGCTGCAGATAAACTATGCCGACTGGGAGAATAATGTGATTCAGTCCAGGAAATGCTACGAGGTGGCTGTGGCTCACGGTAAGCCTGTGGTGGTGATGGAGCCTGTGAAGGGTGGTACACTGAGTACTCCGCCTGAGCCAGTGGCAAAGATTCTGCAGAATGCCAACCCGGATGCTTCGCTGGCTTCGTGGGCAATCCGTTTCGTGGCTTCACTGCCTGAGGTGATGGTGGTACTGAGCGGTATGTCCAGCCTGGAGCAGATGGAGGATAATGTGAGCTATATGCGCGACTTTGAACCGCTCTCTGCCGAGGAGCAGCTGGTGCTGAAGCAGGCTAGGGATGCCATGGCACGGGTGGACCAGATTCCGTGTACGTCGTGCCACTACTGTACAAAGGGTTGTCCTGCCGGTATCCATATCCCGGAGGTATTCAACGTGATGAACACGTACAAGCTCTACGGCAACCTGAAGATGGCTCGGATGGACTACAGCTGGCGTCCGGGTGGTGCAAAGGCTTCGGAATGTCTGCAGTGCGGACAGTGTGAGGGGGCTTGTCCTCAGCATCTGCCTATCATCTCACTGCTGGAACAGGTGGTAGAGGTCTTGGAAAAATAAGTCTGTACGGAGAAAAATTTATATAGGAAAGGGAACGGCCTCCTGCTCTGAGAAATAGAGGGGAGGCCGTTTTGTATAGTGTTCCTAAATAGGTTGGTTGTGCGTGGTCAACTGCGTTTCCAGAAGCGGTGGGTGATGTCGGTTAGGACGGCTTCTCCGTCGACCGACTGTTCTACCTTGTAGAGAATCTGGTTGGTCTCCTGCTTGTTCAGGGGGCCTTGTTTCTCATCGTACCGTCCTATCTTGATGTAGTCCAGGTTCTGGAGGTGTATCTGGGGGGAGATGGTGTCCCTTCCGCTGTACCAGGCGGTACGTACGCGGGGGTGGTTCGCTTTCACCCAGGCTGCCAGGTTGTCTACCTGGGCTGGGTCATTGTCGCCTCCCATGAAGCACACGCAGGTGACTCCAATATGCCCTGTCAGCAGTGCCGACAGGGATTCTGTGTTCAGCTCGTCACCGATGTCTTCCCAGAGATACTGGCTGTGGCATCCTTTGCAGCGCAGGGGGCACTGACTGATGCTGATAGCCAGGGTTATCTCGTCGGGAATCTCGGCAAAGACCTCTTTTACGTCAACGTACTTCAGCATCAGAGACTGCAGCTGTAGGTTCGTTTCGCAGCTTCTATCTGGCGGTCACGCCCGAAGGCTGGGATTGGTCTCAGGTAGCCGATGATACGGGTGTACTGCGTGATGTTCTTGGAACCGCAGCATGGGCACTCGTCGATAGGCTTCTTCACGATGTGGCCACAGTCTTCACACTTAGAGTTTGGAATATTATAGGTGAAGTAGGACGTGCCGTTCTCGATGGCGAAGTCGATGAGCTTGAGGTACTGCTCCTTAGACAGGTGATCCTGAAGGTTGCAGTGCAGGGCTGATCCGCCGTCGGTGTACTGGTAGGTCTGGTGTCCGTGCAGGATGAACTTGTCCAGTACGCGGGTATCGTCGTGTGCATCGTAGAAGTAGGAGTTGTACAGGTTCTCGTTCTGTGGTACCCAGTAGCCGTCTTCCTTGTCCCAGCGGTAGTTCTTTCCGCCCAGGCCTTCGGCTGGCACAACTTCGGAGTTGAACAGGAACGGTCTCTTCTTGTCGTGGATGCTGTGGAGCTTGTTCTGTTCCTTGATGGTACCCAGGATGAGCTGCAGGAACTCGATGTACTTCGGATTGTTGTCCACGTTCAGTCCCAGGAAGCGTGCTGCCTCGTTCAGGCCGTTGATGCCGATGGTAGAGTACAGCTTGCTGATGTAGATGTAGCCTCCGTTGGATGCTGCGAACATCTTGCGGTCTTCCATCTCGTAGAGCATGGTCTTGTATGCGATGTGATACTTGTACACGCGCTCCAGGATATTAGTAAGGTACAGGCGCAGGAAGCTGTAGAAGTCGTGGTCGGCCTCTGTTCCGGCTACGGTGCGCTTAGCATCCTGTACGATGCGGCTGATGTTCAGGGTGATGACGTTGCAGCTACCTGTCATGACACCGGTCAGACCGGTAGTCGGGTTGAAGGTGTTCTCAGTGAGCTCGTTCTTCAAGCGGCAGCAGGATGCCAGGGAGTCGGCACTGTCGCTGATGTAGGTGAAGAAGGAGTGTCCTTCGGCATACATCTCTGCGGTGAAGTCCTTGTACTCCTTGTCGATGATGTCACCGGTCTTTGGGTCGTAAACCATAGCCATGGTCTCTACCGGGAAGGTGAGGACTTGTTTCAGGCGGAGCTTGTTGAACCACTTCATGAACATGCGCTGCAGGGTGTCGATGGCCTTCCACTCTGGCTGTGTGCCGTCGGGGTAGAAGAAGTCGCCGAACAGGGAGTCGAAGTAGGTGTGGTCATAGTAGGACACGTTGGTGAAAGGCGACTGGTAGGAGCGGTTTCCTGCAGGCTGGTTGATGCCCCATACAAACTGCTTGAAAGCCTTGATGATGTGGTCGCGTACGGTACGCTGCTGGAGGCATACGTCGGTAGTTGCCACATCGTCCATGTGCTCGTACCATTTTTCTCCGAACTCGCTGATGATGTAGTAGTTCAGCACGATGAAATATTCACCGAAGGCTACGGCTCCCTTACACTGGGAGGAGAGCAGGAAGGTGAGGTTGGTAATCTGTCCGCTGAACGACTGGAGGTCGTTTGGTGGGCCAGGGGTTACACCGTCGATGTTTCCTACGCCGTCGGTCATCAGTGGGTAGAGGCTCACTGCCATGCAGTACTGCTTGAGCACTGGGGTGGATGCCTCGTCGTGTGCATAGATGATGTGGTGGTTCAGGTCCAGCTCATACTGGCGTGCCACCTCTGGATAGAGGGCGTTCAGCTTGTCTTTCATGCGCTGGCGCTGGATGATGCGGTTGGTGGTCTTGTACACTTCGCCTTCCAGGTTTGCCACGTTCTTCATGGTGACGTTGGCATTGGCATCGGTCTCTGAAGCGGTAGCAGCGTTGTCGGTAGACTGGCTGTACTCGTTCATGTAGTCGATGCGCTCCTTGATGAAGCGTGCCTCGGCATGCTGCTGACGGTAGAGGATGTAGGATTTGGCTTCTTCATAGTGACCGTTTTCCATGAGGGCGAGCTCCACGCGGTTCTGGATTTCTTCCACGGTGTAGCCGTCGCGAACGGAGATACTCTCGCTCAGGTCGGTAGCCAAGTTCTCAATTTTCTCTGCATCATACTTGTTGATGGATTCGAATGCTCCTGCAATGGCATTCTTGATTTTTGCTCTGTCAAATTTTTCGGTCGAACCGTCTCTTTTGATTACTTGCATGGTATTATTTCTTTATTTTTTTATCCTGTTTATAGTTGTGATTTTAAGATTTGCGGAAAACATTTACAAAGGTAAGGCACATATTTGAATTCTCCAAAAGAAAACACAATTATTTATTGAAAAAAATAAAGTTTTCCAAAACGAAAAGTTAAATCGTTGAAAATGTGCATTTTATGATTTTTCCTTACACCAAAAGTTTTCCAAAAAATTTTTTAAGTGTTGGAACTCAATGAATTCCGTGGAAATTTCGGACAAGAAAAAAGCCACGCAGGCAATTTGCTCTGCATGGCTTTCCAGCGACATAGGTTTAGGTTTTAGTGGATAATACCTCGTATGATAAGTTGTGTGACTATTTTGTCGTCTTTCACGTCCTTGGGTCGCTTGCCATGGGCTATTTCATAGACGCGCTGAGGGGTAGTGTCCAGCAGCTGGGCAATCTCCTCGTAGATTTCACGTCGAGATGAGTCTTTGTAGCTTCTCTTCTTAAACAAGTTAAATATGTTCATACCATAAAATGTAGAATAAATAATACCTTATTAATTTAATACACAAAAGCACATATTTCAGTTTTCGTTGCAAATATAAGTATGGAGATGTTTTTTTACGCTATGGGCTTTTGCAAATTTACTTTAGAGTGGAAAAATTGAACGTAAAATGTGAAGAATTTATCCTTAAGCTGGCCAATTTTGGAGTGATAACGAACAATTTTAAAAATACCTTTTACTAGGTATTTGGAATATTTAGGAAAATGTGTATTTTTGCATCCGAATACTAACAATTAAATATACTGAAATGAAGAAATTGAATCTTTTGCTGATTGCCTTGGTGATGGCTACCGTAAACTGTTTTGCAGGTGATGTTAAGACTGTGGTTCTTCAGATTAGCCAGGAAACTGCTATGCACTGCCAGAACTGTGCCAAGCGTGCTGAGAATGCGCTGACTGCCGACAAGGGTGTGAAGGAAGTGGCTGTAAACCTGGAGGAGCAGACCGTGACCGTAAAGTACGATGATGCTGTGACCAACGAGGCTAAGCTGATAGAGGACTTGAAGGCTGGTCGTTTCGAGGCTTCTGTAGCTGGCAAGAAATGTGCTAACTGTGAGAAGCATGAGGGTGCTGCTGCCAAGGAGCACAAGCATGGTGAGCACCAGCATGGGGGCGACTGCTGCGAAGGCGAAAAGAAGTAAGATACTTTTTTAGAATTTAAATAGATAGATCTTTTAGGACAAAGGAGAAGATGACGGGATTCCATGATGGAGTCCCGTCTTTTTGTTTAGGTGTATTCCATTTTCCCTGCTCTTCTGCCCCTTCGGGCATCGTTTTTTGCATTTTTTTTGTATATGTGTCCGAAAAACCATATATTTGCAATTTTAAGGAGAGTCGTGTGGCTTTCTGAATGATTGTTGGAATATTAAAAAATGAAGTATACAATGAAAAAATTGATTTTTTGTCTGGCTTCGGCCTTTGCGTTGTGCGCTTGTACAGGTGGCTCTTCGGATAAGGCTGCAAGTGGGGCGGAGGACAACGATTCCGTACTGGGTGTCTGCGACTACGACGGCTCTTGGGACTATGTGAAGAGCTCCGTGACCGACATCTACAAGGAGGTGACCGTGGGCAAGGAGAACAAGGAGTGGCTTTCCAAGGATTTCCTGGGCAAGGAGAAGAAGGCTCGTGAGATAGACGAGATGGTGGTGGACTGGGACTACTGGATTATGGCTCAGGACAGCCAGAACCTGAAACTGGAGGATGTGGAGGTGGTGGACGCCGCTGCCGACCGTGCTACTGCGGTGGTACGTATCCAGAACATGGGTTCCGACACGCAGATCCGTCTCTATCTGGTGTATGAGGATGGGGAATGGAAGGTGGACGACTTCCTGGACCTGGATGCTCCGGAAATCTCTATCAAACAGCAGTTTGAGAACTGTATAGAGGGCAAGGACCGCGAAATGTGATTCTCTCGCTTGGTTTTTTCCCCGTGGTGAAAATGAAACGAATTTACTAAATACTATACGATTATGAAATCAACAAAGTATCTTGGTTTGCTGGCAGGCCTTCTCATGATGGGCTTGACTGCATGTGATGATGATGAAATCTACGTTAATCCGCCTATCGTGGATAATGCAAACAACATTGTGGTGAATCCTTATCCCAATTGGGATAAATGTCTGCTTCCTACCGTTATAGAAGATCTGTCTGCTTATCCGGCTGCTCTTCAGGAAGTAATCCGGGAGCGTTTCCCAGTGAATGGAAGTTATAGTAACGCTGCAATTATTTTTGCCAATACAGGGGCACTGACCTCCAACAGTGAGCAGATTATGAAAGCCCTGGAAAGGGGTGCTTTCCTGATTACGCCGGAAGGTGCAGATGTGAGCTCGTTTGGCATTACACCTCAGACAAGTGCTCCCGGTGATGCCGGAGGGATGACCGTTACGATGAACTGTTTCAGGATGGGTGCCAACGGTGCTACGTATCAGTATGTGTGGTATGATGAACCTGAGGTTGCTCCAAGTGCGTCGGGTGGAGAATCCAGCATGACGGAAAGTGAGTGGAGAGAGCTGATTGAGGTGAACAAGAAACTCAGTCGCACCGACGGAGGAGCTGCCGTGACCGATTACGACAATGACTGGGTTCATAACGAGAATTACTTCCACACCCGTATGGATCCTTTCGTGGCTTGGCTGTCCAAGATTGACCACATGGCAGCAAAGGATGTTCAGGTTACACCTGATTATGACCACCTGAAGGCGAATCTGGAGACAGAAGGACAGTTCTTGACCTACAACTATCCTTTCTCTATCAATGCGTACATTGACAAGGCTACTTTTAGTGATCCAGACTATCTGTACAAGAGCGGTTCCATCAGCATGGACTTCCATATCTTTCCGGTATATATCCAGTCGGCTAATGGAGAAGACAAAGCGGGTGACTACTACGGCGTGGTTTCTACCATCACTCCGCACAACCAGAGCATGTGGGGACCTTATGTAGGGGAGCACGGCTGGACCCGGAACCGTATTTACGGGTTCTGGTTCGACCAAATGGATGTGGAGACAAGCTTGGTGAACAGCGATGGTTCTCCAATTGACGGCCTGGTATACTACAACCGTCCTGTTCCTGAGAATCCGAACAGCTCGAAGAGCTACTCAGAGGGTACTTCGGTGACCCTTACAGGTACAATGAGCGCTGGTGCGACATCAACGGGACCTACTGCCACTAAACAGTACTCTTGCGGAGTTACCATCTCCAGTTCTACCAACTACACACTGCAAACTATCAACTTCTCTTTGGATTCTTCTTCTCCGACCGCGAAATATCACTACTGGTCTGAGAACGTGAAGCTGACCGATGATTGGGATGACTGGGCAAAAATAAACCAGAATTTCCCGGCTCCTGTACGTACGGAGTTCTCTGGCCATTCAAACTGGGTATGGCATGTTCCTTCCAGTGCAGTCAAGGATGGTGACACCAAGCAGTTCAGCCTCCGGGTCAAGGTTAAACTGGTTTACGCCACTTGGTATCACTGGCGCGGTTCTGTGGAATATGACAGCAATAAAGCTACTCATACGGTCAATGTTCCGGAGAAGGCTTGGACGCTTAGCAATCCTGACCGTACTCCTTGGGGCTTCATTCGCCTGCGTAACGCTTCCAGCAACGAGATGGCTCATGTGAAGTTCTACAAGAGCGGAGAAGAGGACAAGGATCCTGTGGCTCAACTGACTACTTCCTACGGGAAGGGCGATGAGGCAAGAATCGGTCTGGTTGAAGGCACTTACTCAGTTATCTGGGATATCATCGACGGTGACACGAACGTGAAGCTCGGAACGTACATCTACCGGGATGTAAAAGTACATCAGGGTAAGGATGAAGATTCCGCAACCATCAGGATATCTTCAGTAGATGGTGAGAAGATAGATGATTAATCGTTTCTTCAAATGATAAAAAAAGGCTCGCAGCATGCTGCGGGCCTTTTTTGTGTTATCGGATGTAGATGCAGTCGATGTTTGGTGCCGGACCGGTAGGGTTGTTCAGCCGGATGGAGTTCATGCCTTTCTCCAACTTCAGGGTGACATTGACGGTGTTGAAACTGTCGTCGGAACCGGTGGTGAGTGACGGGAAGCCGGTCTCAACGAAGCCGTTCACGCGGATTTCCAGGCCTCGGGTGTCGGCACAGGCATAGTGGATGGTGATGTCGTAGTAGCCTGTGTAAGGGGCGTAGATATTCTTCCACTCCAGGTAGTTCAGCAGGCTGGTACCCAGGTTGGTTACATAGGCTCCCTTGCTGGCACCGGATGCCTCGGCCGGATGGGCTGTGATTCGGTTAGCATTGAGTTCCTGATACTCGCGAAGCCAGCCTTCTTCGGCCTCATAGAGATGACGCATGGCACGGCTCCCTTTCATGAAGTAGGCTTGTGAACCGTGTGCAGGGATGGTCACTTTCATGGTGCCTTCAGCCTTGGTCTCAGCCTTGGTGAAGCAGTCGTGTACACTTACCAGGCCTTTGAACTCCAGCTTGGAGAGGTCCACGTTGATGGTCTGCTCCTGGTCGCTGAGGTTCATCACCACTACGGCACGTTTCTTTCCGTGCAGCTTCTCCATATCCTTGGCTACCACATAGACTTCGCCTTCACGCTGAATCACGGGAGCGCCTATTCCCAGCTTGTCCTGGTTCATGGCCAGCAGGTCGGGGTTGGTGAGGAGGTTCAAGGACGACTGACGCAGGGTGGTCATGTCGCAACCGATGAGCAGGGGTGAGCTGGCAATGCACCAGTAGGCCATGTGCGTACGTTCCTCGTTCTCGTTCATGCTGCGGCCTATCTCCATCATGTCCATGTCATTGTAGTGTCCGTTTCCGGTGTATGCCTGGAGGTAGAGGTTCTCGTTGATGATGCTCTTCACGGATTTCCAGTCGTCGTAGATGTCACCGGTGGTTCTCCAGGAGTCGGCTATGTCGCTGATCCAGGTACCTGGGTAGGCCCATCGGCATACGTTGAAGGTGATTTTCTTTCCTTTCTCCTTGGCAGTCTTGGCGATAGCCTTGCTGATCTTGGTGTACTGGAGACGCTCGTCCAGACTCATGTGGTTTCCACCGCAGAAGTCCACCTTGATAAAGTCATAGTCCCAGTCGATAAAGTAGGTGTGGCAGTCGGCTTCCTCATATCCTGCCAGTCCCACGCCACATCCCCAAGGCTCTTTCTGTCCGGAGCCACAGGTATTGTCGCCTGCATCGGAGTAGATACCTGCCGTGAGGCCTAGCTTGTGGATATAGTCGGCTATCACGCGCATGCCGTTCGGGAATTTCTGGGTATTGATGCGGAGCTGACCGTTGCTGTCGCGTCCGTTCCAGTATCCGTCGTCGATGTTGATGTTCTTGTAGCCTGCCTTTGCCAGTCCGGTGCTGACCATGGCATCGGCCTGCCGGCAGATGACATCTTCCGTGATGTTCAGGGCAAAAGTGTTCCAGGAGCTCCATCCCAAGGTAGGTGGGTCAAAGTCCTGTGCATTTACGTTCAAGGTAAGGAGGCAGCCTGCCAGAAGGGCTGCTGCGCGTGCTGTGTGTTTCATAGGTTTATGTTTTTCAGTTATTGTTTGGTGTAAAATTACTGATTATTCCGGAAAAGCGAGAGGATTCCGTACAATTTTTTGCGAAGTTCCCGTTTCTTGATATTTTTTCTTAATTTTACGGCTAGAAAACATAAACTTGAAAACGATGATAAAGGATTTTAATTTCTATGCACCCACGCAGGTGGTTTTCGGCAGGAACGCGGAGGAGAAGCTTCCGGAGTTGATTAAGAAATATGGTGGCACGAAGGTGCTGGTGCACTACGGTGGAGGTTCTGCCAAGCGTTCCGGTTTGCTGGACAAGGTGTTCGGCATGCTGAAGGAGGCTGGCATCGACTTTGTGGAACTAGGTGGCGTGGTACCTAATCCACTGCTCTCCAAGGTGATGGAAGGTGTAGCACTCTGCCGCAAGGAGAAGGTGGACTTCATCCTGGCTGTAGGCGGAGGCAGTGTCATCGACTCCTCCAAGGCTATCGGCTACAACACGCTCTATGAGGGTGACCCGTTCGATTTCTGGGACGGCAAGGCAGTGCCTAAGGCTTGTCTGCCTGTGGGTGTGATGCTGACTATTCCGGCTGCAGGCTCAGAGATGAGCTCCAGCTGCGTGATTACCAAGGATGAGGGCATGCTGAAACGGGGTGTGAACAGCGACTACTGTCGGTGCAAGTTCTGTATCATGAATCCGGAGCGTACGTATACGCTTCCTCCTTACCAGACGGCTGCAGGAGCTGCCGACATCATGATGCACACCATGGAGCGCTACTTCAGCAAGTATGAGGACATGACGCTGACCGACAGCCTGGCAGAGGCCTTGCTGCGTACGGTGAAGGACAGTGTGTTCGAGGTGCTGAAGAATCCGGAGGACTATCGGAACAGGGCACAGATTATGTGGGCCGGCTCACTGGCACACAACGACCTGACGGAGTGTGGCACGGAGAAGGATTTTGCTACGCACCGCCTGGAGCATGAGCTGAGCGGTCTGTTCGGGGTGACACACGGTGCCGGACTTACAGCACTTTGGGGCAGCTGGGCTCGCTACGTGCTGGACAAGCATGTGAACCGTTTCGTGAAGTTTGCCGTGAACGTGATGGGCGTGACCAACGATTTCTCTGACCCTAAGGGAACAGCCTTGAAGGGTATAGAGGCCATGGAGCGTTTCTACACCCGTATTGGCATGCCGGTGAACATACATGAGCTTCTGGGACGTGAGGTGACCGACGAGGAGATTGAGATTCTGGTGGACAAGTGCAGCAGGGGAGGCAAGATTACCGTGGGTGCCATGGAGGTGCTTCATGCCGACGATATGCGCAAGATCTATCAGATGGCTAGATAAGTCAGCGGTTTTTACGCATGTCGTACAGGAGCACCAGTACGGCAATGATGAACATATAGAGGGGTAGCAGGCTGCCTACCGGCTTTCCGTGCAAGGCCTGGACAACGATGTAGGCTGTTCCGATGAGGGCACCTACATTGGCTGCCAGGACATAGGTACGGGGATTGAGGCAGGTCTTCTGCCGGGTAAAGTAGAGGATGATTCCGATGATGGGAACCACAAGGGAAGTCAGGATGCCTACCCATCCTGCCTTCTCTTTCTCTACCGGGGGTATGTGTGGTTCGTTTTCCATGTTAATTCTTCTGTCTTTAGTCTTCCGCTTTCAGGTCTTCAGTACTATCAATTATTACTTTTTCCACGGCAGGCTTCACCTCTTCAGGCTTTTCTACTACTGCCTTTTCTTCGATAGGCTTCACTTCTTCAGCTTTCACCTCTTCAGGATTAACCACGTCGGTCTTTTCCTCATCGGGAACAGGACCGTAATGGTTCTCTTTCGGGTAGCTGGGTTTCAGGCACCAGAGAAGGATGATGATGAAGGGGAGCGATGCAAGACCTATCCAAAAGGCTTTCCACCCATAGTCCAGGTCCATCTGAGCCAGAATCTGTACGATGAGGAACGACAGGAGCGGGCAGACAATCCACCAGCCAGACACGTTCGTGTCGTGCAGTCGGCGTACGGTGACGCAGAAGAGGGCTGGCAGGGAGAGGATGTACACCAGGATGAGCAGCATGATGAGGAAACCGGGTGCCGTGCCCAGTGCTGTGACTGAACTACGTCCGTAGGTCCAGGTGAGCACTTGCGCAAAGAGAGACACCACCGCAATGTAGATGAGGAACATGTACAACTGGAAATACCAGAATTCCCTACGGCTTGCCCTTCCGTTGGGCACGAACATTTTCTTGTAGCAATCTGCTATGGTACAGAAGAATCCCATGGCTTTTCTATTTAATGTCTTACTTTACTTGATAAGGTTCTTTCCTGTGGTATTCAGGTATTTACCTAGTTTATCATATGGTATGGTGAAAGATGGCATCCCTTGTGCGTAGGAGCAGATTTCATACTGCTGGTAAGGGAAGAAAAGTCCGTCCTTGGTGAAGTACGGCTCGGTCTCCGGGAATGGAATTCCCATCTCCGGATTCATGAGTTGGAGCACATCCATGAGCTCATCGTCGCTCTTTCCTTCCACATCAAGGCATTTCTTCAGGTCATCGTTCATTACCTTCGCCCAGTCCTCGTCCGGTGCATACCGGCTAGGAGAGAGCAGGATGTCCTCGGTCACCAGCTTACGACCGTCGGGCTTGCGCAGGGTGACACCCTCCACGGTGAACCATCCATGAGCACCACCGGAATAGCCTTCCTCGGTAAACTGGATGGTGACCAGCTTGTCGGTCTCATAGAGCACCTGGCTCTTGATGGCATTGTAGTACTGCAAATCTTCGGGTTGGTCCTCGAACTCCTTACGGTCGTCGGCCTGACCTTTCTGGCGCTGTGCGGCATAGTGGTCTGCCATGGCCTGCGCATCGAGGTAGCTCCCCGTGTAGGTTCCACCCAGCTTCTCGCTGATGCACTCGTTGATGGCTGCCACCATCTTGGGGTTTCCTGCGGTGGCACACACGATGTTCACGAAGACGGAGTCCTTCAGCTCATTGCCTTTCACGGCACTTATCTCCGTAAAGGTGAGCTTAGGATCTTGCTGGTTCTCCTTTTTCCCCCACTGCAGGAGGAAGAATCCTGCCAAGGCCAAGACGATGACCAAGGCTGCCAAAAACATCACTAGTTTCTTCATAGTTTTACTTTGTTACGGTCTGCAATTGGGTATCGCCTGGCTTGAAGAGGAGGCCGGTAGCCTTGCGTGCATCAGCCTTGTAGGTCTTCCAGGTTAGCTTGTTCCACTGGATCTTGTCGGTGCTCTGTGCCACTGGCACGTGAGGGATGGCACTGCCGTCCTTGACCAACAGCACTACTGGCAGCTGACCTGCCTGGATGTGGTTCCATCCGGGGTTATAGACCTTACCGGTTTGGTAGTCAATCCATTTCTGTTTGCCTGGGAGGTATACATCTCTGCCGGTGGTCTCTTCCATGAGCGGAGCCACGAGCAGGTTCTCACCAAACATATATTCATCTTCTATGAGCCATGCACCTGGGTCGTCGGGGAACTCTAGCAGGAGGGCACGCTGCATAGGCCATCCGTTCTCTGTGCACTGCTTAGCCTGTGCATAGACATAAGGCATGAGCTTGTATTTCAGCTCAGCGCTGGCACGCCAGGCATCGATGAAGCTCTGGTTGTACAGCCAAGGCTCGGTCTCCACGCCATGCACACGGGTGTGACTGGTGAGGAAGCCGTATGGCAGCCAACGACGGTAGAGCTTTTCCGGACTCTTGGTCACGAAACCACCGATATCGTTGCTCCAGAAGCAGAAACCGCTCAGACCGAAGGAAAGACCTTCACGTACGCTGCCCAGCAGACCGGCATCGGTAGTGGCAGCATCGCCTCCCCAGTGGAGAGGGTAACGCTGGGAGCCTGCCCATGCGGAACGGGCCCAGATGACACCGTCGTGGTTCGTTTCCTTGTCGATGATTTCGTATGCGGCACGGTTGTAGCGCACCGGGAAGAGGTTGTGCTCATAGAGACCACCTCGTCCGTTGTGGTAGTATCCATTCAGGAAAGGAGCAGCCTCACCGAAGTCGGCCTTGATGACAGACACACCCTGACGGAGCAGGTCTGCCAAGTGACCCTGATACCATTTCACGGTCTCAGGATTGGTGAAGTCCAGGATGGCATCCTCGGTAGGAAGCTGACCTTTGGCGTTCTTCACAGCCAGACCTTTCTCTACCAGTTCTTTAAACAGACTGTTCTTCGGGGTGAAGTATGGGAGCTGCCACAGACAGGTGTGGAAGCCGTCGGCACGGAGGTCTTTCATGAGCTGTACAGGGTCCTTGAAGTTCTTGGTGCTGAACTTGTAGTCGCACTGCCAGTCGACTTCGAACCAGCCGGTATCAAAGTGGATGACATCGCATGGGAGCTTGTTGTCCCGGAGCTGTTTAGCCACGCTGCGTCCTTCCTCCTCGGTAAAGTAGGAGATACGACTCTGCCAGGTTCCGAAGGTCCAGATGGCAGGCAGTTCAGGACGGCCCACCAGCTCGGTGTAGGCACTCAGGATTTCCTTCGGGTTACCCAGGATGATGAACAGGTCGGCCTGCTCATCGGCCATGAAGAGACGGGTGTTTCCGATGTAGGAGTTACCGAAGTCCACCGTGACAGGAGCCGACGTGTGCATGAACATGCCGTAGCCCCGGTTGGAGAACCAGAATGGGATAGGCTTGTACATGTCCGGTGTTTCAGGTCCCTGTGGGTCGGTGACGAAGAGATTCAGTTTCTGTCCGGCCTTGTTCAGGGCAGTAGCAGACTCACCACAACCATAGATTTTCTCACCTGGAGCCAGACTGAATACTGGTTCTACCGCACGGGAGTTGTCCGAGCCTCTTTTCATGAAGAGGAACGGATGCGTCTTCACCTGCGTAGAGTCGTTGTCGCCCAACGTACGGGTATGGGTGAGTACCTTACCGTTCTTGTCCCTGACTACCAGACGCCAAGGATATTTCTGGATTTCCAGGCTTCCCTGAGGGCTCTGCAGCACGATAGATTTGCTATTTTGGGTAGTCTTCCACAGGCTTCTTCCATCGGCAGGTTTCTTCACCAGCATGACATCATCTTCCGGGTCCTGGGGAATGATAGGAGAGGTGTAGATGCGTACACGCACCACACGCTCGTTTACCGGGTCCACCTTGAACTGGAGCTGCGGGCTCTGGTCGTACTGTGTTTCCGGGAAGTCCTGGTTCTTGAGCGGACTGATCCAATAGCCGTTCAGGTTGAACGCCTGTCTAGGGTGCAGGTGCTGACGGCTCCACTGGATGGTTCCCCATCCGGTGGAAGGGTTGAAGTTGACCAGGCTGTCCGGACTGAAGTAGGTGTTGGTCGGGTCTTGAAACTGATTACTCATGTCTACACTGGTGTTCTGAAGGTAAGGGATACCATTGTTGGTAGTAAGCTGGGCGCTGGCAACCAGTGTGCAGGCCAATGCTCCGATAGTCAGTAAGGTCTTTTTCATGCTAAGCATTCTTTAATGATATTCGGTTGGAAGACGGAATCCAGGGCTGGAACATCCTGCAGTACACCGTTGACCAAGGCCACGCAGTCGACCTCTGCCCTCATGACCAGTTTCCTGTCGGGCAGGCGGTAGATGTTCTGGAGGAACACGTACTTGATGTGCTCCTTCTTGAGGGAGAGCTGGCTCAGGAAGCGGTCTCCGCTCTTCAGGGGGGTCTTGAACGACATGTTGATGCGGGCCACCACCACGTCGATGTGGTCCTCATGGAGTTTGGCGAAGCTCAGTCCGCAGGACTCCAGGAACTCATGTCGGGTGTGCTCGATGTAGTGCTGATAGTTGGCATTGTTCACAATGCCCTGAAGGTCACATTCATAGTCGCGCACCTTCATTTCCAGTTCAAAGAGTGGTTCCATATCTATTATAAGGTATTATTTGTCTAGTAGAAAACTTCCACGCCCATCCGTTCTGCTTTAGGAGCCTCTCCGGCGTTCACCATGCCGGTAGCCTTCAGCACCAGCACCCGGGCAGGGGTAGGAGCGAAACGCAAGGTCTGTAAGATAGGGTTATTCTGGATGTTGGAGAACTCGCCCTTGGTGATGAGCTTTGTAGCAGTCTCCGGGGTGTCACCGGCATAGAGTTCATAGTGTGTGATGATACCCTTGCCATCCTTAGGAGGCAGGTAGTGCAGCACGTTCACCGCATGCGTCTGTCCCAGGTCCATGACGAGCCGATCCTGTCCCTCGGTGAGGGTGAACTCTACAGAGTCGAACTCATCCCCCTTGTCCACGAAGACAATGTCACTGCCTTCTCCTCCGTAGTATGCACCGATATGGTTCAGACACGGACAGGCACGGGCATCCAGGATGTTCACCCTGAGGCCGTCGGTCTCCACGGTAGGGAAACGAAGTAGACGCTTGTAGCCGATGGTGGTCGTCTCCTCATTGAGCTGTACCGGGAGCCACTCGTCTCCGCTCTTGTATTCTACGCTGAACTTCTTCACACGCTGTCCCAGTGGGATATACTCTTGGAGCATCATGCGGTTCACCTTCTGTGTAGGGAAGTTGAACTCGATGGTAGCCGTGAGCGTGCTGTCGCGAGTAGCCCAGAACGAGTCGTAGTCGTCGTCGGTCAAGGCAGTAGCTACATAGGCACCGCCCCGTTCTTCAGAGACAGCCGGTCTCATGCTGGAGAGGATATCGGTAGCCAGCTGACGCTGGATCATCTCATGGTAAGTCACCAGGTTGATGGAGTCTGTCTTGCAGATGAGACCATCCTTATTCACTGGAACGTTCAGGATGAAGTTGGCATTATGCCCCACACTCTGGTAGTACAGTTCCACCAATTGTTCAGGCGATTTCACACGGTCGTTCTCTGAATCGTGGTAGAACCATCCCGGACGGATGGAGACATCACATTCGGCACCCACCCATTTGTCGCCATCGGCGTGACCGTACTGCAAGGTCTGGAAGTCGGAATAGCCCGGATACACCTCCTGACTGCGGATGAAGGCCCAGTTGGTAGCACTGGCAATACCCCGTTCGTTGCCCACCCAACGGCAGCCCGGACCTCCGTCGGTAAAGATGATGGCCTGCGGCTGGTTGTTCAGGATATGAGCAAAGATATTCGGGAAGTTATAGTAGTTCCTCCGGTCTATTTTACGAGTCTCACGGGCACCTCCGTAGTAGCCGTCGCCACCGTTGGCTCCATCGAGCCAGAACTCGAACAACGTGCCGTATTTGGTAGTCAGTTCCTCCAGCTGCTTGTTGTAGTATTCCACATACTCCGGTGTACCATAGGCTGCATGGTTACGGTCCCACGGAGAGAGGTAGAGACCCAGTTTCAGCCCATACTTCTGGCAAGCCTCACAGAGTTCCCCCACGATATCGCCCTTACCGTCCTTGTACGGTGTGTTCCGGATGCAGTACTCCGTGAGTTCCGTAGGCCAGAGACAGAAGCCGTCGTGATGCTTGGCAGTGAGGACTACGCCCGTCATACCCGCCTCCTTGAACGTACGGACCCACTGTTCCGGGTCGCACAGGGTAGGGTTAAAGACACTCGTCTCGGTATCTCCGTAGCCCCATTCCCGGTCGGCGTAGGTGTTCAGTCCGAAATGGATGAACGCATAGGTTTCCAACTTATGCCACTCCACCTGGTAGGCTGTAGGGATAGGACCGATGGGCTGGGGTTCCGTCACGGAACTGCTTGTACAAGCCGCAAGTGCCATCAGTGCGGGTAAGGCTGCTGCCTTCAGTAGGTTCTTCATGTTTTTTTCTATGTTTAGGTTTTACGTTTAACTTCGGTTGATATTCAGGACACCCTTCACCGTCTTCAGTTTCTTGATGAGCTGCTCCAGTTTCCGGTTGTCGTCTATCATCACCGTCAGGTGACCACCGAACATACCGTCGTTACTGTCGATGGAGATGGTTCTGAGGGTACAGTTCGGTTCCTTTAATATAATAGAAGTAATGTTGTTCACAATACCGATATCGTCGTGTCCAACGATGTGCAAGGTGCTCTCATACTGCGAGTGCCCCTTTCCTGCCCAGCGTGCCGGGATAGTCCGGTAGCCGAACCTACGGAAAAGTTCCGGAGCGTTAGGGCAGTCCACCCGGTGGATCTTGAAGCCACCCGTGGACGTGACGAAGCCGAATATCTTGTCGCCATAGATAGGGTTGCAGCACTTGGCCAGGGTGAAGTCCACTCCCTTCAGGTTTTCCCCGATGACCAGTACATCGCTGTTGGCATGCGTCTTCAGGTCATCGTCTCTCAGCTCAAAGCTCTGTGCCGTCTTAGCAGGTGCGGTATCCAGTTCCCCGTGTTCCGCCTTCTGCAGCTCGATATATTTCTCCAGGATGTCATTGATATCGATGATATCGTTCACGATATCGCTGTAGAAGTCGTTGATCTGCTTGTAGCCCATCTTCTTCACCAGCTTGCCCATGACAGCCTCTTCCATTTCCACCTTCCGGTTCTTGAACTTCCGTTCCAAGGTTTCCCGTGCGAAGACATTCTGCTTGGCAGCGATTTCCTTCAGGCTCAGCTTGATTTTAGACCGGGCCCGGCTGGTGGTAACCACGTTCAGCCAGTCCTGCTTCGGTTCCTGCTTGTTTGAGGTGAGGATTTCCACCTGGTCGCCAGACGAGAGCTGTTCCCGGATAGGCACGCTCTTCCCGTTGATACGGGCACCGATGCAGTGGTCTCCGATACGCGAGTGGATATGGTAGGCAAAGTCCAGGACAGTGGCTCCCTTAGGCAGCTTGAACAAGTCGCCCTTCGGTGTGAAGACAAAGACCTCATCCACGTACAAGTCCATCTTGAACTGGTTCATGGCTTCCTGGCTGTCTGTGTTCTCCAGTGCCCTACGGATACTGTTCAGCCAGTCGTCCAGGCCAGCCTCGCTCTTCACACCCTTGTAGCGCCAGTGGGCAGCCAGACCCCGCTCTGCTATCTCATCCATCCGCTCGGTACGGATCTGTACCTCCACCCATTTCTTCTGAGGTCCCAGCACCGTGATGTGGAGCGACTCATAGCCGTTGCTCTTCGGTACGGAGAGCCAGTCGCGCAACCGCTTCGGGTTAGGCTGGTACATATCGGTGATGATGGAGTAAACCAGCCAGCATTCCGCCTTTTCCCGCTCCGGCTTGGAGTCCAGGATGACACGGATGGCGAAAAGGTCGTACACACCCTCGAAGGTGGTGTTCTGCTTCTTCATCTTCTGGTAGATGGAGTGGATGCTCTTGGTACGCCCTTTGACGTGGCATTTCAGCCCCATGGCATTGAGCCGTGACTCAATAGGCTTGATGAAGTCGGCAATGTATTTGTCGCGCGCCTTCTTGGTGGCGTTCAGTTTCTCCTTGATATGATAGTAGGCATCGTGTTCCAGGTATTTCAGGGACAGGTCCTCCAGTTCCGATTTGAGCTTGTAGAGACCCAGCTTGTGGGCGAGTGGGGCATAGAGGAAGGCAGCTTCCCGGCTCACCTCCTGACGCGCCTCATCGTTCTCCGACTTGCCAATCTGCCGCATCAGGTTCACACGAGCAGCAATCATGATGAGCACCACCCGCATGTCCTCGGCAAAGGAAAGCAGCAGGTCACGGAAGTTCTCGCTCTCGATGGTAGGGTTCTTGGCATAGAGGTCGTTGATGCGGATGAGCCCTCGGATGATGCCACCCACATCCTCACCGAAGGTCTTGCTGACTTTTTCGAGTGACAGGGAGCCGTTCTTCACCACCCGGTGGAGCATGATGCTCAGGATGCTGGCACGCATGAGACCGATTTCACTGGCAACGATGACAGCCGTCTGCATGTCCAGCACGACAGGGTTCAGCCCGAACGCATCGCGCTGGACTGATTTATCGATGACGGCATTGATGAGTAACTGCTTGATTAGCTGACAGTCGTAGTCCTGCAGTGTAGTTCCAGACAGTGTCTTCAGTTCCTTGTATAGGCTCGCTACTAGCTTTTTCTCGTCTTCAGTGAAAAATCCGGTATCTTCCATTCTTCTCATTTTAGTCTTCAAATTTACATATTTTCCCCGAAAACTTTGGCTTTTCACGGGAAAAAATGTATTTTTGGGGCAATTAATTAAATTAGGATAATTGCATCCATCTAAAAAATTAAAACTATGTTGACACAAGAAGACAGAGAACTTTTGGCCAAGAAAGGCATTTCTGAGGAAAAACTCGCTGAGCAGTTGAATGATTTTAAGACAGGATTCCCCTATCTGGAGCTGGATGGAGCCGCAGCCATCGACAATGGCATCATGGCGATAGATGAGGAAAAGGAGAAGGCATACTCCAAGGCATGGGATGCTTACAAGCTGGGCGACAAGACCATCGTGAAGTTTGTACCGGCATCAGGTGCTGCCAGTCGTATGTTCAAGAATATGTTCGAGTTCCTGGGCGCAGCCTATGACGCACCAGAGACAGACTTTGAGAAGAAATTCTTTGATCGCATACACGACTTTGCATTTTTCGATGACCTGAATGCAGCCTGCCTGAAGAACCAAGGCAAGGACATCGACACCCTGGTAGAGGAAGGCAAGTACAAGCCAGTGGTAGCTAACCTGCTGGAGAGTGCCGGACTGAACTACGGACAGCTTCCTAAGGGTCTGCTGAAGTTCCATAAATATGAAGAAGGTGCACGCACTCCACTGGAGGAGCACCTGGTGGAAGGCTCCCTGTATGCAGCCAACAAGAACGGTGACGTGAACGTTCATTTCACTGTATCTCCAGAGCATCGCTCCCTGTTTGAGAAGTTGGTGGACGAGAAGGTGAGTAGCTATGCTGCCAAGTTCGGAACAGAGTATCATGTTTCCTTCTCTGAGCAGAAGCCAAGCACAGATACTGTAGCAGCTACTATGGACAACGAGCCATTCCGTACCGACGGCAAGTTGCTGTTCCGTCCGGGTGGACACGGTGCATTGATTGAGAACCTGAACGACCTGGATGCAGACATCGTCTTCGTAAAGAATATAGATAATGTAGTGCCAGACCGTCTGAAGGCAGACACTGTGACTTACAAGAAGGTGATTGCAGGTGTGCTGGTTACCTTGCAGAAGAAGGCATTCGACTACCTGAACCTGCTGGACAGCGGTAAATACACTCACGCTCAGATAGAGGAGATTATCAACTTCCTGCAGCACGACCTTTGCTGCCGTAATCCGCAGATTTCTCTCCTGGAGGATGCAGAGCTGGTGGTTTACCTGAAGAACAAGCTGAACCGTCCGATGCGTGTGGCTGGTGTAGTGAAGAATGTGGGTGAGCCAGGCGGCGGTCCGTTCCGTGCCTACAATGCCGACGGTACCATCTCCCTACAGATTCTGGAAAGCAGCCAGATTGACACCGATGATCCAGTGAAGAAGGAAATGTTCGAGAATGGTTCTCATTTCAATCCAGTGGATCTGGTATGTGCTGTGAAGGACTACAAGGGCAACAAGTTTGACCTGGTGAAGTATGTGGACAAGTCAACAGGCTTCATCTCTTACAAGAGCAAGAATGGTAAGGAGCTGAAGGCACTTGAGCTGCCAGGACTGTGGAACGGTGCCATGAGCGACTGGAACACCGTCTTTGTAGAAGTTCCACTGTCAACCTTCAATCCGGTGAAGACCGTGAACGACCTGCTTCGTCCACAGCACCAATAAGATGAACATTAACGTAAAACATAATAACTGATAATGAAAAAGATTCTTTTGCTGGGTTCCGGCGAGTTGGGCAAGGAGTTTGTCATTGCCTGCAAGCGACTGGGCCAGTATGTAGTAGCCTGTGACAAGTATGCAGGTGCGCCTGCCATGCAGGTGGCTGATGAATGTGAGGTTTTCAGCATGCTCGATGGAGATGCCCTGATGGCTGCCGTGAAAAAGCACCAGCCAGACATCATTGTGCCAGAGATAGAGGCTATCCGTACGGAGAAACTCTACGAGTGTGAGAAGATGGGTATTCAGGTCGTTCCTAGTGCGCGTGCCGTGAACTACACCATGAACCGTAAGGCCATCCGTGAGCTGGCACATACTGAGCTGGGTCTGAAAACAGCAAACTACAAGTATGCGTCTACCTTTGAGGAATTCACCAAGGCAGCTGAGGAGATAGGCTATCCGTTTATCGTAAAGCCACTGATGTCTTCATCAGGACACGGACAGAGCAAGGTAAACTCACCTGCAGAGCTGGAGAAAGCCTGGAAGATAGCAGCCGAGGGTGCCAGAGGCGACATCAAGGAAGTGATTGTGGAGCAGTTCATCCGCTTCGATTCCGAGATTACCTTGCTGACCGTGACACAACAGAACGGGGAGACATTGTTCTGCGCTCCAGTAGGCCACGTGCAGATAGGTGGAGACTACCGCGAGAGCTTCCAGCCAGCCGTAGTTACTCCAGAGCAGCTGGCAGAGGCACAGCGCATGGCAGCTACCGTGACCAAGGCACTGACAGGTGCAGGTATCTGGGGTGTGGAGTTCTTCCTGAGCAAGGAACATGGCGTTTACTTCAGCGAACTTTCTCCACGTCCGCACGACACCGGTATGGTGACCCTGGCAGGTACTCAGAACTTGACCGAGTTTGAGCTTCACTGCCGTGCCGTACTGGGACTGCCTATTCCAGAGATTAGCCTGGAGCGTCAAGGGGCCAGTGCCGTTATTCTCTCAGGAATAGAGAAGAAGTGCCCTGACTACAAGGGTATGGAGGACGTATGCGCTGCCAAGCAGACTTACCTGCGCATCTTCGGTAAGCCCGATGCACATGTGGGACGCCGTATGGGTGTGGTAGTATGCTGGGATAAGCTAGGTGAGAGCCAGGATGCCTTGCGCGACAAGTGCAAAGGCTTGGCTGCCAAAGTCACCGTTTGCTAAGACCGCAGGAACCGATGCATAAAAAAAGAACCCGGAAAGACTCAATCTTTCCGGGTTTGCTTTTAGCGAAATGTCTCCGGGACATTTCAGCCTAGGTATTTTGGTTAAGGTTTAAATCATTTCTTATTTTCCTTCATCCAATCCATCCACCTCTTGTAGGTAGCAGGGTCATGGGCACGTACATGCTTTCCGGCAGCACTGATAATGTTTGCCTCCACCATCTCCAGGGTGAAGTTGTCGTTCACACCCGTCTTCTTCTGAGCCACACACTGGATCTTGCCATTCTCATCAATCTGATAGTTGAAGACCTTCTGGTAGTTGTTCACCTGATCCACCTTCTTCTTGTACATCCGGTTGTCCACACCTAGGCCGGCACCATTGCCGTCGGGAGGAGTCAGGAAGAAGAACTCGTAATATGTAGAATCGGCCAGGGAGAAACCATAGTCTTGGAAATTCTTGGCATAAGAGCCATATTTGTCGCAAGCGGTGAATACCAGCAGGACAAAGAGAAGGGAGATAATAGACTTTACTTTCATAATCCTTTTTATTTACAAGGTGCAAATATAACTATTTTTGTTACAGTTTCCCATCTTTGACAAAAAAAAATGATTGGAACTGCTTTTTTACGACTTCATATCCCTTTCATGATTTCATTTGAAACTAAATTTCTCCATTTTTTTGCACACGTTCCAAATCGTGTGCGCATTTTAGTCCAAAACTTCGTTAAAAAGTGTAAAATATTCGCTCTTTATGCATTTGGAGAATAGTTTCAAGTGTAACTTTGTTCTTGAATGAATGAGATGAACACACAAACACACACCGCAGAGGATTATTACCGGCAAGGTAATCAATTCAGGAAAGTGGGTGATTTCAGTTCCGCCATGAACTGTTACATGGAAGCTTTGGAACTTGATTCAGAAAGTCCGGCAGGTGAGGCACTACGCATGCTGCAGGACATCATGGACTTTTATTGTAAGGATTACTATAACCCTTGAACAAGGGAACTTTAAACCTATTAAAACGAGAACTATATGAGTACGTTCAAAGGAGCTATTGTAGTAGACAAAAACCGGTGCAAGGGATGTGCCCTCTGTGTGTTGGCATGCCCGAAGGGAGTCATTTCCCTGGCCGTGAGGAAAGTCAATGTGCACGGTTATCCTTATGTGGAGCCTGTGGATCTTGACCGTTGTACAGGATGTTCTTCCTGTGCCATAGTCTGCCCTGACGGTTGTATCACGGTGTACCGTAAAAAATTAGAAAATGAAAATGGAGAATAAAGAAGTCACGTTGCTGAAGGGAAATGAGGCCATCGCCTACGCAGCCATTCGCTGTGGAGCAGATGCATTCTTCGGCTATCCTATAACCCCACAGTCAGAGATTATCGAGACCTTGTCGCTTCTGAAGCCATGGGAAACCACCGGCATGGTGGTAGTCCAGGCCGAGAGTGAGGTGGCATCCATCAACATGGTGCATGGTGGAGCCGGAGCAGGCAAGCGAGTATTTACCACCTCATCCAGTCCAGGTGTGGCACTTATGCAGGAGGGCATCTCCTTCATGGCCGGATCTGAGATTCCTGGCGTGGTAGTGAACGTACAACGAGGCGGTCCGGGCCTGGGAACCATCCAGCCTAGCCAGAGCGACTATTTTCAGGCTACCCGTGGCGGAGGCAACGGTGATTACTATGTGATAGTATTGGCCCCCAACTCCGTGCAGGAGATGGCCGATTTTGTGGACTTGGCCTTCACATTGGCCTTCAGGTACCGTAATCCGGCTATGATTCTGAGCGACGGAGTCATTGGTCAGATGATGGAGAAGGTGGTGCTTCCGGAACAGAAGCCACGCCGTACCGAAGAACAGATCCGTAAGGAATGCCCTTGGGCCACCATCGGAAGGACCAAGGACCGTGAGCCGAACATCCTGACTTCGCTGGAGCTGAAGCCAGAGATTATGGAGGCACGCAACATTCACTTGCAAGAGAAATATGCGACTATCCGGGAGAAGGAAGTGCGCTATGAGACTTTGAATTGCGAGGATGCAGACTACCTGATCGTAGCCTTCGGCAGTGCGGCACGCATTGCAGAGAAGAGTATGGAGATAGCCCGTTCCAAGGGTGAGAAGGTAGGATTGTTCCGTCCGATTACCCTATGGCCATTCCCTGAGCGACAGCTGAGAGAGATGGCAAAGGGCAAGAAGGGCATTCTGGTGGCTGAGATCAATGCCGGCCAGATGGTGGAGGATGTACGTCTGGCCATCAACGGAGCCGTGCCTGTGGAGCACTTCGGCCGACTGGGCGGCATCGTGCCTGACCCACAGGAGATAGTGGAAGCATTGGAAACTAAAGTGATGAAAAAATGACAGCAAACGATATCATATCACCGGAAAATCTGGTCTACAAGAAACCGGAACTGATGAACGACACTCCCATGCATTACTGTCCGGGATGCTCTCACGGAGTGGTTCACAAGCTGATAGCAGAAATCATTGAAGAAATGGGCATGGAGGAGAAGACCGTGGGTATCAGCCCGGTAGGCTGCGCCGTCTTTGCCTATCGTTATCTGGACATCGACTGGCAGGAGGCTGCACACGGACGTGCACCAGCTTTGGCTACAGCCATCAAACGACTTTGGCCCGACCGTCTGGTCTTTACTTATCAGGGTGATGGTGACTTGGCCTGCATCGGAACGGCAGAGACTATCCATGCATTGAATCGTGGCGAGCACATTGCCATCATCTTCATCAACAATGCCATTTACGGCATGACCGGCGGTCAGATGGCACCTACCACACTGATAGGTCAGAAGACATCGACCTGTCCGTATGGGCGTGACCCTGAGCTGCATGGCTATCCACTGAATATCACGGAAATAGCTTCTACCTTAAGAGGTACCTGCTACGTGAGCCGCCAGAGTGTGGACACCGTGGGTTCCATCCTGAAGGCTAAGAAAGCCATCCGCAAGGCGTTTGAGGCTTCCATGAAAGGACTGGGTTCCAGCCTGGTGGAGATTGTCTCAACCTGCAGCAGCGGTTGGAAGCTCACCCCGGAAAAGGCCAACGAATGGATGCGTGAGAAGATGTTCGAGGAATATGTGAAAGGTGACCTGAAGGACACCACTAATCTCAAATGAGCATATGAAAAAGGAAATAATCATATCAGGCTTTGGCGGACAGGGAGTATTGTCCATGGGTAAGATTCTGGCTTATTCCGGACTGATGGAGGACAAGGAGGTGACTTGGATGCCTTCCTATGGACCGGAGCAGCGCGGTGGAACAGCCAATTGTACGGTAATTGTGAGTGACGAGCGCATCTCTTCACCCATCCTGAGCCGTTACGATATAGCCATTGTGCTGAACCAGCCATCACTGGACCGTTTCATGCCTTTGGTAAAGCCAGGTGGCATATTGATTTACGATAGCTATGGCATAGTGAACAAGCCATCGCGCAACGATATCAAGGTTTACAAGATAGACGCGATGGACAAGGCCGCAGAGATGAAGAATGCGAAGGTGTTCAATATGATTGTCTTGGGCGGCTTATTGAAGGTTTGTCCGGTAGTAAGTACTGACGGACTGAAAAAAGCGCTCAGGAAGACCTTGCCAGAACGGCATCACGAGATGATTCCGTTGAACATGGAAGCCGTTCAGGTAGGAATGGACCTGATTCAGGAGGTGTGAACTGCTTTTTGAAATAACAATACAGAGAGGTTCTCGTGAGGGTGTTTCTATCCGAAAGAGAGCCTCTCTTTCTTTTTTGTCCTGCCTTGATGGGGATGCCAGATGGCAGCTATCGATAATTTCTTGTCTGAAATTCGTTCTATTTGCATAATTTCAGTTAACTTTGCAGCCCGAAAAAAGATTGTTTTACATATGGAATGGCTAATTAATCTATTTGCTACCCAAGATTCGGTAGCACACATCGTACTGCTATATGCCATTGTCATTTCCCTTGGCGTGCTTCTGGGAAAGGTCAAGATAGGAGGAATATCACTGGGAGTGACATTTGTCCTTTTTGCAGGCATTGTGGCAGGACATTTCGGTTTTACAGCCAACTCCACCATTCTTTCATTCATGCAGGATTTCGGACTGATACTCTTTGTCTTCTGTATCGGTCTTCAGGTAGGTCCAGGCTTTTTTGAGAGTTTTCGCAAGGGCGGGGTGGAACTTAATCTGCTGGCAACCATGGCCATCGTGCTGAATGTGCTGGTGATGTTTGGCTGTTATTATACCTTCTTTGATACAAGTAACCCTTACAACCTGCCTATGCTGGTGGGAACCCTGTATGGTGCCGTGACCAACACCCCAGGTCTGGGTGCAGCGAACGAGGCTCTTGAGTCGGTCTTCACCGATGGTAATATCCCTCAGATAGCCAATGGCTATGCATGTGCCTATCCGCTTGGTGTGCTGGGAATCATAGGGGCAACCATCTTGATACGCTATGTTACCCATGTGAGTCTGAATGAAGAAGAGGCTCAGCTGGAAGAGCAGGAGGCACAGAATCCTCATGCCAAGCCTTGTGCCATCACCCTTCGTGTGGACAACAAGGCGCTCAGTGGGCATAACCTACGTGAACTGTCTGAATTTCTGAACCGTGACATTGTATGTACTCGTATTCATCATGACGGAGAACTGCACACGCCAACCCGTGACACCGTTCTCAGTGTGGGTGATGAACTTCGCATCGTGTGTGCAGAGAGCGATGTCCTTCCTATCAAGGCTTTCATCGGGCCAGAGATAGAGGTAGAATGGCGTCCAGATGAAGATATCGACAAGGAGCCTATGATAGCCCGTCGCATTGTGGTGACCAATCCGAAGATGAACGGAAAGACATTGGGCAAGATGCATTTCTCCAGCGTATATGGAGTGAATGTGACCCGAATCAACCGCAATGGGATGGACCTCTTTGCCAGCAGGAATCACCACTTCCATGTGGGAGACAAGATCATGGTGGTGGGCCGGGCTGATAATGTGGAGCGTGTGGCAGACCTGATGGGAGACCATATCAAACTACTTGATGCCCCCAACATTGCTACCATTTTCATTGGCATCATGCTGGGAATAATCTTCGGAAGTATTCCGTTCAGCCTGCCGGGAATGCCTGTGGCCTTGAAGCTTGGACTGGCTGGAGGACCGCTTATCATTGCCATCCTCATTGGACGATTCGGCTATTGTTTCAAGTTGGTGACTTATACCACAACCTCGGCCAATATGATGCTGCGTGAGATAGGATTGGTGCTTTTCCTGGCTAGTGTGGGCATAAAGGCCGGTGCTGGCTTTTGGGAAACCGTAGTTGCCGGTGATGGCCTTAAATACGTGGGTTGCGGATTCCTGATCACGGTGATTCCAATTTTAGTGGTAGGTACAATAGCCCGCTTGAAATACAAGTTCAATTATTTCACCATCATGGGAATGATAGCAGGTACCTATACCGATCCACCTGCATTGGCCTATGCCAATTCGACTTGTTCCCGTGAGGCACCGGCTATAGGTTATTCCACCGTCTATCCGCTAAGCATGTTCTTAAGGATATTTGTAGCGCAGTTGATTGTGATATTCTTCTGCGGAATATAAAAAAACAAGAAGACCCGGATTAATTTCCGGGTCTTTCTTTTATCTTTCTGCCAGTTTCTTTCCCTTAAAATAAAATCGTCCTAAGCGACTATCTTTGTTAAATATTGCTAAATACTCTCCTAAATTTCCTCCTAATTGTTCTATTTTCCATTAAAGTGGTATATTTGTAGTGTTTTTAGCAACTAGATTTCAAATGACACGAAATAGGATGTTAGTGGCAGTAGAAATAGTAGTAATTAAAATCATAATTTATTTAGCATAAAATTAAGACAAAACACAAATGAACTAAACGAGATTTATTATTAGTTGAATTTTATTTAACCGTAAAATCATTTGTTTGGAACCTTGCTGTGAAGCAAGAAAAAATTATAATTAGTTTATCTGGAAGTTTGTAAGCGTATAAACCGAAAAAAGAGTATTTAAAATTAATAAACACTCAGCATAAGAGTAAATCTCTCTGCTTTTATGTATTAGAATTTAGGTCTTGAGCCTCCCAGATGTGATATCTGGGAGGCTCTATTTTTTACCAGTCGTCGTCCTCGTTGCCTATGATGCCGTTCTTTACAGCCTCTTCCACCTTGTCGATAATGGCATTGCTGTAGGCATGCGTCATCACAAGAGCCTTGGCGCAGGTACGCTTCTGCGGATCTTTTTTCACGAAAGGATAGTGCTTGGCTATTTCCCACTGTTCATCGTAGAGATTGGCATTAGTCTTATCGTCCTTTTTTCGCTTGGAGTCGCCGTAGGTCCTTTGATCAGATTCGCTCATGCTAAGCCATCCACCGCTAATGTCTGCCAGGACATCGTAGTTCTGGATGGTAAAGGTGACACGCACCCTGCCGTTCTTGATGTCGAGACGAATCAACGGTGTGATGCTGACAGCATAATTGTTCAATGTACCAGTATGAGTGGCGATGGAAGGAATGGTAGATGTAATGATGATACATCCAGCTTCCTTATCGTTGAGGGTAATTGCTTGCTTGTCTTTGAAGGTAGCTGTAGCCCAGTAGTTCAGAGCCACATAAAGTTGTTCCTTTGTCTTTCCAGGAACTTCGATAATCTCCTGATAAGTCAGCGACTGATTTTTGTCGAGTGTCAGTTCTTCTGCAATGGTCAAAGCAGCATCCAGCCATCTTTCACCATAGCGTTGTTTTGCGTATTTCTCCAGGTCGGCAGACTTCATCACTTGTGCCTGTACGTTTGTGACGCCACAGAGAGCAATGATGGCAGAGCATGCCCAAATTTTAATGCTTTTCATATTCTTCTAGTTTTTGTTCAATGAATCTTTCTTTACATTTTGTCCATTGCCTGCTGCAGGTCGGCTATGATATCATCGACGTTTTCGATGCCGACAGAAAGTCTGACTAGGTCAGGTGCCACACCCGCTTCACGCAGTTGTTCGTCGGACATCTGGCGGTGTGTATGGCTAGCTGGATGAAGTACACAAGTACGGGCATCAGCCACATGCGTTACGATAGAAATGAAATCCAGGTTGTCCATGAAACGGATGGCATCCTCACGGGTACCTTTCAGTCCGAAGGCAATGACGCCACAGGAGCCGTTAGGCATGTATTTCTTTCCAAGTTCATAGTATTTGTTGGATGGAAGACCGCAGTAGTTTACCCATCCCACCTTTGGGTTTTTCTCCAGCCATTCTGCCACTTTCTGCGCATTATCACAATGTTGTCTCATACGCAGGAAAAGGGTTTCCAGACCCAGGTTCAGGAGGAATGCGTTGAATGGAGAAGGGATACTGCCCAAGTCACGCATCAGTTGGCTCACCAGTTTGGTGCTGTACGCCATTTTCCCGAACTGTTTGGTATAGGTTATGCCGTGGTAGCTCTCATCCGGAGTAGTAAGCCCCTTGAATTTATCGCCGTAAGCTTCCCAATCGAAGTTACCTGAATCAACGATAGCTCCGCCCACTTGGGTTGCATGACCATCCATATATTTGGTGGTAGAGTGGGTTACAATATCGCATCCCCATTCAAAAGGACGACAGTTTACAGGAGTAGCGAAAGTATTGTCCACAATCAGTGGCACACCATGCTTGTGCGCTATCTTGGCAAAGCGCTCAATGTCGAACACATTGCCACCAGGGTTAGAGATAGTCTCTCCGAAGAAACACTTAGTGTTTGGACGGAAGGCCGCCTCAATCTTCTCATCCTCCCAGTCAGGGTCAATGAACGTACACTCGATACCTAGTTTTTTCATGGTTACGCCGAAGAGGTTATACGTTCCGCCATAGATGGTGTTGGAAGTAATGAAATGGTCGCCCGCCTCACAGATATTGAATACGGCATAGAAGTTGGCTGCTTGACCGGAAGAAGTGAGCACGGCACCCACGCCACCTTCCAGGGCTGCGATTTTCTTAGCTACTGCATCGTTAGTAGGGTTGGCCAGACGTGTATAGAAATAGCCATCATCCTTCAGGTCGAACAGACGAGCCATCTGCTCGCTGGTTTCGTACTTGAAAGTAGTACTGGCATAGATAGGCAACTGCTGAGGTTCACCTTTGGTTGGTTTCCATCCGCCATGGATGCAGATGGTCTCTAAGTTCTTTTTCATACCAAAAATTCTTTACTTAAAATTTTCGCAAAGATAATCATTTATGAAGAAATTAAGCCAACGGAAAGGAAAAAATGCACATCAAATTTATCCTATGATATGCAGGCCTTTGGCTATTCTGAGCGCATCGGCCGTGTTTTGTGCATTCAGTTTTTGGCGGATATTGGCTCTATGCCGGCTTACCGTATGGAAGCTGATGGACAGTTTATGTGCAATCTGTTTACTTTCCAGTCCCTGGTCTATACAGGATAAGATTTCCTTTTCCCTGAGAGACAGAAGGTCTTTATAATCCCTGTTTTCCAGCGGTTCCATCTTACCGGTGGCAGAGTTTATTATTCCCGTTTGGCAGCACTCCTCAGCAGCCGTATAGATGCATAGTGAAAATCTGACCGGCTTGTTTCCTGTCGCATCCGGATAAAGGATTTTGTGTCTGATGTTGTGAAAGACACCCTTTTCATCGCACATCCTTAGGTTGTTTACACAAATATAGTCGCTCAGTTCCTTTTTATCTCCCGATTGGAGGAAATGGAAAAACATCAGTTCATCGATTTGTTTGGAGATTAAGTCGTCGGGGTGTATCCTGCACATAATTTCCTCTTCCCAGATAGAGCTGATTTCATGACATTCCCCAGAGTGGGCAATACCCAGCAATTCACCCACCTTTCCATAGTAAATCGTGCTAGTTTGCGATTTCATATCGCTAAGTACGGCAATGGCATTTTCGGCCAAGGCATAGCTTTGGGCCACCAATTTCAGTCTTGCTTTATCGCCATCATCATCTGAATGCCTGGCTTGCTTTTTCAGAAGTTCGTCCAACTGCCGGTCTATCTTCATAAAATGGTCAATTTTGAGTATTGTGGAAAGGTAAAAATATACTTACTTTTGCATCCAAATACAAATTTAGTAAAAAATATCACGAATATGAAGAAATTACTGTTTTTTGCATTACTTGCAATGAGTTCTTTTGGCGTTCAGGCTCAAAGTTTGGATAAAATGACATGGTTCAATGAGCCAGGTAGCTATACCATTCAGGGAAAGACACTTGTAATGGATGTACCAGGACACTGTGATTACTGGCGTATTTCCCATTATGGTTTCACGGTGGACGATGCGCCTTTCTACTATAGTACTTATGGAGGTGAATTTGAGACCAAAGTAAAGATTTCAGGAGATTACAAGGTACGTTTCGACCAGGCTTGCCTCATGATTCGTATTGATAAAGAGAATTATCTGAAAGCAGGTATCGAGTATGTAGACGGAAAGTATAATCTGAGTTGTGTAGTCACTCACCACACTAGCGACTGGAGTGTTATCAGCCTGGATAAGCCAGTAGAGTATGTCTGGATTAAGGCTGTACGTAGACTGGATGCCATAGAGATTTTCTACTCCTTTGACGACAAGAATTATATAATGATGCGCAACTGCTGGATGGAAGACAACACACCAGTCCAGATAGGTCTGGCTGCAGCATGTCCTGATGGGGAAGGCTTCAAGGCTAAGTTTGAAGATTTCCAGGTAAAGCACCTTCCAGATCAGCGTCGACTAGAATGGCTGAAGCTCCATGCGGAGTAATATAGAATAAACTTAGACACCTTAGTAAACGCTGCCTTGTCATGAGGCAGCGTTTTTTATTTCAAATTATACATAATTTGGGCAAAATTCCGTACCTTTGCAGAAATTTCCAAATTTGGAAAGGAATAAACTATTTATATGTCAAGAAAGAAGAAAGAACTCCCACTGTTGGAAAAGGTCTTGATCACAGATGTGGCTGCTGAGGGAAAGGCATTGGCTCGTGTGAATGAGATGGTAGTCTTTGTGCCCTATGTGGTTCCAGGTGATGTGGTGGACCTTCAGGTTAAGCGTAAGAAACATAGCTATGCCGAGGCGGTGGCTGTGAAATTCCATGAATATTCACCAGTACGTTGTGAAGCCTTTTGTGAGCACTACGGTGTATGTGGCGGCTGCAAGTGGCAGATTCTGCCTTATGAGGAACAACTGAAGTTCAAGCAGAAGCAGGTGGTGGACAACCTGACCCGAATAGGGAAGGTAGAACTGCCTGAGATTTCTCCTATCTTAGGTTCTGCGAAGACTATCTTTTACAGGAACAAGCTGGAATTCACGTTCAGCAATAAACGTTGGCTGACCGACGAGCAAGTCAAGAGTGGTTTCCAGTATGACCAGATGAACGGAGTGGGGTTCCACATCCCGAATGCTTTTGACAAGGTTCTTCCCATAGAGAAATGCTGGCTACAGAGTGACCTGAGCAATGAGATTCGCAATAGCATACGCGACTATGCCTTTGAACATGACTTGGTGTTCTATAACCTGAGAGCCAATCAAGGTTTGCTTCGTAATATGATGGTTCGTACCAGCAATACAGGTGACCTGATGGTGCTGATTCAGTTCCGCATAGAGAACCCTTTAGACCAGAAACAGGCTGAAGACTTGCTTCAGTTTGTAGGTGACAAGTTCCCTCAGATTACATCGCTACTCTATGTGAACAACCAAAAATGTAATGACACCATCAATGACTTACCCGTAGTGACATTCAAGGGTAAGGACTTCATTTATGAGGAGATGGAAGGCTTGAAGTTCAAGGTAGGTCCTAAATCATTCTATCAGACAAACACCAACCAAGCCTATGAGCTTTATAAGGTAGCACGCAAGTTTGCCGGCCTTACAGGGAAGGAATTGGTTTATGACCTTTACACAGGTACAGGAACCATAGCCAATTTCGTGAGCCGTGAGGCAAAACAGGTCATCGGTATAGAATACGTACCCGAGGCGATAGAGGATGCGAAGGTTAACTCTGAGATCAACGGTATAGAAAACACCGTGTTCTTTGCAGGAGACATGAAAGATATGCTGACACAGGATTTCATTGCCCAATATGGCCGTCCCGACGTGATTATCACTGATCCCCCTAGGGCAGGCATGCATCAGGATGTGATTGATGTGCTTCTTTTTGCAGAGGCACCAAGAATAGTTTATGTAAGTTGTAATCCAGCCACACAGGCACGCGACCTGCAGTTGCTGGATGAGAAATACCGTGTAGCTGCCGTTCAGCCTGTGGATATGTTTCCACACACGCAGCATGTGGAGAATGTAGTTCTACTGGAAAGGAGGGACCGATGAACCGTAGAGAAAGACCAAAGCCAGAGTGGCTGAAAGCACGTAGTCGTAATCAATATACAGACTACAATGTGCATGGGAACTATGAATTGCTGGATTTCTTGATGGAGAAAGTCACCAATGGGAGCCGCACGAAGGCTAAGTATCTGTTGACGAACCGTTGTGTCCAGCTAGGCGACAGCATCGTGACCCAATACAATACCCCATTGTCTGAAGGCATGGTGGTACGTATCTCCAAGAAAAAAGTACATTCCGAGTTTCGTCATAATATGCTTCAGCTGCTTTATGAAGATGCGTATATCCTGGTAGTAAAAAAGAAGCCAGGACTGCTTTCCGTGGCAACTGAAGTTCAGAAAGAACGTACAGCCCAGCATATTCTGACTGAATACGTCCGTCGTCAGAACCGACATGGCAACATCTATGTGGTCCATCGGCTGGATCGTGCCACATCAGGCATCATGATGTATGCCAAGGATGAGAAGACCATGAATACGTTGAGAGACAACTGGCATCAGATTGTGTATGACCGCCGTTATGTGGCTGTAGTGGAAGGAGAGATGGAGAAGGACACAGGAATGGTTCGCAGCTACCTGGATGAGAGTGGCATGAAAGTCCATTCCAGTCAGCAAGAAAATGGAGGCCGCCTGGCCGTAACACATTTCCGTACCATTCGTAGGGGAAATGGTTATTCTCTGGTGGAGCTGCAGTTAGAGACCGGCCGAAAGAATCAGATCCGTGTACACATGGACGATTTGGGTCACCCCGTGGTTGGTGACCGCAGATATGGAGCCCAGACCGACCCTTTGGGAAGACTTTGCCTTCATGCATTCAAGCTTTGCTTCTATCATCCTGTGACAGGCGAGCGCATGGAATTCCAGGATGAATACCCATCCTCGTTCAAGGGCCTTTTGAATAAGCAGAAATAATTAATTATTAAATACAAACTAAATGAAGCTTAGAAATCTATTGACCGGTGCATTACTGGTATTATCAATGTCCGTTTCTGCACAGAGTGCTGCTGTGAAGAAGATGGTAGACATGGGAGTGAATGACAACCCTACATGGGAGTATTTGAGCACACTGACAGGCAGATTCGGTGGAAGACTACTGGGTTCCGGCGCATTTGAGGATGCTCAGAAATGGCTGATTGCAGAATTCAACAAATTAGGTATTGAGGCTCATCTGGAAGAAGCAGGAGAAGTACCTATCGGCTTTAACCGCGGTCCTTGGTTTGGAAGAATGTTGGCTAGCGATCAGACAATGAGTCTTCATTTCGTGACTCCTTCCTGCACTAGCGGTACACCAGGTTTGGTGCGTGGACATGTGGTTATTGAGCCACAGAGTGAACAAGAGTTCCAGCGTATCAAAGGCAGAGTGAAAGGAGCTTGGGTCCTTGTAGGCGGCACCAATGCAGGTTGGCCTATCTATCTGAATGAGAGAGAGGACAGCATCCGTGATGAAATTAAGGCTCAGAATGCCGAGATTGCAAAAGAAAACCGTGCTCTTATGGAGAAGATGAGAGCAGAAGGCAAACGTCCGGATCCAAACGACCCCAATTACCAGTTGAAAGAGCTGAAGAGCCATCCGGGACTGTTTGCCCGCGAATTGCTGGAGGCAGGAGCATTAGGTTTCATTCAGTCGGCTGAATTACCTCTTCGTGCCCTGTATGACCGTCCGATGATGAATGATAAGAGTATGACCTTCGATAAGCTGCCAAAACATGCAGACATTAAGTTGGACTCATCTCAGTACAAGGTAATCTATGATAAGGTTAAGTCTAAACAGAATGTAGAATTAGAGTTTGATATCCGCAACCATTTCCGTCTGGGTCCTATCAAATACTACAATGTAGTAGCTTCTATTCCAGGAAGTAAGCATCCTGAGCAGAAAGTGATTATCAGTGGTCACTTGGATTCCTATGATGCAGCTACAGGTGCTGTAGACTGTGGTACAGGTATCGGTGCCATGATGGGTGCTGCCTACCTGATTGCCAAGAGCGGTGTCAAGCCAAAACGTACCATTGAGTTTATAGCATTTGCAGGAGAGGAGTTCGGATTGCTGGGTGCATATGCCTATTGCAAGACTCACCAGAAAGAGCTGGGCAATATAGTCAACCTGTTCAATCGTGATGGAGGCCCAACCGCATGCACAGGTATCAGCGTGCCTGAAGCCTGGTATGATGATATGGTGAAGATTTGCGAGCCTATGAAGAATCTTTGGGACTTTGAATTCCAGGTGAACAAGCAAGGTCCACGCCGTAAGGTGACACGTGCGGGTGGTACAGATGCGACCGTATTTGGAATGAATGGTGTGCCTTGTGTGGAAATGCGCAATGAAGACTATAAGGGTTATGGTTTTGAGTATCAGGAAATCTGGCATACAGAGAACGACTACCTGAACAAGTCCTTCCAGGATTATATGGAGCAGGCTGCAGCAGCAACTGCTATTGTGGTAAGCGGTATTGCCACAATGGATAATGCTCTTCCACGTGAAGGCGTTTATGAAAAGTAAAAATGGCTTTAAAAAGAATTATTAGAAATTGGAAAGTTCCTAAAGGCCAGGAATTGACGGATTTTGACAAGAAGATTCTGTCTTATCAGAACCGTGGCTTCCTGGTCCCGAAGAACAAGCTAATCAAGACACCGGAGCAGATAGAGGGAATCCGTGCTGCCGGTGTCATCAACACAGGGGTGCTAGATTTGGTGGAACGCGAGATTCATATCGGAATGTCCACTGAAGAAATAGATAAGTTGGTCTATGAGTATACGATGGATCATCATGCCATTCCAGCGCCCTTGAACTATGAAGGATACCCGAAAAGTGTCTGCACCAGCATCAATGACGTGGTATGTCATGGTATTCCAAGGGCTGATGAGTTTTTGGAAGAAGGTGACATTATCAATGTAGACTGCACTACTATCTTGAATGGCTATTATGCCGATGCCAGCCGTATGTTCATCATGGGTAAGACTACTCCCCAGCGTGAAAAGTTGGTGAGAGTGGCCAAAGAATGCCTTCAGGTGGGCATGGAGGCCTGCAAACCCTGGAGTTTCGTGGGTGATTTGGGTTATGCCATTCAGAAGCATGCCCATAAGAATGGTTGTAGTGTAGTGCGTGACCTTTGCGGCCATGGTGTAGGCAATGAGTTCCATGAAGAACCCGATGTAGAGCATGTAGGTAAGAAAGGCACAGGTATGCTTCTTGTGCCAGGTATGGTATTTACTATAGAACCAATGATAAACGGAGGAAGCTGGGAGGTCTGTCTGGATGAAGAAGACCCATTGGAGTGGGTTATCCTGACCTTGGATGGTTCAGACAGTGCCCAGTGGGAACATACCTTCCTGATGACAGAGACAGGACTGGAAATCTTGACATATTAGACATGGAACAAAAAGATATAATAATATTAGGTATTGAATCATCGTGCGATGACACCTCGGCAGCTGTAATAAAGAATGGTATTTTGCTTTCCAATGTGACAGCCTCTCAAGCTGTTCATGAAGCATATGGCGGTGTGGTACCAGAATTGGCTTCCCGGGCTCACCAGCAAAATGTGGTGCCAGTAGTTCATGAGGCACTGAAACGGGCAGGAGTAAAGAAAGAAGAACTGAGTGCTGTGGCTTTCACCCGTGGTCCAGGACTGATGGGATCCTTGCTGGTAGGTGTATCATTTGCCAAAGGCTTCGCACGCTCTCTGGGTATTCCACTGATTGATGTGAACCATCTGCAAGGTCACATTCTGGCTCATTTCATCAAGGAAAATGAAGAGAACACCGACAAGCCAGTCTATCCGTTTTTGTGTCTGCTTGTATCTGGTGGTAATTCCCAAATTGTCCTTGTCAAGGCTTATAATGATATGGAAGTGTTGGGCCAGACCATCGATGATGCGGCAGGTGAGGCGATAGACAAGTGCTCCAAGGTTATGGGTTTAGGGTATCCAGGTGGACCTATAATCGACAGACTAGCCCGTCAGGGTAACCCGTTGGCCTATGAATTTTCCAAGCCTCAGGTAGATGGTTATAATTACAGCTTTAGCGGTTTAAAGACCTCCTTCCTTTATTCTTTGCGTGATTGGATGAAAGAAGACCCTGATTTCATCGAGCATCATAAAGAAGACCTGGCAGCATCACTGGAGCATACCATTGTAGAGATTCTGATGAAAAAACTCCGCAAGGCTGCGAAAGATCACAAGATTAGACAAGTAGCTGTAGCAGGAGGAGTATCAGCCAATAATGGTCTGCGTAATGCTTTTCGTGACCATGCCAAACGTTTCGGGTGGAAGATTTTCATTCCAAAGTTCAGCTATACTACAGACAATGCAGCGATGATAGCAATTACAGGATATTACAAGTATCTGGATAAAGACTTCTGTGGTATAGACGCACCAGCCTTTTCTCGTGTAACTTTTAATTAAAATATATATTATGAGCATTTTATCTAAATATCTCAGCAAAGAGCTAAACACTTTGTTGTGGAAAGTGGAGGAGACCGTTTCCACAGCAGAAAGCTGTACAGGTGGAGAGATAGCTGCAACATTGACCAAGATAGCTGGAAGCTCCAACTATTTCAAAGGAGGAATCGTAGTTTACACCGATGAAAGCAAAGAAAAATTTCTGGGTGTAAATCCTGAAACCATCGAGAAATATACGGTTTACAGTGAGGAAGTTGTAAAAGAAATGGTAAAAGGCTGTTGCGAGGCATTCAATACCACTTATGCTATAGCTGTATCTGGTGTGGCAGGTCCTACAGGTTCCTTGCCAAATGTTCCAGTAGGTACTATTTGGATTGCTGTGGGGACAAAAGATGAGGTGAGGACATACAAACGTACAGAAGATGAAACTCGTGAGCGCAATATAGAATATGCTACTACAGATGCTTTGCAGATGTTGTATGACTTTGTTATCGAGCGTCATCAAGAAGAGCAACTTCCTGAAACAGAATAAAATTCTTTTTCAAATAATTTGCATAATCGAAAAAAACTCACTACCTTTGCACTCGTTTTGCAAGAACTAGTAAGTAACAATTAAAATTTTAAGATAGAAATGTCTAAGATTTGTCAAATTACCGGAACGAAAGCGATGGTTGGAAACAACGTTTCGCATTCCAAAAGAAGAACTAAGAGAAGCTTCGACGTAAACTTGTTTACTAAGAAATTCTTTTATGTTGAGCAGGATTGTTGGATTGAATTGAAGCTCAGCGCAGCAGGTCTCCGTATTATCAATAAGAAGGGCTTGGATGCAGCATTGAAAGAAGCTGTAGAGAAAGGATATTGCGATTGGAAATCAATCAAAGTGCTTGGCGACTAATTTCAGGAGGATATAACTATGGCAAAGAAAGCAAAAGGCAATAGAGTTCAAGTTATTCTTGAGTGCACCGAAATGAAGGACAGTGGTCTTCCTGGAACTTCACGTTACATTACCACTAAGAATCGTAAGAATACTCCAGAGCGCATGGAATTGAAGAAATACAATCCAATTCTGAAGCGTATGACTGTACACAAGGAAATTAAGTAATTAGTAAAAAGATTTAACTATGGCAAAGAAAGTAGTAGCAACCCTTCAGAAGGGTAAGACTGATGGTCGTGGTTTCGCTAAGGTCATCAAAATGGTTAAGTCTCCAAAGACTGGTGCTTACGTATTTGATGAGCAAGTCATTCCAAATGACCAGGTTAAGGATTTCTTCAATAAGAAGTAATTAACGTACACAAAAATAAAATTAAAACCCTGCATTTTTTGAAGTGCAGGGTTTTTTTTGGTGTTTTTTCCGATGAAATGGGATATTTTTATTAACTTTGTATCCAAATAAACTTTTTTAGATTATGGGATTTTTCAGTTTCTTTTCAAAAGAGAAAAAAGAGACTCTGGACAAGGGTCTTGAAAAGACTAAAGAGGGTTTTTTCAGCAAGTTGGCTCGCGCTGTTGCAGGTAAGTCCAAGGTGGATGATGAAGTCCTGGACAATCTTGAGGAAGTGCTGATTACATCGGATGTGGGAGTTGAGACCACGTTGAAAATCATTGAACGGATAGAGGAGCGAGTAGCCCGTGACAAATATACGACCACTAGTGAGTTGACCGGGATTTTACGTGATGAAATAGCTTCATTGCTTACTGAGAACAATACCGGTGACACGATGGATTTTGTACTTCCAGAGGGGATAAAGAAACCTTATGTCATCATGGTGGTTGGTGTGAATGGTGTGGGAAAGACTACGACAATAGGCAAATTAGCTTATCAGTACAAGAAGGCTGGTTACAAAGTTTATCTTGGTGCAGCTGATACTTTCCGTGCGGCAGCTGTAGAGCAGCTGGTAATCTGGGGAGAGCGTGTAGGTGTACCTGTCATTAAGCAAAAGATGGGCAGTGATCCAGCCTCCGTAGCTTATGATACCTTGAATTCAGCCGTAGCCAATGATGCCGATGTCGTGATTATAGATACTGCAGGTCGTCTGCACAATAAAATCAATCTGATGAACGAGTTGACCAAAATCAAGAATGTGATGAAGAAAATCATGCCTGATGCACCTCAGGATATCATGTTGGTTTTAGACGGTTCCACCGGTCAGAATGCTTTTGAGCAGGCTAAGCAATTCTCCAAAGCTACAGACATAACCTCATTGGCTGTTACAAAACTAGATGGTACAGCCAAGGGTGGTGTCGTGATAGGAATCTCAGACCAGTTCAAGATTCCAGTGAAGTATTTGGGTCTGGGAGAAGGAATGGAAGATCTTCAGCCATTTAATCGTGCCGAATTTGTGGATTCTCTTTTCAAGCAGGTGAAGTAAATGAAGAAGAACTGTGTAGATGTCATCACATTAGGCTGCTCCAAGAATCTGGTGGATTCAGAGAAACTGATGCACCAGTTAGTGCTTCAAGGTTATGAAGTTACCCATGATTCCCCACATCCAGAGGGAGAGATTGTGGTGATTAATACTTGTGGTTTCATCGGTGATGCACAGGAGGAATCAATCAATATGATTTTGGAATTCTGTAAAGCCAAGACAGAAGGCAAAATCAAGCGTTTGTACGTGATGGGGTGTCTGTCTGAACGCTTTTTGAATGAGCTGAAGGTGGAACTTCCAGAAGTGGACAAGATTTATGGCAAGTTTGATTGGAAAGATTTGTTGCTTGATTTAGGAAAGTTGCCTAATGAAGACAATATATCCAGGGTACAGACTACTCCAAAACATTATGCATACTTGAAGATAGCTGAAGGTTGTGACAGGGATTGTGCATATTGTGCCATACCTATCAGTACCGGCAGACATAAATCCCGTCCGATGGAGGAAATCCTTGAAGAAGTAAGTTTGCTAGTCTCTCAAGGTGTAAAGGAGTTCCAAGTGATTGCTCAGGAACTGACCTACTACGGAGTGGATCTTTATGGAAAGCGCTGTATTGCTGAGTTGGTTGAGAATATGTCGGAAATCCCAGGAGTGGAATGGATAAGGCTGCATTATGCTTATCCTTTGAATTTTCCGACGGAACTTTTGCGTGTCATGCGTGAGAAAGACAATGTCTGCAAATATATGGATATTGCATTCCAGCATGTGAGTGACCATATGCTTAAGGCGATGCACCGCCATGTAGGCAAGAAAGAAACCATGGAACTGATAGAGCGGATGCGCAAGGAAGTGCCAGGCATACATATACGTACCACCTTAATGTGTGGCTTTCCAGGTGAGACTGAAGAAGACTTCAATGAACTGAAGGATTTTGTGCGTTGGGCCCGTTTTGAGCGTATGGGTGCTTTCGCCTATTCTCATGAAGTGGGTACCTATTCCGGTACGAACTATGAGGATAATGTCCCACAGACAGTCAAAGACAGACGGGTGGAAGAAATCATGGCTATACAGCAGCAGATTTCTGGAGAGATTCAGGAAACCAAGGTAGGGAAGACCTACAAGGTTATCATTGATCGCCGTGAAGGTGATTATTATGTGGGTCGTACCGAGTTCGATTCACCGGAAGTTGATCCAGAAGTCCTTATTCCGGTAAATGAAGGAAGATTGTACAAAGGCCATTTTTACAAGATACAAATCAAATCGGCTGACGTTTTTGACCTGTATGGAAGCCGAGTAATTTAATACCTATGAACAACAAGAGCTTTATCACAGAAGTTGCCTCACAGACCGGGTATACAAATAAGAGTACCCAGGAACTGGTTGACAGTCTCATCAGAATAATGACTGCACAGCTTGAGGACGGAAACAGTATACTGGTTCCCAACTTCGGCACATTGGAAGTGAAGAAAAAAAACGAGAGGATCATGGTATCTCCAATGACTCAGCAGCGCATGCTGGTACCTCCAAAATTGGTTGTATCCTTTAAGCCATCAACGTCCGTAAAAGATAAATTCAAGTAGTCTATGGATACAAAAATATTGATACAAGATCTAGCGAAAGAGCTAGCTGCACAGAAATCGATTGACAAGAAAGCCGCTTTGGCTTTTGTCCAGAGTTTCTTTGATGTTATCTTGGAAGGTCTGAGGACTGAAAAGTATGTGAAGATTAAGGGCTTGGGTACATTCAAGTTGGTTGATGTTGAGAGCCGAGAGAGTATGAATATTCATACCGGTGAACGTTTTGAGATTCAGGGTCATGCCAAAATAAGCTTTACTCCTGATGCAACGTTGAAAGAACTGATTAACAAACCTTTTGCTCATTTTGAGACTGTGCCTTTAGCTGATGACGTGACAGAAGCAGAATTGGATGCGATAGATGCACAATTTGAAGATAAGTCTATTGCCGACCAAGTCTATGATGTGGAAGATGATGAAATGGATTCTGCTGAAACGGAAATATCAGATCGGATAGTGGAGCCTTCAACTGTTGCAGCTGCAAGTCTTGCAACACTAAGTGATACAGTTTCTAAAGCAGATGAAGCGACAGAGGAGGTAAAATCATCTTCAGCCCCAGTAGAAGTTTACCCAGAGGTCAGTTATGAGAAAACAGAGTCTTTAAATCCTGAGACAGAGAAGGTGGAGGAGGAAGTCCTTTCAAGTGATAAGCCAATCCTACCATCAGAAAACGAAGAACCCGCCACAGAGGAGCCGACCGAGGAAGCCGCTGTTGTGGAATCTGTTTCTGTTCCTGAGGATGAATCATCTGTTGAATCACCACAAAAAGAGTCATTGTCTGCCGAAATGGAGAATGCAGGCGAAGAGCCTGTTGAGTCTGCTCCTATAGCTGCTGCTCTTTCAGGAGAAAATATTACATCTGAAGTTAAACCTGATGAAGATCAATCTGATGTGGATGCTGAGGAAGAGGAAAAATACTTGGATTACATTGATGAGTCCGAAGAGAAAGAACGTCGAAAAGTACGACTGTATGAGTGGATTTTTGGCAGTATCTTTGCCTTGATAGCTATGGGTATTGGCTATTTCATCGGCTATGTTCATTTGGCCTCCCGATTCCCTAATGAGGTGGAGGTGATTGTAGTAGATACCGTATACGTAGAAAAGGCACCTGTAGACTCCACGATACTTCCGCAGACTGAGCCTGTGATAAGACGTGATGAGACTACACCGCCTTTGAATATCAAAACTGAACCAGCAAAGACCGGATCACAGCCAGCTAAGCCTGCTACTCAACAGACTCCATCTGAAAAACCTACTACGCAGCCTGCAAAGCCTGCAGTTCAACCAACTGCACAGCCAGCCCAGACTTCTAGCGGTTCAGATCACAGCCAATATCCACAGGTTTCTGGTGGTGCATATTGGATTGTTGGAACGGCACAGACCTATAAGGTACGTTCAGGTGAGACCATCCGAATCATTGCAGAACGATTCTTCGGATCTCGTCAGATGGCACCTTACATCATTAAGTATAACAACATTTCAGACCCGGATCATGTGGCTGAAGGTACCGTACTAAACGTGCCAAAATTGGAGTCAAAAAAGAAATAAGATATAAGAATTATAAATACTCTTAAATTCTAACTTTTAAGAAATCTCTTTAACGAATTTTAGTAGGGACTATGCTTGGAAAGCAGTAAATTTGAGCCTCGAAATAAAATTATAATGTTATAACTATGGCAGAAGCAATAGATATTAGAGAATTGAACGAGCGCATTGAGCGTCACAGTTCATTCGTCACAAATCTGGTTACAGGAATGAACCAGCAGATTATAGGCCAGAAGCATTTGATTGAGTCTTTGTTGATTGGCCTTCTGTCGGACGGACATGTTCTTTTGGAAGGTGTACCTGGTCTGGCAAAGACTAAGGCTATCAAGACCCTGGCCTCATTGATTGATGCTCAGTTCAGCCGTATTCAGTTTACTCCTGATTTGCTTCCTGCGGATATCATTGGTACAATGATTTACAGTCAGCAGGACGGTGAGTTCATTTCTAAAAAAGGTCCAGTATTTGCCAATTTTGTGTTGGCTGATGAAATTAACCGTGCTCCGGCTAAGGTTCAGAGTGCATTGCTGGAAGCCATGCAAGAGCGTCAGGTGACCATTGGAAACGAGACATTCCCACTTCCAAAACCATTTTTAGTATTGGCGACTCAGAACCCTATTGAGCAGGAAGGTACTTATCCACTGCCAGAGGCTCAGGTAGACCGTTTTATGCTGAAAGTAGTTATTGATTATCCGAAACTGGAAGAGGAAAAGTTGATTATCCGTCAGAATATTACTGGTAAGGAGGCAGATGTTCGTCCTATTTTAAGGACAAACGATATCATAGATGCACGTGAGATTGTGCGCCAGGTTTATATTGACGAAAAGATTGAACAGTATATTGCAGATATAGTGTTTGCAACTCGTTATCCTGAAAAATACAATTTGAAAGAGTTGAAAGACTATATTAATTTTGGAGGTTCACCTCGTGCTTCCATTAATTTGGCTTTGGCAGCCCGTGCATTTGCATTCATCAAGCGTCGTGGCTATGTCATCCCTGAAGATGTCCGTGCTGTAGCTCATGATGTTTTGCGTCACCGCATTGGTTTGAGCTATGAGGCTGAAGCCAGCAATGTGACCAGTGAAGAAATCATTAGCCGTATTCTTAATCGTGTTGAAGTACCTTAATCGGAGGTAAATCCAATTTAATATGGAAACAAGCGACATTCTGAAGCGCGTTCGTCAGATTGAAATTAAAACCAGGGGACTGTCGAATAACATATTTGCCGGTCAGTATCATACTGCTTTCAAAGGAAGGGGTATGACTTTTTCTGAAGTGCGTGAGTATCAGTATGGAGACGATGTTCGTGATATTAACTGGAATGTCACTGCCCGATTCAACAGACCCTATGTGAAAGTTTTTGAAGAGGAGCGTGAACTTACCGTAATGCTTCTGGTTGATGTGTCGAATAGTTTGGATTTTGGTACAGACAAGCAGTTTGCCAATGAGATGTTGACAGAGATAGCTGCTACGCTGGCCTTTTCTGCTATTCAGAACAATGATAAGATTGGAGTGATTTTCTTTTCCGACAGGATAGAAAAGTATATTCCTCCTAAGAAAGGTCGTAAGCACATTCTTTATATCATTCGCGAGCTGATTGATTTTAAGGCTGAGAGCCAAAGGACTGATGTCAAGCAGGCTTTGGAATTCCTTACCAATGTCCAGAAACGCAGATGCACTGCATTTATGCTGAGTGATTTCATTGACTCAAAGGATTATAAGGATACGTTGACGATAGCCAACCGCAAACATGATGTTGTGGCTATTCAGATTTATGACAGACGTTTAGCCGATTTGCCTGATGTGGGTTTGATGAAGGTAAAGGATGCAGAGACAGGCTATGAACAGTACATTGATACCTCATCCAAAAAATTACGTGAGGCGCACAGAAACTGGTGGTCTGAAAGACAGGAGAAAATGTTGCGTACATTCAACATGTGCAATGTGGACAATGTTTCCGTGCGCACAGATGGTGACTATGTAAAAGCTCTGTTGAATTTATTTGCAAAAAGAAATTGATAGATGAACAGAAATTTTCTTTTTCTATTTATATTTTTATGCTTTAGTCTTTACGGAAAGGCACAGGTAACGGTAGATGTATCTATTGATACCTTGCTGATTCGTGTAGGTGAGCAGACTAAGCTTCATTTGCAAGTAAGCATGGATGCTGGCGCAAGCTGTGACTTCCCTCAGTTTGCTGATACCATTGTAGCCGGTGTGGAGTGTTTAGAAGAGAGTAAACCAGTTACTACTGAGTTGAACGGTGGAAAGAGACTCCTTGTTTCTAAAGACTATACTGTTACATCTTTTGACTCGGGACATTATTATTTACCACCTTTGGAGGTATTGGTGGACCAGAAGCCTTATCAGAGTCGCCAGAGTCTTTCTTTGAAAGTTTTTTCAGTGGATGTAAACTTATCCAAGCCCAATGAGTTCTTTGGTCCGAAGGATATAATGAACGCTCCTTTCGTATGGGAAGATTGGGCTCTTGTCTTTTGGTTGTCCATACTGTTGATTCCTATAATTGGCATCTGTTTATACCTGATAATACGTTATAGGGACAATAAGCCGATTATAAGACATATAAAGGTGACTCCTAAGTTACCACCTCATCAGAAGGCAATGAATGAAATCAAGGCGATCAAGTCGGAAAAGGTTTGGACTCCTGAAGATTCTAAGGAGTACTATACTAAATTGACAGATACACTTCGAAATTACATCAAAGAGCGTTATGGATTCAATGCCATGGAAATGACATCCTCAGAAATCATTGAGCACTTGACAAATGAGCCAGATGATCAAGCCATGGATGAACTTAGAGAGTTATTCCAGACATCAGATTTAGTAAAATTTGCGAAGTACAATGCCCTGATCAATGAAAACGACAGAAATCTTGTGAATGCTGTTGAGTTCATTAATAAGACTAAAGTGGAAGTTGATCCGGCAGAATTAAATAAAAAACAGGAGCTTACAGTTGAAGAGAAACGTTCACGCAGTGTAAAATTATCTTTGCTTGGAGGAATAGTTATTCTCTCTTTGTTGAGTATATCTATTCTGATTTACATCGGTGTGACTCTCTACGAACTCTGTTTTTAGTTGTTGAAGTATGACATTTGCTAATTTAATAGCTTTTTTGCTGCTTATACCACTGGTTCCTTATATTGTGTGGTATATTTTAGCTCATAAGAAATCTCAACCATCATTGAGGGTTCCTGATACCCATGCGTATATACGTGCTCCTCAAAGTTGGAAAATTTATACGATTCATGCTCCTTTCGTCTTACGTATAATAGCATGGACCTTATTAGTTTTTGCTTTGGCTCGTCCTCAGAGCAGTAATGACTGGAGCAACCGTGAAATAGAAGGTATTGATATCATGCTTGCCATGGATATTTCCACAAGTATGCTTGCTCAGGATTTGAAACCCAATCGTGTAGAGGCTGCAAAAACGGTGGCTTCATCATTTGTTGCGGATCGGCCAACAGATAATATCGGTCTGACATTCTTTGCAGGTGATGCTTTCACTCAGTGCCCTATGACTACTGACCATGCTGTGGTTCTTCAGTTATTACAGAATATGGGTTGTGACCAGGTTCAGCAAGGACTTATTCACGATGGTACCGCACTGGGAATGGGTATAGCAAATGCTTTGACTAGACTGGAGAACAGTAAGGCTAAGTCTAAGGTTATTATCTTGTTGACAGACGGTGTGAATAACATGGGTGATATTTCTCCTCTCACAGCTGCAGATATGGCTAAAAGTTTAGGTATTAGAGTCTATACCATTGGAGTAGGAAAGAATGGTCTGGCACCTTATCCTTATCCTGTAGGTAATACTTACCAGATTGTCAATCTGCCAGTTGAGATTGATGAGCAAGTGCTTACACAAATAGCTCAGACTACTGATGGACAGTATTATCGTGCTACCAACAATGATGAATTGAAGCGCGTATATAGTGATATTGACAAACTGGAAAAATCAAAATTAAAGGTAAAGGAATATAGCAAGAAGTTTGAGATGTTTCAGATTTTTGGCATAGGTGCTCTCATTTGCTTGCTACTTGAGTTGTTATTGAGAATACTGTTGTTACGCAGGATTCCTTAAAGTTGATTACCATGTTAAGATTTGCGAACCCAGAGTATTTGTATTTTTTGATTATCATACCAATTTTGATAGTCATAAACATATTGATGGATTTCCGTCAGAAACGGAAGCTTAAGGCATATGGTGATCCTAATTTGATGAAGCAGCTGATGCCTGATTTCTCCGCACTAAGGTTGAACTCCAAATTGTTGTTGACTATAGGCGCTTTTGCAGCAGTGTGTTTAATGATGGCTCGTCCTCAGGCAGGAACTACAATAGACAATTCAGAACGTGAAGGTATCGAAACCATTATTTGCATGGATATTTCAAATTCCATGTTGGCAGATGACATTCAGCCCAGTCGTCTTCAAAAATCTAAGATGCTTGTCTCTAGATTAGTAGATAGTTTTAAAGATGACAAAGTGGGTTTAATTGTTTTTGCAGGTGATGCTTATACCCAGTTGCCTATAACCGCTGATTTTGTTTCGGCAAAGATGTTTTTGGATGAAATTGATCCTTCACTTATTCAGATTCAAGGTACAGATATACAGGCAGCTATCAATCTTGCAACCAATAGTTTTACTCAACAAGAAAACGTTGGGAAAGCTATAATAGTCATTACAGATGGTGAGAACCATGAAGGAGGAGCCAACGAGGCTGCTAAAGATGCTGCAAAGAAAGGCATGCATGTATATGTAATGGGTGTAGGTTCTGAAGAAGGTGCTCCTTTTAAGGTTCCAGGAGAGAACGATTACAAACGGGATGAAGAAGGCAATATTGTAGTTACTCGTCTGAATCCTGAAATGTGTAAGGAGATTGCTCAAGCAGGTGAGGGAGCATACATTCATGTTGACAATACGAATTCAGCGCAGGATGCTTTGGAGAAAGAGTTAAATAAATTGGCTAAGGCACAATTAAACATTACAAATTATTCAGAATATGATGAACAGTTTTGGGTGTTTGGTTTAATAGCGCTATTGTTCTTGGTCATTGAAGTCGTTTTGATGGAAAAGAAAAACCCTTTATTTAAGAATATCAGTTTGTTTAAAAGATAATATGAGACTGTTTCTATATATATGTTTGAGTTTCTTTTTTGTTGTTCCAACCATGGGTCAGCAGAAACAGATGCGTTCTAGTTTACGTTCCGGAAATCGCTTTTACCGTCAGGATAACCTGAAAAAAGCGGAGTCTGAGTATCGTAAAGCTTACGAGATTGACTCTATGAACACTCAAGTCTTGTATAACTTAGGTACAGACTTATTAATGCAAAGGGATTTGCAACAAGCTAATCAGATGCTGTCCCTTGCTGCTAAGAACGATGTATCTAAGAACAAATTGAAAGGTACAAAGATGTACCATAATCTAGGTGTAACGTTACAATCAGCACAGCAATACCAGAAGGCTATAGAGGCTTACAAACAGGCTTTACGATATAATCCGAATGATGAGGAAACCCGCTATAATCTGGTGTTGTGTCAGAAGCTGTTGAAGAATCAGCAGCAACAGCAGCAACAGCAACAGCAGCAACAACAAGATCAAAAAGAGCAGAAAGAGGAAAAGAAGGAACAACAGAAACAGGAACAGCAGCCTCAGAATCAGATGTCTCAAGAAAATGCCAAGCAACTTTTGGAAGCTGTAAAGCAAGAAGAGAAAAATGTGAAAGAACGTATGAATCAGCAAAAGGTTCAGCCTAAAAGTCGCCGCAAATCCAAAGACTGGTAATTTCAATTGAAAATGAAAAGATTTTATACATATATTGTATTCTTTAGCATTATTGTATTTGCCCATGCGCAATCGTTTAAAGCTTCAGCTCCCGAGCAGGTAGAAGAAGGGGAAAACTTTCGTGTGCAATTTGTTGTTACAGATAGTGAACCATCTTCTTTCAAAGGCCCTAAATTCGACAGTGAGGGATTTGAGTTGTTGGCTGGTCCCTATACTTCTACATATTCCAGTTATCAAATGGTAAATGGAAAGACCACATCGTCAAGTTCTACCACATACACATATACTCTATGTGCTTCTAAAAAGGGCACATATACTGTTCCTGCAGCAACTGTTTCAGCTGGTGGAAAGACATTAACTTCCAATACCTTGACAATTAAGGTGGTTGCTGGCTCTGGCAATAATACAGCTGGTGCATCAGGAAGAAGAAATCGCTCTCAGCAGAGCAATGACAATACTCAAGATGCCGGCACTGCCATTTCAGCTAAAGACTTATATGTTACAGCTACAGCGAGTAAAACTCATGTGCATGAGCAAGAAGCTATTCTATTGACATATAAAGTTTTCTATACGGTTAACTTGACTTCGCTCAACCCTGACATGCCTGATTTGAAAGGCTTCCATGTACAAGAAGTACCATTACCAAGGGAAAAGCAGCCAACTCAGGAATCTATTGGAGGACGTACCTATAATACTATTGTATGGAGTCAATATGTTGCTTTTCCACAGCAGACAGGGAAATTAACTATTCCTGGAGTTTCTTTTGATGCTGTAGTAATACAGCGCATGCGTAATTTGGATCCTTGGGATGCTTTCTTTAATTCTGGCAGCTCATATACAGAGGTTAAAAAGAAAATACAGACTCAGCCTATTACAATAACAGTTGATGCCTTACCAGATAAACCTGCATCATTCTCTGGAGCTGTAGGTAAGTTTGATATTAAATCAGAACTTACCCCTGAAGAGATTAAGACAGGTGAGGCTTTGACTTTGAAAGTTACGGTGACAGGAGTAGGTAACACTAAGTTGATTAAGACTCCTGAGGTTAAAGTTCCGAAAGATTTTGAAGTATATGATCCTAAGGTAACAGAAAATACTCAGATTACACGGAATGGCATGGAAGGCAGCAAGACTTTTGAGTATGTCTATGTTCCAAGGAATACAGGGAAATATACTATACCTGCAGTTGAATTTTGTTACTTTGATTTAGCAAGTAATTCCTATAAGACACTGATGACAGAACAGTATGAATTAAACATAGCTAAAGGAAAGAATACAGGAGCTAGTACAATCTCTTCATATAGTAAGGAAGATGTACAAATGTTTAATTCAGATATTCAATTTATAAAGCTTGGCAATGTAAAACTTAAGAAAGATGATTCTGATTTCTTTTTTGGATCTTTAGGTTATATTCTTTATTATCTGATACCATTTATTATATTTGGAATATTCCTCTACATATTCCGAAAGCAAGCGATTGCTAATGCAAATGTAGCTCAGATGAGGATAAAGAAAGCGAATAAGATGGCTCGTAAACGCTTGAGAACGGCAAAAAAACTTATGCTAGAACACAAGAAAGAGGAATTCTATGATGAGATTATGCGAGCTCTGTATGGCTATGTAAGTGACAAATTAAGCATCCCTGTTGCAAAGCTGAACAAGGACAATATTCGTGAAAAGCTGATGGGTAAAGAGTTAGAATCAAGCCTTATTGATCAGGTTATTACCACATTGGATGAGTGTGAGTTTGCCCGTTTTGCCCCAGTTGAGAGTGAGAATTCATTAGAGAATTTCTACGAAAAGGTAATTACCTTAATTGAGAATGTTGAAAATTCTATGAAGAAATAAAACAGAAGAGATTAATGAAAACGTTATATATAGTTTTATTTGCTTTGTCGTTACAAATGACTGCCACTGCTTCACCTTCTCTTAAGGTTGATGCTGATTCTGCCTATATAAAGGAGAACTACCAAGAAGCAGCCAGTTTGTATGAAAAGGTTCTTGAAGAAGGTCATAGCTCTGAAGTGTACTATAATTTAGGTAACTGTTATTATAGGCTTGAAAAAATCGGGCCAGCAGTCCTTAATTATGAAAGGGCCTTACTCTTAAATCCTGGTGATGGCAATATTCGACACAATTTAGAACTTGCTCGTAGTAAGACACTTGATAAGATTTCCCCAATAGGAGAGATTTTTATTGTAACCTGGTATAAAGAAGTTATAAATTGGCTGAGTGTAGATCAATGGGCAACCTTAGGTGTAATTAGTTTCATTCTTCTCTTAATTATGATCTGTTTGTATTTATTTGCCAAACAGATTACAGTGCGCAAGATTGGTTTTTATTCTTCAATCCTTTTAATTCTGGCTTGTATTCTTTCTAATTTTTTTGCGTGGAATCAAAAATATATTTTGTTAAATAGGAGTACAGCGGTAGTCATGTCAACCTCAGTAAATGTGAAGAGTACTCCAAGTGAGAACGGAACAGATTTGTTTGTCATTCATGAAGGTACCAAGGTTACAATTATTGATCCGACAATGAAAGGATGGAAGGAAATACGTTTGGATGATGGGAAAAACGGATGGATACCAACAGAAGCTATAGAGGAGATTTAGGAAGATGCTGGATGAATTATTAAATATAGATAAGACGGTTTTCCTTTTTTTGAATGGAAGTGAATCTCTAGTCTTGGATAATTTCGCTTTGACAGAGATTAATCATTTTGCATGGATACCATTCGTACTGGCTATTATATTCTTGATTATAAAAACCAATAACTTTAAGAAATCATTGGTTGTTTTGGTTTTGTTAGGTTTTTTATACGTTGTATGCGACACATTTGTCTCTGTTTTCCTGCAGTCACATTTTGCTAGATTAAGGCCAACTCAAGATTATAGTTTTTCAAATCAAGTAGATACAGTAAATTCGTTGACAGGTGGAATACATGGATTTTTTTCAAATCAGGCTTCTGGATTAATGGGAATTTGCGTATATTTGTCTTTGCAAGTTAGAAGTTTTAAACTATTCCTTACTTTATTAAGTTGGACATTACTTCACAGTTGGGTTACGGTTTATTTGGGCTTCTATTATCCATCGGATGTTTTAGTGGGGTTTTTGTGGGGATTGCTGATAGGATTTCTTATTTATTACATATATTATAAGATTGTGAAGATTTTTTTTGAATTTCTTCTTCATGAATCAGCGCAATGCACCAAAAGTGGTTATTTCTATGTAGATGTGAATTTCGTGATTTTTGTATTCCTCATGAATGTTATAGGAATCTTAATGATAAGTTTAATTAATTTTTAAATTATATGATGCTATGAGTAAAAGAATTTCTTTTAATGAACTTCGTAGAATTAAAGACATGTTACCTCATGGTTCCATGGCTCGTATAGCTAAAGAGTTTGACACTGATCCCGATACAGTTCGCAATTTCTTTGGTGGGCAGAATTTTAAAGATGGTAATTGCGTAGGATTTCATATTGAGCCAGGTCCAGATGGTGGTATTGTAGAATTAGATGATACTGCTTTTTTGGATGCTGCTATGCGAATTCTAAAAGAAGGTGAGGAACAATAATTCCATTTTTGGAATAATAAAGGGAGGAAATGTTTCCTCCCTTTATTTGTATTATAGAAATTGAAACCCATTATTTGCAATACCTTTGTATAATAGTTTCAGCATTCTCATCACCAAGTTCTTTTGCTTTTAAAAGGTTCTTTCGTGCTTCTTGTTTTTTCCCTTCCATAGCCTGTGTGAATCCAAGGAACCTATAGCCGAATGGATCATCAGGGAATAATTGAATTAACTGATTTGCAGCATTCTTTGTAGCTTCATAATCCTTTAGGATAACGTGTAAATTAGCATATTCCACTAATATGTCATGATCTTCAGGAGCAAGCTTAACAGCTTCTTTTATGTCATCTTGAGCTTGTTGGTACATTCTGCAGTTTTTTTCAGCCAATTCTCTGTTGTAATAAAATTCAGCAGAAGCACGCCCACCGTATATATGTTCCACCTCATTGTAATTGTTTACAGCCTCTCTGTATTTTCCGGCTTCTGCCTGATGAATTGCTAGAGAATATAAGTATGGAGCTGCTTCATCTGGATAAGGCTTTTGAAATTGTGAAACTGCATTATTCAATAATGCAATTACCTCGTCACTGCTTGCGCCCAGTCTTTCTTTACAATCAGACATGTAAGAATAGACTTCATATGGCTTCAAATCTGAATTCAGCAAAGACTCATATATAGCATAAGCGTTGTCATAGTCACCTGATGCAAAGTAAATATCTCCTTTGTGTTTTTTGTATACAGCAAATTGATTGTTTATAGACAATGCCTCATCAATTTCTTTTAATGCCTTTGTATAATCCCAAGCTGCATAATTAGACTGAGGCTGATAAACCTTCATGTTATAAATCAATTTGCTTATCTGGTAGTGAGCTTCAGCCTTATCTTGTGATAAATCCAGATATGTGTTCAAGTCAGATTCTGCATTTGCAAATTCTTCTTTGCTTACATAATTTGTAGCTCTGCGGAGATAGCCTTCCGGTTCATTTGGGAATTTTTCAATTAAACGGTTTATCGCTTTTTCATCATTACCATTCATCATGACAAAGACCAGGGCTTCTTCCACGTTTTCAGGAATATCTTTAGTTATTCCAATGCTGTTTAAATTATAATCATTTGCTGATAATGCGGAGATGCTAAGTGAATTTGCATATCTGCAGTCCATTGCATAACTTTCGTTTGCATCTCCTTTTTGTACAAGACCTATTACCTGGCCCGCATCGTTCAGCACAGGGCAGCTTACATTTTTGTCTTCTATACCTATATTAATAGTATAAAACTTATAATTATCTGCAACATCAGAAACTGATTTTATTGCAGCTTTTTGTGGTGTAGTATTTTTTTGCGTAGAATAAGGTAATACATAGACCGATTGCCCTGTATTTAATGTAGCTGTAGCTAATGTCAATGGAGTAGTTTTTTTATTTGTATTAACCTTGAATTTTACTACATCAAAAATATCATTAGCTCCCAAAATATATATGACATCGCTTTTTTGACCATCAGCATCGATTACAGCCGCAGTTTGAGCGTTCTTGAACAATTTATAGTCTGCTATAGCTGTTCCATCGGAATTGATGTAAAAGCCATTTCCATTGTTCAGGATGTTTCCATCTTTGTCGTATGTTATAATTGAAAGAACGGCCTTTTTGGCTTGATTGATCCAATTCTGAGCTGAAACAGTCTGAATGAATCCAATGAATATAGACAATAAGAGTATTTTTTTCATTTTTATTCTGATCTTCTTTGTTTTATAGCTTCATAAATAAGGATACCTGCAGCAACAGAAACATTTAAGCTCTCAATATTACCTAGAATTGGAATCTTTACCCATTCGTCACATTTAGCTAAATGTTCATATGGAATACCTGTATCTTCTGCGCCCATAATAATGCAGAGAGGGTCTTTATAATCAGCTTTATCATAGTCGTAATCACCTTTTTCAGTGGCAGCTACTACATGAAACCCCGATTCTTTTAAGTATTTAATAGTCTCTAGAATATTGGGTTCACGACAAACAGGGAGTGTGTGCAAAGCACCTGCAGAAGTTTTTATAGCATCAGCATTTACTGTTACACTATTTTTTTGAGGAATAATAATGGCATCAACATCGGCACAGTTACATGTGCGAGCAATAGCTCCAAAATTACGTACATCAGTTATTCCATCCAATAATATCAAAAAAGGACTTTTCCCTTTATCGTAAAGCATAGGAACGATTTGGTCTACCTTTTGATATGTGATAGGAGAAATATAAGCGATAACTCCTTGATGATTCTTTTTTGTAATTCGGTTTAGTTTCTCAATAGGAACTCTTTGTACCGGAGCATCCACATATTTCAGTGCGGCAAACAATTCTTTGGCTAAATCACCACCAAGGTCTCGTTTGATAAGTATCTTTTCGATATCTTTTCCAGCATCTATTGCTTCTATTAATGCACGGATGCCGAATATCATTTCATTTTTTTCATTCATCATTTATTTTTGTCTGAGTAGTTCTTTAGCATTATTGATAGCAGCCTCTGTTAAATTCTCACCACTTAACATATGTGCAATTTCATGAACACGTTCCTCTGGTTTTAATGCTATTATATGACTGAGTGTCTCGTTTTCTTTATCTTCCTTAAATACTTTATAATGAACTGTTCCACGAGATGCTATTTGAGGTAAATGAGTGATACTGATTACCTGTCGGTTTTCTGATTCACACATTTGTTTCATGATAATAGCCATTTTCTCTGCGATGCTTCCTGAAACTCCTGTGTCAATTTCATCAAAGATGAGAGTAGGGAGATCTGATGCACCAGCCATGAGAGATTTGAGTGAAAGCATAACTCTGGCAATTTCACCTCCAGAAGCTATTTGTGAAAGTTCTTGTAATTTACCACCCTTATTTGCATTGAATAAGTAGCAAACTTCATCGGTTCCGTTTGAGCGGAAATCTTTTGTGTCTTTCAGTTCTATTCGGAATTGCACATTAGGCATGCCTAGGTTGCTTAATGTAGCTGTCATCTGACTTACCAAAGTCTCTGATCCTGATTTGCGTTTTTCACTCAGTTTTTTTGCCAATGAAGAAAGGGTTTCTTTTTGTTTCCTCAGTTTTTCTGTAAACAGAAGAATCTGCTCATCAGAGTTGTTGATCAAGTCTAGTTTCTTTTGAAGGAGTTCTTTCAGTTCCAAAAGCTCTGCAACAGATTCCTTGTTGTGTTTTTTCTCCAACGTATAGATCGTATTCAATCTTTCGTTTACATACTCCATACGTTTAGGGTTGTATTCAACATCTTCGCCTTTACCTTCAATGTCGTCTGAAATATCTTTTAATTCTATATATGAGCTTTCAATCCTTTCCAACCATTCTTTAGTTGGAGCAAAATAATTGTCAATATTTCTAAGATGACTTTGAATGTTTCTCAATTGGCAGAGAACAGAATCTTCAGAATCTTGCAATAAACTATTGCAAGAATACAGGGATGCTTTTATTTCTTCTGAATGGCTAAGAATATCCAATTCCTCTTCTAGTTGTTCCTGCTCGTCAGGCTCAAGATTAGCCTCATCTAACTGGTTGAATTGGAAGTTTAGGTAATCCTCTTCTTCTTTGTTTTTGCGAGCTTGTTCCTTTAGATTTTCCAATTCCTGTTGAAGGGCTTTATATGACAAATAGTTTCTTTTGTATTCCACCAGCAAGTCATGATTGTGAGCTATGGTATCTAATACTTCTAGTTGAAACCCTTCATTATTCAGTAAGAGATTCTTGTGTTGAGAATGAATATCAATGAGTTGTTCTCCCAGTTCTTTTAGTTGTGTAAGCTGAGCAGGAGTGTCATTTATGAATGCACGGCTTTTTCCGGAAGCATATATTTCTCTACGGATAATGCAATCTTCCGGTTCGAATTCAAAATCATTATCATCGAAGAAATCCTTTAGTTTGTTACTGTTTAAACTAAAATGGCCTTCAATGATACATTTTGACTCACCGTGACGGATGGTTTTACTATCAGCGCGCACACCTAATAATAAACCTAAAGCACCCAATATAATGGATTTTCCAGCTCCTGTTTCTCCTGTTATTACAGAAAAACCATTCTGGAAATTTATATTCAGTTGTTCAATTAAGGAATAGTTATGAACAATCAGCGTTTTCAGCATGTCATTTACCTTGTTCTCTCAAGCGGATTTTCATCAGTTCTCTTTTGGTGTCCAAGGTAAAGTCTCCTTGTAGAATCCATCCAAAATACCCTGGGTCTCTATGAAGTACATCTGTGACCTTCATTCCTTTATACTTACCAAAGGTAAAGATTTCATTTCCATTGTCATCATATGCCATTCGACCTGCAAAGTCTACGGTCTTCACCATGGTTGAGAATTCGGAAAGAAAATCCACATCATTTTTTAATTCTTCTGGATAGTGATCCAACTGTGCCTGTAATACCTCGTAAGTGGCTTTTGTATCAGCTAAGGCAGAGTGAGCATCTTCCAAATTTTTGCCACAATAATATTTATATGCTGCGATTAAAGTCCGTTTCTCCAGTTTGTGGTAGATATTCTGAACATCAATGAATTTATGTTTTCTAAGGTCCAAGTCTACACCAGCTCTCAAGAACTCTTCCACAAGAAGAGGTATATCAAAACGATTTGAGTTAAAGCCTGCGACATCACATCCTTCAAAGACTTTTGAGAGATTTTTGGCAATGTCTTTGAATAGGGGACAATCTTTTACATCCTCATCTTTGATTCCATGAACTTGGGATGAAGATTCAGGAATATGCATACCCGGATTAATACGCATATTCCTACTTTCTTCATTTCCGTTGGGATAAACCTTAATATAGCTTATTTCTACAATTCGGTCTTTATTAATATCTGTGCCTGTAGTCTCCAGATCAAAGAATATGATTGGATTCTTCAAATTCAGTTTTGCCATTTCAAACTAATTAATCGTTCAGCATCATTGGCATTAGCAGCATCAGAGTATCTTCATCTTCATCCTGATCTGCTGGTACGATTACACCAGAGCGTGCTGCATCTGCCAATTCTAACATGACATCCTCGCTTGAAAGGTTATTTAAGATATCTATCAAGAACGTGCCCTTGAATCCAATGCTGATGTTACGACCATTGTATGAGCAAGCCAGATGTTCTTCTGCAGCTGTTGAGAAATCAAGGTCTTTACTACTTACTGTCAGCTCATTTTGAGAAAGAGAAATCTTTACAAGCCAAATTTCCTCAGCAGCAAATACCAAGACACGCTTTAAGGCACTTATAAATGACTGTCGGTTTATAGTCACTACAAATGGATTATCGGATGGAATTACAGAATTGTAGTTTGGGAAACGACCTTCAATGAGTCTACAAACCATTTTAAAACCATCAGACTTGAAAGTTGCGTTTCTGCCGTCAAATTGAATTTGTACCTCGCTGTCATCTTTTCCGATTAATGACTTTAGCATTTGGGCTGGTTTCTTAGGCAGCACGAAAGATGCTTTTTGTTCACTCTTAGTTGAGAAATTGCGGCATCTTACCAATTTATGTCCGTCTGTTGCTACTATGGTTAAATCTTCTGTAGTAATGTCGAAATAGATTCCGTTCATCACAGGGCGTAGGGTGTCATCAGAAGTAGCAAAAAGTGTTCTGGTAACAGAATTCAGCAAAACACTAGATTTTACATTCAGGTGGACAATGCCTTCTTCGCTCAAGCCTATTGGCTGAGGATAATCTTCACCCTTTTGAGCAATTAAGTTATAGTAACCATTTTGATATGAAATGGTCATTTCCATGGTATTTAAATCCAATTGGAATGTAAGTGGCTGTTCTGAGATGTCCTTCAGAGCTTCTAGTACTTTCTTGGAATTGATGGCAAAGCAACCATTCTCGTTACTTTCAATGAGTTCCAAAGAAGCCGTAAGGGTTGTTTCGCTGTCGGATGCGGTCACTTTCAGCTGATTATCTTCAACATTAAAAAGGAAACAATCCAAGATAGCCAAGGAGTTCTTAGGACTAACTACACGGCCAATAGCTTGTAACTGGCTATATAAGGCCTTGCTTGAAACTACAAATTTCATGGTTTTATATCAGTTTTTATATTTGTTCTATTAGGGTACAAATTTACAAAAAAAGAAATATAAAAGAGAAAAAAGTCTATGGAAAATTGGTTTATTAAATAGTATTTTACTAATTTCGCAACGATTTAAACTTAAAATATGGAACTAAGCGGAAAAATAATTGCCGTACTTGAAAAGAGAAGCGGCGTTGCAAAAGCAACAGGTAACCCATGGTCTGTTCAGTCTTATGTTTTGGAGACCCATGATCAGTACCCACGTAAAATGTGTTTTGAGGTTTTTGGTGACGATAAAATATCTCAATTCAATATTCAACCAGGAGAAGAAGTGACTGTATCTTTTGATATTGATGCACGCGAGTATCAGGGAAGATGGTTTAACTCTATACGGGCTTGGAAAGTAGATCGTCCACAGCCAGAACAGCAGCAAGTTGCACCTCCAGTAGATATGCCACCAATTCCTCCTGTAGATTTTGGTACTAGTTCTACTGACGACCTTCCTTTTTAATTATGTAAAGAAAAAGGCAACCCCCAATAACTATTCGTTTTTGGGGGTTGTTTCTTTATGAATTCATGCTCATTAAAAATTCTTCATTACTATTTGTATTCTCTAGCCTTTGCTTAAGTTCAGTCATTGCTTCCAAAGGATTCATATCAGAAAGGAATTTGCGCAGCACCCACATCCGGTCAAGTGTTTGCTTGTCATGCAACAAATCGTCTCTACGTGTACTAGATGCAACCAAATTAACTGCAGGGAAGATTCGTTTGTTGGCTAATGCTCTGTCAAGTTGGAGTTCCATATTACCTGTACCTTTGAATTCTTCAAAGATGACGTCATCCATTTTACTTCCAGTTTCAGTTAAAGCAGTTGCCACAATTGTCAGTGAACCACCATTTTCTATGTTTCTAGCAGCTCCAAAGAAACGCTTTGGTTTATGAAGCGCATTTGCATCAACTCCACCAGAAAGAACTTTACCAGAAGCAGGAGAGACTGTATTATATGCACGTGCAAGTCTTGTAATAGAATCAAGGAAGATTACCACGTCGTGACCGCATTCTACCATTCTCTTTGCTTTTTCTAAGACAATTCCTGCGATTTTTACATGACGTTCAGCGGGCTCGTCGAAAGTGGAAGCAATTACTTCTGCATTTACAGTACGTGCCATGTCTGTAACCTCTTCTGGTCGCTCGTCAATTAATAGCATCATTAAGTATGCTTCAGGGTGATTAGCTGCAATAGCATTTGCAATATCCTTCATTAATATGGTCTTACCAGTTTTAGGTTGTGCTACGATTAAGGCACGTTGACCTTTACCTATTGGAGCAAACAAATCTACCACACGAGCAGACACTGAAGTGTTTGGCTTACCGCATAGATTAAACTTCTCGTCAGGGAAAAGAGGAGTCAAATGTTCAAAAGGAACACGGTCTCTCACCACTTCTGGTTCCTTACCATTAATACTTGTCACATGTACAAGAGGAAAGTACTTTTCACCTTCTTTAGGTGGTCGAATTGGTCCCTCAACTACATCACCTGTTTGTAGACCAAACAATTTGATTTGAGCTTGGCTAACATAAATGTCATCTGGAGAACTAAGATAGTTGTAATCGGAAGAACGAAGGAACCCATATCCGTCAGCCATGATTTCCAGTACACCATCACCTGTGATTATGTCATTAAATTCAACGGCAGGGTCTGGTTTTGGTTCTGGTTTAGCTTCTATCTCTGGCTTTCTCTCCGGAATGATATCTAAATTATCTTCATCTGTTTGTAAACCAGTTTCAAATACATTTTCATTGACAACGAGTTCTTCCTTTGGCTCTTCTTTTCTAGGCTTATCTTGTTTGTTAGATATGTCAAACCGAGCTAAGAAATCTGAAGGTGAAAGGATTTTTCCTGTATTGTTTGATGGCAGGTCTTCTATTGGGATGAAAGTGTCTTCTGATGTATAGATCGTATCCTGTTTATATGGTTCATCTACAATCAGCGTATTTTGAAATTCTGAGTCGCTAGTTTGAGTTGAATCTATAGAGTCGGTTTCAATCTTTTCCTCTTTTGGAAGAACTTCTTTGTGGATTCGAGTCCTTTTTTTAGATACACTCTTTTCTTCTTTTACAGGTTCTGTAGATTCTATGCTATCAGATTTTGCATTTGGCTTAGATGATATTTCTTTGGGAGATTCTTCAATAGGCTTTTCTTCTTCAATTATTGGTTCTTCCTTTTTCGGCTCATCAGCCTTAGGTGTAGTTGGTTCAGTCTTTAGAGCGTTCTCTGTCTTTACCGCTACAGCTTTTCTGACAATTCTTTTTCGTTTTGCTGGTACTTCTGGAGTCGATTTGCTTGATGCTTCTGCCTGCTCATCCAAAATAGCATAGACAATTTGTTCTTTAGTCATTCTTGAAGTAACCTTCAAGTTTAGTTCTTTGGCTATTTCATTCAAATCAGCAACAGTCTTGCTGTTTAAATCTTCAATGTTATACATATAATAATTTGTAAGATTACTCAATCACGACGGATGTCGAGTATGGAATAATTTTGTTAAAATAAAAATCGATGATTTGTATTGGTCAAACTGACCTTCTTATTTTTGATGATGCAAATATAGTGATATTTTTTTAGAAACTCTTTTTATTATTGCTTTTTTTATCTTTTTAATATGAAAATACTGAACCAAAGCCATTTTTTTTATATATTAGCACATTCAAAAATGATATGGTAAAAAACAAATATAGTTCTGTTCGCTTTTGGCAATGTTGCTCTCTCTTTTTATTCCTTATTATTTTGGGAATAGGAGGTACATATGCCTATTATCAACATCAGGAAGCAGAGAGATTCCAAATTGTGAGTGAACTTTCTGGTAATATCTTTCCATCTGCTATTCTTTCTACAGCTTCTACGGGAACGCAAGTTATTCAACCTAGCAGTAAAAATTATGTGGGAAATCCTCAAGTGGGATTTGGAATACGTGTTAAAGCTATTTCAAAAAACTGTCGTGTTCATATAGAACTATCTGAAACGCCTTATTTCTCCAAGTCAGTTTCAGACTTTGTTCTTCCTATTAAGGATATGGTATATACAATTTATCCTGATGTGTTATGGGATTATGAGGCACTTAAGAATAATTCACAGCCACAACCAGTTTCATTTGCTGTTACATTAAAAGTTGGTGGTGAGAAACCTAGTCAAAAGATTACGACGATGTCTATGCGCTCTATCAATGAATGTCTACTTTGTTATAAGGATGAGAATATGAAACTTCATGATACTAGTTTGTATTTTGCTGCATATGTAAATGAAGATCATCCAATGATTGATATTTTGCTGAGAGAAGCCTTAAACACAAAGATTGTACGTAAATTTGTAGGTGTGCAGCAAGGAGAAAGACAGGTTGATAAGCAAGTTTATGCATTATGGAATATGCTTCAAAAACGGCATTTCACTTATAGTTCTGTTTCATATAGTAGTTTGTCATCCAATATGATTTATTGTCAGAAGGTAAGAACAATAGATGATGCTCTTCAATCATCACAAATAAATTGTGTAGATGGGACAGTCTTATTTGCATCCCTTCTTAGGGCCATTAATATTGAACCAGTTATGATTCGTGTCCCTGGGCATATGTTTATAGGTTATTATACAGATTCCAAGAATGAGAATCTTCAGGTGTTAGAAACTACTATAATTGGCGATGTCAGCCTAGATGAGTATTTCCCAGATGAGAAACTAGACTCAATTTCGGAGACTAAGACTCAGTCAGAAATGTCTCGTCTTACGTTTGATAAGGCTAAAGAATACGCAACAAAAAAGTATGAGGCGATTAAGAGTAATACGGGAGATGAGAGTTTTCAATTTCTTGAAATCTCTAAATCTATCCGGTCAAAAATACAATCTATTGGCAGATAATTAAATATGAAAAAGTTCATTTCACCTTATGGATGGTTCTCCATTAATTATCCTGACAGTTGGTTTGAGTTTGAGGATGAAGAGGGCAGTTTCCTCTTCTATAATCCGAATCGGTGGACAGGAAATTTAAGAGTTTCTGCATTCAAGGATAATTCCAGGAACTATGCTCATCAAATGTTAGAGGAAGAGCAGAAGAACTATCCTAATGCCTATTTAAAGAATATCGGTGGATGGGATTCGGTCATTACGAAAGAAGATTTTACCGAAGGAGGACAAGAATACACTAGTTATATATATTTGTTAGGTAAAGGAAATACAGTGTTGGAATTTTCTTTTACTGTTTCTAAAGGGGTCACTCCTGATGATGCAGAGCAAGTTATTTCTTCATTGATAATCCGTGATGAGCGTAAGCCTTATCCAAAGGAGATTATACCTGTCCGAGTCTGGGAAGTTCATCAAGTTGATGAGGCTTTTGATTGGGTTTCAAAAACGGTTAAAAAAAGCCAGAAAAAGGATTTTACCGGTTCTTATGAAGATATAGCTAAACTTCAGTGTCTTATAGACAGTGGTATATATCCTCCAGGACAAAGAGAAACCTGGGAAGCTATAGGCATTGCTTTTGGAGTAATTCTTACGAATGAAATGGATGGTATGGAGTGGGTTACTGTCGTGGATGGAAAAAATGAGTATCCTGCACTTCAGTTTGCTGGTACTGATTTTTATCTTGAACCTATGAAATATCTTTCTGAGGCAATTAAGCATGAAGATAATGTAGATTTAACTGCTAAATTTGACTCTATAAAAAGAGAAATTGAATCTAAACTTTAATGGCAGTAATAAACCCTTATTTGCAAGTTGAGAATTTGACCAAATCCTTTGGTGATTTGGTCTTATTCGAAAATTTGTCTTTTGGAATAGCTGAAGGTCAGCGAATAGGTCTCGTGGCTAAAAATGGCTCTGGTAAGACTACTTTATTAAATATCCTATCAGGAAAAGAAGGAAGAGATAGTGGTTCTGTTATTTATAGAAACGATCTCCGTGTTGGATATCTGGAGCAAGCACCCGTATATCCTGAAGAATTGACGGTTATTGAGGCTTGTTTTTATCATGGTAATGAGGTTACAGATGTCATTAAACAATATGAGCTCTGTTTAGAAACTCCTGGTAGTCCTGGATTAGAACACCTGTTAGAGGAAATGGAGCGAACCAAAGCATGGGATTATGAACAACGGGCAAAACAAATACTTTCTATCCTAAAGATTGCTAATTTTGAACAAAGAATAGGAGAGTTATCAGGAGGACAATTAAAACGTGTGGCTTTGGCAAATGTCTTGATACTAGAACCTGATTTTTTAATTCTTGATGAACCTACCAATCATTTGGATTTGGAAATGGTGGAATGGTTAGAAGATTTTCTAAAGCGGGGAAATATGAGTCTTTTGATGGTAACTCATGACAGATATTTCCTGGATAGGATTTGTAATGAAATATATGAAATAGATGATAAAAAGATTTATTCATACAAAGGAAATTATAGTTATTATCTAGAAAAAAGACAAGAGCGTAAAGATAATTTGACTGCTGAGATTGCTAAAGCAAACAACTTATACCGTACCGAGTTAGATTGGATGCGTCGCATGCCTCAGGCTAGAGGGCATAAGGCACGCTATCGGCAAGAAGCTTTCTATGAATTAGAGAAGGTGGCCAAGCAACGCATTAACAACGATAGTATTAAGTTGGATATGCAAGGATCTTATATTGGCAATAAGATTTTTGAGGCTAACCATTTATTTAAATCTTATGGTGATAAAGTTATCTTGAATGATTTCAGCTACATCTTTTCTCGTTATGAAAAGATGGGGATAATAGGTAATAATGGAACTGGGAAATCTACTTTTGTTAAAATTCTCCAAGGCCTTGCCCCATTGGATCAAGGTAAGCTGGAAGTGGGAGAGACTGTCCGTTTTGGTTATTATTCTCAAGATGGTATGAACTTTGATGAGAACCAGAAAGTAATAGACATTATTAAGGATATAGCTGATTACATAGATTTAGGGAACGGTCAAAGGCTTACTGCAATGCAGTTATTGCAACATTTCCTTTTTTCACCGGAAAAACAATATACATATGTATATAAATTAAGTGGTGGTGAGAAACGTCGTTTATATCTTTGTACAGTCTTGATGCATAATCCTAATTTTTTAGTACTTGATGAGCCTACAAATGATTTGGATATAGTAACACTGCAGATTTTAGAAGAGTATTTGCAGAAATTTAAAGGATGTGTTATTGTTGTAAGCCATGATAGGTATTTCATGGATAAAGTGGTAGACCACCTGCTAGTATTCAATGGGGAAGGGGATATCCGTGATTTTCCAGGTAATTATACAGAATATAGAGGTTGGAAGGATGAGAAACTTAAGTTAGATAGAGCGAATGCTTCTCAAACAAAAATCTCAAACGACAATTCAATTAAAAAAGTTCGATTGAATGATAAAAGAAAAATGTCATTCAAGGAGAAACAGGAATTTATAGCCTTAGAAAAAGATATTTCAGCCTTAGAAGAAGAAAAAGCTGAAATAGAAGCAGCTCTAAGTGGTGGTCTTATAGATGTAGATGAAATTACAAAACTAAGCAAAAGACTTCCAATACTCAATGACGAGTTGGATACAAAAAGCATGCGTTGGCTAGAGCTTTCTGAAATAGAATGAGGTGCTTATATTAACAGGAAATTTTCCTGTTAATATATTTATTATTCTTTATTTGGAGCTGGGATTGTTTCTGTAGTCATTTGTCGAACATAAACATCTCTTTGTGGAAATGGAATTTCTATACCATTATCATTAAAAGTTTTGTATACGACCTCTTTCATTTGTGATACAGCCATCAGTTTCTTGTTTACTGGTACCCAGCATACCAATATCAGATCCACACTATTTTCCCCAAAGTTGTCAAATAGAATTTCCAAGCCTCTCTTTTGGTTCCAGCAATTCAATTTTTTCAGGTTTTCATAAAGGATGTCACGAACTTTCTCTACATTCGTTCCATAAGCGACATTAATAGGTATTTTTACCATTTCATTCCCATGATTTTTAGTCAGATTTTTAAAATTCTTACTAAATAGCTGACTGTTTTGAAATGATATAATTGAGCCATCTAATGTTTCTACCATGGTACTTTGGTAATTAATATTGTTGACTTTTCCACGAATTCCGTCAAGTTCAATATAGTCACCTACCTTCACACGTCCTGTCATTAAAGAGACTCCATAGAATAAGTTTTCAATTAAGTCCTTAAGAGCAAGACCAATACCAGTTGACATACCCGCTAATATGGCTAAAATACCAGCGGTCCCTACGTTGAGTATTTTTAAGGATATTATGAGGTATATACCCCAAACAAATATAGTTACGATGTTTAGACCTAAGGCAACTACATTCTTTTCTCCATTTCTTAATCTGTGTCTGCGAAGATAAAGTTCCCTACCTAAATATAATCCATATTTAACTAAGAAAAACATGGCAATAATTAAAGATAAGGTAAACAATGAAAGTCGGAATGTATTCTCAACATCTATATAGTATTTACGGAATATATCAACCACTAATTGATTCATGTTGAATACAGATGCTGCCCAGTAAATGCTAAACATGACAGAGTAGACGGCAAGAATAGGAATTAATGCCATATATACAAAATCATAGAACCATGTTTTTGTAATGTCCAACTTGTAGGATTCGTTACCTTTATCATCTTTTGTGACAGTAATGATATTCTGGTCTATTTCTTTGTTTGCAAGTTTTTCTTTGTATCTATTCAATCTCCATCCTTGATACAAATGTAACAGTGTATATAAGCATGTTATGGTTTGTATACATGCAAGTTGTATGTACCACCAAATTAGGATTTGGACAGAAAGCAGAGTGTATCCTTGCCATGCTGAAATAGTGCATATAGTTATGACTAGTAGAGAAATATAGGCATAGAAATAGTCGCTTTCACTGATTTTTCCTTCAGCAGTATTATTATGTTTGTATATGGTAATAAATTGCCATATTAGACAAAATATTAGTATTGGAGGAAATACCAAGTTGACCGTTTCGTTTGGAATAAAAGTTATTCTAAACGTAATAACAACAAAGCTCAGCAAAAAAATGGGTGAATATATACGAATACCCCTCTTAATTCTTTCTGGGTGGTTCCAAAGACGGATAAGTAATGAAATCAATATTACCCCTAAGAGCCATGCATATTGAATGAGAAGTTCTGTAGCCATCTGGAAGAAACCATGCTGACGAAGAATTGTTCTCAGAATCATGACAGCAATGGCAAATGTAATAATTGTCAGAGTCCATATCATGCAAGGTTTTCTTTTTTGATAGTATTTACCCTGCTTAGATTTCGGAACCAGCCAATTGATAATTATCACACTGATTGCAGAAGCTATAGACATCCATAAAATGACAAAAATGAAGCAAAACAGAATGGTAGAACTTCGCCAGTCTGAACGCGCCCCATTTATAGGGTTATATTTACGTTCTATGGCATTTACAGCTCTTTGGTATCGCTGTTTTATTTGTTTTAAGATTGTATAATAGTTGTCACCACCATTAATGAAGATGCTAGCTCTAATGTTATTGTAGCGAGCCTGAGCATAATCATTTAACTCCTTTAATCGTTGTTCTACTTGGTCGTGAAGTTCTTGAAGTCGTGTAATATTATCTCTATTTTTAATGAGTTGTGCTCTAATTTGAGTTGATAATAAAAGGCAAGAATCACGATCTCCTAGATGTTCTTCATTTAGGAGAAAGTCAGGCATGTTGTTGAGGGAGTTAATGAGAGCTGTGTACCTTTCAACTTCAATGTTGATTCGGGTTACCCATGTTGAGAAAGGAGTAAGGTTGGCATGGAAGTTTTGGTATTGTTGAGTTGCCTCATGACAAGCATATGTTAAATCAAATATATATTCACTTTGCTGTGAATAAAGCATTAATGAGGTCTGGTCGGCACGCTGCATGACAAGACGCATCTGCTTTTCCATTTGCTTATAACGCTCTTCGAATGTGTTGGAACGGTTAATCTGAAGTTCCTTAAACTGTTTTAACTCAGATAGTAAGACAGAGATAGTCTGTTCCAAATCTTTTTCCTTCAATACAGCCTGTGCAGGTAAGATGGATAGAAGGGTGAAAATGAGAGTAAAAATCTTTTTTCCCATATTACTTTTAATTTACTGCAAAGATAGTAGAAAAACAGTCATAGACCTAAATTTGTACTTCTAAAACTTGCAGATTTAATTTTTATAGTCTAATTTTGCATCGATTTAAAAGTTAATGTATGAATTTTAACACAATACATCGTCATCATGTTCACTCAACGTCTTCCCCGGTGAGCAGATATTGATGTGTGATTAAATAATTTATAAAGGCTTACCGATAGTTATATTGGCGAGCCTTTTTTCATAATATAGATAAAAATGTTACGAATAGCAGTTCAATCTAAAGGTCGTCTCTACGAAGAGACCATGAACATGTTGGTTGAAAGTGATATTAAATTAAGCACCTCAAAGAGAACTTTATTGGTGCAGTCTAAGAATTTTCCAATTGAGGTACTTTTTCTTCGTGACGATGATATACCACAAACGGTAGCATCTGGAGTGGCTGATTTAGGTGTTGTAGGAGAAAATGAATTTGTAGAGCGTCAAGAAGATGCGGATATCGTTCGCCGTTTGGATTTTAGTCATTGTCGTCTATCTTTAGCTATTCCTAAGGCTATAGAATATCCTGGTTTGGAGTGGTTTGAAAATAAGAAAATTGCAACTTCTTATCCTGTTATTCTTCGTAATTTCTTGGAGAAGAACCATATTAATGCTGATATTCACGTAATTACTGGTTCTGTAGAAATCTCACCAGGTATAGGTTTAGCAGATGCTATCTTTGATATTGTCAGCTCAGGATCCACTCTTGTAAGCAATAATCTTAGGGAAGTTGAAGTGGTTATGCAAAGTGAAGCACTTTTGATAGCCAACAAGAATCTGACTGAAGAAAAGAAAGAAATCTTAGAGGAACTTTTGTTCCGTCTTACTGCAGTCAAGACAGCGGAAGACAAGAAATATGTCCGTATGAATGTTTCTAATGATAATTTACCAGAGGTTTTAAGTGTTCTTCCCAGTATGCACAGTCCGACAGTAATGCCATTGGCTACAGAAGGATGGAGTAGTGTTCATACAGTTTTAAGTGAAGAAAGATTTTGGGAGATTATTGGGAAACTTAAATCTGCAGGGGCTGAAGGTATTTTGGTTTCACCTATTGAAAAAATGATTCCTTAAATGAAAGTTATAGAATATCCTGCTAGGGAGGATTGGGTGAAAATCCTTACTCGTCCTTCTTTAGATGTAGCCAAATTACAAGAAACCGTTAATACGGTTTTGAATAAAGTACGTTATGGTGGTGATGCTGCTGTAAAGGAATATGAACTCCTTTTCGATAAAGTAAGGTTGGATTCTCTCGCTGTCAATGAAGATGAGATGATGGAAGCTGATTGTCTAGTTGATGATAGTCTAAAGTCTGCCATTGAATTAGCTCATGAGAACATAGCGAAATTTCACTCAGCTCAAAAATTTCAAACTAAGAAAATTGATGTTCAGTCAGGTGTAACCTGTTGGCAAAAGGCAGTTGCAATCGAGAAGGTTGGTCTTTATATTCCAGGAGGAACAGCTCCATTATTTTCCACTGTGCTTATGTTGGCTACTCCAGCTAAAATTGCGGGTTGTAAGGAAATAGTCCTATGCACTCCACCGAATAGGGAAGGTAAGGTTAATCCTGCTATTCTTATTGCAGCAAAGATTGCGGGAGTGAATAAAATATTCAAAGCTGGTGGTGTCCAGGCAATAGGTGCTATGGCATATGGAACTGAAAGTATTCCTAAAGTATACAAGATTTTTGGCCCAGGAAATCAATATGTTGTAGCAGCAAAACAAGCTGTTTCTTTAAAAGATGTAGCCATTGATATGCCAGCAGGACCTTCTGAGGTGGAAGTATTGGCAGATGAGAACAGTAATCCATCATTTGTTGCTGCTGACTTGCTTTCTCAAGCAGAACATGGGGTGGATAGTCAAGTTATAATGATTACCACTAGTAAGGATATTATTCCTGCTGTACAGAGGGAGGTAGAAAGGCAGTTGGGGCTTCTCCCTAGGAAAGAAATCGCAGCCAGGAGTTTGGAAAACAGTAAAATTATTCTGGTGAAAGATCAGGAGGAAATGATGAATATGAGTAATGAGTATGCTCCTGAGCATCTTATTATTTCTACTGATAATTATTTGGAACTAGCTGATAAAGTTGTCAATGCTGGTAGTGTATTTCTTGGAAAGTTCAGTTGCGAGAGTGCAGGTGATTATGCCAGTGGTACTAATCACACACTTCCAACTAATGGTTATGCTAAGTCATATAGTGGAGTTAGCTTGGACAGTTTTATCAGAAAGATTACATTTCAAGAACTTACAGCAGAGGGAATTGGAAAGATTGGACCAGCTGTAGAGGAAATGGCTAAGAATGAGCAGCTTGATGCACATAGAAATGCAATGACATTAAGGTTAAACTCTATTAAGTAATTATGAAACCTTTAAAAGAATTAGTACGTCCGAATATTTGGGAGTTGGAACCATATAGTTCTGCCCGTAATGAATATAAAGGTGGTAATGCAACGGTGTTTTTGGATGCTAATGAAAATCCATATAATGCACCGATTAACCGTTATCCTGATCCTCTTCAGGTAGAGGTAAAGTCTTTGATAGCTCCATTAAAAGGCATAAAACCAGAGCAGTTGTTTTTAGGAAATGGCAGTGATGAGGCTATAGACTTGATTTATCGTTGTTTCTGCATTCCAGGTAAGGATAATGTAGTTGCCATGGCACCTTCTTATGGGATGTATAAAGTTTGTGCTGACATTAATGATGTAGAATATCGTCCTGTTCTTTTAGATGAGGATTTCCAGATTTCTTCTGAAAAGTTATTGAAGTCTACAGATGATAATACAAAGGCTATTTTTCTATGTTCACCGAACAATCCATCTGGTAATCGTTTAAATAAAAAGGAGGTTTATTCTCTTATACAGTCTTTTGATGGATTTGTTGTTCTTGATGAAGCGTATGTTGACTTCAGTAGTGAACCTTCTTTCCTTACTATTTTGGATAAATGCCCAAACCTAATTATACTACAGACATTCTCCAAAGCTTGGGGTTGTGCTGGTATGCGTCTGGGATTAGCTATGGCTGACCCAAAGATTATTGGGATTTTCAATAAGGTGAAATATCCATACAATGTTAATCTGTTGACTCAAGAAAAGGCCAAAGAAATTATAAAGGCCCGTTTTGATGTGGATCGTTGGATTCGCATGATTTTAGAGGAAAGGGAAAGGCTGATGGCATCGTTTGCTACACTTCCTATTACAAAAAAAGTATATCCTACTGATGCTAATTTCTTCCTTGCACGCATGACCGATGCTTCTGCTATTTATCATTATTTAGTAAACAAAGGTATCATTGTCAGGAATCGCTCAAAGATTGTGCTTTGTGATGATTGTTTGAGAGTGACAATAGGCACAAAATCCGAAAATACCGCTTTATTGGCAGCATTACGTAATTATCCTGTGAAGAAATGAAAAAAGTATTGTTTATAGATCGAGATGGAACCTTGATAGAGGAACCTGCTGACGAACAGATCGATTCTTTTGAAAAGTTGAAGTTTGTCCCTGGCATGTTTCGTAATCTAGGTTTCATTTGCAGAAATCTCGACTTTGAAGTGGTCATGGTCAGTAATCAAGATGGTCTCGGAACATCTTCTTTTCCAGAGTGTACATTTTGGCCTGTTCATAATTTCATTATTAAGACTTTAGAAGGTGAGGGGATTCACTTCATTCGTCAGCATATAGATAATCATTTTCCCGAAGGCAATCATCCTAACCGCAAACCTGGAATAGGCATGTTGAGCCAATACATTGATAATCCGGAGTATAACATGGCAGGTAGTTATGTGATAGGAGATAGGGATAGTGATGCAGTGCTTGCAGAAAATCTAGGCTGTAAGGCATTAATTCTAGGCAGAGATGGAATGGATTGGGATAAGATTGCAGAAATCGTATTTGCAGGGGAACGTGTCTTTAATTTGGAACGAAACACGAAGGAGACTCAAGTGTATGTGGGTTTAAATTTAGATGGCTCAGGCAAATGTGATATCTCTACAGGTCTTGGCTTTTTTGATCACATGTTGGAACAAATCGGTAAACATGGTAATATGGATTTGACCGTACATGTTAAAGGAGATCTGTATGTAGATGAACATCATACCATAGAAGATACAGGATTAGCATTAGGAGAATGCTTATTGCAGGCACTAGGAGACAAACGTGGAATAGAACGCTATGGTTATTCCCTTCCTATGGATGATTGCTTGTGCCAGGTATCTCTAGATTTCGGAGGACGTCCATGGTTGATTTGGAATGCAGATTTTCATCGTGAAAAGATAGGAGAGATGCCTACTGAAATGTTCTATCATTTCTTCAAGAGCTTGAGTGATACGGCAAAAATGAATTTGAATATCAAGGCTGAGGGTACGAATGAACATCATAAGATAGAAGGAATTTTCAAAGCTTTTGCAAGAGCCTTGAAAATGGCAGTTAAAAGAGATATCTATCATTTCCAGTTGCCATCAAGTAAGGGAGTCCTATAAAGGGCTCCCTTACTTGATTTATAGATTCTTGCATTCTTCTATCCACATGGCACTTGTCGCATCGCTTGGCATTCTCCAGTCTCCTCTTGGACTTAATGTAACACTACCGACCTTTGGCCCGTCGGGCAGACAGCTCCGTTTAAACTGCTGGCTAAAGAATCTCCAACAGAAAGTTCGAAGCCATCTCTTCAATGTGTCATCGTCGTATTTACCCTGAAACGCTTTTTGAGCTAAGAAGTAAATTTTGGACGGACGGAAACCGAATCTTATAAAGTTGTAGATGAAGAAATCATGAAGTTCATAAGGTCCAACATTGTCTTCGGTCTTTTGTGCAATTTTGCCGTCTTCAGTAGGAGGTAGAAGCTCTGGACTGATAGGAGTGTCAACAATATCCATCAAGCAGATGCGTTCTTCTTCATCGGCTTCATGAGTTGCCACCCAACTAACCAGATGCTTGACCAATGTCTTAGGTATTGATGCATTAACCCCATACATGCTCATATGGTCTCCATTGTATGTAGCCCAGCCTAGAGCTAATTCAGAAAGGTCACCTGTGCCTACTACAAGCCCATTAATTTGATTGGCAATGTCCATCAAAATTTGAGTGCGTTCCCTTGCCTGACCGTTCTCATAAGTGATGTCATGAACGTTGATATCATGTTCTATATCTTTGAAATGCTGGATGACAGAAGCACCTATAGGAATTTCACGAATGGTAATGCCTAGACTACGCATTAAGGTCAGTGCATTATTATAAGTACGGTCTGTTGTTCCGAACCCTGGCATAGTGATGCCTACAATACCTTTTCTGCTCAGCTCCAGTTTATCAAATGTCTTCACTGTAACAAGCAATGCAAGGGTAGAATCCAATCCTCCTGATATTCCAATGATTGCTGATTTCGCGTTAATATGATGTACTCGCTGTGCAAGGCCTTCAACTTGGATATTGAAGATCTCTTCGCATCTCTCATCAAGTTTATTACCAGTTGGCACGAAAGGATGTGCATCTACTTCACGTGTCAGCTGCGTCAACTCTGGTGGAATGACAGATTCAGATTGAATTAAGATATAATCCTCCTTGTTAGGACAATTACGTAGACTATCTCCAAAGGTAGTGTTGATTCTTCGTTCTACACGTAGTTTCTCTACATCTATTTCACTTACAATCAACTGTTCAGATAGAGAAAAACGTTCACTTTTTGCCAAAAGTTTACCATTTTCATAAATAAGTCCGTTTCCAGCAAACACCAAATCGGTAGTTGATTCTCCGAATCCGGCACTACTGTAGACGTAGCCAGCAATACAGCGGGCAGACTGTTGAGCTATAAGAGAGGTAAGATAGTTGTTTTTACCAATACTCTCATTGGATGCAGATAGATTAAAAATGATTTCTGCTCCGTTAAGTGCTAAAGAGCTGCTAGGAGGGATTGGTGCCCAGGCATCCTCACACAATTCCACACCAAAATTGCATTGAGGGGTATGGATAATCTGTTTAGATGAAACCAGTACACGCTGTCCGCAATACCTGACTTCGGCTGGTATGTGATTTAATCCAGATGTAAACCACCGCTTTTCATAGAACTCTTTATAATTAGGAAGATAAGTCTTAGGTATTATGGCTAGTACTTTTCCTTTTTGCAAGACTAAAGCACAATTCAGCAGAGTACCATTATAAGGCAATGGGATGCCTACTATAGCGATAATGTCTAGAGAACGAGTCGTAGTAAGCAGTTTCATTACTGCATTTTCACATTCTTCCAAGAGCAGTTCTTGTTGGAAAAGATCGGCACAAGTGTAACCAGTTATGCTTAGCTCTGGAAAACAGATAATCTCTACTCCTTTGCCTGAAGCCTGCAAGGTAAGACTTTCAATTTGCTGTTCATTATAAAAGCAATCGGCAACCTTCAGCGATGGAATAGCCGTTGCAACTTTTACAAAACCGTGATTCATGTCTATTTTGTTGTTTGTACAAAGATAGGTTGATTTTACAAAATAATCAATTTTTTTAGGTTATATTTAAAATAATAGTTTAAATATTTGTTCAAGTAGAAGAGTTAACTTAACTTTGGAAAGTTAATAATGTAATAACTAATTTATAGCTATTTAAATTCTAAAAACATGAAAAAGAAATTTATTTGTACCGTTTGTGGTTATGTCCATGAGGGTGAAGAACCTCCTCAGAAGTGTCCTATGTGTGGTGTTCCTGCCTCTAAGTTCAAAGAACTAGTTGAAGAAGGAGCTATGAATATGGTTACAGAGCATACTATTGGTATAGCTAAGGACTATGGGGTAGATGAGGAAATGATTAAAGACCTGAACGCACATTGGAATGGAGAGTGTACTGAGGTCGGCATGTATTTGGCTATGAGCCGTCAGGCTGATCGTGAAGGCTATCCTGAGATCGCTGAAGCATTTAAGCGTTATGCATGGGAAGAGGCAGAGCATGCTTCTAAGTTTGCAGAACTTCTGGGTGATGTGGTTTGGGATACAAAGACTAATCTGGAAAAGCGTATGAATGCTGAGGCTGGTGCATGTGAGGATAAGTTCCGCATTGCAAAGAATGCTAAGGCTAAGGGTTGGGATGCTATTCATGATACCGTACATGAAATGGCTAAGGATGAGGCTCGTCATGGACGTGGCTTCGAAGGCCTATTTAAGCGTTATTTCAAGAAATAATCCTTGAGATATTCAGCTAAAGGGGAACCATCTGCTTTTGGTTCCCCTTTTTATTTTAGTTTAAATTTGGAAATACGGAAAACTTCCCTTATATTTGCAAACAGAAATAATGGCGCTTTCATCTAGCGGTTAGGATACCGGCCTCTCACGCCGGGTACACGGGTTCGAGTCCCGTAGGCGCTACCATATAAATAATGTGAGAGAGATGACATCATGTCATCTCTTTTTTCATTCTTGTTTTATATAAAGCGAAGGGTTAATCAACTACCATTTTTTTTCCCACTGAGTAGATAATTCTTTTTCCCTAACTAGGAAAATATTTTTCTCCTTCTAGAGAAATCTTACTGTATAGTTGAGCTTTTCATAAATAGATATTTCCTGAAATATCAAATCGTATAAAATAAAAGAGAGCCATCTGTTTTGCAGATGGCTCTCTTCCTATTAAATAAGCTCTTATTCAAAATTGAAAATCTGGCTAAAGCCAGTCATGTCGAATACATGCTTAACCAATGGTTGTAGATTCTTGATGATTAGTTTACCATTTTTGGAAGTGACCTCCTTGTGCATGGACAGGAAGACACGCAAACCAGAACTGCTGATGTAGTTCATTTCAGTACAATCCAGAATTACAAATTGTCCCTCATGAATGTCAAGGCTGTTTACGTTTTCCTGTAGATCATTCAAGTGCAGAGCATCCAGTGGTCCGTCAATGTAAATAGTTATTGGCTCCATAATATATTATTTATTTTATTTTCTTAGTCATTCTCAAAATGTTCTTATCTCCTTTTCTCTCGTACTCTACAAAATCCATCAGTTGGCGCATGAGAAAGATTCCCAATCCTCCAATTTCTCGTTCAGAAGCAGGTGAGGTAACATCAGCTTCAGGGGCTTCCAGCGGATTAAATGCAATTCCTTTATCTCTTAAAGTAAAGGACAGGCTGTTTTCATTTGTTTTCTTAACTTCAAGTTCTATCGTACCTTCCGAACCGGGGTAGGCATATAGAATGATATTGGTCAATGCTTCTTCCAGGGCTAAATTCATATTAAATACAACATCTTGAGGGAGTTCCAGTTCTTTATGGAGCTCTTCTGTCAAAGCGAACAGTTTCTTCAGTTCGTTCAATTGGTTGTTTAATATGATAGTTTTCCCTTGAAACATGTTTTCACCATGGATTAACACTACAAAAATATAAAAAAGGAAAAACAATGACTAAGTTTTTAGGACATTTTTTTTGCCAAGTCACAAAATATGGCGATTTTTGCAATAAAGAATAGACACTATGAGTAGATTAAAAACTCCTAACCGTTCCTTCTCGACTCGCTTGAGTTTATGGTTTACAGGATGCTCTGCAGCAATTCTGCTGGCTTCCATGGGGGTGAGTCTCTATTTTGTCTATCATAAGATGAAGAAAGATGAGATTGAACTTGCCCAACATTCACTTCAGGTCTATGTGGATGAGATCTCTAATACATTCAAGATTGCCGAAGTGGTAGCGGACAATGCATCTTCTTCTGCGAATTTCTTCTTAGCATATCCAGACTCTATACTTAATTTGTTACGTCCTATTTTGGATATAAATGAGGATATTTATGGTGTAGCATTTGCCGTAGATACAAATTACTATGCAGACAAAAGGATCGTAGCACCTTATTTGTATCGTACCAAAAAGAAAGGTGAATATGAATTGACAACCATTTCACAGTTTTGGTCTGAGGATTGGTTTAAAAAGGCGAAACTCTCAGATAAGGCCTTTTGGACCAAGCCTTATGTGGGTAAAATGGCCCAGAAACCTATGACGGATTATTGTATTCCTATTTATGATTCTCAAGGTAATTTTGCAGGAGTATTCGGTGTTGATGTAACATTGGAGTGGATTACGCAGATGATTGAACGTCAGAAGATATCAGGAAATTCTTATATACGTATCACAGATTCTGATGACAAAGAGGTTATTTCTCATGGATATCCCCTGACCGATGATAATTCCTATACATTCACTGCCCCTATAGAGAATGTAGGTTGGGTCATGTCCATCAGTTCTTCGGAAAAAGAAATCATTAGACCAATCCGTTTGCTGCGGGATTTGCTTCTTTTGTTGTTTATTTTCGGCTTGACGGCTTTACTTTTGACGACACGAGTAGTAGTAGGGAAATTGGCTAAGCCAGTGGTCAGATTCGCCAATGCTGCAGATGAGATTTCAAATGGTAATTTTAACACTGAACTGCCAGAAGTGAAAACAGATGATGAATTGAAACTGTTACGTGATTCCCTGGATAACATGCAGCATGAACTTTCATCATTTATTACAGATTTGAAGGTTACTACAGAGAATCAGACTCGATTGGAAAATGAGTTACATATTGCCCGAACTATTCAGATGAATATGCTTCCAAAGGAATTTCCTGATTATCTCTATGCAAAATTGAATCCTGCTAAAGAAGTTGGAGGCGATTTATATAATTTTTTGATTAGAGATGATAAACTCTTTTTTATCATCGGAGATGTTTCAGGCAAAGGTATTCCCGCAAGTTTGATTATGGCAGTTACAAGCAAGTTGTTCAGAAACAGATCCTATCACATAGATAGTCCCGGAAGAATTGCCATGTCTCTGAATCATTCTTTGTCCGAGAATAATCCACAGAACTTTTTTGTTACTCTATTTGTTGGTGTGCTGGATTTGAAATCAGGATTACTTAAATATTGTAATGCCGGTCATAATCCTCCCATATTATTCCATGACTCTCGGATTGAATTCATGGATGTCAAAGTGAATTTGGCAGCTGGAATCATAAATAGTGCTGAATATGAAGAATCTTCTATTCAATTGAATGGTGGTGATAAAATCCTGCTTTTCACCGATGGTGTGACGGAAGCAAAAAACAAGGATGGAGAATTCTATTCGGAGGAAAGATTACTTGAACTAGCACAGAATAGTTCTTTCCTAGATTCAAAAGGACTTGTAGAGAGGGTAGTAGACGACGTATGCACATTCTCTGCCGGTTTGGAGCAGAATGATGATCTGACGTTGTTTAGCTTTACTTACAAGACACAAGGATAAAAATTAATTTTAAACTATATACATATATGGCATTCATTTCTACAAACAACATCAAAGGTGACATTTTTGGAGGTATAACAGCTGGAATTGTTGCTTTGCCTCTTGCCCTCGCATTTGGTATTCAGGCTTTTGGAGGTATCAATGACCCTGCTGCAAGTTCTATGGGAGCTTTGGCTGGTCTTGTTGGTGCCGCTATGCTTGGCTTTTTTGCATCCTTGTTCGGAGGTACACATTCTCAAATTAGTGGTCCTACAGGTCCAATGACTGTTATTTCAGCCAGTTTAATCAGTGGTGTTTGGGCTTCTACTCAGGGAAGTTTTGCTGCAGTTCTGATTAGCATGTCTATGGCTGGTATCTTCTGTGGTCTTTTCCAGATACTATTTGGAGTGATAAAGTTGGGCAAGTATGTGCGTTATATTCCTTATCCTGTGCTGTCGGGCTTTATGAGTGGTATAGGTGTGATTATTATCCTTCAGCAGATTTATCCTTTGATCGGCTTAAAGTCTCCGGTTCTAGTTGTTGATATGATAACACGATATCCAGAGATGGCTGCCGATGGTTTAGTTTGGCAGGCATTGGTTCTAGGTATTTGTTCTATTTTGATAATCGAATTATTCCCGAAAATCACCAAGAAAATCCCTGCGACTTTGGTAGCTTTGATTGTCATGACAATCATATCTCTATTCATGAATATTGATACTAAATTAACCATTGGTGAAATTCCAGCAGGTCTGCCAATGCCATTTTTCGCTAAGGAAGGAATTAGTCTTGCAGGTATTAATTGGATTTCACTTATGGAAGCTGCCATTGTTCCTGGCTTGACTTTAGCAGGTTTGGGTGCTATTGATACTTTGTTGACTTCGGTGGTAGCAGATAATATTACTAAAACTAAACACAATAGTAATCAGGAGTTGATAGGACAGGGTATAGGTAATGCTATTGCAGGTTTGTTCTGTGGAATTGCAGGTGCAGGTGCAACAATGCGTACTGTTGTCAACGTTAAATCTGGTGGACGTACTCAGATCAGTGGAATGGTTCATGCTATTTTCTTGTTTGCCATTTTGCTTGGGTTAGGTTCATTGGTTAAATATGTACCTTTGGCAGTTTTAGCAGGTATTCTAATAACAGTAGGTTGGGGTATCATTGATTTTAAAGGTTTCCGTGATCTTCACAAGATACCTAGGTCAGATGCTTTTGTACTCATTGTTGTATTTCTGATCACAGTATTTGTAGACTTGCTGACTGCGGTTGGTCTTGGTATGGTTATCGCTTGTGTCTTCTTCATGAAGCGTGCAGGTGATTTGATAGAGAATTCTTATACTGCATCTGCTATGGATTCTACAGATGTGAATAATCCGTGGAATGATGAAGGTGGTATTCCAGATGATATAAAAAAGAAAATATATATTTGCCATTTGGATGGTCCAATCTTTTTCGGTTCTGTTACAGGTTTCAACTTGCTGATGGAAAGTATTCCAGAGCGCAGAAAATTAGTTATCGTACGTATGCGTCGAGTAAGTTATATGGATCAATCTGGCGTGTATGCGATGGAAACTGCGATTCAAGATTTACAGGCAAAGGGTGTTAATGTGCTTATGACTATTATAAAGCCTCAACCGAAGCAATTACTAACCAAGATGAATGTTATTCCAAATCTTGTCCCTGAGGATCATATCTTTGAGACTTTTGAAGATTGCACAGAATACTTAAAGAAATTGGAGTTATAAACTTCACTTTCAAAAAGAAAGAGGCCCTGATTCAGGGCCTCTTTCTTTTTGAAACAGATTATTAAGGTTATTGTAGATTGGGATTAAGAGTACAGGAATCTCTTAATACTCTTTTTAGGAGTCTTTTCAAATTCCTCTTCTCTAATTTCAATTCCCGCAAGTTGCTCATAGTTGGCTACTTGAGTATTTAATAACTTACGGTTATTTTCCATTATTTCTTGTAACTTCTCAATTGTCAGATTTTCTTTCTTGATAAGGTCCTGATCTGGATAAACAAGGCCGAAGAACTTTTCTCCACGTTGAACAACAACACTTTCAGCTACATATGGAAGGGTATTCAACTTATCTTCAATTTCTTCAGGGTAAACATTCTGCCCTGAGGCGCTAAGTAGCATGTTCTTGCATCTACCTTTTATAGTAAGATTGCCTTCTGAGTCGATTGTTCCAAGGTCACCTGTATGATACCATCCATCTTGCATAACTTGGGCTGTAGCTTCAGGATTCTTATAATAACCTAACATGACATTTGGTCCTTTAGCCAATATCTCACCTACAATATGTTCTGGATCTTTACTGTTAATTTTCAGTTCCATATTCAATGCTGCTTTGCCACAGCTATATAACTTGAATTTGGACCAGTCTTCATATGCAAGAATAGGAGCGGTTTCAGTAGTACCATATCCTACAGTATAAGGGAAATTGACATCATGCATGAATTTCTCAATTTCCTGATTGAAAGCAGCTCCACCAATAATAACTTCACGGAAATTATTTCCAAAGGCATCTTTTATCTGCTGGCAAATCTGAGCTTTGATTCTATCACCCAAATAAGGAGCTTTCATTAATAATTTTACTGTTTGAGTGATTTTGGGGAATACAGCCTTTCTGATAACCTTCTCAATAATTAGAGGAACAGATATTACAATTACAGGCTTTATCTCTTGAAAAGCCTTGAAAATGATTTTCGGACTTGGAATACGTGTTAGGAAAAAGATATGTGCTCCTTCTGTCATTTCATAAACGAACTCAAAAGCCATACCATACATGTGAGCCATAGGGAGGATTGAAATCACTCTTTCACCCCGAATGTTAGGGATAGCCTCGCGTGCGAAGAGAATATTGGAAGTAATTGCACGATAAGGTATCATAACTCCCTTTGGATTTCCAGTACTTCCTGAAGTGTAATTAATCATAGCTAATGCATCTGGACCATCTTCTGGTTCATAATGCACATGTTCAGGACGGAAATATTTAGGGAACTTAGAACCAAACATGAAATTCAAGTTTTCACGTGCATTATAAAGTTTCTCCTTTCTGCAAACGAAAAGCTGATAATCTTGAATGTTGATTATACCTTCCAAATTAGGCATTGCATCGGGGTCCAAAGAAGGAAAGACTTGGTCACCTGCAAAAAGTAATTTTGCATCTGAATGATTGACCAAAGAATGCACATTTTCCGGCTTAAATTCATGAAGGATAGGAACAGCAATAGCTCCATAAGTTAGAATAGCAAAGAAGGCTGCACCCCAGTTTGCACAATTACGTCCAAATAATGCTATTTTATCCCCTTTTACAACACCACTATTCTCAAAGAGAATGTGTAGTTTTTCTATTTTTCTTGCCAGATCTTTATATTGTAGAGTGGCTCCCTCATAATCTGTAAATGCATCTAAGTCCCAATTTTTTTTGATGCTTTCTTCTATGATAGGTATAAAGCTAGGTAATTGTTCAGTCATTGCACACTTTTTGAAATACTGAGCAAAAGTATAAAAAAAGGAAATACCAAGCAAACAAAAAGGACTAAATATTCATTTTACTTGTTTATTTAGTTCTTGGAATAGTCTCTTTCCCCAAAAATCTTACTCCCAACTCGTATTAACGTACTCCCTTCTTCCACGGCAATAGGATAATCATGGCTCATTCCCATAGATAGTTCTGTAAAAGAAGTGAGATTGGTACATGATGCTTTCATTTCACAGAAGAAATCATGGACGGTGCGGAATTCCCTTCTTACTTGTTCCATGTCGTCTGTATTGGTTGCCATGCACATCAAGCCTGAAACTCTTACATTTGGGTATTCTGACCAATCTTGAGTAGTTAAAAGGTTTCTACATTCTTCTATTGTAAAGCCAAATTTAGTTTCTTCTTCAGCTATATGAAGTTGAATTAAGATAGGGATTATCCTTCCTGCTCTTTTGGCTTGTTTGTCAATTTCCTGTAATAGCTTTATTGTATCTACAGCATGAATTAACTTAATAAATGGGGCAATGTATTTGACTTTATTGGTTTGTAAATGTCCAATGAAATGCCATTCAATGTCCTTAGGTAAAACAGCCATTTTTTGTTGAAGCTCTTTTACATGACTTTCTCCAAAAATTCTTTGTCCAGCTGCGTATGCTTCTTCTATTGCGTTTGCTGGATGGAATTTGGAGATAGCAACTAAACGGACTCCCTGAGGAAGTCCGTTTGTTATTTTTACTATTTCTTCTTTTATGTTTGGCATCTTTTATTTCTGTTCTAAAGCGTCTTGGAATTCAGGCTTTTCACTTTTCACTTTGTATGGATAAACGTCCATGATAGCTGTTTCTGCAATGCTAGATATAACATAATCCATCATTGTGTTTTTCAAGCCGTCTTCAAGTTTCTTAACAGCATCTTTTAGATTGGCAGCTTGTACAAGGAAATTGTTTGGTGCCTTTTTTTCTTTCCCGGTTTTTTCGTCCAGAATGACGAAATAGACTTTGCTCTTAAACCACCGGTCTGCAGTTTCTTCCTCGCAGAAAAAGAGCTCACTGTATTTTGCTCTTTTAATATCACTGACTTCAAAACTGCCAGTAATAAATGGGGTCATTTCTTCTATGATTCGTGCTTCTGCCTCGGTAAAACTAATGGCATCTACTAAATATAGTTCTGGTACTTTTTTCGTTGCAGCTGTATTTTCTACAGGCTTTTCATATATTACTTTACATTCAAACCAATTCATCTTTTATACTTGTTTTTAATTTGTATTGCAAACTTACTAAAATTATCCGATATAGGTTCTATGATAGTTTGTTTAATTTAATTTGTTCCTTTCAAATTTGTGTAGTTTGTGTTAAAACCTTACCTTTGCACCTTAATTAATATAGAACATAATATAATAAAATATGCCTAAGATATCGGTTAGAGGTGCTGCAATGCCTGCTTCTCCAATTAGAAAATTAGCTCCGTTGGCATACGAGGCTAAAGATCGTGGAATTCATGTTTATCATTTAAATATCGGACAGCCTGACCTCCCAACTCCTCAGGTTGCGTTGGATGCTATTCATAATATTGACCGCAAAATACTAGAATATTCACCTTCTCAAGGATATTTAAGTTTGAGGAAGAAATTGGTGAATTATTATGAAAAGTATGATATTAATGTTTCCTCTGATGACATTATTATTACTACAGGTGGTTCGGAAGCTGTGTTATTCGCATTTTTAGCGTGCTTAAATCCTGGGGATGAAATTATTGTACCAGAACCTGCTTATGCTAACTATATGGCATTTGCAATCTCAGCTGGTGCTGTTATTCGAACTATAGCAACAACAATTGATGAGGGCTTTTCTTTACCAAAAGTAGAGAAGTTTGAAGAATTAATTAATGAGCGTACTAGGGCAATATTAATTTGTAATCCTAATAATCCAACGGGTTATCTCTATACCCGTAGGGAGATGAATCAGATTCGTGACCTGGTAAAGAAATATGATTTGTATCTGTTCTCTGATGAGGTATATCGTGAATTTATTTACACTGGTTCTCCCTATATATCTGCTTGTCATTTGGAAGGTATTCAGCAGAACGTAGTTTTGATTGATTCGGTTTCTAAACGTTATAGTGAGTGTGGAATACGTATAGGTGCTTTGGTTACAAAAAATGAAGAAGTTCGTAAGGCTGTCATGAAATTCTGTCAAGCTCGTTTAAGTCCTCCTTTGATTGGGCAGATAGCAGCAGAAGCATCATTGGACACTCCTGAAGAGTATCTACGTGAAACTTATGATGAATATGTTGAACGCAGAAAGTGCCTGATAGATGGATTGAATCGCATACCTGGAGTTTATTCTCCAATTCCAATGGGGGCTTTTTATACAGTTGCCAAGCTTCCTGTAGATGATAGTGAGAAATTCTGTGCCTGGTGCTTGAGCGAATTCAACTATGAAGGTGAAACTGTTATGCTTGCCCCTGCCAGTGGTTTTTATACGACGCCTGGTTCAGGGCATAATGAAGTGCGTATAGCTTATGTCTTGAAAAAGGAAGATTTAGTTCGTGCGCTTTTTGTATTACGTAAAGCATTAGAAGCTTATCCTGGTAGAACAGAATGAATTTCCCTCTCTTCATAGCAAGAAAGATTTATGGTAGCAGGACAAACCAGAAACAGGTTTCTCGTCCTGCTATTACTATTGCTACTATTGGCATGGCAATAGGATTGGCTGTGATGATAATTTCTGTCTGTGTTGTTCTTGGGTTCAAGCATGAAATTCGGAATAAACTTTTTGGTTTTGGTTCTCATATTCAGGTAATGAATATGGAGCAGACCAATTCTTTTGAAAGTTTTCCTGTAGTCGGCAATGATAGTGTCATGAGTGTAATAAAGGAAATACCTAATGTTACACATGTACAACGGTATATTACTAAACCATGTCTTTTAAAGACTGAAAAAGAATTTCGTGGAGTTGCTTTGAAGGGTATAGGACCAGAATATGATTATTCTTTTTTGAAAGATCATCTTGTAGAAGGTGAGATTCCTGTCTTTTCTGATAGTATAATAAGTAATAGAATTATTATTTCAGAATCTATAGCCAAAGATCTTAAAATTGAGGTTGGTGATAAGATTTACTGTTATTTTATGGGTAATTCTATTCGTGCTAGAAGATATGTTATTGCAGGTATTTATTGTACCCATCTAATGGAATTTGATGACAATCTGCTTTTTACAGATTTACGAGCACTTGTCAAATTGAATGGATGGGAAGATGATCAAATAAGTGGATTTGAGATTTCTGTCAAGGATTATAATACCATTAATGACGATTTCATTAATGTGTTGCATAAAATGAATGGGCAGGTAGATCGCTATGGTGACACATATTTCGTTTGTACTATTGAACAACTATATCCTTCATTATTTGCTTGGCTCAGCTTGTTGGATATGAATGTATGGGTTATTCTGATTTTGATGCTAGCTGTAGCAGGATTCACCATGATTAGTGGATTACTTATCATTATATTGGAGAGAACGAATATGATTGGTGTTTTAAAGGCACTAGGAGCTACGAACCCGTCTATTCGTCACACATTTCTTTATTTTGCAACTTTCATAATAGGGAAGGGACTAATTTATGGTAATCTAATAGGTTTGGGTCTTTGTTTTTTACAGAAATATTTTTCTATTATTCATTTAGATGCTCAAACATATTATGTTGATACGGTACCTATTTTGATTAATCCTTTTGCTATTCTATTACTGAATCTAGTTACCTTGATTATTTCCGTCCTTGTGCTCATTATTCCTAGCTTTTTGGTGTCTCACATTCATCCTGCAAAGTCTATTCGTTTTGAATAAAGTGAGCAATCTACTGAGGAAATAGATTCTTTGTAAAATATTGTCTATAAAAAAAATATCCTAGGCTAAAGTAACCTAGGATAGAGCTGTTATTTTTTGAAATCTTCCGATGAATAGCCTTTAGGAAGTTCCCTACAATTATAAGACGATGCCATGGTTTCACCATATGCACCAGCAGACCGTATTGCCATGTAGTCTCCTCTATGGCATTGGTTAAGTTCAAAGTCTTTAACGAAAACATCACTGGATTCGCAGATAGGACCTACTACATCATATATCTCATTAGGTTCATTGCTAGAAATATTTTCTACCAGATGGAATGCTCCATATAAGGCAGGACGAATTAACTCTGTCATACCAGCATCAACAATGCAAAACTGTTTTTGGATACCTTTCTTTATATATAGGGTTTTGGTAATGAGGCTGCCGCATTGCCCTACAATGGCACGACCTAATTCAAAATGAAGACACTGGTCTTTTCTAAGTATTAGATTCTCTGAATAGGTCTTAAAGTAATCGGTGAAGTTCGGTATAGGATTCTCATTAGGCTTAGAATAGTCTATGCCTAAACCTCCGCCCACGTTAATGTGCTTGACAGTAATGCCTTCTGCTTCTAATCTGTTTTGTAATTCGTTGATCCGTTTGCATAAGGCAATGAAATCATCCATCTCAAGTATTTGAGAACCTATATGAAAATGTAGGCCAATAAAATCTACATTTTTCATCTCAGCAGCTTTTGACACAACAAATTCCATATCTTCCATTGCAATACCGAATTTGTTTTCAGCTAGCCCTGTGGTTATGTTGGCATGGGTGTGAGCCCCCACATTAGGATTAATGCGGAAACAAACTTTTGCAACTTTGTTTTTTGCTGCAGCCAATTCATTTATTACTTCCAGTTCTGGAATACTTTCTACATTGAAGCAAAAAATGTCGTGATCTAAGCTCAAATTTATTTCCTGGTCACTTTTACCTACACCTGCAAAAACTATTTTTTCTGAAGGGAAACCAGCTTTAATTGCAGCATTTATCTCTCCACCGCTTACACAATCCGCACCAAGACCATTTCTGTTAATGATATCTAATAAGATAGGATTAGCATTAGCTTTAATGGCATAGTGTACATAAAAGTTAGGATATTTTTCAGTTTCCATTTTTACGACGTCAAGAGTCTTTTGTAACAGCTCTACATCGTAATAATAGAAGGGTGTTTTTATATCCTTAAATTTTTCAACAGGAAATTGCCCTCTCATAAGTTGTATTTAGTTCTTTTTAAATAAAGTGTCTGTCAAAGCTTGTAAGGCACGTTTCTTATCTTCTTTCTTTACCAAAAAAGAGATGTTATAGTTGCTACCACCATAGGAAATCATACGAACTGGTATATTCTTCATGGCTTCTGTAGCTAGTGTCTCAAAACCAACGTTATCCCAAGTCAGGTCGCCTACCACACATATAATGCACATGTCGTAATCTACAGTTACTGTGCCATATTTTTTCAACTCGTTTATTATGTCACTCAGATGTTTTGTATTATCTATACTCATTGAAACACCAACCTCCGAAGTAGAAACCATATCAATGCTTGTTTGATATTGCTCAAAAATATCAAAAACTTTGCTAAGGAATCCGTGAGCCAAAAGCATTCTACTGCTCTTAATCTTTAGAGCTGTGATATTGTCTTTAGCAGCAACAGCCTTAATCTTTCCTCGTTCAGTTTCGTTGCTAATAGTTGTACCTGGTGCTGTAGGTTCCATAGTATTCAGTAATCGAACAGGTATTCCAGCATATTTAGCAGGTTGAACACATGTCGGATGAAGAATCTTTGCTCCAAAATATGCCAACTCAGCTGCCTCTTCAAAATGAAGTTGACGTACAGGCTCTGTAAAATCTACAAATCTAGGGTCATTATTATGCATTCCATCAATATCAGTCCATATTTGGATTTCTTCAGCTAGAATTGCTGCACCAATAAGAGATGCCGTATAATCAGAACCTCCTCTTTCCAGATTATCTATTTCACCATAAGCGTTACGGCATATAAAACCTTGGGTAATATAAATATCTGCATCTGGATTAGCTTCAAGCAACTCGTTCAAATGCTGCCTTATATACACTGGATCTGGCTCAGAGTTCTTATCAGTACGCATAAAATCCAGGGCATTAAGAAGTGCGACATTAGCCCCTTGTTCTTTAAGGTAGTTTGTCAACATGTTTGTACTTATAATCTCACCTTGAGCAAGAATAACCCTTTCTTCAAACATGGTAAACATATCCTTAGAGAAACCATGTAAATATTCGAATTCTTCTCTTAAGAAATCCTTTGTGGCATTTTTATATTCTTCTGTATCATAGAGCTCTTCAACGTGCTTTCTGTATTGATTAGCGAGTTGGTTGATAATCTCGTTTGCTCCATCTGCATTCTTCTTATAAAAGTAATCAGAAATTTCAACCAATGTGTTTGTTGTTCCTGACATTGCAGATAGTACAACAATCTTTTTTTCTCCATCATTGATTAGTTTTGCTACATCTTTCATTCTCTGTGCATTACCGACAGATGTACCACCAAATTTCAATACTTTCATCGTTATATTTATATTAATGTTTATTTTTTTGTTTCCATCTCACTGAATTCTACCATGTCTATTGGCTTGTTGAATTCTTCTGTTATATCTGTTATTTGACTATCCTTAATTTCAAATACTCTACCAGGGAATGATGATATCAGTCTAAGGTTATGGGTAGAAATGATGACTGTTGACCCGTTTTCACTGATTTTATGAAGTAGTTCTAGTATGTTCTTACTGGTTACAATATCTAGATTTCCTGTAGGTTCATCTGCAAGCACCAGTTTAGGGTTGTTCAGAATGGCTCTGGCAATGCAGATACGTTGTTGCTCACCACCACTGAGCTGGTTAGGGTATTTTTCTCGTTTGTCTTCCAAACCTACCAGTTTAAGAACTTCTGTAATCCGATTTGATATATCCTGTTTGTTTTTCCAATCTGTAGCTCTCAATACAAAATCCAGGTTTCGTTCCACTGTTCTGTCTCCTAACAATTGGAAATCCTGGAAAACTATTCCTATTTGTCTACGAAGTTCCTGAAGCCTGTTGTCTTTCAGTTTTTTATCCATTTTGTAGGAACCTAGCATAACAGCTTCGCCTTCTACAATAGGAAGTTCACCATACATAGTCTTTAGTAGGGTAGATTTACCTGTTCCAACCCTGCCTGTAAGATAAATCAGACTACCTTCTTCTATCTGAAGATTTACTTCTTTCAGAATAGTTTTGTCTGCTTGGTTTATCTTTACGTTCTTGTAGTCAACTACCAGTGCCATATTTCTATTAATGTTTATGCCATTTTGGGTCATGTCTAACTTGTAGCTCTTTTGCCAAATCTTCAATACGTAGACCTTTGGCAGTGAGCAGAACGATGAGGTGGTAGAGGAAATCACTACCTTCGTAGACTAATCTTTCATTGGTTCCGTTGGTTGCTTCTATGACAGCTTCAAGAGCCTCTTCACCAACTTTCTGAGCCATACGGTTTATTCCGTCCTTGAATAGGCTGGTGGTATATGATCCCTCTGGCATTTCTTCATGCCTTTTTTCAATGAAATCTTGCAAATAGGTGAGGAAGAGGAGAGGGTTAACCTCATTCTTTTCATTCCAACAAGTGTCAGCACCCGTATGACAAACAGGGCCTACAGGATTAACTTGGATTAGTAAGGTGTCATTGTCACAATCAAGTTTTATATCTACAAGATTCAAGAAATTTCCACTTGTCTCTCCTTTAGTCCAAAGGGTATTTCTTGTCCGGCTGAAGAATGTGACCTTGCCTGTTCCCACAGTCTTTTTATATGCCTCTTCATTCATAAAGCCTAACATGAGAACCTTTAAGCTTTTTGAATCTTGAATGATGGCAGGCACTAAGCCGTTCATCTTTTCGAAATCAATACTTTCTACCGGTATATTAATCATAAACTTAAACTATATTCTGATATTTATTCCTTCATTTTTCAAGTAGAGTTTCAACTCCGGAATCTGAATTTCTCCGAAGTGAAAGACACTAGCTGCTAAAGCAGCATCAGCTTTGCCTTCTATGAAAGCATCACGGAAATGCTCTTTTGTTCCTGCACCTCCAGATGCTATGACTGGAATCGACAATATGTCTGCAAGTTCTGCTAAGGCATCGTTAGCATATCCGGTTTTCACTCCGTCGTGATTCATGGACGTGAAAAGGATTTCTCCTGCTCCTCGGTCATTCACCTCTTTGGCCCATTCAAAGAGTTTTCTCTCCGTTTCAATTCTTCCTCCATTCACATAACACTTCCATGTCCCTTCCATGAATTTGGCATCGATGGCTACCACACAAACTTGAGAACCGAAACGAGATGCAATCTCATCCACCAGCTCTGGTCTACGGAGTGCTGCTGAATTAATGCTGACTTTATCGGCACCGGCTGATAACATGCGTTCCACATCTTTAAGTTCATTAATTCCACCACCAACAGTGAATGGGATGTTGATATTGGCTGCGACTCTTCCCACAAGTTCCGTGAAGGTTTTTCTTCCTTCATGGCTTGCCGTGATATCAAGGTAAACCAACTCGTCGGCACCCATTTCACTGTATGCCTTTCCTAATTCAACCGGGTCACCGGCTTGTCGGAGGTCAACGAAATTTGTGCCTTTTACAGTCTGCCCATCTTTCACATCCAGACATGGTATGATACGCTTTGCCAACATCAGTTCTTATGGGTCTTAATGTAATGTGTTATTTCTTCCAGTGTGATTTTATTCTCGTAAATTGCTTTACCAGTCACCACTGCGTATATTCCTGCCTTATCCAGCTCTTCTATATCTTTCATGGAACTCACCCCACCACTTGCAATTAATTTAAGAGTCGGGAACTGAGTCATAATGTCTTTATATAGTTGAACTGTAGGTCCTTGCAACATGCCATCCTTGGAGATATCTGTACAAAGAACAAGTTTAACACCTTCTTTCACGTAACTCTCAAGAAATGGAATCAGAGCTTCTGAACTCCCTTTTTTCCAACCATTTACAGATATGAAACCATCTTTCATGTCAGCGCCTAGGATGATTCGATCTGCTCCATATTTCTTTAGCCAACTTAAGAACAGATCTCGTCTTTGAACTGCAATACTTCCGATGGTAACTTGTTTTGCACCATTTTGAAAGGCTATATTGATATCCTCATCAGTTTTAATGCCACCTCCAAAGTCAATTTCCAGGCCTGTTTCAGATGCTATATCTTTTAAAGCCTTGGCATTGACGATGTGCTTTGATTTTGCACCATCCAAATCTACTACATGGATGTGTTCTATTCCAGCCTTCTCAAATTGCTTGGCAATTTCTACGACACTTTCACTGTAGACTTTCTTCCGGTCGTAATCCCCCTGAGAAAGTCTTACACATTTCCCATCAATGATATCTATGGCTGGAATAATTCTTATCATAGTTTACAAGTCAAGGAAGTTTTTTAATATCTGTTCTCCCACAAAACCACTCTTTTCAGGATGGAACTGTGTGGCATAGAAATTATCCTTTTGCAAAGAGGCACTGAATGGTTGGATATATTCAGATTCAGCCACAGTCCAATTGCAAACTGGCACATAATAGCTATGAACAAAATACACGAAAGAATCATCGTGCATTCCTTTATACAAATCTCCTTTCATGTGGGTCAGAGAATTCCATCCCATGTGAGGAACTTTGTCTGTATGTCTGGTAGGGTCAAACTTTTTCACATCCACATCGAAAATGCCCAGACAATCTACATCGCCTTCTTCTGAATGGCGACACATGAGTTGCTGTCCTACGCAGATTCCAAGAACCGGTTGCTTCAAATCACAGATGATTTTATCTAGCTGATGCTCACGTATATAAGTCATGGTTGTTAAAGCATGACCTTGACCTGGAAAAAGTATTTTGTCAGCTTTGGAAAGCTTTTCTGCATCATCGGTGATAATAGGGTTTATCCCCAAACGATTCAGTGCATGGACTACGGAAAAAATGTTTCCAGCATTATACTTTACAATTGCTACCTCCATTCAGTTTAATTGCCTTGGATTTGTTGATAAGCTTTAACCCAGTCCGTGTCCAAAGAGAATGGAGCCACGCTGCCTTTTTCTTCAATATATGCTTGTGTGGTGGCAGTGTCAGGGTCATTGTAAAGAGGGTTGTTTAAAGAAGCATCTATGTACGAACGTGCTACTTTTAACTTATCCTGACTTGCTGTCTTCTGCATCTGCATCATGTATGCAAGAACAAAGCAGTCCAGGTTATAAGCTTGTTCATCCAGAAAGGTTGTTGTTATAGACCGGTTGGTCTTGAATGCATAGTTTTTTATATAATTCAAAGCGGTAAGTTCGAATTCATATTTCTTCAGCTCATATTCATTGGTATATGGACTGTTTACTTTTTCTGTAGCTTTCTTAACCAGATAGTTATAAACTTCCTGGGCTTGTATTTGACCAATACTAATTGCAAAAAAAGCCATCAAGAGTAATAATTTTTTCATTTCGTTTTCCTTTTGTTATATAATATGATGCAAATTTAAGACATTTTGCTAAACCTTGCAAAGAAAACCACGTCTATTTGTTTCTTTTAAGAAACATGTGCTTTGTAAAACAACTTGGTAATTCTTCTTTATAGTGCGTTACCATGATAAGAGTTTTGCCTTTACGTTCTGCATAAGTATTGATGATTTCTTTCACCATAGCACGATTGTTCAAGTCTAACCCGTGGAGTGGTTCATCCAATATGAGAAGTTTAGGGTCCTTGACAAATGCTCTAGCCAGCAGGACCAGACGCTGTTCACCACTGGATAATTTTAAAAAAGTTCTGTTTCTCAGTTCTTTAATTCCGAAAATATCCATCCAAAATTCACATGCTGCAAATTGACTCGGTTTGGGCTTGACGTAAAGCCCTACAGAATCATGTAGACCACTGGCTACTATATCTATGGCAGGTAGATCTTTCAGATAAGCACGATGCATTTCAGGAGAAACATAGCCTATGTGTTTTTTTATGTCCCAAATACTTTCTCCGGTACCACGTTTCCTTCCAAACAATCGAATGTCACAGGCATAACTTTGTGGATTGTCTGCACAAACCAAACTTAATAACGCACTTTTTCCAGACCCATTGTCTCCTGAAAGTGACCAACGTTCGCCAGGATAGACTACCCAGTTTAAATCTTTGAGAATAGTTCGTTCTCCGTAACGGATTGTTACGTTCCTAAAATCTAGAATAGGAAGATTATTCCCATTCTCATCTATTGCAGATTCTGAATCTGAATCGGAGTAGGGGTATTCTAGGATGAGATTTTTTTTCCTAACTGGGAAAAAATATTTCTCCTTAAGGAGAGAACGATTTTTGTAGTCGGTTAAAGTTTCTTTTGGATGGATATGTCGCCCCTCAACTTCTATAACATGAGTGATGAAATTAGGAAGGTCATCACTTTTCGAAATTATGAGAATAATGGATAGGCCTGTCAACTCTGTCAGCTCCTTTAATAAGTCTCTCAGTTGGTCACGGGTAGAAGCATCCAAACCAATGAATGGATTATCCATAATGAGGACTCTAGGACCGGTAAGTAGCGTTTTAGTTAATTGAAATTTTCTAAGTTCCCCACTAGATAAAGTCACCAGTCTTTTATCCATCAATGGTTTCAGATTGAATATTTCATAGATTTTTTGAAGGATATCTTCCGATGGAGCTAAATTCTTATTGTCGGCCTTTATTCGTGCTTCTTCTAACAAATCTCCAACTAATGGACTTTCGTCAATGTCATGCTGATTCCATCGTTGCTGGTAGTAATAAGTTCCATCAGCCTCTCCATAAGAATCCCTGAAAGTAATATATTTAATATTTTCATATACATGCTTTTTCTTGGATGGTGTAAAGTCATATTCGGGCTCTGTCAATAGGATGGCATGTTTTCCGGTCAATACATCTACCAACATTGATTTTCCTCCACCATTAGGCCCGACAATGGCAATGTGCTCACCATCATTGAATTCCAGATTGATAGGTTCATCGAATCGGTAATCTGGGTGACGGACTTTACCATCTTTGATGGAAATTATTCTTTGCATGCTATAGTGTTACTATTCAGTCTTTCTTTTCGTTATTTTAGACGGATTCTTCTTTACATAATCAGCCCAAGACTTGGCAGTAGAATCAGAAGTGGGTCTTCCCATTTGCAGGTAGTGACAATATGCTGCTGCTAAAGCATCCGTTGCGTCCAGATGTGTCTGCATATCTTGTTCTGATATTTGCAAAATGCGTTGCAACATGCCTGAAACTTGCTCTTTAGCTGCAGATCCATTTCCCGTCAAAGCCATTTTGATTTTTGTAGGGGCATATTCTGTGATGGGTACACTGTGGTGGACGGCAGCTGCAATAGCTACACCTTGTGCTCGCCCCAGTTTCAGCATACTTTGCACATTCTTACCGAAAAAAGGAGCTTCTATAGCCATTTCATCAGGTAAATAGGTTTCTATGATACTCCAAACCCGTTCAAAAATGTAACCTAATTTCTTATAAGTATCTTTCTCTTTATGAAGATCAATGACACCCATGCATACAATCGAGGCTTTGGTGCCTTCAACCTTTAAGACACCATATCCCATATAGTTTGTTCCAGGGTCAATCCCTAAAATTATTTTTTCCTTGACAGATTTGAGCATGAATTATAGAATTATCTCCATGAGAGTAGAAAAGCTATGTATACGCTTCTGGAAAAGATTTTCCAAATCTGCATTCAGCTTATTTCCTTGATGTAACAACCAGTGATGAAGGCGTGCGCTACTCTCAACTTCGAATTGGAGGGAAAAACATTCTGTTTCCGGGTCTTTATGTGACAGAATCCGGGACAACCTAGGATTTTTAAGGTCGCCTTGTTCTTTAGTCTTAGGAATAAACTGCTCATTGATGTAGATAACGAAGTTTCGTGCTTCATTGACATCTACTTGATATGTTGTATTGTAAACCAGCATAAATTGTTTTATTTGACTGCAAAGGTAGAAAGAAATGATATTTAACCGAGAGGCTGATAAATTAATTTTTGTTAATGGAATGTTGGAGTGGAATGAATATGTACTATATTTGCAAAGGTTTTCGCGGTAGTAGCTCAGTTGGTAGAGCATCGGCTTCCCAAGCCGAGGGTCACGGGTTCGAGTCCCGCTTACCGCTCTCTGTTTTAGAAAATTCGTATTTTCTTGTTTTTTTCTCCTTATTTCACTCCAATTTATTAGGATACATTCCGAATTTTGCTTAAATTTGCTCGGAATTTGTATAAATAAGGCGTTCGAATGACATTAGTAATCGTTAGTATTCTTTTAATTGGCTATTTTCTTATTGCCACAGAGCACTTGAATAAGTTGAATAAATCTTCTGTAGCCATGTTTTTGGGTGTAGTGGGTTGGATTCTTTATATATTCAATGGGCCTGAATATGTGCAGTCAATGCACAGTGCTGAATATTTAGCATTCTTGGATGGTGCTGTTTCCACTCAGGAGACGATTAAGAATTTCATTGCATCTCATGTTTTCATGCAGTATGTGATGAGCGCCTGTCAAGTTATCCTCTTCATTATAGCGACATCTGCTATTATAGAAGTGTTGGTAGCGAATGAAGTTTTCGAATTTCTTGCAGTTTGGATGAGGACACGTCATAGTAAACAACTGCTTTGGGTCGTTGCTCTTGTAACCTTCCTTCTTTCAGCAGAAATTGATAATTTGACTACCGCTGTGATTATGGTTCTGGTTTTGCGTAAACTTGTACCTCAGTCTAAGCAGAGATTTTACTACTCTTGTGTCATTCTGGTTGCGGCAAATGCCGGTGGATGTTTCACTGCCATTGGTGATGTGACAAGTCTAATCCTTTGGACTAAAAATGCGATAACTCCATCTACGTTTGCATTAGATTTGGCTTTGCCAGCTGTAGTTACTGTAGTTGTTACAACGTTCTTGGCTTCTCTAAAAGTTCCAGATCACTTGGATGTTCGCTCATCTTTAGGAAAGTATGTGGGTGACGATTACATTCTTCCTGCATGGCAGAGATTTATTCTTTTTGTAGTTGGAATTGGTGGCCTTTGGGCAATTCCTACTTTGCATAATGTTACCAAGCTTCCTCCATTTGTTGGAGCACTTTGTGTCATGTCTTTGCTTTGGGTCCTGGTTCAGCTATTTACATGGAAGAGAATGGATGTTATCAACAACTTGTCTCATTCCGGTTTCTCTGCAGATGTAAGAACCAGTGACGCCAGTCAGATTCTCTTTTTCATGGGAATTTATCTTGCAGTAGGTGTTGTTACAGAAACGGGAGCATTGCATATCTTTGCAAATTGGTGTGATACAAATATCCACAATACATATATTCTGACTGCATTTTTCGGCTTGGTATCTAGTGTTTTGGATAATATACCTTTGGTTGTGGCCAGTACAAGTATGTATCCTGTTCTTGATGCAGCTACAGTGGCTTCATCTGCTGATGCAGCCTATTTGCTTGATTTCGTACAGAATGGTTCATATTGGGAGTTACTTTCATTCTGTACTGCGATGGGTGGTACCTTGTTGACAATAGGTACCGTAGCAGGTTTCTCAGTAGCGTCTTTGGAACGTATACCATTTTTGAGCTATATAAACCGATTCAGTTGGATGGTACTAATCGGATGGCTTTGTGGACTGTTGGTCTATTTTATTACAGACATGGCATTTTAATGAAATGAATAAATAAAACATATATTATGGCGAAGGTTAAAAGTATTGGAATCTTGACTTCTGGAGGAGATGCTCCAGGAATGAATGCAGCTATCCGTGCCATCACGCGTAGTGCTCTCTGTGAGGGATTCAAAGTCTGGGGTATTTATCGTGGTTATGATGGCCTTATCAACGATGAGATTAAGCCTTTTACTTCTGAAAGTGTAAGTAATATAATTCAGCGTGGCGGTACTATTTTGAAGTCTGCCCGCTCTAAGGAATTCACAACTCCTGAAGGAAGAAAAAAGGCTTATGAAAACATGAAATCTCATGAGATTGATGCTTTGATCGTGATAGGAGGTAATGGCTCTCTGACTGGTGCCCGTATATTTGCTGAAGAGTTTGATATTCCATGTATTGGTCTTCCAGGCACGATTGACAATGACTTATATGGAACAGATATCACTATTGGCTATGATACTACATTGAATACCATAGTTCAGTGTGTGGATAAGATTCGTGATACTGCTAATTCACATGAGCGTATTTTCCTGGTAGAGGTAATGGGACGTGATGCCGGGTTCTTGGCACAGAACAGTGCACTGGCATCTGGTGCTGAAGCTGCAATTATTCCAGAGGACAATACAGATGCAGACCAGCTTGAGCATTTCATTGGTCGAGGTATACGTAAGAGTAAAAATTCCAGTATTGTAATCGTTAGTGAGAGTCCTAAATGTGGTGCTTTATATTATGCAGAGCGCGTGAAGAAGGAATATCCTCAGTATGATGTACGTGTGTCTATTTTGGGGCACTTGCAGCGCGGAGGCTCTCCATCTGCTAGAGACCGTATACTTTCCAGCCGTTTAGGTGCTGGTGCAATCAATGCAATTCTGGATGGCCAGCGTAATGTCATGATAGGTATTCGGAATGATGAGATTGTCTATGTTCCTTTTACTGATGCTATTAAGAAAGTAAAGCCTATTAATAAGGATTTGATAACAGTTCTTGATGAATTGTCTATTTAAATAACAATAGTAATACAAATTATAAATGTCAGAAATTAACGGACAGATATTGCAGATTATTGGTCCAGTTGTCGATGTGCATTTTGACATCGAGGGGAATCCAGATTCAGCATTGCCAAATATTAAAGAAGCTCTTCTAATTAAGCGTCCTAATGGCAAAGACTTGATAGTAGAAGTGCAGCAGCATATTGGAGAAAATAGTGTGCGTTGTGTTGCTATGGACTCTACAGATGGACTCCGTCGCGGACTGGATGTCATTCCTACGGGAAAACCTATTACCATGCCCGTGGGTGATCAGGTTAAAGGTCGATTACTGAATGTAATTGGTGACACTGTGGATGGCATGAGAGAACTTGATAGGAAAGGCGCATTACCTATTCATCGCGAGCCTCCAAAATTTGAGGAGTTGAAGACTTCTCAAGAAGTATTGTATACAGGTATCAAAGTTATTGATTTGCTTGAGCCATACTTGAAAGGTGGTAAGATTGGCTTGTTTGGTGGTGCCGGTGTAGGTAAGACCGTGCTGATTATGGAGCTTATCAATAACATCGCAAAGAAACATAATGGTTTCTCTGTCTTCACAGGTGTGGGGGAACGTACTCGTGAGGGTAATGATTTGCTTCGTGAAATGATTGAGAGTGGAGTAATCCGTTATGGCGAAGAATTCAAGAAGGGTTTGGAAGAAGGTAAATGGGATTTGTCAAAGATAGATTATGAAGAGGTGGCTAAATCTCAGGCAACTTTGGTTTATGGTCAGATGTCAGAGCCACCTGGAGCACGTTCTTCAGTTGCCTTGTCAGGTTTAACTATTGCAGAGTCTTTCCGTGACAGTGATGTGGTAGGAACTTCAAAGGATATCCTGCTTTTCATTGACAACATCTTCCGTTTCACACAAGCTGGTTCAGAAGTTTCAGCTCTGTTGGGCCGTATGCCATCAGCCGTAGGTTATCAGCCTACACTTTCCACAGATATGGGTAGGATGCAGGAACGTATCACTTCTACAAAGAAGGGTTCTATTACATCTGTTCAGGCTGTATATGTTCCTGCAGATGACTTGACCGACCCTGCTCCAGCTACTACATTCTCGCACTTGGATGCAACCACGGTATTGAGCCGTAAGATTACGGAGTTGGGTATTTATCCTGCAGTAGATCCGTTGGACTCTACCTCTCGTATTTTGGATCCAAATATCATAGGTGAGGAACATTACAACTGTGCTGAACGTGTGAAGCAGATACTACAGCGTAATAAGGAACTTCAAGATATCATTTCCATTTTAGGTATGGATGAACTCTCAGATGAAGATCGTCTCACTGTTAATCGTGCTCGTCGTGTACAGCGTTTCTTGTCTCAACCGTTTACTGTGGCTGAGCAGTTTACAGGTGTTCCAGGAATTATGGTAAATATTGAGGATACGATTAAGGGATTCAATATGATTCTTGATGGTGAGGTAGACTATTTGCCTGAGCAAGCTTTCTTGAATGTTGGAACTATAGAGGATGCTATAGCTAAGGGTAAGAAACTGTTGGATCAGGCACAAAAAGCATAGGACCATGAAACTTGTAATTTACAGTCCAGAAAAGACAGTGTTTGATGGTGAGGTGGAAATGGTGGAACTACCAGGAGGAAAGGGCCGTTTTCAGGTATTGAAAGACCATGATTCTCTAATTTCCACTTTGGTGGCAGGAGATATACGATATAGGGTGAATGGTGAAGAAATCCGTCAACCTATTCTTTCAGGTTATGTTGAAGTACATAAAAATGTAATTTCAGCATGTGTATATCTTTAGCAATTCTGTTTTTCATTTTATATGAAGTAGGTTTAACCTTCTTATATAAATGGGTGAAAAAGGAATCGGCAGACATGGTCATTTGGACTATTTTAGGCAGTAAGGTCTTAAAGCTAATTTTTGCAGTTGCAATAATAGTTTTTGTGCGTTTGTTTACAGATGAGCCTATTGTGCGTTATGCATTAATTATGCTGGGCATTCTGATAGTGACAATCATATATGAGACCAGCTATTTCGTACTCAGCAGTAAAAAGAATAAAATTAAATGAGAAATAGAAAATCTGATAAGATCACACTAATTGTCTGTAGTTTGTTATTGACAATTTGTCTTCTCTTTCCATCAACAGCCAAGGCTGCAGATGATGAGGGGGGCAAATTCAATGCATCTGAGATGATTTTTGGTCATATTGGTGATTCCTATGAATGGCATTTTACAAACATAGGCGATAAACCTATTGCCATACCTCTCCCTATTATAGTCTATTCTCACGAACGAGGAGAATGGTTCTTCTTCAGTTCAAGTAGGGTTGTTGAAGGGGAGACATACAATGGTTTCTATATAGCAAAAGATGGGAATTATAGTGGTAAGTTAGTTGAAAAAGGTGCAAGTGGTGAAGAAGTACGTCCTTTGGATATTTCTTTAACAAAGAATGCTTGTGCCCTCTTAATCAATAGCTTATTGCTAATAATTCTAGTGTTATGGTGTGCTCGTTGGTATAAGAAGAAAGACAAGACTTCAGATGCACCAAAAGGGTTTGTTGGATTTATGGAGATGATGGTTTCCATGGTGTATGAAGATATAATAAAGGCAAATATTCCTGTCCATGTTCAGCGTTATGCCCCTTATTTGCTATGTGCCTTTTTCTTTATATTTCTGAACAATCTCATCGGTTTGATTCCTGGTTCTGCAAATTTGACTGGCAATATAGCGATTACTCTGGTTTTGGCTTTTTGTACTTTTTTAATGGTGAACCTCTTTGCTAACAAAGAGTATTGGAAAGAGATATTTTGGGCTGATGTACCATTATGGATGAAACCAGTAATGGCTGTAGTGGAATTCCTTGGAATCTTTACAAAGCCAATTGCTCTCATGATTCGTCTTTTTGCCAATATCATGGCAGGTCATGCTGCTTTGTTGGCATTGGTCAGTGTTATTTTCATTACATTCTCTATTAGTTCAGTATTGGGTGGTATGATGACTCCTTTAACGGTGTTATTCTGTATTTTCTTGGATTTTCTGGAAGTATTGGTCGCATTCATTCAGGCATATGTATTTACCATGCTTTCTGCTGTATTCATAGGCTTGAGTCAGGCACATCACCATGAGGAACATAATTAACGAATAAATAATAAACAATAAAATATAAAAAATTTAAGCTATGTTATCAACAATTTTATTAGAAGCAATTTTAACTACACAGTTTGGAGCTGCATTGGGTGCTGGTTTAGTTGCAATTGGTGCAGCCTATGGAATTGGAAAGATCGGTTCTGCTGCAATGGATGCTATGGCTCGTCAGCCTGAAGCTATAAGCAAGATTCAGACTCCAATGATCATTATCGCTGCATTGATTGAAGGTGTCTGCTTGATTGGTGTCGTAGGTTGTCTGTTAGGTATTTTGATGTAATAATTATGTTTTTGTTAACTCCCGACAGTGGACTGATCTTCTGGATGCTTATTGCATTCGGTGTGGTTTTCTTTGTATTAGCTAAATTTGGTTGGCCTGTTATTACAAAAATGATAGACAACCGTAAGCAATATATTGATGAATCACTGGAGAATGCGCGTAAAGCAAATGAGAAACTGGCTCAGCTCCAGGAAGAGACAGCCCAAATGTTAAAGCAAGCTCAGGAACAGCAGTCTAAGATATTGGCTGAAGCTGTAGAGATGCGTAATCAAATTGTCGAGAAGGCAAAGACAGAGGCCACTACAGAGGGGCAAAAGTTACTGGAAGAAGCTAAACAGCAAATCGCTCAGGAAAAAGAATCTGCTATTCGTGATATTCGTCGTGAAGTAGGTGTCCTTTCTGTTGAGATTGCTGAAAAGGTTCTTCGCCAGAACCTAAAGAATGACAATGATCAAATGGCTATGATCGACCGTATGTTAGATGAGATTATAGACAAAAGAAATATCTAAAACGGTAATATGGATATTGGAATAATTGCCAGACGTTATGCAAAGGCTCTTATAGAGTATGCTGTAGAGCAGAAATCTGAAGATGCATTATATCAGGAAATCCTAATGTTTATTAAGAACTATCAGGAAATAAAACAACTTCCTATGGTTCTAGATAATCCACTTGTTTCACCTGAACAAAAAATTAATGTTATCTGTCAGGCTGCATCTACTCAGGCAAGTTTGGTTTTCCGTAAATTTGCGACATTGGTTGTTTATCATCATCGTGAATCGATTATGCCATTTATAGCCCATTCTTTTATTGGATTATATCGAAAACTGAAACACATTAGTATTGGGCAATTGATTACAGCTGTTCCTGTTGCGGATAAAGAGGCTGACCGGCTTGAAATGTGGATGGAAAGTCAAGCAGCAGAATCTACTGATGTGATTTTGGAAAAGAAGGTAGATCCAAATATCCTTGGTGGTTTCATCTTTGAAATAGATGATTATAGATTAGATGCATCGGTTGCCACCCAGTTTGAGCGGATAAAGAAGCATTTTATTGAAAAAAATAAAAGAATTGTCTAAAGTATGGATAATATAAAAGCCAGTGAAGTTTCTGAGGTGCTGTTGGCACAATTACGCGATATAAATATACAGACTCAATTTGAGGAAATTGGGCGTGTGTTGACTATTGGTGATGGTGTAGCCCGTATTTATGGCTTGAACAATGCAGAATCAAGTGAGTTGCTGGAATTTGAGAATGGGGTAATGGGTATCGTCATGAACCTAGAGGCAGATAATGTAGGTGCAATCCTCCTAGGTAATAGCGAGAAGGTTACCGAGGGTATGGTGGTTAAGCGTACAGGACGTATTGCTTCTATTCCTGTCTCTGATCAAATGTTTGGTCGTGTGATAAATCCGTTGGGTGAACCTTTGGATGGTCTGGGTCAGATAGGTGGTGAGAAATTTGAGATGCCATTGGAACGAAAGGCTCCGGGTGTTGTATTTCGTCAGCCGGTCAAGGAACCTTTACAGACCGGTCTAAAGGCAATAGATGCAATGATTCCTATTGGTCGTGGTCAGCGTGAGCTGATTATAGGTGACCGTCAGACGGGTAAGACTGCTATTGCTATAGATACCATTATAAACCAAAGAGCTAACTATGAGGCAGGGAATCCTGTATATTGTATCTATGTCGCTATTGGACAAAAAGGTTCAACTGTGGCTAGCCTGGTTCAAACATTGAGAGAAAAAGGAGCTATGCCATATACATGTGTAGTTAGTGCAACAGCTGCCGATCCTGCTGCTTTGCAGTATTTTGCTCCTTTTGCTGGTGCTGCAATTGGTGAACTCCTTCGTGATACAGGTCGACATGCTTTGGTTGTATATGATGATTTGTCAAAACAGGCAGTGGCATATCGAGAGGTCTCTCTGATTCTTCGCAGGCCTTCCGGTCGTGAGGCTTATCCAGGTGATGTGTTCTATTTGCATAGTCGTCTGCTGGAACGTGCCGCAAGAATTATTAGTCAACAGGAAGTTGCGGAACAAATGAATGACCTTCCTGATTGTCTGAAAGGACATGTTAAAGGTGGAGGTTCATTAACTGCTTTGCCTATCATTGAGACACAGGCTGGTGATGTGTCTGCTTATATCCCAACTAATGTGATTTCTATTACAGATGGTCAGATATTCTTGGAGACAGATCTTTTCAATCAAGGATTCCGACCTGCTATTAATGTGGGTATTTCAGTTTCACGTGTGGGTGGTTCAGCTCAAATAAAGTCTATGAAAAAAGTTGCTGGAACATTGAAAATAGACCAAGCTCAATATCGTGAGTTGGAGTCTTTCTCAAAGTTCTCCAGTGATATGGATGCTGTTACAACAATGGCAATTGATAGGGGACGTAAGAATAACAAGTTGCTTATCCAACCACAATATTCCCCAATGCCAGTAGGTGAACAAGTGGCAATTCTATATTGTGGAACAAAGGGTTTGATGAGTAAGATATCTGTAGAACAAGTTCCTGAATTCCAGGATAAGTTTTTGCAGTTACTTCGTGCAGGACATCAGGAAGATGTTATTTCCCCATTAGCAGCAGGAAAGATTGATGACAACATTATTAGTATCTTAACGGAAGTAGCTGATAGTGTTTGTATTGAACTTACATAATGTAAATTATGGCATCTTTGAAGGAAATAAAAGGACGTATTAGTTCAGTAGAAGGTACTCTAAAGATCACTTCTGCAATGAAGATGGTGGCATCAGCTAAGCTTCACAAAGCTCAGGGTGCCATAGAGAACATGCTTCCATATGACAATCAGTTGCACAAAATTATGATGGGACTTCTCAATGCTGATACGAAAATATCTATTCCATTGTGTTTCCCACATGCTGAAGTCAAAAGAGTTGCCATTGTAGCTATTGCTTCTAATAGCAGTTTATGTGGTGGTTACAATAACAATGCCCTTCGTCGTACTGTAGATGTTCTTAAGGAGTATAAGAATTTGCCAAAAGAAGCAAAAGATGTTTATGTGATAGGAAGAAAACTTGATCAAGGCTTGAGTAAACTAAAGGGCTTCAATATTATCAAGGATTATCTTCTTTTAGGTGATAAACCTAAATTTTCTACAGCAAAGGAATTAGCTACCAAATTAATGGAAGATTATGCTAAGGGGCGTATAGACAAGGTAGAGCTTGTATATATGCACTTTAAGTCTACTTCTACACAAGTTCCAACTTGCGAGACTTATCTTCCGCTTTCTGTAAAAGCTGACAATGAAACTAGAGTTCCAGCAGGTTACATTATTGAGCCTAGTTCAGAAGTGCTTTTGAATACATTGATTCCAGATGCCTTATGTATGAAGATTTATACAGTCATGCTTGATGCTCAAGCTGCTGAACATGCTGCACGTACAGTTGCTATGCAAACTGCAACGGATAATGGAAATGACTTATTAGATGAGCTTCGTATACTATATAATAAGGGTCGCCAAAGTGCTATTACATCTGAATTGCTTGATATTATTGGAGGGTCAATGCAATAGTTGCTTATCATAAAATACATGTGGAATTGCTCACCGTAAATATAGTGGTGAGCAATTCTTTTTTATATCTTTCAGTTATCCGTTTTTTTCTTTATCTTTGCGCTAAAATTTGAAAGTATGGATAAAATCAGAAATTTCTGCATTATTGCCCACATTGATCATGGTAAGAGTACTTTGGCTGACCGTTTGTTGGAATATACACAGACGATCAAGATTACTGAGGGTCAGATGCTTGATGATATGGACTTGGAGCGTGAGCGTGGTATAACCATTAAAAGTCATGCTATCCAGATGGAATACAACTATAAAGGAGAGAAGTATATTCTTAATTTAATTGATACTCCGGGACACGTAGACTTTTCATATGAAGTTTCTCGTTCTATTGCTGCCTGTGAGGGAGCTCTCCTTGTTGTAGATGCATCTCAAGGAGTACAAGCTCAGACTATAAGTAACTTATATATGGCAATTGATCATGATTTGGAAATAATTCCTATCATGAACAAGTGTGACATGGATTCTGCCATGCCTGATGAGGTAGAAGATGAGATAGTGGAGTTGTTGGGATGTGATCCTAGTGAGATTATTCGTGCAAGTGGTAAAACAGGTCTGGGAGTGGAGGAAATATTGAATGCAGTTGTGGAGCGTATACCACATCCAACGGGTAATGAAAGTGCTCCTTTACAGGCTTTGATATTTGACTCTGTATTCAATTCCTTCCGTGGCATTATTGCCTATTTCAAGATTGAAAATGGTGTGCTCCGTTCAGGTGATAAGGTTAAATTCTTCAATACAGGGAAAGAATATGTTGCTGATGAAATTGGGGTTTTAAAAATGGATATGATTCCAAGGAAGGAGCTTAGGACGGGAGATGTAGGTTATATAATATCCGGAATAAAGACTAGTACAGAAGTCAAAGTTGGTGATACTATAACACATGTAGCTAATCCTTGTTCTGAAGCTATAGACGGATTTGAAGAAGTGAAGCCTATGGTATTTGCAGGTGTTTATCCAATTGAAGCAGAGGATTATGAAAATCTTCGTTCTTCTTTGGAAAAACTTCAGTTGAATGACGCTTCTTTGACATTCACTCCTGAATCTTCTGTTGCATTAGGTTTTGGTTTCCGCTGTGGTTTCCTCGGATTACTTCATATGGAAATTGTACAGGAGCGTTTGGACCGTGAGTTTAATATGGACGTTATTACTACTGTTCCTAATGTTTCATATCAGATTTATGATAAACAAAAACACGTTATAGAAGTTCACAACCCTAGTGGTATGCCTGATCCTACTCTAATTGACCATGTAGAGGAGCCTTATATTCGTGCATCGATTATAACAACAACTAATTTTATAGGACCAATTATGACTTTATGTCTGGGAAAACGTGGTGAATTAGTTAAGCAGGAATATATATCGGGAAATAGGGTAGAGCTATTTTACGATTTGCCATTAGGTGAAATTGTCATTGATTTCTATGATAAGTTGAAGAGTATTTCGAAGGGTTACGCTTCATTCGATTATCACATGGCTGGTTTTCGCCCATCTAAATTAGTAAAATTGGATATTTTACTAAATGGAGAACCTGTGGATGCCCTAAGTACGTTGACTCACGTGGATAATGCTGAATCTTTTGGTCGTAGAATGTGTGAGAAATTGAAAGAATTAATACCTCGTCACCAGTTCGATATCGCAATTCAAGCAGCAATTGGTGGTAAAATTATTGCACGTGAAACAGTAAAGCAAGTGCGTAAAGATGTAACAGCTAAATGTTATGGTGGTGATATTAGCCGTAAACGTAAGTTGCTTGAGAAACAGAAAAGGGGTAAGAAACGTATGAAGCAGATTGGAAATGTGGAGGTGCCACAGAAAGCTTTCCTTGCAGTACTGAAACTTGATTAAATAATATATACTTGTTAATGAACGATTATAGACTTATAGCCCTAGATTTAGATGGCACATTGACAAATGCTGAAAAGATAATTACTCCACATACATTATCAGCTCTTTTAGAAGCACAGCGTCAAGGTAAACGTGTCATTTTAGCTTCAGGCCGTCCTCCATATGGTATTATTCCGTTGGCAGAACAATTGGAAATGGAAAAATATGGTGGCTTTATTCTTTCATATAATGGTGGAAAACTTATTGATTGGCAAACAAAGGAAACTATTTTTCAGCAGACTTTGCCAGATGAGTTACTTCCTATTATCTATAATTGTTCTAGAGTATCAGGTTTTCCCGTTATGACATATATTGGTAAAGAAATTTTTACCGAAGCTCCTGATGATAAATATGTTGCTCATGCGTCTTTTATTAATAAGATGAAAATTCACGGAGTTTCTGATTTCTTAAATGAAATAGAAAGGCCTTTAAACAAATGTTTAATCGTGGGTGAACCTGATGGTCTTCATCAATTAGAAGTAGAGATGAAAGAGAAATTTGGTCATCTTATGGGGATATTTCGTAGTCAGCCTTTTTTCATAGAAGTAGTTCCTTTAGGCATCGATAAAGCAAAGACTTTAGAAGTTTTATTAAAGAAATTAGGTTTGTCTCGAGAAAATCTAATTGCAGTAGGGGATGGTTGGAATGATATTTCTATGATTGAATATGCAGGTCTTGGTGTGGCAATGAATAATGCACAAGATGAAGTGAAAGCAAAAGCTGACTATATAACTATCAATAGCAATGAGAATGATGGTGTTGCTGAGATTGTTGAGAACTTTTTGCTTAAATAATAGGAGAATTCTCAAATTAATTCCATTTGAGAATTAGAATGTACTTAAATAGTATTGAATCCTGCTTGAAGGAATGACGACCTTTACGAAAGATTCAAAGGATTTTTCTGCAAAAGCAAACATGGTTATGTCTAATTCTCTATGCCATGAATAATGGATATCTTGTACATTGAAATGATGTGTTAGAAAATTAGCAGTATCTTCTCTTACATTTTGTGGCAAGGTCATTTTTTGATCAGGTAAAAGAAGTTTTCTTATTAATTTCGATATGTTTTTTATTTCTACATCATTTTTTATAGCGTATAGCATGAATTGATAATAACCGTATATGGAATCACTTTCTATTAGGTAGTTTAATTGGACAATAGGATTCTGAACTTCCATTATTTGGAAAAGTTTCTCTATGGAGTGATGATGAGAAATCCCTTTAATCCATTCTGATATAAGATTCTGTCTATAATATGCCTTGTTTTTGCTTAAAAAAAGGCCTAATGGTTTTAGAATATCTAAATTGCTCCAAAAACTTTCTTCTTTCTTATAGGTAGGTGCAGCAAGTAAGAAGCTTTTGTAATATAGATTTAGATTTAAAGGTATAAGTCCAGCATAAATTTCTAAACTGTGTTCACAGGAAGTTTTTTTCCTATTGGCTAATGTATCTACAAGGATTAGTTTCAAACGCTTTTGATCTGCAACTGAAAATTGCTCCATCAGTGCGTGTATTCCTTTTACATCCTTATTCCCTATATGGCTGTAAAGCAATGCTTTATGTTGAGAAGTCAACATCTTTTCTACTTATTAATCCTCTCGTATTCCAAACTAGCTAAAATAAAAGCAGATATAGCTTTAATATCATTGTCATGCTTTATGGCATCAGGGCTGCATAAATAGTATTCTATTGTACCGTCCTTGTCCATAGAAGAGCTGTTCCCAACTCCAATGTTTCCTGTTGCGTCTTTTAATGTCAAATTCCCATCTTTTTCTGAGATAAAAGTGGAAATCAAACCGTTGTAAGCCTTCTCTGCTTTAGATTTATATTTATCTGCATCTAGTAATCCCGTTCTTACACCTTTTAATAAACCATATGTGAGCAGTGATGAGGATGTACTTTCTAAATAATTGGCTGAACCACATTCTCCAGTTTTAGAGGAATCATAATTAATGAGTTGATACCAGCAACCACTGGCTTCATCTTGCCATGCGATGACACCTTCTGCAATTTGGTTTAAATAGGTTTTCAGTTGATTATAGCCTGCCATGTCATTGGGCATAGCTTCCATTGTCTCAATTAATGCAGCAAACAAGTAGCCTGTAGACAGACTGGTAAATAATTGTGCAGTTCCAGAATATATACCTTTTTTCACTGCCCAAAAGGAGTTAATATCTTGTGGGTCTGCACTCCAATATGGATATGTTAATTGCATGATGTCATTGTATGCTTGTTTTTGAAAGAGAAGAAATTGAACAGCAATATCTGACCATGCAGCACGATTTCCACTATCAAATTTCTCTTGCCATTGAGCATAAAATGCTGAACTAGCATATAAGTCTTCTAACCACATTTGATTAGGATAAAATTCTTCATGTAGGAATCCTGTTTTGGCTATATTCTTTTTTATTCTTGGATAACTCATCACTAAATAAGAATGTAACCAATCCGAACATTTCTTGTATTTTTCCTTGTTTTCAGTATTTTCATTTTCCCAGAATTTCAATATGGCTTTACCGGGTAGTATTTGTTCCAACTTTCCTTTTTGGAAATTTTTTATTTCTCCTGATTCTAATATCAAAGAATCGATGTATGATTTTGCAACCTCATATAAAGATTTTTCTTCTGGATATTGTTCAGCCAATGCTGCTATCGAGTATGCTAACATACCAGATGATGAATTCCACTCACTGGAAAATAGGTTCCGTGCTTGTGATTCAGCCATTTGTATAGAATATGGTTTTTGGCTGAAAGTGATTAAACTGCAGTAAAATGCGATGAAAAACAATAAGAACCTCATCTATTTATTTCTTTTTAGTATAGACTTTAATGACACCATTAGCTCCTTTTACTCCATACATATTGGCATCTTTAAGCACTTCAATTCGATCTACATCTCCTAAATTAACTGCATCAAAACTACTTACTTCTACATCGTCGAGTAGAAATAGGGGAGTGCTGCTGCTATTAATGGAATTTATACCTCTTATATTTACAGAAGGCGTATCACCAAAGCCGGAAGTTCCATAGATGTTTAATCCGGGGACTCTTCCTCGTAGTGCTTCCATAACTGTAGTATAGCCCTCTTTTTGAAGCTGCTCACCAGAAAGCAAATTGACAGAATTTAAGTATTCACGGCGCTTTACATATCCATAACCATAATCAATGAGTTCCTGATCCTCTTGGGCAGAATCAACCAGTTGGTCTCCTAGTCTGATTCGTAAACTTTTTCTGTTTAGGATAGGTACGAAGTAAATACGTTTTTTGTAGAGAATCTTTAGCGTGTCATCAGATGATATATCTGTAAGGCCAAAACGACCTTTTTTGTCACTATATGTATAGATGTCAGGTGACTTCACATAAATTTTAGCTCTCTTTATTGGCTGAGCCAATATATCTGTTATTAATCCATTGAACGGCTCACCCTTTTGATTGTTTTGAGCGAATGTGGATAAGCTGAGAGTAAAGAGTAAAAAAAACAATATTGTTTTCATCTTATTATAAATTAATTTTCTCTGTAAGCAGATGGTGTCATCCCCGTACGTTGTTTAAAATATTTTCCAAAAAAACTTTGATTGGGAAAATTCATCATGTAGGCTATTTCTTGAATATTCATTTCAGAATATTTAAGTAAGTTTTTGGCTTCCATTATAACTAAGCCATCTATCCAGTTTGATGGAGTCTGTCCAGAAACTTTTTTGACCACAGCGCTTAAATATTTTGGACTTAGATGCATCTTGTCTGCATAAAACATAACGGAACGATCTGTTATGTAGTGCTTATTCAACAAAGACATGAATTGTTTGAAATACAATTCCTCACGAGAAGGTTTCTTTTCTACTGCTTTCATTGATTCAGCCAAATCAGACATGACAGAAATAATTTCATATCCAAAAACAGCTGTTTGTGCTTTGACTTTCTTTGAATAGTATGAGTCACTTGGGTTCTCTCTAATTATCCGGTGTGTTAATGATAATAAGTCATTCAGTAACAGTGCTTTTTCTGCTGAGATGTTTACGGATAATTGTTCCCTAAGTTGTGTGATGTGAGGTAGTAATGTTTGAATAGACAAATTCATTTCAGTAGTAAAGGAAGAATCTGTTACAATTCCCCAACCTTTAGCATTTTTGGGTAATTTCTTGAACTGAAGTATGGACCCAGGTGTACATATGAAAATGGAATTCTTACGTATTATGTACTCTTGCATATTACATATGATTGATGCTTCACCTTCCATTTCGTAGCATAGCAGAATGAAGGTGGCATCATTAATTCGGGTAGGATATATGAGGATTTGGTTTCCTTCATCTGCTTCTTGACTATTTACCAAGGGGAAAAGTATAAACTTGTCCTCGTATATACTCACGTTGCTTGAAGAAATTTTACTCAATTGTATAATACGTTGGAATGAAAATGTTGTTAATTTCCCTTGCTTCTCCATGATAAATACAATTATTTGCAGACAAATATAACAAAATTAATCCAATATAAGTAGAAATAATGGATAAAAATGTGGGAATATTGACTAAAAGGGCAGACCTATACAAATAGATCTGTCATTTGGGGATTACTATAATATTTTAGAGTGACTCTTTCTCGTGTAAAATCAGTGTAGTTGCACCACAAGTGATAATGTCACCATCGTGAATTCTACGCTTTTCTTTTTTCTTTAAAATTTCATCCATAACAAAAGTGCCTCTACTACTTTCATTATCCATTACAGTGTATACAGGCTCACCATTTTTGTTTAGGCTTACATTAATAATACAATGGTGACGATCCATACTCGGATCAGATGTTTGAACTGGATTAGAAATCTCTGTGCCACGGTTGTATCGCCCTATTTCATTGTCTCCTAATGACAAAGGCAATTCCTGACGAAATGCAAATACATTTTCAACTACCGTAATATATCCGAACTCAGCCTTTTTCTCTTCTTCAAATGTCTCATCTTTAGCATGTTGTGCAGCCAATTTGCTTACACCCATTCTAATACTGAATTCCTTATTGCAATTTTCACATTTGAATACTAATGATTGGCCAAGTTGATATTTGGTTTCATCAAAAATAATATAATGGTCGCACTTTGGGCAACGGACACGTTTCATAAAAGGAAGGAGAATTATTTGATTTCCTTAACCCAAGCCTGCTTGAACTCAGGAATACTCTTCAATTCGTGAAGCTTACGGTATGCCTCGTCTTGAGTCTTGAATTGGGAATATACGATGCTTATAAATTTATCTTCTTGAATCTCTGCTTGAATGCCTTCACGCTCATATAGACGGTCGATAAACATTTGCGCATTCTTTTTACCTACCTGACAAGCTAAAACTAACGTGAAATAGTTCCCTGTTTGTGTCGGGGTACTGACCGATGTTTCTTTTGTCTCTTCTTTAGAAACAGAATCTGTCTTTTTTTCATCAGTCTCTTTACTCGTTGAAACAGGAGTAGCAATCTTGTCAGATGTCTTCATCCCCATTGCATCAATCACCTTACTAACTATTGAACGATTGTCCTCAGTCATTGTCTGGGACATGGTTCTTTTCATCTCCGATGAAGATTTACCCAAATTAGTAGCAAATGGTAGAGCTAAAAGAGATATGAATATGACTGCAATAGCTGCAGCTGCAATATTGATATAGCGCTCACGCTTTTTAGAGCGAGGCTTCATCTCAACAATTTTCTTTTCTGTTGCACCTATAAATGTTGGCTCTAATACAGATTCAGCCTTTTTCTGTGCAGCCAATTTCGCTGCTTCACGTTCAGCTTTTTCTGCAGCTTGTTCTTTAGCGATTTGTTCCAAAGTCTTGAACTCAAATGAACTTAACCCATAAAGATTTGGTGACAAGATACCAGATTCAAGAGGTTTAAATGTATATTGTCCTTGAACATTTTCACGTAGAAGACCGATGCCATGAAGCTCGTATTCACCTTCCTTATGGAGGATACTTTCCAATTTCTCTACTCTGGAATTAACGATGCGTACTGCTTCAGGGTAAGAAGCATCATAGGCTATCATATATGATTGAACCAATAATCCATCATTAAGCTTCATTGCTGGATTAAAGCCGATAGTACGGTAGGGTGGCAGAAAAAGATTTTCTTCTTCAATATGACGGGCTGACACATGATGGGTTATGAATCCACCAAAACCTGGGACGATGACACAGTCATTATCCAACAAAAGAATTTCTATATGTCTAGCTAATTCAATCACACTGCAAAGTTAAAATAATTTCTTTGTTTGAAAAGAAAAAGAGGACTAAAAAAACCGAATTTGTTGAAAAATATTTCCGTTTTTCTTATTTGCTTAATTTACAGTGAAATATAGAATGTTTTGTGAATTGTGTCTTTAATAAATCGGCTAGAAATACTCTCATTTTCAGAGCTTTTATCCTTCCACTATTACAAGATTGATAAAACTATTATACTATTTCTTTTATTAGAATAATTAATTTGCTTGATATTCATTTCTTTATTATTCCAATATTGAATCTGTTCTAAGTTTTTGAATCAACTTGTATTTGTTATATTGCCCTTTTTTATTGTTTTATCCTTTTTCTTTGTAGAGTAAAAAGGATTCTGATGTGCATTGATAGTTTCTACTGTATGTTCAATAGGGCTATGTTTTATGTCAACTCGTCTATTTTTTCTCGTCTGGTACTTCCGATGGAAATTTTTTGTGTTCTCTCATTTGACGCAATATCCAACCTTGACGTTTAATCATGTATTTGCTTGGGTTTTTGGAACTGAATTTGAGTGGGTTGGGCAGGGTAGCAGCAATTAATGCGCATTGTTGTTTGCTTAAATTTGATGCTTTTGTGTTGAAATGTTGTTGAGCAACAGCTTCTACTCCATAAATGCCGTCTCCCATTTCTATTGAATTCAAATAGACTTCCATAATACGTTCCTTTCCCCAAATGAACTCAATCAAAACTGTAAAATATGCCTCTATTCCTTTTCTTACCCAAGATGCTTGAGGCCAAAGGAACACGTTCTTTGCAGTTTGTTGGGATATGGTACTTGCCCCTCGTTTTCTTCCTCTTTCTTCTCTTTCTTTTAAGGCCTTTTTAATTTGTTTGAAATCAAATCCATTATGGTTTTCAAATTCTGAATCTTCACTAGATAAAGCAGCAATTGGCATATATGGGCTCATCTCTTCTAAAGGCACCCAATGGTGTTTCATTCGGATTGTTTCATCATTCTGAACCTGTTGTACACAACGAATAACCATGAGAGGTGTGATGTATACAGGCATATATTTGTAGACGACGACGGCTAAAATTGTGCTGCCGAAAAAGAAATAGATTAGATTTCTTATAATTTTTAAAATGGTGATAAACATGGAAGGGAGATAATAGATAAACCATTCCGAGTAGCACCCGGAATGGTTTAAATGCAAGATGTTAAGAAGTTATTGTAATGTACCGTCATTTGCAGCATTAATCATAGCCTCAGATGCATAGAGATATACCTCTACACGGCGGCTAGCTGCACGGTTTTCGGTACCGTCTGCATTATACACTAAGTAGTTAGGATCTTCTCCATAACCTTGTGTATTTTGAATTTGTGATGTAGAAACACCACAATTGTTAATCAGATAATTCCTTACGGCATTTGCGCGATTCTGGCTTAATGTCATATTGGTTTCCTCAGAACCATCACTTGATGCATATCCATGAATGTCAACGTCACAGTCTGTGTAAACATTCAGTACTTTAGTAGCGAAATCACGAAGACTGGTCATTGCTCCACTCTGAAGATTTGATTTACCAGTTGCGAAAAGGATACCATTGTCGAATGAAACCTTTACAGCTTCCAGTCCGTTAGCATCTGTTACAGTGGAAACTTCTGCATTTGCAACTTGAGCTGCAGCAGCTTTTGCTTTATCCATCTTCTTGCCAATCAGTACACCAGCAGTAGTACCAACCGCAGTTCCGACAGCTGCACCAATCAATGTGCTATTTTTCTTTCCAATAATTTTTCCTACTACTGCACCTAATGCTGCACCACCACCTGCACCGATAAGTGCACCATTCTGAGTAGATGTTCCGCATCCGCTTACTACCATTGCAAAGCAGAGCAGAATTGACATAAATTTAAATTTTTTCATTTTCAATTTTGGATTAAGTTAGTTATTCCATTACTTATTATTGCAAAGATATAAAATTTAAGTCTAAAGAACCCCATTTATCATGGAAAATTATTAATTTTGCATACTTTTTTTATGAAAAATAAACAAACAATAATATGGCAAAAGAATTGAAAAACCTGACTAAACGTTCAGAGAACTATTCTCAATGGTATAATGAACTGGTAGTTAAGGCTGATTTAGCTGAACAATCAGCTGTTCGTGGTTGTATGACTATTAAACCATATGGTTATTCTATATGGGAGAAGATGCAGCGTGCTCTGGACGATATGTTCAAAGAGTGCGGTGTGCAGAATGCTTATTTCCCATTGCTTATTCCTAAATCTTTTCTTTGTAAGGAAGCAGAGCATGTAGAGGGGTTTGCTAAGGAATGTGCTGTTGTTACCCACTATCGGTTAAAGAATGACCCTGATGGGGCTGGTGTCGTTGTTGATCCAGAAGCTAGATTGGAAGAGGAACTGATTATCCGTCCTACGAGTGAGACAATAATTTGGAACACATATAAAAACTGGATTAAGAGTTATCGTGACCTGCCTATTGAAATTAATCAGTGGGCTAATGTAATGCGTTGGGAGATGCGAACTCGTATTTTCTTGCGTACAAGCGAATTCCTTTGGCAGGAAGGGCATTGTGGTTATGCTACTCGTGAAGAGGCTGAGGCAAATGCACAGCGTATGCTCAAGGTTTATGCTGATTTTGCTGAAAACTGGATGGCAGTACCAGTAATTCAAGGTGTTAAGAGTGAGACTGAGCGTTTTGCAGGTGCGCTTGACACATATACCATTGAGGCAATGATGCAAGATGGTAAGGCTCTTCAAAGTGGAACAAGTCACTTCTTGGGACAGAACTTTGCTAAAGCATTTGATGTGAAGTTCCTTGACAAGAACAATAATTTGGATTATGTTTGGGCTACTTCATGGGGTGTATCTACTCGTTTGATGGGTGCTCTTATTATGACTCATTCTGATGACAACGGTTTGGTTCTTCCTCCTAAATTGGCTCCAATTCAGGTTGTTATTGTTCCTATCTATAAGGGTGATGACCAGTTGGCAGCCATTTCAGAGAAGGCTAACTCTATCGTTGCTAATCTTCGTGCTAAAGGTATCAGTGTAAAATATGATGACGCAGATAATAAGCGTCCTGGATTTAAGTTCGCTGATTATGAACTGAAAGGTGTTCCTGTTCGTTTAGTCATCGGTGCACGTGATTTAGAGAATGGTACGGTAGAGGTCATGCGTCGTGATACATTGGAGAAGGAGACACTTTCATTGGATGGAATAGAAACTCATGTTGAACAGTTGCTTCAGGATATTCAGAAGAACATCTTTGAAAAGGCAAAAGCTTATCGTGACTCTCGTATACAGAAAGTTGACACTTATGAAGACTTTAAGCAGAAGATAGAGGATGGTGGATTCTTCCTTTGTCACTGGGACGGCACTGCTGAGACTGAAGCTCGAATCAAGGAAGAAACGAAAGCAACTATCCGTTGTGTTCCTTTTGGAACTCCTGATGAGGAAGGTGTGGATATGGTAACCGGAAAACCATCTCACCGTCGTGTGCTAATTGCCAGAGCATATTAAGAGTTTTTGCTAGTAAACAGCAGAAGAATGTTTTAACTTAAATACATATGCGGATTGTAGCTCATACAATCCGCATTTTATCATTTGGTGCTTTTGGATTCAGCTTCTGCTTGAGCTCTTTTCATCATAACCATTTCCGATTCTGCTATGGCTTTTGCTTCTTTCAGCAGTTTTTTCCTGGCTTTTGTGTTCTTTATTCTTTTTGGGGTAGGAGAAAGTTTTTCTACCTCTTTTTTCCCCTTTCTTATTACTGCTTTTTGTTCTGCTTGTTTTTGGGCATTGGCTGCAGCCTGGGCTTCAGCTTCAGCAATTGCTTTTGCTTCTTCCAAAAGTTTCTGATTAAATATTTTGTTCATAACTTTTCCGAATTTCATTAGATGTGCTTACTGTGATGAAGATTTTCATGCGATTCCTTTTACAAAAGTAAAAAATATTTATATGATGTAATTTATTTTCCTAGAAAAAATGATTTATTCTGTTTTTATTTTGTTTTAATTAGTGGTGCATTTTTTTCTCTCCTTAAGGGGAAATATTTTTCTCCAGAAGGAGAGATAAAAAGCAGTAATTACAAGAAAAATTTTGCAAGCTAAATTAGAATGATTAAATTTACGGAAAATTTATTACAATGACTATGAAATTTTATTACTTAGTATTGGCTTGTATTCTCACAGCTTGTTCTGGTTCTGATGTTCAAACTTCGTCAACAGACCCTGTAGATGAATACCCTTGTCCTGCAGGGCAAGAATACAAATTAGTTTGGAATGAAGAATTTGAAGGCTCTTCTCTGAATCTCTCAGATTGGACAGTAGAAGTGAAACCTTCCGGATGGGTTAATCATGAACTTCAGAATTACGTGAACCAAGTTACTCCTGAGGGTAATCGTACTATTTCTGTTTCTGATGGTACACTCAAGATAACTGCGCTGAAAGAAAATGATAAAGTGTATAGTGGAAGAATATATGGTAAAGTAAATCAGGGATGGCAATATGCCTATGTGGAATCACGTATAAAATTACCGTCAGGAAAAGGTACATGGCCCGCTTTTTGGATGATGCCAGTCAGTGATCATGTAAAATGGCCTTATGATGGTGAAATAGATATCATGGAAGAAGTGGGAGTTGATAAAGATATAGTTGTAAGTACCATACACTGTGACGCTTATAATCATACTAAGGGTACTCATAAAACAACGACTTTACCGATTCCAGGAGCAGAAGGAAGTTTCCATATTTATGGATTGGAGTGGACTAAAGATTATATTCGGACTTATGTTGATGGTAAGCCGTTGCTGGTCTTTATGAATGATGGTACGAACAATAAATCTACTTGGCCTTTTTATTCACCTTTCTATGTTATCCTAAACGTTGCTTGGGGTGGCGACTGGGGTGGATATGCAGGTGTAGATGAAAGTGCTCTTCCTGTTACTATGGAAGTTGATTATGTCCGAGTCTGGCAAAAATGATTATATGGGATTGTTTATCAACATACTTAAATCTATTTTCAGGAAACCGGAACCTGCCGTAATACCTCTGGAACCCCCTCAGGAGAAAAAGCCATCAAAAGATGTGGTATTAGTCTTAGGAGGCGGTGGTGCCAGGGGATATGCTCATATTGGAGCAATTGAAACTCTTGAAGCCTATGGATACCATATAAAATCTATTTCTGGTAATTCCATGGGTGCATTGATAGGAGGATTATATGCAGCAGGCAAACTTCAGGAAGCGAAAAATGCGATAGACGGTTTAACAAAGAAAGGCATTCTGAAGATATTCAATATATCATTTGGATTGGACCATATTGCCAGTGGAGAGAATCTCATGGCTCTTTTGGATGAATTGATAGGGGATACGCGCATTGAAGATTTACCTATAAATTTTTGTTGTAATGCTTCAGATGTGGTTTCCGGGAAAGAATTTGTTTTCAGGGAAGGTTCTTTAAAAGATGCCATTCGCGCATCTATATCTATTCCTTGCCTTTTCAAACCGTTTAAGATGGGAGAACACATTTTTGTAGATGGAAGCGTGCATAACACTTTACCTCTGGATAAGATTGAAAGAAATGACGGAGAACTTTTGGTGGCAGTGAATGTCAGTGCTCCAGATGATGAGCCATTTCAAGCTTATCTGAAAAAATATGGTGAACCTAAGAATTCTGTGGACAAGTCATTATGGAATAAGATACCGTTTTTAAAGTCAGAACTTTCTGCCAATTATATGAATATGGCACTTCGTGTTCTCAAAATGAGTGTTCAGAACAACACACAGATGGCATTGAAAATCACTCCTCCTGATATTTATGTAGAAGTTCCTATGAATCGCTTTAGTCTTTTCGATTTTGATAAAGGTGCTGAGATAATTCAATATGGGCGTCAAATTATGGAGAAGGCGTTAAAAGACTGGGAAGATAAATAGAATATTATGAAAAAGGTTTTATTACTGTTTTTGCTTTTCATGTATGGATTTAATAGTATCCATGCTCAAGGTGTCAAACTTACAGAAAAGAATATAGATAAAATAATCAGAGAAATGACTCTGGAGGAAAAGGCCCGTATTTTGGTCGGTAATGGAATGGGAAGTTTTGATGTAGGATTCGCCATCACAGGTTCCGATGCTACAATAGTCCCAGGTGCAGCAGGTCTGACTGTAGGTGTCCCTCGTTTGGGAATTCCCAATACAGTCTTGAGTGATGGACCTGCAGGACTCCGTATTAATCCTACTAGAGAGGGCACGGACAAAACTTATTATTGCACTGGTTTTCCTGTTGGCGTTTCTCTAGCAAGTACATGGAATTCGGATTTGGTTGAGAAAGTAGGTAAAGCCATAGGTGAAGAAGTCCTGGAATATGGTGCTGATTGCTTGTTGGCTCCAGCTGTGAATCTTTATCGTAATCCTCTTAATGGCAGGAATTTCGAATATCTAAGTGAAGATCCTTTACTTGCAGGAAAGATTGGTGCTGCATATATTCGTGGCGTTCAAAGCAAAGGTGTTAGTACAAGTTTAAAACATTTTGCAGTTAATAATCAGGAGACAATGCGTGATTATAATGATGCCCGATTAAATGTTCGTCCACTTCGTGAGCTTTATTTGCGTAACTTTGAAATAGCTGTAAAAGAGTCCCAACCATGGACTATGATGACTACGGTTAGTTCCATTAATGGTCAACCAGCAAAAGAAAGTTATGATCTGCTTACTACTATTCTTAGAAAAGAATGGGGCTACAAAGGCTTAGTAATGACAGACTGGCAGCCAAAGACTAATACTGCAGCTGAAATTCATGCAGGAAATGACTTGATGGAACCAGGATTCTCAACTCAATACAACGAAATTGTAGAAAGTGTTAAGAATGGAACGTTAAGCGAAGACGATTTGAACTTGAGTGTTAGGAGATTATTGGAGTATATAATGAAAACTCCTCGATTCAAGGGCTATAAATATAGTGACAATCCTGATTTGAAAGCTCATGCAGAAATCACTCGTCAGAGTGCAACCGAAGGCATGGTGCTTTTGAAAAATGAAGGAAACACTTTACCGCTTAAGGATATTAAGAGTATTGCACTTTACGGTGTGACTTCTTATGATTTTATAGCAGGTGGTACTGGTTCAGGTGATGTGAATAAAGCATATACCATCGATTTGGTTACAGGTTTAACAAATGCAGGTTACGATATTAATAAGACCGTTAGCAATATATATGGGAAATATAAGGATTACTTGCGTTCAAAAGAATCTGCTTCTCAAGCTAGAGGTTGGTACTCTGTTTTAGGAATGTCAAAATTGCCTGAGATGGATGTTCCTTATCAGATGATTGCAAATCAGGTTGAAAGTACCGATTTGGCTATTGTTACAATAGGACGTATCTCTGGAGAAAATTCAGATCGTGAAGTTGAAGGTGATTTCAATTTAACAGAGGTTGAACAGAATCTCATTCGTAATGTTTCAGATTGCTATCATAAGGTTGGGAAAAAAGTTATAGTTATTTTAAATATAGGTGCTGTAGTTGAGACTGCATCATGGAAAGATCTTCCAGATGCAATTCTTTGTGCTTGGATGCCTGGTCAAGAAGGTGGCAATTCAGTGGCAGATGTTTTAAAGGGTACATCTTATCCATCAGGAAAACTCACTACTACTTTTCCTGTCTCATATTATGATATCCCTTCTGCAGCAAATTTCCCAACTCATTTCGTGCGTCCTGAAGGGATGACAGTTTGGGCTCCTAGAACATGGGAGATGACTCGTAATCAAGATTATACCGTCTACGAGGAGGGAATTTGGGTTGGTTATCGTTATTTCAACACCTATAATAAGAAAGTTTCTTATCCCTTTGGCTATGGGTTGAGTTATTCGGAATTCAGTTATTCAAATCCACGAGTTAAAGCAAGCAAGAACGGCTTTACTGCGAGTATTACTGTTACTAACACTGGTAAATATGCTGGTAAGGAAATTGTTGAACTTTACGTTTCAGCCCCAGATGGAGGTTTGGTAAAACCAGAATCGGAACTTCGTTCTTTTGCTAAGACTCGTGAACTTCAGCCAGGAGAAAGTCAAACTTTGACATTTGAGGTGGATTCTTACTATTTGGCATCATTCCGTGAAGATATTTCTGCATGGGAATCAACAAAAGGAACATATAAAGTAAAGTTTTCCTCTAATGTGGAAGATGTACGTTGTACAGCTGATTATAAGTTGAATAAGACGATAGTTTGGAAGGTAAATGACGTACTGAAACCAAGTCAGAGTATAATAGAAAAGGTTAATAGTTACATGCCATAATCGATCTCCTCAACAGAAAGACCAATCATTTTAATAGGTTCTTTATCTTGCTGAATCCGTTCTACGTTTATATAATGTATAATCTTTTCTAGGATGTTCTTGAAAGTGATGTCAATTCTGCGTTTAATATAATAAACAGATTTGACATCAACTTTCAAGTATATCTCATTCTCAATGAGTTGTTTTTCCAGTTCGTGATTGATTTTCCATTTTGATCTGGGTTCATTAAGAACATGTTTGATGAACTTCACTTCATTCTCTTGGTGCCATTCTGGATTCTTATGAGAAAATACTTCATATACCTTCTCATCCATGTTGGTTAGATTGTCTAGATTATTAACGACAGGAATACCATCATATTGAATGTCACATCTAGTGCTATGTTTATCTATAACTTTAACCCCAATAGCTACACCTTTTAAATCTTGTGCATAAAATGTCCAGAGACGTGCGATGTTATAATTTTTAGCCAATGAGCAAATTCTTCTATTTTTTATTTCATCGGTCAGACGATGCAAATTAGTGCCCCATCCATTTGGAGCATACAATGTATCAGGGTCAAATCCTTCTATCTGTTCTATTTTTTCCCACAGATCAGCTTTATAGTCGAAATTTTCTTGTATTTCAGACCATACATGGTTAGAATATGGTATTTTGAAATCACCCTCCAAAACATCATTCAACACGTGGTTTTTCGGACAAAAAATCCGATTGTTGATAAGAATGTCCAGAATGTACTTCAGTTTATCTGGCTCTTTGTATTTGTAGAGAATTTCATCTTCACCCATGATTTGCCTATATTATTGTGCGAAAATCAAATATACTATATAGCATAGATAAATTATAATCATTATGCCACCTTCAAGTCTGGATAGTATATGACTGGTTCTGGCAAATAACCAAACAAGTAGGCTGACTCCTAATAGAACTAGTAAATCGATAGGAGTGATGTTGCCCATTTTAAGTGGAGTTATTGAAGCACTTGCACCAAGAATCAGCAGGATGTTGAAGATGTTACTTCCAATGGCATTGCCTACTGCCATACCTGCTTTGTTTTTAAATGCAGCTACAATACTAGTAGCTAACTCAGGAACACTGGTACCCATAGCTACAATTGTCAGACCAACTAAACTTTCACTCATACCCATTCGGAAGGCTATGCTTGAAGCACTATCTACAAAGATGTTTCCACCGATGATAAGGCCTGCCAAACCCAATACGATGAAAAGTAAAGATTTCCATAAAGGTGTATGTTTTACCTCTAATTCTCCAGCATCATCAGCCTTCTTAGCTTCAATGCGGTCTTGCTTGTCATCCTTCTTTGCTACAAGAATGGTATAATAAATAAAAGTGATGAAAATGAGCAAAAGTACTAATCCATCTGAACGGCTTATGCTATTATTTGCATTACCATCAAGGATACTGTCGCATGCCATGAATAGTAAAATGGTACTTGCTAATATGCTCCATGGAATATCCTTACCAATGACTTGCTTGGAGACAGTTACAGGACAAATTAACGCAGTAGCACCTAAAATAATTAAAGTGTTAAATAGATTACTACCAACTACGTTACCTATTGCTAATTCAGGTTTGTTTTCTATTGATGAAATAACAGAAACAACCAATTCTGGCATAGAAGTTCCCATTGCTACAACCGTAAGGCCAATAATCAGTTCTGAGACTCCCCACCGACGAGCAAGGTCACTGGCACCATTGGTAAGCGAATCAGCACCCAAAAGAATAAACACAATGCCTAAAACAAGTAATAAAATGTCTAGTAACATATTAATCTGCCATTAATTTACGATAACGTACTGTTTTTTCTTGTCCACCATTACGCTTTATACGCCATGCTTCATAATCAGAATATGAACCTTCATAATAAACGGGCTCTTCATCTTCAAAACTAAGAATGTGTGTACAAATACGATCCAGGAACCAACGGTCATGGCTGATAATTACAGCACATCCTGCAAAATCTTCCAATGCATCTTCCAGCGCACGGATTGTATTAATATCTAAATCATTTGTAGGCTCATCAAGGAGAATCGTATTTGCTCCCTCCTTGAGGGTCATTGCTAAATGCAAACGGTTTCTTTCACCACCTGAAAGAACCCCAACTAATTTTTCTTGATCTGCACCACTGAAATTAAAACGACTTAGGTAAGCTCGAGCATTGACTTCGCGTTTTCCTACTTTTATGAGTTCTTGTCCATTTGAAATTGCTTGATAAATGGTCTTGTCAGGATTTAAATCTTTATGCTGTTGATCTACATAAGCTATAGTTACAGTTTCACCGACTTCAAAATTACCTGATGTAGGTTTCTCTATACCCATAATCATGCGGAATAGGGTAGTCTTACCTGTTCCATTTGGACCAACAACACCAATAATACCATTTGGTGGAAGGTTAAAATTTAGATGTTCAAACAGAACACGCTGGCCAAACGCTTTCTTTACATCAATTGCATTTATGACCTTATTGCCTAGACGCTCACCGTTAGGAATGTAAATTTCTAGTTTCTGTTCCTTTACGCTCTGGTCTTCATTTAACAGCTTATCATATGAGTTCAAACGGGCCTTGCTTTTTGCGTGACGACCAGATGGACTCATTCTTACCCATTCCAATTCATTCTCTAAAGCACGCCGTCTTTTACTAGCAGTCTTTTCCTCTTGAGCCATTCGTTGAGTTTTTTGTTCCAACCAACTAGTGTAATTACCTTTCCATGGAATACCTTCGCCTCTGTCTAACTCCAGAATCCATCCTGCAGTTTCATCCACAAAGTAACGATCATGAGTCACGGCAATTACAGTGCCTGGATATTGACTTAAGTGTTGTTCAAGCCAATTGATACTTTCCAAATCAAGGTGATTAGTAGGCTCATCCAGTAAAAGCACATCTGGTGCTTGCAAAAGTAGTCGACATAATGCCACCCTACGACATTCACCACCAGAAAGATGGGCTACATTTTCATCTGCAGGGGGACAACTAAGAGCAGCCATTGCCCTTTCTAATTTACTATCTATATTAAATGCATCGGTGGAATCAATTATATCTTGGAGCTCAGCTTGACGTTGAAATAGTTCATCCATCTTGTCTGGGTTCTCGTAATATTCAGGAAGTCCGAATTTGTTATTAATCTCATCATATTCTGCTAATGCGTCATAAACATGGTGAACACCTTCCATAACACATTCTTTAACAGTCTTATTTGGATCTAATTTTGGATCTTGCTCCAAATAACCAACGCTATATTCATTACGAGAGAAAACAACCTGACCTTGGAATTTAGTGTCAATGCCAGCAATGATTTTCATCAATGTTGATTTACCTGCGCCATTGGCACCCACAATGGCTATTTTTGCACCATAGTAGAAGGACAAGTAGATGTTTTTCAGGATAGTTTTCTGAGTCTGTTGGATGGTCTTACTAACATTGACCATAGAGAAGATTATCTGATGGTCTTCACCATTTGTGTTTTTTGCCATATCTAAAGATTTTCATTATTTTGGGCAAAGATAGTATAAATTCTGATGAATAGAAAATTTTCAGTTTTGTTTCTCAGTCATATATCTCCAATACCTTCGAGGCATGTCTCCTGCTTGCTTTTTGGGATTAAGTCTTTCTTTAATGCAAATGGCTTTGAAATAGGTTTTCCATAAGTCCTGAATCATTTTGTCATTGTCTGATAAAATGTCAGCGTCCATTTTCCCTGTTGTAAAATCAAAAGGAAGTGCTTGGTCATCACAGAATGTGATTCTATTCACATCTTCTTTATCATAGTAAAACCCATATCTTCTCCTGGCGTCAAAAATAAGAAAACTCTGGTCGTTGAAACGATCTTTGAAATGGTCAATGATGAGTGGGAGAACATTATGATCTGGTTGGATGACCCCCAAATAGGTACCATCCTTTGCTTTTTGAAAACGAAGAAATTGTTTCATGCGTTTGGCTTCATAACATACTCTTCTGTAGGTTTGCGTGCAGAAAAGCACATCAGGGTCAGAGAAGTTCCTTTCTATAGAAATCTTGTTTGTATTGGTAAAAGCCTTGCATATATAGGTAAACAAGGGATAATTCAAGACAGTTTCTTCCGACAAGAATGATATGGTAATAATGGATAGCCCTAGATGGGATAGTCTGTTTTCCAGCCCCTTCCATACTCTTTGGGATTTGTTTTCATCTGTATGTACTTCATGAATGTGGTCGCAAAATAAAGGTAAGGCATTTCCTGCTGTCAACAAGTCATTTGGCATTTCATGATTGTTAAATGCATCAAAAACAGCAGAAAGCAATCCGTCTAGGGTATTGTCGAAAGTATATACTATCATTGTCTATGAGTCAAAGTCAAAAGACAGTTGTTTCCGGTCATTGATTTCCTTTTTTTGCTTATCGGATAGCAACAAGGGTTTGAGTCTTTCAGGATGAATCTCGTTTATTCCTATCGTTGGCCCAGAAAACATGTTGGTCAACTCTCCGCAAACGATGAAATATTTAGCCTTTTTCATCACTACACCCATCTTCTTGAGATGATAGGAAGTGATGCGATTAAATCGTCTGGAATTCACAATCAACATGGCCGACTTCACCCCAATGCCAGGAACTCTGAGTATTTTCTCATAATCATCTTTGTTAATATCCACTGGAAACCGCTCTGGATGCCGTAATGCCCAAGAAAGTTTCGGGTCAACGTCCAAATCTAGATTAGTATGCGTCTCATCTACTATCTCATTCACGTTGAAATGATAGAAGCGAAGCAACCAATCTGCTTGATAAAGCCTGTTCTCTCTAACCAGTGGGGGCTGTTTTAAAACGGGAAGTCGTGAATCGTAAGTGTTTACACTCACATATCCGGAATAATATACCCTTCGCATGGTAGGCTGCTGGTAAAGCGATGAGGACAACAGCAGAATGTCTTTGTCCGTTTCAGGTGTGGCACCCACAATCATTTGTGTGGATTGACCAGCTGGAACAAAGCGAGGTACATGTTTTAAGTTCTTCTTGTCTTCTTTGTTTTCCAGAACCCCTTCCCGAATAAAACTCATAGGTTCGAATACACTTTTATGGTCTTTTTCTGGGGCAACTAATTTAAGGGATTCTTCTTTGGGAATCTCTATATTGACACTCATTCTGTCGGCATAAATCCCTGCTTTTTTAACTAATTCCCGGCTAGCTCCAGGAATGGATTTAAGATGTATATAACCATTAAACCGATGAATAGTTCGCAGGTCTTGTGCTATACGAACTAATCTTTCCATGGTATAGTCGGGATTCCTAACCACTCCACTACTTAAGAATAAGCCTTCTATATAGTTTCGCCGATAGAATTCCATAACAATTTCTTCCAGTTCACTGACACTTAATGTAGCCCTCTTGATGTCGTTGCTTCTTCTGTTGATACAATACGCACAATCATACATGCAATAATTTGTCAGCATAACTTTCAATAAAGAAATGCACCTTCCGTCATCTGCAAAGCTATGACAGATTCCCACGCCTCCCACGGTGTTTCCCACCATGCCTTTCTTGCCAGCACGTACCGTACCAGAAGATGAGCAGGACACATCGTATTTAGCACTTTCCGCTAAAATACGTAGTTTTTCTATGGTGGCTTCTGTGAGCATGTATTTTATTAACTGATGGCAAAAATAAAGCTATTCTTTGACAAACTATGACAAATCAGAAAATGCGATAGTTAAATATAGCTATTTATTCTGTATTTTAATAACTACAAAGCTATACGGTTGTAAGACATAGTTCTCTAGCTTATCTATAGTTATATCCCTTTCTACAGGTTTTGCATTTGTTTCACTTGGAGAACCACTTAAAAGGGTTTCTGTGATGATGATTTTATCTTTTCTGTTTACTATTTGTTCACTAAGTTCGAAGTTGACTTCTACAGGGAGTAAGTTGACCATCTTAAGAATTAAGTTCCCCCTTTCATCTTCTAGAGAAGAGAAGCCTATCCGCTCTTTCACTCCGAATTTATCGCTCTCTACTTCCAACTGATTCCCCAGATAGGTGGTTCCGGAATATTTGGAGAACAACTGCTGAACGAAATATCCCACCGTGGGTTTTACTTCTTTATTGTTGAAATAGATGAGATCAGGATTCCAGTTCGTATGCCCTTCTTTGGCAAGCAGGGGAGCATAGCTGCTCATTTGAACCACATCTCCGTTGCGTTCTACTGCTGTGAGATAGAGAGCCTCCGACAGTGCCGTTTCTATATTATTGGGTCGCCCTGGCAAGTGAGCAGCATATTCACCTAAATAGACTTTGGATTTATTTCTATCATATTTATCGTAGAAATCTTGATTATAGATGAACCAACCCGGAGTGTTATAATAATGCTCATCCACCATAGGGATGTTTAAGTTGTCGGCCAATTTCCATCCTTCTGTATAATCGCTCCCTTTATAGAATGGGCCCACTGTGCCAATAACAGTAATTTCCGGGTATTTATCCTGTACGGCTTTATAAATCATCCGAAACCTTTCTTCAAAAACATCGGTTATCTGATCTTCATTTCCTATTCCTATGTATTTCAGGTTGAACGGTTTACTATGTCCATTTTCGGCTCTCTTTTTTCCCCATGCCGTCTTTTTAGCATCTCCATTCGCATATTCTATCAGGTCAAGAATGTCTTGCACATACGCATCCATCTCTTCCATAGGAATTCCTGTTTGCTGTCCATAGGCAGTGAGCACGTCATGAGAGTGTTTACTAGCCCGTCCTGAATTTTGGCAAGGCACACCCGCTGCCACTACAGGAAGAGGCTCTGCTCCGATATCTTCACAGAACTGAAAATATTCATGATAGCCCAAGCCTCGTGTCTGATGATAATTCCAGATGTTAGACAAAGGCTTACGGGATTCCAGCGGGCCTATACTGCCTTTCCAGTCGTAGATGTTGTCAACGCCGTTGCCATGCGCTACGCATCCCCCTGGGAAACGCACGAACTTCGGTTGTAAATCTGCCAACGTCTGTGCCAGATCTTGTCTTAAGCCATGATCTTTAAACGTATGTTTGGGGAACAGAGACACCATGTCTAAATAGTAGATGCCTGCAGAAAGCGGTTCTATGGTTAGTATGGCATGGTCTATACTGCGCGAGGGATTCAACGTGCAATGCTGTTTTTTCCATTCCCCTTTTGAAGAGGAAACCATACCCCCTGCAATGGTAGCACCTGTTTCAGGATCTACCAAGCCAATTTTCAGCCTTCCACCATTTTCGGAATGGATGAAAATAGAGAAATCGTATTTTTCATCCTTTTTTATATAATAGCCGTCGAATCCGGTGTTCACTAAGCTGGCACCCGGCACATCTACCGTAAGTACAGCATAATGCGGATTATTAGCATGGATAGGGGATACTGAATCTATTATAAAGGTGGTGTCATCTCCCTTGAGTTCCCAACTCAGGGTGGAATTCCATCCCTTATGATCTGCTGCGGAAAACTCGAAATCTCTGTTCCTTACCATTTCGGCATACAGACCACCATCGGCTGCGTAGCTGATATCTTCAAAAAAGATACCTATCAGCTTGTCGTTAATCTGCTTTCTTTCACCGGTAGATTTTACCTTTACGCGGACCTGAGTAAGATTTTTAAACCGTACCGCATCCTCTGCCGTAGTTTCTGCAAAAAGAGATTCTCTATACCGATTGCTTTCTGCTGCTCTCTGTGCAACTAGGATATCCTGGTAAGCCACCTTCAGAATTTTAGGCTCTTCCCCTGGGGCCTTGCTGAAATAAGACTGCCTTCCCCAGTCGCATAAATTAGGGGAGTAGGCTTTGGCGTAGGCTTCTCCAGATTCGGTTAATTTCCAGACACAAACCCATTGGCCGTTTTCTCTCCGCAGCACGGGATCATACATCCTTTTTCCATCGCCCCAAGGGCCAAAATCAGAGGACAGAAACCCATACCCATTCGCCACTTGGAACCACTGCTTCTGGTCCACACTCCAATCCAGTCTCAACCCACTTCTTCCAGCATCTTCAGTAGTTGTATATGCACGTAGATACACAGAATCAGGAACCGTATGGTAAACCTTTTGATTGGCATAAGCACATACGGTTATTACACTAATTATTAGTAAATAGAATCTTTTCATATATTTGCAAAGATAGTTATTTATTTGAAAATAAAGTTTACCTTTGCGCTTAAAAGTATATAACAGAATGAAAAGCCGTACTCTATTGGATTTGATTGCTGAAGGAGAGCATCAACAGCAGGATTTCAAGTATGAAATTTCATCAGTGAGTAAGATAGCTCATTCTATATCTGCATTTGCCAACACTGATGGTGGTAGATTGCTTATTGGCGTACGTGATAACGGAAAAATAGCAGGAGTGAGGAGTGAAGAAGAAATGTATATGATAGATGCTGCTGCTACTTCTTATTGTATACCTCCCGTTAAATGTCAATGGGAAACTGTTGTTGAAGATGGGCATACAGTTCTAATTGTGACTATAGATCGTAGTGAGGTACGTCCTATTTTTGCTAAGGAACGTGATGGAACTAAAAAAGCATATGTCCGTATCAATGATGAAAATATAGTTGCTACACCTGTCCTTTTGGAATTGTGGCGAAAATCCACAATTCAGAAGGGTTCTTTTATTATGTTTACGGAAAAACAACGTAAAGTGTTTCAATTGCTAAGTGAGAATCAGGATGGCTATACTTTAAATCAATTATATAAGAAAGCTGGGTTAAGTAGACCGAAAGCAATTAAAATGCTTGCTAATTTTATTCATTTCGGAATTGTAGAGATCGTGTTCCGTGACCATACATTTTATTTTATTGAGAAATCACCTGAATAGAAAGGAAAAAGGCCCAGAATCTGGGCCTTTCCGTGTTTGTTCTATTTACTTCTTTACTTGATATTTAGCAACTCGTTCGTCATTGATAACGCCTTTCCAGTTAAGACCATAAGCAAAATCATATGTATTGCCTTCAGAATCCACATAACATTTCATATCATGTGGAGTGTCCTCAAACTGTTCCTCCACAGTTGCCATGTTGAGTGGCATTTGCATTGGAAGAAGTGCTGAAGGCTCTTCTTTTCCGGAAATCAAGTCTAGCAGTACTTGATTCTGAATGACGAAACCGACAAGGATGGCATCTACATAAGGCTCAAACTCTGCCATAATCATTGGACGATCCATGTTGATGCAGACTACAACAGGTTTATCACCCATGGCTTTACGAGTGTCTAAAACCATGTCTAGCTCACACTTGTTTGTGGCACTTGTGCTCTTCCCACGATAAGAACGGTCCGTGAAATCTTCTTGTGGGTCACCTCCTGCTATGGAATGAGGCCTAGCATTGATTGCAGTATAATTATTATATTGTAAAGAAATTGGAATATATCCATTTCCTCCTTTTTTCCTGTCTTCTTTACTATAACCGTTGCCCGTTGCTGGATTGGTAATGTAGCATATTGCAAAGTCAGCCTCTGTAGGGTTGTCAACTACAGAGAAATATTTTGCTAGTTGCTCTTTATCTACTGGGTCAGCATCGTAAGCTTCTACTGGAGCACCAAAGAAGTTTACAGTTGCCTCATGATGCACTTTTGGTACGTAGACTTTTTTCTTCTCTGTAATAGGTAGTACATTGTCCTTATTTTTCAACATGACAACAGATTTTACCTGTGTGTCATAGCCTTCTTTCATAAATACAGGGTTTCCTACCAGTTCTTGTGAGGCTTTAGGGTTTACATACGGATTTTCAAAAAGTCCGACTCTGAAGATATTCATCAGGAGTCGTTTTGCAGATGCTTCCATACGGGCACGCATAAATTCTTCTCCGAATTCCTTAACACCCATTTTATAAGCTTCAATAACGGGTCCCAAATCATTGTTCCCACCAAACTGGTCTACACCAGCCATGAGAATCTTATAATGACGAGTAACTACATCTTCAGTTTCATGCCCCCAGCATTTTCCACCGATTATAGAAGTGAAATCTGTTCCTTCATCAGCTGTAACACCCCAGTCGGTGCAAACCACTCCATCAAATTCATATTTATTCCGGAGTAAATCTGTAATAAGGTACTTGGAATAGTTGTTCCCTTCCATATTATCTGTACCATCATAATTGGTGGAGATAGTATAATAAGGCATGATGGCAGATGCCACCTGTGTCTTACCGTTCAGTCTAAATGCACCTTCTGTAAAAGGTTTAAGTGCCAATGCTTCATTATGTCCTGGGTATACGGCATATTTTCCATTAATGTAATGTGCATCTCTTCCTCCTTCACCACTACCGCCACCAGGCCAATGCTTCACCATGGCGTTCACAGACTCATATCCCCATCCATCGGCTATTTCAGCTTCCTCACTACTAGTCTGGAAGCCGTCGCAATAAGCTCTTGCTATATCGGTTGAAAGTTTAGGGTCTTCACCGAAAGTACCACTATTTCTCCACCATCGTGGATCAGTAGCAATATCTACTTGTGGAGATAAGGCTGTGGTAATGCCTAAAGCCCGGTATTCTAATGATGCCACCCGGCCAAACTCTTCAATAATAGAGGGGTCGAAAGTCGCTGCTAGGCCTAATGTGCTAGGCCAAAGAGATATTTGACCTCCAGCTCCTGCATTGAATTCAGCAGTAGCTATTGCATCATGTCGAGGATCTGTACTTGTGTTGGATGGAATGCCATGATCCAGTCCTTCACAAAAAGCTTGCATGTTGTTGTTCCAGATTGCTGCAACTTCTGGAGATTCTACAGTAGTAATAAGTACATGACGTAGGTGGTCTTCTTTCAGGAATTTCTTTTGCTGATCAGTTAAATCACTGATTTTGGCTCCACTCTCCTTCAAAGGCTTGCCATTATATGTTCCAACAGCACCATAAGTGAATCCAGAAGATGTTATAGACTGATGTGCGCTATATAACATCAAACCTCCGATTTCTTCAATACTTAACTGTTTTGATAGGTCTTCAGCCCTTTCTTCAAAACTTCTCCGCCAATCTTCGTAAACGTCAAGTTTCCCGTTTCTATTCAGGTCCTTGAACTTGTATCCATCTTGTTCCAAGATCTGAACGCCTGAAGTAGGGGAGTAACCCAGATTCTGACCACCATTCTGAATGATGAGGTTGTAGCCGTCGTGCTGCTCTTCGGTTACCTTAGCACTAGAGCAAGCAGTAAAGGCTACTACTGTCAACGCAGACAGCATTAATTTTAGTGCATTTTTCATACTTGAAATAGATTTATAGTTAATGTCTTTCATGCAAAATTATAAAAAATACTAGAATTCCTTGATTTCACTATCTTATTTTCGGTTCAGAATAATTAATTTGTCTTATTTTTGCATTCAAATGAGTTTGTAATGAGAAAGTTTTTACTGTATTTATTTCTAATCCTTTCCACTTTAGGCTTTAACGCTTGCAGTCATCATGATGACCCTATCCCAGAGCCACCAACTGCGTATAAGCGTACGCTATTCGTTTATATGCCTTGGGCTTCTAATCTATATAGTGCATTCGAGCAGAATTTGAAAGACATGATGACTGCCATTAATTCCACGGGTCTGGACAACCAGCGTATTATTATCTTTTTGGCGAACAGTAATAAGACAGCTACCTTGCAGGAGGTGGTATTATATAATGGTTTTTATAGCCGTAAAAATATCAAGGATTACTCGTTTACTATGGCAGATTATACTACGGTAAGTGGATTGACTTCTATCTTAGCCGATTTGGTGACTATAGCTCCTGCCGATGAGTATAGCATGATCATCGGTTGTCATGGAATGGGGTGGCTTCCTGTCACCCGGTCTGCGCTAGCGCCTTCTACCCGATGGTTTGGAGGTGCTTCTTCGCTTTACCAGACTGAAATCTCCACCTTGCATCAGGCGCTTTCCAATGCGAATATCAAGCTGGAATACCTGCTCTTCGACGACTGCTATATGGCTACAGCTGAAGTGGCATACGAGTTAAAGGATGTAATTAAGTATCTTATAGCATCTACTTGTGAGATAATGAATTATGGAATGCCTTACCACAAGATGGGAAAGTATCTTTTAGGCAAACCCGACTATGAGAATATCTGTGCTTCCTTCTTTACCTTCTATAATTCATATTCTTATCCCTATGGAACGATAAGTGTAACTTCTACCAGTCAGCTGCCTGCCTTGGCTCAAGCTATGAAGGACTTGAATGATTCCTATTCATTTGATCCGTCTTATCTAGAAAGTATTCAAGACCTGGATGGATTTACTCCCACTATATTCTTTGATTTCGGTAGTTATGTGAAGTATCTTACTGCCGTAAATCCCGATGCAGCTGGCACTTGCCTGTACCGGTTGGATTTGGCCGTTCCGTATAAGTCGAATACCCCTCAGTATTATTCTCAATTTATAAGACGTGGGATAGATTTAGCTGAATATAGCGGGTTGACCATCTCTGACCCGAGTACCCATGATGACACCAAATCCAAGGATCAGACTTCGTGGTGGTACGCAACGCATTAAACAATTAACTTACAAATAAATGAGAAATAATCTTTTTTTTGCCCTTCTTTTTAGTGGAATATCTTCTTGTGCCCTGGCGCAGGAAAGTCCATTATGGCTAAGGCAGAGTAGTATCTCTCCTGATGGATCTACCATTGCTTTCTGTTATAAAGGTGATATTTATACAGTACCTGTTAATGGTGGTGATGCACATCAGCTTACCACCAATGAAGCGTATGACACACGACCTGTTTGGAGTCCGGATGGAACTAAAATAGCATTTGCAAGCGACAGGGAAGGTAACATGGACATTTATGTGATGTCCAAAAATGGAGGTGCGCCTACGCGTTTGACTACTGCTCCTCAAGCCGAGCAGCCTTTGGTGTTTAAGGACAATCATACCGTTCTTTATTTGGCTTATATTCGCCCTGCTGTTGAGGACATGCAGTTTCCTAGTAATTCTTTTAAGGAAGTGTATGAAGTTTCAGTGGATGGCGGAAAACCGAAGATGGTCACTTCGTGGACTATGGAAAACCTTAATATCAGTCCCGATGGAAAAACATGGCTTTTCAATGATAAAAAGGGATATGAAGATGAATGGAGAAAACACCATACTTCATCTATAACCCGTGACATTTGGAAGTATGATGTTTCTTCCAAATCTTTTGAGAAACTAACCTCATTTATCGGAGAGGATAGAAATCCTGTTTGGGACAACAGTGGTGAATCGTTTTTTTATTTGAGTGAGCAGGAAGGTAGCTTTAATATCTTCAAAAAATCCATGAATGGGGGAAAGACCGAACAAATAACTCATTTTACATCCCATCCGGTTCGTTTTTTAAGCTATGCTAAAAACGGTACGTTGTGTTTTAGTTATAATGGAGAGCTTTATACGGTAAAAGAGGGTAAGGAGCCACAAAAACTAAACATAAGGATTCTGACGGATAAAATAGAAAAAGATGTCATTCGCCAAATCAAGCGAAATGGCGCTACAGATTTTGCGGTTTCTCCTACTGGAAAAGAAATTGCTTTCATTATACGAGGTGATGTGTATGTGACGAACGTAGAGTATAATACCACTAAACAAATAACCGATACTCCAGAACAGGAACGTAATTTAGATTTCGCTTCTGATGGTCGTTCTATTGTTTATTCTTCTGAAAGAAATGGAGTATGGCAGATTTGGCAAAGTAGTATTGTCAGAGATTCAGAAAAGGAATTTGCTTATGCTACAGATCTTAAAGAGGAAAACCTGACGAATAATAATGTGACTTCTTTCTATCCTCAATATAGCCCCGATGGCAAAGAGGTTGCATATTTGGAAAATAGAACTACCTTAAGGATTATTAATTTAAAAACCAAAGCTATACGTACTGTCTTGGGTGGGGAATTCAATTATTCCTATAGTGATGGTGATCAACATTTCTCTTGGAGTCCTGATAGTAAATGGATTCTTTCCAATTACATCGGAGTAGGTGGTTGGAATAATCAGGATATAGTTTTGGTGAAAGCTGATGGATCTGTTGTCAAAAACTTGACAGAAAGTGGTTATACAGATGCAAATGCTCGTTGGGTGCTCGGTGGTAAGGCAATGATTTGGGGCAGTGACCGTGCTGGTTATCGTAGTCATGGTAGCTGGGGAGCTGAAGATGACGTCTATATCATGTTTTTTGATGTTGATGCTTACGATCGTTTTCTGATGAATAAAGAAGATGTTGCCAGATTGGAGGAGTTGGAAAAGACGGAAAAAGAGAAAACAGAAAAGGCAGATGCTAATAGTAAACTCAAAAAGACTGACAAGAATAAGAAACCGAATGAATCCTCGGAAAAAGAAGTAAAGGAACTTGTTTTGGATTTGGAAAATGCCAAAGACCGTATTGTTCGACTGACAGTTAATTCTTCTCATTTAAGCGATGCCATTTTGGACAAGAAAGGAGAAGTACTTTACTATATTGCTTCTTTCGAAGGTTCAGGAGATTTGTGGAAGCATGATCTAAAGGAAAATAAGACAGAAATAGTGCTTAAGAATCTAGGACGTGGTGAATTGCTCACTGATAAGGATATGAAATACATCTATACAATGAGTATGGGTAGTTTGGTAAGAATAGAATTTGGAAAAAGTGAAAAGAAGAACATTTCCTATGAAGCTATCTTCAATTACAGACCATCTCAAGAGCGTCAATATATGTTTGATCACATTTGGAGGCAAGTCAATGAAAAGTTCTATGATCCTACCATTCGTGGTATAGACTGGGCTGGTTATAAAACAAATTATGAACGCTTCTTACCTCATATTAATAATAATTACGATTTTCAGGATTTGCTGAGTGAAATGTTGGGGGAATTAAACGGTTCACATACTGGTGCCCGGTATTATCCATCTAGTTCCACATTGAGTGTAGCTTCTCTAGGATTATTCTATGATGATTTGTTCGATGGCAAAGGTCTGAAAATAAAGGAAATAATTCCTAAGAGTAATTTGACAAAGAAAAAGAATAAGGTATCTGCCGGTTGTATCATAGAAAAAATAGATGGAACATTGGTTGATAATAATGCTGATTATCTTCTTGCGGGTAAAGTTGGGAAGAATATATTGCTGAGTATTTATAACCCTGTAGGGGGTGAGCGCTTTGAGATTACCGTAAAAGGTATGTCCCAATCAGAAGAATCTGAATTGTTGTATAGCCGATGGGTAGAACGTAATCGGAAGATAGTTGAAAAAGAGTCTAATGGTCGTTTAGGCTACATTCATATTAAGGGTATGGATAGTCAGAGTTACCGTACACTATATAGCGAAGCCTTGGGAAAGTACAGAAATGTCGAGGCCTTAATTGTTGATACCCGGCATAATGGTGGTGGTTGGTTGCATGATGATGTTGTTACGTTGTTAGGTGCCAAGGAATATACCCGTTATACTCCTCGTGGTCAGTATATTGGAAGCGATCCTTATAATAAATTCACCAAGCCTTCCTGTATGTTGGTTTGTGAGGATAATTACAGTAATGCACATGGAACTCCTTGGTTGTATAAGGAACTAGGTATTGGTAAGCTTATTGGAACACCTGTGCCAGGTACGATGACTGCAGTTTGGTGGGAAACTCAAATTGACAATACCATTGTATTTGGTATACCACAAGTTGGATCAATGGACAATCGTGGTCAGTATTTGGAAAATCAGCAATTGGATCCTGATATCCTAATATACAACAAGCCAGAAGATGTCTTGAATGGAAAAGATGCCCAACTTGAAGGAGCCATTCAGGAAATGCTAAAAGAGATTGGACCAAAGAAATGATGAATCGAAAAGTCGAAATAATGTGATATGGAAAATTTTGAAATTGATGAAAAAAGCTTGAAAAGCGGGTTGATTGGTTTCTTTTTGGGAATAGCTGCAGTACTTTTATGGCAGGCTTTCATTTCTAATGATGAGTCTTCTGATGGTGATGCAGTAGAAGAGTCGTCTCAGATGTCTTATAGTGAGATAGAAGAGAACAAGAAAGGTGATGTCTACATTCTTTCAAGTGGTAGAAAATATCATCAGCCAGATTGTTCTTCCGTAAAGAAAGCCAAAGGTAAAAAGAAGGTGTTAGAGGATGATGCAGTAGCATATGGTTATACACCTTGTTCCCGGTGCAACAAAGAATGAGTTGCATTTATAAAATAATGAAACCGTCTCTTTCTTAAAAGAGGCGGTTTTATTTTATCAGGTTAAAAAAAAGTCTCTGAATTCAGAGACTTTGTAGCGCCTACGGGACTCGAACCCGTGTACCCGGCGTGAGAGGCCGGTATCCTAACCGCTAGATGAAAGCGCCAGATTGGAAGCGGAAGCTGGGGGATTCGAACCCCCGGTACGGTTACCCGCACGTCAGTTTAGCAAACTGGTGGTTTCAGCCACTCACCCAAACTTCCAATTTCCGTTCCAAATATTGCATTTTAGAGAGGTGCCTACCCGATTCGAACGGGTGTAGACGGTTTTGCAGACCGTTGACTAAGCCACTCATCCAAGGCACCATTCCTTGTTTGCGGATGCAAATTTAAAACAATTTTTCGATATAGCAAGCATCGATTGATACTTTTTTCTCACTCTTTCTAAAAAAGGCTTTTTATAAGGAAGAAAATAGGAGGAATTAATAGTGCAGGCAAGAGATTTACGGTTTTGCAATCCTTAATTTTCAAGATGCTGAACCCCGAACTGAGTATTAACACACCACCTACTACAGAAAGTTCTGTAATTAAGGCGTCGGAAATGACAGGACCAGCTATCGTTGTGAGTAAATAGATGCTTCCTTGCCAGAGAAATAAAACCGGTGCAGCCAGAGCCATTCCTATACCGTAATTACCAGCTAGGATTGCACTTGTAACGATATCTAAAGTGGAATTGGTAAATAGGTAAGTGTTGTCATTTTGTAAGGCACTCATCATGGGGCCTACAATAGAAAATGTCCCAATGCAGTAGAGTAAAAGGCCTGTGGTAAGTCCTTCTACCAGATTTGAGGAAGAATTACCTTTTTTTATGGCTCGTTGGCTAGCCTTTTTGTTAACCCATCCGTTAATGTCTATCATTCTGCCTATCAAACCACCTATTGCCATGCTAAGTATGAATAGTACTGGAAATTCACTTTTGGGTAGGTTCTGGGCCACGGCATTGGCACCTAGTGCTATCGTACATAGTCCTAGTGCATCGAATAAAATAGTCTTATATTCCTCTTTGATTCCTCTTTTCAGAATGGCACCTATACAGGATCCAACAAGAATACATGCAGTATTTACAATAGTTCCTAACATAATCTCCTCTATATTTATACCCCCCAAGAATTCTTGGGGGGTATAATCTAAATCAAGCTACCTTATTCAATCTTTTCAGGATGGAGAAGATAAAGGCTGCTGCAATTAAGCAGATAATCATCAGAGTTCCCCATACTACATATAGGTTGTTTCCCCACAGCCATCCTGGGATTGCAACCAAGAAATTACCGATAGCAGTCGCAACGAACCAACCTCCCATCATCATTCCCTTGTATTTAGGAGGAGCTACTTTTGTTACGAATGAGATTCCGATAGGGCTTAAAAGAAGTTCGGCAAAAGTCAATACCAAATAAGTGCTTACCAAAAGGTTTGGAGTTGCATCTGCCATGTGCAGATACTGTCCGTCAGCACCTACTTCTGGTGCAGGGAGACCTGCAGAACCAATGGTCATCATTAAATAGGCTGCAGCTGCAACTAACATACCCAGACCAATTTTGGTTGGCGCTGTAGGTTCTTTCCCTTTCTTGTTCAACCAGCTAAACAAGGCAATTGAAACAGGAGTCAGACCTACTACAAAGCAAGCATTGAACTGCTGGAAGATAGGTGCACTAATAGGGGTAACGCTACCATCAGATGGATACATCATGAACAGGAAGCCTAAACCACCTATAATCATGATAGCTGCGATTATACGGGTAATACCTTTGTTCTGGAAAACACCAAACAGACCATATACAATGAATATGGCACCAAGTAAGTTACGTACATCGAACATCATACTTTCCAAACCAGTTGACTGAGTAGCTGTATAGTCACGAGCAAAGTAGGTCAGGGTAAGTCCATTCTGGTGGAATGCCATCCAGAAGAAAATTACTACAGCAAATACCAAGCAAAGACAGATGATGCGCTCTTTCGTTTCTGCAGGACTCAAGGTGTCTACCACTTTGTCAGAAGCTTTCTTATCGGCACCCTTGGTGGTAATGACATGCTTGAAGGTTGATTTGAAGATGTAATATACCAAAATGCTGAAAATCAAAGACGCACAAGCGATGGCAAAAGCATAGTGGTAAGAGTCTGCCTCTGATACTCCCAATGACTTTTGAGCCCATTCCATAATCTTGATGGCAGCGGTAGGAGCAAACAGTGCACCTACGTTGATAGCCATATAGAACAGTGAGAAACCAGAATCACGTTTGTCAGCAAATTCCTTGTCATTGTACAAGTCACCTACCATTACCTGCAGATTGCCCTTGAAGAAACCTGTACCAAGGCTGATAAGCAAAAGAGCCAGTGCCATGGCACCTATGGCTATAGTATTTGCACCCAAAGGAACAGCCAGGAGCAAATAACCTAAAAACATAATGAAAATTCCCACGGTCACCATTCTACTGTAACCTAACTTGTCGGCCAAGATACCACCCAGAAGTGGTAAGAAATATACCAACATCAGGAAACTGGAATAAATTGTACCAGCAGTAGCTGCTGAAAAGCCGAAATTAGCCTGCAAGAACAAGACAAAGACTGCTAGCATGGTGTAGTAACCAAATCTCTCACCTGTGTTTGCCACAGCTAAAGCCCAAAGTCCCTTAGGCTGTCCTGCATATGATTTATACAGGAAGATGAACCATAGTATAAATAATACTACGATCCATGGTGTTGAAATTGTTTCTAACATAATTCTATTAATTTATAATTTTACTTATTTCTTTACATTAGGTTCTTCCAGACCATAGCCTTTTTTCTTGTCAACGACCCTCAGATAAAGGCCGATGAGCAGAGCTGCTACACCCAGACTAGCCAGCATAATCAGCGGAGCTGTATAGTTCAGCTGTGTAGGGTCGGTAATTCCAGGATTTGTCTTGTCCAGTACTTTGCCAATTAGCAATGGGAACAGCCAGAGTCCAATGTTCTGGATCCAGAAAATCAGTGCATAAGCAGAACCGATAATCTTAGGCTCTACAAGCTTAGGTACAGATGGCCATAGAGAAGCTGGAACCAAGGAGAAGGATGCGCCTAGAACCAGAATCGTCAAGTAGGCTACAATTACACCCCCCACTTGATTTCCTTTAAACTCCGGAAGGATGAATGCAAATGTCAAGTGGCATGCAATTAGCAGCAAGGAACCTAAGACAAGCATGGATGCAGCCTTACCTTTGTTATCCACATAGTTGCCTAGAATCGGGGTTATTCCCACAGCCAAAAGTGGGAAAACAGCAAATATGGATTCAGCAGACTGACGCATGTAGCCCATATAGCAATAGGAAATCAAAGCGAGAATGGATATGCCCAGCACACTATATTTCACCGTTTTGTTTTTCATGAAATTGAACATGAATGCTGTAACTGCCACCACAAGCATGATGATATACTGGACAATAGTTACGGAAGTAGATGCCCAGAATGAATCGGATGGGATATCGGAAAATGTAAGATTGCACTGCAGCATGTTTACTGCGTATTTCTGGAATGGGAAGATTGCAGAGTAATAAAGTACACAAAGAAGTGAGACTAGCCAAAAACCTTGACTGGTAAGAATCTTCCATATATCACTAACCTTGAACGGGTCATCCTTTTCCTCAGCCTCGCCAGTCTGTGCATCAAGTTTCTTGTCCATAAAGAAGTAGACGATGAACATGATCAGTGCGATGCAAAGCAGTACTACACCGAATGCCACAGAACGGGAAACATCTACATTACCGCCTAGCTTTGCAAAGAATGGGGAGAAGATCATACAAGTGGCAACACCCAGACGTGCCAGGGCCATTTCAGAACCCATAGCCAAGGCCATTTCACGACCTTTGAACCACTTTACAATACCACGACTCACGGTAATACCACCCATTTCAGCTCCACAACCGAAAATCATAAAACCGCAGGCTGCCATCTTGGCTGAAGCAGGCATTCCTTCATAGAAAGGACTTACGCCTAGTTCATCGAAAATGGGAATGTAGTTCAGGTGTTCAGTAAACCAGGTCTCCAGATCGCTTCCAATGAAACTTTCACTTACTGCATAATATTTAATAAGTGCGCCACAAAGCATAACTGCACCAGAAAGGACAGCAGTGAACCTAACACCCATCTTGTCCAGAATGATGCCGGCAAAGATAAGGAAGAAGACGAATACATTGAGGAATGTCTCAGATCCTTGCATGGTGCCAAAGGCAGTAGAGTCCCAACCACGTTGTGAGGCCATCAAGTCTTTAATAGGGGACAAGATATCCATGAAGATGTAGGCACAGAACATGGCCAGGGCCAAGAGCAGCAAAGCAGCCCACCGGATTGCCGCAGAGTCTCGAAGTGTTTTAATTTGATCAGTCATATAGCTATTTATTTATCTTCCTAATTAAGTGTCAGTTCTTCAGCCATTTGTCCAGCCAGCGGAAGAAGGTCCGTTGCCAAAGAACACCGTTTTGTGGTTTTAGAACCCAGTGGTTCTCATCCGGGAAGAGCAGAAGTTCAGCAGGTATACCACGGATAACAGCTGCATTAAATGCGCTCTCACCCTGGTTGGTCATGATGCGGTAGTCCTTTTCACCCTGGATGCAGAGGATTGGAGTATCCCACTTGTCTACAAACTTGTGAGGAGAGGTGGCAAATGTCTTCTGGGCAGCAGCGTTCTTCTTGTCCCAAGGAGCGCCCTTCATGTCCCATTCTGCAAACCACATTTCCTCTGTCTCCACGTATTGCTGCTCTATGTTATAGATACCATCATGTGCAATGAAAGCCTTGAAACGCTTGTCGTGATTACCCGCAAGCCAATAAACAGAGAAGCCACCGAAGCTTGCACCCACGCAGCCCAGACGGTCTTTGTCTACATAGCTTTCCTTGCAGATGTCGTCTATAGCTGTCAAGTAGTCTTTCATACATTGGCCTCCATAGTCGCCGGAAATCTGTTCCAGCCATTCCTGACCGAATCCAGGAAGACCTCTACGATTAGGAGCAATGATGATGTAATCGTTCGCAGCCATGATTTGGAAATTCCAACGGTAGCTCCAGAATTGGCTCACTGGACTTTGAGGACCGCCTTCACAGAACAATAGAGTAGGATACTTCTTGTTTTTATCGAAGTCTACCGGATAGATTACCCAAGATAACATGTCTTTTCCATCGGTGGTCTTGGTCCAGCGTGGCTCTACGTTTCCAACCTTCAGCTGGTCCCAGATATGCTTGTTCTCTTGTGTAATTTGAGCCACGTTTCCATTCTGAATGTCTACAGAATAGAGCTCACCGGATTGCATCATGCTGTGGCGCTCAGCCAATAGTTTTCCACCGTCTTGAAGCTGCATGACTGTATAGTCGTATTGACCATCAGTAATCTGCTTGTGATTACCTTCCAGGTCGGCAGAATAAATATGTGTGGTACCATGCCATACACCTGAGAAATAGAGGCTCTTGGAATCGGTGTTCCAAATGAAGGCATCCACGCTACTGTCGAACCATTCGGTGACATATTGCTTAATGTGATTCTTCAAATCCATAACCAACAAGCGGTTGCGGTCGGACTCATATCCGTCACGCTCCATGCTTTGCCAAGCTATATAGTTGCCGTCAGGTGAGAAGGATGGATTAGTATCATAGCCCATATTCTTGTCGTCTGTGTATTCCTTACACAGATTCTCTGTCTTACCAGACTCTAAATCATAGAGATAGATGTCACTATCTGTAGAGAATGCGTATGCCTTGCCTTCTTTCTTTCGGCAGGTATAAGCCAGTTTCTTGGAATCTGGAGACCATGCGAATTGTTCTGTTCCTCCAAAAGGCTTCATAGGTGATTCGTAGTTTTCACCTTCAAGCACATCTTTTCCTGCGCCTACCTTGTCGTCCTTGAATTCGGCTATATAAGGTTTGGAAATAGAGGTCACATACTCATCCCAGTGCTTGTACATCAAGTCGGTAATCACCATACCGCTAGCCTTTGGCAGATCCTCGTCATTCTTCTGGATACTGTGGTGGTAAGGTACGGAAGCAATATATAGCACTTTAGTCTCATCTGGTGAGAAGAGGAAACCCTCTACATCTTTCTCATTTGTTGATAATTGTTTTCTGCCAGTTCCGTCAGCATTCATCTCGAAGATTTGGCTTTTCCCATTTTCATCACTGGCAAGAAATGCAATCTTAGAACCCTTCTTAATCCAGGTTGGAGAACTTTCACTTTTTGTGCTGGTGGTCAGCATCTTGGCATTTGAGCCATCGGCATCGGACACATAAATCACAGTGTGACTTTTATTTTGTTCCACACTATAGTAAGAAACTGTATAGGTGAGCTGCTTGCCATCAGGCGACAGAGTAGCTCCGCCAATTCTACCGAACGACCAGAGCACCTCTGGAGTCATCCGTCCGTTTTCCACTTTTACTTCGTGCTTGCCGATAAAAGGAGCTTCCGCTTCTTTCTTTTCTTTTTCTACTCCACAGGAGGCAGCAAGTAATCCAGCAGCAATGAGTGCCATATTCGCAAATTTCATGACCTTATTTAATTAATCAAGTTTGTAAAAATCTATAACTTGGCAAAAATACAAAAATTTATGTATATGGGCAAAAAAATACCACACTATACTTTGCGTAGTGTGGTATTTCCTTGAATATAGTTAGCTTATTTACAACTTTCCTTTACGTTTTTGCTCGGCCTGCTGCTGACGCAGAATCTCCTGCTGTTGTTCAGCTAGTTTTTGCAGACGTTCTTGGAAGGAACTCTTGCCTGCCAGCTTAGGATTTGTCTTTCGCTCAGCGCGACGTTTTTCCAATTTGGCTAAAAGTTTGGCATCGTCGGTAGAAGCCTTGAATATCCACATAATGATGACGCTTACCAGACCGCTGACAAAGTAATACCAGCAAAGACCAGAAGAATAGTCATTGAAAATAAAGAAGAACATGATAGGCATCAAGTACATCATCCATTTCATGGCTGCCATCTGAGGGTTAGCACCGGTATCTTGCTGCTTCATGTTTATCCAAGAGGATATGATGTTGGTAGCACAGAACAGCAGACAGAAGATGCTCAGGTGGTCACCAATGGCAGGCAGGTTTGCACTCCAATGGATGACATCATCATAGGTAGAGAGGTCATCTGCCCATAGGAAGCTCTGCTGACGAAGCTCGATAGCATTTGGCACAAAGTTGAACAGGGCAATCCAGATAGGCATCTGGATGAGCATCGGTAGACATCCACCCATTGGGCTGACACCGTATTGGCTATACATGCTCATAACTTCCTGTTGCTTGCGCATGGCATCTTCTTCCTTCGGATACTTGGCGTTTATCTCATCAACTTTCGGTTTTAAGGCTTTCATCTTAGCTGATGAAACATAGCTTTTGTAGCGTGGATAGAGTACGATGAGGTTCACCAACAGTGTCATGAGCAGCAGCACGATACCCATGTTGATACCCAAGCCTTTAAGCCAGTCAAATACATAAAGAGTGAACCAACGGTTGATGTAACGGAACAATGGCCATCCCAGATAAACTAGTTGCTCCAGGTCCAAATCCTTCTTGCTTAAAGAGAATTGATTGGCAGCCTGTAGAGTCTTGAAATGGTTAGGTCCAAAGTAGAGTTGCAGGTTGGTAGACTGCTTGCCTGTCGGGTCAAAGAATGTATTTGCGGTAGCTGAATATTCTTTCAAGTATCCAGAGTTCTTTTCCAGTTGCTTGGATTTGAGTGATGCCTTTTCCAGGTTTTGGTCAGCTATCAGCACAAAAGAGAAGAACTGGTTCTTGAACGCCATCCAGTCTAAAGGCTTTTCTATCTCCTCCTCATCATCACTGGTTTCGCTCAGGTAGTCTGTACCTCCGTTGCTTTCCTTATAGGTGAGGGAAGAATAACGATTCTCAAAAGAATAGCCTTTTTCCAGCTGCTTAGCCTTCTCGTGCAGATTGACGGAAAGTTTGTTCATGTTTGGTGAGAAATAGTTGGACACATCTACAGCCTTTATTTCCATGTCAAGGATGTAGTTGTCTGCACTCAGCTTGTAGATGAAGTCGATATGACCATTACCCAGCGGAAGACTCATTACGGCAGAAGAGTCTGTCACGTTAGTAGGAGTAAAGAATAGGTCCTCCGTCAGGATATTCTCATTTTTCCCCTCAATGGCCAGAGAGAATTTGTCGTCCTTATCGGTAAAGAGTTCGATGTTTGTGACTCTATCCTGGTTTTTGTAATTCTTCAGTTCAGCTTTTGTGGGAACACCACCCTTGGTGTTCAGGGTTATCTTTACCAGCTCGTTCTCCAACATGATTTCTTGTTCTGTACCTTGGGCTGCCTGGAAGAGTACGCTTGTACTGTCTTTAGCTTCTGCTTGGATTTTCTTTTCTGCTTCCACTTTGACTTGCTGCTTAGCTTCTTCTTGTTGTTTCCGAACCAGCTCCAAGGAGTCTCTTAGTTGTTGCTGACGGGCGATCTCAGCCTCGCTTGGCTGGTTGTAGATAGAGAAACCTATCAGCACTGCGGCCATCAGTATAAAACCTATGACGGTATTTTTATCCATATTATTAATTATTGATTTTTCTTTCTTTTATCACATATTTTGTGCCATCATTATTCACGTGGCATATTTAGCGCGCAAAATTACTCAAAATACTTGAATTTTAGAAGGGGTTTCTTAAAAAATGCCTACTTTTTCTTTTTTTTAGGCTAACTTTTTTACCTTTGCGGAAAAATAAAAAGCTAATAGAAATGAAACAGACCCTATTTCTCTTGTTGACAGCGCTATTTTTACTGCCATCTTCCTTGTCTGCCCAGGTTTCTAAAAAGGACAGTACCCTTATTACGAAATACCTGGATTCATTGAGTGTCATCTTGAATAAATATGACACAGAGAAGCCGGAAAACAAACAGGACCCTTATTTGTATCAGATGACTTCTCCCACGTATTATAACGCTCCTTTGCGTTCAGCTTTAGGCTTGGACTCTGTTTCCGATGCCCGTCAGAAAGCTATGTACGATGCGTTGCTGAATGCCTATCTGAATAATCCAACTGCATTTACAGGTACAGAAGATAGCCTGAATGCTGTGAAGAATGTGACTGGGGGCAAGGTTGCTGATGCTCCTGAAATAAAGGTGGAGGACTTGGTGGAAGTGGGAACTCCAGTTGCTCAAACTGACTTGATTGAAATCCAGGTGGCTAAGCCGAAGTTTTGGAAGCATAATGCCAACATTTATTTTCAATTCTCACAGAGCTTTATTTCAGGCAACTGGTACAATGGTGGTGAAAGCAGCAATACCATGTTAGGCGGTTTTACGCTGGAGGCAAACTTTGACGACCAGAAAAAGGTAGTATGGGATAATAAAGCTGAAATCAAGGTTGGCTTCATCACGGCTCGTGGTGATACCTTACACAGGTACAAGACGAACAATGACTTGTTCCGTCTTACTTCCAAGTTCGGTTATAAAGCCATCAAAAACTGGTATTATACCTTGCTGATGGAGCTAAACAATCAGTTCTTCCCTGGCTATAAGACCAATAATCCGGTGATGTTCTCTAATTTTACTGCTCCGTTGAAGTATAATGCTTCTATCGGTATGGACTGGAAACTTGCCAAGGAAAAGAAATATACGTTCTCATTGGCTGTCTTGCCGTTCTCCTACAACTTCATCTGGGTAGCTGGCCATAAGGTAAATCCTATGTTGTTTGGTATTAAAGATGGCAGACGCACGTTGCATAAGTTCGGTTCCAAGTTACAGTTGGATCACACTTTGTACTTCACAGAGAATTTCAGCTGGAAGTCGCATTTCTATGTCTTCACTTCTTACAAAAGTACTGATTCTCTTTGGGAGAACACCGTCGATTTTGCCATGAACAAGTACCTGTCTGCCAAGATGTACCTGAACCTCAGGTTTGATGATTCTGGTAAGAAATCCGACAACCACGGTTATCTGCAGATTCAAGAGTTGCTGAGTTTCGGCTTAAGTTACACACTTTAATTTAAGGAAAAATGAAGAAGATTCTTACTCTGTTCGTTATATTTTTAACGGTTGCGTCAGCTGCTTTTGCACAAGACAGTCAGCCTCAGAAGAAACAGTCGGAGATAAAGTTCGACCAGACACTCTATGATTTTGGACGTTTTCCTCAGGATGCACCTGTTCAGACCTGTAAGTTTTATTTCACGAATACTGGAAATGACTTGCTCATCATTCATCAGGCTGTAGCTTCCTGTGGATGTACGGTTCCCAAATACCCTAAGGAGCCTATCCGTCCAGGAGAACGTGGTTCTATTACAGTGACCTATAATGGTACAGGAAAAGTTCCGGGCGTTTTCAAGAAATCTATCACCCTTCGTACAAATGCGAAAACGGAGTTGGTACGCCTTTACATTATGGGAGAGATGGAAGTCAAGTAGAACTTGTCAGAAGTCTATCAGCAGAAGATCTTTATCTACCTCATTGAATTTACTTACGGCCTCGTGGAATTTCTCAATCTGCGGGCCGTATTTTTTATAGTCTAGTTTCAGGTCACCTTCTCCTTTGTTGTAAATCTCGCTCAAAACAGCACCCACGGTAATTTTCTTAATGTCACAAGCAGGCTGGAAATACTCATCCAGTCCCTCGTGTACGCTGGAACTCAGCCAGTTGAATCTCACCAGCATTTCTAGTTTATTGTTAACCATGCGAAGTGGAAGGCTCAGCTCATGCGAAAGTTCCGTAGCTGTATAAGGTTTTGCACCCTTTTCCTGGAACCTCTTGCAAATGGTACTCAGCAGCAGAAGCGTCACAAAATCGTGGTTGCTACGAGATGCGTGCTTGATGTCGTATTCAAAATTATATACATCCACATTCTGACTGGCATAGGTAAGTTCGGCTCCAAACAGACAGATGCTCCATGAAATTTGTGCCCAAATGAGGAACATAGGAAGTGCGGCAAAGCTACCGTATATAGCATTGTAGTTTGATACCCAAATCTGGGAATTGATGTAAAAATACTGAAGTCCCACAAAAGCAGCACCAGCCAGAAAACCGGGCACCAGGGCATATTTTACCTTCACATGGGTGTTTGGCATGAACACATATAATCCGATGAAAGACAGCGTGATGAAAAAGAAAGGAAGCAGGTTGATCAACAACTTAGCTGTGTAGTTTAGTCCCATGAAATCAGGCACGTTGCTGGCTAGGGTAGAGAGGAATATCGTGAAACCTGTAATGATAACCCACAGGATGGGCACCAGGAACAAGACAGACATATAGTCTGTGATTTTACGAAGGGCAGAACGCCCGTGCCTTTGCCAAATTTGGTTGAATGCACCCTCAATGTCGCTTGTCAGACTGATGATGGTGTAAAGCAAGAAAACCAGACCCACACCTAGGAAAACTCCGTTCTTGGCATGCTCTAAGTAAGTGTTTATAGAATTCAGCAGCATGTTCACCACAGAGTCATGTCCTTTAAAGTTGTTCCGGATGAACGATTCTGCCATCTTGTCGAAGCCGAACCCTCTTGTTAGTGCGAAAAGGAAAGCCAGGATAGGAACTAGTGCCAGCAGGGTAGTAAAGGTTAGGGCAGAAGCCCTGTCGAACATCTTGTCTTTTAGGAAACGCTGGACTGCCAGGTCCACTCGTTTTAGGTTTCTATAGAGAAACCGACGCAGTGGGGGCATGGTTTCCAGATCTTTCGATGTAACTCTCCACAGATCTAGCAGTAAGAATTTCCTTGCTTTTTCTAATTTCTGATTCATGTGCTTTCCTAGTATGAAAAATAAAAAATCACAGTCGGTCTGTAAGCCGGGTTCTGTTCTTCCAGAAGAAGCGCCTGTCATTTATCTACGACGTATGTCACCATCCGCCTCTATCGTTCTACCCTCTGGCTCAGACGAGCAGCCTTCAAACGCCAGTTTACATGAACTTTCAACTCCCAAGATGTGCAGCCCGCATGTCACCACACGGCTGGTGTGCTCTTACCACGCCTTCTCACCCTTACCTATTTATAGGCGGTTGTTTTCTTCCACATTACTCAGAACTTGCGCCCTGCTTTCCGTTAGGAAGTGGGATGCTCTTTGTTGCCCGGACTTTCCTCTTTCACCTTTTGAGTGCCAGCGACAAGCCGACCAACTGTGATTTCAGTGTGCGAAAATACTGCAATTCATGAAATATGCCAAATTTAATGCCAAAAATGTCATAAAACCTGTCATTCACTTTTTTTAAAAGTTGGATAATTGTTTGTCATTTTGACACTGATTTTAAATGAATGTGAAAGCGTTTTCATTTTCGTATAATACCTGTTAAGTGTGGAATGATTTTTGTTAAAATTTGGAAAACGATGCCGATAAAATTTTGACAGGAACAAAATTTGCATTTAATTTAACATCAGAAAAGTTAAAGAATTAGAGAAATTAACAAATTAAATAATAATAGTTATGAATATGACAACTAAAAAGTATTTAGGTATTGCAGCTTTGGCCTTGGTAGCTTGCGGTGGTGTCAGCATTGCTACTTATGCGCTTAATTCAGGTGAAAAGGAGGATAAGAATTTCACGGAGATGTTTACCCAGAATGAGCAGTCAGTAAAGGCTGCTTCTGCTATATCCAACGTACAGCCAGTAGATCTTACCCAGGCTGCTGATGTTTCCGTTCATGCAGTAGTTCATATCAAGGCCACACAGCGTAGCCGTACGCAGACCGTTCAGGAGATGCCTGATATCTTTGATTTCTTCTTTGGCGATGGTAGAGGTCAGCAGCGTCAGATTCAGACTCAGCCTCGTGTGGGCTTCGGTTCTGGTGTGATTATTTCTGACGACGGTTATATCGTAACCAACAGCCATGTGGTGGAGGGTGCCGATGAAATTACCGTACGTCTAAACGACGAGCGTGAGTTCAAAGGTCGTGTCATTGGTGCTGATGCAGCTACCGACTTGGCACTAGTAAAGATAGAAGGTAAGAATTTCCCAACCCTTCCTGTAGGTGATTCCGATGCTCTGAAAGTAGGTGAGTGGGTACTGGCAGTAGGTAACCCATTCAACTTGAACTCTACCGTTACTGCTGGTATCGTTTCTGCTAAGGCTCGTTCCATTTCTTCTACCGCTTCCGACGGTAAAACTGTAGCTATCCAGAGCTTCATCCAGACCGATGCAGCTATCAACCAGGGTAACTCTGGTGGTGCACTGGTGAACTCTAAGGGTCAGCTGGTAGGTATCAACGCCATGCTGTATTCTCCAACCGGTGCTTATAGTGGTTATGGTTTCGCTATTCCAACTACCATCATGAAGAAGGTCGTTGCTGACATCAAGACTTACGGTTCCGTACAGCGTGCTGTGTTGGGTATTGCAGGACGTTCTATTGGTACTGATATTACCATGGATGACCAGCAGGCTGAGCAGATGAAGAAGCAAGCTGAGGAACTGGGTGTTACCGACGGTGTTTATGTAGCTGAGGTAACTGATGGTGGTGCAGCAGCTGCAGCAGGTATGAAGAAAGATGATGTAATCGTTGAACTAGGTGGTAAGAAGGTTAAGAATTTCAACGATTTACAGGAGATCCTTTCTACTCATCGTCCAGGCGACAAGGTAACTGTAAAGTATATCCGCGACAAGAAAGAGCACAGCGCTAATCTAACTTTGAAGAACTCTCAGGGTAATACCAAGGTTACCAAGAGTGCTGACATCGATATTCTAGGTGCAGCCTTCCGTCCACTGCCAGACGACTTGAAACAGCAGTTAGGTATTAACTACGGTCTTCAGGTAACAGGTGTATCAAACGGTAAGATGAAGGATGCTGGTATTACAAAGGGTTTCATTATCCTTAAGGCTAATGGAACTTCTGTAAAGACCACCGATGATCTTGAAACTATCCTGAAAGAGGCATCCAACTCACCAGAGCAGGTACTGTTCATGAGTGGTATGTATCCATCCGGCAAGCGTGCAAACTTCGCCGTAGACCTCTCACAAGAATAAAATGATAGATTTAAAAAAATGGGTATTCGAAAGAGTACCCATTTTTTTTGCCTAGTGATTCTTCTTGTAGCTTTGTACTGCCCAGAACGCCATAAATAGTCCGATACCCAGGAGAGCGAAAACTTGATGGGAAATAGCAGCGAAGTGGCCACCTCGAATGAATACAGTGCGTATGGCATCGATGAAATAGTGCATAGGGTTCACGTAAGTGGTGAGGTAGGCCCAGTCTGGCATGGAACGAGTAGGTGTAAAGAGTCCACTCAGCAGCATGATACACACAACGAAGAACCACATCACGAAGATAGCCTGCTGCATGGAATCACTGTAGTTGGAAATAATGAGACCCAACGAGGAGAAAAACAGGGCTAGAAGCATGGACAGCAAGTAGATGAGCCATATCGGTCCGGCACTGGTAAGTCCATAGATTGCCCAAGCCAGCAGCAGGCTGGCAGTGATGATGAACAATGCAATCAACCAGTAAGGGATGAGTTTAGCCAGAATGAACGACCATTTCGATACTGGTGTTACATTAATCTGCTCGATAGTGCCAGCTTCTTTCTCGCCCACGATGTTCAGGGTAGGCAGAAATCCGGTCATAAGCATCATTACGATGGCAAGCAGGGCCGGAATCATAAAGAGTTTGTAATTCTGATGCTTGTTGTATAGTAGCAAGGTGGAAACCTGTGACTGGATGGCACTAGCCTGTGGCATCACCTGTGCCGTAACAATCTGCGACAGGTAAGCACTACCTATGGAACCTTTGGTGCCGTTCACCGCATTGGCAGCGATGAGCAACTGTGGCTTACGACCTTCCACTAGATCATGACTATAGTTTGGGGGAATCACTAACACCACATCGGCCTGTCCCTTTTCAATCTCGGTTAAGGCATATTGGTACGTCGGCTTCTGCCCGTTAAAAATAAAGTATTGGGAAGCCTCGATATTATGTACCAGTTGCTGACTTGCCACTGACCGGTCATTATCCACCACATCCACTACCACGTTTTTCACCTCCATGTTCATTACCCATGGCATGACGCACATGATGACGATAGGAAACCCGAAAATTAGTCGGGGCAGAAAGGCGTTACGCCGAATCTGTAGAAATTCTTTACGAATGAGATATTTCAGTGTCATAACGTTTATTCCAGTCGTTTGTTGAATGTAGCCAGGGCCACAGTGAGTAATATAGCTGTCATAATAGCCAGTATGGTCACTTCACGGGCCACCTCACCGATACCCACACCCATAATCATCAGTTTACGCATCGCCTCTATGTAGTACCTGGGTGGAACTATAGCTGATACCCACTGCAACACATTCGGCATGGATTCCACTGGGAACAGCATGCCTGAAAGCATCACCACTGGCATCAGCAAAACCATGGCAGAGAGAAGCAGTGCCACCAACTGCGTCTGAGCAATGTTGGAAATGAGCAGCCCTAGGGAAAGCGCCAGTAAGATATAGAGCACCGAGACTCCTATAATCCAAACCAGCGAACCTGCAAGGGGAACACCCAATACATAATTGGCCATAAGTAAGATAACCAGAAGGATGAAGAATGCCAGCACTAGGTAAGGCACAGCTTTTGCGATGATGACCATCAGCGGACGGACAGGGGAGACCAGCAGCAGTTCCATGGTGCCACGCTCCTTTTCCCGCACGATGGAGATGGAAGTCATCATGGCGCAGACCAGCATGAGCAACATACCCATAATAGCTGGTACAAAGTTGTAGGCCGACTTCATCTGGGGGTTATAAAGCATCTTGGAGTTCACCAGCGCAGACTGTCCACCGGTGATTGTTTGCGTGGCATAGGCCATCCATTGTTGCGCCATGTTCGGGTCTGCACCGTCTACCATGAACTGAAGATTGCCCTGCTTGGATGCAAAATCCTTATGGAACACCACTGCCATGTCAGCCTTTTGGTTGCGTATAAGCAGTTCAGCTTCCCGTGGTGTCCCCACCGACTTAACCAGATTAAAGTATTCTGATGTCCCCAATCGCTCCACAGCCTGTTGCGTCAGATGGTCCATCTGCGAAGTGACCACCACCATACGCACGTTTCGCACATCCGTAGAGATGGCAAAGCCGAAAAGTAGCATTAGCACCGTAGGCATGCCAAAAAGGATGAGCATCGTCCGCTTGTCGCGTAAAATATGTCGTGCCTCCTTGATTACGAAGGAAAGAAACTGTTTCATAATCTAAATAATTAATCTGACGAACGCGTAGCTTGCCTTGCCAGGTAGGTGAACACATGATCCATGTCTGGTTGCCCAAACCTTTGTTTTAGTTCGTTTGGTGTTCCCATGGCACTGATTTTCCCGTCCACCATGATGGAGATACGGTCGCAATACTCTGCCTCATCCATATAGTGTGTGGTCACGAACACTGTGATTCCTCTTCCTGCAGCTTCGTAGATAAGCTCCCAGAACTGCCGTCTGGTGGCCGGGTCCACACCACCCGTAGGTTCATCAAGGAACACTACACCAGGTTCATGGAAGATAGACACCGAGAATGCCAGTTTTTGCTTCCAACCCAGCGGTAATGAAGCTACCAGGTCATCCTTGTGTTCTGTGAACTTCAGCTGCTCCAACAGCCGGTCAGTTTTCACTTTGATTTCCGCATCCTTCATGCCGTAGATACCTGCAAATAGCCAGATGTTCTCTGCTACCGTCAAGTCTTCGTAGAGTGAGAAACGCTGCGACATATAGCCGATGTGTCGCTTAATCTGCTCGTACTCCGTTCGTATGTCATAGCCAACCACACGTCCTGTGCCGCTCGTAGGCTGATTTAATCCCGTGAGCATGTGCATGGCCGTCGTCTTGCCTGCTCCGTTGGCTCCTAGGAACCCAAAAATCTCACCTCGTTTCACACTGAATGATATATCATCCACCGCATGGAAATCACCGAAAGCCTTCACTAGATGTTCCACCTCAATGACATTTTCCTGCTCCTTATTTTGTGTTACCGTAGCCTCTATACCTGGAGGATTGAAGATATCCTTGAACTGCTCCAGAATCACCTCCGGAGTGTCGATGCCGCGAATCTGGCCTTGATCCAGGAAAGCCACTCGTTCACAACGTCTTACCTCATCCAGGTATGGTGTAGAAGCCATGATGGTAATGCCCTGTTCCCGGAGCATGAGCAGCATTTTCCACAGTTCCTTGCGGCTCACCGGGTCCACACCCGTGGTAGGCTCGTCCAAGAACAATACACTTGGCTGGTGAACTAAAGCACAGGAAAGTGCCAGCTTTTGCTTCATGCCCCCCGACAGCGCCCCAGCTTTCCGGTCTTTAAATCGCTCTATCTGCGAATAGATAGCCTTGATGCTATCATAGCCAGCCTCTACGGTCGTGCCGAAGAGGGTAGCGAAGAACTTCAGGTTTTCCTCTACCGTCAGGTCCTGATAGAGCGAAAATCGCCCTGGCATATATCCTACGCGCTGACGAATCTCCTTCATTTGCCTCACTGTGTCAAACCCATCTACCAGTGCCGTACCTTTGTCGGGTAGCAGCAGGGTACAGAGAGTTCTAAAAAGGGTAGTCTTGCCCGCACCGTCAGGCCCTATGAGGCCGAAGACCTCACCTTTGCCCACGGAGAACGACACATCCTGCAAGGCCTGAACCTTGCCGTAATGCTTGCTTACTCCCTTTACTTCTATGGCATTCATCATGTTTCAGAACTTCACTTCACCGTACATTCCTATCTTCACGAAACCATCGTTCTGTATCTGTATTTTCACCGCATACACTAGGTCGGCCCGCTCATCATCAGTCAGGATGGTTTTAGGGGTAAATTCAGAGCGACTGGAAATCCAGGATACTGTGCCACTGTATTCCTTCTTCTGCCCGGCACCATAGTCGGCAAATACTTTTACTTGCTGGCCCACCTTGATGCTTTGCAGTTGAACCGAAGTGACATATGCCCGGATAAACATCTGTTCTGTGTCGGCAATCTTGAACAACGGTTTGCCTGTCCCCACGAACTCGCCCCGTTCCACATACTTCTCGAGCACCACACCCTTGAGTGGTGCCTCGATATGACACTTCTGAAGTTGGTCCACTAGTTGGCTTACTTGCACATCGGTTGCTACTATCTGTTTGTCTAGGGCCTGCGTCTGTGTAGCTAGCGAAGACTGTAGTGCATCCAATTGTCGTTGAAGTACCTGCACCTGACTCGTAGCATCGTCTAGCATCTTACGTGGAGCGGCTCCGTCGCCCACCAGTTCAGAGTAGCGCTGTTGCTCCCTCTTGGCCGTTGCCAGTTGCTGGCGTGTAGCTGCAATCTGCTTCTCCACATTTGGTTTCTGGCTCTGGTAGACAGCCTTCGTGGCACCAGCCTGCTGAATCTTTAGCCAGATTTGCGTGGTGTCTATCAGTCCTACTTCGTGTCCTGCTGCCACTTCATCGCCCTCGTTCAGGGAGAAGGACAGGAGTACCCCGTTCTGCTCGGCAGATACCGTAGTTTCCGTAGCCTCGAAAGTACCTGTGGCATCATATTCCTTTTCATTCTTTCCACAAGCCGTTAGAATGACCATTCCTGCCAGGTAAAATATTCTTTTCATTGTTATTCGTTGTTTGTCGTAAATTTCAAGTCATAAATCTCCTTCAGCATCTCTATCTCGTGGATGGACTGCTGAACCCGTGCGCTGTTTTCAGCGTTAATTTCTTTCACCAGGTCGTTCACATCGATTATACCGTGAGCTAGTTTCGATTCTGCAGCCCGCCTTACCCGTGAGCGAAGAGAAATCCGCTCCTCATCGTCGGACATCAACTGCTTGTAGCGTTCTATATCCTCGTTCTGCTGAATCTGCTCCATATTATTATTAAAGAGGAAGACATCTCTGTTGCTCATCGCCTTTTCTCGCTGGAGCTGAATTTTCGCCCTGTCGTTCTTTCGTGTGTAGAGAGCCCCGATGTTCCACTGAAGCCTTACGCCTACTATGCCATTCCATGAGCCCTGATGCCGCATCATATCCTCAAACATGTTGTACCCCGGATACCCATAGTAGCCCTGGGCGAAGACCGACAATCTCGGCATCACTGCAGCCTTTAGAGCCCTCTCCTGTGCATCGGCTAGTTGCAGTTGCGCATCAATGGCACGCAGTTCCGGGCGAAGTACATCGAGTGCTGAAGAGTTCCACTGAACACCCATACCAGCCGGTTTCTCCACTTGGGAAACCTCAGTACCACAGAAGGCAGACAGCATCCGCAAGACTGCCTTGCGCTGCGATTCCAGTGTTTTGCGCTGTGCCGACACATCCAGCCGTTCAGCCTTCACACTCAGATAGTCGCTCTCCGCAGCAGTACCACGCTGGAACATCGACTCCAGTTTTTTCTCGTTGCCTTCTAGCACCGTTTGTAGGTCACTGTTCAGCCTCAGCTGCTCGTCTAATAGTAGCACCCCGAAGTAAAGCTCGTTCACTCGCTTACGCACCTGGTACATCGATACCTCCGTCTGAGCTTCCTCCACAGCCCCTTGTCGGCGTGCCAGTTCTTTCTGTGAGCTGATGGCACCCCCGTCGAAGACCGTCTGCTGAACATCCACACCCACACGATACTGACCTTTCTTGAGGCCTTCCATCTCCAGTCCCATCTGCTGATATACTTTCTGCATCTGCTCTGGCCACTCTGTCACGGCGCTCTGGTAAGTAGCCTGTGCCTGTGCCGAAACCTGCGGAAGCCATCCCTTCTGGATGTTCTCTACCGTGAGGGCTGTGGACTTCCCGATGAGGTCGTACTGACGAATCAGCGGATAATTCTGTCGGGCAGCCTGCTGACAATCCTCCAGTGACTGTGCCAGACTAATAGAAGAAGGGAGAATGATCACCGATAAACACAACAATAATCGTCTCATAATCTCTTTTTATTATTTGCTGATACAAAATTACGGCGATATTTCCACGAAAAGACTATCTATTACAAGCCAAAAATGTTCTTTTTGTTCGATTTTTGAAAAAATAGACCATTTAATATTGGGTTTTTACTATCTTTACCGCATGAAAGAACCGAAACTGATGAGCCTGGCGCACTTGCGTCATATTCTGGAGAGCCACTTTCAGGAGTTGCGCGAAGGACTCTTCATCAACAATGAGATGGCAGTCCTTTATGGGAATAGTAAGATTTTCCAAATTATCATGCAGCAACAACCCCCGTTCAGCATCAATGACTATAGACTTGGCATCATTCTGCATGGTGAAATAGAGGCCAATATCAACTTGGTGGAGAAACACATCATGGCTGGAAATTTGGTCTTTTTCGGACCTGGAACCATCCTTAACCCACACCGAATCTCAGAAGACTTTGAAATCTGTGGTTTTGCTCTTTCACCTAACTTTCCCATGCCTTTTGCACCTGGTGCACTTCCTGCAGCCTTCAACGGACAGGTACGTGATTTCCAACTTCTTGCCTCCGAAGCCGACTTGAGCACTGCCCGGCACATAGTAGATACTCTTTGGCAAGTGGTTCATCAACACAAGTATTCAAAAGAGGTAGTGGGAAGCCTCGTGGCAGCTCAACTCCACCTGTACGATAGTCTTTACCGTTCTTTTACCGACCGTCAGCAGACCACCCAGAGCCGTGAGCAGACTCTCTTTGATCGCTTCATACAGCTGGTCAACCTTCATGCAGCCCAGCAGCACCAGATTGCATTCTACGCCTCAAGGATGTGCCTCACGGAGCGCTACTTGGGCACCGTCATCCGCCAAGCCAGTGGTGTAACAGCCAAAGAATGGATAGACCGAGCTCTTATCCTCCGTATAAAAGTAGGACTGCGCCATACCGACAAATCGGTGGCGCAGATTTCCGAAGAGATGAATTTTCCAAATCCATCATTCTTCTCCAAGTATTTCAAACGACTGACCGGCATGACGCCAGCCCAGTATAGACAAGTTTAAAGCGAGAGTGTGACTTTAATATTGTTTTCACCACCTTTGAGGAAGGATTTCAACTCGCTTGTGTTGAGTTTGTCAATCTTTCCTAATCGCGTATAGCTCCAGGAGTTTGAACCATAGAAAATACAGATATTGCTGCCATTGTACAGCACCACATCCCCCGGTTGAGCGTTCATCTGCTCGTTGCTTGTAGGGAGTGAGAAACCTAGTGCCCCCCAGATTTCAAAGCCACCACTGGAGTTCAGTGTCACCGTCACGGGAGCTTGTTCCAGCTTTGCTACTAGTGCCTGCGTAGCCTTATTGTTGACCAGCGACATGGTCACTGTCCGGTCCTCAATCGTGATATTCATTTTCTGCGTCATATTGGTAGGAGTTTTAATTTCTGGTAAATCCATGGCATCGGTCTCCTTGGAGCAGCACGTAAACAGCAGTGCCGTCAAGATAAATAAGATTTGCTTCATCGTTTCTAGTTTTAATTCACTGCAAAGTTACGGCTATTCTACCATATTTCATCTAGACAGATTACGGATAAAATGACCAAAAATAAGTATATAGATTTGTTTATCTGCAAACTAATACTTATTTTTGCTGATGGTAGATGCTGATTCTATTAAAGATTAATACCTAAACTCTATAATACCATGAAAAAACTACGTTATTTAATGCTGTTCACTTCCACGCTGTTCTTCCTGGCTGCTCAGGCACAGCCTGCACTGGTGAAGAAAGACGGAATTACTCACTTTGAGATTGACGGGAAACCCTTTGTCATGTTCTCTGGCGAGTTGCACAATTCCACCAGCACCAGTGAAAGCTATATGCAGGAGATAGGTGTGTGGAAGCAGATGAAAGATGCTCACTTTAATACCGTCATTGCTTCCTGCTCATGGGATGTTATAGAACGCGAACCAGGCAAGTATGATTTCACATCAGTAGATCACGTGATACGCCACGCTCGTGAGAACGGCCTCAAGGTAGTCATGATCTGGTTTGCCAGCTGGAAGAATGGAAATTCAACCTATGCACCCAGCTATATCAAACGTAATCCATCGAAGTATCCATTGGTGAAAAACGAAGAAGGTCAGACGGTGAATGTGCTCTCCACCTTCGGCGAAGCATCCAAGAATGCCGATAAGGCAGCATTTGTTGCCCTAATGCGTCATATACGTGAGATAGATAAAGACTATACAGTAATAATGATGCAGGTGGAGAATGAAATGGGAATCTTAGGGTCAAAGAGAGACTTCTCATCTGCTGCAGAAAAAGCATGGAAGGAACAAGTTCCTGCCGACCTTACTAATTACCTGAAAGCACATAAGGGCAAGCTTTTCCCCGAACTGGAGAAAGTCTGGGCAGCAGCAGGCTATAAGACCAAGGGAACTTGGGAGGAAGTCTTCGGAAAAAGCCATTCCAACACAGAAGACTGGAAGGAATACCCATATTATACCGAGGAAATTTTCCAGGCCTACCACTATGCCAAATATGTAGGTGAAATAACAGCTGCCGGCAAGGCAGAGCATAATATCCCGATGTATGTGAACAACTGGATTAAGCAGCCGGGAATGGGTGCTCCTGGAGGATTCCCTTCAGGTAGTCCGCTTCCAGAGGTTATCGATGTTTGGAGGGCTGCAGCTCCTGCGGTCGACTTTACAGCACCCGACATTTATATTAATGAGTATGAGTGGGTTTTGAGTCAGTTCGCACTCAGCCAGAACCCTATCTTCATCCCAGAATGTAGAAGTGATGTTGCAAAAGCACTCTATGCCTATGGTGAGTACGATGCCTTAGGATTTGCTCCGTTCGGCTTCGACGGACCAGCCGGTGAAGGTGCAGGTGGCATGTCGCCCGAGGAGTATGCTAACTTCCAGAAGTGCTATGGCCTCCTTTCTGGCATGGGTACGATGCTTACCGACAACTACGGCTCAGATAAGATGCGAGGATTCTTTGTAACGGTTGACAATCCGAATCCAACGATTGAGATGGGTGAGTATAAGATTACCTTCTCGTCAACCCAACGCATGCGTGCCTTTGACTACGGACAAGGTGCTGAGCAACTGGCTGCAGAGAACGCTGCCCTTGCTGCACGGAACAGGAACACAACCCAGTCGGGTGCCCTCATCATCCAGACAAGTGCCGATGAGTTCTATGTAGTTGCCATCAACGGTATGCTGAGCTTCGCTCCTAAAAATCCGAAGATCAAAGGAAGAGTGTTGCTGGATACCTTGGAAGAAGGAGTCTTCAAGGATGGCAAGTGGATTCCAGGAAGAAACTTGAACGGAGATGAAAACCGTCCGAACATCATGGGAGTGGGAGCCAGGAGAATTGTGCTTTACCAATCCACTGCAGATGGTTCTGCTGGCCGGTGGGGTTGATAAATCATTAGTACAAACTTTTAACCTATACTACTATGCAAAACGATTATGAAGAAACCCAGTTCACAGAGAAAACCGTTCAGAACATAAATACCCAGTACGACGGGTTGAAACCTAAGGAAAAAGCAGGATTCATCGGCCTTTTCCTTTCTGTGGTTATCCCCATCGTGGGCATTATCCTCTATTTCGTAAAGAAAAACAAAGTGGCTAACCCAGGAGCCTACCTCTTGGCAGCCATCATAGGCATAGTGTTCAACTATTTCATGTTAAACATCGCATAAATGGAAAACTCACAGCAACCAGAAGAAGATAAGAAAGAAAGAGCCGGGTGGCTTGGTCTGCTCTGTTCCGTGATAGTGCCCATTATAGGTATCACCCTTTATTTCGTGAGAAGGAAAGAGGTTGAGAACCCGCATGCCTACCTCTATGCCATGATGGTAGGTTTCCTCTGGATCATCGTCTTACGCTTCTTCCTGAGGTACTATCTGCAATAATTTTTCATCTGGGGACAAGTCCCAAGTGAGAAAATAAAACAAATTCTACTAGTTTTGTTCTGAAGATTCAAAAGAGAAGAGCTGGAAACCCTTCCTTACCAAAAACGAAATGACATGGGTAAATGTCAAGGATGTCAACCCGGGCAGGGGAGGCAGTAAGATAAGACTTAAAACCATGCATAAGAAAAGAGGGAAGCGAATTTGCCTCCCTCTTTTCTTATGTCTGATGTGGAATTATTTAATTATGTCAGCTACCCACTCAAAGAGCTCATCAAGAGCATAGTCTCCACTGTGGGGTCGGTTCCAAGCCAGCAGAAAGTTCACGTCCTTACCGATGTTCTGGAGTTTTGTGGCGAAATAAACAGGGACAGGGAAGGCTGTGTCGCGGTCTCGGGCACCATGACGTATATACCAATGAGGTGCTACGGTTGTATTGCCGTCACCGATGAAACTCATAGGGTTCATCAACTTTACATTCCGATGGATATCATCGGTAATGATGGCATTATTCTTATGGGCGGTGAAGTCGGTGTGATTCACTTTGCTGCCAGTCCCGTCTCCGAACTCATCATTCTCCCCACTGGCATTGTTGATGCCATCAATTAGGCTGTCGAAAGCAGGAACTCCTTTCAGAGGTTGGGTGGATACTACATAGTTCAGGTATTTCTTCATGTCTAGATCGGTAATGTATTCACCCGTCTGTCTTCCTCTCATACCACCGCCCCTCATGGGACGCATACCTTGCTGAAGTTGTCCTCCCTGCATTTGAGGACGCATACCACCATTTATTGGAGCTGCAAACATACCACCTGCCGAATTACTGAATGAGAATCCGAGGCTATCGGGGATGTCAGCCCCCGCATTCTTGGCAATCTGAGCTGCACGGATAATCTCGCTCTTGATATAGTCTAGGTAATTGTCTGCAGTCAGTGGTGTGCCGTCAGGTTTCTGCAAGTTAAGGCTATTCAGATAGGTAGGAAACATAGCTGCCAGTTCTTGAGTGTATCCCTTGTGCAAGTCATCAAGTGACTGACGGGAATCTGTCTGTTGGAATAACCATTCATAGGCCATATCGACATGTTCAAGGTCAATGATAGGACAGTAGCATACGGATGCAAACACATCGTCGCGCTCTTCGGCTGCGCCCATGGCTTTTAGCAACTCTGCGTATTCCGGATTGTTACCCGTTGCACCCATCAGTGCTGACATGGCACCCCCGGCACTCGTTCCGTCGGTAATGATACGTTCAGCATCACCCGGCATATCCTTATCGGAGTGACGTAGATAGCGGATGGCAGCTTTCAGGTCAAGGATAGCTTTGGGTGCTCGCCCTGTATAGACAGTCTGTCCCTTCTTTATACCCTTATGTTTTTTCGCATACTCTTTATCAGCTACAATGGATGAATTTCGCCCACGGGTACCGGGTATTACAACCACATAACCCTCTTTCAGCGCCCTACCTGTCGCATCGCCAGCCTGTGGCTGTGCTGCTGGTGATGCCATATAGCCACCCACGTAGCTTCGAAGAAATATTGGAGTTTGCTGTGTAGCTCCTTCTGGTACATAAACATTAAGAAACTGATAGGTGGAATCCTCCACATTTGTAACGTAGAACAGTCTTTCATACGACGTGTAGTTGACCGTACTACCGTCATAGAGTTTCAACGATGATTTTACACCTTCATTGCTGTTGAAGTGCAAAGTACTCTGTGCTGCAACACCAAGGGTGAAACAGGCACCCAACATAAGAGATAATAATTTCTTTATCATATTTTTATATTTATTGTTGTTATTTTACTGTAGGAGGCAAGCTCTGGAAATGCCTTGTGCTATAAACCTGAAGGAGGAATATCACGCATAGTACAATACCAACCTCATATGGTGCCACGATGTCGGTACTTCCAAAGATAACTTTCGACAGTGGCGTGACAATCAATGGTGAGATGAACTGCCCCAGATATAGGGCAGCCGAAAGCAGTGGCATGACCGTAGTGGCTGAGTTTTTGCCTCCCTTGATGCTTGCGATGGTGTTCAAGTAGGGGACCCCCACACCGGTGGCCATTCCAATGAATGCTGATCCAAGTACAGCCATTATCACCGTGGGTACCAGATAGGATCCATAGCCCAGCAGGAAGAGCAGTGGGGCAAAGTATTTGACGCTCTGACGGAAACGATTCATCAGACTTCCGAATTTCAGGCCAACAAAGAATGCAACTACATCAAGTCCTACCATTATTCCTGTGATGACCTCTGTTGAAAGTCCTTGCCGTTGACTGGCAAGAATGGCAAAGTTGGTGGGGAAGATAAAGAATATCGTCATCAGCAGAAGCATGCCTATGACCGAAGGATGGAACTTCAGCAACTGCCGTGGCTGGAACGGTACACCCCGTTTGTTGGCACTTCCAAGTTGTTCGTCGGGTAGCCAAATCCAAACCATGACCAGCGCAATCATTCCAAGCAGATAAACTAGGAAGGCATAGTTCCACTCAATGGTAGCCAGCAGTCCAGCCAGCAGTGTAGCTACCACGCCTCCCATTTGGTTCATGGCAGCCGACAGCCCCATCAGTCTAGCTTGCTCTTCCGGCGGAAAATAGTAGGCTAGCAGCCCTGTGGAAAGTGGCATGATGAGTCCTACACTTACACCTAGCAGTGCACGCATGGTCAAAAGCAGGTATATGTCATTCATGAAGAAACAACCTGCGCCAGCTATCACGTACAGTAGTAGTCCCGTAGTGGCAATGGTACGGGTGCGCAGCACGCGGCTTATTGGCAGAAATAACAGGCTGGTCACGATAATCAGTAGGGCTGGCATGCTCACGATTAACTGAACTGTCATGGCAGATGCCTCACTGAAATGAGCCTTGATGATGCCCAGTGCGGGTGCGATGGCTGCTCCTGCCATCACTGTAAGCAACGACATAGATAGAATGGTAGCCGTCACTCGTCTTGAAACTTTTGTCTTTCTCATAATTCAATCGGAGTGATTCGTGGGTGGTTATAAGATTCACCATTCTCACACAGTTCTACCAAACTGCTTCATTTATAAAACTCTGCAAAATTACACATAAAAAAGGAATTAACAATCAGAAAGTGTGCTAAATTAAACTATTTAAAGAGAAATTGATCCGCTAATTTCTATTAAATCATAACCCTAAGTTGGTCTTTTTTTTCCGATATTTCATACTTTTGCATTAATGATAAAAAGCCCAATTCATTATTAGGATAATTATGGCGATGGCACTTATTAATTTCTGCCCAGGCTGGAAAGGCTATTTCACCAGTCAGTCTGAAGAAAAAAAGGCAGAGTTAAGAGAAAAATACAACTTTATGAAGTATTAAGTTCGTCACAAAAATCCTATGACTTTTCCTGAAAAAGTTGACTTTGTACGGAAATTACATTTTTTTGCACGAAAATGCCGATTATTTTCATCTAGTTACGTTTTTGCATCAGAAAAGTAATGCTGAAGTTATGGTTATTTGAGGGAGAGTTCTTAACTTCGTGTTGTGATTCGAATCAAGGTCTGCATTTGTCGGTATGGTGAGGTTCTGAGGGAAAATCATAAATATTTTGCTAATGCAAAGAATAGCTATTACGGAATGGAAAGGAACAAAGAAATATTTAAGGTGACATTGATAGGAGGCGTAGCTAACGTCTTCCTACTGCTTATCAAGTTTGTGGCAGGCATCCTGGGTCATAGTGCGGCAATGGTAGCCGATGCCGTACATTCTTTGTCAGACTTCGTTACTGATATCATCGTGCTGGTGTTCATTCATATCAGTGGAAAGCCGCAGGACAACGACCATGATTACGGACACGGCAAGTATGAAACGCTAGCTACCACCCTGATAGGATTTGCATTGCTAGTGGTTTCATTCGGCATCTTATACAGTGGATGTACCAAGATTATTGCATGGTGGAAAGGCGAGAACTTATCATCTCCTGGGATGCTGGCCTTCTGGGTGGCTATATTGTCCATTGCCGTCAAGGAGGGTATTTACCGTTATACCATTGTTGAAGCCCGAAAGCTCAGCTCACAGGCTATGGAGGCAAACGCATGGCATCACCGAAGTGATGCCTTGTCATCCATCGGTACTGCTATCGGTATTGGAGGTGCCATCTTCTTAGGTCAACGTTGGACGGTGCTTGATCCCATGGCATCCATTTTTGTTGGCCTGTTCATCGTCAAGGTTTCATTCGAATTATTGGGCAACGGTATCGGTGACCTCACTGAACGGTCTTTGCCAGATGCCATTGAAAAAGAGATGATCAGTAAAGTCTCTGCGTTGCCGGGTGTGGTGGAGCCCCACAATCTCCGTACCCGAAGGATAGGCAACCATTATGCCATAGAATTGCACATCAGGATGAACGGTGACATTACGCTGCGAGAAGCCCATGACAAAGCTTCCGAGGTGGAACGTCTGCTTAAAGACTGTTACGGAGAGGGCACACACGTTGCAGTGCATGTGGAACCGGTGAAACAAAAAAAATAATCATTATGACAATAATGAAAACTAGGGAATGTCCATATTGCGGGAAGATCATTTCGCTGAAAAACTGTTTGAAGTACTTATTTAAGGGAACTAGTTACCCCACAACTTGTAATCATTGTCACCGGAAGGTGGAATTGGTAAAGGAGCCTTTGCCTTTCAAGTATTGTGTCATTGCTGGTTTTCTGAGCATATATTTGCCTATGAACTTCTTCCTGTACATCAGCAAGTTGAGTTTCCTGGAGGCATTACTTTACACGCTACCGTTTTTTATACTCTGCGTGGGGGTAATCGCATTCCTTACGTTTAGAAACATGTTTTTCAAGTAAGATTAGAGGGGATTATTTTTTGTTCATCATAAAATTATTACCTTAGTGGGCAGAATAAAAACGGCAGAACCATGCAAAACGATTACGAAGAAATAGAGTACACAGAGGACAATCTTCAGCATACTGACACCCAGCAGGATGGTGAACCTACAGAAAAAGCCAGGGTATTAGGGCTCATCTTTTCCTTTCTTATACCTCTCTTAGGAATCCTCCTGTTTTATTTGAGTAGGAATAAGGTGATAAATCCGAATGCCTATCTTTACGCAGCCTTCTTCGGATTTTTGTTTCATGCAATCACCTACTTCTTGTAGGGACGATAAATCTAAATAACTCAAGGGATTTTATGGAACGTTTTTATTTAATTCGGTCCTATTATTTTGTGAAACGTTCCATTCCTTAAAAAACTGAGAGATTTAAATTAACTAGTAACTAAGTGTAACTCTGATATGAAACAGGGCTGCATTTTTGTTATGTATAAATATGCATTTTGGTATGGAGAGTCAAATTTTTCAGGAAAAGAGTCAAACTTTTCGGGCTATATAGTCTACCTTTTTGAGGGTTTTTAGTCAATTTTTTCCGTAAAAATGGGTTTATATAGGCCCAAAAACGCCCTTTTTTAACTGTTAATATGGAATTTCATGGTGCACCGTGAGAAATGGGAGTTTTGTGCTGGATTTTGCGATTTTAGCGACATCCATTGACCCCTAACAAAATAAGTATCCATTAGGAATCTTTATATAATTATAAGATAATCAGCACATAACATATTTATTGAATTATTCTATTTTTCAAATGGGAGGGTGTCAAGTGTCAAGGTTAAAGGTGTCAAAGTAGTATGGGACACACCCCAACACTGAGAGGTAGTGGTAGCGCAAAAAAAAGCTAAATATTAATTAATAATATAATATCATAATATTATATTATTAAATTTTTGTGCCACCTTTTTTACATATACCCATGTAAATGTTTGACACCTTTAACCCTGACACCATGACACCCTGAGGGGCTAAATTTTCCTTCCCAGTTAGGGAAAAAATTCTCTCCAGTTAAGGAGAAAATTTCCCCTAACTAAAAGTCCTCAAAAAGTGTGTTTTTGAGTTCACTGAATATCAGTAAATTATCATTACAAATCAAATTATTTTCATTTTAAGGCCATTTTTCTGCGTTTCTGGGGGTAGGAAATTTGGTGCATGGTGAAAAATGTAGTAACTTCGTATAAAATAAAGAAACTATTATGAAAGTATTTAAACTGATTTGCTTGGCTGTCCTCTTAGCAGGATGCACCGCTTCCGCAGACGTGGAACAGCAGGTGGATAAGCTCTACCAACGAATGACACAGGAAGAGCGTATTGCCCAATTGAAGAGTATGTATATGGATGAGCTCTTCAATGAGGAGGGACAGTTGGACACGCTGAAATGCCGCCAACTGATTCCTAACGGTATCGGGCACTTCTCCCAGTTTGCCATGCAGCAACCTCGTGACCCCAATGTGCTGCGCGACCGTGTGGCAGCCGTGCAAGACTGGCTGATGCACGAAACACCTAGTGGTATCCCGGCTCTTTGCCACGAAGAGGTGCTCTCTGGAGTAAACACTAAAGGTTCTACCATCTATCCCCAGCAGATTGGTCAGGCTTGTTCATTCAATCCTGTACTGGCAGAAAAGAAAACACTTCAGACCGGCATAGCTCTGCGAAAGATGGGTGGTGTCTTAGCACTCTCACCGATGGTGGATGTTTGCCGCACACCTAGCTTCAATCGTCTGGAGGAATCGTATGGTGAGGATGGCTATCTCTCCGCTGTGATGGGTGTGGCTTTTGTACGAGGGCTTCAGCAGGGTGACCTGGCGAAGGGTGTGGGTGCTTGCTCCAAGCACTACCTGGGTTATGGTGGAGGCGGCGATGCTGATGAGAAGGTCCTGATGGAGGAAATCCTTTTCCCGCATGAGGCCATGATGCGTCTGGCTGGCAGTAAGGTGGTGATGCCGGGCTATCACGCCATGAGAGATGCTGCCGTTGCCGTTCCAGGAAAAGAACCGGTGAACTGTGTGGCAAACAGTTGGATCTTGCAGGACATCCTTCGCGACTATGTGGGTTTCGATGGAATGGTAGTCAGCGATTACGGTGCCATCAACCAGATTCCGGGCTTGGAAGACCCTGTGCAGCAGGCTGCTGCTGCCATCAATGCGGGGGATGACGTGGATTTCCCGGAGGGTGCCAACTATAAGCATCTGCAGCAGGCTCTAGACCAGGGATTGGTGAAGCCGGAAGCCTTCGAACGTGCCGTAAAAGATGTGCTGCGTCAGAAGTTCCGTGCGGGCTTGTTCAGCGAAAATCCGTATTTATATAGTAAGGAAGATATCCAGCTGGATAGCCCCGAGGAGCGTCAGACTTCCTATGAAATCGCTACACAGTCGGTAGTGCTCTTGGAGAACAACGGTGTTCTTCCGCTTAAGGCAGACTTGAAGAACGTGCTTCTCACGGGGCCTAACGCTAATACCATGTGGGCGATGCTAGGCGACTATTCCTTCCCAGCCATGTCTTATTTCTGGAAGATGCAGAAGGAAGATTTGGACCATCCACATGTGGTGGGACTGCTGGAAGGCATGAAAGACCGGAAGCCTGAAGGCATGAACCTGCTCTATGAGCGTGGTTGCGACTGGACCGAGGAGGTGGAGACAAAATACACCGAAGGTGGCGATGAACGTGCCTGGGAGTATTATCTCCTGCACCGTAAGGTGGATTCGGGAGAGAAAGCCGACAAGAAAGAGGCGCTCCGCTTAGCTAAGCAGGCCGATGTGATTATCGCTGCAGTGGGTGAGAATGTAATGCTTTGCGGTGAGAATCGCGACCGTCAGGGTCTTCGCTTGCCAGGAAAGCAGGAAGAGTATGTGAAGGAACTGTTGGCAACGGGAAAGCCTGTGGTGCTCGTCGTCTTTGGAGGCCGTGCCCAGGTCATCTCCGGCATTGCAGAGCAATGTGCAGCTGTGATTCAGGCTTGGTATCCGGGTGAAGAGGGTGGTCATGCTGTGGCCGACATCCTCTACGGCAAGGTATCACCATCGGCAAAGCTTTCGGTAAGTTATCCGAACGTGGAACTTAACGAACCTATCTGTTACAACTCTTCCACAGAGAAAGATCCTCGCGTGCAGTGGCCTTTCGGCTACGGTCTGAGCTATACTACGTTTGAATACAGCGACTTGAAGGTGGGGGGGAAGTGCACAACTGCTGATACCGGTCTCACCCTTTCCTTTACCGTGAAGAATACGGGAAAGATGGCAGCCGACGAAATTGCACAAATCTATCTGTCGCCTACCTCAGCAGAACAGCAAATCCGTCCTATTCAGTTGCAGGGATTTACCCGTGTGGCTCTTCAGCCTGGAGAGGCAAAGACTGTAAAGATGAAACTCTACACAGAGCAGTTTGGATGCTATGAAAAGCGCCAATGGAACATTCGTCCCGGAACTTTCCTCATCAAAGTAGGTGCTTCTTCTACCGACATCAAGCTGAAGCAAGAGATTACGCTCTCAGGTGAGACGGTGACCAAGCCACTTCGTGAGTTCTATTTCTCGGAAGTCTTGTAGGATTATCATCATTCTATTGCCTCTATCGTGAAATAACAAAGCCCTGTCGTGAAACAGGGCTTTGTTATTTTTATACATAAACAGGCGTATAATTATTCTAACTGCTAGGGAGATAAAAATTATTTTAAATCCTCATGGTCGGTGCGGAAAGGATAACAGCCTAAGCCGTTGGCTCCTTTTAGGGAACATTCTGAGAAATTGCGGAAACCGTAACGTACAGATACGGGATCTTTCACTTCAGGACTCCATACGGCCATGTTGTTTGTATAACCATCTACCTGAACCTTAGCGGGATGCCATACACCGTCTGAACCGCAGATTTCCAGGCCTTTGATGTCGTCCAACTGGCCCCAGCCTCCGGCAGCTGCCCAGTTGTCGAAGGTAAGCAATACCTTATCGCCATCTACCTTGTAGCTGCTGTAGGTAAGCACTTCTTTAGGATAACCTGCCAGTCCGTATGTGTTGCCCAGTGCCATGGAACCCAGGCGAAGGCCTACTATCTTTTTCTTGCTGGAGTGTACTTGATTAATTTCATAAGGTACATAAATATCGTGTAAGGTGGCCAGATATACCTGTTCATCAGCCTGGGCTGCCTTGAATTGTTGCTCACGCAGCAGGGCATATTCTATATTGTCCGGATTTCCTCCTTCTGCAAACTGTGCCAACTGAACCTCGTAGAGAGGCAGATTAGGCTGTTTCTTTACCTCACGCCAGTAGTTCACCATTTTCAGCAAGCGTTCTGCATAGTAAGGGCGTGTCTCGGCAAAAGTTCCGTTGGTACAGCCTTGATACCATATGACGCCTTTGATGGTATAGTCGCGTACGGGCCAGAACTGGCCGTTGTTCATCACCATGGGGTGATGCATAGGATAGGGCCATTTTTCCTTGATGGTGACTTCATCGGTAGGAGTGAAGCCGATGCTCTCAAGAATATGCTTTGGAAGCCAACCTTCTACACGACTGCCTCCCCAGGCATTGGCGATGATGCCTACGGGAACATTAAGGTTCTTGGTTAGAGTCTGAGCAAAGAAATAGGCGGTAGCACTGAAATCAGGCATGGTGGCTGGAGTACATTCTTTCCATTCACCGTCGGTCATCTCCAATGGTTCAAAAGCATCGATAGTAGGTAGGGTTGCCATGCGGATGCGTCCTTTCCATGCATAGGCATTCGTGATTTCATCTAAGCTGCCTTCTACCGGGCAGTTGGGGAATCCTTTCATCGGCATGGCCATGTTGCTCTGTCCGCTGCCCATCCACACTTCACCTATGAGTACATGCTGCAGGGTGCGGGTGTCTGTACCGTCGGTAATTGTAAGCTGTTTTTCTTCAAAACTTCCTTCCGGGGTGTCAATGCACAACAGCCAACGGCCATCTGTTCCAGCTTTCGCAGTATAGCGCTGAGTGCTCCAGGAGGTGGTTACTGTTACGGTCTTCCCAGATTTAGTCCAGCCCCACAGATTCGCTTTAGTCTGCTGCTGAAGGACCATATAGTCTGATACCTGTGCAGGTAGTCTAAGTTGTGCTGATGCTCCCATTGTGAACAGGAGTGCAGCAAGTAAGATAGATAAGTGCTTCATGTCGGTTAAGTATTTTATTCCAAGGTTACGATGGTGGTAGTGCTTAAAGCATCGGTACCTTGTTTGATAGTGATGGTTTTTTCCACCAAATCACCGTAACCATTTTCAAAATCAGTGAAGACAAGCACATAAGTGCCCTCGGCAAGGCTGAATCTCGCATTATCACCTTCTCTGTATTCATTTTCATAGTCTGTAAACACAGGATAACGATATTCTTTTTCCTTGTAATCTTTCTCTTTGTGTATATGGATGTCTTTGATATAGTGTCCTGGCTTTTTGTTCTCCAAAGAGAGGATTCCCCATGGCTGACGATTTGGAGGAGCAATTTGAATGATATGAGTATTTAAAGGAACATCGTAGGTCTGTTTGTTGCTGTCATACTCTAAAGCTGCACGCCAGTGAAACCAAGAGGCGTAGCGTGGCTTGACAGATATTTTAATTCCAAAAGCCCCATTAAGTTTATCGCCCACGCCTAGTGCCTCATTGCTTGGAACATACCATGTCCATGCACTTTTTATGCTGGTCTCATCATGAGTCTCTACTGGGAAGTTCTTGTTTGTAGCAACATCGTCCTCATAGTCGTCATCGGTCATCTTCACTTTGCCCCAATAACTGTAAGAGTGGGTAGGAGTATCGGATTTGAAAGAGTACTGGAGACCACCTGCATCAAAAACTGTGTTACTGTTTAAATTCAATGCGAAAGTGCTGTTAGAATTATTACCGGAATTATTGTCCATTACACCGTTGAGTGTCCATTCGAAGCCTTTAGATATAATATCATTTTCAGGAATAGGAGTCCTGTAGTATTTATAGTCGTTTGTAGGGATGCTCTTTCCTACGGCATCTACTAGTTCATAGTGAACATCCAGGTTGTCTAGCCAGTAAGCGTAAATACGGCATCGGCCTGAGTTCAAAAAGCCACCTTTTTCGCTTGACACCTGCCAGAGGGACTTACCATGATGGATTAGCTCGGTTTTCACCACATAGTAGTCGCCTGCATTTTCACTGCCATTGATGCCGAACATGTAAGAAGCATTTGTCCAGACACGCACACTGATGCTTCCGGTCTTATCTCTTCTGTAATTATATGCGATAGACTGCCAATGCCAGACATCGTGGGTGATGATGTAGTTCAGGGCTATAGGAATGTTGTATTCATGGAAGGCACAGTCGTCAATGTTTAATTGTATAATGTCGCTTGTATACTTACTTCCAGTAGCGCGAGTGGCAGCCTTTGCTTTGTTAACTTCATTCTCGAAAACATCATCCACAAAGTCCACAAACGGGTCTATACGCTCATGGAAGTAATTGAGGTTGTGCTCGTAGGAGTTGTCGTAAAGCCACTGGCGGCCTGTTTCACGTTCAGGGTGTTCCTTGCCGTAATTGTCACTTTTCTCGATGTCCTCTTTTGGGGAAACCACCATATCTTCATTGTATTTCCCATCGAATTCCTCATCCACTAGCATATTGAAGGTGTAACCCTGTGTGTTGAAAGCAAAGAGTTTGGTGTGAGTGAAGTCTACGCCAGGCATTTCTTCTTCGAACATCTTCTTTGTCTCTTCGTCCATGACTTGTATAGGGTCTACGATGGCCAGAATGGCACCTTTTCCTACCGCTGCATCAAAAGCATTTGGGTCTATCTTGGATTCAGGGCCGAAGATAATCACATCGGCATCAGCAGGTGAAGCTGTTTGGTTAGGGAACCGCGTGTTTAAGGCCAACATGAGGTCTGGATTACTGGAGGCATCCTGAAAGATACAAGCTGTTTTTTGGCTCACCACCCAGTCCTGTGCCTGCTGTTCTTCTATGCTGGGGTATTCGGGCAGGGGTTCTACTGGAATGTTGATGGTGTCATCATCACACGCTGCCAGTCCAAGCATTAGGGGCAGGGCTAACATTATAGTTCCGTAAAATATTTTTTTCATAGTGTTTAAAGTTAATTAGTTTATATGTCTATTTTAAGATGCAAATATATAAAAAATAGTTATTCCTAATTAGATTTGTATTGTTTTTATCTGAATAAAAAATGCAGCCCTGTGTTGAAACAAGGCTGCATTTGTAATCTTTTTTGAGAACCCTTTCTCATTTATCCATATTCACTACCTGATACTGGGTTGTTCCCAGCCCATTCTCTTCTGCACGGAACACGATGCGTGTGCCGTGTCGCTGGTTAATGCGTTCCAGCAGGGCTTGGTTGTCATTCCCGTCAGTGTGTGGGAGGTTCATCACCTGGTCCAGACAGAACTTGTCTAGGGCTACAGGGTCTAAGGAAGCGGCAATACCGATGTCCTGAATGGTTGGCTCGTGAGGATTACCATCGCAGTCGCAGTCGATGGAGATGTTATTCATCACACTGATGTAAACGATGCCTTCCTTACCCTTGAAATAGTCGTGTACAGCCTGAGCAGCCGCTGCCATGGACTCAATGAATGGAGTATTGTTCTCAGGACTTTCTGCCCATCCTTCTGGAAGGTTCTGCCACATCTGGTGCCAGTCTTGGGTCTTTCCTGCAGAATGGATGTATGCCTTACCGTTCTGTGAACCTACACCGATGGAAGCGTTCTTCAGCACACCACCGAATCCACCCATGGCATGGCCCTTGAAGTGTGCCAGGTTTATCATATAGTCGTAGTTCTGGATGTGAGAACCTACGATGTCATACTTGATCCACTTGTCATCTTTCACAGGAATCTGGATTTCACCTTCTTCGTCCATGATGTCAACATGTGCTACGGCCTCATAGCCTCTCTTGGCAATCTCAGCGCGATGCGATGCAGTATTGGAACGGGAGCCTTCATAGGCTGTGTTGCACTCTACTAGTGTTCCGTTTACCTGCTGCACCAGGTCTTTGATAAGTTCTGGGCGTAGGTGATTTGATTTTTCAGACTCTCCAGTGGAGATCTTAACGGCTACTCGGCCACTTGGGGTTACTTCCAATGCCTTGTAAATGTTCACCAGTCCTTCAGGGCTGATGTCCTTGGTGAAATAGACTAAGGATGCTTCCTTGTTATTTACAAGTGTATCAGTCTCTGCTTCGGGAGCTGTCTGCTGCTTAGTGTTTCCGCAGGATACAAGCGCCAGCAGGAGGGTAGAAATAAAAAATGTCTGCTTCATATACATGTTTTTTATATTTGGATGCAAAATTAGTGATTTCACGTAATAGACCATTTTCCATTTTTTCGGTTTTTGGAATATCTTTTACGGAAAAAGGTCTTTTTCTTGGCGATATGGTATATTTTCTCTAACTTTGCTTTAATGAACCTTAAATCTATCTAATTATGAAAAAACTATTTTTCTTGCTGGCAATGATTGCTTGTGTAGCTGTTCATGCACAGAAACTTGAGAGTATGCAGTGGTTCAATGAGCCTGATCAGTGGGTGGTGAACAACAAGGTGCTGACGATGCAAGTGACTCCTAAGAGCGATTATTGGCGTGTTACCCATGGATTTACCATTGGTGATGCACCGTTTCTCTATACGGAAAGGGGCGGCAGTTTTGAGGCAAAGGTGAAGATAACGGGCAATTATACAACGCAGTACGATCAGGCCTGTCTGATGCTCTACATTGACAAGGAGAACTATGTCAAGGCTGGTATAGAATATGTGGATGGGACACCTAAACTGAGTGTGGTGGTGACTCACGGGCCAAGTGACTGGTCTGTGATGGCTCCGAACCGTGCCGTTCCTTACATATGGATTAGGGCGATGCATGTACAAAATGCCGTGATGGTGTTCTATTCCTTCGACGACAAAGAGTATGTGCTGATGCGCGATTGCTACATGCCAGAGGAGACACCAATCAAGGTGGGACTGATGGGTGCTTGTCCACAAGGTGACGGCTTTGAGGCGAAGTTTGAGAACTTCAGCATCAAGCATATTCCTAGCCCAAGAAACTGATAAAACAATTACTTAATTATATAAATACATGAAAAAGTTGAGTGTTAAAACCTGGGCAATGTTCCTAAGCATGGGAGTTATAGTATCTTCGTGCAGCATGGATATGCCCAAGGAGGTGCAGACGTCGTTCGAGACAATCACAGTGAAAAAGCAGGATATCACCACACCTGTGCGTTTTAGCGCTAAGCTAAAGGGACAGTCGGACGTGACGATAACCCCGCAGGTGAGTGGTCAGCTGATGCGAATAGCAGTAACCGAAGGTCAGCAGGTGCAGAAGGGTACGGTGCTCTTTGTCATCGATTCTCGAAACGCACAACTTGAACTGGAGGCTGCACAGGCCAACTTGGAGGCTGCCCTAGCTTCTGAGAACTCTGCTAAGTTGGAGTATGAATCAAACAAGAATCTGTTTGAGAAGAGTATCGTGAGTCGGTATATGTTGGACAACTCGGAGAATTCTTACAAACGGGCGAAGGCATCGGTGGCGCAGGCACGGGCTTCTGTAAATAGGGCTAAGGTAAACCTAGGATTTTGTACCATCACTTCTCCAGTGACGGGACTCATAGGTGAGATTCCAGTGCGTACGGGTGATCAGGTTTCTCCTTCCTTGAAGTTGACAATGGTGAGCGGCAACACATTCATGGATGCGGAGTTCTCGCTTCCTGAATCTATTTTGGAAATAGCTGTGGCTGAGGGTTACAGTGCGAAGGTAGATGACAAGCTGAATAATTTCCCTGAAGTGTCATTCTTGATGAAGAACGGCACGGAATTTCCCTATAAGGGGCGTATCAGCAGCGCTACGGGTATGCTGAATTCTGCTACGGGTAGTATTGCCTGCAAGGCTACGTTCCCAAACCCTGACGGGACGTTGTTCTCTGGTATGCAGGGCTCGGTACTTATTCCATACAACCGTAAGGATGTGATGGTGGTTCCATTGGCTTCTGTAGTAAAGTTGCAGGACAAGCAATTGGTGTACAAAGTTAAGAAGGACAGTACGGCTACTGCCGTGAATGTGACTACACAGGATCTAGGCAACGGCAAGGACTGTATCGTGATGACTGGCTTGAACGTGGGCGACAAGATTGTGACCATCGGTGCCAATAATGTAGTGGAAGGACAACGGGTGCTCTTTTAATTGACAGCGATGAAGAACAATATATTTATCAACAGATATGTGATGGCTTGTGCCATCTCTATCGTGATTGCGCTGGTGGGCTTCATCTCGATGAAATCATTGCCCATAGAGCAATACCCGAACATTGCACCACCTACCGTAATGGTGACAACAACTTACTCCGGTGCCGACCCGAACACGGTGATGAAATCAGTCATCCAACCACTAGAGGAGGCTATCAACGGCGTATCTGACATGACGTACATGACTTCAAAGGCTACGTCAACAGGTATGGTAAACATTCAGGTCTATTTCGAGCAAGGTACTGACCCTGACATGGCAGCGGTAAACGTTCAGAACCGTGTGACTCGTGCCACAGCTCTGCTACCTGCTGATGTGACAAGAGTGGGTGTGCAGGTGATGAAGCAGCAGAGTAATATCCTGCAAATCGGTGCAGTGCGAAGTAAGGATGGGAAGTACGATAACGACTTCATCTCGAACTATGTGGACATCAATATCAAACCGCGTCTGATGCGTATCACGGGTGTGGGAGATGTGATGAGCCTTGGTAATACATATGCCTTACGTATCTGGCTGAAACCGGATGTTATGGCACAATACGACCTGGACCCAAACGATGTTTTCAATGCCATAGGTGGACAGAGTTTCGTGGCTGCAGCAGGTTCCCTGGGTGAACAGTCGGAAAATTCCTACCAATATTCTATGGAGTATAAGGGTACGCTGAAGACGATAGAAGAGTTCAACGATATTGTGCTGCGTACGAGTGACGGTGGACACTTGTTGCACCTGAGCGATGTGGCTGATGTAGAAATTGGTGCGGTGAGCTACAGTTTCATGTCCAACATCAACAATATGCCGGGTACTATCTTCATGGTGTTCCAGTCTCCAGGTGCCAATGCCACGGAGGTGAACGCACGTATCAACAAGTTGTTTGAAGATATGAAGCCGAACATGCCTGCAGGGCTGGAGTTCGTGACGTTGCTGACAAGCGACGACTTCCTATTTGCAGCAATTCATAATGTGGTTGAGACGCTTATTATTGCCATCATTCTGGTGGTGCTGGTAGTTTTCTTCTTCCTGCAGAATATCAAGGCAACTATTATCCCGTCTATCTCGATTATCGTGTCTTTGCTGGGTACTTTTGCCATCGTCTCTTTGGCAGGATTCTCTCTCAATATTCTGACGCTCTTTGCCCTAGTGCTCGCTATCGGTACGGTGGTAGATGATGCTATTGTGGTAGTGGAAGCTGTCATGGCGAAGATGGAAGGGGGACTCAGCGATGCACGTGAAGCTACTCGTCAGGCTATGAATGAGGTGTCGGTAGCGGTGGTTTCCTGTACGCTGGTATTTATGGCAGTGTTTATTCCTGTGACCTTTATGCCAGGAACTTCTGGTACGTTCTTCACACAGTTCGGTGTGACCATCGCTTCTGCAGTTGGTCTGTCTTGTGTATCGGCTTTAACACTCTGTCCCGCACTCTGTGCCATCATGCTGAGGGTAACTGAAGGCAAAAAGGAGGGCAAGGATCTTTCTTACTATACGAAGAGAGCTTATGAGGTTAGCTACAACGCCATTTTCAACAAATATAGCAATGGGGTGCAGAAGTTTATCAAACGTCCTGCACTGGCTTGGACACTGCTGGCTGTGGCTGCCGTGCTGCTTGTCTTTTTCATGAGGAACCTACCTTCCGGTCTGGTACCACAGGAAGACCAAGGTGTATTCCTAGCCGAGGTGCGTGCACCAGAGGGTACCACGCTGCAGCAGACGCATGAGATTGTGAAGCAGGTGGAGGCAAAGGTGAAGGAGATTCCAGAGATGGAGAGTTTCGCTGTGGCTACAGGCTATGGTATGATGAGCGGACAAGGTTCCAATTTCGCTACGTTAGTCATCCGACTGAAGAACTGGGACGATCGTCCGGGAATGAACCACATGATTGACTTGGTAATCGGGCGTCTGTACTATGCGTGCAGGGATATTAAGAACGTTCAAGTTTTGCCGTTCCAGATGCCGCAGGTTCCTGGTTATGGCTCGAACAACGGTGTGAGTCTGGTGGTGCAGGATCCTACAGACAGCAACTTGTCTGAGTTTGCCAAGCAGACGGAGCAGTTCTTGGCTAAGCTGGCAGAGCGTCCAGAGGTGGGAACTGCTAGGACTTCTTACTCTGAGCGATATCCGAAATATCAGGTGGATGTGGATGCAACACAGTGTAGTCGGGTTGGAATCTCACCAAGGGATGTGCTCAGTACACTGGGTACTTACTGCGGAGGTTCGTATATCGGCAACTTCAACCAGTTTGGTAAGGTTTACCGAATCATGGCCAGTGCTTCACCGGAATATCGTTTGGACCAGTCGGCACTGAACAATATATTCGTGAAAGTAAGAGGTGGTAAGATGGCTCCTATTTCGCAGTTTGTTAGTCTGAAGGAAATAGTAGGGCCTTCGAACATTGAACATTTCAACCTTTTCCAGAGCATCACGTGCTTTATTACTCCTGGCAGTGGTTATACAGAGGGTGACGCACATGAGGCTATAGCAGAGGTGTTCAGGGAAACAATGCCTTCTACAGCTACCTATGAGTATAGTGGTATGTCGCGCGAGTTGGAAGAAGCTGCGGGTTCTAATGACACAGTTTTCATTTATTTGATTTGTGCGATTCTTATCTATCTTATATTGGCTTCACTCTACAACTCCTGGTTCACGCCGATGGCAGTGCTCTTCAGCGTGCCTTTCGGTTTGATGGGTGCTTTTGTGTTTGCTTATCTTGGTTCGCTGCTTCATCTGCCGGGTATGGACAACAATATCTATTTGCAGACGGGCGTTATTATGTTGATTGGTCTGCTTGCCAAGACTGCTATCTTGATTACGGAGTTCGCTTCTGAACGTCGTGCCCAGGGCATGAGCATCGTTGATGCTGCCTTCGAGGCTTGCAAGGAGCGTCTGCGTCCTATCTTGATGACGGTAGCTACTATGATTATTGGTATGGTGCCACTGGTAATTGAGGGAGGTGCAGGTGCCAATGGAAACAGGGCTCTGGCATTGGGCGTAATTGGTGGTATGAGTATCGGTACCATTGCTTTACTCTTTGTGGTTCCGGCATTCTTTATCGTATTCCAAAAACTGCACGAGCGGTTCCAAGGTACATCTGAAGTGAAATCATAAAATGGTAAGAAAGATGAAAAGACTAAGAAATAGCATCACAGTCTCTGTCGTGGGTTTGCTGCTCACTGGCTGTGGCATCTATAATCAATATGAGCAGAAGGTGGAGGCACCGGATGGTGTGTTTGGCACGAATGAGGATATTGCGAGTGCGATGGATGGTAGTTCATTGGCTCAAATGTCATGGCGTGAGTTCTTCATCGACCCATTGCTGCAACGGCTTATTGAACAGGTGCTGGAAAATAACACCGACCTGAATACTGCTCGTATTGCGGTAGAAAAGAGCGAGGAATCGCTTAGGATGGCTAGGATGGCTTATTTGCCGTCGCTTTATTTCTCTCCTCAGGGAACGCTGGCAAAGTTTGATGAGAACCCATGGTCCAAAACTTATAATTTGCCACTACAGTTATCGATGGATGTGGATGTGTTCGGCTCCATAACGAACAAGAAACGTGCATCAAAGGCGATACTTCTGCAAGCGCAAATACGGGAGGAAGCAATCCGTGCGAATCTTATCTCTACTACGGCACAGCAATATTTCATGCTGCAACTGTTGGATAGGCAACTTGCTATATTGCATCTGACTGATAGTTTGTGGAACGCTTCACTGGAAACGCAAAAGACGCTCTGGGAGAATGGTAAGTCTTATAGTACCGCAGTGAACCAGATGGAGTCGTCCTACTTGAATGTGAAAACACAGATGGTGGATGTCCGCCGGAATATCCGAGCAACTGAGAATGCGATTTGCAGGTTGCTGGGTACTACCCAGCATCATATTGAGCGTCAGGAGTGGGATAGTTCTGCCTTGCATCATCCAGAGGCACAAGGGGAAAATGGGCAGCGAATGTATGATTCGAAATACTTGAAGATTGGGGTGCCTGCATCCATGTTGGAACTTCGTCCGGATATCCGAATGGCAAATGCAGCTATGGAGGAGGCGTTCTACAACACGCAGGCTGCACGTGCAGCTTTCTTCCCAACGATTACACTCAACGGTACTGCAGGTTGGACCAACTCTGCCGGTGGTATGGTGGTAAATCCAGGTAAACTGCTGCTTTCTGCCGTGGGGTCAATCACACAACCAATCTTCGCCCGTGGGCGTATTAAGGCCAACCTGAGAATTAACCAACTCACTGAAGAGGATCTGCAAAAGAAATACGTGCAGACGGTAATTGATGCTGGTAATCAGGTAAACGAAGCAATGGCCGATTGTCAAGCAGCTCGTGAAAAGCATGCATATTATCACCGTCAGGTACAAGTGTTACATGAGGCATATAATGGCACGCACGAACTGATGGACAATGGTAAGGCCAATTACCTGGAGGTGCTCACTGCACAGGAGTCATTGCTGAACTCACAACTTTCCGAAGCTATGAACATGTACAAGGGCGCGCAGGCTGTCATTGCACTCTACATTGCCTTGGGTGGCGGAACGAAGTAGAGGCGATATATTAATTTAAAAGAAAATCCCACATGGACGATTCCATGTGGGATTCTTTTATACGTTTATTACCTCTTATTTCTTGGTAGCTTTCTTGGTAGTGAACTTGTAGGTCTTTCCACTAGCCTTCTTAGTTGTGGTAGCAGGTTGAGTGATAGTAGTGTTAGCTGGGCGGTAGTATTGTAACGCCTCTGGCATGACTTTCTGTAAGTGTGCTATACGCTTCTCATCACTTGGGTGGTCACTGAAAAGATCGTCCTGATTAGTGCTTCCCTGAGACATCCTCTGCCAAAACGGAATGGCTTCACGAGGGTCGTATCCAGCCATAGCAGCGAAAATCAGTCCCATGTGATCGGCTTCAGTCTCATTGTCACGACTATACTTCAGGTTTGCAAAAGAGAATCCGGCACTTGCAATAGCCTGTGCAGCATTGCCTATGCCAGAGCCAACAGCACTTCCCAGAATGCCTCCCAGAATCTGCGTTCCATACTGCTGACGGATTTGCTTGGACATCTGCTCTGCAGAGTGCTTAGCTACAGCATGAGCTATTTCATGACCTAATACGATAGCCAAGGATGGTTCATTCTGAGTTACAGGTAGCAAGCCTTCGTACACCACAATCTTACCTCCAGGCATGCAGAACGCATTTACCTGATTGTCCTGTACCAAGTTGAACTCCCATGCGAAGTTGTTTACTTCAGCAGCCATACCGTTGTTCCGGAGAAATGTCTCCACAGCGTTGGCTAGCTTCTGGCCCACACGCTTCACCATGGCTGTTTTATTAGCATCCTTGGAAAGGGTAGATTTGCTCAACACTTCATTGTACTGTTGGGTACTGAGACTCAAAATAGTCTGGTCATCCACTAAGAGGCTGTGCTTCCTTCCAGTGATAGGCACAGTGGAGGTGGTGCCACAAGCCGACAGTACTAGAGCACAGACGGCTGTCATCAGAAATGCTTTTATATTTTTCATAGATTTAAGGTTTTAGTTCGAGATAATGTTATTCCACAGTAGGCGTTTCTTCATGAATCTTAGTGTATTGAAAGTCTTCTTCAGTTAGGAAAATCAGTTTCATATTCTTCTGATTTGCATACCGTTTCCTAAGATTGACAAACCGCTTTTCAGCCTTTACCTTCGTTTCATCGGCAAAGATGGCGCAAACACGGTTATGCTCTCCACGCTGAGTCTCTAAGTAATCCTTGAGCTGATAACTGTATTCCGGTGCTCCGGGAAGGAACTTTGTCTTCTTCGTTAGGGAAATTCCGTCCAAGTACTGAATAGGGGTGAAATAGACAGTAGAATCAGTAAATGACCCAGAAAAGCCAAAAACATAGACGCCTGTCACTGGCTTTTTCCGGTTGCTGCTTTTTACGGTGAAAGAAGTGCAAAGGCATGCACTTGCCAATACTATGAAGGTCAATAAAAGATGTTTTTTCATGTTCTTAATACATTTGCATGCAAAGTTAAGCGAAAAAAACGGATAGCACAAACTTTTTAGTATTTCTTAGAATATGATTCAGGTAGGTGTTTTTCATAGTATGAGTTAATGTTTTTTATTTTCCAATAATTCTTAAAAATAGAAACTTTAATCTCCTCATTCTCAATTTTAGTATCTCAAATATAGTTGCTTACTTGTGGGTTTCTTATTTGAAGTTATGAAATAAACATTTACTTTTGCAATTACCAATTAATCCTAATGATTATATTTATGAACAGGTTACAATTCATATTTTGTATTATTACAAGTTTTCTTTTTTCTTCCGAACTTAAAGCACAAGCTGATTTGAGTTATATACAGATGGATAGCGTAAAGATTCCTTATAAAAGTATAGGTGAAGGAAGATCTTTAGTGCTCATACAAGATGGTTTTGAGAATTCCGAATCCTTCATTAAGTATTTACAAAAGGATGGGAATAAAGTCATTCTTCCTATGGTAGAACCAGACTTAAGTGTAGAGGAAAAGGCAGTGCAAATGATGACTGTTGCCAGCAGTATTTCCCGTGACCCTATAACTATCATCGGTTCTGTGGGACATGCTGATTTGGTTGCTAGAATGTCGTATTTATATCCTGCAAATGTAAATCGTATTATTTTGATTGGTAGTGAAAAGCCTATAGCTGAGGTTCATTGTCCTGTGACTTTCGTATCCCCATCTAAAAAAGTATTGGTTACTATGGATAAGGTAAAAGAAGAAGTATCCAAAGAAGCCTGTTTACCGGTTAATGCATCAAAGAAATTGCTTTTTGATTTGTCTCATAATCAATGTAAGGATGTATTCAAGGGTTACGAGACCTATCCTTATTTGGTATCGGCCTATGAACGGATGTTGGCAGAGATAGGCGATGTGCAGTTGGTGGTGAATGAGGACCAGGAACTGACTCCAGAATTACTTAACTCTGTAGATGCAGTCTTGATGACCTCACCACTGAATAAAGACCTTCAAAAGAATCTGCTGGAATCAGAACGAAAGGCTTTGGTGAACTATGTGGCTCAAGGACATGCTCTGGTCTTTTTTATAGATGATGCTCATCGGGTGAACTGGGAGGCCTATGGTGCACAAGATGTGGTGGCACCCTATGGTATAATATTTGGAAAGGATGTTCCATTGCCAGGCAATGTGGGAGCGATTTCATTCCCAAATAAGATATTCAAACAGCGGTATGAGATTCCTTACAGTGGGGCTTGCCTCATGACTGGTGGCATACCGGTAAGTGTCTGTATGAATGATGGTTATCTGCATGGTACTATAGTAGAGCTTCAGAATGGTGGCAAGCTTTACGTAGGTGGAGATACCATGGTTGGACTGCTGCTTGGATTCCACGATGGTGTGCGCCTTTCACGCAATATGATGGCTACGCGCTGGTGGGGCAAAGATTCATGGAATTACATGAAGGATTTACTTACTTGGGCATTGAAATAGAGAATGCTTCATGGCGATAGGGCATCCACACGTTCATGGCTCCTTTTCCACGATGTGAATAGGCATAGTATGGAATGAAGGTGAGGTTCACATCCTTCACAATGAGTTTTCCGTTCGCATCATAGCTCAATGTTTGGCCGGTGGTAGTAATGGTGTTGATACCGTTCAGCAGCTGTGGTTTGTTCTCCAACTTCAGTTGGGCATGCTCCGTAATCAGAGTTTGATTCACGTCGCAGTTGTTGTCCACCCATTCTGCGCAATACACGATAGGACCGCACTCCAGAGCCAGTCTTCCTTGGTCATCCTTCACTTTTTCATTAGCATTAACCAATCGTGGAATGAGCTCGAAGGTTACTTCTACCACATCATTCTTCTTCCATTTCCGTTGGATTTGGAAATAACCGTTGTGTAGTTCGCTTTCCACCTTCGTGCCGTTTACCTTTATATAGTAAGAAGGAGACTTCCCATCAGCATATGTATAGAGGTCGCTGGCTATAACTTGATTTCTTACCCATCCTGGGATGCGGATATTCAACACAAAATCTGCAGATCCTTTTTCCACCTTTATCTTTACTCCTCCGTTCCAAGGGTAACCAGTTTCCTGAGAAAGCTGGATTTTCTTTTTCCCTACTTGTAAATCTGCTTTGTTACCCATGAATAGGTTCACGTACACTTGGTCATCTTTCACTGCATAGACGTATCCAGGTACGGAAGGGATGAACCTACAGATGTTGGATGGACAACAAGCGCATCCGAACCATGCTTCTCTTTCGTAGCCTTGGTTTCCCACGCTCAAAGGGTTTGGATAGTAAAAGGCATCGCCTTCCATGCTAACACCTGAAATGAGGCCATTATAAAGCGTCCGTTCCAATACATCATAATACTTGGATTCTCCATGAAGGAGGAACAACCTGTGGTTCAGGTAAACATTGCCAATGGCAGCGCAGGTCTCACAATAGGCACTGGCATTGGGCAGTTCATATGCATCTCCGAAAGCTTCTCCATTATGGCGTGCTCCAATACCACCTGTAATGTAAATCTTTTTGGAAACAATATTTTCCCAGATAGAATCAATGGCAGCAATATAGGCATGGTCCCCTGTCAAGGCTGCCACATCTGCCATACCAGAATACTGGTATGCTGCACGCACGGCATGACCAATAGCCTCAAACTCTTCTGTAACAGGCTTCCGACTCTGGTTGTACCACTCCCGATGCGACGTTCTGCCTCGCATATCCAGGAAGAACTTTGCTTGGTCCAAGTACTTTTTATTGCCAGTAACCAGGTATAGTTTGCAGAGTCCCATTTCTGCTATCTGGTGACCGGGAACCTTAACCTGCTGTCCTGGGTTCGGGCCTATCTCACGGCAAATGCAGTCGGCATAGCGGATGGCAATATCTAGGAAGTTCCGTTTCCCAGTGGCTTGGTAATGAGCTACGGCAGCTTCCAGCATGTGACCTAAGTTGTAGAACTCATGACTCAGTTCTTCCACTTCCGACCATCGTGTTTTTCCCATCCATTCGTGAGGGTGTTTCGGATTCATGGTTCGAGCTGTGTTCAGATATCCGTCGGGTTCCTGTCCCCCTGCCACAATAACCAAGATACTGTCGATGTACCTGTCTAATTTCTTGTCGGGATAGGTCTGCATACTGTAGCTTGCTCCCTCGATAGTCTTGTAGACGTCGGTATCGTCGAATGGAAAACCACCCACTTTATACTCTTCGCTGGGGTGTGCCGCCTTGATGAAGTTCTCATACCTTCCGGTCTCTTCGCACTTGCTAAAAGCAAGAGGGATAGTGACCTCTCGACTAGCTTGAAGTCGTTTTCCCCAGAAATTGTCGGTTACTTTCACCTGTGTGAATGGTACAGGATTAATGGGATAGTAATTCTGTGCTACAAGTGGTGTAGAAAATAGGCTGCCAATCAGCAGAAAGAGGATATGTCTTTTCATGATATGTGTTTTTCTATTAATGCAAAATTAGGAGAAAAAAAACAAATCCCCAACTTTTCCGGAGAAAAGCAGGGGATCTACTATTATAAACATTAAAATTACAGGCTATCACCAAAATCTGCTTTGAACTTGGCTGCAAGTTCCTCTTGCCAATATCCGATTTCTTTCAATCGTCCAAAGAAGAAGCGGAGCACGGATGGCTCATATTCCCACTGTAGACCACCGATGAGACTACGGTTGTCCCACAGCCATTTCACACGGTCTGCACAATACTTAATCTGAGAAAGGGTGAACACACGACGGGGAACGGCCAGGCGAAGCAATTCCAGCTCTGCATATCTTTCCGTGCCATCTGGCTCACGTTGCTCGGACAAAGTACCACGTTCCATACCACGGATACCGCCGGCAATGAAGAGAGCAGCACCAACTGCTCCTGCAGGATACTGATTGTGTGGCATGTCGGGAACAAATTCACTGGCATTCAAGTGGGCACCCAAACCTCCAGCCGGTTTGATTACTGGTACTCCATAGTCGTCCAACTCTTTCACCAGATAAGCGATGAACTCAGGACCTTGGTTGATATATTCCATATCTAAGGATTCCAACAGACCCTGTGCAGCTGCTTCAATGGAGCGTACTTCCATACCACCGTAGGTAAGGAAACCTTCGTACAGAGGAACGAATTCCATCATCATGTTGGTCCACTTAGCATCGGTGGAAAGGATGAAACCACCACGGCTGAAACCCAGCTTACGAGCAGAGAAATAGATGATATCGAAACGACTTGCCAGCAAGTGGTAGATTTCTTTGGTAGACATGTACTTGCATCGAGGTTCACGTATCTTCATAAAGTAGATGTTGTCCTGCAGCAGGGATGCATCCAAGATGCTCACTACACCATATTCGTGACAGATGTCGCACACTGCCATCATGTTCTCCAAACTAACAGGCTGACCACCGATAAGGTTTGTACCGGCTTCAACGCGGACAAATGCTACTTTTTCTGGTGTATGTTCCGTAATGGCATCACGCAGTGCCTGTAGATCGAAGTCGCCTTTGAACGGATCATCAGACTGAGGGATCAAACCTTTTTTATGCACCAGCTCCACCACTGAACCGCCCAAACGGGTGATGTGTGCTTTGGTTGTGGTGAAGTGGAAGTTCATCAGGGTAACCATACCCGGCTTTACAAATGTTTCTGCCAAGATATTCTCGGCAGCACGTCCCTGATGGGCCGGTAAAACATTGTCAACTCCAAATACTTCCTTAATGGCAGCCTTGGCACGGTTGAAGGACTCTGAACCTGCATAGGAGTCATCGGCAATGTTCATGGCAGCTACCTGCTTGTCCGACATACCGTTTACTCCGGAATCAGTAATCATATCCATATAGATGTCCTTGTTCTGCAAAAGGAAGGTGTTATTACCTGCATCTTGCATAGCTTTCAAGCGTTCTTGTACTGGAAGGAGGGTTAATTTCTGTACTACACGTACCTTATGCATTTCCAAAGGTACCTGATTCTCTGGTTGATAAAATTTTACGGCCATAGTTATTTATTTGTTTTTCAATAATTGGTGGCAAAATTACTGTATATACCTTGATTATCGGATAAACTTATTACGGAGATTTTAGACCATTTTTACGTTTATCTAGATAAAATACCATAATTACCGACCATAATTACCGATTTTTAGGAAATTTGACTTACTTTTGTACCATAATTCAGTTTTATGGTGAATCAAATTACAAGTTTAGACGAGTTTAATGCTTTCTTTCATCAGCCAACTTTGCATCCCTTAGTGGGTCTGGGGCGTCTTGAGGATGCAGAATTAAGTCTTTTTTCTCCCATTGATTTTGGGATGTATTGTATCGTGTTGATGGACGAGGATTTTGGGGAGCTGAAAAAAGCGGGGAGTGGTGTACACTACAAGCCAGGTACTGCTTTTTCGATTCGTCCAGGTCAAGTAGTTTCCATGAATATAGATTCATCGGTTACCCCCAGAGGCTATATTATGGCTTTCCGTCCAGAATTGCTGATTAAAGCGGGTTTAGGGCGTGATTTCTATATGTTCAGTTTCTTTAATCAGGATACGCTGGAGGCTGTAGAGTTGACGGAAGGGGAGCGTAGCTTGATTATTCGTGCCTATCAGACGCTGCTTTTTGAACTGCAAACACCACCTGATAATCTGACGGACCACATGATTCGCCTGAGCATCGGTCATCTGTTATCCTACTATAAGCGTTTCTTTGACCGCCAGTTTACATCTGACGATTTAGCAAATTCGGATTTGATTCGAAGACTGAATACGATACTTGATGAATACTTGTCTAGCGGTCAGCCCATACAAAAAGGACAGCCTACCGTAGCATGGTGTGCAGACCAATTTCATTTGTCTCCGAACTATTTTGGGGAATTGGTACGCAGACAACTGCAAATTACCGCGCAAGAATATATTCAGAACAAGGTGATTGATACAGCAAAGGATATGCTGAAGGATTCCAATCTAAGTATTGGAGACATTGCCAAATCGCTTGGGTTTGCCTATCAGAATCATTTTACCCGTCTTTTCCATAAAAAGGTTGGCATTTCACCAACCCTTTTTAGGAAAGAACGAATATAGTTATTATTTCATCAGCCAATGCTTCTTTAGCCATTCCCTTACAGGGAGGTCATATAGTTTCAGGCAGGCATAAGCCATCAGAACCGACAGAATCAGTACGGATACAAACACAAATGCATGTATTGCGAAACTAGAATCTTTGTGGGTAGCTACCCAACTCTGCTGATTATAAACCAGACTGAAGTGGGTAAGGTAAAGTGGATAGGAGAGGTCTCCTACAAACTTGCAGATGGCATAGGATTTCTTTCCTTTCACACTACTGCCTGCACCCATTGACACGATAAGTGGGAACATAAACAGGATGACAAAACTTTCATAGAGACCATTCATCCACATGGTATCGTTTGGGCCAATAGTCATGGTACGGGTTTGAAAATCAAAGTGGGCATCATTGAACCCAATCGGTGGCATGGCTAGAACCAAAATAACTAACAGGGAACACCAGTAGAACCCGCCTTTAACCTTTATGAGTTTACCTAAGCGTGATACTAGCAATCCTGAGAAGAACGGATACATCAAGCGGGTAAGGGCTACAGACACTTCGCTAACCGTGAGTGAGAAACCACTATTTACCGAATATCTTGCCCAGCGGTGTCCCCAAAGGCCTATGATGTCGATTTCATTAGCCAGACAGAAGCTAAAGACAGCACAGATGAATACGAAAATTCCTAATCCTATCTTGCTGAATTTTCTGACGAAGAAAACATAGAGAAGGTTGGCAAGATACTCATAGTGTAGTGTCCAGAATGTTCCACCCAACGAACTCACTTCAGCATAACCTCTGATGTCCCATGCTTGTGGGAGAGGAATCATCAGACACTGCCATACGAAGACTCCGAACAGCACCCAAGGAGCAGTTTCCCGAACGATATGGAATGCAGGAACACCATCGGTGAAGTAATAGAACAGCATAGCTAGAAAGGCTGCTAGGATTACCATTGGATGTAAGCGTACGAGACGACGTTTGATAAAACTCCATGTTGTCATCTTATCCCAACGGTCCTGGTAAGCATAGCCGATTACAAAGCCCGATAATGCAAAGAAGAAATCTACAGCCATGTAGCCATGCCCGATGGTGTTAACTCCTCCATAGGATTCAAACAGGTGGAAGATGACCACCATCAAGGCTGCTACTCCTCTAAGCCCATCCAGAATTTCATAGTGAGGTTTGGATTCTAAATATACGTTTTGGGGCATGCTTATGGTCTTGTCGTTGTGAGTACTTTCAGATCTTGGTCACGGCTGGAAGAACCGTAAAGAAGTTTGTATTCTCCACTTTGAGGAATCATGGTATTGGTAAAATCATCCCACCAAGTGAAAGTCTCTTCTGTGATAGGAATCTCTACATCCACTGTTTCTCCCGGGTTGATTTCCACTCTCTTGAAACCACGCAAAGCTTTGATTGGGCCGTTAACATCCTTTGGTAAGTTGACGTACAACTGTACAACTTCCTCGCCCTTTCTCTTTCCCGTGTTTGTTACTGGAATGACAATCTTGTCTCCCATCAGTTTTGCCTCTCCATAGCTAAATGTAGTATAACTCAAGCCATAGCCAAAACTGAACGTAGGAACCTCTTCCATGTAACGGTAAGTACGATTCTTCATGCTGTAATCCTGGAAATCAGGAAGCTGCAGCGTGTCCTTATAGAATGTCATTGGAAGACGGCCTGCTGGGTTGTATTCACCATAGAGTACTTTTGCCAGTGCCTTACCTCCTTGCTGTCCTGCATAGAACATCTGAATGATGGCATCGCAGTTTTCAGTCTCTGGTGCTAAACCGATGGCACTACCGGAACAGTTCACGAAAATCACCTTTTTCCCTGCCTTCTTAAGGGCAGCCAAGAGATTTCTTTGTACTTTTGGAAGCTGAATGTCGGTTCTGTCACCTCCACGGAAGCCTTCTACATGTACAGGCATTTCCTCACCTTCAAGCTGTGGGGAGATTCCACCAGCAAAGATAACTACATCTGCAGGCCTTACTTTCTTAACGATAGCATCGTAATTGATGGTATGGTAAGAACCAAGGTTGAAGCTAAATAGTCCCTGATAGCCCAACCATGCATATCGGATTTCAATTTCATAGGATTTACCCTTTACTGCATCCAAAGTATAGACAGTCATATCCGATGGTGCGTATCCGTTCTTTGTTTCCACCAATTTTCCATCAACCAGCACTTCTACCTTTCCGATGTATTTGCAGAGGAATTCAACCTTTTCATTCTTTAAAGGAGTGAAGGTAGCCTTGTAGCTTCCACTGAAGTTCTGCAATTCTACTCCCTGTGCAAAATGAGTATTACCTTCCGTGGTCAAACTGAATGGAGAAGTCATCTGAACCGTAACAACAGCATCACCTTCCATCTTGTTGTTGTTCCAATATGTAGCAGTCATTCCTTTTCTTCCGTTGCTTTTCAGTTGTCCGTATAGAGAACTGAACAACTGGTCGCTAGCTAAGTTGCATGCGGGATCATAGATTAGTTTCTTAGCATATTGCTTTACACCTTCCAAAATGGTATAAGTATGGTCTGGGGTACCGTTGTAATTACCCCAAAGCATAATACTATCGGCTGCATTAGGGCCAATCAATGCCACGCTCATCTTCTTGCTAAGCGGAAGTATATTGTTCTTGTTTTGCAGCAGGATGATGCTTTCAAGGGCAGCACGCAGGTTCAGGCTTTGGTGCTCTGGACTACTTACCACACTGTATGGAATGGTGTCCCAAGGGGTTGTATCATCCATCTCGCCCAGTTCAAAACGAGCCTGCAACAATCTGCGAACACTGATATCGATATCTTCTTCACGGATTTCACCATCGGCAATGGCTTGTTTCAGACCCTTAGCATAGATACTTCCACATTCTACGTCGGTTCCGCTAAGAAGAGCAGCTGCACTGGCTGAAGCCTCATCATCATGAGTTTCATGGTGACCTTTCAAGTAGAAGTCGGTCACTGCACCGCAATCGCTGGTTACTACGCCTTTGAATCCCCATTCGTTTCTAAGAATCTGATTCAGCAATTTGCTGCTTCCACAGCAAGGGTCACCATCCAGGCGGTTGTAAGCACACATCACTTCTTTTACATTACCCTTCTGAACCAAAGTCTTGAAGGCTGGCATGTATGTTTCCCACAAATCACGTGGATCAATGGTCTCTACGTCGAAAGTATGTCTGTTCCACTCCGGACCACTATGTACTGCATAATGTTTTGCACAAGCATGAAGCTTGTCGACCCCTAGGTTTGCAAAGTTACCTTGCAGTCCATTCACTACAGCCAATCCCATGACGGAAGTCAGGTAGGGGTCTTCACCGTAGGTTTCCTGGCCACGTCCCCACCTAGGGTCACGGAAAATGTTTACGTTAGGAGTCCAGAAAGTAAGACCTGTATAAATCTTATAGTTGCCTTCTTGACGAGCTTTTAGGTATTTGGCACGAGCCTCATCGCTGGCAGCATAGAAACAGTTGTATACCAAATCTGTATCAAATGTAGAAGCAAGTCCAACGCACTGAGGAAATACAGTTGCCAATCCGTTTCTACCCACACCATGTAACGTCTCGTTCCACCAGTTGTACGGTTTGATACCTAATCGTTCCACTGGTTTGGATTCGTTTTCCATCAGACCGAGTTTCTCTTCCAGAGTCAACTGCTTCAGCATCTGTTCGGCACGTTCTGCAGGGGTGCCTTTAGTGTCTTTCGCCTTAATCTGAGCCAGCATCGGTAAACTGAACACACAAGCTGCAACAGCAATGAATAATATCTTTTTCATAGTATTTAATTTAGTCAAAGAATGGTAATTTTCATGGATATATCTTCTTTCGGCCGATCACCTCGCTGGGTCTCCACCTCTTGAATCTTACCAACGATGTCCAGGCCTTCCTCAACTTCACCAAAGACAGTGTACTGACCATCCAGGAAAGGAGTACCACCTACTGTAGTATAAGCTTTCTCCTGTGTTTCTGTCAAGCCTTGTGCTTCTTTGTTCTTCATAATCGCTCTTGTCTCTGCAATAAGTTTGTCTTGCAACTCCATGAGACCTTCACGATCACGGTTTTTGCGGAGCTTCATGATTTCTTCACGGTGTTGCTGCACCAAGCCATTGAATATATTCTGCTCCTCTTGCATCTGAAGTTGTTTTTTCAATTGTCCCAGTTTACTCTGATTGTAAACCTCTCCCCAAACAATGTAGAACTGACAGCCACTACTTTCTCGTTTAGGGTTCATCTCATCGCCTAATCTTGCAGCAGCAAATGCCCCACGTTTATGAATCAGCCCAGGTTTGATTTCTGCAGGGATGGTATACCCAGTTCCCCCCGAACCTAATTGTTGGTTTTGTGGCGCACCAATACTTTCAGGATCACCACCTTGAATCATGAAATTCTTTATAACCCGATGAAACAGAGTTCCGTCATAAAAGCCTTTACCAGCCAATTTGAGGAAATTGTCTCGATGCAAAGGAGTTTCATCATAGAGACGAACGACGATATCACCCAATGAAGTCTCGATTCTTACTTTTGCCATAGTATTATTTTGGTTTGTTTTCTGCAAAGATAAACAAAAAAGTGTTTCCATTAAAGAAAAAGATGGATATGACATCTATTTCTTGCCATATCCATCTTCTGTGCCTTATTTTTAAAGACTACTTGAAAAGTAGCTGTGCAAAGGTGTTCAGATACAAACGCCAGTTTTTCCATTCATGTCCACCTGTACTGGAATATAAGGTATGCTCCATACCGTTTCTAGTTAGAGCCTGATCAAGAATTTCAGTTCCTGGCCAAGCAAAATCGGCTTTACCACAGCCAATCCAATACAACTTATATCCAGCTTTCTTAATTCCCTGCAGATCAGCGTCAAGATGATCACTCTCACGAATACCGCAACTTAACGGACAGATATAGTCGAATGTGTTAGGGTAAAGGATTGTGGCAGAAGTTGTATGTCCACCACCCATGGAGAGTCCTGAAATAGCGCGAGCAGATTTCTTAGGAATAGCACGGTAATTCTTTTCAATGAAAGGAATAATCTCATTGACTAAGCTTTTCACATAAGCATTTGCATTTTCCGGAGCACGCATGTCTAATGCTGTATTTTTCAAGCCTATAGTACTTGCTGCCTGCTGATTAGGATTACCATTTGGCATCACTACAATCATAGGAACAGCTTTACCTTGTTCAATCAGATTGTCAAGGATTTGTGCCGCACGTCCCATGGAGAGCCATGCTTCCTCATCACCACCACCTCCATGCAGTAGGTAAAGGACAGGATATTTCTTGTTGCTGGTTTCATATCCATAAGGCGTATAGACAGCCAAACGACGGTTGATGCCTAACTGCTTGCTATCATACCACTTGTAGCTAACAGTTCCACGATGGGCTGTCTCATTGTAATTCTTGGAACGGTCACCTGGAACAAACAACATGTTCAAATATCTTGTTCCATCTCTTTGTACCATAAAGTTCACAGGGTCATTGGTAGAAACACCATCTACAAGAAAATTATAGGTATAAATTTCTGGTTCTGGTGCAGCAATAGTAACCTCCCATATGCCATTTGGACCTTTAGTCATTGGGATGACATCCGTATAATTAGGTAGCCAATTGCCATAGAGACTTACCATGGTAGCATAGTTGGCATTCAAACGGAAAGTAACGGAGTCTCCCTTAATTTCTGGAGATATAATGCGGTTGCCTCTTCCAAAACTGAAATTACTCAGCTCTTGTGCTTGCAGCATTCCTGCAAACAGGAAAGACACAACAAAAAAACAATAATTTTTTCATAGATTTATTACTTAAAGGTTGAACGGTTATTTGTAGAAATCTTTGCCACATTTTTTACAGTGATAATTAGATCTTGTTTTCGGTAATATAATTAATCCAATTAAAGCAACTATGATGGTGACAATAATGGTAAACTTAGGCGAGGGTAGATAGAAAAGTAACCAGATGATGGTCAAAGCAAGAAGCAGCGCACCGACTCGTTTCCAATAGATGGAGTTTTTCACTCCTTCTTGAATCAATTCAACTTCTTCACTACCACATGTAGGACACCACAACTTCACATCTTTCTGTCTTTCCTCCTGAATCTTGCTGACAATATCTTTGGCTTTCTCAAGATCTTTCTTGTAAACTTTTATAGCGATACCAGGCATGGGTCCATAGCCTCCCATAGCACCTGTTATGGTTTCATCTACAGCCATACAAGGTATTTCAGCTGCTTCCAATGCGTTTTTTATTTCATCCGCAAGAATGGTATTCTCGCATTTAGCAACTATTTTTAAATCTTCCATAATCTCTATTTTTATGAGTGGAACATATCTTTCGCAAATATAAGAAAAATGGGAAAAACATCATAAGTTTTATTCTTTTTTTTGAGAGAGGACAAAATTATATGAATCTTACTAATTCCCGTAAATTATTAGTTTCCAGTTATTAGCTTAATTTACACTTTTGGTAATGGCGTTTCAGTAGTAAATAATTCAGTCTTTATGTTTGGTGAATTAGAAATTATCAATATCTTTGCACCCGCAAACTCTTCAGGGCAGGGTGTAATTCCCGACCGGCGGTATAGTCCGCGAGCCCCTTTATAGGGGCATGAACCGATGGAACTTCGGTACCGACAGTATAGTCTGGATGGAAGAAGAGAAATCTTCCTTGTTCCCGTTTAGAAAACAAGGTTGAATGTTTCTTATATGCCTTGAATTGTATGCCAAAAGTAACATTACTGACAATTCAAAGCTTCTTAAAATGGCAAAGAAAAAACATGTACTTTTGGGCATTACAATTCTCACCTCATTAAATGGTATTGCGCAAAGCGATCCAGAGGTCGATTATTTGCCCAACGACACGATGCTCTCTCTTCAGGAGGTAGTCATCCGTGGCAACTTTTCTGATGAGAGACACTCCGCTCTTAATCTTACAACTATTCAACCCGACGACATCCTTCGGCATAGCACGGCACCGAATTATCTGGAAATGATGCAGGGAGTACCAGGTGTATATGCTACATCTTCAACAGGTACGTATGGTGACGCTACGCTAAATATGCGAGGCTTTAAGCAGGAAAATATATCTATCTTGCTTAACGGTATCCCTATCCAAGGGCTGACATCTGGTTCCATGTACTGGAGTAACTGGATGGGATTGGCTGATGCCACTTATGCTATCCAAATTCAAAAAGGACTTGGGTCATCCATGCTAGCAGATACATCAGTAGGAGGTGCTGTCAATATAATTACGAAACGGACCGGTAATTCGTCTATGACCAACTTTGGATTCTCTGCCACTCAATTCGGTACATATAAAGGTAATGTGAATTATTCCTCTGGCAACTTACCTAATGGATGGGGAGTGGATTTGTCGTTGGCTTATGTGACAGGTTCTGGATATGTGGAAGCCTCATCTATTCAGACATTCTCCTATATGCTTTCTGTGAGTAAAATCCTTAATGAAGAGAACACCTTGATATTTACTGCGTTAGGTTCCCCAGAAGAGCATGACCAGCGCAATACAGAACTAACTTCAGAAGACGTTGAGAAATACGGTCGGGATTACAATAAGAACTGGGGTATGCTTAGAGGAAAAGAATATTCTATTGGCAGGAACCATTATTGGAAACCTTATTTCACCTTACAACATATCATGGAGGGGGAGAGGCTCTCTCTTAAAAACTCCATCTATTTGGCTATAGCCGATGGTGGAGGTCGTTCAACCTATGCAGCTTCGGGTGCGAAAAGTATCATCGATCATCAAGATTCAAATGGACATATCGACTTTAACTCTATTCTTCAAGAAAATGAGGAGAATGTGGCATCGAAAAATATTATGATCGACTATTTGAGTGGTCACAAGCAGGCTGGAGCCATTTTCTCAGCTGACTACAAGCTTACGGATGAGTGGACATTGGCAGGGGGACTTCAATATCAATATTACGATACCTGGTCCAAAATGGAGATTCTTGACCTGTTGGGAGGAAGCTACTGGTATGACTATTCTAGTAAATCCAATTTAGGTGTTGGTGATTATGTAGGTGCCCGATATGGTAGGACCACTCATCATACTTCTGCTTATTTACAGGGTAGATATGATTTCGGTCCATGGGTTCTTCATATAGGTGCATCAGTTTTCAGCGGCAAATATCGTAGGCACAACGATATTACCAGGGAAAAGAGCCAGTGGGCTAATGGCTTAGGAGCAAGCTTTAAGGCAGGAGTACTCTATGCCATTAACGATCAACATTCCATTTATTTAAATGGTGGGTATAATTCTAGACTCCCATATGCTAGTGTGTATTTGGCATCCAGTAATTTGTCGATTACCAATGACGTAATAAACGAAAAAAATATTATGGGTGAACTTGGCTATCGTTCCAGTTGGAACGGTGGTGGTTTATCCCTCTCTGGATATATTGCTTCATGGAGAGACAAGACATTGTCAGTCAGTATTACTAAACGTGCAAATGAACAATCAGAGAAGTATCTGGTTAAAGGACTGAATGCCTTACACATGGGCTTAGAACTTGACGTACATCAACAAGTCAATCAGTGGCTGACTGTGAATGCCTATGGTATGTTAGCTTCCTGGAAATGGAAAAGCAGTGGTGAAGCTATAATCTATGACTCTTATACCAATGAAACATTAAAAACTTTTACCATTAGTTGTGACGGTTTACATGTTGGTGATGCTCCACAAACTCAGTTCGGAGCCTCACTTGACATGAAATGGAGTAATGGATTATATGCTAATTTAGGTTGGCAGTATAATGCGAGAATGTATGCTGATTTTGAGCCTTCTTCACGCACGTCTGACTCTTCTGTGGATGCCTATTTGCTACCTTCCTATAGTTTGATTAATGCGACTATTGGTTGGAAAACCAACTTATATAAGAATATGCAAATTGATATATTTGCTAATGGAACCAATTTGCTAGACAAGAATTATATCGAACGTGGTTTAGACGGCAAGAACCATGATTTGTCTACATTTAGAGGCTATTGGGGAGCGGCACGAGCTATAAGTGGTGGATTTAGAATCAATTTCTAATCAGAGATTATCAAATAGTTCCCCTTCAATTTCAATGATGTCCTTCAATGGGATACAAAAGCCGTCGGACATAATGATTTCATGCTTGTAATCATCTATGCTTTTGACTGCTCCAGCTATGACTTTATAAAATCCACCTTCTTTATTGCTGTCTTGGACAAAATAACTAATGGATACCTGAGGTTTTTCAGAAAGATGAGCGATAAGAATGTGGATTTTTCGATTTAGGATTAGATATCTGCTTTCGTCCAATTCTACCTGATTATCCGTATATCTGGCAGCTTCTTCTATGGAAGCATGAAACCCTGTTAATGCTGCAAATGGAGCAAACTGAGCCGCCCTGTTTTCCATGGACATCTGAGGATGCTTTCCGGAAATGGGATGGGGTAGATGGATAATGTCTTCATAATTATCTTTCATGCTTTGTGCCCTCCAATTTGCTTGTTTCTTTCTTTCGCAGTAGCCCCTTCTTCAAAATTCAATCCTTTTAAAATGGAGTTCTTACCGTATTTCTTTTTTATATCAATAAGAGTCTCTTGAATTCTACGTTCTTTCTTCAACTCTTCTTTTTCCTTTTCCTGCTTTTCTTTCAGGGCATCATAATCCGTAAACAAATCTAGCTGAACAGCAGGGTTACTATCTTTGATGGCATTTTCATCAACTATATGGTTTACGGTAAGGTTAATCCTACGAATCAGTAAATTTTTATTCACAATGTTGTCGTATAGTTTCATAACTGCTCCAGTGATTAACTTTGCAGATGAGGTGGCTTTTCCCAAATTGACAGTGCCATGAGCATGCTTGGGAACTTTTCTTCCATACCAGTCGACTGTTACGTCTCCATCGTATTCCGTTTTGGGGTTAGAAAGACTTTCGATGTCATAACCGATAGTTAATACAAGTTGGTCAGTTACAATGTGTTTCGCCACCATATCTAAAGCAATACTTTCAGCCATTTCTCTGACTACTATTTTAGCTTTTGTGAAATCGTAAGGGCATTGAAGAACCTGTCCAGAACTAATAGAATTACTCTCCGGTCTATAAGCTTTGATGTATTCCATGGTACATGGTTCCCAACCCCATGCATGATCAATCAACAATTCTGCATTGACACCAAATAGATTATAAAGGAAATCTTCATTTCGTAATGAAAGCCTTGCCAGTTTTCCCATGGTATCGATGCCGTAGATCTTCAGTTTTTCTGCTATCCCTCTTCCTACACGCCAAAAATCAGTCAATGGTTGATGGTTCCATAGCTTTTGCCTATAATCCATTTCATCTAGTTCAGCTATTCTCACTCCATCTTTATCTGCTGGAACATGTTTGGCTACAATATCCATAGCTACCTTACTCAGATATAAATTAGTACCGATTCCAGCCGTTGCGGTAATACCTGTCTTACTTAATACTTCCCGAATCAATTTCATGGCTAGTTCACGTGGTGTTATTTTGTAGCTACCGAGGTAGTTCGTGGCATCGATGAAAACTTCGTCGATAGAATAGACATGAATATCTTCTGGGGCAATGTATTTCAAATAAACTTGATAGATGGCTGTACTAACTTGGATATAATGAGCCATTCGAGGTGGGGCAGTAATGAAATCTATTTCCCAATCTGGATGTTGTTTCAATTCAATATCTGAAACCGATTTCCCTTTAAATTTGAATTCAGGAATACTATACTTCCGTGTAATATTCACATCTTTAATGCGTTGTACGACTTCAAATAATCTGGCTCTTCCTGGGATTCCATATGCCTTCAATGATGGAGAGACAGCAAGGCAAATGGTTTTCTCTGTTCTGGTTGGATCTGCTACGACAAGATTTGTTGTCAAGGGGTCTAATCCTCTTGACACACATTCCACTGACGCATAGAACGATTTGAGGTCTATAGCTATGTATGAGTGATTCTTTGGCAGTTCCATAGTGCAAAGTTACACTATTTATCCTTAAATCAAAGTGAATGGTAAAAACGAAAAAACGGGAAACCAAATGCAGCTCCCCGTTTCTGTTTCCTTAGATTCTAGCCTTAGAGCAATTTCTTGATTTCTTCTTCTACAACCTTCATGTCTTTTGTAGGTTCAAATCTGGCAACCACATCGCCCTCTTTGTTTATCAAGAATTTAGTAAAATTCCATTTAATGTCTGGAGTCTTTTCCCATCCAGGAAAATTCTTATTAAACATATCCACTAAAAGAGGGGTGAGTTTATTGTCTTCATCAAATCCCTCAAAACCTTTTTCACTCTTCAACCAAGTGTAAAGAGGAAGTTCTGCTTCTCCGTTCACATCAGATTTCTTGAATTGAGGAAAATCCACGCCAAAGTGTAAAGAGCAAAATTCAGTGATTTCTTCATCGGTGCCAGGAGTCTGGTGTCCAAACTGATTGCAAGGAATATCCAGAATCGTGAAATCATGGTCTTTCAAACTGTAATAAATAGCTTCTAATTCCTCATATTGAGGCGTGAATCCGCAGGCTGTAGCTGTATTGACTATAAGAAGTACCTTGCCTTTGTAATCTGCCAGACTGACTTCGTTTTTCTTTTTGTCTAGTAATTTAAAATCGTAAACTTTTGCCATATTTGATAATTTCAGTCATTATAATATATAAAATGAAACAAACGATGTTAGAGTATGAATTTACTACTATTTTTCATTCTTTAGAAGGTCTGGATTCTTGTCGAATTCTGCTAGACGAACCTTGAATTTCTGATCAATTTCTATAGACTTGTTGTTCTTTAAATCGAAAGTTACCATAACAGTTTGACAAACGCATTTGACCTCCTTGGTTCTATTATTAATTACCCGTTGATAGAGGGTAAAGCTTTTCGTACCGATATGCTGGACTGCTGTCTGAATTACTATCTCATCTGGATAGTAAATAGGAGCTATAAAATCTGCATTAATGTGCGCCACCACAATTCCAACGTCCTTGAATGTTTCTTGTCCTAGTGCATCAAATATATATATTGTTTTGCAGGTATCAAACAAAGAAAAATAGACTGAATTATTTACATGCCCGAACTGATCTACATCAGAGAAGCGAAGTTGCGCTGGCATCTCATGCTGGAATTTAATATTTTCTACATCCATTTTATTACTATTTTGTTCTAAGGCTCAAAATTAGATATTTTTATGGAATGTAACGTAATTATCTAAAAAAATTTCACATGAAACTTTTTACATTTTCGAATTTGACCTTCGGAGAAACTAGGTTTTAAATTAATAAAGTTCTACTATTTCGAGTCTCAAATACAAATAATAATAAAGGCGAACTATTTAGTCCGCCTTTATTTAAAGAAGTATATATAATTTAGTCGATTGCAATATTACGTTGCTTTTTCAATTCATCTTCTTGTGTTTTCTTTGGTAACTCAATGTGGAGTACACCATCAACCACCTTAGCTGAGATTTTTTCCTTATTTACATCGTCAGGAAGAGTGTATGTCTGCTCATAGCTGGTGTAATTAAATTCTCTACGCAAGTAAACTTGTTTTGCATCTTCCTCTTTATGCTCTTGCTTTTTCTCCATTTTGACATCGAGATTACCGTCTTCATCAAGACTGATGATCCAATCCTCTTTTTTCAAGCCAGGAGCAGCAATTTCCATCTCATACCTCTCTTTATTTTCCTTAATGTTAACAGCTGGTGCTGTAGCATTCATTCTTGGCATATATCTGTCTTCTACGAAATCATTAAACAAGTTTGACATCCAGTTGTCATTGTTTTTGCGTACTATCAACATAAGTCGTTCCTCCTATATTTATTTTTTTAGTTAATATCTTTTATTAAAATTCATTACTAATTAATTTATGAACTTCGCTATAAATAATGCAAGTGGCATGCCGATGAAAAAAAACTGACATTTTTATGACAGGAATATGACGGATTGGCATCAAAACTTAATTTTTTTAAACTTTTCTGCCATGATCTATCATGCCATTAAAATCCGTTGTGAAGATAAAAAGAAGAGAGGATGCACCTCTAAGAATGCATCCTCTCTTCTAATTTAAAAGATGTGGTTATTAACCTACTTCAATCTTATGTTCTATTTTCTTCTCTTCCTGTTTAGACATCTTTGGCATATCAATCATGAGCACACCATCGTTGACTTTCGCACTGATTTTATCCTTATCTACATTATCAGGTAGGGTATAAGTCTGCTCATAATTGGTGTAGTTGAATTCCCGACGCAAATAATGTTCATGCTTATCTTCATCCTTGTGTTCACACTTGTTTTCAAGCTTAACTTCCAGATTACCATCAGCATTCAGTCCTACTCTGCAGAATTCCTTCTTAAGACCAGGAACTGCTATTTCCATTATATACTTGTTTGCATCTTCCTTCACATTTACTGCAGGTGCAGTGGAGTTCATTCTTGCCATCCAGCTGTCATCGAAGAAATCATCAAAGAAATTTGTCATCCAATTTAAATTGTTGTTTCTACGTGCTAATAACATAATTTTTACCTCCTATTTATATTTTTAGTTCTTTATCTAGTTTTGGAGTTCTCCATCGTTCTTGATTTCGAACTTCGCCTATTAATTTGCAAGTTTTATGCCAAACGGAATTTCTGCCAAAAAATTTACAAAACTTGTCAAAATTTCCACTAATCTTAATTAATTTAAACATTGCTGACAAAAAGACATCCTTTTATTCCTTATTTAATTTAAATAGGCGTTTGTTGTTTTATCTAGAATTTATTATTTTTGCTAAGACAAATAATTTAATCTGTGCTATGAGAAAACAAAAGACATTCATTTTAAAATGGAATCCAGAGATTTCCAGTGTTCGCACTGATCTTTGGCATTTTTGGAAGAAGCATCAAAATTTTGTTGAAGCAAATTGGAGTGTTTGGGATTATAAAAAGGCTCAGGTAGGTGACCGTTTTTTCATGGTTAAAGTAGGGAATGGTGTCACAGGCATTGTCATGGAAGGATCATTTGCCTCTAAACCCGTTTTAGGAGAAGACTGGTCAGGAAAAGGTCGAAAAGTCTATTACTGTGACTTAGATATAAATTATATTATGGATCCTGAAATCGACCCGATTATTTCTACTGACGATTTGACAGAAGCCATTCCTAATTTTGATTGGACAAAGGGCCATTCTGGAGAAATACTTGAAAATGAAGATGCAGATAAGCTCGATGAACTTTTTAAGAATTTCTTGGAGGACAATAAAAATTTTGATTTTGCTAATCAGGTAAATTTGGGTATGGCTCTAGATTGGAATTGCATTGATTCTATTCCAGGCATGCATGAATGGCTAAAGACTATATCTAAAGTTAGTGATTATACGGAAGATTTTGCATGTAACGAGGAAGTTTATCATGATGCCGTTATGACCAGATTTTCCATGAGTCGTTCAAATGTCTGCAAGTTTCATTTAAAGACTCAATATGCAGAAATGGATATTTGTGCAAAAGGTCTGATGCTACTTGAGGCACATGTGCATCGTTATTCATGGATACGTTCTGAATTTAGTTTAGGGTTATCTGAGCCGGGAATATTCCGAATAGATCTGTCAGACATCGTACTTTATTGTACAACGGTTGAATTCAAGAACATCAAACCCGTTTTGATGGATGAACAATGAAGTATGATATAATCTTTAGCTTAGATCTAAATTTAAGTACATAAATAGGATTAGTAGTCTTAACCCCTGAAGATTACTAATCCTATTTAGTTAAGATTACTAATCTTAAGCGTGTAAGATTAGTAATCTTCAAAAAGGAATGATATTCACTAAATATAGTGATAATATATATTACCCGTTATCAATGTTATCTAGAACTATCTTCTTAAGTTTTGCTGGTGATTTCATTAAAGTGTCTCTAAGTTCTTCATCATTAAAACTAATAAGGTATTTAATTGTGTAATCGATGATTTCATCTGTGAATATACCACCATACGTATAAATATCCCGATCCTTCTCGAGTTCTTTAGCAGCAGCCAAACAGCTATCAGGAAGTTGTTCCAACGTCATTTTCACTTTATCATTATGAGGGTCATTAATATCCACCCCAAGATCAATGTAAGTTCGTTTGGCAACATCTATCGCATCTTCCATCTTAAAACCATGAAGGGCTGCACAACATAAGGCAGACATCAGCAGATATGTATTTGCAAAACCGTCAGATGCACGCCATTCAAAAGTTTGTTTATTGCTATAATCATTATTTGTTTCCTGTTCTAATGGATTGACTCGTTTTGCCATATCCATTTTCTGTAACCATCCTAGTGGCACGCGTATTAATGCGCTTCGATTAGAGAATGACCAGCAAAGACTTGTAGGTGCTTCCTGATGAGGTACTAGTCTCATAAAACTCAGTGGGTGAGGATTTCCAAAAGCAGGAAGCGAAGTTCCTGCATCGATGTAACCAGCTATTGCTTTTAAACATTCATCGGTAAGTTCTCCATCATGAGTCATCATGGATTTGTCATTACGTGTAAATCTGCAATGTACATGAAGTCCTGAGCCAGCTTCACCGACTGTGATTTTAGGTGCAAATGTTACTTCTACGCCATATTTATAAGCTAACTGACGTAGAATCCATTTAGCAATTACAATTTGATCTGCAGCATCTTCAATGTCTGTAGGCAGGAACTCTATTTCGTTTTGCTCAAATATATATCCTTCTTCCGTGAAATTTCCTACTTCAGAATGGCCATATTTGATTAACCCTCCACATTGAGCTATTTTCTGCATGGCTTCCATGCGAAAATCCGTAAATTTATTGAATGGGGAGCTTTCATGATATCCACGTTGAGCCTGTACCGTATATAAACCATCATCCTTTGCAATAATGTAATACTCCAATTCTCCCATAGTCTGCATTTTCAATCCAGTTTCTTTAAATAGGACTTTATGCGCTTTTCTTAATATATGCTCAGGAGAACTTTCAAAAGGATTTCCTTCGCGATCCATGAAAGTACACAACAAATCAACGCTTGGATAATTCGTTAGAGGATTAACAAAAGCAGTATGGTATTTTGGAATTACGTACAGATCAGATTTTCCAGCTTTTATGAAAGGGAAAAGACTTGAACCATCAACGCGTTCTCCTGCTTCCATAATGGACCTTAAATGTTCCTCATTATGTATAACGAAATTCAACGTTTTGAGTTTTCCATCCCAACCGCAATAATGAAAGTTGATAAAACTAATATCATTTTCACGACAATAATAGATGATATCTTCACGAGTGAATTCTGATGGTTCTTTACCTAAGAAATGAACCAACAGATTCGGATTCATTGAAATTTTAGCATTCATAGTATTTTATTGATTTCTCTTAATGAGCAAATATACAAATAATATACAAAATGCAAAAAATGTTCTTAATTTAATAAGGTAAAAGGACCAGGATAGAAGAAAAAAAGGAAAATCAAGGTTTATAAAGCAAGCCAATACATTGACAGCTTTCCATTTGGTTGCTTAATAATTCACTATAGTGGGGGCAAGTTTTACAACCTTTCCAGAATTTAGGATCTTTAGTGAGTTCTGCATAATTAACTTCTTTGAATCCCAAAGCAAGATTCATTTTCTTAACTGCCGGACTCTTTGTAATACTAAAGATGCAAGCCTTTGGAAATTTTGTCCGACAGATATCAAATATTTGTTTTTTTATCCTTGTGGCAAGACCTTTACCACGATGCTCTGGCTTTACAATCAATCCTGAATTAGCTACGAAATTGTCTCTTTGCCAACTTTCAATATAGCAGAATCCTGCAAATTCATCTTTATATAAGGCTATAACAGCTTTGCCCTCTCTCATTTTTACTGCCAAATACTCTGGATCACGCATGACGATGCTGTTTCCTTTAACCTGACTAGCTGCATAAATAGCAGAAAGGATATCAGGAATATACCTTATATGTGATTCATCTGCAATAAGGACAGAATATGAATAGCTGTCTGCCATACTTTACTTTAATAAAAAATAAAGAGCCTCAGAAATAAGGCTCTTTACCTAAATTATTTATTTGAAACAAGTTCTAATACATCATTCAGATACGCATCATCTGTTATGTTCTTCAGCACTAATGCAGCCTGATTGAGCACATCCAGACTTTTTTTCCATTCATCCAACACTTCTGGGATTGGAGGGTTTCCACATGTTCTCAGAGCCAAAATCTGATTTGTAATATCATAAAGTTCTGAGCTTGGAAGGTTAATCTCTGCCTTTGCTGTTGCTATTGTATTATCTATAGACTGACTAGCTTTAATAGCTAACATCTTTCGAGTATTGTCTGGTGTTGTATTGATTATAAAACCAATATGCTCTTTAAGCAGATTCATCAGAACGATGTATTCTTTGTAAGTAATCTGATAAATTTCCATGTTAATCCTAAAATTAAATCTTTGTACTTTTTTACTTTATGCAAACTTTTTTGCTTAAAACGCGGTGCAAAATTAATTCTTATTTACGAGATTAACAAGAAAAAGTATAATAATCGTTCAAATCTGTAGATTATTATGATAATAACTTCTGAAAACTGCAACTTTTTCAATGTCTACATTGCAATCTTTTATATTACATATAATCAAGTTCATAACGAATTTAGCTATTTTTGATATTAATCTTAATCAATCAAGATAGCGAGCCTCCGGTATACAACTGATAATATTTTCCTTTCAATGAGAGAAGTTGCTCATGACTGCCTTGCTCTATTATATGTCCATGCTCTAATACATTGATTAAATCTGCATTTCTTACCGTAGATAATCTATGGGCAATAATGAATGAAGTTCTTCCTCTCATTAATATGTCCATTCCTTTCTGAACCAATTGCTCAGAGTGGGTGTCTATGCTGCTGGTAGCCTCATCCATAATTAAGACTGGTGGATTTGCAACTGCTGCACGAGTAATCGCAAGTAATTGTCTTTCGCCCTGACTTAGATTTTTACCTCCATTGTCTAGCATTGTATGGTAACCATTGGCAAGGCGACGTATAAAATCATCTGAACCAATTAATTTAGCTGCTTCTATACACTCTTCATCAGTAGCATCCAGTCTTCCATATCTGATATTTTCCATTACAGTAGTAGTAAAGAGACTAGTGTCTTGAAGCACCATGCCTAAACAATGCCTCAAATCTCTTTTGTCGATATCCTTAATTGAAATCCCGTCAAATAGGATAGACCCACTATTTATTTCATAAAAGCGAGTAATCAAATTAATGATAGAAGTCTTTCCTGCACCTGTTCCTCCTACAAATGCCACTTTTTCATTGTCATTTACATGTAAGTTTATATCGAAGAGTACTTGCTTTTCTGGCGTATATCCAAAATCCACATGATTTAACTGGAAGGTTCCAACCACATTTTCTGGCTTCATTTCCTTCCTTCCATCGTTAATTTCAGGCTTTTCATCCATCAGGTTAAACATGCGTTCTGCTCCAACAGATGCATTAATGACAGTGTTCATTTGTTGACTCAGCATAGCCACAGGGTGCATAAAATTCCTGTTTAATGTCAAAAAACTCACTAAAGTCCCTAAACTGAGACTAACATATCCTGTCAAAGCTAAGGTGGCACCCACAACTGCTATCAAAACATAACCAAGATTACCTAAGTTACCATTGACTGGCATAATTATATTGGCTATTTTATTAGCCTTATATACTGCAACTCGAAGTTCCTCATTAATAACAGAAAATTTAGCTTTTGCTTCTTCCTCATGGCAGAAAACCTGGACAACCTTTTGGCCTGTCATCATTTCCTCAATGAAACCATTTACTTCTGCCAGTTTTTCTTGTTGTTTCATGAAATATTTCCTTGATCTTAATGCTAAAGCGATAGTTACTCTCATCATGATAAAAGCAAGGAAAAGAGAAACGATAGTCAAAGGAATACTCAAAACAATCATACTCACGATAGTGATAGTAACGGTTATCAATGAATTAAATATCATTGGTAATGAGCGGCTGATCATATCCCGAAAACTGTCAATGTCATTTGTGTAGACAGACATTAGTTCGCCATGAGAGTGATTGTCAAAATAGCTGATCGGCAATTTCTCCATAGATGTGAATAAATCCTTTCTTAATTTCAACAAGGATCCGTTACTAACAAAAATCATCAGCAGATTATGTACGTAGTTACAAATGACACCGATGAATAAGATTAATGCCAATTTGAACAATGTTTGAGCCAAAGATGTATATTCAGGATTATCTACTTGTGTTAGTGGAATGACATAATCATCTATCAATGATTTAATGAATAGGGTAGATATAAGCGAAGTAACAGAACTTATGATTATACAAATAGCTACAACACCCCATGAAATCTTGTAATTCTGGAGCACAAACCTGGTTAAACGGAGTAATACCTCTTTCTTAGATTTCTTCATCTGTACCTCCTTTCTGCTCAGGACTATCAAAATCGCCTCCACTTTCTAGCTGGATAGAATAAAACTCCTTATATATTTCATTCTTCTCCATGAGTTCTTCATGAGTACCTATTCCATTGACTTTTCCGGATTGGAATACAAGGATTTTATCACATTCCATTACCGTATTAACACGTTGAGAAATAATGATCTGTGTCATAGAAGGAAGCTTTGTTCTCAAATTCTCACGGATACAGGCATCCGTAGCTGTGTCACAAGCACTGGTAGCATCATCTAAAATAAGAATTTTGGGATGTTTCAATAACGCTCTTGCCAAGCATAACCTTTGCCGTTGTCCACCACTGACGTTAGTTCCTCCTTGAGTTATCAACGTATTGTATCCTTCAGGCATTTGATTTATGAAATCATCAGCACATGCCAAAATACAAGCTTCTTTGCATTCTTTTAATGTGGCATTTTTATTGCCCCACCGCAAATTTTCCAATATCGTTCCTTTAAACAATAAATTCTGTTGTAAAACGACAGCAACTGAGTCTCTCAAAGTCTTAAGGTCATAATCTCGTACATCATTTCCTGACACTTCTACTTTGCCTTTAGAGACATCATACAGTCTGCTAATAAGTAAAACTAAAGATGATTTACCACTCGCTGTAGCTCCAATTACACCTATCCGTTCACCCGAACGAAACTCCAAGTTGATATCTGAAATTACATAATCTCCACTACCTTTTTCATATGAAAAACTAACATTTTCAAATTTGACACTTCCATCTTTAACCTCATTTATGCTATTATCAGGTGATACAATATCGGCTTTTTCATTAATGACTGTGACAACGCGATTTGCACTTGCTGCACTCATAGTCAACATTACAAATATCATAGAAACCATCATTAATGACATCAATATCATCATAATATAGGTAAAGAGTGAAGTTAGTTCACCTGTAGTCAATGTTCCTTCTACGACGTAGTGAGAGCCGAACCATGCTATGGCAATTATACATCCATAGGTGACCAGACTCATCATGGGACTCATAAATGCCATGAGACTTTCAGCCTTTACACTTATCTTGTATAGATCTTCTGCAGATTTGTTGAATTTCTCACTTTCATAATCTTCTCGCACAAATGCTTTGACAACACGCATCGCAGCTATATTTTCTTGCGTGCTTGCATTAAGAGCATCATATTTTTTGAATGTCTCAATAAATAAAGGTGTAACCTTGTTGATTATAAATACAAGAAATGCAGATAATATTATTAAAGCTACAATGAAGATAAGGCTAGTTCTTACATTAATGAAAAGACACATAAAAATGGCCAAAACAAGACTAAATGGGGCTCTGATAGTAATTCTTAATACCATTTGGAACGCAGTCTGAAGCATAGTGATATCTGTGGTCATTCTAGTTATAAGTCCAGAAGTGGAGTACTTATCTATATTTGTAAAAGAAAAGGTCTGTATATTGTCATAGATTGCTTTGCGCAAGTTGAAGGCAAAGCCTGATGATGCTTTTGCAGACATTCTTCCAGCTTCAATACCTAAAAACAGGCTCAAGAAAGCCATACCAATCATGATGGTACCAAAAAAGTATATTTTCTGCATATCACCAGCTAGGATTCCCTGGTCGATAAGCATTGCAGTTACATAAGGAATTAAGACATCAATGACAACTTCCCCCAACGTAAAGACAGGGGTAAGTATAGCAGGTGTTTTATATCTCCCTATATGACTTATTAATGTAGCAAGTGTTTTGGTCGATTTCATGTGGCAAAGATACAACGATTTCCATAAATAAAGGGCAGCCATACAAAAAAGACTGCCCTTTAGGATTTATTTCAGATAAGAATTTACTTAAACAGACGCTGAGCGAATGTAGTCAGATAAATACGCCAGTTTCTCCAAATATGACCACCATCGGTTTCTACATATTCATATGGATAGCCCTTTTCATCTAGGTACTTACGGTAATCAGCATTGTTCTTATATAGGAAATCGGTATTACCAATTGCAATCCAATAAAGTGCAGGTTTTTTAGCAAACAAAGTTTTCAGTTGTTCTTCAGTCTTTGGGTCAACTGATTTGTTCTCCATCGTAAGTTCTGCACCTTCCTGATTCATGGCAATTGCAGCAGAGAATAGACCTATGTAATTAAACATATCAGGGAAATCACGTGAAATCATATAACTGTGACCACCACCCATGGACAGTCCACAGATAGCTCGATTTTTCTTTCCAGTTAAGGTGCGATAATGATTTTCTATATATTTGACCACATCAGGGAAATGAGCTTGCATGGTAGAAATAGGTTTCTTTCCAGTTGTATGACCCATAAATGAAGGTTTGTACATACCTGCAGACCACTCACCAGGAGCAGCTTCACAGTTAGCATTGCCATTTGTCATGACAACTATCATTTTCTTACATTTTCCACTTGCAATCAGATTATCCATAATCTGTGCTGCACGCCCTAAAGTAGGCCATGCGTCTTCATCTCCACCTGCACCATGAAGCAAATAAAGCACTGGAAGTTTTTCTTTACTGTCTTCATAACCTGCAGGGGTATACACTGTCATTCGTCGATTAATCTGAAGGGTAGGACTGTAATACCAAACTTTAGCCACATTTCCATGAGGCACATCATTCACACTGTATAAATCACCCTTATCACCGGCAGTTTTCTTCACGATAAACATGTTTGTGTATGAAGCAATATCACGGTTCATGTAAACATTGTTGGGATCTAATTCTTCGCGACCATCAACAATAAATTTATATGAATACAGTTCTGGCTCCAGAACGTTAGTCGTATATGTCCACATGCCATTTTCTTCTTTCAAATCTGCAACCCCTGCTGACTCAACTTCACCAAAAGGGGACTTGGTTTTAACCATAGGGAGGAAATCGCCAGTAACTTGCACTTTGACTGCTTTAGGTGCAACAAACCTAAACGTTACGCTGTTGTCTGGATTGATTTCTGGAGAAATAATGTCTGTACCACTGAAAAGTGCTTGTTGTGCAAAAACTGGCACGAAAATAGCAAAGAAAGCTAAAAATAAAAATGTTTTTTTCATGACAATATATATTTATGTGTTCTTCTTTCGCAAAATTATAAAATTAATTTTAATAAATTTGATTATTTCGATTGGAAAATGAAGCATTTAGTCTTGTTTTAAAAACATTTGAACAAAAAAGGAAGTGAGATATTTCAAAAAGAATTATATTTGTATTATTAAATCTAAAATCAAAGGATTATGAAAAAAATCTCATTCTGCTTATTGGCAATAATAGCTATCTGTGCATGTTCCAAAGGACCTTCAATACCAGAGGTTTCTTTAGATGAATTGCAAGAAGGTTTTCAGAATCCGCCACAAGAGGCTCGTGTACAAGTTTGGTGGCATTGGATGAACGGAAACATCACAAAAGATGGAATAAAGAAAGACTTAACTTGGATGAAACGTATAGGTTTAGGTGGATTCCATCATTTTGATGCAGGTGTTTCTACTCCACAGATCGTTGAAAACCGCTTAGTTTACATGGATGAGGGTTGGAAAGACGCTTTCGCATATGCAACAGCATTAGCTGATTCTTTAGGACTTGAAATGACAGTAGCTAGTGCTCCTGGATGGAGTGCAACTGGAGGACCATGGGTTGAGCCTAAAGATGGAATGAAGAAACTAGTGTGGAAGTCAGTCAATGTTATGGGAGGGAAAAACGTTTCCTTGTCTTTGCCTGAACCATATAAGACTACAGGTCTGTTTCAAAACATACCTTTACAAGGGAATCTCATTGAAGCTGAAGGAAAACCTGCAGAAGAATATTATGAGGATATTGCAGTTCTTGCAATGAAAGTTCCCGAAGAAGACCTGTCCATGCAGGAAATGGGTGCTAAACTTAGTTCTTCTTCTGGCAAGTTTTCTTTAGAGCAACTGACAGATGGTGATTTGACAAACTCATCAATGCTAATGGCTCAACCAAGTGGTTATGCGTGGATTCAATATGAGTTTCCTACCGAACAGTTAATTAAGAGTGTAATTGTTTACGCCAAAGGAAACTGCATGATGCTGCAAAGCAGCAAAGATGGGAAAAACTTTACTGACTTATGCCCTATAGTTAGTAGTGCTGTTGGTCAAGTTACATTGAACATCCCTGAGACAAAGGCCAAGTATTTTCGTTTAAAAGTAGATAATCCAAAAGAAACTCCGGGCCTATATGGCATACTGCCTCCAACTCCTCCAGCTCCTGGTACTGATGTTGCAGAATTTTTACTGTCGGGAGTAACTCTAGTAAATCATGCTGAAGATAAGGCTGGTTACACTATTGCAAAAAACATGAATGAGTGTCCTACAGTTTCAAGCAATGAGAATTTCACCCATCTGATAGATGTCATAGATTTAACAGCAAATGTAATTGATGGTAAACTAACATGGAATGCTCCTGAGGGGAAATGGCGTATTTATCGCTTCGGTTTTTCTCTTACTGGCAAAAAGAATCACCCAGCACCTCCTGAAGCTACAGGTTTAGAAGTAGATAAGATGGATCCAGTAGCATTCTCAAACTATATGCATCACTATTTGGATATGTATAAGGACGCTTCAAAAGGTCTGATAGGAGACAAAGGTATCAGATATATTCTTACAGACAGCTATGAGGCCGAGCAAGAAACCTGGACTCCTGCAATGTTTGAAGAGTTTAAGAGACTGCGAGGATATGATTTGAAGCCTTGGCTGCCTGTTTTGACTGGAGCCATTATAGATAGTGCAGAACGAAGTGAGAGATTCCTTCACGACTGGCGTCAAACCTTAGGAGATTTGGTAGTCTCTACCTATAACCTGGTTTCACAGATTGCCATTAATGATTATGGAATGAAGGGGCGATATACAGAAAGTCATGAAAACGACAGAGTGTTAATGAGTGATGGAATGGACATGAAGCGGACGGCAGAAATCCCAATGAGTGCGATGTGGGTCAATGCTCCATGGCTCCCATTTACAAGTTTTGACTTGCATGATTTCAACCGCACTTTATATGAGATGGATGATCACGAATCTGCTTCAGTAGCACACATCTTTGGCCAGAATATTGCTGCAGCTGAATCTATGACTGCAGTAGGTCTCGCAGGAATGGCTTATGGCTTCTATCCTGGTAACTTGAAATTAGTGGCAGACCTTGAACTTGCTAACGGCATCAACAGAATTGTTGTTCATGAGAGTGCCCATCAACCTGTTGATGATAAAATACCAGGCTTGAGTTTAATGAGTACAGGTCAGTGGTTCAACCGTCATGAAACTTGGGCAGAGTTGGCTTATGCATGGGTTGATTATCTTTCCCGAAGCTGTTATATGTTGCAACAAGGAAAGAATGTGGCTGATGTTCTGGTTTATTATGGGGAGGACAACAATGTAACTTCATTGTATAATGGCGTCAAACCGGAAGTGGCAGATGGCTATCAATATGATTTTTGTAGTCCTAACACTTTTATGGATGCAATTTCCTATAAAGACGGTGAATACATATCAGGTCCAAGTGGAACCACCTATAAACTTCTTTGGCTTGACAAAAATGTAGAGTATATGTCTGTAAAATACCTGCGTAAATTGGCTAATTTAGCTAAAGCAGGAGCACTCATTGCAGGAAAACGCCCCAAATACCCAGCATCTTTAGAAGACAGCCAGGAAGAGTTTAATAAATTGGTCAAAGACATTTGGGATAGTGGATTAAAGAATGTAACATCTGATATCTCAATGGAAGAGGTTATGAAGTTGTATGGCATTGAACCCGATTTTAAATCCGATGTCGAAGGACTCAAATTTTTACATCGTGATCTAGGACTGAAACAGATATATTGGATTAATAAACCAAGCGATGATGCAAAGAACGTAACAGTTACGTTACGCACCACAGGATTGAAACCACAAATTTGGCATCCAGAAACAGGATTGATGGAGGATGTTTCATATACCATAAATCAATCAACCACTACAGTTCAGGTTCCTATGGTTGAAAATGATGCAGTATTTGTAGTATTCATTGGAAAGACAAAAGAAGATTCATTTACGGTATTAAATGAAGAAAAGAAGGATTTCCTATTGATAGATTCTCCATGGACTGTTAAATTCCAAGAAAATAGAGGTGCACCGGACAGTATAGAAATGAGTGAGCTCATGGATTTGACTTTACACAATAATCCTGGAATAAAGTATTTCTCTGGCATTGCCTCCTATACCACAAGTTTTAATGTTTCTGAGTTGTCTGGCTCAAAGCAATATGTTGATTTGGGCCGAGTAGGTTCACTTGCAGAGGTTTGGGTGAATGGTGAAAATCTTGGAGTTGTTTGGAAAACTCCATATATGCTAGAAATCTCAGATGCTTTGAGGCAAGGTGAAAATATTTTAGAGATTAAAGTTGCCTCCTTATGGAAAAACAGATTAATTGGAGATAAACAGCCTGGTTCTGAACCAATTACTTACACAGATATGCCATATTTTTCAGGGAGCGAAGATTTAGCACCTGCAGGTTTAATAGGTCCTGTTAAGATTCTTACTAATTAGTATTATTCTATATTTATTTAATTGGCCTAATCCACAAAAAGATTAGGCCAATTTTAATTATAAAGGGTTTAGGACAAAACTGAGAGGCTAATTTCTTCGCAATTAAAATGATTTTTGTATATTTGCACAATTGTGAAATCGATTTTTTAAACAACTAACATAATACTTATTAAAAAACACACATCTTTATGAGTAAAAACGACATTTATTTGGCGTCGAAACCTCGTTATGAGATTCTAGATGGACTACGTGGTGTGGCTTCCATGATTGTAGTAGCATTTCATCTGTTTGAGACTTATTCGGGTAATCCAGTACATCAAATTTTAAATCATGGCTATCTTGCTGTTGATTTTTTCTTTGTTCTATCTGGATTTGTAGTTGGTTATGCATATGATGACCGTTGGGACCGCATGTCAACATGGAATTTCATCAAGCGTCGTTTGGTTCGTTTGCATCCAATGGTAATTTTCGGTGCTTTCTTTGGTTTATTGCTATTTTATTTTGGTGATAGTCCAATGTTCTCTTTGATCGGACAGACAGAATGGTATAAGCCTTTAATCCTTTTCCTGATTGCTTGTACGATGATACCGGTCAATGCATCTATGGATATTCGTGGCTGGTCTGAAACTTACCCATTGAATGGTCCGGCATGGACATTAATGCTTGAGTATATAGCCAATCTTTTGTATGCTTTGGTTATCCGACATCTTCCTAAGATTGCACTTGCTATCTTGGTAGCTATCTTTGCTTGTTTTACCATTATGCTCTGCATGAATATAGATCCATTGGGCATTACAGGACCTCACCAGTATGCTGCTTACACAGTAATCGGTGGCTGGGGAATTGATGCATGTCAACTTTGGATTGGTTTTATCCGTTTACTCTATCCATTCTTCTGTGGTCTTTTGATTTCCCGTATAGGTAAATTCATTAAGGTTAAGGCAGGGTATTGGGTGTGCTCAATAATAATAGCCATCTGCTTATGTATGCCTAGAGTTGGTGGTACAAATCCAGATAATTTTTGGATGAATGGTGTTTATGAAGCTATTTGTATACTTTTGATTTTCCCTCTTGTTGTAACTATTGGAGCCGGTAGTCAAGTTTCAGGGAAAAAATCATTTGCTTTCTGTAAATGGATGGGTGAAATATCCTTCCCATTATATATTACACATTATCCATTAATATATATGCAGATGTCTTGGGCTGCAGCTCATAAGGATCACCCGTTAAGTATGCATATCTTTGTATCTGTCTGCATATTCATTTTAGCGATTCTTGTTGCATGGGGTGCTTACAAACTTTATGATGTTCCAGTACGTGAATGGCTAAAGAGCAAATTATTTGTACGAGTTAGCAACGAGAATAAAAACTGAGATAATGCTCAATTAGATAACTAAAAATGCATTTTAGACCAAAAACAGTTAAAATTAACGATTAAATTTTCACATTTCTTGTAAAGAGAACGAATACACTTTATCTTTGCATTGTGTTTTTAATAGTTAATAGTTTAAGGTTTAAAAAATGTTTTCAAGACAATCTCAGGCCACATTTCTATGGGAATAGCAATGTGGCCTGAGTTTTTTCTTTTAGTACAACATTAATTTGGATTTTCTTTAATTTCCAAACCTAAATCAGATAGGGCTTTCTTAGCTTTAGCTTCAATGTCTGGAGTAATAGAATCTGAAATGGTATTAAGCACCCATATCAATGCCGTAAAATCATCTGTATATCCAAATCCTGCAGCGAAGTCGGGAATCAAATCTGCAGGTAAAATGAAATAGCCTAAAACACCATAAATTTTCATTTTGGTTTTTACGGGAATAGATTTGGATTGCAAAACATAGAAAAGTAATAGGACGGGGTAGATAACTTTACTCCCGGCTTTCTTGGCATAAGTAGCAATCTTATCCTTCAAACCTTCTTCTGAATAGTATTTTTCATATTTTACTAATTCAGTACCTTTTTCTCTTTCCTCTTCCATTACTTTCCTATTTAATTAAGTCTAGCCAATAACCAAAATGAGCCATAAATGTTTCAGCTCCTTGCTTGCTATGTAAACTAAACTCTAAGCCTTCTTCATCTAAATAAGTTAGTGGAGAATAGATGAAATCAGCAGTTTTAGAATTGTCTTCTGTATGAAAGCTGAATATCTGCGTTTCCCCCGATTCTTGGTTGTCACACTTACCCAGCATAATGATATCTGGCTCAGATTGATTCAAATTTCTCCCTTTTTTGTAAAAGGCTAATCTATATTGGTCTTCTTCATCATAATTTGGGCGACAATCAAGGCGAATCACTTGAAATGGACCATCTTCAGGAATAAGACAATCAAAGACAGTCCAATCTTCACCTTTCAAGCTTTCAGGTAGAGTAGACCATTCTTTCTGTATCAGGGTGTCGAGTAGTTTGCTTTCTTTTGATGAAATATAATTCCAACCGATAATTCCCCCGTCAAACCAAAAATATGTTCCTTCTGCAAAAGTATAACCTTGCCAGCTGGCTTCTGACCAGTCACTTAACTTGGTATTCTTTAAGACATTGATTAAGCTGTCATCTACCAGCGTGTCAAAATAATTAACCAAAGAAGCACTGTCTTTTATATTATGAAGAGGATATGGCCTTCCAACAGGATAACTCATTAGGGAAGCAAATCGCTCCTTGTCTTTATACACAATAGTCATCATAACATCTTTCAGTTGTTCTGATAGGGCAGGGTCGCCAACAATTGAGTCACCTTCCCAATAATCTACATAATTCCCTGAAAGGTTAGAATGCTTCTCTCCACTACATTGACTAAGGATAATACCTCCCAAAACCAAGATCAAAATAAAAAGAATCAGTGCCTTCTTCATTTTTTATTTTGCTGCATGTCTTAAAATGCGTACAGGTTTTTCCGTAGAATCAGCAGTAGAACGGGTTCCATAGTAGGTTCCGAAAGCTCTCCATCCCCAATCATTATAGCCCCAATGTGGAGATGAGGTATGAACTAAATTGAAAGATTCATATTTATTGTCATAGTAAATTTTTCCACTAAAATGGTTATCAGTCAGTCTGTAATCACTAATAAAAATATCGTAGTTGAAAGTACCCCAATAATAATCATCATAATAATAATCATAATCATCGTTGAAACGGATGTAGATAGTGCCATTGTCAACAAGCCAGTCTATACGGCTATAAAAAGAAGAATACGGTGAAAACTCATCATAATAATCTACCCAATACCCACGACCTGATGTGTTACTTAAAGGGTCGGTTAAGAATTCCAGTACAGTATGGCTTGCATAGTATTCTCTACCGCTATAATAGTAACCAATTCTCATATCACCTTCCCAGGTTCCCTCAAGAGTGTAAGCCGTCATTTCATCATCACAAGAAGATAATGAAATAGTTCCTAGTCCAATTAATAAAACAGTCAAGATCGAAATTAGTTTTTTCATGTTTTTTCCTTTAATGGTTTAACAATTATAGATATCTTTTAATGCAAAAATAATAAAATTCATATTTATGTCATACATGAATTCATCAAAAGAGATATTTTTAAGGACTTTTATCTATCTAAACCATTAAAACTACCATTTTTTCCCTATTTTTGCAAGATAGGAAATCAAATAATGAAGATGTAACCAATTTTTAATTTTATGAAAAAGATTCTTGTTTCACTTATTTTGCTTCTTGCAGTAATAAATATCAATGCACAGAACAAGAAGCAGTATTACGATGAAGAAATAAACGGCATGGAACAGATAGATCAGGCTATAGCTGAAGCTAAGAGTGCCGGTAAAAACGTTTTATGCCAAGTGGGTGGTAACTGGTGCCCTTGGTGTATAAAGTTTGCAAATTATATTGCAGCAGATGAGGAAATAAAGAAAATAGTAGATGATAACTTTATCTACATTCATGTAAACTATTCGAAGAAGAACAGGAATCATGAAGCAATGAAACGACTGGGAAACTGTACTCGTTTTGGATTTCCTGTCTTGGTAGTCTTAAATGAAGAGGGTAGTGTAGTTCATATTCAGGACTCAGGGCTACTTGAAGAAGGAGAAGGGTATGATAAAAAGAAAGTTCAAAGCTTCTTTACACATTGGACTCCTCAAGCTATTAAGGGTGAATAAAGACAAAAAGGACGCAATTTATTTGCGTCCTTTATACATTTTATGATTCAGTAATTATTGTCTTTTAGTCAGATACTTAATTCTAAGCAGACGAATTTCTTCAGGGCTATAGGCATCTTTAAATTCCTTTAATGCTTTCTGAAGATTCCCATCATTATCTTCGAAGAATCCTACCACTTCTTCAATGTTATCCTCTGTAAAGACTTCTTCAAGGAAATAGTCTATGTTGATATGTGTGCCACACTGAACAATAGATTCCAATTCATCAAGAATTACATCAAAATCCAACCCTTGTGATTCAGCGAAATCATCCAAAGCCTTTTGATTGTCGATAGCATGAATCAATTTAATCTTCATGGAAGATTTCTTGTTCAATTGCCCTGTATTCTTTTTAATAGGAGCATCTTTAACAATTTCTTCCATCAGTTCAGTAATAGAATCATCTATCGTAGCATCTTCTACATCTTCATCGTCATCGTAGTTTACTATAAATGATTTGGGTTTCTTTTGGAATTTTTTTCCACTTGCTGTGAATGTGTAGGTCTGATTATCCGAATCATATTCTACTAGACCTTTTTTCACTGCCTCCTTGATAACGACTTCTATGTAGGCATCTTCTTCTCCTTGAACAATCCCATAGGTTTCAAGTTCAGTCTTTCCTGATTCTTCAATGTCTTCATTGTCGTGAGCACAGATGAAATCCATGAAGTATTCTTTCTGCACAGGAATTTCTAATTCCATAAGTGCCTCAATAATCTTGCTTAAAATATCTTTTGCCTCCAAAATGATTATAATTTAGGTTCTCTTTCGGGGGGCAAAGATAAAAACAATCTTATAAAAACCATATGTATTCAAAAAAATTTTTCATTTTGAAGTGTTAAAAGCGAAAAAAGCCACTTTTTCAGGCATTTTCTTTGCCAAACGGATAACCTGTAAGAAGGTCAATAATGTCTTGTGACTCATCGGTCAATGAAAGCATAAGGTTTTTATATCTGCCTTCTTGTAATAAATTCTCAAGTAAAGTATAAACCGGCATCTCCTTCGTCCAATAGTCTTTACCTAGGAAAATCATAGGGCTGGCATAGCCGAAACTCAAATAATGGTTTTGGACAGCATCTTGGAATATTTCCTGCATGGTTCCGGCACTTCCAGGTGTATAGATGACACCACCTTTTGCGATAGTTAGAATTCCATCTTCACGGATGGCATTTTCAAAATATTTGGCTATATGGGTGGCAAATGGTGTAGAAGGTTCATGTCCATAAAGCCAGGTTGGTATGCCTAGACTATAGTAGTTCTTCTGGGGGTAATCTCTTACCACGACTAAAGCTGTATGGAGCCAACCTTCATCATGATAACTAGGAGCGGAAGAAACGACAGCTATAGCTTCATCCACTTCTTCTTGAGTTCGTCCAGCCATCCATGCACCCAAGTGAGTAGCTTCCATCGCACCAGGACCGCCACCACTCACCATTAAAAAACCTCTTTCTGTCAGCTCTTTGCTGATGCCTACAATCTGACGGAAGATAGGATCTGTACGTAGAAGACCATGACCACCCATTATTCCTACAATCATTTGCTCGTCGAATTTCTCTAGAAAATCATACATGGCATCAGTCATTGAATGGTCATGAAGAGAACGAGCTAAAGTTTCCTTGATGTCATTTGCATGCTTACCGGTACGTAAATAGTGCTCATAAACTTTTGCATCAAAGTAACTGTCGAAAGTACTCGGATCATCTATACTATAACCCTTATATAAATCATAGGCATTATATAATTGGCTTCTATAGACATTATAAGGAACTTTTATTTTAGGGAAAATAAGGCTTGATGCGTCAATTTTAGTCCGTACAGTATCGGGTAGGGTACAGCCCATGAAAATACAGTCTTCAAATGTGCATTCTTTTACGTTTGGATTAGCTTGAGAAAAATCAAGATTCTGAAAAGCCAGATGGCGCAAATCCAGCTCCTTTTCAATAAGTTTGTTGAACTGGATGATAGTATGTATTTCTTTATAAGCCATACTTAAGAAGTTTTAAAAAATCATGACAAAGATAGAAAAAATAAAGTGGATTTCCTAACTTTGTACCATTAAAAGAGAAAGGAATAAATGATGAAACATGGATTAGTATTAGAGGGTGGTGGAATGCGATGCATGTATACCGTAGGCATATTGGATGTTTTCATGGAAAACAAGCTGCATTTTGATGGTATTATAGGTGTTTCTGCAGGAGCCGCTTTCGGATGCAACTACAAATCCAAACAAATAGGACGTGCATTGCGATACAATAAAAGGTTTGCAAAAGATCCCCGATATAGTGGGTTCCGTTCTTGGATAACTACAGGTGACTTGATAAATAAGCAAATGGCTTATAACGATGTACCCATTAAGTACGACCCGTTCGACATGGAGACTTTCCTTAAGAATCCCATGAGGTTTGAACTGGTTTGCACAAATGTGGAAAATGCAGAACCGGTATATCATGTGTTGGAAAATGGTGATATTCATGAGTTTTTAGAGTGGATTCGTGCATCTGCATCCATGCCATTAGTGTCGAATGCTGTAGAAATAGGGGAGTATAAGTTGCTTGACGGAGGAATCTCAGATTCCATCCCTCTAAAGCACTTTCAAGAAGAGGGTTTTGAGAAGAATATAGTGATTCTTTCTCAGCCTGCTGGTTTCCGAAAGAAACAGACAAAATTGACTCCAATCTTTAAACTTTTCTGCAAATATCCTGCTATTGTTGATGCCATGGCTCGTCGTCATAAAATGTATAATGCAGAATTGGATTATATCGAGGCTGAAAAGAAAAAAGGAAATACGTTCTTGATTTATCCAGAAATGAAGTTGAATATAGGACGAGCTGAGATGGATACAGACAAGATGGATAAGGTTTATAATATGGGCAGGAAAAAGGGTGAGGAAATTTTAGGTGAAGTTATTGAATTTTTGAAAGATTAGCTATGGAAGTCAACGATGAATTCATGAAAATCTTGAAGCAAGACAAGGGATATTGTCATGTCCAAAAAGGTCCTGGATCTGAAGAACAAAAGAAGGCAAAGCGTCTTTGCTGTGAATATAATAAGACCTCTCCAGATGATGAAATGGAAAGAAAAAGAATCTTGCATGAACTACTTGGAACTTGTTCTGAATCATTTTTCATACAACCTAATTTCCAGTGTGATTATGGTTTGAATATTCATATTCATGGGTTTACCTTTATAAATTACAACTGCTGCTTGCTAGACACTTCACCTATTCATATTGGTCATATGACGTTTATAGCCCCTGGTTGTGTTTTAAGTTGTGCTAGTCATGCCATTCATCCGTTACAAAGAGTAGAAGGTATTAGTATTTCAAAACCTATATTTATAGAAGATAATGTATGGATAGGGGCTAATTGTACTATTTGTGGGGGAGTGAGAATCGGTAAAGGTTCAGTCATCGGTGCCGGCAGTGTGGTCATAAGAGATATTCCAGCAGGGGTTGTTGCAGCTGGTGTTCCATGTAAAGTCATCCGGGAAATTACTGATGAAGATATTATTCCTGAATCTGAGATTCTTCAGTGACAGGAATCCTACGTCTGTATACCTTAAATCCGATGAAAGCAACAATTACACTCATGAATGGGCTCATGATGTTGAAAATGCAGTAGGGGAAATAGGTCAGTGTAGATATATTCAATATTGTAGCTTGTGTCATACCACAGGTACTCCATGGAACTAAAGGTGAAGTTGCAGTAGAAGAATCTTCTATAGCCCTGGAAAGTAAGCGGTTTTCATAGCCATTCTTCTCGTATATTTTCCTGAAAATGTTGGCACAAAGAATGATGGAAAGATACTGATCACTTACTGTTGTATTTAAGAAGACTCCCGAAGTTACAGTTGAACCTACTAGACTTGTACGTGTTTTGGTGAATTTCGTAAAAATCTTAGCTACGTCTTGGAGCATACCACTTACAGTCATACAAGATCCAAAACACATGGCACAGAGAATCAACCAAACAGTATTCAGCATACCTTCCATGCCTCTGGTTGCAACAAGCTGATCAATATCTGCATTTCCTGTGACTATATGTGTGGCTCCATACAGGCCTTTCAGCACACCATCGACCATGGCTTTATTTGAGACTTCAGTATAACCACCTATTTGTGCAATGATTTCTGGTTGGAAAATAATAGCAAATACAGCACCTAGCATGGAAGAGAGAAACAAAACAGCTATTGCAGGCATTCTTTTGGCTATCATTAACCCTGTAACAACTGGTACGACCAGCAGCCATAATGAAAGATTAAATGTGTTGGAAAGGGTGTCTGTATAGGTTTTAATCAAACTGATGTCTGTCAATTTATGACTGAATCCAACGAATCCAAAGACTAATAAAGCGATAATCAACGATGGGATGGTTGTCAACAGCATATATTTGATATGCGAAAAGAGGGGTGTGCCCGACATGGATGAAGCTAAAACCGTAGTGTCAGAAAGAGGGGAGACCTTGTCACCAAAATAAGCTCCTGAGATTATCGCTCCCGCAATCCAACCTTCACTAAATCCTTGTGCTTTACCAATACCTAGCAAAGCTATTCCTACCGTCGCAATTGTAGTCCATGAAGAACCAGTCATCACACTTACTACACAACAAATCAGGCAAGTACACAACAAATAGAACTGTGGATGAATGATTTGAACACCGTAATAAATAAGGGTAGGTACAATTCCACTGACAGTCCAAATTCCTGAAAGACAGCCGATTAATAGTAATATTATGATAGAAGATGCTATCTTGTTGAAATTATTGAATGTGGCATTTTCCAAGTCTGACCACTTCATTTTATAGCAAAATACAGCTATTAACCCACAAATACCCGTTGAAAACAACAATGCAATCTGACTGCCTCCAGCCAATGCATCGCTACCATACAAGCGAATAACCAATGCTAAGGATAAAATTAAAAATACGACTGGCAAATAGGAAAGCCAGCGATTGTTCGTTTTAGTTGTCATGTATTCTTTTTATGCTAAGTGGTGCAAAGGTAATTTATTTTTTAATCTTAATAAAAAGTTACGAAAATAATCAGATGTTTTTTTCTAATATTTTTCTTGTAGTTAAATGTGAGATTTCGTTTTTCTAGTTAGAGAAATATTTTTCTCCTTAAGGAGAGATAAAATTTATGTTTCTTTGTTGGGAGTGGGTTTCTTCCTAATATCGAAATCCTATTAAACATAATCGTGATTCAATTTATTTAGGGTTTATTATCTTATTCAAACTTTGGTAAATTAAATAAATTTTGTATCTTTGTGCGTTTTTAAGAAAAATATGAAAAGAAAGACTATATTTTGGAAAGATTTAGGTGTCACTGCACAGTTTTCTATATTTGGTGAAAACCAATCTATGGAAATGCATGTTATTTTTCATGTAGAATCTCGAAGTGAACTATTCAGTGGTCAATACGCCCGTATTCAAGACGCTTATTCTCTTTTCCTTTCTGATTATTCTGCATTTAAGCCCATCTTCAAAAGATATTTTCTAAGTGATGCTACAAATCAGGCACCACTTATTCAAAAGGAAACAAACTGTGGTATTTCCATTATACAGCAACCTCCTTTGGATGGCAGTAAACTTGCTATTTGGTGTTATTTGGCTACTGATGTGAAAACCAAAGGTGATTCCTGTAAGGTTTCAGTAGAACACGGCAGTTACATTGATTATTACAATGGATCGATGTTCAATCCTTCCGGAGATTCTTATCATCAGACGAAGAAAATTCTTGAAGACTACGAAAGCCAACTAGCTGAAAATGAGATGAGTATGACATCAAATTGTCTTCGTACCTGGTTCTTTATCAGAGATGTAGATACTCAATATGCAGGTATGGTAAAAGCTAGAAGAGAAAATTTTGTTGAACAGGGATTGACAGAAAAAACACATTATATAGCTAGTACCGGAATTGGTGGTAATCCAGCTCATCCAAGTGCATTGGTTCAGATGGATGCTTTTGCTGTTAAAGGGCTAAAGCCCAATCAGTTCAATCATTTGTACGCTTCTACACATTTGAATCCTACCTATGAGTATGGTGTTACTTTTGAACGTGGCACTGTGCTAAAATATGGAGATCGTTCACATGTTCTGATTAGTGGAACTGCCAGCATTGACAATAAAGGCAATGTGCTTTACGTTGGAAACGTTGAAAAACAATGCCACCGTCTTTGGGAGAATGTAGAAATGCTTTTAAAAGAAGGTGGAGCTACATACGATGACGTTACTCAAATGATTGTATATCTTCGTGATATTGCAGATTACGAAATAATCAGAGAGTTATACAAAAAACGTTTTCCTGATCATCCTGTGGTATTTACCCTTGCACCAGTCTGCAGACCTACCTGGTTAATAGAAATGGAATGTCAGGCAATTACAGAAAAGGGAAATCCAAACTTTGACAATTTCTAGACATTACTCCCCTATCGATATTAAAAAAGTGGCTTAAAGACAACCTTAAGCCACTTTTTTGCTGATTTCATCAGTACTTTATCTTTCTCTTCTTATAATCAATTTCTTGAGAACATAACGATCTCCGGTTTGGTCATGAACGCCATCAATCCAAGCAGGAGCATAAGCTGGAGAAGTATAACGACCTCTTACCAATTCACCATTCTCACTTGGCTGCATTATCTGGTCGTTATGTTTGACAATCAAGAATTTAGCAAGCTTATCCCACCGTTCCATCATTTTCTCAGTGTAAGCATCAGTCTTGGCAGTAAGATATTCTATCCTTTCACTTGTGGTACTCATTTCCTGAACTTCTTTTTCCACCACTTTCTGGTCTTCTGCATAATAATCTTCCAATTCTTTCTGAGCATCACGTAAATCACCAATCATGGCACTCCAACGAGGATAAACCATATTTGCCACAAAATTATTCATCCAGAATGCACTTCTAGTGGAGAATTCCTGGATATTATTGTTCTCTCTTCTAAATGGCTCGGGGATACGGTTTATACAACAATACACTGGAACATAAGCCACCATGGTAGCATCATCCAGATTAAAATAAGTAACCCCTCCTACCTCATTTGGCAGATAATCACGCATTTGGCAAACCATGGTCATTCCACTCTGTTGGCAGCCAATAGGACGCTCACGGAACATGTCTGTTCCTTTAGAATCTTTGAAATTAATGGGCTGATTACGGTATGGAGAAGCCCAAGGGCCAGCACTTACATCAGCTGACATATCAAAAACTGTACCTTCATAGTGATCTCTCATGTCATTCATCAAGTCACGTACTGAGAGCTTCTTGTCTGGCTTTATCCATAAAGGAAGATGATCGCACTTGTCGAACTCTCCATTAAGGTATGGAATGTATTTGTCCATTTCATCTTTGTCATAATGGTGACGGAAGAAACTCCAGACACGAGTGTCTGCATAACGGACATTCTCAAAATCAATGGGGCAATAAGCGTCACGGAAACTGAAATCTTCATCTTTTCCATTGAAGAACCCCATTTCACGAGCAAATGATATTACATCTTTGGAATACATGCAGTTGTCTTTATCTTTCAGAGGGAACTGACGAATACGACTCAAATTTGCGTGAGCGGTTATACAGTCATCAGGAACTCGAAGTGCTACCCAAACAGCACCTTTTCTTCCAGGTCCTTTTCCTATGATTTCCATAATCCAAGCTTCATTCTTATCACAGACTGTAAGCGTTTCACCCGTGGATTTGTAACCATATTCTGCAACTAAATCTGCCATGCATTGAATGGCATTACGCGCAGTAGTAGAGCGTTGAAGCGCAAGTCCCATCAATGTAAAATAATCCAACAGCCCTTCCCTATTTTCAAGCTCTAATCTTCCATCAAAAGTGGTTTCAACGATAGTTACTTGATTTTCATTCATTAAACCCGCTACATTGTAGGTGTATTCAGCTTGTTTGATGTAATCCGTTTTAGATCCGAATCCCCAACCACGAATAGGGATTCTGTCGCCTGCAGGATGCCTTCCAGGTAAACTTAAAGACAAAGAGGCAGAGAAGCCGAATCCATCGCAATTGTAAGTACACATCACACTGCCATCGACTGATGCTTTTTTTCCAACGATAAGGTTGGTACAAGCTTCAGCATGCCATGCAAATAAAGCTAAAGCTACACTAAAAAGAAATTTTTTCATCTTCGTTTAAATTTATATTTTGTTCATTACATTCGTAAGTATTTCATGTATTCATCATAAGGAATATATTTTCCACCCATGCTTTTCAAATGTGGTGTTTCAAATTGGCAATCAATTAATACACCACCATTCTCTTTCATGATATTTGCTAGAAAAATCAAAGCAAGTTTACTAGCACTAGGAACAAGTGAAAACATGCTCTCACCCATAAAACATTTTCCTATGGTAACTCCATATAACCCTCCTACCAGGTTGTCATTTTCATCCCATACTTCCACACTGCCAGCTAATCCCTGTCTATGAAGTTCCTTATATGCTTCAGTCATCTCCGGACCGAGCCATGCACCTCTCTCTTCTATACGAAGATTACCACAGTTTTTTATGACTTCATCGAATGCCTGATTGAAACTCATCACATATTTTCCTTTATTGATTAAGGTTCTCATGGAATGAGAAATATGGATTTCGGAAGGAAAGATAACGAAACGTTCTAACGGGCACCACCACTGTATAGGACTGTTCCTGAAATCATACCACGGGAAAATTCCATAACTATATGCCAAAAGCAAGCGGTCAACGGACAGATCGCCTCCTACTGCCAACATCCCATCAGAATCTCCTAATGCAGGATTCGGGAACCAGAGTTTATCATCTAATTGGAAAACCATAATTGATACAAAATTATATAATTTTATGTTATGAGAGAATTTTCTCAGATTTTTTAAGTCCTAAATTTGTATTTAAAACAAAATATGGTAACTTTGCCATAAGAATATATAAATTTACATTTTATGAATGGTTTATTGACAGGAATAGTTGTTGGTGTCATTGCAGGTTTTATCGCATCTAAGCTGACAAGTGGTTCTGGTAAAGGTTGCTTGACAGATTTAATTCTAGGCGTAATAGGTGGTGCAGTCGGTGGTTGGCTGTTCGATTTGCTAGGAATATCCGTAGTTCCCGGACTTTTTGGTGAAATCCTCGTTGCAGTAGTAGGTGCTGCACTTGTTTTGTGGCTTTGGAAGAGAATCTCTTAACCTTTAGAGTACATTCCTGCATTATAAACTGAGGCATGCTTTGCCTCCATTTAGGATTATCCTGGTACTCTTTGTGCTGGGATTTTCTATATAACACATATATTTTAAGACTATGGCAAATTTTATTGAAAAGACTCTTGAAAAAGGTGAAACGGTTGTTATGAAAGGCAGATTACACTGGTCGTATAACTGGGAATACAGTTTTGGAGGTTTTCTGCTGTTTGCAGGATGCTTAGTCGGTTTGATTATTGACCTTGCAAATTATGACAGTTCTAATCCCGACTTAAAGGCAATTGCAATAGGATGTGTTGCAGGAATCATAATCGGTGCTTTACTGATGTTTTGGGGATATTTCATACGGAATAAAACAGAATTTGCCATTACCAATCATCGGTTCATTCAAAAAGACGGTATCTTTAATATAAAAATGACAGAGATACCTTTATTTAAAGTTGAAACCGTCAATTTTTACCAGTCTATCGGGCAACGAATATTAGGGACAGGAACTATTGAACTAGTAGGTAGCGGTGGTACAAACCATCAATTGGGATACGTGAAAGATCCATATAAGGTACGTAATCTCCTCACCACATACATGAAAGAACAGCATGAGAATGCGAAAGAATAAAAATAGAGATTCAGCAAAATTTCAGGACAACAGAGATAAGTTAGGAAAAAGTATTCTTATACCTTTTCTTTCTTATCTCATTCTTGCTGTCTTACTCTTTTGGTTCTTGCAAAAGTACTGCAGATATGACTATTTTTACGATGAACAATTTAGGATGTTCCGCTATAGTTGGAATTATGCTAAACCTTTGATTTCCTCTATAGGTGGTATCTCAACTTATTTAGCCGATTTCATCACTCAGTTTTATTATTTGCCGTATGTGGGTGCTATTATCAATAGCCTATTCTTTTTTGGTTCTGCGCTTGGGGTGTTCTTTATCGCCAGAAAACTGATGCCATACTATATAGTACCCTTATTTTCTGTTCTTTTTGGATTACTGGTTGTCGTTGTTGAAACAGATTTGAACTATGAGACGGAAAACACTATTTGCAATTTGTTGTTCCTTCTAGCTTTAAATTTGATTCTCTATGCGCCAAAGAATTCCATCTCATTTATTATATGGATTATCTCATCAATAGTGATTGGTTATATTACGGGGTATTTCTTGTTAGCCTTTTTTATAGGATTAATCGTATTTTACCTTAGTTCTTCAGGATTTCTAAACTTTATAGAAAAGTATAGGAATGTGGTAACACCCAAGAATTTTGTCTTACGTCAAATGCTTTTTTGCATATTTTGCATGGCTGCATTTTGGTACGGTCTAAATTTCTTTCTGGAACGGCACCACAATCAAAGCACACGCTTGAAATGTCTTGAGGTTATGAGGTGGAAAAAGGATTGGGATGGAATTTTGTCTTTGCCCTATATGAAGGTTTGCCCTACTACACTCTACGCCGCATATCAGAACCTGGCATTGGCAAATAAGGACGTACTTGGTGAAAAGTTGGAAAGTTACCCTCAAATGGGTGTAGAAGGTCTATGGTATGATAATCATGGCATGCAATATGAATTATTGTTACTTTCCGACATCTATTTTGCACAGGGAAATGTGGCGAATTCACAAATGATGGCGTTCAACGGTTTTTCATATAGTGGAAAAACAGTTCTTCCTACAGCAATGCTTAGACTAGTGGAAACCAACATCATTAATGGTAATTATAAAGTGGCAGAAAAGTATATAAGCATATTAGAAGAGACACTGTTTTATAAAAAGACTGCAAGTGAATATCGTAAATTCCTTAACCATCCAGAATTAGTAGAGAATGACAAGGTTTTGGGTCCGTTAAAAAGAGTGACAGAAAATATAGACGGATTATCGAGTGATATCGTATCCGACTTGAAGTTGATAGTTGAGTCTAATCCTAATTATAAAACAGCCAAAGATTATTTGGACAGTTATTACAAATTATCAAGTGAATAAATTACTAGTCTTCATAAGTTTATTTCTGCTTTGGTCATGTTCGGTACAAGAACCTAAAGCTGATAGACAGATAGATGCACTTCCATATATCTATCCCGACTATATTGGTGTGACTATTCCATCAAATATCGCTCCATTACGATTCAAGTTAAAAACTGATGCGAATGAAGCTATTGCTGTACTGAATGCTGATACCTATAATTTCATTGAAAAAGCCGAAGATGGCAAATTCTTATTTGACGAGTCCGACTGGACAAAATTGTTGAGCCATGCCAAGGGTCAGGATATTCAAGTTAAAATATATGTCCGACAAGATGGAATGTGGGCTGCTTACAAAGAGTTTCCAATTCACGTAGCAAAGGAAGAAATTGACTCTCACCTAGCCTATCGTTTAATCCCCCCAGGATATGAACCTTGGTACAAAATGGGGATTTATCAGCGAGATATTACAAACTTTGAAGAAAAGGCCATTCTCACAAACTCACAAACCGATGAGAACTGCATGAATTGCCACTCTTTCCCAAATCAAGATCCGAAAAAAATGTTGTTCCATATGCGAGCTGTATATGGGGGAACTTATATTGTAGATGGTAATGAGGTGGAAAAGATAGATGGAAAAGTAGCCGATAAAATCGCATCTTTTGTCTACCCAAGTTGGCATCCAAGTGGTGAATACGTTGCTTTTTCCACAAACAAGACTTTGCAGGCATTCCATCGGAATGATTCTAATCGCATAGAAGTATATGATGAAAAGTCAGATGTCTTTGTATATGATTTGAAAAGACATAAGGTTTTAACAGATTCATTATTGTTTTCCAGAAATGCTTTTGAAACATTTCCAACCTTTTCTCCTGATGGCAAATCTCTCTTCTTCTGTAGCGCTATAGTATCCGATACTATACAAATGCCGAGAGATTACAAATCAGTCAAGTATAATCTATGCAGAATAGATTTTAATCCAGATGAAAACTCTTTCGGTACTGTTGTTGATACGATATACAGTGTGAAAACAGAAGGAAGAAGTGCAAAGTTCCCTAGAGTGTCACCAGATGGAAAATATTTGGTATTTACAGTATCCGATTACGGGAACTTCTCTATTTGGCATCATGATGCCGATATGTTTATCTACGACTTTAATAAAAAATCATATAAGCCTTTAGATGAGTCAAATAGCAATGATACTGAAAGCTACCATTCTTGGAGTCATAATAGCCGATGGTTAGTGTTTAGCTCCAGAAGAGACGATGGTCTTTATACCCGTCCCTATATAACCTATATTGATGAGATCGGGAAATCACATAAACCATTTATGTTGCCTCAAGCAGATCCCGACTTCTACAGATATTTTATATATAGCTATAATATACCTGAATTCATTCAGGGTGAAGTGAAAATCAATTCAGATTTATTAATAAACACGGCTAAAAATGGAACAACAAAACAAATTGGATTCTAAATCCACCAAATCAGGAATAGTAACAGGTCATGTAGCCCTCTTAGCTGCTAATATTATATGGGGTGGAATGGCTCCAGTGTCAAAAGACCTGCTAAATATGCAACTTATGAGCAGTTGGTCATTGGCAGGTTTGCGTATCTTAGGTGGTGCTGTACTATTTTGGGCGCTGAGCCTGATTCTCCCCAGTTCATGGGTATCTGATGAAAAGATAGAGAAAAAGGACTTTTGGCAGTTATGTATAGCTTCTTTATTAGTCATCGCTGCAAATCAGGCGTTGGTTATTATTGGTATGGAATATACAAGTCCGGTAGATGCCACTATAGTATGTAGCATGACTCCTATCTTTACCTTAATTCTTGGGGCATTGTTTGTTCACCAAAAAATTACATGGATGAAACTGATAGGTGTGGCATTAGGCTTTGCTGGTGTATTAGCTTTCATATTTGCAGGTGAAACCAACGATGCTATAAATGTCACCAATCCTCTTCTTGGAAATGCCATGTGCTTCCTAGCTCAGGTTTGTGGAGCTTGCTATCTGGTGTTTTTTACAGATATCATCAAGAAATATTCTGCATTTACACTGATGAAATGGATGTTTTTGATATCTGCAATCGTGGTGTTCCCATTCACTATAGGTGGCATTGTCAAAGTTCAATGGAGTGAAATGCCTCTAAGTGGTATTATGGATGTCTTATATATTGTAGTTCTGGCAACTTGTCTGGCATATCTCTTCACACCAATCGGCCAAAAGCATGTTTCACCTACTGTTGTTGCAATATATAATTACCTTCAGCCCGTAGTTGCAGCTGTAATTTCAATCCTTGCCGGTCTTGCAATCATCAATTGGGAAACAGCCTTATATGCCTGCTTGATTTTCGTTGGTGTTTGGCTGGTTAGTAGGAATTAAAAGAAAAGAACGAATAAATCTAAACCTATGAAAAAGATATTGACATTGCTATTTTTGTTTGCGGGATTAATTGATGTTTCAGCACAAGTCGTAGCGAATAAGACATATGTCGTTTTATCTGCTCCGTCCAAGCAAGCTCTTTCTATTTCTCCAGAAGGTGTCTTTCATTTAGCTACCCCTAATGAGGAGTCAGTTATGCAAACCATTAAGTTGGATCAACTTTCTGGTTCCTGGAGAATTCGAAGTCGATCTACTGAATATCCGTTTGCTTGGCGTACAGTAAATGATGCTTTGACTGTCGGTGAAATCAATGGTTCTGATGAAGCTCAGTTGTTTCAGCTGAAGCTATTAAAAGATGGGAATTACTTAATTATTCCTACAAATAAGCCGGAAACTGCTTTGCATGTAAATGAGAAATCTACGGTCGATTTTGTCAGTATAGAACAAGCTACGACTGATGAAAGTTGTTGGTTCCTTTTCAGAAGCAAGCAAGAAGTTGCTGATGCTCGTGCCATTTTTAAAGAGAATGCCCCAATATGGGAAAATGAGAAAATTTTTGCGGAAAACAAGTTGGATGGTCATGCCACATACATGCCTTACAGAACTGAAAACGACATGATATCCGACAAGGCTTATTACAAATATCCGTGGGGTCTTCCTGAGAATGAAGCATTCCTAAGTCTTAACGGACTTTGGAAATTCAAATTGGTAAGTAAGCCGGAAGACCGACCGACTGATTTTTACACTGAATTCTATGATGCCAGTGGATGGGACAATATCCCAGTGCCTTCAAATTGGGAAATGGAAGGTTATGACTCCCCTATTTATGCCAATGTGGAATATCCACATGATAATGTACCTCCATATATTCAGGCTCGTCCTAATTACAATGATGATGGCAAGAATTATGGAATTAATCCCGTTGGTAGTTATGTCCGGACATTCACTGTACCAGACAACTGGTTAAATGGAAGAACCATTATTCACTTCTGTGGAATCTACTCTGCAGCATTAGTATGGGTTAATGGAAAATACGTTGGATATACTCAAGGTTCAAACAATGTTTCTGAATTCGATTTCACTCCATATCTACATAAAGGTATAAATAGATTAGCAGTTCAAGTATTCCGTTGGTGCGATGGTTCTTACCTAGAATGTCAGGACATGTTCAGAATGAGCGGTATTTTTAGAGATGTATACCTTTACAATATACCTAAAATTGCCATTCAAGATCACGTAATCACTTCTACGCTAACAAATAATTATCAAGATGCGACGCTGAATTTACTGTTGAATTTCACAAATCCAGCTAAACAAAATTCAAAGAAATCTGTTTTGGTAAAGGTTTTGGATAAAAACGGGAAAGAAATAGCGAATAAGACTACGGAAGTTGAGATTGGCAAAACCACATCTACATATCAGAATATCCAGTTCAATCTGAAGGATATTGAGACTTGGAATGCAGAATCTCCTACACTCTATACCATCCATGTCGTTCAAAAGGACCAGAATGGAAATGAAGAGATGGCATTCAGCACCAAGTATGGATTCCGTGACATTGAAATCAAGAATTCATTGGTCTATATTAATGGAAAGCGTATTTTCTTTAAAGGTACAAACCGACATGATACCGACCCTACTCTAGGACGTGCCGTTACTGATGAAATCATGCTTCGTGATGTGCTGCTGATGAAACAAAATAACATTAATACACTCCGGACTTCACATTACCCCAATCATGAACACATGTATGCGATGTTGGATTACTTCGGTATTTATACCGTTTGTGAAGCAGACCTTGAAGACCATGCGAACCAAAGTATCTCAGACAAGGAAAGCTGGATTGGTGCATTTGTAGACCGTATTGACAGGATGGTAAAACGCGACCGGAACCATTCTTCTATCATATTCTGGAGTTTAGGTAATGAGTGTGGTAACGGATCTAACTTCCAGCATTGTTACACCACTGCAAAAGCTCTCGACCCTACCCGTCCTGTTCATTATGAGGGAACTCGCTCAGACAAGCCTTATGGTGGAACCCGTTTTTCTGACTTGTATTCCAAAATGTACCCTAGCATAGAATGGATGAAAAAGAACACAAGTAATCTGGACAAGCCACTGTTCATCTGTGAATATGCGCATGCGATGGGAAATGCCATAGGTAACCTGAAAGAATATTGGGACATTATAGAAAGCAGCAATTCTTGCATTGGAGGCTGTATCTGGGATTGGGTAGATCAGGCTATTTATGACCCTCAGGAAATGAAGCAGGGTATCTACCGCTTACATACAGGCTACGATTATCCAGGTCCTCACCAGGGCAATTTCTGCTCCAATGGTATTCTTCCTCCTACACGTGAGGAAAGCCCTAAACTGAAGAATGTAAAGGCAGTCTATGCTTATGTGAAATTTTCCGATGCTAAATACAATAAGGAAACCAATCGTTTTGAGGTTGTAGTTAAAAATGACTATGCTTTCAACAACCTGAATAAGTTTGACCTGTTAGTAGAAGTCGTCACTGATGGATTGGTTACAACCAACAAGAAGCAATCCTTACCATCTACTCTACCAGGAGAAAGTGCAAAAATTACAATCGAGCTGCCAGAATCAGTTATTGCCAATTCAAGGAATGGACATGAGATACAATTAAACCTGCATGTTTTACAACTGGAAGATGAGAATTGGGCTTCTGCAGGTTCTGAAGTGGCTCTTAGACAATTTGAAATTGCCAAGCGACCTCCTTTGGCTAGTATAAAGAGCAAAGGCCCTAAACTTGTGTCTAAGGACGAGAATGGTACCTTGACCATCTCCAATGAAAATATCCGTGTTTCAATCGACTCTAAGAATGGTCAGTTGACCAGCCTGGCATTCAATGGACTGGAAACCTTAAGCGAAGGCCCGAATTTTGTCTATGACAACTTCAGATGGATTGAGAACGACCGCTTTAACGACACTTCAAATGGAATGGAAGCAAACGCCACATTTGACAAGAGCTACAAAAGTGGAAATTGGATTATAACAAGTCATAGAAAAGGCACTCACTGCGATACTCATATAGTCTATACTATCTATCCACAAGGCATAGTAGATGTGGAAACTACATTTACTCCACATTCGAAAGATCTTCGTAGAGCAGGCCTTGTTTGTTCTATTAATCCTACTTTTGACCTCATCCAATATCATGCCCTTGGACCGTGGGAGAATTACTCCGACAGGAACGATGGGCAAATAGCAAAATGGTATACGTCAATAGTAGATGAATTAAACGGTAAATATGTAAAGCCGCAGAGTCATGGTGGAAGGGAACAGTTGAGAGAACTATTCCTGAAGAACAAAGAAGGACATGGCATTCATATCGAAACAGAAGGTCATGTCAGTTTCTCTGTTCAGCAAAACAGTGACATCCAGCTTATGGAAGCCAATCACACTTGGGAATTGTCTCCATTGCCTTATTTGCTAATCCATCTAGATGCATATACCAGAGGATTAGGAAATGCTTCCTGTGGAGCAGATGTAGATACTTTACCTATTTACCAAGTTCCAGAAAAAAACATGACTTACAAATTGAGAATTTCAGGAATCTAATTATAATTTAAAACCAAACAGTCTATTTATCTTGCAGATTCAAACTAAAACAGCCAAAAAACTTTGAGTCTGCAAGATTTTTTCTTGACTTAAATCAAGAAACGTGCACGTTAACATTATTTTTAGCAATTAAATTTTGTGCGAATTAAAATCTCATTTATTTTTGCACGTGTAATAGTTTATTTAGGTTTTAGGTGTTTTTAATAGTTATATTAGCTTAGAATTAAGGTAAAAATGATTGTTGTTCAGAAGAAAGAAAATTAATAGGTTTTAAGCAATTTCCCAATATCACCGTGAGGCGCTATTGGGATTTTTTTTAAGAAAATTCCTTGTTATAAAAAAAATATGTATATTTGCATCGCATTAGGTTTTTCATTTCATGCTAAGAAGTGAAACTAAGAGGGAACACAGTGTGAATCTGTGACTGTACCCGCAGCTGTATTTCCTATTTTTAGACACACATTCTAAAAATGCCACTTTTCTGATTAAGATTGGGAAGGCGTGTGTCAGGGATAAGCCAGAAGACCTGCCTATGCGGTAAAGATGAGTATCTGCGGGATTATGGATACTTTGAGACTTTGATTTAAAGCCAAAAACGAAAGTTTATATTGATGTGATTATTGTACACTTATAGGTGTATTATGTTCACATTAAATAATTGCAAGATAATTATTTCATGCCATTATAAAATAATTGATTAAGATGAGAAAGAATAAGGAGCTGTCGTGATGACAACTCCTTATTTTATTGAATCAATTAAAAGAATTTATTTCTTTACAGAAAAAGCAAAAATGGTATGTGAATGATAGGTCTCACCCGGTCTTATAATCACGCTAGGCCAATCTTTCTTATTAGGGCTATCTGGATAATGCTGTGTCTCAAGGCACATGGCTGCACGTTTATTGTAGCTCACACCGTTCTTACCTACTACACTTCCATCTAGGAAATTGCCACTGTAAAATTGTATTCCTGGTTCATCGGTATAGACTGTCAGTACAATTCCTGTTTCTGTACTTTCAGCCATAGCGCATGGTTTGCTTATATCACCTTTCGTATTCAGCACCCAATTATGATCATAGCCCATTGCTCCAACTGTTTGTGCATAATCAGAGTCAATGTCTTTCCCCACAGCCTTAGGTGTTCTGAAATCCATCGGTGTGCCTTCTACTGGAAGGATTTCTCCGGTGGTCATGAAGGTTGTATCTGTCGGGGTAAATGTATCTGCATCGATGCATAATAGCACATTCTCTATATTTTCACTTGGCTTTCCATTCAAATTGAAATAAGTATGGTTGGTCATGTTAATTATAGATGGCTTGTCGCAAACGGCTTCATAGGTAATATCTAGCTTATCCTCATCGGTTAATGTATATACAACCGTAGCTTTCATATTGCCAGGGAAATTATTGTCACCGTCTGGAGAGTTCATGACAAGTTTTACGCTATTTGGAGTGATTTCTTCAACCTCATAGACTTGATACTGCCAACCAGTAGGACCACCATGCAGACAATGCCCATAATTATTGGTAGGTAGTTGGATAGTATCACCATCAAGGACAAATCGTCCTTTATTGATACGATTAGCATAGCGACCGATAGAAGCGCCAAAATCACTTTGGTTGACTTCTGGCTTATATGAATTTACATTGTCGAATCCTAGACAGATGTCTTGATCTACACCATTTTTGTCGGATTTAATTATGGAAACTACACGTCCTCCAAAATTAGTAATACAAACCTCCATTCCATTCGCATTGGTCAATGTAACTAATTGGGTTTGCTTCCCATTAATGGTGGAAACAAAATTTTGAGGATCTAATCCTGATTTTGTCAAGGTAGTTTTTGTTCCATTACCGCTTCCACATGCTGAAATCATGAGGAACGTAATGCCTAATAGAAATAAATTTTTTACTGAATTCATGGGTTTTTCTATATTAAATTATTTGATTAATCTTGGTGATACACCTTCAAAAGTCATCTTAACAGGCTTGATGAAACCTTGTTCGTCAAACTCCATTTTGTCTATGCAGACTTGACGCTCACTCCCACCCGTTCTGTCCAATGGACGACGGTGATAAACAATATAGTATTCATCCGTTCCTGGGATATTCAGTACGGAATGATGACCGGCTCCTACAGCTATATTGGGGTCTTGCTGCAAAATCTTACCAATGCGTTTGAACGGACCTAAAGGATTATCTGCAATAGCATAAGCCACACTATAATTTGGTCCCGTCCAGCCACCTTCACTCCACATGAAGTAATATTTCCCATTTCGCTTTAACATGAACGGCCCTTCCACGTAATTCTCAGGAGTAATCTCCTTATAGGTCTCCCCATCATCGAAAGGAACCAGGCTTAGCAGGTCTGGACTAAGTTTCACCACATTGCAATGTTGCCAGCCCCCATAATACATATAATAGGTGCCATCATCATCTTTGAAAACGAATTGGTCTATAGGCTGAGCTCCGTTTTTAATACTGCCAATAAGAGGCTTGCCCAAAGCATCTTTATATGGTCCTCTTGGTGAATCAGCTGTGGCAACACCAATACCCCCTATTTCACCTTCATGAACATCATTTCCACCAAAGAAAAGATAGTATTTATTGTTGGCAAAAATGACTGATGGAGCCCATAGAGCAAAATCCAACCATTTTACATCTCTCTTATGGAGTACTTCAGGATGTTTAGTCCAATGCACTAAATCTTTCGATGAAAAGGCATCTAAATGTGTCTGCAGATTAAAATCTTTCATTCCGGCTTTCGTCTCCCGATTTAAATCAGCTGCATATTTCTCAGCATCAGCACCCCAAAGTAAAGAAACAGTCGGAAAAATCCAGTATTCATCGCCGTAGACAGTCACTTCGGGGTCGGCATACCAGCCTGGGAAGACCGGGTTTCCACTGGTCTCAAGGGCGTGTGTCAACTTGTGATTAATCTCACGAACCCTTTCCACATCCATTTTCACGACTTTTCTGTCGTAAGTCATTAATCCATTCACTTCCACTTCCACATCGGTGGTTTGTGTATAGACACCTGCAGAAAAGCCTTTTTCTATATAGCCATAGAGCTGTTGTGCATACTTGACGTATTCATCTGTAACAGCTTTAGCATCCTCGAAGGAAACATAGCCCCAATTCCTATCCGTGTTCCACAGATGGTCTTTTACCGGCATTCCTATGCCACCATATTCACCTAACACATTTACGCGCTGAGCATCATAAAGATACATGTCCGGTTGCGGATAATTATGCAAATCAAGGATATCGCCACAGGTATAGAAATTACCACCACTGGCAGGATTCACCAGTCTGGTAGGGTCATACGATTTAGTCCACTTGGCAATCTCTGCCGTTTTAAACTGTCCCCAAGCCTCGTTGAACGGAATCCAGGTTCCGATACACGGATAGGAATACAAAGCATCCATTATTTCCTTCCATTCTTTTCTGTAATTGGATTCCGATTCCTCTGAGCGAGTCAGTTCCGTACCATTGAAGTACTGATGATTTTGCCATTCCGGACTCTTGTCGCCACTAGGCATGTCTTGCCACACGATAATTCCGAGTTGGTCGCAATGGGTATACCAACGGGCTGGTTCCACTTTAATATGTTTTCGGAGCATATTAAATCCCAGCTCCTTTGTCTTTTGCAAATCATATTTCAAGGCTTCATCTGAAGGTGCGGTATAAAGCCCGTCTGGCCACCAGCCCTGATCCAATGGACCGAGTTGGAAGATGGCTTTATTATTGAGCTGCAGTCGCATGATACCTTTTGAATCCCTTCCCATGGAAAATTTACGCATGGCTGCATAGCTTTCCACGTAATCTATAACATGTTTGCCTTGATTCAGCAGGGAAATATTCAACTTGTAAAGGAAAGGGCTATCCGGGCTCCACAACTTGAAATCTTCCGGCATGGTTATTTCTACCGACTGGTTGTTTATACTCTTGCCGGTAGCCACAAGCGTGTTTCCATCGTAAACATTTACGGTTACCATGTCTGCCATCTGACCATTCACTACCGTAGCATCTACTTTCAGCATCCTGTTGTCAATGTCAGGGGTAATCCGGATATTTTCTATATGCTTAGGAGTTACAGGCTCTAGCCACACGGTTTGCCAAATACCACTCACCGGCGTGTACCAGATACCACCAGGCTTAGAAACCTGCTTGCCCCTGGGTTGGAAACTGGCATCTGTAGGGTCCCAAACACGAACAACCAGTTTGTTAGCTCCTTTGGTGAGAACAGATGTTATGTCGAAAGAAAAAGGAGTATAGCCTCCGGTATGAGAGCCGACTTTCACGTCATTTACATAAATCTCGGCTTTCCAGTCTACTGCTCCAAAATGAAGCAGAATATTCTTCCCTGCCCAGGCTGAATTAACATTGAAAGTTCGTTGGTATATCAGTTCATTATTCTTCCCTAACATCTTCCCTACTCCTGAAAGTGATGATTCCAAGGCAAATGGCACTAAGATGTCCCCATCAAAGACAGCGGGTATAGGACTGCCCTTATGCACAATGGCATACTTCCATAAGCCGTTCAGATTCATCCAGTCCTTTCGTTCCATGATGGGACGTGGATATTCCGGCAAGACCTGATTAGGATTCAGATTTTCACCCCATTGTGTCATGATTCTATCTCCAGCAGGTTTCCATTGTGCCGAAGCTGCAAGGCAGATAAAAATGAATACACTAAGTATTGCAAGTGATTTTTTCATATCAATTGTTTTAATTCAGAATAAATTCAAGCAGGTTATCTCCCATATAGAATTAACAATGAATACAAAACAGAAGAAATCCAAATCTTGTATCCATTGTTAATCAGAGGTTATATGAAAGACTTATGAATAGAGCTTAACCCTCTTTAAATAAGTCCTTTATACCTCCTATACTTCCCAGCAGATTAGTGGCTTCGTATGGCAGATAAACTGTCTTGGTCTTTTCTCCATCAGCCAATTCCTGCAACATCTGGATATACTTCTGTGCAAGCAAGTAATTTGCCGGATTGGTAGAAGCGCCAACTGCCTCCGTGATTTTTTGGATAGCGATAGCTTCTGCTTCAGCCTTACGGATTCTAGCCTGAGCCTCACCTTCTGCATTCAAGATAGCCATCTGCTTGTCTGCTTCAGCCTTGTTGATGATAGCGGTCTTGTCACCTTCAGACTTCAGAATCACAGCTGCCTTCTGACCTTCACTGGTCAAGATAGTAGCACGCTTATTACGCTCTGCCTGCATCTGTTTCTCCATGGCCTGCAGAACGCTTGAAGGAGGTGTAATATCCTGAAGCTCAACTCGGTTCACCTTTACGCCCCACTTGTCGGTAGCATCATCAAGAACAGCACGTAATTTGGTGTTTATGGTATCACGTGAGGTAAGCGTCTGGTCAAGTTCCAGCTCACCGATGATGTTACGCAATGTGGTTTGAGTCAGTTTCTCAATCGCATTAGGCAAGTTGTTGATTTCATATACAGACTTAAATGGATCTACTATCTGGAAGTAAATCAATGCATTGATTTCGGTCAGTACGTTATCTTTTGTAATCACGTTCTGTTTGTCGAAATCATAAACCTGCTCACGAAGGTCTATAGTTGGAGAATACAAGTATCTTCCCCGTTGTAAGATGACCACATTTTTAGGTTTGTCAATAAAAGGGATAATTAGATTAATACCCGGTTTTAGTGTCGCATAATACTTTCCGAGACGCTCGATAATCATTGTCTCGGACTGAGAAATAATAATCAGCGTATTCTTTACAATAATGATAGCTAAGACAACTAATACGATTAATACAATAATGATAGGTTCCATATAATATCGTTTTAAATACTTTCAACTGTTATTACCAGACTTTCACGGCTCACGAATTTCACTTTTTCGCCCCTCTTTAGTGGCTTTCCATCCACTGTCTTGGCCTTCCAGTCATCTCCTCCCAGTGAGACACGGCCAAAATTATCTTCCGGAATATCTTCGGTTACAATACCCGTTTTCCCCACTAAGGCATCTACATTACTGTCCCTCTTATCCTCTCCCTTGTGGAGGAGTTTCAGCAAGGATGGACGAACCAGCAGCAAGGTCAATATAGACACCACTGCGAAGACTAAAAGCTGAACATAAATGCCTGCTCCCAGAAAAGCCAGGATGGCTGTTACAGCTGCACTGATGGCAAAACTTAGTAAGAATAAGTCGCCACTGCCTAACTCCAAGATTAAACAGATCACAGCAATGGTGGCCCATATCTGCCAAGCGTAATTAGCGAATGTTTCTAACATATTTATCACATTTTAGTTTAATGCAAATTTAATAAATTAAAACTGATTATGCAACTTTTTGACGAATATTCTGCCTTTTTCCGGCTGTTTAATTGAGATGATTTTTCGGGTACTTCACGAATGAAATGTAAATAGTTTTCAATGAGTAAATTAGCTATTTTCAGTGGAGCGGAAGAAATTAGTTAGAAGGCAAATTTTTTCTCCCCTGTTGGAGAGAATTTTTTCCCTAACTGGGGAGAAAATTCTTCCTCTACATAGGATGGATGCGAACGATTTTCAGGGGAAAGGGTATTTGTAAAGTTATATGATAGAGATGTGACATCAGGAAAACAAGCACGTGGGTCATTAAGGTCATTTGGTCATTTGGTCATTAAGGTCATTAAGACTTTCACACTAATTTTTGGAGGGGGGAGCCGTTTCCGGCCCAATATAATATAAAAATATTTTTTATTATTATATTGACACTTTTTGTCCCCCATTTTCATGTTTTGTTTATTATTCAAAACCCTTAATGACCAAATGACCTTAATGACCTTAATGACCCGGCAAACCTGTAAAATCAGGCTGAAGAAATTAAATGGACTGAAATTTCATTTTATGGGTATCATTTTTTGCAACCTGAGCAATTATGTAGTATCTTTGCATTACAAATACAAATGATAAGAGAGTATGAAAAAATTATTGATTAGCTTATTGTGCATTTTCATCTTTGCACCATCTCAGGCCCAAAACATCCCGAATACAACTAAATACTCGGCTGAGTGGATCAAAGAGCATTACACGAAACAAGAAGTGATGATTCCCATGAGAGATGGTGTAAAGTTGTATACTGCCATCTATGAACCTGTGGACAAAACGAAAAAGCATCCTATCCTTATGCAACGGACTTGCTATAGTGCAGGGCCTTACGGAGAAGGCAGGTATGCCGGTCTGCATTCCGTCAGCTATGAGCCATATGTGGATGCGGGTTATATCTTCGTTTTCCAGGACGTAAGAGGAAAAAACATGTCGGAAGGTGATTTTGATGACATCCGTCCTTTCATCGACAACAAAGTCAAGAGCAAGAAGGCTAAAAAGAATATCGGTCAGACCGATGAAGCCAGCGATACCTACGATACGGTGGAATGGCTCGTAAATAACACGAACAACAATGGATGTGTGGGTCAGAAAGGTGTTTCCTACCCTGGCTTCTACACCACCATGGCTGCGTTGGCCGGACATCCTGCCTTAAAGGCTGTCTCTCCGCAGGCTCCTGTAACCGACTGGTTCCACGGTGACGATGTCCATCATAATGGTGCATTCATGATGGCTGAGATGGTTAGCTTCCAGCCGTTCTTTGAATACATGATGGACAATGACAATGTGAGGAACGGTGTGGACCGGAGTTCTTTCAAGTTCCCTAGTTTGTTCCACACGGATTTCTATTCTGATTACCTGAGAATCGGCACCTACAAAAATATCACCGAAGCCTATGGGGATAGTATAGCTTACCTGCGGACAGTCCGTGAACATCCTTACTGGGATGAGTATTGGGAAAGTCATACGGTGACAAAAGGTAATCACATGAAGAATGTCATGCCTGCCGTGATGGTGGTTGGTGGTCTTTTCGACAAGGAAGACTGCTATGGTGCATTCGACACCTACAAGACTATCAAAGAGCAGAGCCCGTCTACGGATTTATATCTGGTGGAAGGCCCTTGGTATCATGGAGCTTGGACCAGAGGCATGAGGGAGTTCTGGAACAATGTCTATTTCGGTGAATTGGGCACTTCTGAGTACTATATGGCAAATATAGAATATCCATTCTTTGCTTACTATCTGGAAGGAAAGGGTGAAAAGCCGAAGACCGGAGCGCTCATGTTCGATACAGGAAAGCGCACATGGACCCAATATGATGAGGGTTGGCCACTGATTAAGAGAACTGAAAGCACACCGTTCTATCTCCATGCTGATGGAAAGGTTTCTAAGGAACGTCCTTCAAAAAGTGGAATCGTCAGCTATGTGAGTGATATCGACAACCCAGTCCCCTACCATATGGCCATAGAGACCAGTACCAGTCGCAACTATATGATTGACGACCAGCGGTTTGCATCTCAAAGACCAGACGTGATTTGTTTTGAGTCTGAACCCCTAGCTAAAGACATGCAGTTGTCTGGTGAAATTGAGGTGGAATTAAATGTAGACATCAGTTCTACAGATGCTGATTTCATCGTAAAAGTCATCGATGTATATCCCGATGATTTCAATTGGTATGATGAAATCGGAATCAACCGGACAGACAGACTTAGTGCGGAGATTCCTCGTTATCCGATGGGTGGATATCAGCTCATGGTTAGAGGTGAGGTTATGAGGGGTAAATTCAGGGAAAGCTTCTCTGAGCCTAAGCCATTTGAGCCGGGTAAAAGGACGAAAGTGAAATTCACCATGCCAGATGTAAACCACACCTTTAAACCTGGTCATAAGGTAATGATTCAGATTCAGTCCACCTGGTTCCCATTGGTAGATAGGAATCCGCAGACATTCTGTGACATTTACACTTGTGATGAATCTGCATACGTAGATGAAACCATAAACATACACTGCGACACAGATGCACCGTCATATGTAAAATTACCGGTGGTAAAATAAGTACAAAAAAAGTGGGTTACATTGCTGCAACCCACTTTTTTTTCATTCATCTTACTTTCCACCACCAAGGATCTTTCCTAAACCGCCAAGGATGCTACCCATGTCAAATTTGCCCCCTCCTAGCAATTTGATGATATCAGAAAGATCAAACCCGTCGGACAGGTCTAAGCCAGAGAACTTCTTGAGAAGATCTTGGATGTCACCAAGGTCAAAATTGAAACCAAGCTTCTTAGCCATACCTAAGATTTCACCGGCAAAGTTGCTTACATCTGCACCTTCAGCTGCACCTTTTGCCATCATCTTGATTCTGTCCTGCATTTCAGGATTTTCATTAGCCTGTGTAAGGAAATTCAAAATCTGATCGTTCATAATAATAAATTTAAAAGGTTAGTAATTAAATTTGAGATAAAATATAGTTGCATTTATCAGGATTGCCTAATGTCTTGCCTTTGTCACAAGACAATTTAATGCAGTCATGCCATTCACGAGTTTCTGTGATTCTGCATTTAGTCAGTTTTATGACTATATTCGATGGTTTCACATTGTCCACATCACAAGTCAAGTGGGTTCCCACACCATAAGAATCTTTGACACGCCCATTACAAAATTTATGTATCTCTATGCAGCGGTCTATGTTTAATCCATTGCTATAGACCACCTGTTTAGATGCAGGGTCAATCCCTAAGTTTTTGTATTTATCGATTATTTTTTCTGTCTGCTCCTCTTCCACTCCACTATCTACACGAAGGCCCGTATACATCATAGCCATGCGTTTAGACAGGTTCTTGAAGAAGACTTCATCACCGAAGCAGTCATACAGATAGGTTCCATTATCCCCATCGAATACATCGGAGAATTTCTTCATGACATTGTAGTTGCATTCGAAGACACCACTCACATTTTCCTCAAAGGAAATAAGCTGATGAGACATGGTTCCTAAAGCTTTCAAATTATACTTCATGGCAAGCCAGACATTGCTTGTTCCTGTAAACTTTCCGGGCCAGTCCTGTGAGTTGTAAACCTCTGCCATCGTCTTAATCACCATTTCCTGATGGTCGAAAGAGAAACGACGGCGTGTTCCCATATCACCAAGTATAATACCTGCCTGAAGGAACTTTTCAGTTTTAGCTTTTACTTTATTCCGTTCAGCCTCCAGATTATAGGTTTCCATTTCACCTTTCAGCGTATGAATCAGTTCTGATATGATACTCAGTAGTGGCATTTCCCACATGATGGTAGAGAACCATTTTCCCTGAACAGTTATAGACAGTCTACCTTCTGCATCTTGTTCAATAGAAACCTCTTTTGGATTAAATGTATAACCTCTAAGGAAATTGAAATACCATAATGGCAACCAAGGACAGTGACTAGTCATAAATGCAATTTCCTCTTCCGTTATTTTAACGCTTGGCATCAAGTCAACCTGCTCTTGCAATAATGCTGCGAAGTTCTGAGGATAGCAAGTATTATTCCGGTCTATAAATGAATACTTCACCTCAGCACGAGGGTATTTCATCAGGACATAATACTGACAGCTGAAGGTATATAAATCATTATCGGTAAAATGTGTTATAATCTGTTTCATGATAGTATAATATGTTTTATTTTGCGAAGATTAAAGCCAGTTGCATAGTAATAGTACCCATAATTATGGCAAATATAAACAAATATAATTCAATGCGTAATGCCAATAGAATTGTGAGTTTCAAGGCCCTGAGAAATGAAATCTGATAGAGCTGATAATGGTCGAAGATCCAATAAACAAACACCAAGAACCAGGCTGTTATAGGTAGATCGTTGAAAAGTTGAAAATAGAACACAATGATAAAGACCAGAAGAATCCATTGACATCCAATGTAAACGATGCTAACTAATCTTTCCGGGCCATTCATTTTTTTCCCATACTCGGTTTTTCTAAAAGTTCGTTTCGTAGCAAAATACCAGAAAGGCAACAGCATCATGATAGAAGCTGCCATATTTCCTTTAATCCAATCCTTAGTCATGTTGAAAACCTTATGCACCACAGGAGGAACTTTAATCTGGGTTATAAATTGCACGGCCTTGTTGTAATCAGCAGTAAGATGATCAATCATATTCTTCTGCTCTTCATCCAAGGGCGTAGTATTGACCGACTCCGCAACCATATCCGTGTTAAAATCATATGCTGTGAATTCTTTAATCCGATCCATTTCATCAGGCATGGTAAGTTGCATGTAGATAAGAAAAATAGCACTGAGGACGAACATCAGCTGGAAAGGTTTGAAATAGGGTTTCCTATGACCTTCCAGATAGTCCCGAATCATATATCCTGGTCGATACAAGAGATCTAACAAGGTGCGTAAGAAGCCTTCACCTAGATTAAAAAGCCCCGTAAAGATATTCTGATAAACGTATGACCAGGTAAATCGCTGGACATCATGTTTCTGGCCACATACAGGGCAGTAATTACCCGTATAGGTATTATTGCAATGTAGACAGGTATGCGAAGATGTCAGATTATGTCTTATATAGGGTCCGTGCTTTTGTAAATGGACAAAAGTTCTATACCAGACTTTCATCCGGAACATACTTTTATCCACTATGTTTGGCAACTCATTCATATAATATCTTCCCCAATTATATTTTTCAGCAAATATATATAAAACAGATTAAATTATGGCTAAATACGGATATTATAATTTATTTATGTACCATTTTATCCTCCGTTTTGTAAGAAGAGAATTTGTTTGCAGGGAAATCAAAAACAGTTTCATCTGTCAGCCCGTAGTGAAAATTATTGATGTCAACCGTTATCCAAAAAAACAGCACTTTTAATCTCAGTTTCACTGGATACCGAGTCTTCTTGTTAATATATGCTTTAGCATGTTTAACTGTGCCTTTAGCTCCCTTTTTCAAATCCAATGTAATTACATAATTATCATCTTCTGCTGCAATATGATAGACAAATTCTTCCAAATCGAATTTTACTTTAGAAGCATATTTATCTTTGTCAGGAGAATCCACATCGAAAATCTCAACCGTCTTTTTCTTCTGATCTACACGGTAATAGTATTTTTCATTCGTGTAACCAATGTATCGTTCTTCTTCAAAGACAGATTTTTTCCCTTTCATCCATATCTTTCCACTGGTTTTGTAGATACGTATAATATTTACATTGTAAGAAAGAGAACTTCCTTTATCACCAAAAACCATATCGTAGGTATGATTAAAGATCCTACGGGCTTGACGCTCGTTGGGAGTCTGGGCTTTCAGGCTCAAAAAGGGCAATAAAAGTATTACTAAAAATACATTATATTTCACGAAGGAACGAGTCAACATGGTATTAATGCTTTGTTTCATCTACTTTACTCGCCTCTCCGGTGGGGAAAACTGTCAATCTCAACATGGTGCATCCATATGGAACCAGTACTATTGAATTTGTCTCGTCCTTTGTGTAAACCACAGAATCAGGAAGTGTTGGCGTGAAACGATCATCCTCCAATTCCCAATCTATTTCACGTACAGGAACGATAATACTTACAGGAGCACCATTCCAATCAAACGGATAGTTGCTATTAGGTATTCGCCTTACAAACTTCGGTCGGCTTTCAGGAGTCAACGCATAATTGAATTTCCCTAATGGCCTTATATCCCAGCATTTGAAATCAGGATTGCCAACTTTCTTGGTAGCCATGTTCTCATATTCCTTCAAGTCTTCTGTCAATGTCATGCCAATACTATAACTGTAAAGTAATGGCCCACGCTCGAAATAAGTACCTTTCTTGTCGGCTGTCTTCTTGATTTTAATAGGCATATCCAGCTTGAGTACAATCTGGTCATCAGAAGAGAACTTCCGTTCAATAGTCATATATTCACCATATTTAATCTTTTCTTTATATGGTTTATCATTGATAGTGATGGAAGCAGATTCACACCATTCTGGAATACGAAGAGTAAATTTCATCTTAGAGGATTTACTCATTTTGAAATTAAAGATGATAGTTTCGTCGAATGGATAATTTGTAACTTCTTCCACATGACAGTTTCTTCCATTGGATAATTTGAAATCAATGGCAGATGGACCATAAAGAGCACTGACTAATTCATCCTTATCTCCTACCATCCACATACGAGATGCATAGTTTGGCATAAATCGGTGCACATTTCCTGCACAACATTCGGTTTCGTGAATAGGACGATAAGCCATCCAGGTTGAACCATTCTTGAATTCATTATGATTAGAAGTACCTGTGGCAATAAACTGGTTGACACTAGAAAAATACTGTAATGCCTTAAAATCTTTAGTCACTGCACCTGGACCTGCGTTGAAAACAGCCTTTTCTATCAGATCAGCCCAATGTGCCTCACCTGTAGTTTCCAAGAAATAACCCCATGACCAGGAGAAATCAGTTATATCGCAAGTCTCATGAGAGATCATAAAGTCGTTTCCCAGCAAATACTCTGCGCTCGTTGGAACACCATCGGGAAGCATATCCATGTCCTCTACTTTCTTGTTGGCACGAAGGGCAAAATCCAGATATTCTTTCTTCCCAGTGTAAGCATACAGTATCAAAGGAATTTTCATGGTTTCAGCATAGGTTACGCCATGGATATGTGGATTCTCATCATTGTAAACTACTTCTCTAGTCAACTCTGATTTTTCCAATTTAAAGGCTTCCTCTGCCAATTCCAGCAACTTCTGGTTCTTAGTCTTCCCGTAGACCCAAAGTATACCTTCCACATTGATAAGGTTTCGAATCTCAGCTATTTCCTCGGCAGTAAAGTTCAAGTAATGCTTTTCCAAACTAGATACAATTCTCTCATCTCCAGTAGCTTGGTACTCGGCCAGCATAGCCCGGAAAAATACAGCAAAAGGCCATAGAGATTCTATATCAGCATGACCCAACTTGCCATTTTCTGCAGCATGTTCTATGGTGTAGTTAATTCCATCTTTTCCCTTGTTTATTAAACTTTGGTCGTTCAAAAGATACCCCAAACGTAATAATCCATCGGTATAATAAGCTGTTTGCTCATAACGCCACCAGTCACTTCCCCGCTCTTCAGCTTCACGAGTGATATTGCCAGCCCACAAACAACTATTGTAAGGATAAGACATGGCTTCGGGATGACCCGTTAAACCGGTCTGCTGCCTCTCCAGGAACTGAAGAATCCATCCTTTTACTTGCGTGTTCTTCAACAAACCCTCATGAAAGCGTGCATATGGCTGTGCAGAAACAGAGACATGCACAAAAAGGGAAAACAGAATGAAAAATAAAGCCTTTTTCATGATCAACCAATTATATATTTACTACCAGGTATGAATGAAATCAAATTACATGTCACGATGCAACAAATAAACGTCAAAATAGCAATTAAAGGAATGGCAAGACAAACAGGAATTAATGGATCTGCCTGATTACCATTTACAAAGTAAGAAGCAATAACTGACAAGAAAAACAAGTGCATCAAATACATGCCATAAGACATTTTTGAGAAATTCGTAATGAACTTGGGAGCCTTCTGCTGATTAATACATGTAAAGAGCAAAAACGCTCCAAAAGTGGCAACAAGGACATTAGGAGTACAAAATTCCCAAGACCACTCCAGCATGGGTGTTTCAATGATCTGACCGGGAACACCTTTGTAATAGAAAGACCAAGCTGTAAATAACGCACCTAGTACAAAACAGCATAGACCTATCTGAAGCCGTTTGGATCTAGACCAATTCAAATGAACCCTTATATAGTGTGCTAATACAAGATAGCCTAAATAGCCTGAAACATACCACAACATACTAAAGTTGTTCCAGAAACATTCACCCCATAATTCAGGACTTACAAACCTGTGCAGCCAAGGCAATAAAGTAGAGACAGAAAACAGACCAATGAATATCAGTTCATCTTTGGCTGTGGATTTCTCTAGCCAAGGAGATATAACTGGAATAATAAGGTACAAGCTGATTAGAGGATACATGAACCAAAGGTGACCACCCATAGATGGGAAATTGAATGGCAACATTTTAAAATCATTCCATGACTGTTCCCAGGTCATTCCACCCCAAACTAGAGGTAAGAAGGTGTAAAGCAACAAGAATGTAATAAACGGTGGTAAAATTCGTCCAAAGCGTTTCTTGTAAAAATGTGTCATTGTCATCCCTGGTTTCATCGGGACAAGCAAATAGGCAGAGACTATCATGAAAAGTGGAACACTTATACGGCCCAGCCCTCCATCATAAAAAGAAACCCAGAAACGATTCGACTCATTTGCCAGCATGGAAACATTTCCAGCTAATCCGGAAGCATCTGCAGCATAAAAATTCTCACTGGCATGAACCAACATAACCAGGAAGCATGCAATTACTCTGATATAATCGATAAAAACGACTCTTTCTTTCATAGTTTTAAATTTATGGTTCAAAGATAATGGAAACATTTAAATTATAAAAACGATAAACACTCAAATTTGGCAAACTGAAGGAAATAGTCTATATTTGCAAAAAATAAAGTAAGGTGGAAAATGAAAAAATATTCGGATCTGTTTTTTGATTTTGATGATACTCTTTATGACACTCGTGGTAATGCAATTATAGCCTTACAAGAGCTTTATGAGTATTTTCACCTTGACCGTTATTTTGAAAAAGTAGAAGATTTCACAGAACCATATTGGTTGGCAAATATTATGCTGTGGAGTCAATACAGTGCCGGTGAAATCGATAGGCCTTATTTAATCCTGGAAAGATTCAGAAGGCCCCTTTCTCAAGGCAAGGTAAAAGTTCAAAATACAGATGGCCTGGTAACAGAAAAGCCTTTTGAACCAAGTGATGATTTTTGCCTTCAGGTGGGTGATAAGTTCCTGGAATTGTGTTCCTGTAAATCTGGCGTGGTACCTGGAGCCTATGAGCTTTTAAACTATCTAAAGGGAAAAGGTTATCGGATGCATATTTGCAGTAATGGATTCCATGAAGTTCAATACAAAAAGCTTCATTCGTCGAATCTGTACGATTATTTTGACACCATTATCTTATCTGAAGATGCAGGTGCCAACAAGCCCTCTCCTACTTTTTTTGACTATGCATTTGAAATCTCAGGAGCAAAGCCGGAAACGACCTTGATGATAGGTGACAATTTTATAACCGATATTCAAGGTGCAAAGAAAGCTGGTATTGATGTCATGTTTTATAATGCTCATCCTGATGATTTCACATCCCCGGAACCGGTTAACTTTGAAGTTCACAACTTATTGGAAATAAAAAATATATTATAAACTAACTTTAATTGAAATTGACATGAAGAGATTTATTTTAATGGTGATTATTACATTGATTCAAAGCACATTCTGTATAGCTCAATCACCAGCTGACATTAACAAGTTCTTGAATGATTTCAAATCATTGGTAGAGCGAATGAATAAAGTGGAAACTCCTACAACTGAACAGATTTCAGAATGGAAAGGCGAATATGCTGCATATAAAGAGCTCTTTGATGAAAAATTTGAAAAAAAGATGAACGATGACCAGATAGAATTGTATTACAACTATCGGGCTCAATATAGAAAGAAAATAGGACGAGAGAATCTGAAAGATGCAGGTGAATTTATTGACACCACCTCTCAAAAAGTTGGTAAAAGTATTAAACGTGGGGCTAAAAAAGTTTCAGGTACATTCAAAGGCCTCTTCAAAAGGAATAAAAACAAATAAGTATGAACCTTATCGACTTAATGAAAAAAATCTTGCCATATGTCAAGCCATACAAATGGCTTGTCATGGCAACCTTATTCCTGACTCTTATAGGCTCCCTAATAGCCCAGGTTAATGCTATAGTCTTGGACTGGACTGTAGATAAGATTAATGCCTTAGTTAAGCCGGAAGGATTCGAATGGGCTGAAGCTGCCAACATACTTACTCTTATAAGTGCCATTTTGCTGGGAAAAGAAATACTATCGGCACTAATAACTTATGCGCAACACTTTTTCGGTGAAAAAATGCGTATTTTAGTGAGTAAAGATATGTCTCAGGCTGTGGTGGATAGAATCCTCACTTACAAAATGGCTTTTTTCTCTGCCAATGAGAATGAAACGGGTAAACTTCAGACGAGGATTGACCAGGGTGTGAGCAGTTTATCCAGTACGGTTCAAAATGTATTTATCGACTTATTACCTCTGTTTACAAGTGCATTCCTTGCGTTGATTCTTATGTTCATGGCAAATTTCTACGTAGGATTGACCGCACTTTTTATAGTCCCTATCTACATTTGGATTACGGTAGCGCAGGCACGAAAGCTTCAAGGCTGGCGTCAGAACATGCGTGGGTTCCGTGAGCAGAAGAGCCATGGCATCATGGGAATCATAGAAAGCATGAACGTCATTAAGTCGTTTAATCGTGAGTCTATCGAAAGCGAAAAGCAATGGAATTTACAGACTAAGTTCACGGATAATCAGATGTTGGTTAGAAAGACATCTTTTTATTATGATGGATTAAAAAGTTTCGTTCGACAGGTTGGCACGGTGCTGATTATTATTCTTACGGCTTATCTGGTGCTAATACAGTATCCTGGAATGTCAATTGGTAAAATCATGTATCATGTAATGTTGTTTGCCAACGTGACAGCCCCTATTACACAATTACAGCGCATTTTTGACCAGTTGAACGATGCTGTTATCTATGCAGAGGGCTTCTTTGACATTTTAGATGCAGACAATTTCGTTGAACCATCTGGAAAATATCACCCGGAAAAAGTTACGGGTAAATTTGAACTTAAAAACATAGACTTCACCTATCCGAACGGAACCAAGGCACTTTACAACATAAACATGGAAATAGTTCCAGGAAATATCACTGCTTTTGTGGGTCTGTCGGGTGCTGGTAAGTCTACCATTGTGAATTTGTTGGATAAGTTCTATGAGCCTGATACGGGCACCATTTTACTAGATGGAGTTGATTTGCGGGAATGGGACACGAAGTATCTTCGCGAAAACATAGGCCTTGTACTTCAAAAGAATCACATTTTCGATGGGACCATTGAAGATAATATCCGTTATGGAAAACCAGAAGCAACGATGGATGAAATCATAGATGCAGCAAAGAAAGCATACATTTATGACCAAATAATCAAATTACCCAATGGCTTCCAAAGCAAGGCTCAACAACTTTCTGGAGGCCAGCAACAGAGAATAGCAATTGCCAGAATGTTCTTGAAGAATCCTCCTATCGTTTTCCTGGATGAACCTACAGCTTCGCTTGACGCAATAGCTACCGAGCAGATCAAACAATCTATAGATGACATCAAAAAAGGACGAACTGTCATCATGATTTCCCATAATATCTCTCAAATCATCGATAGTGACTTTGTTTACACCCTGAAGAATGGAAAGGTGGAACAAAGCGGTGAACCTGATGAAGTCTATAAAAAAGGTGGAGTCTATAAAGAAATTGTAGATGCTTCTGCCCGTAGTCTAAATATTGAAAAACTAGCTAAAACACTTGATCCTGATGGAGATGGTATTTTATTCAATTAAATCAATTATTATGAAACACATTCAAAAATTTTGTCTTTTGAGTATTTGTCTCATTTCCCTTACATCCTCTTATGCTCAAAATAAGACAAAAGACATGTACCATGATGGATGGATTGATTTCAACAAGAATGGGAAAATGGATGTTTATGAAGATCCAAAACAGCCTATCGAATTACGTGTTGAAGATCTGCTTTCCCAAATGACACTGGAAGAGAAGTCAAATCAAGTCACCACATTATATGGATTTGGCAGAGTATTGCAAGATTCACTTCCTACCCCAAATTGGAAAAATGAAATCTGGAAAGATGGAATTGCAAACATAGATGAAATGCTGAATGGTGTTGAGGGTGCTGGAAGATATATGAAATTATCCTACCCAATGTCTGTACATGTGGATGCATTGCATCAAGTTCAACGTTTCTTTGTGGAAAACACAAGACTTGGCATACCAGTAGAGTTCTCAAATGAGGGAATTCATGGGTTGAACCACACTAAGGCAACTCCATTACCCGCCCCTATTGCTTTGGGAAGTACTTGGAACAGAGCTCTTATTCATGAAGCGGGCACAATAGTTGGCAACGAAGCAAAATTAATAGGATACCACAGTGTATATGCACCAATTTTGGATATGGCTCGAGATCCCAGATGGGGAAGGACGTTGGAATGTTATTCGGAAGACCCATACTTAATTAGCGAACTAGGTATCCAAATGGTTAAGGGTATTCAAGAACAAGGAATAGGTTCTTGCCTTAAACACTATGCTGCTTACAGCGTTCCTAAAGGTGGTAGAGATGGTGCTGCACGAACAGATCCCCATATCACTCCACGTGAACTCCATGAGATATTCCTGTATCCATTTAAAAAAGTAATTCAAAAAGCTCATCCTTGGGAAGTAATGAGTAGCTATAACGACTGGAACGGTATACCTGTGTCTGGCTCACATTGGTTCCTCACAGAGCTGCTTAGAGACACCTATGGCTTTAATGGATATGTGGTTAGCGATTCAGAAGCCGTAGAATACATGCACAGTAAGCATAACGTAACTTCAACTTATGAAGAAACAGCTAAATTAGTGCTGGAGGCTGGATTGAATGTACGCACAAACTTTACCCCACCATCTACATTTATTAACCCAGTAAGGACTGCTGTTAAGAATGGAATGTTGAGTGAAAAGACATTAGACCAACGGGTACGTGAAGTGCTCAACGTTAAGTTCCGTATGGGGCTATTCGACAACCCTTACACGGGAAACGGTGCATTGGCTGATAAAGAAGCTGGTTATGTATTTCAAGATAATTTTATAGACAAAGTTCAAAGTCAAAGTATTGTTCTGCTAAAAAATCAAGACGATATTCTGCCTTTGGATAAGAATAAAATCAACAAAATTCTAGTAACAGGCCCATTGGCTGTCGAAACAAACTTTATGACATCCCGTTATGGCCCTAACGGCATAGATGGTATAAGTATGCTGAAAGGATTAGAGAATTATTTAGGTTCCGATAAGGTCATCTATGAAAAAGGATGTGATATAGTTGACGCAAATTGGCCTGAGTCAGAAATAATTCCTGAGCCGATAACTGCAAGGGAAGAACTGGCCATCAGGAAGGCTGTTCAAGCGGCAGAGAATGTAGATTACATCATCTGTTGTCTAGGAGAAGATGATTTGCGTACAGGTGAAGGAAGAAGTAGAACTTCATTGGACCTCCCAGGCAGGCAGCGTGATTTAATACAAGCGATGTATAAAACAGGGAAACCAGTAATCTTAGTATTGATCAATGGTCAGCCGCTGACTATTAATTGGGAAAACAAATATATTCCGGCAATTCTTGAAACTTGGTTCCCTGCATTTAGAGGTGGTGAAATCGTAGCAAAGATGTTGTTCGGTGAGATCAGTCCTAGTGGAAAGCTTCCTATTACCTTCCCAAAGACTATTGGAGAAATTGAATGGAATTTCCCATACAAACGTGGTTCCCATAATGCAGCCAGTTGGTGGAGTGCAAAAAACACACGCGTGAACGGTTCACTCTATCCATTTGGCTATGGTCTTACTTATACAAAATTTGAATATAACAATTTGAATATAAGTCATTCAGGCTCCGTTGATGGCGATGTTAAAGTTTCCGTTGAAGTCACTAACACTGGTAAACGTCCAGGTGAAGATATAGTTCAGCTTTATATTTCTGACTTAGTGACATCTGTCGTTTATTATGAATCAGTGCTGAGAGGATTCGAACGGGTTAGTCTACAACCGGGAGAAACAAAGACTGTAACATTTACTCTTCATCCAGAAGATTTACAGATCTTAGATAAAGACATGAAATGGACCGTTGAGCCCGGAGAATTTGAGATTCGAATTGGTGCCAATGCCGAAGATATAAAGGTTAAACAGATAATAGAATTAAAATAAAACACAAATGGTAAAAGATGTAACTTCAACTGTGAAGTATATTGGTGTAGATGACACCAATTTAGATTTGTTTGAGAGCCAGTATTATCTTCCTGCCGGAATGGCATATAATTCATATGTCATTCTAGATGAGAAAGTAGCCATCATGGATACTGTAGACAAACGTGTGGGTGATGAATGGTTAGTGAACCTGAAAAAGGTATTAGGCGAAAGAAAGCCAGACTATCTGGTTGTTCACCACATGGAACCAGACCATTCTGCACTCATTCAGAAAGTATTGGAGGATTATCCCGAATGTATGATTGTCTGCTCAAAACGAGCTGTTTCTATGCTTTCTGCATTCTTCGTGGGATTTGACTTTACAGGAAGAATAATTGAGGCAAATGAGAAAGAACCACTCTCTCTGGGTCAACATTCATTAAAGTTCATTGCAGCTCCTATGGTCCATTGGCCAGAAGTCATAGTAAGCTATGACGAGACAGATAAAATCCTTTTCAGTGCTGATGCTTTTGGTAAGTTTGGCGCACTCTGTAATGAAACAGAGGATTGGGCATGCGAAGCTAGAAGGTATTATTTCAACATCTGTGGCAAATATGGTACGATGGTACAAAATCTGCTAAAGAAAGCCTCTGCACTTGACATCCAAATTATTTGTCCACTTCATGGACCAATTTTGAAAGAAAACCTAAGTTATTACATTGGTCTGTATAATACTTGGAGCAATTATGAGGTAGAGACTCCAGGAACTCTAATAGCTTATGCCAGCATCCATGGAAACACTGCTGAGGCTGCAAATAAACTGGCAGAAATTCTTAAGGCACGTAATGCAGGCAAAGTAGCAATAACAGACTTAAGTAGAGATGACCAGGCAGAAGCTATAGAAGATGCTTTCCGACTAGGGAATCTAGTTCTTGCTGCTTCTAGTTATGATGGTGGATTGTTCCCTCCTATGTATAATTTCATACATAAGTTGGAAATTAAAGGCTATCAGAAACGTCGTGTAGCTATTATAGAAAATGGTTCATGGGCACCAAGTGCAGGAAAAGTCATGAAAAGCATGTTGGAAACAATGAAAGAGCTTGAGATCTTGGAACCTGTTATAACCATCCGTGGAAAGATGAAACCAGCTGATGTGGAAAAGCTGAATGAATTAGCAGATTTGATTTTGGCTCAATGATTTTGTAGTAAAAAGAAAGGCGGTTTTTATAACCGCCTTCTTTTTTATTTCTTACTTAATTTGTTCCACATCCAAATACCATAAAAACTATTGATAAGATATACGCTATATTTTGCAACCGTCATGAAACTGAAATCAGAATCACTCATAAGCCACATACAAATATAGGTGATATTTATGATCAGCCATAAGAACCATTGCTCTACAAATGCTTTTGTTGATATATAAACCGTAATAATAGAAATGATAGTGGTGAAAGCATCCAGCCACAACTGAACAGGATGGTCATAATCTGTTTTTAAGGTCTTGAATTGCATATCAGGAAGAATCTCATGAAGATGACCAATCAACCATGGACCAAAATCTTTCAGGAAATATCCTAGACAAACTGTTCCGATTAATATGGCTAGAACGGTATAAATGCGTTGATTCCAAGACATGTAGCGCGTCACAATAGTGGTTGACTTATCTTTACGCTCACGCTTTCTCCAATTCTTCCAACCATAAAACTGCATTGGCAGATTCCATAAGAGACGTTGTAGAAAATCACCATAAATATGAGTGACAAAACAGATATAAATATGAAGACAGGCTTCAACTATTCCAAATATCCAATTTGCGATAGAACCTTTTGCTCCCAAGACAACACAAAAAACGCCTAGGATGGCCGATACAGCTGCAATGGTATTATTTAGAGAAAATTCTCCTTTAATTATAAATGAAATAACAGAGAGTGCTAAAATAGCAACCAGCAAAAGTGTCTCAAACCAATTAAGGGATGCAAGACTGCGCTTAACTACGTCTAAATACTTATTCATAAAACTAATTTATATTAGAAAGATGTCTTGATTTATTTTTCAATAGCATCTTTTAAAGAAACAAAACTATATCCTTTCTTTTTCAAATGATTAATCAATTTATCTAAATACCCTTTATAGAACTTATCTGTACGAGAATCATCAGTTCCAAAATGAAAAAGCATGATATGACCATTTAGGCCTTCATTCTTCTCCATAGTAAGAATTCTGTCAAAGATTACTCTAGAACTACGATAATTACTCATATCTGGAGTCGTATAATCCGCATTACTCAAAGTGCCAGGTGTAAAATTAACAACTTGTAATCCCATGCCTTTTGCCCATGAACTAATTGTTTGATTATAATACTCATAAGGAGGTATGAAATAGTTGGCATCTTTGTAATGAATACCTGCCTTTTCCAAGAGATTAAAACTCTTCTCCATATCATTTTCAAATTCACTTTGAGAAACCAAAAGTGAATCCCGATTTTCCCATGGCATATAGAGAAGATGTCCATAGCTGTGACTACCTACATAATGACCTTCATGAAGTAGTCGTTGTATGGTATCAGGGAATTTTTCATAAAACTCTCCCGTGAAAAAGAAACCAGCTTTTATTCCATGTTTTTTTAGGGTATTAATAATATTATCTTCTCCATCTCTTTTATCAGCAGCTGTGAAAACTAAAGCTATGGTTTTCTTATAGGGATTTGTCCTAATTATTCCCCCATCGACCCAAACGTGATTATCATGATACTTTTCATTCCGTTGAAGCATCCCCTCTTTTTGTAAAGAAGATAAATAATAGGTTAGTGAAGCCGTTCCATCCATTGTTGGCTCATTCGTGGAATAGTCTCCAATAGCATCATGGTAAACCATGCGATCGGGCTGAAATTCTGTATATGGCTTTGCTGGCAAATTGGGTAGACCTGACAAACTGATGCCAATTAAACTGTTGTAGATTGAGCTATAAACAGGTCCGTCAACTAATCCACCGGTAGTATTACCTAGTCCAAGTTTTACATAGGAAGAATGAGGCTGAGATGGGAAATTACCCCAAAGAGGTAACTCTACAATCATAGAAGTTCCCCATGGGTTACAGCCAAACAACCAATCCAGCAAAGCTGCTTCCATTTCCTTGAACTGATTATCCCCAGACAATTCTCGATACAACCTACATTGAGTCAACATCGCAACACATAAATTGTTGGAGCACCAAATGAAAGGAATGCCATTTAAAAAGGCAGATCCTTTTGCTTTTTCATAGGTTCGTGAAATTCCAGAACGCATATTTAGCAAGAATTCCTTTTGGGTAGAAGGTTGAGAAGCTAAGCGATAATGTCCCAAATTTACAAATGGATACCACTGGTAATGACGGGCACTATCTGCTCCCATCCAAGGGGTGATAGGTTCTCTTCTGGCATATTCCAGACCCTGACCCAAGAATTCTTCTTTGCTAGTTTGGCGATATAACTCCAACGCAGCTAATTCCATGTCATCAGTCCAATTGTCCTCTTCATAAATATAGGGTGAAACACGAGAAGCAGTTTGGCACACGCCTGGTTTCATTACTCCCATTTTGTAGGCATCTTCAGCTCTTGAGAGCAAATCAGCAGCAAAATCAGGATAAAAAACTTTTAGTATTCTTCCACCTAATGAAAAACATGAAGCAAATTTCCCCGTTGTACTGGCCACTCCTGTAGTAAAATTTGTCAGGCCAGTCTTTCCTCTAGGTTGCACTTCCCCACTGCAATAATATACAGAACGGCCCTTGCCTGAACCATAGCCATAATCAACTTGATCTTTTGATGGACTTCGCATGCCGGCATGGTCCCGGTCATCTGCTATCTGGTTATAATATTCACCCGGTTCCGGATTCATACGGCAAAGCCATTCAAGTCCCCACTTTATTTCATCAATAATATCTGGAATGCCATTTTTCCCCTTTCTACCCGAAGCGTCAAAATAATCAGCAAAAGATTCAGGATTCTGCTCATATGCAAATAACATCTGATAAATAGCATTGGCAGAAGTAGTAGTATATTGCAGATAATCAGCTGCATCATGCCATCCACCACGAACATCTATATGCTGCCCGCTTTTTTGAGGATGAAATTCAATGTAGCCATCATCCGAATGGCAAGAATCATTTAGAAAAGGGTTAAACCCGCACCTCTGCTGACGCATGTAATTCAGTGCAAAATCTGCAGTCCCATCATATACATGCGTATTAATTAGAATACGGGGAGATAGAATTTCATTTACTTTTAAGTAATAGACACCTTCTTCTTCAACATCAGAAAAGTCCAGTCTATAACACGCCTTCATTTGGCCATAGTTAGGAACTTTATGTATTTTATCTTCTGAAAATACATAAACCTCCTTTTTAGTATATGCATCAATTAAAGCAAATGAAGAAATCTGATGCAATTCATTACTTATATATACACCGACCTTTACGGATTGAGGCAGATAACCTAATTGATTCACACGAATCCACTCCCCTGCATAACAAGAGAGATGCAGAAGTAACAGGGTGATAAAAACTAGAAACTTTTTCATACCCTATAGAGGAATACAATTATTCGGTTACGGGTTCCGATGTGACAAGTGATGGGCGAAAATCAGGAATTAAACTATCTTGATGCTTTTGCATCAGATATTGAGACATCTTTTTATAAGCATCTTCCAAACTAACATCTTTGATTTTAGCTTTGAAAGTATAAGGAAGATAAATGCCTTCTTCAAAACGCTGATAATCCAATGAATATAAATACCAACCTTCATTGAGCTTTGCTGTATCTATCACAGATTCATTCTCACGAATTGCAGGTTTTACCTGACGTGGATTGTTTGGGCGAGCCTCCTTTTTGGCATTTTTCTGGAAATCTGCAATGTCAGTTTTGTCTGTACCTATAGCCAGTATATACTTTTTCTTAGACTTATCTAAAAAAATACGGTTAGTTCCACTCTTTAGCTTTCCCATATAAGAACCAAGTACATTCATTTCTTTTGGAGAAAGCATGTTTAAACTGGCAATAAAAGGTATTATATCCTCTTCCTTTGGGAGCAGAGCTTCTGCATCGAAATAACGAACGTAAAAAGCCATGTTCAAATAAAAAAAATAAAAATAATAATTTTAAAAGTGGTACAAAGATAATTCAATTTTAACAAATGAAAGAATACTTTCCAATGTTTTCTAATTTGTGTAACTAAAAAAATCATTTCTGCTGCAAATTAGCTATATTTGCAATACCAAAACAGACATTAATGAAGATTATAGCTTTTTCCTTTTTAATCATTATGAATATGACTGTATACGCGCAAAACAATATACTCATGCCTCCATTTCTTAAAGAAGGTGACAAAATTGCTCTTATAAGCCCGGCTAGTACGCCAAATGTGGAATTTGTCATTGCAGCTGAAAAAGTTCTTAAAGAATGGGGGTATGTCACAGTTCGAGGTGAACATGTACTAGATAATACGCAGGGTACTTTTGCCGGTTCCAAGGAAGAGCGTTGTTCTGATTTGCTGAAAGCCTTACTGGATCCTACTATCAAGGCTATCATGTGCACTCGTGGTGGATATGGAAGCATTCAGGAAATTCAAGATATTCCATTGTCTGTAATCAAGGATAATCCTAAATGGATTATAGGTTATAGTGATATCACAGTACTTCATAGTGCATGGGTTACCAGTGGGGTTATGGGAATTCATGCCCATATGTGTGAACATCTCATGGAATACGGTGGCAAAGATGATTGTAGCTTATACTTACAAGGAATCTTGAAAGGTAAGAGGCCACAATATACGATTCCTTCTCATCCTATGAATCATTTGGGCGATGTCACAGGAACACTTATCGGGGGTAATTTAAGTGTGATGTGTGGATTCACTGGCTCAAGTATTGACTTCTGTATGAGAAATGACAATTTGATTCTATTTCTGGAAGATGTAGGTGAAAACTTTGATCATGTAGACCGTTATATGAATTTATTGAAGTTGCACGGAATTTTAGATAAGATAAAAGGAATTATTATAGGGCAGTTCACTGATTATAAAAATAATGGTGACTACCCCGATATGAACTTTTTGTTCGAGCAGTATTTTAAAGACAAAGATATTCCTGTGATTTACAATTTCCCTGTAGGACATGTGAAAAAGAACTATCCTCTTATTGAGGGTGCTTTAGTACGCATGTCTGTAACCCCTGTAAAATGTGATTTGGAATTTATTCCCGGTTATATTTCACTTCCATAAGAAATCCATCCAAAGTGGTATTTCTTTTTCCCAGGAACCCTCACTATGTGTGCCATTTATGTGCTTTAGGCAATATGTATCAATGCCTCTCTCTTGAAGCATGGCATCCAATTTCCAGATCTGTTTGCCTAATATGCCCCTAGGGTCTTCTTTCGTTCCCCAACTGAAGAATATCTTTGTGTCTTCTGACAATTCCTTACTTCTCAGGAGCTGAGCTTTCACACTACGAATGGCCAATCTAAAAGCTGGAGAAATACATGCTGCTTTAGAATAGATGTGATTGTATTTTATCACAGCATAATAAGCCATAAGGCCTCCCATGCTTGAACCTGCTATGGCAGTTGCCTCTCGATGCGACCAAGTCCTGTATGTATTATCTATATGATTCTTTAGAACAGTTGCAAACCATTCCATCGTCAATTTACCGGTACCCTTAACTGGTCCAGTGAAAACAGTTTTATAATTATAAGGTGAGTATTCAACTAAGCGGTCGTTTCCATGCATTGAACAGTAAACACCTACTACTATTATCTTTTTATCCCAGTAATCCAAAAAAACTCTCAACCCCCATGATTTTCCATAGGCAGCCTCTGCATCATCGAACAGATTATGCCCATCAAACATATAGACTACAGGGTATTTTTCTTCATTTTCATAGTAATCCGATGGTAAATAAACATTTACACGACGATTCTCTCTAAACGGATGACACCAAAGTTCAAAAGTCTCAATCATGGCTAATTTTCTAAATCAATACAAAGGTAATAAATAGTTTGTTCCTTAACAAAAAACGGATTAATTTTGCATCTGTTTTCAAGAAAAAGAATAAACATGAGAGTAAAAAAATTGAATTGGAGAAAATGCGCAACTAAGTGGCGTCAGTTTAACCATCGCAAATATTCAGTCTTTCTAAGTATGAAGAAAGAAATCAATATTTGCGTGTTAAGCGTGGCGACATTAACTTTAGCTGTTCCAAACTCTTCTACGGCTCAAACTGTTTTGAAAGTAGAAAAGAGTCAAAATCAAGTAAAAACCTCCGACACGGAGTATGATCTTGATGAGCTTGAAGTAATTGGAAGCCGCATTCCACTTTCTCCAGAGCACTCTGTTCGAATGGTACAAGTGCTTACGCGAAAAGAAATTGAGGCTTCTTCAGCCCAAAGTGTAAACGATCTTTTAAAATTGGTGGCTGGTGTCGATGTAAGACAACGTGGTGCCTATGGTATCCAAACCGATATTGGAATAAATGGAGGGAACAGCGACCAGTTAACCGTTTTACTGAACGGTATAAACATCAGTAATCCTCACACAGGTCATTTAACCGTAGACCTTCCCGTATCTGTCAACGATATAGAACGCATAGAAGTTCTTGAAGGAGGATCAAGCCGAATCTATGGTTCCTCTGCTTTCAGCGGTGCTATCAACATTATTACAAAGAATGAAAAGGAACACAAATTGGGTGTTAACATTCAAGGTGGTTCTTTTGGAACAGTAGCTGGTGACGCAAATGTAAACTTCCAAAGAGAGAAAATTTATAACAGACTAACTGGAGGTTACTCACGTAGTGATGGTGGTTCCGAGAATAGTGATTTCAATAAAGGGAATGCTTTCTTCAACGGAGGATATAACAGTTCTGATCTTAATGTAAAATGGCAACTGGGATACAGCACCATGAATTATGGAGCCAACACCTTCTATAGTGCAGCTTTCAACAACCAATATGAAGAGAATCGCAGGTATATGGCTGCCATCTCTGCTGAAACGAAAGGTCGGGTTCACTTTTTGCCATCTATTTACTGGAGCAGAACCATGGATCATTACTTGCTTATCCGTACCAATCCTGAAGCATATGAGAACTTCCACCAACTTAACGTTTATGGAATGAACCTGAATTCTTACATAGACTGGCATTTAGGTAAATCTTCATTTGGTGTAGAAATAAGAAATGAAGGAATACTATCAAATAGCCTAGGTAAGCCTATGGAAGAATCAGAATATGTCAAAATTCCTGGGCACGACAAAAGTTACACAAATAGTGATAACAGAACCAATATTGGCTTATACTTGGAGCATGATCTGATTTGGAAACGTGTAACAGTTAGTTTGGGTCTGTTGGCTAATATGAACACTGCACTGGATTATAGATTCAGAATATATCCAGGTATCGACGTAAGCTGGAGACCAATAAACGGGTGGAAATTATATGCTTCATTCAACCAAGCATTACGTATGCCCACTTTCACAGATCTTTACTACAAAAGTCCTACTATCAATGGAAATATAGGGTTGAAACCAGAGAAGAGCACTGATTATACCATCGGTATACAATATAGCACTCCTTATTTTCAAGCCAAGTTGAAAGGATTTTACCAAAAAGGAACAGATATGATTGACTGGGTTAAGTATAGTGCCGATGATTCCTATCACTCAGCAAATTTCAAGTTGAACAATATGGGAATCGAACTTACCACGCAATTGAATTTTCAAGAAATATATGGGCCGAATTCTTTCATGAAACGTTTGAACATCAGCTATGCTTACATCAATCAAAAACGTGATGACAATACAGAAATTTATGACAGTAACTACGCACTTGATTTCCTTAGAAATAAATTCGTTGTGTCTACCAGCCATCGAATAATAGATAAACTTGAGGCTCAATGGGATTTCAGGCTACAGCATAGGAATGGTGCATTCACAATGTATGAAAATGGGAAAAGTACCGGCATCCTTACCCCATATGGCACTTATGCTATACTTGATTTAAAGGTTCAGTGGGTTGAGAATGCATACACTATATTCCTTCAAGGGAATAACCTGACAAACCATCACTATTTTGATTTAAGCAATGTAGAGCAACCAGGATTTTGGTTTATGGGTGGTGTAAAAATAAGATTATAAATAATAAACAAATACTTGAAAACAGAAAAGCCCTGAAGACATAATCTTCAGGGCTTTTTACTATTTCAATAAATATTAACCTAAGAAACTTAATAAAGCACCAGCTGCTACAGCAGAACCAATCACACCTGCGACATTTGGTCCCATTGCATGCATCAGCAAAAAGTTTCTTGGATCAGCCTTAGAACCTACAGTCTGGCTAACACGTGCAGCCATAGGAACAGCGCTTACACCAGCAGAACCAATGAGTGGATTGATCTTCTCCTTTAGGAACAGATTCATAATCTTTGCAAATAGAACACCACATGCGGATGCTACACCAAATGCTACGATTCCAACACAAAGGATGGACAATGTCTGTACATTAAGAAAAGCTTCAGCAGTAGCAGTTGCACCTACAGTAGTTCCTAACATAATAACTACGATGTTGTTCAATTCATTCTGAACACATTTGCTCAATCTCTCCACAACTCCAGATTCCTTCATCAGGTTACCTAACATAAGACACCCAATTAAAGTACCTGCAGATGGTAAAATCAATGAAACGACAATTGCTACAACAATCGGGAAAATGATTTTCTCCTTCTTACTAACCTGACGAAGTTGCTTCATGCGAATCTTACGCTCCTTCTCTGTTGTACAAAGTTTCATGATTGGTGGCTGAATAACAGGAACCAATGCCATATAACTATAAGCAGCCACGGCAATAGGGCCAAGCAATTCAGGAGCCAACTTGGTAGTCAAGAAAATAGCTGTAGGACCATCAGCACCACCAATAATACCAATAGATGCTGCTTGAGCTGGAGTAAACCCAAATATATCCAACTGAGTCAGAATAAAGGTTGCAAAGATACCAACCTGAGCAGCAGCTCCAAGAAGCAGACTCTTAGGATTAGCAATCAGTGGACCGAAATCTGTCATGGCACCTACACCCAGGAATATCAAACATGGATATACGCCTGCTTTCACACCAATATAAAGGATATCAAGCAAACCTCCTTCAGCCATCACATGTCGATAGCTGTGATAAAATGAACTTTCAGGATTAAGGAACTCATCATTCCACATACTAGTATGGAAAAGGCCTGCACCTGGGAGATTCGTCAGAATCATACCAAAGGCAATAGGCAAAAGCAATAGTGGTTCATATTCTTTCTTGATTGCTAAATAAAGAAGGAAACAACCAATACATATCATAACGGCATTTTTCCACCCATCCCCTACAAAGAAAGCGGTAAAACCCATCTCCGAACTAAACTTGGAAATGCTTTCACCAAAGCTGAAGTCCTGCGCCATAACAGGAATTACAGCCACGAAAAGTAGTATTAAGATTGTAAATAATCGATTAAGATTTTTCATGGAATTCTAGTTGTTATGCTAATTCTACCAATGCTTGTCCACTTTGCACCTGAGCACCCTGTTCAACCAAAACAGATTTTACCGTACCTGAGAACTCTGAAGTAATGTCATTCTCCATTTTCATAGCCTCCATTTTAATTACTACATCACCAGACTTGATAGTCTGGCCAGCAGCAACCAAAACTTTAGTTATGGTACCAGGAAGAGGTGCTTCAACTACTTTTGCACCAGGAGCAGCTTTTGGTGCTGCTGAGACAGGAGCAACAGGGGCTGCAGGGGCTGCTTTAGGAGCAACTTTAGGAGCAGCAGCTGGAGCTGGAGCAGCAACAGCATCAGCTACCATCTCTACTAGCAAATCACCTTGATTTACACTCTGACCTTCAGTTACTGCCATACGTTTCACTGTACCATCTACTTCACTTACAATGTCATTAGCCATCTTCATGCTTTCAATAACTAACAAGACATCACCCTTCTTTACAGCTTGACCAGCTGCTGCTACCAACTTAGTAACAGTTCCTGGAAGTTCAGAAATTACATTCTTTGGACCGCCAACTTGAGCACTAGCAGCTTTTTGCACCATTTTAGGACCAGAAATCTTATGCTGTGGTACCTCTACTTCATAAGTCTTGCCGTTTACAGTCACCACCAAAGCACCGGCATTAGCCTCTTCTACACATGCAGTATAGTCTTGGCCTGCTATATTAAATTTGAATTCTTTTGTCATTTTATTATCTGAATTAAGATTATACAGTTATCATAGCCTCTCGTTCAATACTGCATGCCAATGTGACGGAGTCTGCTTAACAGTTAACACATTGCTTTCGTTGTCATGAAGTTCATTATAGAACAAATAGACAGCAGTGGCAACGGCAGCCTTATCCAGTTCACTGACATTCTCCTGCTTTTCGTCATGAACGTTATTCTTCAGTTCAGAAACAAACTTATCAGACTTTGATGAATCTGTATTGAACAGATGATTGAATAACTGTAATATCACAACAAGCAAGAATAAAATCATGAACACGATACCAACACCTATCAAGGACATTAGCCATGTTGAACTTGTAATAGATAAAAACATATTCTAAGACTTTTAAAGGTGATTACAATGGGATATTACCATGTTTCTTGGCCGGATTAGTCAATCTCTTATTTGCCAACTGTGCCAATGCTCTGATAATTCTGAAACGAGTGTTTCTAGGCTCAATCACGTCATCAATATAGCCATATTTTGCAGCCTGATAAGGAGTAGCGAACAGATTAGTGTATTCATCTTCCTTCTCTTGGATAAATGCCTTAGCCTCTTCTACCTTACCCTCATCTTTCAGGGCTTTAGCTTCTTTAGCATAGAGAACTGACGCAGCACCACTAGCACCCATAACTGCAATTTCAGATGATGGCCATGCATAGTTTCTGTCGCCTCTAAGCTGCTTGCAACTCATTACGATATGAGAACCACCATAAGACTTACGCAAAGTGATAGTTACTTTTGGAACGGTAGCCTCTCCGTAAGCATACAATAATTTTGCACCATGAAGAATGACACCATTATACTCTTGAGCTGTACCTGGAAGGAATCCTGGAACATCTACCAACGTAATAATAGGAATGTTAAATGCATCCAAGAAACGAACGAAACGAGCACCCTTACGAGAAGAGTTGCTATCCAGACAGCCGGCCAACTGCTTAGGTTGATTTGCAACAATACCTACAGATTGTCCATTCATGCGGGCAAAACCTATAATAAGATTCTTTGCAAAGTTAGGCTGAACTTCCAAGAACTCTCCATTATCTACAATACCTGCGATAACCTGATACATGTCGTATGGCATGTTAGGATTCTCTGGGATAATCTCATTCAGATAATCTTCCATGCGGTCAATAGGATCAGTGCATTCTACACGTGGAGCCTCTTCAAGATTGTTCTGTGGAATATAGCTAAACAACTTCTTGATAAGTTCAATTGCTTCTTCATCGTTGGAAGCAGTAAAATGAGTAACACCAGATTTGGTTGAATGAACTGAAGCACCACCTAACTGTTCTGCAGTAACAACTTCACCAAGTACAGCTTTTACTGGACCAGGACCGGTAAGGAACATATAAGAAGTGTTCTCCACCATAATAGTGAAATCGGTCAATGCTGGAGAATATACAGCACCACCAGCACACGGACCCATGATTGCACTAATTTGTGGAATAACACCAGATGACATAATGTTACGCTGGAAAATCTCAGCATAGCCAGCCAAGGCATTAATACCTTCCTGAAGACGAGCACCACCTGAATCATTCAAACCAATAACAGGAGCTCCAACTTTCATGGCCATATCCATGACCTTGCAAATCTTACTAGACAACATTTCTGACAGAGAACCTGCATTAACGGTGAAGTCCTGAGCAAAAACGAATACCAGACGTCCCTGAATAGTTCCAGATCCTACTACAACACCATCACCCAGGAAATGTTTTTTCTCCATACCAAAATTGGTACATCTGTGCTCTACGAACATATCCATTTCCTCAAAGCTGCCTTCATCCAGCAACATTGCAATACGTTCACGTGCAGTAAACTTACCTTTTGCATGCTGCTTTTCGATAGCTTTCTCGCCACCGCCTACACGAGCCTTGGCACGTAGCTCAATAAGCTCCTTCAACTTTTCTGTTTGTGTACTCATAATAATATTATTTCGAATAATTTTAATACTAGATTTTAAAAATCGTGCAAATTTACGCAAAATTAGGACAATCAGCTAATTTTAAAGGTTCTTTTTTGCCCTTAAATAAAAAAAGATTACCTTTGCCCACCGTTATGATAAAGATTGGCATAGACATAGGAATCACATCCACTAAAATTGCTGCCATTCAAGACAAGAAAGTCTTGTTTGCAGTTACCCTCCAGGAAATTTTTTCACCAGAGGTTATAGCAGATTTGTTAGCTCATTATGGGTTTAATGGAAAAGATGTGGAAAGCATCAGCGTAACTGGTGTTGGTCAGGATAAAATCAATTATCCTATCTTCGGAAAGATTCCACGTCCTGTAGGTGAATTTGAAGCAAATGCAGCAGGTGCTTGTTTCTTTTATGATTTAGAGAGATTCATCATCGTTTCCATGGGCACAGGCACATCATTTGTGAAAGTAGAAAAAGGTGAATATGCACACTTAGGTGGATCTGCTCTCGGAGGAGGAACACTGACAGGCTTATCTAAGATGGTATTCCATGGTGATAGTTCCACATATATCTGTAAATTAGCAGATAAGGGCGACTTGGCTCATGTAGACCTTCATCTTGACGAAGTATGCAAAGTGGATAATAAATTTCCTTTACGTATTACGGCTTCAAATATCCGCAAAGGAAACAAACAGACATCACGAGAAGACGCTGCGTTGGGTCTTCTCAATCTAGTTGTCCAAAATATCGGTGTTATGGCCTATTTTGCTGGCCTAGGATTCGGAATCAAAGATTTTGTATGTATCGGACGTGTTACCCAGATACCACAATGTGAACAATTATTGGAACAGGTTTCCAAATTGTATGAAATTAATTTTCATATTCCGCAGTACGCACCATATATTACAGCAATTGGTGCAGCTGTCGCAACAGGAAAACCCGCTCAGTCTTCACCTAAAATATAAATCTAAAAAGGCACCTTCACAGGTGCCTTTATTTTTATTTAAATACAAGTATATCCTCCATCAACCGGAAGCATGACGCCATTGACATAAGATGATGCAGGTGAAGATAGGAACAAAGCTGCAGTATCTAATTCCCCTTCCATGCCATATCTTTCCTCTGGTATCGAATTGCGTGCATATTCCTGAAAGAAAGGAGAATCTAGCGTGCTCTTTGTCAAAGGAGTATAGAAATAGCCTGGGCAAATACTATTGACTGTAATACCATATTTACCCCACTCTGCTGCCAAAGCACGAGTCAAGTTCACTACTCCTCCCTTTGCTGCATGATAAGGGCTGGAAGGAGCAACCTTATTACCAACTAATCCATACATAGATGCAATGTTGATGATACGACCGTATCCTGCAGGTATCATAGCTTGTTTAGCAACAGCACGAGCCACCTTGAATGAGCCAAATAAATCAGTGTTCATTTCATTGGCAAATTGATTGTCAGTTATATCTTCAGCAGGAGCAACTGCACCAGTACCTGCATTGTTAATCAAAACATCAATTCTTCCATATTTTTCTAACACTTGCTTAACTGTTTCATCAACCATCTCTGTATCTGTGATGTCACATTTTATAGGGAAAGCATCTACGCCAAATTCTTTCTTCAGCATATCTGCCACTTCCACCAATTTATCATAACGACGAGCCACTGGCACTATTGTACATCCCTGACTGGCCAAAGCCTTGGCCATTTGAACACCTAAACCCGTAGAACAACCTGTTATTAAAGCTACACGTCCAGTTAAATCAAAATAGTTTTTCATTATATATAAATTAGATTTAATGTTTGTAATATTCACTTTGCATTTGACGCAAAATTAATGCTTTTTTTTGAATCAAATTAGCAATTAAAGCCATTTCCTTTGGCCAAGAACCAAAAAAACATTAAATTTGAACTGATTTTTTCACGAAATCAGTAAATAACCAAATACATATGAAAAACCTCATCCCATTTTTAGGTGCAACAGCTATTCTTTTAGCTGCATGTACTAATGCTCCTGTTGAAGAAGAATTTGATGGTTTTAACCTTATTCACCAAGATGGACCGACATTGGGCTATTCTCCTGAGTCTGGAGTCAAAATCATCTATGATGGAAATTTTGCCTTCAAGGATTTGAACAGGAACGGGCAAGTTGATGTTTACGAAGACTGGAGAAAAGATCTGGATGAAAGAGTCAATGACTTGGCTAACCAACTTTCTTTAGAGGAAATCGCAGGACTCATGTTATACAGTTCTCACCAGCCAATTCCAGCCGATGGCAGTTATGGAGCAGCCACTTACAATGGGAAACCTTTTAAAGAAAGTGGAGCTAATCCATGGGATTTGTCTGACCAGCAGAAAAAGTTCTTAGGTGAAGACAATGTTCGTCATGTGCTCATTACTGCAGTGCAAAGCGCTGAAGTAGCAGCTAAATGGAACAATGTGGCTCAGGCTTTCGTTGAAGGGCAAGGTCATGGTATTCCTAATAATAATTCCAGTGACCCTCGTAACGGTGTGAGTGCAGGCGATTCTGAATTCACAGCTGGTGCAGGTGGAGATATTTCTCTCTGGCCAAATGAAGTGGGATTAGGTGCTACGTTCGATCCAGAGCTAGTTCGTGAATATGGTCAGATAGCATCTGCAGAGTACCGCGCATTAGGATTTGCTACTTGTCTTTCTCCACAGATTGACTTGGGCACAGAACCTCGCTGGTACCGATTCCAGGGAACATATTCTGAGGATCCTGAGTTGGTCGCAGATATAGCAGAGGCCTATTGCGATGGTTTCCAGACATCCACAGGTGCAGATGCCCTCTATGGAGCATGGGGACTTCAAAGTGTAAATACCATGGCTAAACATTGGCCAGGCGGAGGCCCATGTGAAGCTGGACGTGATGCTCATTATGGTCGTGGAAAGTTTGCTGTTTATCCTGGTGAAAACTATAACCTTCACAAAATTCCATATCAGAAAGGTGCATTTAAACTCAAGAATGGAACAGGAAAGACTGCCGCAATTATGCCTTATTATACAGTTTCCTATGGGCAAGGCGATGAAATGGTGGCAAACAACTACAACTTCGACATTATTACTCGTCAACTTCGTGAAAAGGAAGGATTCGATGGCGTACTCTGCACAGACTGGGGTGTTACTGCCGATGAGGTCCATCCAGGTATACATTCAGGAAAGCCTTATGGCATGGAGGACAAGACTGTGGCTGAACGCCACTTAAAAGTACTTCGTGCTGGAGTTGACCAGTTCGGTGGAAACAATGATAAGGTTCCCGTTTTGGAAGCATTCCAAATGATGATTAAGGAAGATGGTGAAGAAAAGGCTATGGAGCGTATCCGTACATCAGCCCGTAGACTACTTCGTAACATTTTCCAGACTGGACTGTTCGAGAATCCTTACCTGATTCCTGAAGAGAGTGCAAAAATCGTGGGTAATCCTGAATTCATGACCAAGGGTTATATGGCTCAGGTTAAATCCATAGTCATGGTTAAGAATCATGAAAAAACACTCCCACTAAAAGATGCCAAAAAGACTAAGGTGTATATCCCTCAGCGTTACTACCCTGCTCACCTAAGTTTTTGGGGACAGACTATTCCTGCTGATACATTGACACCAGTGACAGCTGACATGGCAGCAGAGTATTTTGATGTGGCAAATAAACCAGAAGATGCTGATGTGGCTATTGTTTTCATCGACTCACCTAATTCAGGCTGGGGTCATAATCTGGCAGAAGCTCTTTCAGGAAATATCGACAAAATCAAACCTGGTATAATGAACTTGTTGAAGTCTTATGGAAGAGAGGTTCCTGAAGGACAGGAAGACAAATTCATCAAAGAGTATGTCAAGAGCCAAAGCAATAATGCAGTGAACAACTTCTTTATTCCTGCAGGCAGCAAGGTTTCTGCTCCAGGCAATGGTTACTACCCTATTTCACTTCAATATGAGGATTATGTAGCTGAATATGGTCGTGACCAAAGTATCGGCCAAGGTGACCCATTTGAGAATATTGCAAACCGCAGCTATAAAGGAAAAGGTGTACGTACCTATAACAAGCCCGACTTAGATCTTGTACGAGAGATGCGTAAAAAGATGGGCAACAAGAAAGTCATCGTTGTCGTCAACACTTCTAATCCATTTGTCCTAAGTGAAATTGAGCCTTTGGCTGATGCTATCTTAATCACTTTCACTATTCAGAAACAGGCTATCCTGGATGTTATCAACGGTACTTATGAGCCAAGTGGCTTACTCCCATTCCAGATGCCTGCAAACATGAAGACTGTTGAAGAACAAGCTGAAGACACACCACGTGATATGCTTTGCTATACCGATGCAGATGGTAACACTTATGACTTCGCTTATGGCTTGAACTGGAGCGGTGTTATCAAGGATGAAAGAGTTCAGAAATATAAATAATATATTTATAACACAATAACCAATTTTTATTAACCTAATTTATTTTACATGAAAAAGCTGTTTTTATTGGCTGGTGCTTTGCTCTTCGTAGCAGGTGCTAATGCTCAGGTAAAACTGAGTGAAAACAACATTGACGAAGTTGTAAAGGCTATGACCTTAGAAGAAAAAGCTACACTGGTAGTAGGTGGTGGCTGGGGTTCTATGGGTTTCTCTAGCATTCCAACAGGCTCCGATGAGACACTTGTTCCAGGTGCTGCAGGTACAACTAGAAAGATTGAGCGACTGGGTATTCCTGCAACTGTTCTTTCTGATGGCCCTGCTGGTCTTCGTATCAATCCTACCCGTCCAGGTACAGACAAAACTTTCTATTGTACTGGTTTCCCTGTAGGAACTGTATTGGCTTGTACTTTTGATGCTCCTACCGTTGAGGAATTATTGAAAGCTATGGGTAACGAGGTAAAGGAATATGGTGCTGATGTATTGCTGGCTCCAGGTCAGAACATCCATCGTAACCCACTTTGTGGCCGTAACTTCGAGTACTTCTCAGAGGACCCTATCCTTTCTGGTAAGATTGCTGCTGCATACGTTCGTGGTATCCAGAGCCAGGATGTAGGTGTTTCTATCAAGCACTATGCATTCAACAACCAGGAAATCAACCGTAACATGAATATTGCTTACGTTAATCCTCGTGCTGCTCGTGAAATCTACCTCCGTAACTTTGAGATTACTGTTAAGGAATCTGACCCTTGGACTGTAATGTCTTCTTACAACCAGGTTAACGATCAGTTCACTCAGCAGAATTATGACCTGTTGACTACTATCCTTCGTGATGAGTGGGGTTTCAATGGTATTGTAATGACCGACTGGGGTAACAAGGAAGGTACTGTTAAGGCTGTACATGCTCAGAATGACTTGATGGAACCAGGTGATGACACTGAGAAGCAGCGCATTATTGAGGCTGTTAACAATGGCACATTGGCAGTTGCTGATCTGGATCGCAACGTGAAGAACATGCTTCGCTACATCGTTAGAACTCCTCGTTTCAAGGGTTACAAGTATTCTAATAATCCTGACCTGACTGCTCATGCTAAATTGGTTCGTGAGACTGCTCCTCAGGGTATGGTATTGCTGAAGAACGACAATGAAGCTCTTCCATTGAAGAATATCAAGAATGTTGCTTTGTTCGGTCTGACTGCTTATAACTCAATCGCTGGTGGTACTGGTTCTGGTAATGTAAACAAGCCATATATCCGTAACATCGATGAAGGTCTGGCTGCTGCTGGTCTGAAACTTGATGAGGCTATCGCTAACTACTACAAGGACTATATCAAGTTGACAAATGACAAGAGCGCTATGGGTGCTACTGGTATGCGTGGTGTATTGCTTGGTTCTGCAGTTATTCCAGATCCTGCATTGGAAAAGCAGGCTGTAAAGAACTCTGTTGACCGTAACGATGCTGCAGTTATCGTAATCGGCCGTAACGCTGGTGAAGGTGACGATAGAAGAATCGAGGACTTCGATCTTTCTGACGCAGAGCGTACTTTGATCATGCAGGTATCCAACTACTATCATCAGGCTGGTAAGAAGGTATACGTTGTATTGAATATCGGTGGTGTTATCGAGACTAACTCTTGGAAGCACTATCCAGATGCAATCCTTTGCGCTTGGACTCCAGGTCAGGAAGTTGGTAACTCTGTAGCTGACATCCTCGTTGGTAAGGCTAATCCATCTGGTAAGTTGTCTATGACTTGGCCATTGACTATCTATGATCACCCATCTACTTACAACTTCCCATACGATGGTCAGCCACAGCAGGTACGTGGTTTCTTCGCTCCACGTAACCAGCAGCCTCGTAAGGACATCGACTACACTAACTATTCAGAGGGTATCTGGGTTGGTTACCGTTACTTCGAAACTGCAGGTAAGGAAGTTTCTTATCCATTCGGTTATGGTTTGAGCTACACTACCTTCTCTTACAGCGCTCCTACTTTCAAGACTAACAAGGATGGTGGCATCACTGCAACTATCACTATCAAGAATACTGGTAAGGTTGCTGGTCGTGAGGCTGCTCAGATGTATGTAACTGCTCCTGCAGGTGGTTTGGATAAGCCAGCTTTGGAATTGAAGGCATTTGCTAAGACTCGTGAGTTGCAGCCAGGTGAAAGCCAGACTTTGACTATGAGTGTAAACAACTACTACCTGTCTTCATTCAACGAGGCAACTTCTGCTTATGAGACTGCTGCTGGTAAGTACACTGTACGCATCGGTGCAAGCGTTGAGGATATCCGTGCTACTGGTTCTGTTGTTGTTAAGGGTCAGAGCTATCCAGCAAACAAGGCTCTGCTTCCAGCTAAGCCAGTTGAGGAAATCGCTATTAAGTAATTCAGAACTTAATTAATTCTTTAAGAGGGTGAATCTTTCTAGGTTCACCCTCTTTTTTTGGCATAATAATTGTAAGATATGGAAAATTAAATGTAATTTTGGCGCTCGAAATAAAAAGACATAAAAAATCATGAAAGTATTAGATCATCTGCCTGTCTTGTTGCTCACCGGTTACCTGGGAAGTGGTAAAACCACTCTTCTGAACCGTATCCTGGCCAACAAGCGTGGTATTAAGTTTGCAGTTATTGTCAATGATATCGGTGAAGTGAACATCGATTCTTCATTGATTCAAAAAGAAGGCATTGTAAACCAGACTGATGACAGCCTGGTACCCCTTCAGAACGGTTGTATCTGCTGCACACTGAAAATGGACCTTGTCCAGCAGCTCAATGACCTCATGGGAATGCATCGTTTCGACTATATCGTCATAGAGGCTTCAGGAATCTGCGAACCGGGTCCTATCGCACAGACTATCTGTGGCATGCCAGACCTTATGCCAACTTCACTCCTTAATGGCATACCTGAACTTGACAGTATTGTCACAGTCGTTGATGCCCTTCGCATGAAAGATGAATTCGGAAATGGTGACAGTCTGAAGAAGCCAAACCTGGATGAAGAGGACATTGAAAACCTGGTTATCCAGCAGATTGAGTTCTGTAACATTATCCTGCTGAACAAGGCAAGTGATGTGGATCCAAAGGAACTGGATCACCTGAAACAAATTATCAAGGCTATCCAGCCAAAAGCAAAAATCATAGAGACTGACTATTGTGATGTAGATTTGGATGAAATCGTCAATACTCACGGATTCGACTTCGATGAGGTAGCTTTATCTGCAGCCTGGGTTCAGGAAGTAGAAGGTCACCATGACGACGATGATGACGACGATGAGCATGAGCACCACCATCATGATGAGGATGAAGACGAACATGAACATCACCACCATCATGAGCATGACGACGATGATGATGACGATGATGAGGAGGATGAACACGAACATCACCATCACGGACATCATCACCACCATCATCACCACGATGAAGGTGAAGCAGAGGAATATGGAATCGGTACTTTCGTCTACTGTCGTAGAGAACCATTCAACCTAAGCCTTTTCGATGAATTCGTGGCAAAGAAATGGCCTAAAAGCATTATTCGTGCCAAAGGTATGTGCTATTTCAAGACTGATTATGACATCTGCCAGGTATTTGAACAGGCTGGTCGTCAGTTCACCTTGAGAAATGCCGGTCGCTGGTATGCTACCATGCCAAAGAATGAGCTGGAGCAGCTTTTCATTCAAGAACCTCAAGTTAAGAAGGATTGGGATCCTGTTTACGGTGACCGTATGCAAAAACTAGTATTCATTGGTCAAAAGATGGATAAAGAGGCTATTTGCGCTGAACTCGATAAATGCCTCGAGGAATAAAGTTGTTTTGAAAGCAGTAGAGGCTGGTTCGTTAGAATCAGCCTCTATTTTATTATAAAAGGGGGAAAAAAGAACAAACATCCTTACAAATAGGCATTGGGGGAATCAGAAAAAATGACGAAATTTGCACCCGAATTTAAATTGAATGTAGTTGTGAGGATAACATCTGTTTTCTTAACCCTATTTATATATTGCCTTAGCACCTTTGCTCAGGTGTGTCCTGATAGTGTATTTACGGATTCTATCTCAGGAAATAGAATGCGTCTGCAAGTCCTTTCTCAGACTGACACTCTAGTTCATGTAAAACCTCGGCCATTTCTTGCATTGGCTGAAGATTTGAGCATTAATGCCTTAGTTGTAAGCTTCGACTATTTCATTGGTGACAGAGAGTGGGCTCGTGTGTCAAAGAATGACATCAAAAGGAATTTCCGTCTAGGATGGGAATGGGATGATGACTCATTCTCTGGCAATATGTTCAGTCATCCCTATCATGGCTCCATGTTCTACAATGCAGCACGTGCCAATGGAATGAGCTATGGCATCTCTCTGTTGTACCCACTCATAGGTAGCTGGTCATGGGAAATGTTCTGTGAAAATAACCGTCCTGCTGTCAATGACCTTTTTGCTACCGGTATCGGAGGCTCTGCCATCGGTGAGGTAACTCATCGTGCTTCTGATTTGGTGTTCGACAACAGTAAGCGTGGTCTGGAACGAGTCTTCCATGAACTAGCCGGTACCTTATTGAATCCTGTAAGAGGCTTCAAGCGTTTTTTCTCCGGTGAAATGCTCCGGTATACTCCAAATAGCAAAGGCAAGCGTGTTGAACCGAAACCATACCATTTTGAAATCGGAATAGGTAACCGTTACATTGCTGAACTTAGCACTCACCCTGAATTCGGTCGTAAGTATTACCAGAACATCCCAGCGTTAGACATGACACTGGAATATGGTGATCATTTCAATGCCATCGATGGAGGGAAAACCCATCCTTTTGATCAATTCAGTGTCTATGCACTTATGAACCTGGCATCCCAGAATCCTACTTTTGGCATACTCGACATCTCCGGACGAATCTTCTCCAGACAGGTGAGTGGCAAGAAGGGATGGGATATCGATTATGGCTTTTACCAGAACTACAAATACGTGGAAGATTATCAGAAGGAAGGTAATCTCCGTTCCGGCTTCCTCCCTGTCATTTCCGAGGCTGCCAGTTTTGGAGCTGGTTTATATGCAGAAAAAAACGGAAAGACCCCTATGAGCAATCTGCTGATGTTAAGTGCTGTGCCTTTGGGTTCTGCCAGTGCCGACTACTATTGCAGTGAGAAACTGTCTGGCATTCATGATCTCTTCCCGGAATTTAAACGTAAGTACAATTTTGGCTCTGGCTATAGTATCCGTGAAAACTTCCATGCCAGAGTGAATTCAAACCTTACTCTAGGAAATCGTTTTTACTTCATGCAGATTTTCACATTCAACGGATACGACCCTAAGCATGTGGTAACGCACAGCAATTCGGTCATGGGCGACAAAGGTTATTCTATCTCTTTGACGAATACCTTGTATGCGCATGTCAATCTCAGCAAGAACATTAAGTTCAAGCTTGAATACATGTATTATTTCCGGAATGGTGTTTACGATTATTACGAGAACCTGAAAGGCAGCAGCCACGAGCTTAAAACAACCTTAAGCTACTCCATTTAATCCGAGGATTTGTCAGCCCTCTATATAAAGAATAGACAAACAGTGCTATCAATGCTCCCAGGCACCATCCAGTAATGATGTCTGAAGGATAATGTACACCCAGATAAATGCGGGTGTAAGAATGGATGAAACTCCAGGTGAACAACAGATACGCTGCCCATTTGTTTCTGACTATCAAAGTATATAGAAGTGCCAATGACATGGAGTTCGTAGCATGACTGGATGGGAATCCGTAGGCTCCCCCATGATAATTGTTCACCAAGTGAATCAAAGGAGAAATGATATTCTCAGGATTTGAAGGGCGTGGACGTGCTATCAGATTCCGAATGACATGACCGGAGAAATAATCGGATAATCCGAAGTTGACGAAGAACAGAGCTACCAATGCCAATGCCGCCCATTTACCAAAATGTTTGAATAGGTAGTAGACCATGAAAAGATACATCGGAACCCATAGGAACTTACTGGAGAGCCACCACATCACTGTGTCCAGAAATTCCATGTGATTTCCGTTAATATACAGGAGCAGGTCCTGATCTAAAACCTTAAAGAATTCAAACATCTGACTACTATTAAAACCAAATTTTGACAAAGTTACAAAAATGGCTTAACCCCACAAATTTTTTTCTATTGAAATCAATCAGATACAAGGAAAATAGCTGAATTTTACCTGATTCCACCACTTACATATGCGTTGAACAGTTCATCATCGGCAACTACTTTCCGAATGTCCTCATACAACGCAGATGCCCTGTCTTTCATCATTTGATGAATTTCCGTCGGCACGGGAACAAGCTTTACACCATAGTCTTCAATCTCCTTGATACGGGCTGACACTCGCTCTGCAGCCTGGGCCCTGGCATAAGCTGATGCTTCAGAAGCAGCCTGATTTACAATTTCCTTCTCCTCAGGTGAAAGTTTCAGGTAGAAGTCATGGTTGGTCACTAGAGCCAGCAAATGTGGCAGATGGTTCGTCTGTATCACATAATCCTGAACCTCATAAAAGGCATTGGAGCAGATGACTTCGTATGGGTTCTCCTGTGCATCCACGGTGTGCTGTTCCAGGCCTACATACAGCTCAGAGAAAGCCAACGGTGTGGGATTTGCCCCTAGAGCGTTCCAAAAGGCAATGTGGAAGGAATTCTCCATCGTGCGGATTTTAATGCCTCTGAAGTCGTCCAACGATTTCACATCCACGTTGCAGGTCATCACCCGGAAATGCTGGTCGGCCAAGCCTAGCAGATGAAATCCGGCTCCTTCGTAAATGGCGTTGACCTTACTACGGAACAGGGAGTCGTCCATCACGGCATGCAGTTGCTTCATATCCTCAAACACACAAGGCAGGTCAAACAGTGCCAACCGTGGCATATAGCTCACCTCTGGTGCCGTATTCTGAACCACAAAAGGAATGTCACCGCTCTGACAGGATTCTATAAGTTCCACATCACCACCAAGCACGGAGTTGTGATAGACCTGCAGCTTCAGTTTCCCTTCTGAAAGTTCATCCACCTTTTGGGCAAAGGTGTTGGCAAAGATACCTGTAACCGTGTTTTCCGGGCTGGCTGTGGCCAAAACCCAAGCATACCGGTGTCCCTTGCTTCCACACGATGAAATCAGGAGGCAGAATGCCATTACTACAAAATATACTAAACGAGACATAGGCTAATGGCAGGGATAAAGGTAATCAGCAGCAGTGCTACTAAAAACAGAATAATCATTGTATAAGCCTTACGGGCGAGCTCCATCATAGGAATGCCCGAAAGCGATGAGGCTACAAACAGATTGACTCCTATAGGTGGCGTGACAAATCCTATAGCCAGGTTCACCACCATAATGATACCGAAATGGATGGGGTCCACCCCAAATACCATTGCAGCGGGAAGTAAGATAGGTGTCAGCAGGATGATGGCAGGCGTGGTATCCAGCACCATACCCACAAATAGCAGAATGATATTGATTACCAAGAGGATGATAACCAAGCTGGTGAAATCGTTCGCAATCCAGGTCGACAGTGCCTGAGGAACGTGCATGAGCGTCAAGACACGGGAAAAGGCTACCGATGAGGCCAAGACGAACATAATCGGTGCATAAGTGCGTACCGCTTCCACGCAAATGCCCCACAGCTCCCCTATCTTCAGTGTCTTGTACACGAAAAGCGAAATCACCAGCGAATAGAACACGGCTATCGCTGCAGCTTCTGTCGGGGATGTCACTCCTGTATAAATGAACCCCAGAATGATGACCGGGGTTATCAATGCCCAAACGGAATCTGCCAACACTTTCAAGAAACTCTTCTGATGCAACTCATTCACCACCTTGTGAATGGCTTTCTTGTTCTCTCCGTTTATCTTGCAGTAGAGCCAGGAGTAACCCATCAAGATGAAAGCGATGAAGATACCAGGAACGATACCAGCTATGAACATATCTGAAACTGATACCCCTGCAGTCTGTGCATAGAGAATGAAAGGAATGGACGGTGGAATAATCACTCCCAATCCTCCTGCAACAGCCACCAAAGCCACTGCAAATTTCTTCGGATAGCCCATCTCCAGCATCACCGGAATGGTCATGCTTCCCACCGCAGCTACCGTAGCTGGGGCAGATCCGGAAATAGCGCCAAAGAAGAGGCAGGTAACCACACAGGCACATGGAATGCCTGCCGTATAGTCGCCTATGAAATAGGCAAATACATCAAACAGTTTCTTGGAGACACTGCCCCGTGCCATGATAATCCCCGAAAAGACGAAAAGTGGAATAGCCAGCAGTGTGGTCTGATTCACTCCTCCAAGCATGGAACGAAGGATGTACACGCCGGAAACAGTGAAGGAATCCGACATCAGGGAGGGTAAAATGGAAGTTCCAGCTACAGCCAAGCCGATGGGAACAGCCAGACAAAGCATCACGATGAAGATAATCAGAATCAGCAGTGTCATGACTCGCCCTCCTTCACTTTATGTTGGGGTTTTACGAGTTTACGCACCGTCAGCAGCATGTACCTCCAGGAACGACGGAACTCTCTGTACCAAGCCTGCATCACGCGAATGGTGAGCAAGGCGAATCCCACCAGGGGAGCCGACTGGATATAATACATCGGAACCTGAAGGGCGGAACTGGTGGAGCCGTTGTGAACGGACTGCATCACATATTCCCAGGCAAACGGAAGCATGATGATACAGAAGGCCAGAACGATGGTGTGACGGAGCATTTTCACCCATGGAATCAGGGGTTTGCTCAGGCTATTCTGAAACTGGTCTATCTTGATAGAGATGCGTTTCTTTACACAGTAGCTCACACTCAGGAAAGTGGACCAGATAAGGAAATAACGAGCCAGCTCGTCGCTCCAGCTCAGCGAACTGTTGAAAAGGTACCGGGCTGCCACTTGCGCAATGACCACGGTGGAAATCCCGATGAGCAGAAGCGTCAACAGGAATTCCTCTAAATGATCATCTAGCCAGCGGATTATTTTCATTCTGCCTTGAATGCTTCACGTACCACATCCAGGGGCATGTCCTTGCCTGTCCACAGCTTAAAGGATGCAGCCCCCTGAAAAAACATCATCTCTAACCCATTGGAATACCTGCAACCCTTCTCCTTGGCCCAGACCAGCAACTGTGTCTCTGCCGGAGAATAGATCACGTCGAACACCATCAGTTCTTTCCGCAAATAGCTGGCATCTGGAATCAGACAGGGGCCTACGGGCTGACAGAAGCCACACCCTGTGGCATTGACCAGCATGGCAGAGTCTTCTATCTCCCTGCGAAGCGCATCTGTGTCATCCAATGAAAAGCACTGAGCCTTACATGCCGTATGCTCGTTGATGCGACGGACATTGTCCATAGCCTTCTCCCAGAAAGCGTCCTTACCATTGAAAATGGAAATCTCCCTTACACCATCTAGGGCAGCCTGCATGCACACGGCAGTGGCAGCGCCTCCAGCACCCAGCACGGTAATTTTCTGGCCGATGATATCCATATTCTCATCCTTGCAGGCCTCCATGAAACCAATGCCGTCGGTGTTATACCCTATCAACTTCCCGTCTTCGTTTACTACCGTGTTCACTGCAGAACAAAGCTTTGCTGCAGGCGACAACCGGTCCAGATACTGAATAATTGCCCCTTTGACAGGCATGGAAACGTTGAAACCACGTACTTTCATGGCTTTCAGCCCTTGTACAGCCGACTTCAATGTGGAATTGTCCACCTCAAAGGCCAAATACACATAATCCAGCCCCAGTGCCTCAAATGCCGTGTTGTGCATCATCGGACTCTTGCTGTTCCGGATAGGGTCAGCTATCAGACCTATCAACTCTGTATGTCCAGTAATTCTCTGTTTCATTGTATTTTGTTTAAAAAGAAAAAATGGGACACTGCAGAGATGTGCGTATCCCATTAATTCTTTTAATCAAGCTAATTCCTTACTGAAATTACTCTGCTTTAATGTTATCAAAGTTCTCTGAGAAGAAATCATTAAACACCTTTCTCGCGAACTCCCAATTCTTTTTGTGAATCCAGATTCTGGTTCTTGGACCAGCTGTCTCGGTCTTCACTAACCCAGCATTTCTCAAATCACTCAAGTGACGGGAAATAGTAGCCTTTGCCAAAGGAACTTCTGCCTCCACATCTCCAAAATAGCATTCACCCTTCTCGGAAACATATTCCAAAATGGCAATTCTTGCCGGGTGACCTATTGCACGAGTAATGCTAGAAACCAGTTGCTGTCGTAACGAGTACAGTTCCTTGCTCTTCATAATAGTAAAGATAATGTGACGTCGCAAATATAAAAAAATATTTTATATTTGCAAAAAATTAAAAGAAAAATTTGCAGTTTTTTCTATTAATCTTTCATGCACGTTGCCATTCGATGCCACAATGTCATTATTACCCAGACAACCCTCGTTTCCCTTAAAGTCCGTCACCATGCCTCCTGCCTCACGCACTATCAGCAGTCCGGCCATGAAATCCCACGGACCTATGTATTTTTCTATCCAGCCATCCCATCTTCCCGATGCCACATTGCACAGGGCTACCGCTGCGGAACCATTCATCCTGATGCCTCCTGCAAGGCCGTAGAAATGACCAATCAAGTCTAAGCCAAAACTTTTATAATCAGTTTGATAAGGCAACTCTACCCCTAGAAGAGCCTGAGTGATGTCATTGTGCTCGTTCACATGAATGGGGTTGCCGTTCAACCATGCTCCACCATCCTTCCAGGCGTAGAAACATTCATCGGCAGCTACCTCATACACCACACCCACCAGCACTTCATCTATATTACGCAGGGCGATGGAAACGGCATACGGATGCCCTCCATGGATGTAGTTCGTGGTACCGTCAAGAGGGTCAACCACCCACCAATAGGGTTCTCCGTTGTGCTGGGCTGTCCCCTCCTCTGTCACAAAACCTACATTCAAAATATTGCTTAATTCAGCAACAATTAATTTTTCCGAACATTTGTCAACATATGACACGTAGTCATGCGTGTGCTTCTGCTCCACCATGCTGCGATCCAGCTTCTGTTGCTCTGTCCTAAGGTAGTCGCCTGCTTTTCTGGCCACCTCACATACCTGGGCCGTAAGTTTCTCCAGTTCCAGTGTCATAGGGGTTCGGATACGATTGCCGGTTCTTCTTCTTTGCTACCTTTCTGCCTGTTCAGCGCATTGTCTATCATCGAACTTGTCGGGGTGAAGACATGCCCGAACAAACCAATGGAAATCAGTTTTTTCTCACCGTCACGCTTGATGCTGCCCACGGAGCAGACATAGTAGTTGTCCACTTCCAGGAAAGCACCCAGTGTAGCTTCCATCACCTTGTCGGCACCAGCCTTGCGCAGGGCGTTCAGTCCCTGATTCAGAATGTCGCCAAAACCGTTGTCCTTCGATTCATCTATCTTGTACGAAGCATATTCAGCAAAGGCATCTGCCAGAGCCTCCTTGTGAGCCTTCTTGTCGGGGCAAGTTACCACTGCACCTACCACTGCAGCTACCAGGATAATAAAAAATAGAAATTTCTTCATTTTCATTTGTATTAAAGACGATGCAAAAGTAAGCAAAAAAATCAGTCGAAGAGCCATCCCCGACTGATTTTAACGATGTAAACGCTTGTATTGTTACTCTGCAACCGTGATGACGGTTCTCAGATAGCGTGTCAAAGGAAGTTCTGCATCATCATCCACAGCCTGCAGCACAAAATGAATTGTCTCCCCTGGCTTGGCATCAGCTGGAACGGTGAAGGTAGTCTCTGCAGTCTCCGGAGAATCCACGGAAAGTGCCTGGTCGTTGTTCAGCACATAGGTGCCTACAGGGAAATACCACCACTTCAAGGTGAGCTTATCACCGTCAGGGTCACTGGCTTTTGCCTTGATGGTTACCTTCTCGCCCGCCTTGGCAGAAATATCGAAAGGACCGGTAACCACTGGATAGTGGTTGGCATCCTCAAACTTCGGAGTAACCGACCACGTCATGCGAGCAGCCTCGGAGATGTTGCGTTCCGGATTCAGATTAGGGAACGTATGGTCTTCCTCACGGTTGGTATTAAACATAGCCATGAAAGCCGACATATCCATTCTGTCGGTCTTGCCAGCGATAAGGTCGCGCAGGTCATTGAGCATGTAAGCTGGGTGTCCGGATTCCGGCTTGCCTTTCTTCACATCCCATCTGCCTGACCAGCCTCCCCAGGTAGGATCTTGCCATGCACGGAGACCGTTGTCTATCAGCTGGTAGAAGCAGCCGCTGTCACCATCGCCATAGAGTGTACCCTTCGGCTGAATCTGTGTCCACATCACATATCCCTCAGCTTTCAGTTCCTCGGCAGTCTTGGTGCCAGAAGGGCCTATAGGGTCATACTTGTCCCCAGGAACCATCTGCTTGCCGTCACCCCAGGTTCTTACCAGTGCACCGATAGGCCCCTGCTGCATGTACTTGGCAGTCCACTCCGGAGATGTCAGGTTGATGCCGGAGTTGTCCCAGTAGCCCATGGTGTTGAAGCCCAGGTTCTGAACGAAGATATCGGGCCATTCCACCGCAATATATTTGTTGTATGCATTGTCCTGGTCGCCTGAAAGACAGAGAATAACCTTCTCGTTCACCTTCTTTAGGATGGCATCCCACTGGTCGGTATTCTTGTACTCGTCGGCTATAGAACGCAGGGCAGCTGCTATGGATGAAGAACCACCCCATGCCTGTAGGAAGAGCGGACCTGGTTTATCGTCCAGGATATTCTTCTTGATCAGGTTGGAACCGTCGCTGTCGTAAGAGTAGTCGCCCTCAAAGAACACGTTGCCCTCTGCGTACACAGAACGCAGGTATGCTGGAGTCGGATAGCCAGGGTCATGCACTTTCAGGTTAGGATAGCACTTCTCATACGCATCAATGATGTCCAGGATAAAACGCTCGTCGTCACGGAAACGCCAGGAAGTCTGAGGTCCTAGACCCAGCTGGTCATACTCCGAAAGCTCGATGAATTGAGTCTTTCCGGTGCCGTCGCCTCTCCAGTGGAAACGGGAAGAAGTCTGCACCAGACCATCAATCTGGAAATCGGTGGCATGAAGCAGGAAACGGATCATGGAATTGTTGTCATCCAGCTCCGGGTCGGCTGTGACAATGGTACGTGGCTTCTGGTATACAGGGGTGGTCTCTTGCTGAGAGCAGCCCGTCAGGAAAAAAACTGCAACCAAAGCCACAGATAGGAATAAATTTTTCATAAAGATGGATTTTAGTAAAGTTTTATGATTTTGAGCATACCTCTAGTTCACTTTTGCAAATATAATGTTTCTTTCGAAATCAACCAAAAGAAATCGAAAGAAATTTTACTTTTCGTTTAATTATTTTTGCAGAAGTTATTTTTTCAGTACAGCAAGCACCTGCTCGGCAATGGATTTCATGCCTTGGATGGAAGGATGCCCCCACTGTTTATCAATATCGTGCAGCTGAATGTTTTCTATCCCATAGTGTCTGCACACTTCAGCCTGCGACTCGGTGATGTCGGCAGAGAGTTCTGAATTGCAGATATTCACGATGCGTGCCTTCGGGTAGTTCTTCTTGAGGTAGTCCATCATGTAGCAGAAGGCAGGACGGAAGCTATAGCACATCACTCGGCTGATGTTGGAGTACGTGAAATAACCCATCGGACTCCCTGCCCAGCTGTCGTTCGTTCCTCCCAACACCAGGATGATGTCCGGCTCCCCTTTCACCGGATCACTCAAGTTGACCATCCTGCTGATGAAAGAGCGGTCGGCATAGTCCTGTCCGTCGTATCCGCTGTAGCACACGGTGGAACCGGAGAACGAATTGTTCTTCACCAGCTCGTAGCCTGTCTCTTTCAGCACAATGCTCCACCAGGTCTGCTCCACTGCATTCACATCGTTGTTCTCTCTCAGGTTCTTATCGTCTGTGCCATACCAGCAGGCGTTCCATTCGGGAGAGACAAAACCTTTGAACGTAGAATAGGAATCACCCAGAATGGAAATTTTCTGGGCCATGCAGCTCATAGAGCCTGCCAAAAGGCAAATCAGAAAGAGAATCTTTTTCATGTCGGTAGTTTTTTTGACAGGCAAATATAATGAATTGTTTCCAATTTATGCTAACTTTGTGAGCAAAACACATAAAATACCTCAATTATGGAAAAACGAAATGTATCTCCCGTGCTGGAAATCTTCCGTCAGCTGAACCAGGTGCCACGGCCTTCCCACCATGAAGAAAAGGTAGCCGACTACCTATGCCGGTTTGCCGAGAAACTGGGATTGGAGTATGAACGCGATGCGAACAACTGTGTGGTGATTCGTAAGCCGGCCACTCCAGGGCATGAGAACGCTGAGCCGGTGGTTATCCTGAACCACATGGATATGGTGTGTGTCAGTGTACCCGGAAAAAACCATGACCCGCTGAACGACCCTATTGAAGCTTACATCGAAGACGGTTGGATGAAGGCGAAAGGCACATCTTTGGGTTCAGACAACGGTATAGGACTGAGCATGGCACTAGCTATACTGCAGGATGACTCATTGGTTCATGGCCCTATCGAGGTGCTGACTACCACGAACGAGGAAGATGGCATGAGCGGTGCATCGGGCCTTTCCCCTGATTTCATCCGGGGACGGAGGGTGCTGAACCTGGATTCTGAGGATTACGATACCATCACCATCGGTGCTGCGGGTGCCTACCTGCTACGAGCACGTTTCCCTTATATACATGAGGCTGTTCCAGCAGGCTTTGTGTTCCGTAAGCTGCACCTCACGGGCGGTCACGGAGGCCATTCAGGGGTGGACATCAACAAGGGGCGTATCAATGCCAACAAGGAACTAGGTTCCTTCCTCTACCGGGAGTGCATGTACATGAATGTGGTGCTGGCTTCCTTCCACGGCGGTGAGGCCAATGCTTCCATTGCTTCCTCTGCCACGGCTGTGGTGGGTATAAAACAAGAGGATGCGGCTGTCTTTGAGAGGTATACGCAAGAGTTCATCGATGAAATGAAGGAAAAATACCACGAAACTGACCCGGATGTAACCATTACCATAGAGGCTGCAGAGAAACCAAACCATATCGTGGAAACCCGTGCTGCCCTGTCGCTCCTCAGTACCCTGCACCAGATTCCAGCCGGTGTAATTCGTATGCATCCGGATCTGGAAGGTACCGTCATGACGAGCAACAACATCGGTGTGGTGCGTACCGAGGAGAATGAGCTGATTCTATCCCTCCATACCCGTAGTTTCGACTACGATGAAATGGTTCGTCTGGGTGAAAGCTTTGCTAGAATACTACAGAATGAAGATGCTGAAACAGAACTTATTATGAGTGCTCCGGCATGGCAAGAGAATCCCGACTCCGATTTCTTGAAGCTGGTAGAAAAAACCTTCCAGGATAAACTGCAGTTCTCTCCTAGGAAAGTAGCCATGCACTTCGTGCTGGAGGCAGGTTACTACGTACAGAAATACCCAGGCATCCAGATAGCGTGCATCGGTCCTAGAATCGTGGAGCCTCACTCCACCAAGGAACGGGTGGAAATGAGCACGGTGGAAAACATCTGGCAGGTGGTCACCGAACTCATAGAACGACTAGCATAAGAAAAGCCCCGGTGAAATCGGGGCTTTTTTCTTATTACCGGACTTTTCTTCTGAAATAGATAGCCAAAAAGAAAAATACGACGGTAAGGAGTACGTTTCGGATTATGCCCATCGTACCCAGGCCTGCATCAAACAAATGAAAAATGAATACAGCTGCCAATGCACAGCATAGGATAGATAAAATTTTCCACAGTGTCATCATAACGCACTACGTATAAAAGTTAAAACATGGGGGGAATTTCCGGGAGTTCAAACTCTTGCGTGCCCACAGCCTCTTCCAAATCCGCAAAAATCTGGTCGTAGAGCCGTACCCAGCGCACATTCTTCCTGAGGTGCTTGTTCAATCGGTACTTGTGCACCGTCACGCCCATGCTCTGGAGCAGCAGCTCAAAGCTCCGGCTTTCCTTGCCCTGATAGATATAGTAGAAATGAATCTGATTCTGAATAAGTTCCGGGTTCTCCTTCATCCTGCGCATACGCTCGCTGAGCACCCACCAGATGTCTATCTCCGCATAGCTCATGGAGAAACCCACAATGTGCACGTTGGTCATGTAGAACAAATCTGCCCAGCAGTACACCTCGTGTCTTCCCCTTTCAAGACGCTTCAGGAGCGGCTTCTCATTGTCCTGCAGGTTCTGCAGCTTAGCCACGCTTCCCCAATACTGATCCAGCCCCACCATGATGCTGCTCGGGCTCTTGGCAAAGCCGTGGAGGTTCCAGATGCGCTTCAGCGGGTCACCGTAGGTACAGTTCCGGCACGTGCTATACAGAATCTCCTCCGAGTTGAACCCCTTCAGCTGCATGCCGTACTTCTCCAGCATGTGGTTCAATGCCGCATCGCAGTTGGTAGTCATGTACTCCACCACATCCAGGTGCGCCAGACGGTCGTAGTACGGATTCCCCGTGACCAGCTTGCTCGCGTCGGCTATTTTCTTCTTCACCTTGAACATTTCCGACTTGGAGTACAGCCTGTTGGTTCCAGCAGGATCTGTCTTGTCGGCCAGGAAGATTTCCTCACATTTCATCGCATTGGGAACGGTATTGTCCAGCGGTGCGGTGCCCTCCTTGCACACACTCTGCAGAAGTTCCTCCCACGATGGGTCCTCCACTGTCATCCGGTTCAAGCCATTACCATAGAGTATGGAATTTGGAAACGGGGCATTCTCATTTTTCATAGTCAGAAGAAATTATATACGGTTTCTGCAAATATAGGGAAAAAAGAGCATACCACCAATTAACTTTCACGATAAATATGATATTCAATGCATTTCATAACGCAACTCTGAATTGACCTACATCAAAAAATGAGGGAAAAATGAAATGTTTTCGCACACAGCGCTTGCAAATGTCGAAAAATGCCGTACCTTTGCACTGTGTTTTTCATAGTATTAGATTTAAGGTTTTGAAATAGGTTTGTTGTGAAACAAGCCTTTTTTTTTGTCCCTATGAAAAAGAATCGTTATATTTGCGAAATAAAACCTTTTTTAATACTTAAAACATAATGCTATGGCAGCACTAGTTTCCATTATTCCTATTCTATTACTTTTCGTACTCATGATGGGCCTGAAGATGTCGGGCTGGAAGAGTGCGCTCATCACCCTGGTGGTGACTGTCGTGTTAGCCATTTTTGCTGCTCCTGCCTTGGGAATCATCCCGGAGAAGTATGCTGAGACCTCCATTGTAGGCATCACCTTCTGGTCTATCATCGAAGGTTTCCTGAAAGCCTGCTTCCCCATCATCCTGATTGTCATCTGTGCTATCTTCAGCTACAATATACTTTGTGAGACGAAAGAGATTGAGACCATCAAGACACAGTTCACCCAGCTCACGTCCGACAAGGGACTGCTGGTGCTCCTGCTTACCTGGGGTCTGGGTGGTGTGCTGGAAGGAATGGCTGGATTCGGTACAGCCGTAGCCATCCCAGCAGCCATTCTCATCGGACTGGGATTCAAGCCTATGTTCTCTGCCGTAATCTGTCTGGTGGCCAATACCGTAGCCGTGGGATTCGGTGCCGTAGGTCTGCCTGCCACCACCCTGGCCAATGAAGTTGCCGGAGAGCTCACCGGTGGCATGGCATCGCACGAGATGCTCTGCGAGGTTTCTACCTTCATCATCATCCAGCTCTCCCTGATGTTCTTCATCACTCCGTTCCTCATCCTCATGATGACCGACCGCACCAAACTCCTGAAGAACATTACCCTGGCACTCTTCGTGGGATGCTTCAGCATTCTCATCCAGTTCTGCTGTGCCATCTTCCTGGGCCCGGAGACACCGGCTATCCTCGGAAGCCTTGGTTCCATCGTAGCTATGCTCATCTACAACAAGCTCTTCCTGAAGAACTCCAGCGATGGTGTGAAGGTGGAGAAAAAGAGCTTCACCCTGGCCAAGACGTTCAAGGCATGGAGTGTCTATGGCTTCATCATCTTCTTCATCCTGATCTCCAGCAAGATTTGCCCGGATATCAACAACCTGCTGAAATCCACCCTCGTAACCAAGTTCAACATGCCAGTCATCGGCAATGCCTTCTCCTTCGGATGGCTGAGCAATGCCGGTCTGATGGTGTTCCTGGGTGCCGTTATCGGTGGACTTATCCAGGGTATGAGCTTTAGCCGACTGATGAAGCTGCTGGGTAAGACTACGTACAACCTGCAGAAGACTGCGCTCACCATCTGCTGCTTGGTGGCTCTGGCTTCCCTCATGAATAATACAGGTATGACCCTGGCTATCGCTACCGGACTGGTAGCTCTCACCGGAGTAGCCTACCCGTTCTTCGCTCCACTTATCGGTAGCATCGGTACCTTCGTTACCGGCTCTGCTACTTCTGCCAACATCCTCTTCGGTAAGCTGCAGGCTGCGGCTGCCGGACAGCTGGGACTGGTCAACGATGCCAGCTTCTTCGGTGTGAGTGGAAATGAAACCAACTGGCTGGCTGCTGCCAACTGTGCCGGATCTGAGGGCGGAAAGCTCCTTTCCCCTCAATCCATCGCTATCGCTACGGCAGCGTGCGACATGGAAGGACAGGATGGTGATATCATGCGGAAGACACTCCCGTTTGCCATCTTCTGGATACTCATGAACGGCCTGATGGTCTTCCTGGGACTGAATGTATTCTAAACCTAAATACCTATGAAACTGAGAAGAAGTATCTTTTTGGCCGTCTTGCTCATCTTCGTCACCACGTTTGCCATCACGTATTGCAACCACCGTGTTGACGAAGAAGAGCCAGTGGAAACCCTGAACCCCACCGAGGATACCAGCGCCTTCGTGAACCTGACCGATGTAGTGCCCGATGCCATCCTGGAAATCCGCTACTTCAGCACCTACAACTTCGTGGGTGAGCGTATCCGTGGCTATGAGGAACCTACCGCACTCATCACCCGGGAGGCTGCGGACAGTCTGCAAGCCGTGAGCCAGGAAGTGATGAAGCTGGGCTACCGGTTGAAAGTCTTCGATGCCTACCGCCCGCAGATGGCAGTGGATCACTTCGTGGAATGGGTCGGCAGGGAGAACGATACCAAGATGAAACCCTACTTTTACCCCGACCTGGAGAAAAACGTGCTCATCCCACAAGTATATATCGCCGACAAGAGCGGACATACCCGTGGCTCCACCATCGACCTGACCCTGTTCGACATGAACACGGAGAAGGAAGTTGACATGGGAGGCACGTTCGACTGGTTCGGCCCGGAGAGCCATCCCGACTTCTGCGGAAACCCCGAGACAGGTGAATATACCGGTGAAAAGGTGAAAAGTTCACGCACCATCACCCCAGAGCAGTTTGCCAACCGCATGATTCTCAGAAAGGCCATGACGAACCACGGATTCCAACCGGAACCTACCGAGTGGTGGCACTTCCGTCTGAAGAACGAACCGTTCCCAGACACCTATTTCACCTTCCCGGTAAAGAGATTGCCAGCTAAGTGAAAATCAATCATCTCCTAAAAAAACATAACGAAAAAAACGGAATCCAGCAAAAACGAGTATCTTTGCACCGTGAAATACGAAAACTAAACAACAAATGAAAAAAATCTTATCCCTCGCCCTCCTGTCTTTCCTGGCAGGGAGCGCACTGGCACAGAATACCCAGTACAAAGTATCCGGTACTGTACCAGCCGATGTAACTGCAGTTTACATCATCACCAACAATGATTCCCGTCAGGTGGATTCCGTAAAGGTAAGCAACGGCAAGTTCGAGGCTACAGGCACCAAGGAAACCAATGCCTTCATCACCTTCATGAAAGACCGTCAGAACCAATACACCGTAGTGAACGACGGAACACCTGTTTCCATTGATTTCAACGCAGGAACCGTGAGCGGTTCTGCCCTGAACAACGAGTTCACTGCTTTCCAGAAACAGCAGGCTCAGGAAACACAGAAAATGAACGAAGTATACACCGTTTACCGGAATACAGAGGACAAAGCCAAGCGTGAAGAGCTCATAAAAGAGATTGAAGCGCTGGATGAACAAGCAGAATCCGAGATTCAGAATTATGTGAAGCAACACAAGAACGATGTAACCCCAGCGTTCTATCTATCAACGAATTACTACGGCTACAGCTTCGAGGAACTGAAGGCTGTCCTGGACCCAAGCACCGCTTATTATAAGCACGTAGCTATGCTCCGTCCGAAGGCTCACCTCAAGAACCTGGCTAAACGTCAGCCGGGCCAGAAGTTCCATGAGCTGGAGATGAAAGACCCTCAGGGAAACGACGTGAAGCTCTCCCAGTTCGTTCCTGGACACTATACCCTCGTCGACTTCTGGGCTAGCTGGTGCGGCCCTTGCCGTCAGGAAATGCCAAACGTTCTCAAGGCATACGAGAAGTATCATGAATCTGAAGGCTTTGAAATCGTAGGCGTATCCTTCGACAGAACCGAGGCTGCCTGGAAGAAAGGTATTGAAACCCTGAAGATGCCTTGGCCTCAGATGAGCGACCTGAAATACTGGGAATGTGCTGCCAATGAAATCTACGGCGTGAACTCCATCCCATCCAACGTACTGCTAGATCCAGAAGGAAACATCGTGGCATGCGACCTCCGTGGTGAGGGCCTGCAGAAGAAACTGGCTGAAATCTACGGCAAATAACCTAAACCTAAATTATACAGAAAAAGGTCTCCCCGTGCACGATGGCACATTAGGGAGACCTTTTTTTATGCATGAACAAAGAAATTGGTATCACAACCGCTTGTTGCGCTTCCGCTTCAGCAGCCTCTCCTTCGGTTCCCGGAAGAATCCGGAGAGCTCCAGCAGAAAGAGCACGAAGAGAAGCACCAGCCCCACCGTCGGTGAGAAAGCCACCAGCACCAGGAAACTCACCGTAGCTGCTATGAGCAGCATCAGGGATTGCCGGAACTGCGTGTTGTACGGCAGCGTCAGGGCATACATTATCAGCCCCACATAGAGCACACAGAGCGAAATCTCGTCCAGACCTATGATTTCACGGATATACCCGTCGAATACCAGCCCCAGGATAGCCAGGTAACAGAGCCATATACTTATCCGATGAAACCAGCGTCTTTTCATAGGCAAGGATTACAGATCCACCAGCACCTTGTGTCCGAAAGGATGCAGAGCCAGCCCTGCCATCTTGAAATGCTGCTTTCCCCAAGGAATACCTATGATAGTGATGCACAGCAGAATCCCGAAGAATACATGGGAAATCCATGCCAGCCACCCGCCGAAGATGAACCAGATGATGTTCAGCGGCACCCGGATACAGCCCTGCGGCTTGTTCGTAGGAATCACCTTGGCACCGAAAGGCCACAGGCACAGCCCACCCAGCTTCAGCGTCTCCACACCGAAAGGAATACCCACTATGGTAATCATCAGTGCCAGAGAAGCTGTGAAATAGCCCAAGGCACATTCCAGACCACCAAATATCAACCAGAGAATGTTTCCTAGAAATTTCATTTATGATGTAAATTATGTAATCTGTTCTTTTGTCTCTTCTTCAATTCATCCAGGTACTTGCTGCGCCTTTCCAGGAACTTTATCGTAAGATATACCCAGAACGAGAACAGCGCCAGGATGAGGAATGCTATACCCAGTCCCAGCTGGAAATGCATCAGCACCAGGCCCACTGCCATGATAAGCAGGAAAATAAGCCACTGCTTTACATGCTTCTTCTTATTGTTGTCCACAATGTAAGCCACCAGCGCCGATACCACACCCACCATCAGCACCGCATAGGTGTACCACGCATCAGGAGCGAAATAGACCAGTATGGCACCTACGATGAAAGAATACAGATAAATGGGAGAAAAGATTGTATAAAGAGTCTTCCGTGTCATAATGCTAAGGTTAAACGGTTATTTTTCACAAAAATAGTAAAATAATCCACCACCACCAAAATTAAGCAGAAAAAAGCACAAAAAAAAGGAGGAGCTTCTGTCGCCCTGAACGACTTGCTCCTCCCTAACCTATTATAATTCACCTAAAGAGTAAGTCAGAAAATCTGACATTTCTAATTTTTTGTCATGCTCTTTTTTGCCATAGGTTGCATAAAAGAGACAATCATTTGCGTTTTTATCGTTTCTATCAACATCTATTTCTCAACCAGGAGTTATAACCTCAATCCACTTTCACCTCTGGTCTTGTTTAAACTGTCTTGTAATTTTTATGCACTGCGCATAAATTATTATGTTGAAGTCTAAACTGAAATGTCAACGCCTTTTCTCCAAACCCTCTAGTCTGTGAAATTATTTGTAGAACTTCGGATTTTTCCTCTTTGAAATCCGATAACCTCAGTAGACGTATTTCTTCATGCACAAAAATATAAAAAATGTGCAGACAAACCAAATTATTTTCAAAAAAAATTTCACTTGAAACTAATTTTCCCGAATATTTAACATTTCCTCCTCATAAATGAGGATAAAAAACATAAAAAAAGGGAGAAAAAAGAACTCTCCCAGTTCCTCTTCCTCCCATCTCTCACCTGTAATCTTAACCTTAATCAGTAAAGTCTATCTAATCATTCAAAGACTAATCCACTTACTACTACTTGTAAATTCCTTAAGTGAGAGATAACTTAAATCATCCAAAATAGGTTTAACGAAAAAAGAATATTAAATCGACAATCTTTTTTACCTTAAAAAACACCTATCGAAACGTATTCCTACTAAATCTCTAAACCATTATGAAACTAGTGCAAATATATATTGAAATTCAAGCCGTTGCAAGTAGCATTAACGCAGAATAAGGGAAAAATAGACGAAACAGCCGGTTTTATCGACGAAAATCCATTTTCTTATCATTATTTAACAATAAGCACTAAAATAAAAATCATTCTACAGAGCAAAAGTTTTTAGCGAAATCTTTACCCAAATAAGAAAAGAATTTATATCTTTGCGGTAAGAAACGATTGGTTTCTTCTTTTTTCCCATCGGGGTGAGATTCCCGATTTAATAACTTTAATCTATAATCAAAGAAAGAGCTGAACTTCGTGAGAAGGCCAGCTCTTTCGCTTTTGGTCTAAACTAATTAGTCTTTAATCAGTGCCAACAGCTCCTCCGCATTGCGGAAGAACAGCACACGCACAGTAACGAGAATCTTATCTAAGTATTTTTCCACATATTCCGTCTTCAAGGCAGGCAGCAGGGCTATACGCAGCAGCATATAGGCTTTAGCCTTCCGGTGCTGCAGGCTAATCAGCGTCTTATCCCAACTGCCCAGGTAGTTGGCCAGCAGCTCATGCCAGAATGCCGCAGCATTTTCCGGGCTCATGCCACAGTGCATCAGTGCCTGGTTCACATCGCGCTTCTCTACAGGCTCCGTTCCCCAGATAGCCAGCATGGCACTTCCCAGATCCATGAGCGGATGACCGTAGGCCATCTCGGAGCAGTCCATGAACACGGCCTCCCCGTTCTGAATCATCACGTTTCGTGTGTGCGGATTCCCGTGCAGCAGTGCCTTTCCCTCAGGGATTGCCTCGATGAACTGCTTCAGCATATCGTACTCCTCACGCGTGTAGAGCTTGTCCAGCGTGCGAAGCTCCTTGCGGTAGCGTTCCTTCATGCTGTGGAACACCCCCTTGGCACCGTTCTTCGCATGCAGCTCACGGAGTGCCTTGCCCATCTTGGCAGCCAGCTCCGGAATCCGGGCAGGGTTCTCCTCCACCAGGTCACCCACCGGACGGCTGTTCAGCGTCTCATAGACGATACCCTTACGCCCGTCGCCACAGTCCACCTTGTCGTAGCAGATGGAAGTAGGCACACCCAGCAGGAAAGCCTCCTTGGAAAGGAAGAGCTCCCGGTCTATCAGTTGAGGTTCCACATCGGCATAGAACGCCTTCACCACCTCCTCCGGACTGATGCGGTAGAGCATGCTGTACGTGCCGTAGCCCATCACCTCGCAGCCCTCCAGGTCCACCTGGCGCAGGGCCTTCCGCACCGTCATGAGCTTGTTGAACCCGCTCATCTCGAACACGTTGTACACCTCCGGCCGCAGCCCTATCACCTGAAAGTCCTTCTCCCGCTTGGCCAGCGTGAGCAGCACCCTCAGACCGCTGGAAGCAATGTAAGTCACATCCCTGCCATCCAGCACCACGCCGTCGTGCTTAATCAGTTCCACCATCTGCCGGAGTTCCTCGCCCACAGCCACAGCCACCGTAGAATCCATCCGTTCAGGCAGCACCACCGTAAGAATACCCTCATCTATCGTACAGTTCATCATTGTATGTTGTATTTATGGTTAAAGTCCGTTTATGATATAATCCAGGTTGTCCACCAGAATCTTATCCTTTATCTGTTCCGAAGCCGGCAGGTCATGGTAGTCGCAGATGTGCGCCTTCACCCCCTTGCGGTACCCGAAGAGCAGCACGCTCATCATCCACCTGCGGTGCTCGGCCTCGTACACCGGAGTCAGGTCACCGGTGAAATCGAAGCATTTCTTCCGAAGCACCAGTGCATTTCCGCAGCAGATGCTCCCGTTCCTACTCGCTTCCGATGCCTTTTTCCACGCCTCCTCCTCATTGGCCGAAGGCGGGTTACCGTATGCCTTGTCGTACACATAGTTCACCCGGGAGCCCCGAGCCTCCAGTATCTCATATTCACCCGGAAGATTACCGTCGCCCCAGGCATAGACAGTCAAATTAAGCTTACGCAGCACCTTCAGTACCAGATTGTCCATATGTATGGAACCCGAAGCAATCACCACCCTCAGGCACTGCTCCTCATCCTCTTCCCACTGCTGCATGAGCCGTAGCGCTTCCTTTTCCCTTATCTTCACCGGCACGAACTCCCACTCCACATCCAGGATATCCTCCTTCAGGGAGAAGATGTTCCGGTAGAAGTTCCGGAAATCCTGCTCGAACGTTTCCTTCACCGGAAACATGAAGGTGATGCGCGTCTTCCGCTGACGGTCTCCCATGTTCGGATAGTGACACAGATGTGCCACCGCATCAGATACAGCCTTCGCCTCCAACGAAGCCCCCAGAATCACCACATGGAGCCACCTCGGGTCACCTGCCCGCAGTACCGGCAGGAAATCAGAGTCCGTCAGGTACCCCAGCGCCTCGAAAAAGCGCGGGTCAAGCCTATTCAGTTTCTTTTCATTCCCCATTATCACCTAAAATATAATCTATATGATCGATGAACAGCCGGTTCAAATCCCGGTCTGTCTCATCCACATATTCCCTTATCAAGTGATGCCTGAAGCACCGCTTGTACTCATCTGCTTTTTCCTTGAATTCATCGGGCTTGCCCTGCAGGCTGTCCAGCACCTTGCGTTCCTCGTCGGTCACCGGCCAGAAGCCCATGAGCAGCTCGCTCATCACCCAGCGCCTGTGTTCCGCCTCATACACTGAACGGCGGTCCTTATTCAGGAAGTCGAAGCACCTACGACGCAGGTCGTAGCCGTTGGCAGAATACACGCTGCTGAACCGGCTGGCACGAGAGAGAGCATTCCATTCCGCATCCACATCGCCCTGATCCGTGTGCCCGTGCGTAGCATACACATGGTTGGCCCGCTTGCCCTTGGCAAAACGCTCCACGAAGAGCGGGTCGGCATTCTCCTCGGCAGGACCGAAGGTGAAGATTGTCCCGTACATCTCCGTCTCCTGGGCCTTGTGGATGAACCACGAATCACTATCCAGGTAGATAGCCGAAGCAAAGTTCGGGTGCCCGTACACCTCACGCGGCAGATGGATGAGACACTTTGCCCGGTTCTCCAGGTTCCGTTGGCAGAACACCACCCTTACCACCTGCCCGGCTTCCAGCCAGGAAACCAGGTCGCGCCTTACATCCTCCTGGAACACATTGCCCTCCCGGAAATTCCAGTCCACATCCAGTTCCAGGCCCTTCACACTGAAGATATTCTCGTGAACCGCCTTGAACTCCTGCTCCAGAGTGCCCGCACCCGGAGCCAGGAAGGTAATCTGCGTGTGCCTCCTGCGCCCGTCGGTGAAATCAGGGAAATGACAGATATGCGCTGCCGTAGCAGAGACAGCCAGCGCCTTCTGGTCCGTGCCCACAATCACCAGGTGGAGCCACTCCGCGTTCTGCTTGCGCAAGGTAGGAATGAACGGCACCCCGTCCTTCACCTGCCGGAACAGACACTCAGCGTTATACTCATCATTGCTCACCAGCTCCACCTGCAGGAAGGAACCCTCCTGCGTAATCTCGTGCTCGGAATAGTTGAAGATATCCATGGAAGTAGCCGATTCCATCAGCAGGAAGCACGGAATTTTCCGTTCCGCACCCCAGCAAACCTCGTCCAGGATAGTGAGACAGTCCAGTGAGAGCGAGTCGTGATCCGGCTCATCGTCCTCACCTATGATATAGATACGGTAGGCCTTCTCCGGATGTGCATGAACCAGCACCTCCATGTTGTTCAGACCACCCGCATAGAAGATTATCCTGTCCGTGAACTTCCTATCCTCGGTATCTGCCTGAAGCTTGTCGCGCAGCTGCTCCACATCCTGCGAGGTCATCACCAGCACATCGTGCTCATCGTCCTGAAGGCTCAGTTCCCGCAGCATCTGCGAGAGATGCCTGCCACCTCCCAGAATCAGCACATGGTCGTGCACCCGGTAGTACCTACGCCCCTTGCGCACCGACTCCGATATATTGTCGAAGATGTTCTTCACCACGCTCACCAGCAGGGCCGAGAACAGGAACACCCCCAGCAGGGCCAGCATGAGCCGGAACACATCATGCACCCCAGCCCCACGGAAAGCTCCCGCAGAGAGAAAGATAGCCACCACATCCTGCCATACCAGTGCCCCGTCGCGGAACACAAACTTAGACACCAGCACAGCCAGCAGAATCAGTGCCAGGCAGAGCCCGAAGAGCCACAGCAACTGCCGGCCCTTGCCCTGCGACAGCATTTCGTCGAATTTACGCTTCAGCATATCCTATTCCTTTTTATCCCCCCGGCTCAATGCCCGGAGTTCTGCTATTTTTTTCTTCATTTCATCGGCCTTTTCCGCCTCACCCATCTTGGTATAGAGCTTCATCAGGTTACCGTACCCCTGGAGAATCTGCTCGTCGCCCTTCTCCTCCAGAATCATGTCCAGGATACCGATGACCCTCCGGAACGAATCCTCCGCCTCGCTGAAGAGCCCCTGCCGCAGTTGTTCCTGCCCCAGTGCCGTATAGCAGTGCGTGGTATTCACATGATACTCTCCGAAGAGCTGCTGCGTCATGTTCAGGCTCTTGTGGAAGTACTCCAGAGCCAGCCCGTCCTCTTTCTTCATGCTGCACACCTGTGCAAACGCATCGTAGGCCCCGGCCAGATCGCCCGTAGCCATTCCCACGGACAGCCTTTCCCTGATACGCACGGAATCCCACAGGTACCCGTAGGCATTGTCTATCATTCCCAGGTTCAGGTAGGTAAGCCCCACATTCTCATATTTCTGCCCCACCAGCTGCGTAAATTTGCCGCACGAAGCCTCCAGCTTCTCCAGCGCCATCTCCTCATAGTCCAGGTAGGTACGCATCTGGTTCGAGTGCGATGCCAGGTTGGCCAGGTTCGTACAGATGAAAGCCGTGGTACAGTCCACTTCCCAAGGGCTTCCCTTTACCATGGGCGAAGAGCACATCTCATACGCCATCTCGTACTTCTTCCAGGCACCCTCATAGTCGCCCCCGCACTCCAGTGCCTCGCCCACCAGGTTTAAAGCCTGCGCCAGCTTCACATGTTCCCCGGTGAAGAGTTTAGTCCTGATTGCGTTCACCTCCATAGCCAGTTGCAGGCCCTGGTCATAGTCCTCCATCTGCGTGAGCAGGAAGATGGTACGCCACAGCAGGATATCTGCCACTTCCTCCGAGTACTTCCCGTGCAGCCCCTTGGCCAGGCTGGTCATGGAGACGTACAGTTCCTGCACCACCTCGCGCCATCCCGGCTTCTCCAGCCCCGTCACCAGGGCAATCTTAGCCCTATGGGCATCCAGCAAATCGAGCAGCAGTTTCCGGTTTTCCTCCGGCTTCTCCTGAGCCTCCTCCGTCATCCGTTCCAGTTCCTCCAGATCCAACGCCTCGTCGGCCTGTTCAAACTGCCCGTCGTGGAAGAGCTGCAGCGTTTTCATCTGCATCTTGTTCGTATATTCATCGCTCTTTTTCGCTTCCATGAGCGACAGGTTCCAGATGCACTCCACCACACTGTCCAGCCGTGTAGAGAGCATCTCTATCCGGTCGCACTTCTCCGCATATTCCATGCTTTCCGGTGTGAGCAGCCTCAGGTCCCTGCGCAGCTCCTGGACCTCACCAGCCAACTTCATGAACACCTCGTTCTTCCCGAAGCAAGTCACCTGATAGAGATCGGCCAGCAGGTTTCCCCCCAGTGTCATCCTTCCCCGGAACTGCGATACCAGCAGATGCTTGTCTATCCTCACATCCACATCCGCCAGGTAGAAGTTCACGCCCATGTATTTCAGTTCATCCACCGAAGTGAACACGTTGAAATGCTTTCCGTAGGCATGGGCGAACTGCTCCCTGAGCTCCTTGGTCTGCGGCTCCTCATCGTCGGTCTTCTTGAAGAAGACATGCAGTTTTTTCAGCTTCCCCTGGTTCAGATAGTCCACTGCCAGCTGCAGATCCTCATAGGCAGCCAGGCTTATCTTCTTCCAGAAGAGCACCAGGCAGTAATCAGCCGCATCCAGCTTCTCACGCCACGCATCCAGCCGCTGCTCCCGGTTCACACCGTCGGGGCAGAACATCCATTTATCCATCAAGATACCCTGGTCATAGGTAGAAAGTTTCAGGTTCAGGTCGGCAATGAAGCCAGCCATTTCCAGAAATTCCTCCCTCAGCTCCGGATCCGAAGCCAGACAGACACGAATGTTATTCATAGTATCAGTATTATCTCTTGCAAAGATAGCCATTTTTCCCTAAAACAGAAGCATTCTACAAAAAATGCGTCCTTGTTTCGCAACAAAGACGCACAAGAATTCATTTTCGTTATGTTGTTTTTTAGACCTAACCAGTGCAAAGATAACGTTAATTTTTATATTACGAAACTATATACTGCTTATTTTATGTCCCTTTTTTCGCCAGTACAAAAAAACCACCCTGTTTCACAACAGAGTGGAAAAAAAATACATCTTTTAATAACAATAGTTATTCTCTTCTCAATAAATTATTATGTACAAAAAAACAAAAAAATTCAGTTCCGATGCAAATATAAAATCATTTTGCCAAAGGGAACAACTATTTTATAAAAAACACTACATTTCCGGTTTAAAATCCTCATTTATGAGGATGGTTTTTCGTCTTAAATTCCTTTGGAGAGCACCCCACGTGCTTGTGGAAGAAACGCGAGAAATGTTGCGGATACTGGAAGCCCAGCTCATAGGCCGTCTCCTTGATGCTGGAGTCGGGCAGCAGCAGCTTGTGCTTGGCCAGGTCCACGATATAGGAAACGATGTAGTCCTGCGCCCCCACGCCTATGGACTTCTTGATCAGGTCACCGAAATACTTCGGCGTATATCCCGTTTCCCGGGCGAAGTACTCCACCGAAGGAAGCCCATACTTCAGCTGCAGACGCTGCGTGAAGTAGTCGTGCAGCTGGTTCTCGAACTTCACGAGCACCTCCTGGTTCACCGGCCCCCTGCGCTGGAACTGACGGTCGTAGAGCCGGAGCAGGAACTCCAGGACCAGGGAGATGTAGATACGCACCATATTCCACGTGTGCTCATCCTCCTCCGCATCCAGCTCCACCTGAATACGCTCCATGGCACCCAGCAGGTACTGCACCTCCTCCTCGTTCACCAGCAGTGCCTCGTTGATACCATAGGAGAAATACGGGTAGTTCGTCCGGATAATCTTCCCCAGTCCGGTGCCGTTCAGCAAATCCGGGTGGAACAGCAGCCCCATGGAGGTAGGCACTTCCCCCTCCTGCAGGTTGATGCTGACAAGTTGTCCCGGAGCGAAACAGAACACAGAACCTTCGGAATAATCGTACTTCGTGCGCCCATAGCGAATATCTCCGCAGTACTTCATCTTCAGCTTCACCAAGTAGAATCCCAAGTAAAAATTCCCGTTCTCGCATTTCGGTGCCTTTCTGAAGTCCACTATACCCACCCAGGGATTATGACATTCCAGCCCAAACCGCTTGTGGTATTCCTCTAACGTATTCAGATGTTCTATTTCCATATTTCTCACCTATTTATCAATAAAAATGGAATTTAGGTATATCTATCAGCCACAAAGGTAATAAATTATAAGAAAATAAACTCTATCTTTGCAAAAACAAAAGTTAAATATAATTTAAACAAGTTATGAAAGATCAGAAAATGACTCGTAGAGATGCGCTCAAGATTATGGGTGCAGCCTGCGCCACCACCTTCCTCTCCTGCACCGGAGTAGGCGCCACTACCAATAAAGAAGAACAAAGTCCGCTGACACCGCTGACCAAGTATAAACGACTTATCCTCTTCTTCTCTGCTACCGGAAACAGCCTGTACATCTCCAAGGAGCTGGCTGGAGAAGAAGGAACCCTCCTGAGCATTGCGCAAGAGATACACCGCGAGAACCCTGTCTATGAGGCCGATGAAATAGGCATCGTGTGCCCTATCTTCTGCTTCATTCCACCTACCATCGTGCAGGAGTTCATCAAGAAGGTCACCCTGAAGGCTAATTACATCTTCTGTGTAGGTACCTATGGAGCCAACTCCACCATCTTCCCGGAATACACCCAGAAGCTGGGAAGTGACCACGGCATCAACTTCAACTACATCAACACCATCAGAATGGTGGACAACTACCTGCCATACTACAACATGGATGATCAGAAGGCTGAAGACAAGCACATCCCAGAGCAGCTGGCAGCCATCAAGGCCTCCATCAACAGCCGGGAGAACTTCATCCGCCCGGTAGACGACCGGGAGAAAGGCTTCTGCGAAGGCTACTACCGCCACTCCGGACGCGACCGTGTGAACCCATGCTTCACCCGTTCCGAGAAAGTATTCTACAGCACAGCTGACTGTATAGGCTGCAGCATCTGCAACTCCGTTTGTCCGCACGGTTCCTGGAAGATTGTCGACGGCAAGAGCGTGCCTGAGGGCGATTGCGAGAACTGCCTGTCTTGCGTACACAACTGCCCTGCCAAGGCCATTCTCATCATACGCCGAGACCCAGAGCCTGATGAGCCTAATCCAAAATCCCGCTACCGTAATCCAAATGTGCAGCTAGGCGAAATCATCAAGGCCAACAGCCAGATTAATTTCAACAAATAAATACAAACTTTCAGCATCCCTAAGCCGGATGCTGAATTTTACTATAAACCACATAAAGATGAAAAGACATATCCTTACCGCCGTGCTCGCTACCCTTTGGCTGGGAGCCTGTGCACAACCCATGATGCGCCCTCAAGGCCCACTGAACGAGTTCTCTGCCATGGAAGGCACCACTGCCCTGCAGTACAACCTCCCCATGGAGCGAAACATAGAGTCCCGTGCCGGATACGGCCCCGCCTTCTATATCTTCCCAGACCAGAAGCTGGACGAGAGCACAGCCCTGACCTTGGCACGTGAACTGAACATCATAGACCTGGCAGCCCAGAACGGCGGCCGAATCTGTGTGGTGAACCCAGCAGGAAACCAGTGGCAGGCATCCGACGTGCAGGCCTTCCACGACCTGATAAACCGGGGCGGACCAGCTACTAATATTAAGGTAGTAGCCCTGGGACGCGGTGCCACCTTCGTGAACCAGCACCTGGCAGCATCCGACCTTACCGGAGCCATTGCCGGCCTGGTATCCATAGGCGGAGCACCCGGCAAGACATGCGCCCTGCCCGTTCCAGCCTACATAGGAGGAAAGAACGCTGCCAAGGCAGCCAAGCCTTACCAGAAGACCAGCGATGCCGCTCCTGCAGACCCTCTGCAGCAAGTGGTGGTGAACACCAATGCCAAAGCTACGGCAGCTGAACTCCTGGCCGACGCGTGGGACAAGGTGCTGAGCGCCAACTACCGGTACAACAACCTCTACCGCACCTTCTACATGAGCCGGGGCATAGACAACCCAGAAGGCATCAAGAACTTTGAGCTGGTATCAAACCCCGACTTCCAGAAGCTGGGCATACAGCGCAACGTGATACAGCACCCAGTGGTAGACACCAATGCCGCAGGAGGCAATCCTAACCCTCCCAAGTACCTCTGGTATGAATACCTGCCTAAGCAGGTGCAGAACGCAGCCCCAGCCACCGTACCATTGGTAGTAATCCTGCACGGACACGGCAACGACCCACGCACCCAGAGCGAGACCTCAGGCTTCGTGGAGCTGGCAGCCGAGGAAGGCTTCATGGTAGTAGAGATGGAATGGCAGGGAAGCAACGGCTTCGTAGCTATGGGCCTGGACGGCATTGAGGCAGTCATCAGCGTGCTGAAAGAGAAATACCCACAGATAGACCCGTCACGCATCTACTGCGAAGGCCTTTCTGCCGGTTCCATGACCAGCAACATGCTAGGCGTGCGCAAGTCGCACCTCTTTGCAGCAGTAGGCGGACACTCCGGAGGCATCTTCTCCGGCAACGGACTGGGCTACTACGGCTACGGCCTGGAGCCTATCCTGAACGAGGCTATCCAGAAACGCGGCTACGTGGAAGTAGGCTACTGCAACGTGGTAGGTACACACGATGACACCATACGCTTCTACAACAAGGACAACTGGCAGGGAAACCCTTACCTGAACGTCTATCGCCTCTACCAGACCGTCAACGATATGGAAGTGACCGGCGACCTGGACTTCAACGTAGACTCCACCTTCGGCTTCAAGCTGCAGGACCGCCAGCAAATCCACACCGGAAAGAGCCAGGACATCACCATGGAGTACGGACAGCTGTATAAGAACGGCCAACCCAGAATGCGCCTTATCGTGATAAACAACTACGGACACTGGAACTTCAAGCCGGCAGCACGCCTCATGTGGGATTTCTTCCGTCACTTCTCACGCGACATGAAGACTAAGAAATTACAATACACCGAATAATACTTAGGGATATGAAGAAGACCTTAACCCTCCTGTGCAGCATGCTCCTGATTACCCTCATGGCATGTGCACAACCAGGAGGCCCCGTTATCATCCCCCTCTGGCCCAATGGAGCGCCAAACGACAACCATCTTACCGGTGAGGAAGGCCATCCAGACCCTAGAAGCGTAAACAACGTCTCTAAGCCAGAGCTGTGGGTTTACCCTGCCTTCAGACCGAACGGCACAGTCATCATTGCTTGCCCCGGAGGCGGATACGTATACCTGGAGATGGAGAAAGAAGGCACCGGCCTGGCACCCTGGTTCAACTACATAGGCGTGACCCTGGCTGTGCTGAAATACCGTATGCCGAACGGACACTTTGAAACCTCGTTGAGCGATGTGCAGGAAGCCATCAAGATTATGCGCCAGCATACCGACGACTGGAAGGTGAACCCCAGCAAGGTAGGAGTCATGGGCTGTTCTGCCGGTGGCAACCTGGCTTGCGAAGCTGCAACCCAGTTTACCGGCCCCGAAAACAGACCAGACTTCCAGATTCTGCTCTATCCATCCACCATTCCTAACAGCTATATGAACCAGGAGATGCATGGTGCCAATGCCACGCAGGAGATGATAGACAAGTACACCATCCTGAAGAATATCAAGCCAGACACTCCACGTGCCTTTATAGCCTGCAGTGCCGACGACACTATTGTACCGTATGAAGAAAGCATTCAGTATTTCCGTGCGTTACAACAGAACCACATCCCAGCCGTGCTGCATATCTATCCTACTGGCGGACACGGATGGTGCGAAGGCCCCTGGTTCCATTACAGCAGAGAGTGGAAAGCCGAGCTGGAACGCTGGCTCGTAGAAGAGCCCTTCCGGCCCAGAAGATAAGAACCAAAAGAAAAGCGCCCTGTTACTCAGCAGGACGCTTTTTTTATCATTTTCCCTCCATCAGGATCTGTACGATACGCTCAGCCGTACGGCCATCCCACCTGTCGGGCAGCTTTCCGGTCTTCCACTGGCCACGCACCAGCTTCGCCACCATCTGGCCCAGCAGCTCAGCATCCTCGCCCACCAGCTCGTTGGTACCCACCTTCACCGTCTCAATGTGCTCCGTATAGCTGTTCAGCGTGATACACGGCACCCCGTTGAACGTAGCCTCCTCCGCCACATTACCAGAGTCGGTGATGATGCCGCACGCATGTGCCGTGAGCCAGCCAAACTCCAGATAGCCTAGCGAAGGCACCAGCGTGAACGCCTGCCGCTGAGGTTTCGGAAACTCTTCCAATATTTCCTTCACCACCTCTGCCACCTTTCCACGGAGCGGTGCGATGATAGGCATACCCCCAGCATTCCGCATCATAGCCCGGATCATACGGTAAAGATTAACCCTGTCGGCCAGCAGCGCCTTACGGTTCAGGGTGAAGACCATGTATTCATGCTCCTTGTACGCCTCCATGAAAGCCGGCTTCTTCAGTCGGTTCAGGTTGAAGCGAAGCGTATCCAGCAGAATATTACCCACCATATATATTTTAGACAGCTCGGCACCCTCCCGTGCAGCTATGGAGCTAGCTCCCATGCCAGCGGTGAAGAGCAGATCAGAGAGGCCATCTATCACCAGTCGGTTTATTTCCTTCGGCATCTTGATATCGAAGGAACGCGTGCCAGCCACCAGGTGCGCCAGCCGGATGCCCTGCTTCTTCGTCACGATAGCCGCAGCCATGGTCGAAGCCAGGTCATCCACCACTATCACCACATCCGACTTGTTCTCCTGCAGGTACCGCTCAAAGGCCCCCATCACCTGCCCCGTGAGCTCGTTCAGGTTCTCGCACACCACATTCAGATACACCTGAGGCGGTGCCAGCTGCAGATCCTGGAAGAGCGACGGCTCCAGTGTAGGATCATCCTTAGAGCCCGCATAGACCAGCGTGTAGCTTACATCACGCCCGTGAGCCCGGGCATTTTCCACGGCCCTTACTATAGGGGCCACCTTGATAAAGTTAGGGCGAGCGCCCGCCACGATACAGATATTCATAGAGTCAAGTTCATTATTTAGCTTCAAAATTAGGGCAAAAAACCGAAATCTCCAAATAGTTTTATCTATCTTTGCGAAAGATATTCATTAAACTAAGATGTCCCAGCTTGCCACCCTCAGGAACCCCTCTGCGCAGGTGCTGGCATCCGATTTCACCCTGGAGGACCTGCTCAACGGCATCAGCTTCCAGCTAGGCAGCCGGAGCATACACGCCTACAGTCCCAAGGCCGTTCAGCCAGACCAGCTGCTTGAAGTGTAATACACACCCCCTATATACAGAAGAACGCCCTGTTTCCCAACAGGACGTTTTTTTTTTAGATTAATCTAATCCTCGTAAGTTGCGATCTATTCTGCTGTAAAAGTAATTTCTTTTTCCAAATGGCACAACTATTTTAGCGAAGAATTTCGATTAAATCGGTGAAAATCATCATTTATGAGGATGAAATGAGCTGCTGAAGGAAGGCCAAAAAAATCAGCCCTGTTTCACAACAGAGCTGAAATAAATTATGAAAAATAAATTGTAATAGTGCACTAACGTGCGCTTGCTTTACAAAGTTACACTTTTCTCTTCAGACTCCAAATTATTCGGGAATATTTTTTTGAGCAGAGGGACTTTACTTAAACTAACTCCAGTTATTCTTTCAAACGAGGCACAATCCGAGGCTTATCAGCAACAAGAGATTTTGATGTAACGTGTAGCATATAGCAATCGAACCAAGTGTCAAGAAAACCACCACACACCTTCATTGAGATTTCATCTACATACCCACCATCGATATAGTCCAATTTAAAATCCCTGACTCCGATGAAATGCAAGTCAAGGACAGGCGCTTCACGTTTGTTGTCGTATTTCATCCCCACACAGTATGTAGGATGTACAGAAACATCCAAACGCCTCTCCTCATCATTCCAATGAATGTCTGAGATTCCAGAAAAATGAAATTGCCATTTATCATTCTCTTCAAGAAATAGCTCTATATTCTCAATGCCCGTAATCATTGGTACTGCAGCATCTTCTATCATGTTAGCGGATTTTCGCATAGGGAATCTTGGAAATTAATTCGATTAATCGATGTAATTCAATATTTATGAGGATGAATTAGGACAGTTATGCCTTCAGGATTTCTATAATGGTTCTGTCGGCCGGAAGCCAGTCCACCTCATCCAGTTTATCTTTCTCCACCCACCGGGCAGCTTCATGCTCTAGGAGCTGGAGCTGGCCTTCCACTATCTCACAGAGGTAAGCCATGAGACAGATATGGAACTCCGGATAATCATGTTCTGCAGTACCCAGGTACTTCACCACCCTAACCTCCGTTTTCAGTTCCTCCCGTATTTCCCGCACAATGCACTCTTCCCCCGTTTCACCCGGTTCCAGCTTCCCTCCGGGGAACTCCCAGAAATCCTTATAAGGGCCATAGCCCCTCTGGGTGCAGAAGAACTTTCCATCCTTTTCTATGATGGCACAAGTGACTTGGAGGGATTTCATGGGGGAAAGACTACTTCTTTGATTCTTTAGGTTGAATAAGGTCACTAATTGAATCTGCAATCTTATCTAAGATTGTTTGTTTTTTTCTTACCTCTATAGAAATATGCTTCAAATTATCATATGTAGCTTTTAATTCCTCTTTACTACCTTTCTTTTCAGCAAATTTTACATATTCATCAGAGAACCCCGAACATAGTTTACCTATATTATGGAAGAAAGTTACAATATCTACACTTAATTCCTTATTTAAAAAGATTCTATTCTTATTATAGTACTCTCTTAAATCATCAAGTGATTTTTCATATATTTTTGCTGTTTTTTTAACCTGAGAATGAACATTCTCAACATCTTTATCTTGAAAAATTAAACTTGTAAATGAGATTGCATTATCATAAAACGTTATTATTTTATGATAAAGTTCAATGCAAACTTTTGATCGTTCTGTATTATAGAAAGTATAGTCGGCCTCAAAGGCTATATTCTTTTTGTCTAATTCCGATTGATACTCTGCTAATGCTTTATTAAATGCAGTTTCAACAGATTTTTCAATTTCTGTTTTCTGCTTCGTTAGAAGTAATTCTGCTGTTTTCTCTCCTAGACTAGTAATGAACGATTTCGAAAATAGTTTTATTAAGAACAAAATTATTAACCCTAAAACTACAATAAAACTGATGATTGTTGCCCAATCTATGTTTTCGAAAAAGTTATTCATAATATCAGGTTTTAAATATCTATGACTTGGAGTGATTTCATGAGGGGATTAAGAAGTACTTATAACTTATTCAGATTACACTTATATATACCAATTGTTTTATATTCTTCACCATTTTCAACGTTAATAACAATTGGATCATATTTAGGGTTCAAAGATTTTAATTGAATGCTTTCATGTTCCCATATTTCTCCACTGTATGTTTTGGTGCTATGATACTCTTTTATAGTATAATTACACATATAATCACCATCTTTATTTCCACGCTGAGTAAGTACTATCTCCCCATTTCGGCTACCACCTTCATAAAGAGAAAAAACTAAATAATCACCATCAGAAATCTTTGGCTCCATAGAATCACCAAAAGCTTGAACAATAAACATTTTATTATTCAATTTGGGAAGAACAGAGGACACATCAATCCATCCAATTGCTTCATCAATTGGCAATTCTCTATAAGTTCCCTCAATACCACAAACAGCTTTAACAGAGAATAATGGTAAATATATAGTAAATTTAGAAACATCATTCACAGAAGAAACTATTTCCCATAAAACAGGTTCTTCTTCCACTTCTGCTGCAAGATTCTCATATTCCTTTTGAATATCCTGCCCTATTTTATATTCCTCTAATTGGTATTTAGAACCATTCAATTCTAAAAATTTATTTCCATTTGCTGGTATAGCTTGACTTTCAAGGCTCTCTCTTTCAAGAGCATAAATTAAAATATCATTAAAAGAAAAAACTTTCCCAACTAAAGATTTAAAGTTGTTATCAACAAAATCTTTTATTTTTAAAAACTTAGGCAAACAGATCTGAAAGAATCTATAATTGTCATTCAATACTTTCTGCAAACCAAGTTTAAATTTATTTCTTGCCGCTTTTTTAAATGTATCTCTCACTGAATTCTGTTGTGTTACATATGCAGAAAGAACATAAAGAAAATTTATATCATATCTTTGAAGAATCAAAGTGTCACGGTCAAACAAACGATTTACGAAATGTCTATTTATCATAGTCTGTTCACCATCATTTGATGGTCGAAGTTCGCTATCCGTATAATTATAATGGCCATGAATAACATTACCACTTATAAAGAAGTTTGGAGTTACATTATAGCCTTCTGTTAAGGGATCTCTATACTGCAGATAGCCATCTTTACTTGGAACTGAAACAAAATTATATATGACATTAATATTCCTTTGGATTATGTTTTTAGCATAAGTATATTGTTTCTCAACAGATTCTTTTGTCAAATCAGAACCTAGCTTATAATACTTGCTATCACCTACATAATAAATATCATTGTTATAGAGTAAAGATTCATCTCTGTAAATATGATCTATTATCTTTCCATCACTCTGATATTTCAGTTCTTTAGGGTATTTGTCTATATCATCGCTAATAAGATAATCAATCATATCTTCAAATACAGAATTGAAATTCCTTACCAATAACGTATCTTCATGATAACGTTTGGTAGCAACTTTTTCTGCTTTATCAAAAAAGGCATAGAGCAGTTTCCATAAAGCAACCAATTCATCCATAAAGTACTTCTTCCTGATAGATTTTAGATATCTAGTGCCTTTGCAGGTCTTAATCATCATATCTATCTTAGACATAGGAAATGGAGAATAACCTGGAACTATATAATATTTAAAATTATAATGTCCCCTCAGATAATTTAAAACGGAATAAAATAAAACTATTATATCTTCGTCATAATTAACTGTTTTTGATTTATTCTTGAAATTCAAATAAACCGGCTTATGATTCTTCAAAACAGGTTGAATACTAGAGATAGTTTTCCCCCAATGTATCTTATTTTGACCGCTAGAATTGATTATTGAAATATAAGTAAATAAATTCTTATGCTGCTTATTAAAAGCAAGTAATTGCAAAATAATATCTAAGAAAGTTGAACTATCTTCACCCTTATTTGATACTACATTTTGAATTAATTCATTTTCTAAAATTTTAGAATCCTGATTCCGTTCATCAAATTCAGAAATAGCTTGATAAATCCATGTAGAAAGACTGAAAATCATTTCAAGAATATCTTTATCCTTAAAAATAGTCTCTTTTGCATGATTTAAATCTATTATGTCTTGGGGAAACAAGTCTTTTAATCCAAAAGGATGATTGTTTTCATCTAAAAAAACTTTAGGTAAAACAAAAATAGAATCACTTAAATCTGAATTCTCATTATCATAATGATAATAATAACCTACATATCCTAAAGCCCCCTTTGAACCATGCTCAACAACATGATAAAAGTGACTGCTAAAATATGTCTTTAGCAGTGATTTATCATAATGATATGATTCAAAAAACAATTTCATAATAATTACTGAATTATTATTTTAGAAACAGGTTCCAACTCTTCTAAGTATTTAATAAAATCAATAAGAATTTTATTACCATCAGATGTGTAAAGTTCATTGAATGTAAACTCTTTATAGTCACCATCATCTGTTTTTCTCCTAAAGAAGTTATTATTTGTCCCGTACTCTTCCTTGCAGATTTCACTCCACAAATAAAACATTACTTTTGATTTAAACTGTGATGCATCAGATATGTCCTCTTTAATAAAAAAGGCTCCAAGCTGTTTATCTTCAGAATCAGTACTATTTTTTATAGCAGGATTAATCTTGTCAAGGAAAGCATGCCATTTAATTTCCTTATCACCTATTGTAATCTTGAAATCGGAATCATCGCCATCTTTATATTGACTAGGTACATACTCCCAATCCCACCTTCTTTTAAAAGCACTATCCATAGGGAAAAGAGATTGGTCACTAGTATTCATGGTTGCTAATATGGACAAATTTGGTGGCAAACATATTTTACCATCCTTTATACCATCTAAATTGGACAAATTATTTTCAAGGTATTCTCTCAAATCTGCATCAGCTTTAATAGGATACTCTGAATAACCATTTTTTCTATCAAGTAATTGGAATAGATCACCAAATATCTGTGCACAATTACCTCTACTAATTTCCTCAATTATTAGATAATAATCATTAGCCAGGTCATTCCATGCTTTTACATATGCTTCTGTAAATGCTTGTGGTCTAAAAGAATAAATAATATTATCACCATCCATAATTGGCTTGTATGAACCAACAAATGATGCATAATCAGTATCTGGATGGAATGTGGTTCTTATTGCTCTTATTTCTTTGTCTTTAACAATATCGTTTACAGTATGAGATTTTCCCCCACCTGGAGTTCCAAAATAAATTTTTTGAGTTGAGTTATTGTATGGTTTAATTACGCTTGTTGTGGAAGTACTAGAATTTGACAACCATAGCTCATGTGTGTTCCCATTTTTTACATAATAATAATTATTACCATAACAACATTTTATCATTGAAATCAAATCGGGAAGCATGAGTTGATATACAGATCCGTCAGCATGAGGACTCGCATTCCATTGAGTACTTAAAAAAGCTTCTTTACCTTGCAATTGAAAAGATTCAGTGAACCACCTACGATGTGGAGAATTTCGTCTTTCTATATCAGCAGCTGTTGTATATTTAAACAATCCAACCAAGTTAAAATCTGACTGTTTACTTACTCGAACAGAATCATCACCAGTAATTATTATATACGGAACAAATTTGTCAAATGAATCATTATCATAAAAATACTTGAAACAATCGTAAGCAAAATTGCATAAAATATTATTGCTAACAATTAATTCATCATGAGATTCCCCCACCTCATAGTCAGAAATCAATCTTAAGTTCAATCCCGCAGGTGTCTTTATAAACTTTAATGCCGATTTTGATTCAACCAAAAAATCACGGATATTAAAATTGTTGTACCTTAAATTTCTCAAGTAGATTCTACCATCAAGCCTATAAAACAAATTTACAGTATATAAAGTAGTACTTTCTTCTTCGAATAAATTCAACACCTGAGAATAGAGTGAATTAAAAAATGAATAGCTATAATCTACACGTTCAGAACTTTGAGAGGTTGTCTTATACAAAGGCAAATTATTAATAATAAAACAAATTGCTTTTACAAAATCATCTCGGAAAACCGTGAAAGTTATATCTATATCTTCACCTCTATTCAAATCTCCGTTAGTAAGGAAGAGTAAAATTTCATTAGATAAATTAATACTTGTTTCACCAGAATTACCTGCAGATAATTTCAGCCCACAATCTTGTCTCTTAATAGATTTAATTATTTCCATAGTATTAAATTTATTTATTCTCTAATTGCTTTATTCTTAATCAAATAATACAGAACTGAATAAATCATATTTACACTAACTGCATTCCCAGCCTGCTTATACATAGCTCCGTCAGAAACATTTGCTTCATGAGCTTTCTTATAAAAAGTCTGAGGAAAACCCTGTAGCATAAATGCCTCTTTGGGTGTAAGTTTCCTTATGTCTAGATTAGCCTGCTCATCTTTTGGCATATCAGGATTAACAGGATTTTTACCCTTAGACATAATAAACTGTTCACTATAATAATTATCTTGGCAAGCTCTATGCATTTTATGCATAGTTGCTGTTAAAGGACGTGCAATCTTTAAATCAATAATTGATTTAGATTTAAAGCCACCGGAACCATCACTTAAAATTGTTGGTTTTACTCTAGCAGAAAGATAGTATTTTTGATCAACTCTCTTGACTAAAATATCATTTACTGTTTTATATTTGCGGATACTAGTCCTTCTTTTACGTATAACATTGTTAAAATAACTTACAACATTTTCAGTCTTAAAATTGTCTCTAAAAGAGGAAGGCAATTCTTCAGTAGTACAAAAAATAAGCGCTCTATTTCTAATTTGAGGTAATCCAAAATCAACAGTGTTAAATACATTAGGATAAACAAAATAACCCAATTTTATCAATTCCTCCTCAATAACTCGATAAGTATTTTTATTATCATGAGTGAATAGATTCTTTACATTTTCAAGAAGCAAATATCTAGGTTGTCTACCATTATCTTTTAAAACTTTAATAAGATCACGAATTCTAAAAAACATTTGCCCTCTATCTTCATTAAAACCTTCCATATTACCCATCATACTGAAAGTTTGACAAGGGAAACCACCTGTCAAAAGGTCAAATGGTGGTAATGCAAGAATCCTATTTTCATCATGAGTGAATTCCACAATATCTCCTAAAACTACTTCGTCATCATTTAGTTTAAAATTAGCCTTATATGTTTTAATAGCATTGGCATCAATTTCTGAATAACCAATACAATGAAAATTCATAACTCTATCTCTTTGTAAAAGATCTAAAGCTCTTCTAAAACCACCAACACCTGCAAATAACTCTAAATGATTCATAGAAATTTCATTATTGCATTACCAATTACTTCTGCCAATTTCACAGGAACAGCATTACCTATTTGAGCGTACCAATTATTTTGTGAACCTGTAAAAATATAATCATCAGGGAATGTCTGAATTCTAGCTGCTTCTCTAGGGCTTAATCCTCTAGCTTGGCTAGGATGTATATACATGTTGCAATCAAACTTCATGTGAGAAGTTATCGTTTTACAGATTTTATTTCCTTCTAATTTAAAGTACTTATCCTTAAAAATATCATTTCTGCTTTTATAAGGCATTATATCTTTTATAGAATCATGAAGGGAATTGCCACCCTCAGGTAATCTTCCAAATATTTCAATGTCCCTTGGATTATTGTATCTGTTTTTATGATTGTATAAGAATGTAATTACCTTATCACCATTTATAAATTTATAAAAATCAGTTTTAGGATAATTGAATTCTACTTTAGTGAAACCTGACACTGAATCTTCTATTCCTATTGCGCCTTTTTCTTTTTTTGATTTAAGTTCTGGCAAACCAAACAAGGCATCATTCAAAACAAAAGAATCACGTTTTTGTTTCAGAATCTCATCAAATATCTTTGAAGGATCAATACCTTTCCTGTTGCCAATCATGATGAAACGCTCCCTATTTTGAGGCACACCATAATCTTGTGCACGTAACAGCCTGTAGTCAAAAAGATATTTGTCTTCTTCGTTATCTACATCTTTATTGAGAAATTCTTCAAAGTTGTCTTTAATTTCACCAATCTTATTAGACATGCCTTTTACATTCTCCATAATAAAGAATTCCGGTCTCACTTTACTTAAAAAAAACAAATATGCTTTGTAAAGCTGATTTCTAGGATCATCAAGAATTCTTTGACGGTTAGCCATACTAAATCCCTGGCATGGAGGTCCACCACAAACTAGTGTAATATTAGATAGATACTCTTTATAATCATCAAGATGCTTATTTAATTCATTAATATCCCCAATATAATAATGATCATCAGACAAATTATGATTAACTTTATAGGTTTGAGCAAATTGCTCAACAATTTCATTCACAAACCATGGGGTAAAACCAGCATGCTCTAAACCCGTACTTAATCCACCTGCACCAGCAAATAAATCTACAAATTTATATTTAGGTTCTATTATTTTCGACATAACTACTCATTACATTCTTTCAACCTCACAGAACAACTCACTAATAGAAATTCCAAGTCTCTTGGCAATCTTCTCAATAATTTCTAAAGATGGATTTCTTCTCCCATTCTCCAGGTCACTCATATATCGTCTGTCAATATCTGCTTCTAATGCAAACTTCTCCTGTGACAGACCGATTTCTTTTCTTAATTTTATGATTGTTAATCCAAGCTTCTGCTGTAGGTTCATAGGTTAATTCTTTAGGTATTTTATAAGTTGCAAATTTCTAATAAAATGTTTAATCGTACAACGGCCAATAATGCACATTTGCACCAAAACAAAAGGAATTACTTGAAGAAAAAACTAATAAAAAAAGCCGATACAAAATAATTCATAATTATTAGATTTCTTTACTATCTTTACACCCACAAAACCAAACCCCAATGAAAAAAATCTATTTAGCATCCAGCTGGAGGAACAGCATCCAGCAGAAATACGTGAAACTGCTGCGAGAGGCAGGATTTGAGGTGTATGACTTTAAGCATCCCACTAATACGGAGATGCTGGGGTTCCATTGGGAGGATGTGGATAAGAAGTTCCGGGAATGGTCTGTGAAGGACTATCAGCAGGGGCTTACCCACTCTGTGTCTGAGCTGGGGTTCAAGCGTGACCTGGATGCCATGCTTTGGGCAGATGTCTGCGTGCTGCTGCTTCCTTGTGGAAGGTCAGCCCATGCAGAGGCTGGATGGATGAAGGGAGCCGGGAAACGAGTCTTTGTGGTGATGGAACACCTAGAAGAGCCGGAACTGATGTACAAGCTTTTCGATGGAGTGTGCAGTGGCATTGAGGAGTTGCTGGAGATGCTGAAGGAATAAATCCCCAATAAAAATATAGATTTTCCAATTGAAAGTCAGAAAAAAGGAGTATCTTTGCCCTTGCTTATGACAGCAAAACAACTATATTCCGAGCTTTCCACGTGGGACGTACATTACATGCTATTCAATACTGTTTTAGCTGGAGTCCCCTTTGATGAGTACGTAGAGGAACTTATCAAATTCAAATTCCGGAACGAAGATCTTCCGGAAGATTTAATCAAAAGAGCAGTAAAATACATGGTGAAGAAGGTTACTTACAAAGTTTAAATTCCTTTACCTTTTATTGCTTCGAAATTAGTCCGGGGAAATTACTCCTCGGACTTCTTTTTTATGTATGATGCAGATGCACAAAATAAAACAGCCCTCCACGAAGGAAGGCTGCTAATCCTGAAAGGGATTAAAATTGTTTGGTCGCCGTTCAAGGTAAAAACCCTGGAGACTGCAAAGATAAATAATTATCGGGAATCACCAAAACCTATAATGTAGTAGGGAGCAAAAAAATACAGCCCTGTTTCACAACAGAGCTGCACTTAAGTAATTTAAACTAATTTTATAATGATATCACTAAGATATACGCTTATATCTTAAGTGTTGCAAAGTTACAAATTAATTTTGAAATGCAATAACCCTGCACGTGAAATAATCTTCCGTGCAGGGTTTGCTGTTTATTCTCCCGGTCTCTTAAAATTACCGCTGGAGAGCATCTTGTCCACATATGCCTTAAGTCCGAAGACGGAGCCGGCATAAATCAATGTCTGTGCGAAGTACCATAACACACTGTCGGAGATCTCTCCTACCGGCTCTGTGAAGAATCCTATAAAGGAAAGGATTACTCCGGTGGTCAGGAGCACGAGGGCTGAAAGGGTCTGTGCGTGTTTCATGGTATTACTCCTCTCTCTCGTTTAGAACTGGTTCAGGCCGAAGGTGGTTGCGATGGCTGTGAGGACAGTGATCACAATATTGATAATCCGGCTCCAGAACATGTTTTTGTTTTCTGCCATAATGGTTTTAAGCTTTTAGTTTACCTTTTGGTTTGTGTCTCTCTGCCTCTCAGGGGAAGCTCCCTGCGCACTGGAGCTATCCCTGTAAAAGGCTGCTGAAGTTTAGTCTCCTAAGCCACCGTCTGGGTCGGTTGAGCCACCCTGGTTGTCAGTGCCACCTTGCTCGGTAGAACCGCCTTGCTCTGTGGAGCCGCTGTTTGAGCCGCCTTGCTCTGCATTGCCGTTGCTAGGGTTCTCGTTGTCTTCCACCTCGCCGGCATCGGCACTGTTCACAGTCTTCACCACGTTGCCGTTTCGGTCGTAGCAGGTGATGCTGATGCTGGTGTTCTTCAGCTCGTTCTTGATGGCCGTGTTCGGTGCGAAGATGACCTTGCGTGTGGTGATCAGGCCGGAGCTTACCTCGTCTACACTGGCTACCGACTTGGCGTTCAATCCGAAGCGCATGCTACCCAGTCCTGGGATGGCTACGGAGTGGCCTTCGGTGGCCCATGCTGAGATTACGTCGCCGATGGCTTCCCATGCTGCGTTCATCACTCCCTTGGAAAGCCCGGAGCGGAGGGCAGCCTCCTGGATGACCTTGGCACTTGAAAGCTGACTGTAGAGGTCGGCTGCCAGCACGTAGCGGTATGTGTTTGCGTAGAGGCCCACATGAAACAGAGTTTCTTTTGCTTTTACTTTAATTGCCATTTTTCTCTCTAGTTTTTTAGGTTTTAGGTTTAGGTTTTACATTCTCTCTTGCTAGTACTAGTCTTTCTGGCTCAAAGATGATGGCCGACGTGCACTCCGGTTTTTCATCTTTGGCTACTGCAAAGATACTACACCCCGGGGCCCTTCTCCAAAAAAAAGGCCCTTAGATGCAGAACAGTGTTCCACCGGAATGATGTACTGTGCTGATAAACTGAAAGTTACAAGGGTGAAAACGGATGAAAAGTGTTCCACCTCAGGTGGACATCAAACCTCCGCCACAAACCGCTTCAGCAGGAAAGTCAAGAAATAAGGGAAGGTATAGAACTTGCCATTAAAACCTATGTTCTTGTACCCCAGCTTAATACCATACTTTACATCCGGATATTTATCGTCTTTCAGCAGGTTATTCAGGGATGCGGTGGCATTGTCGTTCGATTTCACTTCCACCGGAATAAGAGAGCTGGCATCCCGGATGAAAAAATCCATTTCTAGCGCGGGCTTATCGCTGGCATAGTAGTAGAGCCGGTACCCTTGTTTCACCAGCATGTCTCCCACTATATTTTCATACAGGGCTCCTTTATAGGTTCCCAAATTCCGGTTGGCCCTCAAATCCTCCTGCGCTTCTTCATCCAGCGAGGCTATCAAGAGCCCGGTATCCTTAAAATAGATTTTGTACAGCTTAGGATCATAGTTCCCTTTCAGTGGAAGCTCCGGCTGGTTCAGGCAGTAGCACACATTGATGACACCGGCGTCGGCCAGCCATTCCACGCAGCCCACATAATCCCTGTTTCGGGCATTCCGGGCTATTTTAGTGATTTGGAACCGCTTATTCTCCTTGGCCAGAAAGACGGGGATATGGTTGTACACAGCTTTCACCTTGGCTTTATCCAGCCCCTGGGCATACTTGGTAATATCATCTTCATAATCTTTCAGAAGCTGTTTCTGAAGGGCCAGGGTGCCACTGAAATTCTTATTACGTACGTAAGTGTTCACCACTTCGGGCATACCGCCCAGGGTAGCATAATCCCGGAAAAGTTCAAAAAGGACATCCGCCTGAATCTTCCCTAGAGGCTTCACTTCCAGCATGTGCCGATAAAGCTCCTCTACAAATTCATCGCCATACCCACGGGCCCAAAGGAACTCTTCAAAATCCATGGAGTGCATTTCATAATCCTCTTTATAGCCCACACTGTTCGACTCAATCTCCCTGTAATTGATGCCCATCAGGGAACCGGAACAGATAACATCGAACCGTCCATCCAGCTTGAAGAACTTGAGCGAGGTGGCACAGTTAGGACAGGCTTGCAGCTCATCGAAGAAGATAAGTGTTTCACCAGGGATAAACTGAAATTCCGGATTAAGGAAGGAGATGTTCCGAAGAATGGTGTCAACCTCAAAACCTTCGTCGAAGATCTGCTTATATTTAAACTGCTCCACAAAATTGATGGAAATGACACTCCGGTAATTCTGACTGGCAAACCACTGGATAGAGTGTGTCTTCCCCACCTGACGGGCACCTTTAATGATGAGGGGCTTCCGGTCTGGATTCTTCTTCCAAGCCATCAAATAACTGTCAACCTTTCTTCTAAGTAGCTTCTCCATATCTAAAGTATTAATATCCAATTGCAAAGATAATACTTTTCACATAATCCCCACTATTTGGAAGCCTATTTTTCACATTTTCCGTACTAAAAAAGGGGCAGTTTCACACATTTTCCGTGTCATTCCTCTTGCTCGTAATAGTATGAGTAGTCGATACCTTTCATAAATGTCTCGCGGTCATCAATCTTGTCTGTAAGTGCTTGATGTAGCAACTCTCGTATCTTGGCTCCGTTCATCTCGCTCTCTATCATGGCATTGAGATAGTCGCGCTTGCCTATCTTGCTCCAGTCGATGCAGAGACCGAGTCTTTTCTTCAGCATCAGGTCAAGCCAAATACGTGTTGAACGGCCATTGCCTTCCATAAACGGGTGGGCCATGTTCATTTCTATATATTTGTCCACAATTTCGTCGAAGGTGCTATCTGGCATTTCCTCTACCGTTTGCAGATATTGGTGAAGATGTTCTGCCAGGCAGAAAATGGTATTCCCTTTCGAAATAGTTTTGGTGCGTATCTTGCCAGCAAAGTCATATAGCCCACCGAACAGAAAGGCATGTATCTGTTGCAGACTCTTTACCGTTCCTGGTTTTATGTCATCGAGCAGCCCGCTCTCCAAGAGGGAATAAGCTTTTTTCTTGCTCTGCCCATCAATGGTGTTATCGCTATATACGAACCAGTCGAGGAAATCAGCTGTTTTCTTACTTGGTATCACCCTTACTAATTGGATGATATCGTCTTGTGCAAAACAATCAGTTGCATATTGCTTACCATCGGCAGCAGTCATCTTCAGTTGACTACAACGTGTAGTCAACTCGTTTCCGGCTTTCTTCAGCCTGGTTTTCAACACGCTCCAATACTTCCTTGGGCTCGGACTATCCGTAATAGCCCCAACAATATCCACAATAGAGAACCACCACAAGGATTTCTCTTCGTCCCAAATGGCTCTCACCTCGTGGTCCTTATAAAAGCGTATCGACTTCTTGTTTGGCATGATAATATCCCATTAACTGTTTATTAAACTCTTGATGACGGCATCTATTGCATCAATCGATTTACGAAGTTCAAATCATAATTTTATTAACGGTTCAAATATACAAAGTTTTTCCGGAATAGCCTCAGTTTAAGAGAAAATAAACAAAACTTGCCGATGAAGGACAAAACCGAATTTCCGCTTCCCTTAAGGGCAGAAAAATCTCTCCTTAAGGAGAGGGGAAAAATAGGTAGAAAGGAGAAGAAGAACTTATTAAATTTAATATTAACTATTTAATGTTTGTAATAAACTGATATATAGATAATTAAACCCTATTTTTTAAATATTAACTATTTAATGTATGCGATGTGTAATGTGGTGGTTTACCTTGTCAGGATTTCTCATAATTAATACCTTATAATACGTACGCGCGATATATAATATTACTCTATAAATAAATTTACTCTAGAACGAGGATAACTGTACCAATAGGTTCATTAAATATTTAATATTTAATATTTTTGCCCTTATTATCTCATAATCAATTTGTTACGGCATTAACTTTTTGATTAACATTTAATAAATAGTTAATGTTTGAAATGATTTCACCTTCATAACCAACTAATTAGAATAAATAAATGAATGTTACATTTGTCGAAAAACATAACCTGTTTTACCCATAAATGCAGTATCTTTGCGCCCCAAAAATTATAGATTTATTTCAAGGAAAAATATGGTATTAGAGTTAATAACCTTTAAGGGGAACATGGAAAGCATGAAGGAAGTTCTAGAGGTGGTGTATAGAGATATACGCCTTTGCAGGCAGATGAAAAATGATGATCTGTGTGAATCGGCCATCCCCAAGCTAGAACTATATCTTAAAGAAGGGATTGTTTTGGGTAGAAAATATTTAGTTCAGGAGCAGAACAGACTACTTTCACCAGAAGTAGAAACAAATAGGATTTTACTAAGTGAAACGAGCGACATCTTACAAAAGGTGTTCTATGAAATTAAAACACTAGCCGATAAGGGTGCACCTCATTTTTATGAAAGTGAAGACCTGAATACAAGGGAAAACACATGGAATAATGCAGAAACTATGATGGGAAATTATGGTGAAGAAGTGCATGCCTATGTGGATGCCCGACTGCGAGGTGAAAACCTACCTACCCCCTGGAGATGGTATACCATACAACACTTGAAAGCTAGTATGCTCATGCTGGAAATAATGGAGCAGATTCTCCATGAACTGGCTAGAACAGAAGAGCATCAAACAGAAGAGACAATTAACCGTCTGGCTAGAGATGAATATTCTCGCTTTAAAAAAGAACATGACATAATACGTCAGAATTGCCTTTCCTCATGGAAGGATGAACTGGGTGACAAACTTCCCACCACTGCATTTATAAATGAAAAAATAAAGGAACTTAAGGAAGAATTTAGCGATAAAGAATTAATGCATCTGGCACTGAATTACTTTGGAGACTGGTACCAACTTATCACTCAAATGAAAGAGAAATATGGATATAAGCACCTGCAGAAAATATTCATGTATTACTTTAAGAGAGAGATACTATTATCCATGAAAAACAATGGATTGGAAAAGATAGATTTAACTAATAAAGAAGTAAAAGAAAAGCTGAAACATTCCATTTTACAACTGCTGGAAGAGAAAATTTCTTCTGCAGGAAAGAAAGTAGAATATCTCTTTAATCTAGGAAATCACTGGATAGGTGTATTCCGTGTATTAGCCGATAAGGGTCTTTTCAGCGCCACAGATTACAAAGGTTTTTCAGAATATATGGCAAAACTAAACGATGGAGAATTCCGCATTCCTTGTGAGTACTCTTCCATTAAAAACATCAGCAGATCTCTCTATTTCAAGCCTTTCAGCGAATGGCGATATGATAAAGTATACTATAAACAACAAGAACCTTTTGAGCGAATGAAGTGTATAGTTAACCGCTATCAGGAGATTTTCTATAGTAATTTTGCACTCTAGTTTACACCCATCTCTATATTTTTCACCCGTTTTTACACCCGGCATTTTTTGGTATGTCGGGTGTTTTTTTTGCTCCTACTTTTGCAGTGTCCAAAGGGAGATGGAGACCGGCCGGCTCCTCCCTCCCGGACTAACTAAATAAACATAAACAAAATGGAAAAAGAAGTTTTAGTTATTACGAAGAATGGGCAAGGGCAAAGGAACTGTAGCTTCCGTGCCAGAGCGACTATCTTTTCAAACGGTGATGTTCAGGTGAAGCGAATCAATGAGGGTAGCCAGGGGAAAATGTATGAAACACTCTTCCAGACCCGTCACTGCCAGCTGGGCAAAGGTAAGAAGTATCTGCGTGTGCTCATGGAAGTTCCTGTAGAAGAAGGAGGCGCATACATGGCTCAGTGTTTAGTAGATGAAGGGGCCGAACTACTGGAATATCTATACAATAACCGCTGCTAAGATGGAGAAAAAGACCTTATTTCAAGAGGATTTTCTGGAAGAAGAAGAGGAGGAATTGCTCTCCTACAAACTTCCGAAGGACAGCGAACTGCCTCCCGTAATCAGGGAAGTGGTGACCAATGCCCCGAAGGATTTCAAGATCCCCTCCTTCATAGCTTGTCTAGCCCCACTCTGCTGTCTGGCCGGGCGCATCCAGGTAAAGTACTATTACGATTCTTACCGTCCTTCGGCACTCCTGCTGCAGGTGATCATCGTGGGAGAACAAAGCTCCGGTAAGTCGTTCGCCAGATTTATAGAAGAAACCATCATAGGGCCCACACTGCGAGCCCGAGATTTGGAACAGCGGCGTAAAGAACAGGAATACAGGGAGATGAAGCGTGCAGCAGCCAAGACGAAAAAAATACCCGAAGAGCCCAAGACTACTATCCGCCAAGTGCCGGTTACCATCTCAAAGACTCAGTTGGTGAAACGAACCGATTACCTCATGAGGGTACTGGGAGGTAATCTGCCCTTCTGGATGTTCAGCGAGGAACTCTCGGCTATGGTAGATGCGGGAAAACAGGGATTCTCCAACCTGAGAACCATCGTGCGTACTGCATTCGATAAGGGTAGTTTGTTCGGCATCGACTTCGCCTCTGAAAACAGCTATTCAGCCTTAGTGGACATCTGGCTCTGTGCCATGTATTGCAGCACACCATCGGCACTGGATGAGTATATGGACAGGAAAGCTATTGAGGGTGGCAATGTTTCACGTATCATTCTGTGCGAACTGGAGCAGAAGCCTGGTAGTACAGGGATTTTCTTTAAGCCTTATACTCCTGAGCAGCAGAAGATTATAGATGAAACACTGAAACGAATGATGGATGACACCTATGCACCCGACGGCAGTCTGATGCCTGAGAAAATCCTGGAGCTGGAGTGGCTGAACCAGCTGGCCCGGAAATGGTGCGGAAAGAAAGCGGAAGAATCGGCCCGAAGCGGTTCCAAAGCGATAGAGGCTTTCTACAAGCGCAGCTCAGTATCGGCCTTCCGTGCCACTGCCCTCTGCTATTACCTCTATGATGGCGACCCGGATGCAGAAAAACGGTGCAGGCAGATCTACCTCTTCCTGGTGGATTACATTTACAAGGGGTTGATGAAAAAATGGGGTGGCAGGTATGAGTATCTGGTGGCTAACAGAACCGAAGAAATGATGGAAAACCCTATTCGAAGAGTGCCAATCTTCAAAATTCTCCCAAAGGAATTTACTAAGGAAATGCTGAGAGATGGCATCAAGAATCAGCGATTAAATACCCCAGCCAGTGTCTTCATCAGCCAGTGGAAATATAAAAGATGGATAAAAGAAATAGGAAAAAACTTATTTAAGAAACTGAAATGATAGACTCTCTTGAACTGGAAAGGCTGAAAAGCATTCCTATAGAACAAGTGGCGGAGGCGCTGGGACTGAGCGTGTACAGGCACAAGTGCCTCTGCCCCTTCCACGAGGACAGGCACCCGTCGCTCTCCTTCCACCTGGGCAAGAACACGTTCAAGTGCTTCGTGTGCGGCGAGCACGGGAATACCATCTCCCTGGTGATGAAGGTCCGGGGGCTGGAGTTCATCCCGGCATGCTGCTGGCTGGCACAGTGCTTCGGCATCTCCATCAGCATGAAGAACCCACCAAGAATGGTCGGTATTACGCCCAGGCTTGTGAGGCCAGTGCCGAAGCCTGTGGAGCCTGAGAAGCCGGATTTAAGCCGACTGTGGCCTCTGCTTCGGAAACCATCGCTGAACGCCCTGGCCAGGGACTTCCTGTTCCGGCAGCGAAGGTACAACGAGAAGGTGGTGCAGTGGCTGGGTATAGGCAGCAAGGACGAGGAGCTGCTCATTCCGTACTGGAGCATGGCCGGGGAACTGATCACGGTGCAGGTGCGCTACCTCACCAGCCGGGAAGGAAGGCCGCGGTTCTGGTTCCCCAGGGGAAGCCGCTGCCAAGTGTACGGGCAACTGGTGCTGAGGTTCCTGAAGCCGGGCGAGCCGCTCTACATAGCCGAGGGCGTGACTGACTGCATAGCGCTGCTATCCATGGGGCACAAGGCCATAGCCATCCCCTCGGCCACCCTGCTCAAGAGCGGGGAGCTGCAGGACCTGCTGGACGAGGTGCAACGGCGGCTCTACGGGGACATCAGCATCCCGCTGAACCTGCACATGTTCCCGGACCGTGACGCACCTGGCGAGGAGCTGTTCCGGCAGCTTCAGGACATCTATCCGCAGATCATCAGGCACGGGCTGCCTCAAGACTGCAAGGATTTTTCGGACTATTACATCAAATTGAAACAATGAACATTCTAATCTACAGATTTTACAGAACCGACCGATGCGTGGACAGCGAGGTTTTCCTGGACGGAGAACCTTTCTGCCAGGCCAGCGAGAGCACCAAAGGGCTGGTGCCTGAGGGCGAGTACCGGGTGTGCCTGCAACAGTGCCGACAGTACCAGCGCGAGGTGCCTGCCGTGGAAATAAGGCCCATGGGCGCACGCAAGTGGCTGGACCGTTGCCGCTACTGCATGAGGCGCGGAAAGGCGGTGATGAGCCCCCACCGGAACCTGAGGGGCTACTGTCCCCAGCTGAAGGACGGAAACGGTGTGTACAACCGCACCGACGGCTCCATCCTCCTGGGCGAGCGCGTAGTGCCCGGAGTGGTGAAATGCACCAGCAAGTACTTCACCCGGCTGGTGGAACTGCTGCAGCAAGCCGGCGGCGAGGCCACCCTCATCATTTCCCACATGGGGACAGGTCCCATTGGGCATTAAACAAAAAACAAAACAATTATGGAAAAAATAAAACTAACAGAACATTTTACGTTAGAAGAGATGGCGCAAAGCCGCACAGCCGTGAGACTAGCCATCAGGAACGTGCCGAACGCCCAACAGATAGCCTGCCTGAAAGTGCTTTGCCAGCAAGTGCTGGAACCCCTAAGAAAGGCCATGGGAAAACCCGTAATCATCAACAGCGCCTACCGCTGCTGGCTACTCAACCAGAAAGTGGGCGGTGCCCGGAACTCCCAGCACCTGAAAGGCCAAGCAGCCGACATCCGTGTCACCAATCTGGCAGAGGGCCGCACCTGGTTCGCCTGGCTCATGGAAAACACCAACTTCGACCAACTTATCTGGGAGCACCGCAAATCCACCTACTGGATACACGTGAGCTGCAAACCGGATGTGAAGATGAATCGGCATCGGGTGATTGCAATGTAACCCCCAATGGGAAAAGCGGAAAACAATATCCCCACTCTGCTTGTTGCGGAGTGGGGATATCCATTATATTAGCACCTATAACTGTTTATCTTAGAATGGCAAATCTTTATCTTTTTTGCCCACTTAATATTTTTAGCCTTTGATAATACCCTCAATTCAGCTGCATTAGTGTTCTTTTCTGGACAATTAGGCCCCAACAATATTTCATCCAAAATTAAAGGAAAATCAACATTATTATTTATATTATTTATATTATTATTATCTATTGGGAATTCGACCAATGGACAAAGTATTTGAGAACCATTAGTAATCCATTTATATTCCTTTTGAATTGATTCTTCGTAAAGTAAACGTATCTCTTGCTCAACAGCATATTCATTTGGCTTAAAGAAATGTTTCCAAACATCAAACATTCTGAAGCAAATGGAATAAAATTTATTCCCTATCCTGATTTTAGCATTTTGAAGCCGCTTAATATAATCAAGTTCTGGATGAGTTCCATCTGTTTTCGCATAACTAACAGGAGCTAAATAAAAATTATTATTATTATTTTGACTATCAATCTTATATTTCAAACATACACCTTTAGTATTATCCCCATATAAACGCCACATCGTTAAATCATCACACTTGAAATCATCAACACATGATGTAATAAAATAAGAATTTAATTTTTTGAGTTGATGATATTTCATTTTATCCAACAATATTCCTGAAAAAGGATCATTCAAATACTGATCAACATAATAGCATTCACTTTTATCATTCTGACAAGCAAGACCCAACATACTAGTCTTTGCATCTTTAAAATTTAGAATGAAAGTAGAATAAGATGTATATCTACACAAATCGCTAGCATTCTTAACTGACCCAAGCAATTTTAAGAAAAACATATTTTCAAACTCTCGTGAAAACACCAAACTTCCAGCTTTAGTAACCCAAACATTTTTAATCAGAATTTGATAATCATTATCACTCAAAGATTCAATAAAAGCTGTAAAATTCTCATAATTATTTATATCATCCTTAGGTCTTAATTTTTTGACTAACTGTTCAGCAGCTTTTGGTGAAATTTCTTCATCATGGTTATAGAGTTCATTAATCTGTTCAATGAATTTATCCCATTCTATCTTATATTTCTTTTTAGATTCTTTTTTAAAACACTTTCTATAATAAAATTGAAAATAGTGATAAAAATAAAGACTGTTAAATATTAAATCCCCCTCTTCAAGATACGTATATACCCATCCACTTTTGAAATCTTTTTCATTATTCAAGATATCAACAAAAAAATTTTTCCATTCACCAGCTAAATCTCGATCTTCATTCAAATGATGTTTCAACCAATGTTCATACTCGTTAACAAAATCAAGAGCAATATAATGATTAAATTTACGAACAACATCTCCCCTAAAAAAATCAGAAAAAGAATCTAACGAACGATCCCAAAATACACCATCTTCGGTACATCTAATTATTAACTTTATTTTAAATAAGCTTAAGTAGTTAACATAACGCTTATACGTACTTTTACTATTATAGTCTATAAAGAAAAACTTTGTAGACATTTCATATAGATTACTATAAAAAGAACTTGAACTCTCTTTAAAATCCAATAAGGCAATAGGTGTTTCCTTATAAGACAAGATTACATCTGGATAATCTAATCCACCATTATCAATAATAGATATTTGTAAAGATTCTGGTAATAATGATTCGATTTTTTCTAAAATCGGGTTATACTTTGCATCCATAATAAAAAATATGTTAGTTGTTAAATGTATACTATGATAAAAAAATAACAATTTCTTACATCATTGTAAATCCCGTAATTTCTTTCTAATTCCTTTTAATTACTCTTCCACTTGTCTATTCTATTTTTGACTTTTGAAACAAACAAATTGAAATATCTTTCCATAATATCTAAATTAATAAGATAAAACTTACTGAAAGTAGGGTCACGTGAAAGTTTAGACTTTAGCTTAGAATTAAATAAAAAATTCAATTCTTCATCAGGAAGTTTATCTTTATATTTATTTACAAGAACAAGAGCATCTGTAAGAACCCGCTCCAAATGTCCTGGATATACTCTCCCATAAAGCCATGAAAGTAACGACTGCCAGAGAATTTCAAAGACACAAACCCCTAGCATCACATATATCGCATACTCACGACAAATATTAAATATCTCTTTACTGTAAATAATAGGAACAATGGTGAATATTACGCTTCCTACATAATGAAATAAATTCATTAAATAAGGGGACCACTTTTCTAATCGTGTTACTGGCTTAAAATCTTCAACCTCAAACCTATCGCTGAAGTAAATCATATGTAATGCAAAAAGGGAAAGTATCACAGTAATAATTGTACTTTTATATGTATCGATACATTCTATTATTGCATCTCCCCAAAAATAAGAGGAAATAAAAGTAATTGGAACTAGAAAATAACCAATGACAATCAGACTAAATTTTCTTTGAGGTAGAAGCCCGTGCTTTTTAAACAAAATAACTTTATTCAGACAGACTGCTAAAAAACAAAACAAAACCACTGATGATATCGCAAATGACTGGTATGCAGGATCACCTTCCCTAACGGGTAAAAAGGTTTCAAGCCCAGTAAAAAGTAAAAGAATGGAGGTAAAAGCAGTCATTATAGCCCCCCTCTTAAAAAAACTGTGTCTATACTCATTTACAAATTTTTTAACAGTTTCGGAAAAGTCTTCCAAAACTTTTTGTTTTTTAGCATCCTTACCAACTTCTTTTTCTAAAAGTTCATATTTCTCCTTAAATTTAGGATTCCAGAAATCGAAGATTTTCTCAAAACACATAGAAATAAATAAAGCAACTAGCACCTGTATGAAAGTTGCGAAATTGGCCATCATATAGTTTTGCATAGGCGTATTGATGAGGTGTGAAATAAGGTTAGGTCGTTACTAATTGCAAATATATAAATTATTTCAGAAAGCCTTAAAAATATTTCGCTTTTTATAAAAAATGAAAAAAGGTGATTTTTATAACCATCTCCCTGATTTCTGCAAAATGTTTTGAAAAAGGTTGTAACCCTTCCGAATCGCTCCAAATGTAAGTTGGAAAAACAAATGAAATTGAATTGCAAAGCTTGAATTCTGAAGCAGATGCACAAAATAAACCAGCCCTGTTTCACAACAAGACTGGTTTTTCAGATGTTGTACACTATTGAGATATATGAATATCTCATAGGATACTGCAAAGATACAAAAATGCCTTAAAAGCGCCAAATTACTCTCCAGAAAAATCATTGTTATTTTTGATATGAAAACAATATTTTTCTTTGTATCATATAATTATGAATTTTATTGCTATCTTTGTCATGGCTGTCGGAGTTGTATTGCCTTTATAATGCACCGCTAAAGTAAGTGTAACTTCCGACGCGAGAAAAGCAACAAGCAAGTTATTGCTTGTCAAGAACTTATAAAAAACAACGAACCAAAGTGGTGCGGAATTAAGATTTATGAAAAGAATTGCCATACTTTTAGTCGCAGGACTTGCCGCATTATCCACAGTCAATTACATCAATGGCACAAACGCGAATGCAGCAAACTACACCAACAACACCGCTAATACACAGCAAATTCAAGAAACCATGGCTCTGGGCAAACTCTATTTCGTGAACCTCAAAGAGGGAGAGCAGCCTATAATGACTGCCTTGAGTCTGTTCGGCAACCGTTGTGGAACCGAAAGTTTCAACCACAAGCCATACGCCACCGAAGGCATCCGCTCCGTCTTTGAACTTGACGAATGGATAGAGTTCCATCCACAAGCCAGTGCAGGATCAGGTATCAAGGTAATGGTTTTCAAACACCAGGAAGACCAAGGATTTTACCTGAAAAACTCTTTGAACGACGAGACCCCTGGCTATATTCAAGAATTGGAACTGAACAAAGATCCTGAAGCGGATGAGACCAACCATTGGGGATCGTTCTACCTTCATCCCGAAGAGGTAGAACCAGGCTACTACGACTTTGTCTTCATCTACAAAGACAAGGTTTTTGCCACCATGCTCACCCGTTTTTTCAAACCAGAAGAAATCTATTTAAAATCCGATTCTGAGTTAGAAGAATTGATGTCACAAAGTCTTTAGTACGACATAAGCTTTTGCAGTAGGGATAAAAAAAATGCAGCTCTGTTTCACAACAGAACTGCACTAGAATTGATAATTTAAACTAATTCAGCCGATATGTCAAAAAGTATCTGGGTATAAAACCAACGGATTTTAGAGAGTAACTGGCGTTTTCGGTAAAAAGTGTAGTAATCCCCGAATTTTTTATTATAAGAGTTCGGGGATTACTTTGTAACTATGCACCCGATAAAGTATCAAACGCCAGAAGTTTATGAAGAAATCAATTTCAACATTGAGCCTATTGATGGCATCATTACTTAATTGCATGGCCTGTTCTTCAGACAGGCCAATGGCTGACAGCGATGACGATGTGCCAACGGATTTCGAGATTCAGTACACCACGACGGTGCCAAGCGAGTTCTTTCAGGTTGCATCACAGCAGGGAACAATAGAACTGGTGGAGTACGATTCGAAGGACTATACTTCAGCCAGTCGCCCTACGATACATAAGCCTGCATACGTCTATGTACCCTATGGTTATGACCCATCGCAGAAGTACGATGTCATCTATCTGCTGCACGGTTGGTCAGGCGTTGCGCAGGAGTATTTCCTTGGGCGTAGCGGCAACAGCCGAACGAGGCTGGTGAACATCTTCGATAACCTGATACAGCGAGGACTCTGCCGTCCGTTCATTGCCGTATCGCCCACATGGGATAAGGATAACCAGTCGAAGGGCTGGGGGGAGAGTACGCGCGAGGCGGCGGTATTCTCGCAGGAGTACGTGAACGACCTCATCCCTGCTATCGAGACACGCTACAGTACTTATTTGGAGTCGCCCGACGTGGCTGGCATTCTCGCCTCACGCGACCACCGTGCCATCGGGGGCTTTTCGCTTGGCAGCATCACTACATGGTATGTCTTCGAGCAGGCTTTCCCCTACAGTCGAATGTATCTGCCAATGAGTGGCGACAACTGGAGTCAGGGCATGTTTGGCGGAGCGTCTTACCCTGATGCCACGGCTCGCTTTCTGGCAGACATTGTGAACGCATCGCCCTACAAGAACGACTTCTATGTGTGGTACGCCGTGGGCACCGAAGACGTGCGCATCGACCAGACCCATAACCAGGCACTGGCAATGGCGAAACTCACCGACACGTTCAACAATTCCAACTTCTCCTACCACATGAAGAAGGGCGGTCGCCACGACTTCAATGCCGTGTGGGAGTTCTGCTATCACGCCCTGCAGTTCTTCTTTCCACCCACCAGCACAGAAACTATGACATATTACAACCGCCAGACCCGCATCAGCGACGTGATGAACGACTCCGCTTTCGGCGCCTACGATACAACGTGTTCACCATTGATGGCCGGTTTGTGCTCGGTAATGCCAAGAGTCTTGACGGACTGGCAGAGGGCTTGTATATCGTAAACGGAAAAAAGCAATATATAAAATAATGGAATATGGAAAAGGTAATGACAATCGCAGCCGTGATGCTGGTAGGGCTGGCGGCTTGTAGTGAACAGAAGCAAGTAGCAACGGAAGGAATAACCAAGGAACAGATATCCTTTCCCATTGGTCAGCGGATAGAGAATCCGGCATTTACAGGCGAGGCTTATCTAAAACCGTTGATTGCGGTGGACTCGGTGTTTAACTTCCCACAGACCAATGTGGTGACATTCAGTCCTGGGGCACACAGCAGTTGGCACAGGCACGGCGGAATGGTGGTGCTGGTGACTGACGGTGTGGGACTTTATCAGGAGGAGGGCAAACCCGCACAGATTCTGCGTCAAGGTGACGTGCTACAGATTCCTGCAGGGGTGCGCCATTGGCATGGAGCCACGAAGGATAACTGGTTTTCGCAGGTGGTAATCTACGATTCGGCTTGGAGACCCACAGAGGCATACAATGACAGTGATAATTCCGTTTCTGACGATTATTATAACGGATTAGAGATGGTGGAGTATGCACACCAGAACACGACTGACAGCCTGATGTTTGCCGCCCCTGACACGACGATGACGCTGCCGACGTTCAACGGCCCGATTCGTCTGGCTAATACTTTGGACGGGAACAACGTAGCGGGATGCCCAGGACTGCACTACGTCGTGTTTGAGCCGGGTGTCATCAACGCCTGGCACTCGCACGCTGGCGGTCAGGTGCTCATCGTGACCGATGGCATCGGCTATCACCAGATTGAAGGTCAGCCTGTGGAGGTGCTGCGTCCAGGTGACGTGGCGATGTGTCCTCCTGGTGTGCGCCACTGGCACGGTGCTGCGCCCAATTCCCGCTTCGCCCATCTGGCAGCGAATACTAATCCCGACAAACCGGGCGTAGAGTGGTTCGAGATGTTGAGCAAAGAAGAGTATGACAAACTACCAAAAGAATAAACAGCAATGAAGAAACTGAATCTTTTTGGCGCACTGGCTGTAACAGCCGTTGCCATCGCAGCAATTAGTTGCACGGAGCAAAAGCAGGAGCCGCAGGGCTTGGTGATTGAGAAGCAGGGAGTGTTCTCGTCGGGCGGACGGGTGACAGAGGCCATCCCAGGAGAGTATGACCCGACACAGAACTGGCTCGACCCAGAGCGCAAGGGCACGACGACACACGTAGATCATGCCAACACGTTCTATCAGATTCCAGCAGGCGGTAATTGTAATCCCATCGTCTTCCTGCACGGCTACGGACAGACACGGACAGGTTGGCAATCGACTCCCGACGGACGCGAGGGATGGAGCGATATATTCCTGAAGAAAGGCTACTCGGTGTTTCTTGTTGACCAGCCACGGCGTGGTGCAGCAGGAGCAACGGAGGAAATTGTCAACGACCCGGGCGACGTGGCTAACGGAAAATTCAAGGTGGGCGAACAGGCTTGGTACACCCACTTCCGCATCGGTCGCGTGGCACCTGAGCGCTATGAGGGTTCGCAGTTCCCCGAGGGCAGCGAGGCTTTAGAAGAGTTCTTCTGCCAGATGACCCCGAACACGGGCAACTATGATGAACCTTTGTTGGGCAAGGCACTCAGCGCAGTGCTGAAGGACGTGCAGTCGATGACAGGCAAGAAGAGCATCTACGTGACCCACTCGCAGGGCGGTCGCGTGGGTTGGGCAACGGACACGGACAACATGGCAGCCGTCATCGCCGTGGAGCCGGGTTTCGGGCCTGTTGTGGGCAGCGACACCTACAAGAAGTTCGTGGCAGCAAAGATTCCGATGCTGTTCCTCTTCGGTGACTACATCGAGAACGGCCCCGAGGACATCCAGTCAACAGGTTTCTGGAAGATGGTGCTCCAGCAGTGCCGTGACTTCGCCAAGCAGTATAATGCCGACGGCGGCGATGCCACGGTCATCTATCTGCCCGACGAGGACATCCACGGCAACAGCCACTTCATGTTCCAAGAGAAAAACAATGCTGAGATTGCCGACCTCATTGCCGAGTGGCTGGAGAAGCATAATCTGTAAAAAAAACATTGAATGGAGCAGAGAATATTAGGACAGGTATGCTTCGAGGACTCGCTGAAGCAGGAGTTGCAGAAATACGGAAAGAACGTAATACTGGCCTACGGCGGCGGTTCATTGAAACGCACGGGACTGTATGACCGCATTGTGGCGATGCTGGGCGAGGCTGGCAAGACGGTGACGGACTTTGGCGGCATCATGCCTAATCCGACGTTAAAGAAGGTGCAGGAAGGACAGCTGTTGGCACGGGAAACCAAGGCAGACCTCATCCTCGCTGTGGGAGGTGGCTCGGTGTCCGACTGCTGCAAGATTGTGGCAATGGGAAATACCCCGATTCCCCTTGGTGTAGTCGTAACCGCCAGCGGCACTGGCTCGGAGCAGAACAACGGAGCCGTGATTACCGACGAAGAGAAGAAAGTGAAGGGTGCCATGTGGGGTGTATTTGCCGACTTTGCCATCCTCGACCCAGACTTGACAAAGACCGTGCCGATGAAGCAGGTTATCAGCGGCGCTTTCGATACACTTAGTCATTGTATGGAGACCTATTTTGGTCATCCCCACACGTGTAATCTCAGCGACCGCATCAACGAGGCCGTGCAACGTAGTGTCATCAAGAACCTGAAGGCCATCATCGCCAATCCCGACGATGACTTTGCCCGCTCAGAACTGATGTGGGCATCGGCTATGGGTGAAAATGGCATTCTGAAACTTGGCAAGATGACTGACTTCCAGTGTCACATGATAGAGCACCAACTTGGAGCATACACTGACTGCAATCATGGCCAAGGATTGGCTGTGCTTCATCCTATACTCTATCGCCATATCTACAAGAGCGCAGAAGAAAAGTTCCGTCGCTGGGCACAGGAAGTCTGGTTGGTACAGGATGCCGACGAGGGCATTGACTTTCTTGCCGACTTCATCCGCGAGGCAGGTCTGCCCACCACTTTTTCCGACATGGGTATTACCCTTGACGATGCCACCATCCGCGCCATTGCCGATAGCACCATCATTACCCCTGGCTGCTGCAAGCAACTTACACCCGACGAGATTGTGGAAATACTGAACGAATGTAAGTAATGAAGATTACCCACCTCTGCATATTTGAATTGTAGTTAGCATCTTTATTACTCTGTGATTGGCAATAGAGCCAACATAATCCCTTGCTGTAGTTGTTGTACAACAAGGGATTTTAAAGTTTGTCTTGTCACATCCAATGAAAAAATGCAACCATTTCTGATTGCATTGGGGTATTCGGGGTCAAACCCTATATAATTGCCAAAGCAAAGATACAATATTTAATGGAAATGTTTCTGAAAATCTTTTGAAAATGGTTGTAACGCTACAACCTTTTTTTCAACTTTTTCTCAAATTTCCCCCTCATGAGGTCGTTCTTATGAAATGTCCCTCTTGTATAGCGGCAAACGTGGCAACTGCTGCTACGATTGAGATGGGAACTATAGACCAGAAGGTCATGGGAACTGCAATGAAGAGCAGGAACCCCGTGCACTTGTTCGCGAGGGTGTGAGGGAAGCAAAAGTGCCTGTACATCACAAGTGCCGAAAGCTGATTCACAACTTTAATCGCGACTATTACTCCTGCCCACAGCCAGAGCCACCAGGGCAGTTCGAGTATGGGCAGGAGTTTCCAGGCACAACATGATACGAAGCAGATGTCTGCCACGCTATCTAGCAATGCTCCAGTCCTGGTGACGCACTTCAGCTTCCGAGCCAGCCACCCGTCGGCGATGTCGCTGATGCCGCAGATGATGTAAAGCACCCAGAAAAGAATGCTTGACACATCGCTTAACAACAGAGCAACAGCTCCGACAATTCGGAGCGACGACAGGATATTCGGCAGGTGTTTCATTGGCATTGTCTTTCTTATCCTTTTTCTCTATTCCCTAAAATCCGCAGATAATTTTCAAAGGTCTAATTTTGCCGCCATTTGAGACATGTCTGTCTGTTTTTAGCCATACAAGCGTGTAATCCGACCGACCATGAGCCAGTTTCCCCTTACCCCGTAAGGTCAAGAGGCTTAGACCAAAGCATCAGCGAAGGATGTTGTTTTATCCGTGTTCCCAAATAAGTTTGTATGGCTTGTTGGAGTAGATGTTGAGTTTGTACTGCCTTGCCGTTCTGATCCACTTGGCAGGCACGGCGATGAATCTGAACAGGAAACTCTTGACCCTGTCCGTGGCCTTGATTCCAAAGAGGACGGCCATGAGCGGCAATGCCACGAT
>ONDM01000018.1 GCA_900316585.1 uncultured Prevotellaceae bacterium | reverse complement strand
GGATTTTCTCCTTTGTGAGGTCGGCAATAGTCACAAAATTATGCTTTTCCATCCAATCTTTTATTTTGTTGGCACAAAATTACACATTATTTCTGATTTCCATGCGATATTTTGAGAGAAAATTGTAATTTTGCACCAAGATACTTAAAAAAGTAAAGAAAATCGAGCGTATGAGAAAGCTATTTGTATATTTCTTGTGGACTTTGTTGTTTGTAACTGTCATCAGCATTGCTGGTGCTTTTTATGCCATCGATAAGGGTTGGATTGGTTATATGCCACCCATTGAAGATCTACAGAACCCGATTAACCGATTCGCTACACAGATATATTCTGCTGATGGTAAAATCATAGGTACCTGGAACTATAACCGTGAGAATCGCGTGATGGTAGATTACTCCAACCTGCCTCCATCGTTAGTTCAGGCACTCATAGCCACAGAGGATGCTCGCTTCTATGATCATTCTGGTATCGATTTTATAGCTCTTGGACGTGCTGTCGTCAAGCGTGGTTTGCTTGGCCAGAAGAGTGCCGGTGGCGGCTCTACCATTACACAACAGTTGGCTAAACAGCTTTATTCCGAACACGCCAGCACCACCTTGGAACGCGTGATGCAGAAACCGATAGAGTGGGTGATTGCTGTCCAACTTGAGCGTAATTATACGAAGGATGAGATTATTACGATGTATCTGAATTATTTTGACTTCTTACATAATGCAGTCGGTATTAAAACTGCTTCTGATGTCTATTTCAGTAAGGAGCCGAAAGATCTTACAGTGCCAGAGGCTGCTACACTTGTAGGACTCTGTAAGAATCCCTCATACTTCAATCCTGTCCGTAATCCGGAACGTAGTCGTGAGCGTCGTAACGTCGTTCTGCAGCAGATGGTAAAGGAAGGTTATCTGAGTGAGGCTGATTATGAGAAATATTCAGCTCAGCCTATCCAGTTGAAGTTTCATACTGCCGATCATAAGGAAGGTCTTGCAGTCTATCTGCGTGAATTCCTCCGCCGTTATATGACGGCTAAAAAACCCGAGCGTGCCCTCTATCCTTCATGGAATATGGTGAAGTACTATAACGACTCAATCAATTGGGAATCAGATCCTTTGTACGGTTGGTGCAACAAAAACAAGAAACGTAATGGAGATGCCTATAATATCTATACAGATGGCTTGAAAGTCTACACTACCATCGACTCGCGTATGCAGGCTTATGCTGAGGATGCTGTCTATCAGCATGTCGCAAAATACCTCCAGCCCGCCTTCACTGCAGAGAACAAAAAAAAGAAGAATGCACCTTTCACCGCCCATCTTTCACCTGAACAGGTGCAAAGTATCCTAAATAGGAATATACATCAAAGTGATCGCTATCGCGCACTTCATGAGAGCGGTGCTTCGGAAGAGGAAATCCAACGCTCCTTCCGTACGCCAATTCGTATGTCGGTGTTTACTTATCATGGATCTGTAGATACAACGATGACTCCACTTGACTCGATAAAATATTACAAATCATTTCTTCGTTCGGGTTTTGTGAGTGTCTGTCCCCAGAATGGTCATGTGAAAGCTTATGTGGGTGGTTTGAACTATGAGCATTTCGCTTACGACATGGTGATGGAAGGTCGTCGTCAAGTGGGTTCAACCATCAAACCTTATCTCTATTCTTTGGCTATGGAGAATGGTTTTACACCATGTGACTTGGCTCCTAATGTGCAGCAGACCTATATTGTTGCAGGTCAACCTTGGACGCCTCGAAATTCAGGTAAGGCTCGTTATGGTGAGATGGTGACTTTAAAATGGGGTCTGCAACAGTCTAACAACTGGATCTCTGCCTATCTAATGAGTAAGCTCAGTCCACAGGCCTTTGTTGATCTTCTGCATGAATATGGAATCCGCAATCCGGAGATACATCCTTCTATGTCTCTATGCCTCGGTCCTTGCGACATCAGTGTTGGTGAAATGGCCAGTGCCTATACGGCTTTTGTGAACCATGGTATTCGTGCTGCTTTGATGTTCGTGACTAGAATTGAAGATAATGAGGGTAATGTGGTTGCCCAGTTTCAGCCACGTATGAATGAGGTTATCAGTGAGGAGAGTGCCCATAAGATGCTCTATATGCTACAGAGCGTTGTCGATGGCGGTACTGCAGGTCGTTTGCGTTTCAGATATAACCTGAAAGGACAGCTTGCTGGTAAGACTGGTACCACGAACAATAATAGTGACGCCTGGTTTATGGGACTCACACCGAACTTGGTTAATGCCTGCTGGGTAGGCGGTGACGATCGTGATATCCATTTCGACTCTATGGCTATGGGACAAGGTGCGTCAATGGCACTTCCTATTTTTGCCCTTTATATGCAGAAAGTATATGGTGATAACCGCCTGGGATATACTGAAGATGCTGTCTTCGATATTCCTGCAGGTTTTAATCCTTGTCCTCTTTCTGATGGGGTTGTAGAGGATGATGTCAATGGTATCGAGGAGATTTTTGAATAAAGTCTTTAATAAAATATAAATAAGGTGTAGGGGTAATATGTAAATTATCCCGAAAACTTTAGGCTTAAATTGAAAATTTTCCTCAAAAAGTTTTGTGGGTTTCTGGAAAAGTTGTACCTTTGCACTCGCTTTCGCTCAAAAATTAGGGCGGATGCACAAAAAGAAAGAGTTCTTTGAAAGATTTACATAGACAGAAGTAGTACAAGAAGCGAGTACTTTTCGAAGTACTTGGGT
>ONDM01000007.1 GCA_900316585.1 uncultured Prevotellaceae bacterium | reverse complement strand
GTATTTATTACTGACGGTTCGTATTCTTTACCCAAATTACTTATAATAATTTGCTCTTGTACTACTTCTGTCTGTTTATCTCAAGTCTATCAAAGATCGATTTTCGCTGCCTCTCATTCAAAGGGGCGAAAGTGGAGCAAAGGTACAACAATATTTTTAATTCCAAAACTTTTTCATGAAAAAATTTATATTTACTCCATATCTTTACTGAAAAAAAGTAATCTATACCTTATTATATTATTATAGTTATTGCGTCTTTATTTCTTTTTGTGTATCTTCGCATCAAATTAAAAACTATGATAGACCATCAAACCGTAGAACGCATTTTAGATGCTGCACAAATTGTTGATGTGGTATCTGAATTTGTCAACCTAAGGAAGGCTGGCGTTAACTATAAGGGACTTTGCCCATTTCATGACGACAAAGACCCTTCTCTTGTCGTTTCCCCAGCAAAAGGCCTATATAAATGCTTTTCATGTGGACATGGAGGCAATGCCGTTAGATTCGTCATGGAGCACGAACAGTTAAGCTATCCTGAAGCTTTGAGATGGCTTGCCCGAAAATACCATATCGAGATCCGTGAAAAAGAACTGACAAGCGAAGAGAAGCAGCTTCAAGACGAAAGGGAAAGCATGTTTGTTGTTAATGAATGGGCATGCAAATACTTCCAAGATATACTACAAAATGATGTGGATGGAAGAGCTATTGGCATGACTTATTTCCGTTCTCGCGGATTCAGAGATGACATTATTAAAAAATTTCAACTAGGGTATAGTCCTTCAGACAAATATGCTTTAAGCAAAGAAGCGAAGAGAAAAGGATTCAAAGACAAGTATCTAATTGCAACTGGTCTTTGCTACCAAAAAGAGGATGGAACCTTACATGACCGTTTTTACGGAAGAGCTATATTCCCTATACATACAGTAAGTGGCAAGGTCGTGGCATTTGGAGGCCGTGTTCTTGATACAGCCACGAAAGGGGTAGACCGCAAATACGTAAACAGCCCTGAAAGTGACATCTATAATAAAAGCCGAGAACTTTATGGCCTATTCCAGGCAAAACAAGCCATCATCCGCGAGGAACAGTGTTTTTTGGTAGAAGGCTACACCGATGTAATCTCTATGCACCAATCCGGTATTGAAAATGTTGTAAGTTCCTCAGGTACATCACTGACAACAGGGCAAATCCGATTGCTGCACCGTTTCACAAACAACATCACTTTATTATATGATGGGGATGCTGCAGGCATCAAAGCTTCCTTGAGAGGAACCAATATGCTTCTTGAAGAAGGTATGAACATCAAAATTCTGCTCCTACCAGATGGAGAAGATCCTGATAGTTTCGCCCGTAAACACACAGCTAAAGAATTCCAAAACTACATCAAATCAAATCAAGTTGACTTTATTCATTTTAAGACTGAGCTCTTGTTAGATGAAATAGGGAACGATCCTCTGAAGAAAGCCTCACTCATAAGAGACGTTGTAGAAAGCATCGCTGTCATACCTGATGAAATCATCCGTTCTGTCTATATTAAAGAGAGTGCCAAACAATTGAACACTGAAGAACGTGTTCTTCTCAACGAAATCAATAAGATACGTAAGCAAAACAAGGAGAAAAGCCAAACTGCAGTACAAGACATCACAGAGGGAAACGGCAATTCCATACCACCTCTCAATACTATCGAAGAAGGTGACAAGGTCTCCTCATTTTCAACAGAACAGCCTAATCCCTTCTACAGGACCGAAACTCTAATCATGCAGGAAATCATACGCCATGGAGAGCATCACATAGCTGAGACCGATGAAGTGGACGAAAATGGGAATCCCAAGCCTATAAGTGTATTGGAATATATCCTTATGGATCTACAACAAGACAACCTAATGTTCCACACTCAACTTTATAATGAAATAGCAGAAGACCTTCTAGAGCATTTGCATCAGTCTGAAAATTTCAGTACTCAAAAATATCTGCTTGCTCACCCTGATGGAAGATTTAACAAACTTGCAGCTGAATTGTCAACAGACAGATATCTAATTAGCAAGATCTATGAAAAAGCAGAAAAGCAAAAACAAGAAGAAAACATATCAGAACGCATTCCTCATTTACTGATCGACTTAAAATTAGCAGTCATTGAAAAGCAACTAAAAGACACAAAAAATAAATTGCTCGACCCCTCTCTAAAAGAGAAACCAGAACAGTTAAAGGTAATTCTAAAAGAGATACAGAACCTTTCAGCCGCTAAGAAAACGATTGCTCAACGTGCAGGTGACCGCAGCGTTTTAGCTTCCAAACGAAACTATAATTCCACACGGTGATTAATTAGGTTCATAAACTCTTGACGAGTCTTTGCCTGATTAAATGCACCAGTAAAATCTGACGTGGTAGTTATAGAATTTTGCTTTTCTATACCCCTCATCTGCATACACATATGTTTGGCTTCAATGACAACCATAACACCCAAAGGATCTAGTGTCTCCTGAATACACTCTTTAATCTGAGTGGTCAATCGTTCCTGAACCTGCAATCGATGTGAAAAAATATCTACCACACGAGGTATTTTACTCAAACCTGTAATATAGCCATTAGGAATATAGGCAACGTGAACCTTTCCATACATAGGTAGCAGATGATGTTCACACAAAGAAAAGAAATCAATATCTTTCACAATAACCATCTGACTATAATCCTCCTTAAATTTTGCACCATTTAATACAGCTTTGGGGTCCATACCATAGCCACATGTCAATTTCTGCATAGCTTTTGCCACACGGTAAGGAGTCTTCACTAATCCTTCACGATACTTATTTTCCCCCAACAGCTCTAAGATAGCCTCGCAGTGCCCCTGCAATTCTTCTAAGCCTTCACGAGTTTCAATTCCTTCTATCATTTTACTACTAGTATTTGATCTCTAACGACTATTGCCTGAGTGAAGCCATTTGCCTTTGCACGCTTCCACACCTCATTTGCCTCTTCGCGCTCTGTGAAATTTCCTATCTTGCAAACCCATCGAGGAGACTCAAAATGAGTATAAACAGGATATTCAGGGAACAAACGCTTAGCCTGGTCATTGGCCTTTTGAGCGGCCAATCTACTCTCACGGGAATTACTTCCTCCATATAATTGGACACGATATCCAACAACCTTTGTCTTGGGAGCATTCTTGAAATTCTCAAGTTCTTTCAACTGCTCATCCAAGGTCTTCTCAGTCTTTTCCTCTTCAAGGGCTGAGTTCTCAGTAATCATGGCATGATAAACAGACTCTGATATATGCAAGTTAACCTGACCAACCCCTTCACGCTGCTGTCGGATATGCTGTTCTATAGATTGAGCTTGTGCTAATGTTCCACACAAAAGCAACAATAATAAAATAATCTGCTTTCTCATTCTCGATTTTTAAGATCGACAGGTCACACCCATAAATGGATGTAACCTGTCTGGATTGTTTAATGATTACTTGAATGCATCGATAATACCCTTGAAATCGGCAGCCTTCAATGAAGCACCACCAATCAGGCCACCATCAATATCAGGTTTTGCAAACAGTTCAGGAGCATTGCTTGCTTTACAGCTACCACCATAAAGAATAGTAGTATCCTCAGCAACCTGAGCACCATATTTGTCAGCTACACACTTACGGATATATGCATGAATTTCCTCAGCCTGGTCTGCTGTGGCAGTCTTACCTGTACCAATTGCCCAAATTGGCTCATAAGCGATAACAATATTTGCAAACTGCTCTGCTGTCAGATGGAATACGGAACCCTCCAATTCTGCCTTGCACACTGCTTCTTGCTCGTTAGCTTCACGCTGGTCTAATGACTCACCGATACAGAACAAAATCTTCAAACCATTAGCTAATGCCAAGTCAACCTTAGCCTTCAGGATTTCTGGAGTTTCATGATAATACTCACGACGCTCTGAGTGACCCAATATTACATATTCACAACCTGTAGACTTAACCATTTCAGCTGAAACCTCACCAGTATAAGCACCCTTCTCCTTATCAGCACAGTTTTCTGCACCAACATTAATAATAGAATGGTCAACCAATTCAGCTACTTTAGCCAAGTGTATGAATGGAGTACAGATAACAACACCACAATTTGGCTTGTCTGCTGTCAGAGCCTCATTCAGTTCCTGAGCCAATGCAATTCCTTCCTGGAGATTCTTGTTCATCTTCCAGTTTCCTGCTACGATTTTCTTTCTCATTTTTTCTTTTCTTTAAAAGGTTAGCTATTTTACTTCTTCTTCTAATTTTACCAATCCACTTAAAACCTGCCCATACTCTATCCAATAACATGATAAGTAATAAAGGCATCCCTAAAAACAATAGGACCAACGCACCTAAACGAGATTCTTGGGTCTCATCGGAATGGTCTATTGGTAACTTATCTAATCTGTCCGTCAAATCATCAGTTGGCAAGTCATTCCGGCTCCACTTATTAATGATGGTTCCATTCTTCATAAGTACCAGTCCAGGATTACTACGGACTAATGTTTTCAACATGGTGCCATCAGCATTCCAAAACGGATATACGGCACCTGTTTCATATTTCCATCTTGCAATGGCATCCTCGCCTGAAGCAGTCAGCGCCACAAAATCATAACCATTTTTCAGACAGTAATCATACAATTCATTTATCTGATCAAATGCACCTTGCTCAGCATGGGGCAAATCAGGAGCAACCAGCAAAAAGGTATACCCTTCTCTATTCAATAATACTTCTGTCTGTTCCTCCCCGGTCTCCGCATCTTGCAGGACAAAATCATGGATAGGCGGAACATACCCCTCTTTGGTTTGCGTAGTGATCGTTTCAACATAGTTCCAAGTGGAATCCGGGTAGTTTTCCAGTGAAAACTCTTTCTTTTCCCCATTCTTCTCCATGATGAAGACACTTTCAAATTCCGGAACTTCTGCCCCCTCTGGCACCTCCATTCCCTGCAATACATTAGTGCCATTTCTATATACTGTAAAATCAGCCACAGGCAAGAAATAGAGACTATATACTTCCAGCAAGAAAATGAAAAGCAAACCATAAAGCGAAATCAGCCACTGTGTATTCTGACCAATCAATCGCACCACCTGATAATGATGCCAAGTGAAAAGGACAATCGCAGCTGAAAGTAAAACTACATTCTTAGCAAATGTCTGCCAATTAGTCAACACCCAAATATCACCAAAGCATCCGCAGTCTGTAATTGAGTTCGTTACCGCTATGTAAAGTGTCAATGGGGTCATGACACACATAATCAACAAACTTGCCCATGAAGCCATGCGCCGGTTCATGCCAAAAAGAAGACACAAACCTACATAGAATTCCACTGCCGCAAGAATCATCCCGATAAGCAAAGGGAAATAATCAGGAAAGTATCCACTAAGCCCAAAGGATGCCAGATAATCTCCTACCTTGTATTCAGTGCCATGAGGGTCAATCGCTTTCGAGATTCCAGAAAAAAGAAAGACGATAGCCAATAAAAACCTACAAATATTACTGAACACACCCTGTGCTATATGTAAAGCCTTACTCGCCAAACCTCAATTTAATTAAGCCAAAGACCGAATAATTTATCATGTCCATATAGTTGGCATCTATCCCTTCACTGACTAAAGTAACACCACTCAAGGACTCTATCTGTTTAGTACGATAAATCTTCATGAGAATCAAGTCGGTATAAGAAGAAATACGCATAGCTTTCCAGGCCTCATCATAATCATGATTCTTACGAATCATCAACTCAAGTGCCTGATGAGAAAACTTATCATATAGTTCTAAAGCCTTCTCAGCAGAGATGTCTTCTTTATCTGCGAAACCTAAATCCAGTTGAATCAAGCCAATAATGCCATAGTTAATAATCCCCATGAACTCCGGATAAATGCCCTCATCGACCAAAGCCACGCCTTTCAGTTCAATGCTCCTGATTCGATTTGCCTTAATTAGAATCTGATCTGTCACAGAAGATGGCCTCATAATTCGCCAAGCTGCACCATAATCATGCAATTTCTTGGCAAACAAATCACGGCACTCTGCCATTATCTGTTTAAAAAGATCGTTTGTATTCTCCATACCTTATTTAAATTGCCACAAAGGTATAAACTTTCTTGCAAACTGACAAAAAAAGAATCCACAAAGGTAAAACCCTGTGGATTCTTTCATTATATTATTAACAAATAATTCAAATTAGCTGCATCTCAGAACCTGGCCTATCTGGAGAGTCTTGTTCTTGGAGATTCCATTCTTCCTACATAACTGCTCTACTGTCAAACCATATTTTTTTGCTATGACAGAAAGAGTCTCACCCTTATGAACCTTGTGGAAACGAGACTTAGCAACAGTAGAACTACCCTTTTCAGACTTAGCTGAAGCATGGGATGAAGGAATTCTATCAGAGTATCCTCTACGATAAGTATAAACATCAGTTTTGATATCCTGATTTGGAAAATCAAAAAGAAGAGCTGGGTTAATGGCCTGACCCAATAGACGAGTTTCAAAATGCAGATGAGAACCTGTAGAACGACCAGTATTGCCACCAAGTCCAATAACATCTCCAGCCTTAACTGGCTGATTGATTTTTACCAGCTGCTGAGAAAGATGACCATAAAGAGTCTCTAGACCATTGTCATGGCGGATAACGATATATTTACCATATCCTTTTCCTTCATAATCCACAATACGAACCATTCCATCAAAAGCGGCACGGATAGTATCACCTACATACACTTTTATGTCGATACCTTTGTGGGCACGTCCCCACCTTTGACCAAAATTTGAAGTTACGACACGACTATCAGTTGGCATGACAAAACCAACCAAATCGATATCGAATTTTTCCGGTAAAACTGTAGATGAATATGGATTAACTGTAGAATTATTCCAACTTGAATAAAGTGAAGCTGACGGAATAGCACCATTCTCTTTTACTACAAGGCGTTGCAATGCAATAGAATCAACACCACGCATTTTTCTGTCAATTGGAGCTTGCTTTGCCAAGAGGTCTTGAGCCAAGACATTGGAGCTAAGCATGGTCATTACTCCGATAGCTAAAATTTTGAATCCTTTGAATATCATTAATTTATAAGTTACTTCTAGAGGGTAAATGCAATAACTCTGCAAAGATAAGCATAAAATTTTGTTTGGGCAAACAGTGTTCCTTTTTTTTTCAAAAAAGAATGAATTTTAACATTTTAACTAATTTCCGACCAGATGGCCTGCTCCTTCCTCATTTTCGCCAACTGACGGTTAAAAACGGCATTCTCAGGGTTCACCAAGTCTGGGTCTTCATCTATAATCTGCTGGGCAATTCCACGGACATATTCCAACAATTGGCTGTCCTTGACAATATTTGCAATGTGCAAGTCAAAAGCCATTCCGCTTTGCTGGGTACCTTCCAAATCACCTGGGCCTCTAAGTTTCAAATCTGCCTCAGCTATTTCAAAACCATCATTAGTCTCAGTCATAATTTGGATTCGCTTTTTAGTCACTTCGCTCAATTTATTACCTGTGACCAAAATACAATACGACTGGTCTGCTCCCCTTCCTACTCGTCCACGAAGCTGATGCAATTGAGAGAGACCAAACCTTTCAGCATTCTGTATAACCATTACACTGGCATTTGGAACATTCACTCCAACTTCTATCACGGTTGTAGCTACCATTATCTGAGACTCCTTTGCCAAAAACGCTTTCATCTCAGCATCCTTGTCTGCCGATTTCATCTTCCCATGAACCATACATACCTGAAACTCCGGGAACTGCGCTCTAATCTGTTCAAACCCCTTTTCCAATGCCTGCAAGTCCAATTTCTCGTTTTCTTTAATCAAAGGGTACACAACATACACCTGACGTCCCTGATTAATCTGCTGTCGAATTCCATCATAAAGAGATTTCCTACGACTTTCATAAAAATGAAGAGTTTGGACTGGTTTCCGACCTGGTGGCAACTCATCTATGACTGACACGTCCAAATCACCATACAAAGTCATGGCTAAAGTCCTGGGTATAGGAGTTGCAGTCATCACCAACACATGAGGAGGAGTGACATTTTTAACCCAAAGTCTTGCACGTTGAGCCACGCCAAATCGATGCTGTTCATCTATAATGACAAAACCTAAATTCTGAAACTGCACCGTATCTTCCAAAACGGCATGAGTGCCTATCAGGATTTTCACATCTCCTGATTTCAAACCCTCTATAATTTCCGTTCGTTTTTTATTCCTCACAGAACCAGTCAGCAACTCCACACGCACATCTAGCCCACGAAGTTGGGATTTTATCGTGTTCAAGTGCTGTTCTGCCAGAATTTCAGTAGGGGCCATAATACATGCCTGATAACCATTGTCCACGGCCAACAAAGCTGTCATCAGTGCCACCAATGTCTTGCCACTACCTACATCACCTTGGAGCAGGCGGTTCATCTGCTTTCCAGACCCCATATCCGCACGAATTTCTTTGATGACACGTTTTTGGGCTCCTGTCAATGGAAAAGGCAAATAATCTTTATAGAATGTATTGAAAAGCTCACCTACATGAGGAAAGACAAATCCTTGTGTTTTCCGGTGCCTATCACTGGCATAGCGGATTATATTAAGTTGGATATAAAAAAGTTCTTCAAACTTTAACCGATATTGTGCCTGACGGATTTCCTCATTATTCTTGGGAAAATGAATCATCCGCAGTGCATCTGTCAAGGAAATGAGATTGTACTTACCCCTCAAGAAATCAGGAAGCGTCTCACCCAATGGCTCTTTCAACTGGTCGAACAGATTCCGGACCAATTTCCCCATCACAGTAGAGTTCAATCCGGATCGTTTCATCTTTTCAGACGTGTTGTAGAAAGCCTGCAAACCTAAATTCGACAAAGTGAGCCCCTCCAGTTTGTCCATATCCGGATGCGACACGTTAACTCGTCCGTTAAAAATGCTAGGCTTGCCAAAAATAAGGTAAGGAGTGTGCAACTTCAATCCCTTTTGCACGTACTTTATACCTTGGAACCAGACCAAATCTACTATTCCTGTATGGTCGGAAACATGAGCAACCAGCCGTCTGTTTCTACCCTCACCTAATACTTCATAGCCCAAAATCTCTCCTTTAAACTGCACGTAAGCCATTTCGCCAGAGAGTTCATTGATGGTGTAAAGTTTGCTTCTGTCAATATATTTGTATGGGAAATAATACAACAAATCGTGAAATGTCTTTATGTTCAAATCACGAGCCAAAATGTCGGCCCTCGCAGGGCCAACACCTACCAGATATTTGATATCACGTTGGGTTATATCAAACATAGTCTTGTTTTGAGGCTAAAACCTCACCGATTATCTTGTCAAAAGGAGTGGTTATCTTAATGTTTTCACGATTACCTTCAACCAAAGTAACTGGAACACCCATAGCCTCCACTACAGAAGCATCGTCAGTAAAAGATGGATTATAGGGTTGATTATAGGCTCTTCGAAGAGTCTCCAAGTCAAAAGCCTGAGGGGTCTGCACCAAGCGATATTCACCTCGTGGCTCTGTCACACTGCCCTCAGGTATCAGATGACGTAAAGTTTCCACCACATCCACAACTGGTATCACTGCTTTTGCCACCTCTGCCTGCTTCATACAGTTCCGAATAACATCCGTTGAGACAAAAGGGCGGACACCATCATGCACAGCTACTATACCTTTAGTGCCAGATGGTATCTTTGCAAGCCCATTCTGTACAGAGTGGAAACGTGTCTCGCCACCATCCGCCTGAAAATAGGGAACCTTAAAATCATATTCCCGGCAAAGTTCCTGCCAAAAAGCCTGTTGATCTTTCGGAAGAACCAAAATCAGTGTCGCTGTCGGCTCAGCTTTCTGAAAAGCCTCTAATGTCCGCATTAGAATAGGTTTTCCGTGCAGACATTGGAACTGCTTGGGTATCTCACCACCCATCCGCAGTCCTTTACCACCAGCTACAACTATTACATAATTCATTTTGTATCCATCAACTGATTATACATCATCCCTCCTCTAATCTGATCGGCAGCATCATCCATTCCTAAAGCTTTCAAAATAGTGTAGCCCAGCTCCATACAAGCAGCTGGTCCCCTACCTGTAATGATATTGCCATCTACCTCTACCATACCACCTGTATAGTTGGCACCAGCTAATTCACTTTCAAAACCTGGATAGCACGTACAGGTCTTCCCTTTTGTCAGGCCCAAATGACCTAATACCAATGGTGCAGCACATACAGCTGCTATCCAGCCACCTTTAGCATTATGGCTAAGCAACACTTCTTTCAGCCCCTCGTGAGCATCTAGATTAGTTGCACCTGGCAGCCCACCAGGTAAATAAAGCAGTTCCGCTTCTGAAAAATCGCAATTATCAAAGACCAGATCTGCGATAAGTGGAATATTGTGAGCACCTGTGGCAATTTTATCACCATCCATAGACACTGTTGAAACCACAACACCTGCCCTGCGTAGGATATCTACTACAGTCACGGCTTCTATCTCTTCATAACCGGGAGCTAAAAATACGTATACCATAATTCCTATTTTTAAGAGTTTTTCTGTCTTGTTAAAAAAATAATTGTAATTTTGCAGATATATATTTGTGCAAATTTAATAAATCTCAAGAAGAAAACGAAATAAATCATGGCAAAAACGTTGAAATTCGCCCTCTTTGGAAACATCTACCAGCCTCGCAAATCTGTAGCTGTGCAGAAACTTATTTCTCTGCTGGATGAACGCATGGCTGAACTTTACATAGAAAAAGAGTTTTATGCGTTTCTGACCGAGAAGATGCAACTGGAATTCAAACCAGCAGGAATCATCTCTGACGATAATTTCGAGGCAGACATTGCCATCAGCATGGGTGGTGATGGAACTTTCCTCAAAGCTGCAAGCAAGGTGGGAAACAAAGAAATTCCCATCGTAGGAATCAATATCGGAAGACTTGGCTTTCTGACCGACACAACCCCTGAAGAGACTGAGACCTTGGTAAATGTCCTTTATGAAGGGAACTATGAAGTGGAGCACAGAACTGTCCTTTCTACCAAGTTCTTTAATGCTGAAACCAATGAGGAAATACCCGGTTATGGATATCCTTTTGCCCTAAATGACGTTGCTGTCCTGAAACATGACAGTTCTTCCATGATTAGCATCCGCACTAGCATTAACGACAACTATCTGGTCACTTACCAAGCCGATGGTATTGTAGTGGCTACTCCTACAGGCTCTACAGCTTATAGCCTAAGCGTAGGTGGACCTATCCTTGAACCTACTTCAAACACTTTTGAAATAACTCCTGTAGCATCTCATAGTCTTAATATCAGACCTGTGGTCCTTCGTGATGACTGCACCATACGGTTACAGGTCTCTAGTAGAAGCCACAATTATCTAGTTGCCATCGATGGTAGAAGCTACAGCTATCCTGAGAATGTAGAACTGCAGATCAAAAAAGGCGACTATAAGGTTCATGTCATCAAAAGACAGAACCGCACCTTCTTCCACACATTACGGCATAAGATGATGTGGGGTGCCGATAACCGGGACTAATCTTTGTAATAAACTCTCTTTACGCGATTGCTGACACTAGTGAGTATTTCATAAGGGATTGTTTCCAGTCGGTCGCTTAGCTTGCTGATAGGAAGATGGTCGCCAAAGATTTCCACGGTGTCCCCTTCCTTGCATGGTATGTCGGTCACGTCTATCATGCACACATCCATACAAATATTACCCACATAGTATGCCTGACAACCATTGACCAGACAATATCCGTTTCGGTTACCCAACTTACGGTTCAATCCATCTGCGTACCCTATAGGAATTGCTGCTATCCTTGAAGGGCGGTCCAAGACCGTTCTCCTACTATAGCCTATAGAATCTCCTGCCGGCACATCATGAATCTGCAGAATGATGGTTTTCAAAGTCGCCACATTATGTATGACCTTATTGTTGATGGAATTGATTCCATAAATACCCAACCCCAAACGAACCATATCCAAATGGCGTTCTGGGAATCGCTCTATACCAGCGGAATTGCAGATATGACGGAGAATTTTATGTTGAAAACCTTTCTGGAGAGCAGTGCTAGCCTCATCAAAGATTTTAAACTGACGGGTGGAAAACTCGTCAAAATCAGGGCTGTCACTCCCTACAAAATGTGAAAATACGCTTTTAGGAGTCACTGCATTCTGCCGGCTGAGCCTATCTATAAGTTTCGGGATATCCGTATAGGGGTCAAATCCTAGACGATGCATGCCTGTATCCAATTTGATGTGAATCGGGAAATTGGTTACACTTTCCTTTTCTGCGGCTTGTATCAGTGCTTCAAGCAAACCAAAGCTATAGACCTCTGGCTCTAGATTATACTCAAACAAAGTCTTGAAGCTTGTCATCTCTGGATTCATAATCAAGATGTTTCCTGTGATTCCACTCTTTCTCAAGTCAGCACCCTCATCGGCAACAGCCACTGCCAGGTAATCCACTCCACAATCCTGCAATGTCTTGGAGACCTCAAGTGCACCAGTTCCATAACCTGATGCCTTTACCATGCATACCATTTTTGTGCCTGGTTTCATGAAACTGCGATAATAGTTGATATTTCCAACTAAGGCATTCAAATTAACTTCCAGAATGGTTTCATGAACTTTGAGTTCCAACCGTTCTGTTATCTTTTCAAAACAGAATGGACGGGCACCTTTCACCAAGATGACCTCATTGGAAAGAGTCTGCAGTAATGGACTCTCAAGAAGGTTGTCGGTAGAGACAAAGAAATGTCGTTCACAACGGAACAATTCTGAGCAAGAGGAAATCTCCGGTCCCACTCCTATCAGACGATTGACATTTCTGCTGCGGAGCATATGAGCCACCTGACGGTAAAGTTGCTTAGCAGACTGACCTGTCTGAAGAATATCACTCAATATCAAGGTACAGCTTTTACCATGAGAGTCTGGTCTCCGATTCATAAAGTCCAGTGCAATATCCAATGACTGGATATCACTATTATAACTGTCATTTATCAGCACACAGCCATTCTGAGCTTCAACCACTTCCAAACGCATGGCAACTGCCACCAGTTTTTTCATTCTTTCCTGGATGGAAGGCTCAGGAATCTGTAGATAAAGACAGACTGCCAAACAGTGGATGACATTTTCTATGGAAGCATCGGAAATAAAAGGTATGACAATGCTAGATTCCCTCTCTTTAAAGACATAGGTTACTTCCGTGGTATTCCCCACTTTCCGTATTTTCCGTATATATAGCTCTGCAGAAGCATCCGTTTTAGACCAAGAAAGTCCCTGAGTCAAGCCCTTCAGCTGAACGCATTTCCTGATTATCTCTGAATCAGCATTGTAAATCAGCACATCTACATCCTCGAAAAGTTTTAGCTTTTCCATACACTTCTCTTCCAAGGAGGTGAAATTTTCCTGATGCGCTGTACCCAGATTGGTGAAGACACCGATGGTAGGCTGAATTATCTTCTGCAAAGACTCCATCTCTCCGTATTCACTGATGCCTGCCTCAAAAACACCTAATTCTGCCTGCCCGTTTAAAAGCCATACAGAAAGAGGCACACCTATTTGAGAATTGTAGCTTCTAGGAGAACGAACTATACGTAAGAATGGAGAAAGTAGCTGATTCAGCCATTCCTTGACTATCGTCTTTCCATTACTGCCTGTAATGCCTATCACCGGTATGTGGAATTCAGCACGGCAGGCAGAGGCTAATTTCTGAAGTGCTTCCAATGAATTCTCCACTTTCAGGAAAGAGGCATCTGCATAGTTGCCGATATCTTCTGGGAGTTTCTCCACTACAAAGGCACGGGTCCCCCGTTTATACAAGTCTGGTATATAATGATGACCATCGTTTCTGGTCGTATGGATTGCGAAAAACAAAGTGTCTTCGGGGAAACTCAGGGACCGGCTGTCAGTCAACAACCAATTGATAACCCGGTCTGAGGTGCCTGTCAATTCTGCATTTATGATACTTACAATTTGTCCAATATTGTATTGCATTGTTCCAATTCTTTTTGTACAGAAATCAGAGGGTATTTCTGTGAAAGTTGTCCTATCTTGTCTTTAGTTTTAGCGATGAATAATTTGTATTGCTCTGAATCCGGATTGAAAGGCTTATGGCGAAGAGCCTTTTCTATTTCCTTCCACTCCTGTGAGACTTCCAAAGCTGTCTTGTCAAAATAACATGCCTTGAAACATTCATAGATATAATCCACAGCCACATCCGAAGGATGAACCATGTCCTCGGCATAGAAACGGTAGTCACGGAGATCGTCCAGCATGATTTCAAAAGCAGGGAAATAATGCACATACTCCGGATGCTTTTTCTGGAGTTCATCTACAGCCAGCAAAAGTACAGATTTTCCCAACATACTTTCATGAAGACCATACTTCAAATAGCGGATTGGGCTCACTGTAAATAAAATTCGCAATCCTGGATTAGCCTCATGCATACGTTCCAATATAGGGAGGAATGCTGAGACTATTTCCTCTACGGATAAGTCTTTTACTTCAAACTCTTTTTCTGGCACCTTATGGCAATTTCCTACCACCTGCCCTGTCTTTCTATGCCTATAATACCGGTTGCTTCCAAGAGTGATGATTAAAACTCTCCAGTTAGGGAAAAATTTTTCTCCAGTTAGCAAACGGGAATTGACCCGTTGAAGACACTCTGCAGAGGTCCTGGCAGAGAAACTGCTGTGATGCATCCACGAATGCCAAAGACCTCCTTCGAAGAAGAGGTCTTTCTCTTCATACACCTTTCCCTCCATCAGCTGCTGGAGGGCCTTCGTGATGGATAGTGGATTATAGAGCACACCAAATGGATTCAAGTCACAAGAGAATTTGTCACTTTCCAGACGTCGGCCAATCTCCTCTGCAAAGCATGAACCCATCAGCGTAATCAGCTGATTTTGATTCACTGAGAATGTGCCAAGTGGTAATTGAATCTTCGTCCTAAAATCCATAAAGTGATAATTTTTATGCAAATTTAGGGAACTTCGTCAAAAAAACACTAAATTTGCACAATTATTATTGGATTTTATGGATAATCAGAAAGAATATAGATATCTCACCAACATTAATTCCCCTCAAGACTTGCGCAAGCTTAAAACCGAAGATCTTCCGGAGGTATGCCAAGAACTGAGGAAGGATATCATAAACGAGCTGAGCCATAACCCAGGTCATTTCGCTTCTTCCCTAGGTGTTGTAGAACTGACCGTTGCCCTGCATTATGTGTTTGACACGCCATACGACAGAATCGTCTGGGATGTGGGCCATCAGGCATACGGGCACAAAATCCTGACCGGAAGAAGAGATCAATTCTGTACTAACCGAAAATTCAAGGGCATCCGTCCTTTCCCATCTCCTTTTGAGAGTGAATATGACACCTTCACCTGCGGACATGCTTCTAATTCCATCTCCGCAGCGCTAGGTATGGCTGTAGCAGCCAACAAGAACAAAGAAAACCGGAAAATCATTGCAGTCATAGGCGATGGCGCCATGAGCGGCGGTCTGGCATTCGAGGGGCTGAACAATGCCTCTTCTACTCCGAACAATCTGCTCATTATCCTGAACGACAACAACATGAGTATAGACCATAGTGTAGGCGGCATGAAACAATATCTGCTCCGTCTGAACACAAACAGTCTTTACAACAGAATCCGTTTTTGTCTCTCAAACACACTCTCCGGATGGGGCATTCTGAATGCAAAGCGTAAAAACAGCATCCTCCGTTTCAACAATAGCTTGAAATCCATGCTCACTCAGCAGCAGAACATATTTGAGGGTCTGAACATCCGCTATTTCGGTCCTGTCGATGGGCACAATGTGGAAGAACTAATCCGCACGCTGAAAGATATCAAAGACTTGAAGGGACCTAAGATCCTGCATATCCATACCGTAAAAGGAAAAGGATTCAAGCCGGCTGAGAAATCTGCCACCGTCTGGCACGCCCCTGGACTGTTCGACAAGGAAACGGGTGAACGCATCATCAAAGATACGGAAGGCTTGCCACCACGTTTCCAGGATGTATTCGGTGAGACTCTGGTAGAACTGGCTGAGAAAAATGAAAAGATAGTAGGTGTAACCCCTGCCATGCCTACAGGATGCAGCATGAACCTGCTGATGGAGAAAATGCCAGAAAGGACATTTGATGTGGGTATCGCCGAAGGTCATGCCGTGACATTCTCCTGCGGTATGGCAAAAGATGGCTTGCTGCCGTTCTGCAACATCTACTCTTCTTTTGCTCAACGTGCCTACGACAACATCATCCATGACATGGCTCTCACAGACCTTAACATGGTGCTTTGCCTGGACCGTGCCGGGCTGGTGGGCGAAGATGGTCCTACACATCATGGAGCTTTCGACTTGGCTTACCTGCGCCCTATACCGAATTTGACGGTCTGCTCTCCTTACGATGAAATGGAACTTCGCCGGATGATGTATACGGCTCAACTACCCGACATGGGACCATTTGTCATCCGCTACCCTAGAGGACGTGGAAGACTGGTTGAATGGCGTTGCCCATTGGAAAAGGTGGAAGTAGGAACAGCCCGGAAACTGAAATCCGGGAAAAACCTTGCCGTCTTGACGATTGGCCCTATTGGCAATTTGGCTGCTGATGCCATTGAGATGGCAGAAAAGGAACTGGATGGAATGCAAATCGCTCATTACGATATGCGTTTCCTCAAGCCTATCGATGAAAAGACATTGCACGAAATAGCCAAGACATTTGATAAGATCATCACATTGGAGAATGGCACCCGAAAAGGAGGTCTAGGTTCAGCCGTTCTGGAATTCATGGCCGATAATGGCTACACTCCTAAAGTGAAAGTGCTGGGTTTACCAGATGAGTTCGTTGAACATGGAAGTGTTCCAGAACTTCTACGGCTCACGGGACTCGATACTGAAAGCATTTACAACGATATTAAAACCATGCTGTCATGAAAATCATTATTGGTGGAGCCGGAGCAGTAGGCACTCATTTGGCCCAACTGCTTTCCAAGGAGAAACAGGATATCGTCCTCATGGATGAGAAGATTGAACGCTTGCAACATCTGAGTTCTGCCTTTGACTTAATGGTCATGAATGCATCACCCACCTCTATCAAGGCACAGAAAAATGCAGGCGTAGCCGATGCCGACATGTTCATTGGAGTAACCCCAGATGAGTCCACCAATATGACTTGCTGTATGATAGCCAGCAACTTAGGCTGCAAGAAAACTGTTGCCCGTATTGACAACTATGAGTATCTGGATCCTCAAATCAGCGAATTCTTCAGGCATTTAGGTGTAAATTCCTTGGTCTATCCGGAATTGCTGGCAGCCAGAGAAATTGCTAACACTCTTCAAACAAGCTGGATACGCCAATGGTGGGAAGTGGGAAGCGGAGACCTGGTCATGATAGGCGTGAAGCTGAGAAAAAATGCTCAGATTCTTAATACACCTCTGAAAGATCTGGGTGGTGCTGAACTGCCTTACCACATTGTTGCCATCAAGCGTGATGATGAAACTATCATCCCCAATGGTAATGACATGATATTGGATCAGGATGTGGTCTATTTCATGGCAAACAAAAAGGATTTATCCAAGATTCAGGAAGTTTGCGGAAAGGAAGCCTACCCTGAAATCAAAAACGTACTGATAGTCGGCGGAGACCGAATCGCAATCCGGACAGTTGACCTCTTGGACCCAAGCATACATGTCACCATCATCGAGCAGGATGAAAAACGATGTGAACGCATCAATGAATTGTTAGCAAAAAAGGGGAACAAGGTTCTGGTCGTCAAAGGTGATGGCAGAAACTTTGCTTCTTTGGAAGATATCAATGTCAGCAAGTACCAAGCATTCGTGGCCTTGACAGGAAGCGCTGAAGTTAACATCCTCGCATGCCTTGCAGCCCACAAGGAAGGAATTGTCAAGACAGTAGCCAAAGTGGAGAAGAACGAATACATGAAAATGGCAGAAGACTTGGACATCGGCACCATCATCAACAAGAAGAACATTGCAGCAGGAAGTATCTATCAAAAGCTTCTGGCAGCCGATGTCACTAACATGAAGAGCTTGGAATTGGCTAACGCTGACGTGGCTGAACTGACAGTAGGGCCAAATGCTAAAATTACCCGTAAGCCAGTGAAGGATCTGGGATTACCAAAGGGAGTAACCATCGGTGGAATGGTCCGTGATGGCGTGGGTATGCTCGTACAAGGTAACACTGTGCTGCAAGAAGGTGACCACGTCGTCATTTTCTGTCTCAGCAATATGATAAATAAACTGGAAAAGTTCTTTTAAATGATTAACCGCCTGATTATATTCCGAGTAATGGGTTCCCTCATATTAATTGAGGCTGCTTTGTTACTACTCAGTCTAGGTATCGGACTGATTTACCAGGAATATGACATTGCGGCATTCTTATACACCACAGTAATAGCTATAATTCTGGGATCAACTCTCTGGTATGCTGGCCGAAAGGCCGAAAACCGCATGAGCCGTCGTGACGGATACATTGTTGTGGCTTGTGCTTGGACGGTATTCAGTCTCATAGGCATGTTGCCTTACATCATAAGTGGTTTTATTCCGAATGTGGCAGATGCTTTCTTTGAGACAATGTCCGGATTTACAGCCACGGGAGCTACCATCCTGGATAACATTGAAGAAGGAGGACATGGCTTATTGTTCTGGCGAAGCCTAACGCAGTGGCTGGGAGGTTTAGGTATTGTATTCTTCACCTTGGCAGTCCTCCCTATCTTTGGATTGGGCGAAGTTAAGCTTTTTGCTGCAGAATCCATAGGACCTACGCATGAGAAACTGCACCCCAGAATATCCAGCACCGCTCGGCGTATTTGGATTGTTTATTTGGGTTTGACTCTTACCTGCACGGGATGCCTGATGCTTGGTGGACTAGATTGGTATGATGCCATCTGCCATTCTATGACTTGCACTGCTACAGGTGGTTTCAGCACCTATCAAGACAGTATTGCACATTTCCAGTCTCCTTATGTGGAGTACGTGATTACTTTCTTTATGTTTGCTGGTAGCATCAACTTCACACTTACTTACCATTGTTTCTTCCAAGGTCATTTCAACAGATTCTGGAAAGATATGGAGTTACGATGGTTCACTTGGATTGTCATAGGTGCTACCATCATCTGTACATTCTGTCTCTGGAGCCGTATGTATCATGTGGAACTGAGTCTGGAGGAGAGTTTCCGTCAAGCCTGCTTCCAGGTCGTCTCCATTGTTTCCACAACTGGTTTTGCTACGGCAGATTACAATATGTGGCCCCATGTCACTTGGTCTGTATTGGCCTGCCTGATGTTCATGGGAGGTTGTGCGGGCAGTACTGTAGGTGGTTTCAAGGCCATTCGTATAGTTATGCTCATGAAAATAGCATACAATGAATTTCGTCACATCTTGCATCCAAATGCTGTGATACCTATCCGAATTAATGAAAAAGTAGTGGATAGTGGCATGCGTACCACACTTTGCGCATTCCTCTTTGTCTATATTTTGACAGCGGTAGTGGCAACGATGCTCTTCAGCTTCATGGGATTGGCTTTTAGTGAAGCCATCGGTGTCAGTCTGAGTAGTTTGAGCAATGTAGGACCTTCTTTCGGACGATTCGGCCCTGCATTCTCTTGGGCCATTCTTCCAGATGTAGGAAAATACCTGGCAAGTTTCCTGATGCTCATTGGCCGTCTGGAGATTTTTGCGGTATTATTGCTCTTCACACCACAGTTCTGGAAAAACAGATAATATAATTATAATTTAAATTAAAGAATCATGAAACCAATAAAATTTGAGCCTCTATTGAAATCTATCCTTTGGGGAGGTGACAAGATTATACCATTCAAGGGGCTTGACATAAAAATGCCAACTGTAGGTGAAAGTTGGGAAATATCTGGTGTCAAAGGCAATGTCAGTATCATTGCCGATGGAGAATATAAAGGACGTTCATTGAATGATCTCGTCGAAGAGCTAAAGGATAAGCTCATTGGCAAGGCAAACTATAAACGCTTCGGAACAGAGTTCCCTCTTTTGATAAAGTTCATCGATGCCCGTCAGCCTCTTTCTATCCAGGTTCACCCTACCGACGAAATTGCCAAAAAGCAGGGTAAAGGGGACAAAGGAAAGACGGAAATGTGGTATGTAATGGAAAGCGACCCAGATGCAAAGCTACGTAGTGGTCTTAAAACTCAGTTGACTCCAGATGAATATGCAGCCAAAGTTGAAGACGGGACTATAACTGATGCTCTTTGCGAATACAATGTCAAAAATGGCGATGTTTTTTTCTTGCCGGCAGGCCGTATCCACAGCATTGGTGCAGGATGCTTCATCGCAGAGATTCAGCAGACAAGTGACGTGACTTATCGTATCTATGACTTCAAAAGGAAAGATAAGAACGGAAACGAACGTGAGTTGCACACTGAATTAGCCAAGGAAGCTATTGACTTCACTGTCTATCCAGAATATAGGACTCTATACTCACCTAAGAAAAATGAACCTGTAGAATTGGTCACTTGCAACTATTTCACAACTTCTGTATATGACCTTACAGAATCTATGACAGCTGACTATTCTGAACTTGACAGTTTCGTCATCTATATTTGTCTGGAAGGTTCTGCAAACATCTGTAATGAAGAAGGTGAGGACACAACCATCATGGCCGGTGAAACTATTCTGATTCCGGCTTCTACCCAGGAAATCTACATCAAGCCTAGTGAAAAGGGTGTAAAGTTCCTGGAAACTTACGTATAATACTATCTTAACCTTTTATATATAAAGTGTGTCATTTACATGGCGCACTTTATTTTTTTTGTTATCTTTGTGGCAAACCTTTAATGCATAGTCTATGAAAAAGAATTTCGCTTTTTTTCTACTTGCCAGTGCCTTTTTAGCTGGTTGTGGACCTGCCAATACAACTGATTCAGGAGAATATAATCGTGAAATCGGTCTGTATCCGGGCAATCCTAATGAGAATTTTGCCCCTATCCTCGTGGAGGATAATGACACGTACAGAAATGTGGCCGCAAAAAAGGCTGCCTACCACTCTTCTGCCTACGACTACAATCTTACAGCCCAATTGATTACCGATGACATCATTTCTGAAGATGAATCACCTTATACTAAGGTTATTACTTCAGAGGGAGAAGCTAAGAAAAATGAGAAAGAATGGCTATTAGACCAAATTGGCCATACACGATTAGCTTTTAAAGGGAATCATTTGCTATTGGAACTAGACATGAATGATATGAATCTTCATGCCAACAAATTTACTCTCAACGGAACTGTCTATGTAGCTGACTCCCTTCAAAAGGGTTATGATATTACTGTGTCAGCTTCTAAAGATGGAAAAAGCTGGGATACCATAGATAAAATGCAAGGTTCAGGCTACTGGGGTACTGAAATTCCTAGCCGAAGATTCCCCCCTATGGGAAAACTGCCAGAACTGAAGAAGAATCCATCACCCGTAGTCTTTAAGTATGACTATAAGGAAGATCCAAACAAACCGGAGCCTCAAATGAGGAATTATTGGGGAGGAAATGCTCAAGGTGGCACACCAAGAACTATTCTATATACAGCTACCCTGCCTTCTCCAGAATATCGTTATTTCAAAGTTGAAGGTGATATGCCTAGTGCCTTGTCATGGACCTTCGGTTCCTGGGATTTCTATCAGGGAGACACATTCATAAGCGCCTTGGCTGCAGAACATTTCGGAAGTTCCTGGAAGAGTGCAGGCAAGGATGAAGAATGGGTTTATGTAGATTTAGGTGCTTCTGCAAAATTTGACAAAGTAGTTCTACATTGGATCAACAAGGCAATTTCTGGCAAGATTCAGACTTCCGACGATGCCTTAAGCTGGAAAGATGTAGCAGACCTCCCTGGTGGTGAAGATAAGAAGGACATTATTGAGGCCAAAGGCAAAGGGCGTTATGTCCGACTGCTTTGTGAGAAATCTTCCAACGGACTGCCTTATGAATTGAGCGAAATCCAAGTCTTCGGAAAGGGAGGTTTAGTAGCTAAGCCTGCACCTGAAATTAAGGCCGGTGAAAACAAACAGATGCTGAATGGAGGAACTTGGAAATTACAACGTGCATCCCTAGTCAAGGCTTCAGGCGAAAAAATCTCCACAGATGGATTTGACACACAAGACTGGGACCTGGCTACTGTACCTGGAACTATCCTGACTAGCTTGAAGAACATTGGTGCTATTCCTGAGCCTAATTTTGCAGACAACCAATTACAGATTTCAGATTCCTATTTCATTTCAGATTTCTGGTATCAGAAAGAGTTTGAAGTCAACAACGATGCAGAAAAGACGTTCTTGAATTTTGATGGAATCAACTGGAAAGCAAATATTTTCCTGAATGGTTCTAAAGTTGGTCTGATAGAAGGAGCATTTAAAAAAGGAAAATTCGATGTCAGCCCAATGATTAAGAAGGGAAAGAACACATTAGCCGTTCAGATTATAAGAAATGCTCATCCAGGAGCTGTTAAGGAACAAACAGCCTTCAGTGCAGATGCTAATGGTGGCATTTTAGGAGCAGACAATGCAACATTCCATGCCAGCATCGGTTGGGACTGGATTCCTACTATCCGTGGACGTAACATTGGAATCTGGAACGATGTATATCTCACTTTCACAGGCCCTGTATCTTTAGAAGATCCATTCGTGCGTACAGAATTGCCTTTACCTGACACCACATCCGCAAACGTCTTTGCAGAAATAACCCTGAAAAACAATGTGACAGAACAAGTGAAAGGCACCCTAAAAGGTAAATATGGCAATGCATCCTTTGAACAGGAAATCACTTTAGAGCCAAATGAGGTCAAACTGGTTAAACTTGATGCAGAAAACACGCCTGCACTTCATTTGAAGAACCCACACTTATGGTGGCCAAAGGGATATGGTGCCCAGCATCTTTATGATGTGGAATTCATGTTCGTAACAAATGGAAAGACATCCGACAAAGTTGCCTTTAAGTCTGGAGTCCGTCAAATGACTTTCGATGAAAATGAGTATTTGCCTAGCGGTGGTATTCAGCGTACAGTCTTTGGCAACAGTAATCCTCGACGATTAAGCTTATACATCAATGGACGACGTTTCATTGGCTTTGGTGGAAACTGGGGATTCTCTGAGTCTAACCTTAACTATCGCGGACGAGAATATGACATCGCTGTGAAATATCATGCAGACATGAATTTCACCATGATCAGAAACTGGGTTGGTCAGACAGGTGATGAGGAATTCTATGAAGCTTGCGATAAATATGGTGTCATGGTATGGCAAGATTTCTGGCTGGCTAATCCAAGTGATGGCCCAGATCCATATTACAATAATCTTTTCTGCGATAATGCACAAGATTGGGTAAAGCGATTACGCAACCATCCTTCTATCGCTCTATATGTAGGTCGAAATGAAGGCAATCCTCCTGCAGAACTGGATCAATATCTACGCACAATGCTACAAGAAGAGCATCCGGGTATCCACTACATTTCTCATTCTGCAGCTGGAGTCGTAAGCGGTGGTGGCCCTTACAGAGCCCTCTCTCAGAAAGAGTATTTTGAGAACTTTGGCCATGACAAGTTCCATAGTGAACGAGGCATGCCAAATGTCATGACCTATGAAAGCCTTATCCAAGCTATGGGCAAAGATGCTCTTGAGCATGTGAATACCATGGAAGATCCAAATGCCATGTATGGTATACATGACTACACTCTGAGTTCTGCCCAAGGTGCTGACTCTTTCAATAAAATTATGGAAAAGATGTTTGGCAAGCCTAAAGATGCCAAACAGTTTGCAGAATGGGCACAATGGATTAACTATAATGGTTATAGAGCCATCTTTGAATCACGCAGTGAGCATCGCCGTGGAATGCTACTCTGGATGAGTCATCCAGCATGGCCATCTATGGTATGGCAAACTTATGATTATTACTTCAACCCTACTGCTGCTTATTTCGGCTGTAAAAAAGCTTGTGAGCCTCTCCATATTCAATGGAATCCAATACGTGAAGACATCGAAGTTGTCAACTACCATGCTGGTGCACAGAAGAACATCACTGCAAAGGCACAACTCTTCAATCAGGATGGAAAAGAACAATGGAGTAAGGAACTCACGTTCGACATTGAAGATGACCAGACTGTAGCTTGTTTCCCTTTAGCAGCAACAGACAAACTAAGTGATACTTATTTCATTAAACTGACCTTGACTGACAAGAATGGCAAAGTTGTTTCTGACAATTTCTATTGCCGAGGAAAGGAAGAAGACAATTACAAATCTTTGCTTAATCTTCCATCAGTAGAATTGACATCCAACTGGACTACTGAGAAAGAAGGAGACCAGCTAGTTATAAAAGGTTCTATAAAGAACAACACTTCTACCCCTGCCCTCATGATCAGATTACAAGTAATGGGAAAGAAAAGCAAAAACAGAATTCTTCCAGTTCTATACTCTGACAACTATTTCTCACTCTTACCTGGAGAAGAAAAGGCTATCTGCATAACCTTATCACACGCAGATACAAGAGGTGAACAGCCATTTATAGAAATAACTGGATTCAATGTCAAATAAAAGATAGGGAAAGTGCTAAATAAAAAACACCCGGTAATCAATGGTTACCGGGTATTTTATTATTTTAAAAATGGTATTACTTACGATAAGAATCCAACTGATCTGCATCAATTCGGTTGATGAAATTATGGTTCTTTTCTACTTCACTTTCAGCCAAATTAATATATACATTCATACTCTTAGCAAACAGTTCAGGAGCCTTATTCGCATTTTGAAGCAGCAAATGACTCATAATGATGTTTGCAGCCTCTTCATATAAATGACGGGCACAAATATCAAGAACATCCTGATTCTCAGCAGACTTAACCAATTCAATGTCTGCATTGAACTTCACTGCCATTGCCTTGATGCGATCCATATAAGCTTGATTCTCTGGTTTTACCTCAATCTGTTCAAACTCATTGATGACACTGCTGTAAAGACCAGTAGTCACATAACGGATAGCAGCTACAACCTGTAACTGAGTAGTACCCTCATAGATAGAAGTAATACGAGCATCACGGTAAATGCGCTGACAAGCATATTCCAACATGAAACCTGAACCACCATGTACTTGTATGCAATCATAACCATTTTGATTAGCATACTCAGAGTTCATACCCTTTGCCAATGGAGTGAATGCATCAGCCAACTTAGCATACTTCTTTTGTTCTGCACGCTCCTCTGGAGTCAGCTTACGCTCACGCGCAATATCATCAAGTGCCTTATAGATATCAACATAACGTGCGGTCTGATAGAGAAGAGCACGTCCTGCATCCAATTTAGCCTTAATATTGGAAAGCATCTCATATACAGCAGGGAAAGTAATGATAGCCTTACCAAACTGCTTACGGTCATTGGCATAAGCTATAGCCTCATTATAAGCCGCCTGAGACAAACCTACACTTTGTGCAGCAATACCTAAACGTGCACCATTCATCAGAGCCATTACATACTTGATAAGTCCCAATTTGGTGCTTCCGCAAAGTTCAGCTTTCGCATTCTTGTATACTAATTCACAAGTTGGAGAACCATGAATTCCCAACTTATTTTCAATACGACGTACGTTTACGCCTCCATCACGCTTGTCATAAATGAACATAGACAAGCCACGTCCATCACGGGTACCAGCCTCTGAACGAGCCAAGACCAAATGTATGTCAGAGTCACCATTGGTGATAAAACGCTTGGAACCATTCAGTCTCCAACAATTGTTCTCTTCATCATATGTAGCTTTCAGCATCACAGACTGCAAGTCAGAACCAGCGTCTGGTTCTGTCAAGTCCATAGACATTGTCTCACCTGCACATACACGTGGAATGAAACGTTTATGCTGATCCTCTGTACCAAACTCATACAAAGTTTCTATACAATCCTGAAGAGACCAAATGTTTTCAAAACCAGCATCACCAGTTGAAACAATTTCATTTGCACAAGTATAGACAGTAATAGGCATGTTCATACCATTATACTTACGTGGCATAGTCAAACCATTCATGCCTGCCTTAATCATAGCATCCATGTTCTCGTAAGTCTTGCTTGCATAACGTACACGCCCATTCTCACAATGAGGTCCTTCTGCATCAACAGCTTCCGCATTTGGAGCAATGGTATTAGCAGTGATATCACCAACAATATCTAATACCTTCTCATAACTGTCCATTGCATCAGCAAAATCCTGAGGAGCCTCTGCATACTCATCCTTCTCTCTAAAACCGCGCTCTTTCAACTCAACGATGCGCTCCATCATGGGATTCTCCAGCTCAAACTTGAGTTCTGGAATATCACTATAAAAATTTGCCATTTGTTATTCTGTTTTAAAGCGTGATTTACTTAGAATTCTGTTTGTAATACTTAATCAGTTTTGGAACTACTTCCTCTACTGTACCATTGATAACATAGTCAGCTATGGTATTGATAGGTGCATTCTCATCATTGTTAATAGAAATGATGATGCCACTCTCTTTCATACCAGCTACATGTTGGATAGCACCACTAATACCACAAGCGATATACACCTTAGGACGTACAGTCACACCGGTCTGACCAATCTGTAAATCGTGGTCACAGAAACCTGCATCTACAGCAGCACGGCTTGCACCTACCTCTGCATGGATTACACGAGCCAGTTCATAAAGCATTTCAAAGCCTTCTCTTGACCCCATACCATAACCTCCTGCCACAATGATAGGAGCACCCTTAAGGTTGTTCTTTGCAGCCTGAACATGACGGTCCAACACCTTTGTCACATACTCTGTTTCTGGAACATATTTAGCTACATCCTCGACTATGACTTCACCATTGTAGTTAGGATCCAGGATCTCAGCCTTCATCACACCGCTACGTACGGTAGCCATCTGTGGACGGTTTTCTGGATTGACAATGGTAGCAACAATGTTTCCACCAAATGCAGGACGAATCTGATACAATAGATCCTTATAGCATTTACCAGTCTTCTTATCTTCGTGGTCACCAATCTCAAGAGCTGTACAATCGGCAGTCAGACCACTATGTAAAGCTGAAGATACACGCGGACCGAGGTCACGTCCTACCACATCAGCACCCATCAGACAGATTTGAGGCTTCTCCTGTTTAAACAAATTCACCAAAACTGCTGTGTGAGGCTTGGAAGTATAAGGAGCGAGACCTTCTGCATCAAAAATATGCAACTTGTCTACTCCATAAGGCAGAATCTGAGATTCTACATTACCTACAATACCTGAACCTGCAGCAATTGCCTCCAACTGGACACCCAGCGTATTAGCCAGCTTACGACCCTTGGTCAGAAGCTCCTGACTTACCTCAGCAACCTTTGTGCCTTCAAGCTCACAATATACAAATACGTTATTCATAATAGATTATCCAATTGTATGATTAGCCAAAAGCTCTTGAATCAGGCTGTTCATATCCTCATCAGAGCCAGTTAATGTCTTACTCTCCTTTGCCTTGAAAACAATATTCTCAACAGTCTTAACCTTTGTAGGAGAACCTGAAAGACCACACTGATTTAAATCAGCATTTACGTCAGCACAAGACAGTTGATCTAATTTCAAGTAAGGTTTCTTCTCATATTGGTCAGCATAAGGAAGATCGGCCCATGTCTGACCAGCAGGAATCTCCATTGGGCATAATGCACGCTTATATTTCATAACACGCTTGGCATTACGTGGCCGGCAAGGAGCTGCACTACCGTTTACTGTCAAAACAACAGGAAGAGCTGTCTCTACTGTTTCGACACCACCATCGATATGACGCTTAACGACAATCTTACCATCTTTACAGCTTAAGATCTCCTCGGTATAAGTAATCTGGTTCAAGCCCAGCTTCTCTGCCACCTGAGGACCAACTTGAGCAGTATCGCCATCAATAGCCTGACGACCACCAATAATCAAGTCTACATCTTCACCAATATACTTAATAGCTGTAGAAATAGCATAACTGGTAGCCAACGTATCAGCACCAGCAAATGCGCGGTCGGTCAAAAGATAACCGCCATCTGCGCCACGATACATGGCCTCACGGATAATTTCTGCTGCACGACCAGGGCCCATAGTAACCACTGTAACGGTAGAACCAGGATTCTCATCCTTCAGTCGGAGAGCCTGCTCCAGGGCATTCAAGTCTTCAGGGTTGAAGATGGCAGGCAACGCGGAACGGTTTACAGTTCCCTCAGGAGTCATCGCATCAGGACCAACGTTTCGCGTGTCAGGTACTTGCTTTGCAAGTACAACGATTTTCAAACTCATATTATTATTATTTATTAAATAGTATTCCAATTAAAATAGGCAAGAGTATCCCTTACCCATAATTGCCGCGCAAAATTACTTAATTATCAGCGCATGGGCAAACAAATTACCTTAAAAATGCACAAACGACGTATTCTCGCGCAGTTTTTGCGACTTTAATACCAATAACCTTATCCAAAGTATCTATAAAAAGAATAAAAATGATAACTTTGCACCCGCAAAAAAGAAAGTACGAATGTGCGACCCTAAACATATACAAATAGCTGATTATAATTATCCCTTACCGGATAATCGTATTGCCAAATTTCCCTTAGAGCAACGTGACCAGTCCAAACTTTTAGTTTATAATCATGGGAAAGTAAGTGAAGATGTTTTCACTTCTCTCCCATCTTATTTGCCTAAAAGCGCCTTGATGGTATTCAATAACACCAAGGTTATTCAGGCTCGCCTGCATTTCCGTAAAGATACAGGAGCACTGATTGAGGTTTTCTGCCTGGAGCCAGCTTTACCACGTGATTATGCCTTAATCTTCCAAACCCAAGGTCATTGTAGTTGGCTTTGCCTTGTAGGTAACTTGAAAAAATGGAAGGAAGGTACTTTGTACCGGAGCATTATCATGCCTAATGGAAAAACACTGATCCTAAGCGTACTACGTGGTGAAAACCATGGTACCAGTTTTTGGATGGACTTCGACTGGTCATGGAAAGATTCTGATTGTGACTTGCCCACTTGGGCTGAAGTATTGGATGCTGTTGGCGAACTTCCAATTCCTCCATACTTAAACCGGGAGACTCAAGAAAGTGACAAACGGACCTACCAGACTGTTTACAGCAAGATCAAAGGAAGTGTAGCTGCTCCTACGGCAGGTTTGCATTTTACCGAAAATGTATTGAAAGCTTTAGACAAACATGGCATAGACCGTGAAGAAATCACATTGCACGTTGGTGCCGGCACTTTCAAACCTGTGAAAAGCAAGGAAATAGAAGGGCATGAGATGCATACAGAACATGTGGCCGTACATAAGCAGACCATAGAAAAGCTCATTAAACATGAAGGATGGTGCATTGCAGTTGGAACCACCAGCGTACGCACTTTAGAGAGCCTTTATTACATGGGAATTCTGGCAGCCAGGAATCCCAATGCGTCAGAAGAAGAACTCCATATTCCTCAATGGATGCCCTATGAGACAAAAGGACCTTCTACACTCGAAGCCTTAAATTCCTTATTGGACTATATGAACCGTCATGAGCTTGATGTCCTTCACAGCTCCACACAAATAATTATAGCCCCAGGATATGAATATCACATAGTCCGTATGATGATTACAAATTTTCATCAACCACAAAGCACGCTATTACTCCTTGTGTCTGCCTTTGTGAAAGGTGATTGGAAAACAATTTATGATTTTGCATTAACTCACGATTTCCGTTTTTTAAGTTACGGAGACTCCTCACTCTTAATACCATGATTGCTACAGGAAAAGATAATCTAGAAGAGATGTTTCCCATCGTAGATGAAAATGGAAATATCATCAGTGCAGCTACACGTGGAGAATGTCACAATGGTAGCCGATTGCTTCACCCTGTGGTGCATCTGCATCTATTTAATTCCAAAGGTGAGATATACTTGCAAAAACGTCCGGCTTGGAAAGATATTCAGCCAGGCAAATGGGACACAGCAGTAGGAGGACATGTGGATTTAGGTGAAAACGTGGAACAGGCATTATTGCGTGAGGTTAAAGAAGAACTAGGAATTACAGATTTCATTCCAGAACAGGTAAGCCAATACGTTTATGATTCTGTACGAGAACGAGAATTGGTTTTTGTACATAAAACAATATATGACCAGGAAATCATACCCAGTGCTGAAACCGATGGTGGACGTTTCTGGACAATGGAAGAGGTTAAGGAGAACATGGGCAAAAGTATTTTCACGCCCAATTTTGAAAGTGAAATAAAGAAATTGAACTGGATATGAAAATTGGAGATAAAGTAAGATTTGTTAACGAAGTTGGAGGTGGAATCATAAGTGGTTTCCAAGGAAAAAACAATGAATTCGTCCTGGTTCAGGATGAAGACGGCTTTGACATTCCTGTGCTACGCAAAGATGTGGTCGTAATCGACACTGACGATTATAATATAGCAAAAGTAGACACACTAGGGTTAAAGAAAAAGGCTACGACTAAAGAAGAAACTCAAGATAGAGAAGAAGACATCATTGAAAAGACTATCACTTACAAACCAAAGCCTCTAGAACGTCGTGATGGCGAAAAATTAAATATATTCTTAGGGTTTGTGGCTCAGAACTTGAAAGAAATAAGCAATACAGCATTTGATGCCTATCTCATTAACGACAGTAACTATTACATCAATTATGTTTATGCCAGTGCTGAAGGCAACAGCTGGAAAGTCCGTCAACAAGGGGAAGTTGAGCCCAATACAAAATACCATCTTGAGGAATTTGAATGCAGTTCCCTAAATGAGATTGAACGGGTAGCCATTCAACTCATTGCATACAAAAAAGATAAGAACTATCTCCTAAAACCAGCTATAGATGTACAAATTCGTATAGATACTGTAAAATTCTACAAATTGCACACATTCCAGCCATCTGTATTCTTTGATGAACCAGCCTTGATTTACGACATAGTCAAAGAAGACCAGCCAGCTAAGCAAGTCTTTATCCAAGCTAGTGATATAAAAAATGCACTTCTGAAAAAGGCGGACGAGCCGAAACAGCCTAAACATGCTGAGACACAAAGGGCTTTAGGTGGCTATGGAATTATTAAAAAAGGCATTGCAGAGGTAGATTTGCACATCGGTTCTTTGTTAGATGACACCACAGGCCTAGGTAATAAGGAAATTTTGGATGTTCAGATGAAGGCTTTCCACGAAACAATGAATGCTTATCGCAAACATACTGGGTCTAAAATTGTTTTCATCCATGGAAAAGGTGAAGGTGTCCTTCGCCAAAATCTTCTCAAAGAACTTAAGACAAAATATAAAGGTTGCGTCTATCAAGATGCCTCATTCAAGGAATATGGCTTTGGAGCAACAATGGTCATCATTAAATAAGAAAAGGAGCATCTAAATGCTCCTTTCTTTCTATTTTAAAGATTCTCCTCTTCTAACGTAAATTGACTGCTCCCATCGAAACAATGTGTGCAGATTTGCTCTTTTGGCAAGCCTATACACTCAACCAAAGTTTCCAATTTGCTGAACTTCAGAGAAGACAAATGAAGACGTTCTCCCATAATCTGAACCATTTTCTTATATTCCGGAGAGTCTGTTGTAGCATATTTCTCCAAATTCTTGTTTGGGTCTCCCTCTAATTCTCCGATAATCCTACGGGTAAACAATTCCATATCACTCTTTGAAGATGTGAAATTCACGAATTTACAACCATAGATCAACGGAGGGCATCCTATACGCATATGAACCTCCTTTGCCCCACATTTGAACAAATCCTCTGTATTGTCACGCAGTTGCGTACCACGAACAATGGAATCATCGCAGAACAAACACCGCTTACCTTTCAGCACTTCCTTATTTGGAATCAGTTTCATCTTGGCCACCAAACTGCGCATTTCCTGATTGCTTGGAGTAAATGAACGAGGCCAAGTAGGAGTATATTTGGAAATAGCACGCAAAAAAGGAACCCCATGTCCTTCAGCATAGCCTACAGCCATACCTACTCCTGAATCAGGGATACCACAGGCACAATCCACCTCTGTGTCATCTTCCTTGCCCATAGCACGGCCACAAGCATTTCTGACACATTCAGTATTTATATTTTCAAAACAAGAAGTAGGGAAACCATAATAAACCCAAAGGAAAGCACATATCTGCATGCGTTTATTGGGTTTACGCAATTGTTCCATACCAGTTTCACGAAGTCGTATGATTTCTCCAGGACCCAAAAATTTAACTGTCTCATAACCTAGATTTGGGAAAGCAGTAGATTCACTTGAAACGGCGTAAGCATCCTCCTTAGAACCTACTACAATAGGAGTACGTCCCCAAGAATCACGTGCAGCAATGATGCCATCTTCAGTCAGTAAAAGCAGGGTACAAGAACCTTTAACCTCACGGAATACGTTTTCTATTCCTTCCACAAAGTTTTTACCTTTGATAATCAGTAAGCCAACAAGCTCCGTAGGATTGATCTTTCCAGAACTGAACTCTGAAAGATGCATATTCTGGCTCAAAAGCTTCTGGGCCAAATCCTCCAGATTATTTATTTTTGCCACTGTTACAATAGCAAAACGACCCAAATGGGAATTCATCAGTAAAGGCTGAGCATCTGTATCACTAATTACTCCAATGCCTGAGTTTCCTACAAACTTTCCTAATTCATCCTCAAAGCGGGAACGGAAATAAGCATTTTCCAATGTATGAATAGATCGGAAAAAACCCTTTTCCTTACAATATGTAGCCATACCGCCCCTACGTGTCCCTAAATGAGAGTTATAGTCTGTACCATAGAATAAATCAGCAATACATCTGCGTTTAGAAACTGTACCAAAAAAACCACCCATATAAATTCTATTTAGATGGCGCAAAGATACGTCAAACCGAAAAAACTACAAAATAAACTCCAAACTTTATGCATAAAAAAGACCAGAGTCTGACAGGCTCTGGTCTTCACACTTATATCATTCTCCTCAGGTTACATCATGCCACCCATTCCTGGATTTGCCATTGGCATTTCTGGCTTATCCTCCTTCTTGTCTACGATAACGCATTCTGTGGTCAGGAACATTCCTGCAATAGAAGCTGCATTCTCCAATGCCACACGTGCTACCTTAGCTGGATCTACCACACCTGCCTGATGCAGATTCTCATATTTATCCAAACGAGCATTGTAGCCAAAGTCGTCCTTTCCTGCACGAACTTCGTTTACTACTACTGCACCTTCCTTGCCTGCATTTGCAACAATCTGGCGTAATGGTTCTTCAATGGCACGCTTGATAATTTCTATACCCGTAGTCTCATCCTGATTATCACCTGTCATACCTTCCAGTTTGTCAATCGCACGGATATATGCCACACCACCACCAGGAACAATTCCTTCCTCTATGGCAGCACGGGTTGCACAAAGAGCATCATCAACACGATCCTTCTTTTCCTTCATTTCCACCTCTGAAGCTGCACCTACATACAGAACTGCAACACCACCACTTAACTTAGCCAAGCGTTCTTGCAGTTTCTCCTTGTCATAAGAAGATGTTGTATTGGCAATTTCAGCCTTAATCTGGTTTACACGCTCATGGATACGTTCCTTATCACCCTTTCCGTTTACAATGGTAGTATTATCCTTTGAAATAGTGATCTTCTCAGCCTGTCCAAGCATCTCTACAGTTGCCTGATCTAACTTCAGACCTTTCTCTTCACTGATGACAACACCATTCGTCAGGATAGCAATATCTTCAAGCATAGCCTTACGGCGATCTCCAAATCCTGGAGCTTTGACTGCACAAATCTTCAATTGAGTACGCAAGCGGTTAACCACCAAAGTTGTCAATGCCTCAGAATCTACGTCCTCTGCTACAATCAATAGAGGACGACCCGTTTGAACTGCAGGCTCCAAAATAGGGAGCATATCCTTCAGATTGGAAATCTTCTTGTCATAAAGCAAGATCAAAGGATTTTCCATGACACACTCCATCTTCTCTGTATCAGTAACAAAATATGGAGACAAGTAACCACGATCAAACTGCATACCCTCTACCACACCAATAGTGGTATCAGTACCCTTAGCTTCCTCTATGGTAATCACGCCATCTTTTGAAACTTTTCTCATGGCATCTGCAATCAGCTTACCAATAACAGGGTCATTGTTGGCAGAAATTGTAGCGACCTGCTCAATCTTGTCATAATTGTCACCCACCATCTCAGACTGATTCTTTATACTCTCAACTACCTTGGCTACTGCCTTGTCAATACCACGTTTCAAATCCATTGGATTTGCACCAGCGGTAACATTCTTCAAGCCTACACCAATAATAGACTGTGCCAATACGGTTGCAGTAGTCGTACCGTCACCAGCATCATCTCCAGTCTTAGATGCTACACTTTTAACCAGCTGGGCACCTGTATTCTGGAATGGGTCTGAAAGTTCAACTTCCTTTGCTACAGTCACACCATCCTTAGTGATTTGTGGAGCTCCGAATTTTTTCTCTATAATCACATTCCTGCCCTTAGGACCAAGAGTCACCTTAACTGCGTTTGCCAACTCATCAACGCCCTGCTTCAATTGCTCACGAGCCTCAATGTTGAATTTTATATCTTTTGCCATATTGATTTCTGATTAAATTAAAAGTTTGTCCAATAGAATTATGCCAGAACTGCAACAACATCACTCTGGCGCATAATCAGGTATTTCTTTCCATCATATTCCAGTTCTGTACCAGCATACTTGCCGTAAAGAACCATATCACCAACCTTCAATACCATCTCTTCATCTTTTGTGCCATGACCTACGGCCACAACTTCACCCCGCAAAGGCTTTTCCTTTGCAGTATCAGGAATAATAATTCCACCTATTGTCTTTTCTTCTGCAGGTGCAGGGAGTATCAGAACTCGATCTGCCAATGGTTTAATATTCATATTATCTATTTTTAAATTTAACTTTTGTACATTTCTTCTTACATATTCTGTGCCAAAGCAGATTCTTGTTTCTATTAGCTCGCACTTTCAAGTGCCAATACTGACAATCCATGTGACACAATGACATTATACGGCTTAGGAACAATGTACATTAATAAAAAAGGCTCCCGGATATAAATTTCCAGGAGCCCAACATTTATTATTATTAAGCTTGTACTATTTCCACCAATTCTGAAGGAGTAACCAATTTCTGCTCACCAGAATTCATATCCTTCAGTGTCAGTTTCTGTTCCTGCAGTTCCGATTCTCCCACTATAGCGACAAAAGGCACCTGCTTGGCATTTGCATAAGCCATCTGCTTCTTCATTTTAGTACACTCTGGGAAAAGTTCTGCATTGATACCCGCTTTGCGAGCCTGCATCAGTACCTGCATGCTAAATGCTGCCTCTGCTTCTCCAAAATTCACAAACAGCAGTTTTGTGCTGTTTACTGCTTCCTTTGGATATAGGTCTAACTGGTTCAGGACATCATATATACGGTCTGCACCAAAGGAGATGCCCACACCACTCACGCCTGGCATGCCAAATACTCCTGTAAGATTATCATAACGGCCGCCACCACTGATGCTTCCAATTTCTACATCCAAAGCTTTCACCTCAAAAATAGCTCCTGTATAGTAATTCAAGCCACGTGCCAACGTCAAATCCAACTCTAAACCGTTCTTGGTGCCACCCATATTCTTTACCCTATCCAGGATAAATTCGCATTCCTCTATTCCCTTCAAACCGGTTTCTGTATCTGACAATATGCTCTTCAAGGCCTGCAGTTTCTCTTCGTTGGTACCACTTAACATAATGACTGGCTGAAGCTTTTCTATTGAGGCTGATGGAATTCCTTTCTCAGCCAATTCTGCATTTACATTCTCCAAACCAATCTTGTCCAATTTATCAATAGCGACAGTGATATCTACAATCTTATCTGCCTGACCTATCATCTCCGCCAGACCGGAAAGAATTTTGCGGTTATTCATCTTGATGCTGACACGCACTCCAAACTTCTGGAACACCGTGTCAATCATCTGAATCAGTTCAACCTCGTTCAATAGGGAATCTGAGCCTACCACATCAGCATCACACTGATAGAACTCACGATAACGGCCTTTTTGCGGACGGTCAGCCCGCCATACTGGTTGAATCTGGAAACGCTTGAAAGGGAAAGCTATTTCATCACGATGCATTACCACATACCTGGCAAATGGTACTGTCAGATCATAACGCAAACCTTTTTCACAGAACTTACATGCCAATTTGGCTGAGTTTCGGGAAAGTAATTCCTCGTCAGTCAAACTTCTGAAATAATCACCACTATTCTGAATCTTGAAAAGAAGTTTGTCTCCCTCATCTCCATACTTTCCCATCAAAGTAGACAGGTTTTCCATCGATGGCGTTTCTATCTGTTGGAACCCGTATAAGTAGAAGACCTCACGAATTGTATTAAATATATAGTTACGGCGTGCCATCTCCACGGGAGAGAAATCACGCGTTCCTTTTGGTATACTTGGTTTTTGTGCCATAGCTACTGATTAAAATAAGAATCGGATTATATCATTCAAGTTAGCCCATATCATCAGGAGAAGCAATAATGCCATACCAACCATCTGAGCATACTCTAAGAATTTCTCATTAGGTTTGCGTCTTGTGACCACCTCATACAAGAGGAAAAGCACATGTCCACCATCCAACGCTGGAATAGGAAGTATATTCATGAAACCTAAAATAATACTTAAGAAGGCCGTCATAAGCCAAAAACGGTGCCAATCCCATTTGTCGGGGAAGATCGAACCGATAGAGCCAAATCCACCCACACTCTTGGCGCCTTGTTTTGTGAAGAGATATTTCAGATCACTCACATAACCACCTAAGACATTCCAGCCATAAGACACACCAGCAGGGAAAGACTCGAAGAATCCATAATCTTCATGAACAGCCTTCACTTCTGGCATTAATGGCATAAAGCCTATCTTGAATTCCTTTGTCATCAAGATACTCAATGTATCCAGTTGCCCTGCCCGCTCTATAGTCAGTGTCAAATGGCGAAGGCGTAAGCTATCTTCCGGAGTACATTCCAGTGTCTGGTCCTGAATACGGGCCATCTCATTCTGGAACTGGTTATAGGAAGATATCATCGTGCCATTGATGCAAGTGATTTGGTCTCCTTTCTGCAAACCTGCCATTGCACCTGGCATACCAGCTACTACACTATCCACTTCGTTTGCTACCAGAGCATCCATAAAGATGGGCACCTCATTTATCATATCCAGCAAGGACAATTCGCCCGGCATCTGGATGGTAACCTCCTGCCCTTTACGGTTGACCGTCACTTGGTCTGCCTCAGAAATCAAACGATACGTATCACCAGTAGAACGGGTCTTTATTTCTCCTTTTTCTGTCCGCAACAAGATATCACCGTCTTGAAAACCTATTTCCTTAGCCCGCTCATTGAACGCCATACCCTGACTGTAGTTCTGCACAGGTACATAGTCTGTACCCCATGCGTACAAGACCATCGCATAGATGAAAAAAGCAAGGAGAAAATTAACCAGTACACCACCCACCATAATCAGCAGACGTTGCCAAGCAGGTTTGGAACGGAACTCCCAAGGCTGTTCCGGCTGTTTCAACTGCTCGGTATCCATAGATTCATCTATCATACCTGAGATCTTCACATAACCTCCTAGTGGTACCCATCCTATACCATATTCTGTTCCGGTATAGTTGTCACCACTATTTTCTCCTTGAACAGGAGCCTTGCCCAAAAGGCGACGCAACCAATTGTCACGTGTACTTATAATATGAAAATAAGGGTCGAAAAAGAGGAAGAATTTTTCTACTCTTACACCAAACAACTTCGAAAAGAAGAAATGGCCACCTTCATGAAGGGCAACCAAGATTGTCAATGACAAAAGCAGTTGCACACCCTTTATTAAATATATTTCCATTTTCCTGTTTTAATTTTTAAAATAATTCTGCTGCCACCTTACGTGCTTCAGCATCAGTAGCCAAATAGTCTTCATAAGAAGGTTTGGCTATAAAACTAACCTTACCCATCGTTTTCTCTATCACTTCCGCCATTTTCAGGAAAGAAATACGGTCCTCTAGAAAAGCTTTATTCACAATCTCATTGGCAGCATTGACAATACAAGCCATATTTCCTCCTTGATGCAAGGCCTCATAGGCCAAAGCCAAACAACGGAAACGTTGAGTATCCGGACGCTCAAAAGTCAAAGAACCTATCTTAAAGAGGTCTAAACGGTCAAAGGATGCCTTTAGGCGGTCAGGATAACTAAATGCATACTGAATAGGCAGGCGCATGTCAGGAACACCTAATTGTGCCTTTACAGACCCATCTTCAAACTGCACAGCACTATGAATGACTGACTGTGGGTGCACCACCACCTCTATCTGCTCGGGTCGGACACCAAAAAGCCATTTTGCCTCAATGACCTCAAAACCCTTATTCATAAGAGTAGCAGAATCTATGGTAATCTTAGCACCCATGGTCCAACTAGGATGCTTCAGAGCCTGAGCCTTCGTCACATGAGCCAGTTCTTCCATGTTACACTTCCGGAATGGTCCGCCAGAAGCCGTAAGAAGAATCTTCTCAATAGGATTCCCTATCTCACCAACCAGGCACTGAAAAATGGCAGAATGTTCTGAATCCACAGGCAAAATAGGCACATTATACTGCTGAGCTAGCTCATTGATGAGTTCTCCGGCTACAACCAATGTTTCCTTATTGGCCAGGCAGATTGTCTTGCCTGCACGAATGGCACTCATGGTTGGAGGCAAACCTGCAAAACCAACCATAGCCGTCAGAACCATATCTATGGGCTCAGCCTCAACAATTTCACAAAGAGCCTTACTGCCAGTATAAACTTTGATAGGAAGGTCTGAAAGCGCCTCTTTCAACTGACCATACTTTGCCTCATTGGCAATCACCACCACTTCAGGCTGAAACTTGCGAGCCTGCTCTATTAGCAATTCCACCCGGTTGTTTGCAGTAATGGCATAAACCTCATAACGGTCTGACTGCTCTTCTATCACCTGAAGAGCCTGTGTTCCTATGGATCCTGTAGATCCCAATATCGCAATCTGTTTTTTCATTTCCTTACAAATCCAATAAACCTTCAGGCAAATTCACTAAGATTTCTCTTTTTTTATGATCGATGTCTTGAATGAAATCCTCTTGTGCCGGAATCAGTAACTCTCCTTTAGGACCTTCCACCTGAAACAAGGTGTTTACCGTCGAATCATCTACCTCTTCTATTTTACCCAAAATCCCTGCATGAACATCCTTAACGGTCATGCCTATGAAATACCTCCAGGTAATCTCACCTTCTTCTGCCTGTTCTGCCAGTTTCAAAGGGAAATAGACTTCTGCCCCTAACAAGAACTGCACAGATTCAGCAGAATCTAGTCGTTGAAACTTGAACAAGGCCGTATTATCATTCTTAAACCGATATTCTTCAAAGAAGAAAGGAACCAAGATGCCATCCAGTTTGCAGATCAAATAGTCACAATCCACCCTATCGAACACATCATCCGTGAACAGGAAGGCTACCTCTCCATTCACGCCATGCGTCTTTGTTATAACACCAATCTTAAATACTTCAGATTCCCGAATCATAAACAGGACCGACTATTTCTTACGATTCTTTGCCTTTGACTTCTTACTACCGTTGTTACTGCGTGCATTTTTATCCTGCTGCTGCTTCATGTTAGCAGTCTGAGCTGCTAATTCAACTTCTGTAAGAACAATTGCTCCATCTGTCATGTCACGGAGATCTGTCACCACTTTCTTGTCACTTGCCACTGTGGGATTCCACTGCAACATACTACGCTTCATATGGTTTGCCACCAAAGTCACTAATTGCTCTTTATCCTTACCTTCTGGATAAGTAGCAAGTACTTTAATGAATTTTTCCAAGATGTTACCATAATGGCGATAATGAATAGGAGACTTATGGTATTCCAACTTTCTAGGGCGTTCATGTGCCTTTTCTGCACGAACGATTTCCACAGGATAGTCAATATCCAGTTTATAATCAGACATTAAAGCCAAATGATCCCAAAGCTTATGATTGAAGTCAGGAACATCCCTCCACTGCGGAAACATGTTTCCCATCAACTGAATAATAGCTTCTGCACATCGTTGTCTCTTAGCCCGGTCTTCAATGGTAAGCGTATAATCAACCAAGTTCTGAATACTACGTCCATATTCAGGCATTGGTAAGCGCTTTCGCTGGGTATTATATAGTAATTTCTCCATATTCTATAACAAATTCTTGGGCTTAGAAGCCACAAATTCTTTCAAATAATAAGGCTCAAAATAGGCCACGTCTTCAAACTGGTCATTCAAATAAGCACGTTCAGCCAAAGGAAACATCCATTTAGCAAGGGGATGGACATCAGGAATGAAATGAGCGTTAGGGTGGACTATTCTGTCCCTGCATTTGTCTGCACCATTCCCAAAGAAATAGACAGGATGCTGTTCCAAAAACTCATGGTAGGAATTTTCATCCACGATATCGGCCTGTGTAGGACGTACTTCTTTCAAGGCACGGTCATAAACTGCAGCATAAACCTCCATTCGCCGGGCATCAATCATCGGACAAAGCAGGGCGTCATCTGGAAATTCCCTTGTACTAAGCAACAAAGGCACACACATGACTTTTAATGTTGGGACAGACAAGAGTTTCAGATCTTGCCCGTAACATATACCCTTAGCCATAGAAACGCCTATACGTAAACCCGTGTATGAGCCAGGACCGCAACTCACTGCCACAGCATCTAGTGGAATAGCATGACTATCGGCAAATGACATTGCCTCATCGACAAACACTCCCAAGGTACTGGCATGTGACGGTCCATTGAAATCCTCATTTGAATAAATACATTGCCCATTCTCACTAACAGCTACAGAACAGACTTCTGTTGAGGTCTCTATATGCAATATACAAGCCATAAACCGAACAATTTGAGTGCAAAAGTACCACTTTCTACAAAAAAACACTAATTTTGCAGTGAAAATTCTATTTTATTATGATACAATCCATGACTGGTTACGGCAAAGCTGTCACAACTTATGCCGGAAAGAAAATTACCATAGAGGTCAAATCGCTAAATAGCAAAGCATTGGACCTTAGCACTCGCATTGCCCCACTCTATCGTGAAAAGGAAATGGAGATAAGGCAACTGATTGCGACAACTTTAGAAAGAGGAAAGGTTGATTTCATATTGTGGACTGAGAAAGATGACACTCAGGTTGCCTCTCCTATTAATGGTAATGTTTTGGAATCTTACTACAAACAAATATGCACCTTATCTGCAGAAAAGAACATACCACTCCCTAGCGACTGGTTTTATACACTGCTCCGTTTGCCAGATGTCTTGTCAAAGGCAGATGCGGAAGAACTCTCGGCCGAAGAATGGACTATAGTCCGTAAAGGGATTGAAGATGCCTTGGAACAATTGGTAAATTTCCGCAAGCAAGAAGGCGAAGCCCTCTACAAGAAGTTCACCGAAAAAATAGATAACATTGAGGCACTCCTTAAAAGCATTGAGCCATTTGAGAAGAGCCGCGTGGAAAAAATCCGCGAACGCATTATCGATGCCCTTGAGAAAACCATTAGTGTAGATTACGACAAGAACCGTCTGGAGCAAGAACTCATCTACTATGTTGAAAAATTGGATATCAACGAAGAAAAGCAGCGTTTGACTAATCATTTAAAGTATTTCCGTGAAACCATGGCAGAAGGTCATGGACAAGGGAAGAAACTTGGTTTCATCGCTCAGGAGATGGGACGTGAAATCAACACGACTGGCAGTAAAAGCAATCAGGCTGAAATGCAGAACATCGTTGTGAAAATGAAGGATGAGCTTGAGCAGATTAAAGAACAAGTCCTGAATGTCATGTAAACCTACTAACACGACCATGAAGAAAAAGAAAGGAAAACTGATTATTTTTTCCGCGCCTTCAGGCTCTGGAAAATCCACCATTATCAATTATCTGATGCAACAGGGTCTGCATCTGCATTTCTCAATTTCTGCCACTAGCCGTGCTCCTCGTGGTACAGAAAAGAATGGTGTGGAGTATTTCTTCCTGACTCCAGAAGAATTCCGGCAGAAAATAGCCAATGATGAATTCGTAGAATATGAAGAAGTGTATGCAGACAAATTCTATGGGACTCTAAAATCACAGGTAGAGAATCAGCTGAAGGAAGGGCAGAATGTCATCTTTGACGTAGATGTGAAAGGAGGCTGCAACATCAAAAAATTCTATGGAAGACGTGCTTTATCCATTTTTATCATGCCGCCATCCATAGAAGAGTTGCGCAGAAGACTTGAAGGCCGTGGAACAGACACCCAAGAAGTTATTGAGAGTCGTTTAGAGAAAGCGGCCTATGAAATCACTTTCGCCCCCAAATTCGATAAAGTGGTGGTCAACGACGTTCTTGAAACGGCACAGGCCGAGACCTTGACTATTGTAAGAGAATTCCTGAACAAGTAAAACCTGCCCATGATCAAGACTGCGCTGTTTGGAGGTTCTTTCAATCCCATCCATAAAGGACATTTGGCTCTGGCCAAGACACTCTGCAAACAAGAAGAACTGGATGAATTCTGGTTCATGGTCAGCCCTATGAACCCTTTCAAACTGAACATGGAACTTTTGGATGATAACAAACGTCTAGAGCTAGTAAAGCTGGCCATAGGAAGGAACAAAAAACTTGCAGCCTGCGATTTCGAATTCCGTCTGCCAAAGCCATCATACACATATAACACCCTACTGGCCATGAAAGAGGCTTATCCGAATCGTCAGTTTATACTGATTATTGGCGGAGACAATTGGCTGAAATTTCCTCACTGGTACAAATCAGAGGAAATCAGGCAGTTGGTGAATGTATGGGTATACCCCCGACCTGGCTATGAAATAGATGGTACCACTCTTCCTGAAAACGTAAAAATCGTTCAGGCACCACTCTATGATTTCAGTTCTACAGATGTACGCAATGCTATTCGTGAAGGCAAAGATGCTTCCTCTATGCTCCCTGCCGCAGTCTGGATAAAAATTCAAAAAGAAAAATTATATGGTTATCTATGAATAAGACTCTGATATTCGTTTTCTTCTGTATGGTTACGCTGACTTGTTTTGCCCAGAAAACACCTTTGGAAAAATATTATATCATACCAGACCTCTATGAGGATCTTTACAACCGATATACAAACAATTTCGTTGTCCGGAAACTTCCCTCTAGCAGAGGATATTATTTCGGACAAATCTCCGATGACAACCAGTTAGAAGGATATGCAAGCTATGAGGGTTTGGAAGGTGGCACCATCATTGGTCAATATTATAGAGGAGCCTTACTGTTTGGTATAACCATGACCCGCGAAATCATCAATGTAGGGACTAAAGATTATTATGCCAGCTACAGCTCAACTACTGGTGAGTTGCTTGGCGTGACCAAAGATGGAGAATTCCGCCGAGCTACACCTGAAGAAGCCAAAACTTATCTTTATGCTCAGATGACCTATGCTAATGGCGACCGGTATGTAGGAGAAATCTGGAATGGGAAACGTCATGGCTATGGTGTATACTATTTCCATGATGGCGGTTTCTGGTATGGTCCCTTCCATAACAATGGCCAAACAGGTTATGGAGCCCTCTTTACCAGCCAGGGGAAGATGCGTGTAGGTAAGTGGGATGGAATCCGATAGCAAATGGGAAAAGTCAAAATCAATTCAGCAGAAGCCTGGCTATTAGCGGCACGTCCTAAAACTCTGACAGGTGCTGCCGTACCAGTTATGGTGGGCTTGGCATTGGCCTGGGCCGATTGGAATCAATTCAATCCGGGCTGTTCACCTACTTTCCTCTGCAATGGCATACCTGCGATTCTCTGTATGCTCTTTGCTTTTGCCATGCAGATTGACGCCAACTTCATCAATGATTATTTTGACTGCCTAAAAGGGAGTGACCGGGATGACCGTCTAGGTCCCAAACGGGCTTGTGCTGAAGGGTGGATTACCCTGACTGCTATGAAAAAAGGCATTGCCATTACAACTGTCTTGGCATGCCTTATCGGCTTACCTCTCATCCTATATGGAGGTACTGCAATGGTTTTAGTGGGTCTGCTCTGTGTTATCTTTGCCTTTCTTTATACTACGACCTTGTCCTATGTAGGCGCCGGTGACATTCTAGTCATAGTTTTCTTTGGCTTTATACCCACCTGCATCCCTTATTACATTCAGATCCAGACCATTACTTTAGAATGTCTGGCTGCAGGACTTGCAGTAGGATTAGTCACAGACAATCTGCTCATGACAAACAATTTCAGAGACAGGGAGCAAGACCGTATCAGCGGAAAGAGGACTATTGTCGTGCACCTTGGAGAAACTTGGGCTAAATATCTTTATCTAGGTCTAGGTTTTTCCGCGACTCTAATCTGTATGATATTCATTTCAAGCGGGAAATGGCCTGCAGCGGTATTACCATGGCTATACATACCTTTTCACATCGCCACCTGGAAGAAAATGGTACGCATCAACTATGGAAGAGAATTGAATACAGTCTTAGGTGAAAGTGCCCGAAACATTTTTATTTTCGGGCTTCTACTCACCATGGGAATAATTCTGTCAGTCTTTCTCAATTAAGACAGTGGCATAGGCAGAGATACCTTCCTCTCTTCCCGTAAAACCCAGTTTTTCCGTAGTGGTGGCTTTGATGCTGACCAGATCTACATCCACACCCATCACATTTGCCAGACATTCCTGTATTTCTGGGATACGGGCTTTCATCTTAGGCCGTTCTGCACATACCGTCGCATCGATGTTCCCTACCCTATAGCCTTTTTCCGCAATCAGACCGATAGTTCGCTTCAGCAGAATCTTACTGTCTATATTTTCAAACTCATTGTTTTTCGTATCTGGAAAATGATAACCTATATCGCGCATATTGGCTGCTCCAAGCAAGGCATCGCAAATGGCATGGATCAGAACATCTGCGTCACTATGACCCAATAAGCCCTTTTCATGCTCAAACCTAATGCCACCCAACCACAATTCACGGTTCTCCACTAACTGGTGAACATCATATCCAAAACCTACCCTTATTTTCATCGTTTATCGAATGTAAAAGTCTAACAATTTCTGACCCTCTAGATATCCTTCTAAATGCTGGTCCAAAGAGACCGGGCCTACACCAACAGGTGTCCCGGTAAACAGGAGGTCACCTATTTTCAACGTCATGAACTGACTTACATAAGTTATTATTTCATCTATTTTGAAAAGCATATCGCCTGTATATCCTTTTTGTACAGTCTTGCCGTCAATATCCAGATGAAAATGCAAATCCTGCAAATCTTTGAACTGCTCCTTAGGAACAAACTCGCCTAAGGCTGCCGAACCATCAAACCCCTTGCTTATCAGCCAAGGATAACCCTTTTCACGGGCCTTTTGCTGAAGGTCACGCGCTGTGAAGTCAATACCCAAAGTCACTGCATCATAATAACGTGACGCAAATCGTTGGGAGATATTCTTGCCCAAGCGACAAATCCGAACTACCAGCTCTGTCTCATAATCCACACGCTTGGAATAATCAGGCAAAAAGAAAGGTTTGCCTTTCTGTATGACAGCAGAATCAGGTTTCATAAAAATGACAGGCTCCTCATTATGGACACCTTCACCATGAAGTTCACGAGTATGCTCTGCATAATTCATACCTATAGCCAGAATTTTCATAGTCGTATCGTTGAAAAAAGGGTGCCCCTCTTCCGAGAAACACCCTTATAAGAATTTAATGTAAATCAGATTATTCTGCGCGAAGAGTGAAACGCTTGAAATCAGTTACTGTCAAGCCTTTCTCAACGCTCTCAAGATACTGAGCAACGTTGATCTTGCTGTCGTCAATGTAAGCCTGACTCATCAAGCAGCTCTCCTTGAAGAACTTGTTCAACATACCCTGAGCAATGTTCTGAATCATCTGCTCTGGCAGGTTAGCAGCCTTCTCCTCAGCCACAGTCTTCTTGATTTCCTTAGCCTTAGCTACATCTTCTGCAGTAATCCAACCCTTACCCATGTTAGACTCCATATGATCCTCGGTGTCTACATGTGCAGGATTGATACCTGCCTTCTTCAAAGCAACTTCAATAGCCTTGTCAATCTGGTTCTGCTTAGCCTTTTCAATGTCGGTTCTCAACTCTGAATCCTTAACTGACTGAGGAACTGAAGCCTCATCAAGAGCAATAGGATTCATAGCAGCAACCTGCATTGCAACGTTCTTTGCAATCTGCTCGTCAACAGTCTTGTTCAAAGCAACCAAAGTGCAGAGGAAATTACCATTCATATGGTTATAAGCTACAACCTGTTCACCTGTAACTGTCTGATAACCATCGAGCTCCATCTTCTCACCAGTAACACCTGAACGCTCAACAACTGCATCTGCAACAGTTCCATTTCCCATTGGAAGAGCCTTTACCTCCTCCAAGGTCTGGCACTTGTTAGCTACAGCAGCATCAATGATAGCTTTTGCCAAAGCTACAAAGTCAGCATTCTTAGCAACGAAGTCAGTTTCACACTTCAAAGCAATCATTGCAGCGAAGTTACCGTCAACCTTTGCCAGTACACAGCCCTCAGCAGCTTCACGGTCTGAACGTTTTGCAGCAACAGCCTGACCCTTCTTACGAAGAATCTCGATTGCAGCATCCATATCACCGTTAGCCTCGGTAAGAGCCTTCTTACAATCCATCAGACCAGCCTGGGTTTTCTGACGAAGTTTATTAATTTCAGCTAATGTAACAGCCATTGTCTTTTTCTTTTAAAGATGATAAATAATTAATCTTCTGCAACTGGAGCCTCAGCTTCAGCCTTCTCTGCACGAGCTCTAGAAGCGCCCTTACGTGGAGCCTTCTTAACAGGTGCTTCTTCACCTGCAGCCTCTACGTCTACCTTCTCAGCCTTACGCTCCTCAATACCTTCAGCCATAGCAGCGATACATGCATCCAAAATAACCTCAACTGACTTTGTCGCATCGTCATTTGCTGGAATAACGAAGTCTACATCATTAGGGTTAGAGTTGGTATCAACTATACCGAATACTGGTATGCCCAAACGGTTAGCCTCAGCTACTGCAATATGTTCCTTCATTACATCGACAACGAACAATGCAGATGGAAGGCGAGTCAAATCAGCAATTGAACCTAAGTTCTTCTCCAATTTAGCACGCTGACGAGAAATCTGAAGAATCTCACGCTTTGACAAGTTAGCATAGGTACCATCCTGAGTCAACTTGTCAATAGTAGCCATTTTCTTTACAGCCTTACGGATTGTTGGGAAGTTAGTCAACATACCACCTGGCCAACGCTCAATAACGTAAGGCATATTGATAGATGCAGCTTTCTCAGCTACAATATCCTTAGCCTGTTTTTTAGTAGCAACAAAAAGGACTTTCTTGCCAGACTTCGCAATCTGCTTCAAAGCATCAGCAGCCTCATCAATCTTAGCAACAGTCTTATGGAGATCCAGAATATGAATTCCGTTACGCTCCATGAAAATATAAGGAGCCATTGCTGGGTTCCACTTTCTCTTCAAGTGACCGAAGTGGCAGCCTGCCTCCAATAAAGTATCAAAATTTGTTCTTGACATAATTTAATTTTTTTTAATTCGTTTACTTTCTTTTTTGATTTTAAATCCAGCCTCCAGGTAGCCCGCCTTCACAGCGAAGTCCCAGAAGTTTAGATACTAAACAGAATTCCGCAGTATCCACGCGCAAAATTAACGCTTACTGAACTGGAATCTGCGGCGTGCCTTTGGACGTCCTGGCTTCTTACGCTCAACTTCGCGAGAATCACGAGTTACAAAGCCCTCAGCACGAAGTGCCTTCTTATCGTCAGCGTTAATCTTAACTAAAGCACGAGCGATAGCAAGGCGCAGAGCTTGAGACTGACCGGTGTAACCACCACCCATCAGGTTCACCTTAATATCATATTTTTCAGCCACATTCAGTAAATTCAATGGCTGCTTTACAACATACTGCAGAATAGATGATGGAAAGTACTCTGCCAGGTCACGCTTGTTAATGGTAATCTTACCAGTACCTTCTGTGACGAATACACGAGCAACAGCGCTCTTACGTCTGCCTAATGCATTAACTACTTCCATTGCTATTACTTATAAAGGTTAATATCGATTGATTTAGGATTCTGTGCCACCTGCTTGTGCTCAGCACCTGCATAGATATACAGATTACTCAGCTGACGTGCACCAAGCTTGTTCTTAGGCAACATACCCTTTACTACTCTTCTCAACAGTTTTTCAGCACCATCTGGCTTAGCCAGGATGCTAGCAGGTGTCAACTGCTTTTGACCACTTGGATAACCAGAGAAGGTTATATAAACACGGTCAGTCATTTTCTTGCCAGTCAGCTGAATCTTATCAGCATTGATGATGATCACATTGTCACCACAATCTGCATTTGGGGTAAAGTTTGGCTTATACTTACCACGCAGCAATTTCGCAACTTTTGTACCGAGACGGCCTAAAACCTGATCGGTAGCATCCACTACAACCCATTCTTTAGTTGCAGTTTCCTTGTTGACAGAAATGGTCTTGTAACTTAAAGTATCCACACTTTTAACGTTTAAATTATTGTTACTAAAAAACTTTTTGCTCAAAAACGCATGCTAACTCACCTCGGCCAAAGATGTTTAATGCGCTATAATTGAGCCTATTATCTCTATCTTGATAATAATCGGCTTGCAAAGATACGGCTTTTTCCTCACCCAGCAAAACAATTTTAGAATATTTTTCTTGACCTTAATTAATGATACAAAACGAATTAGGGCCCACCTTTTGAGTGAGCCCTAACCTATTTTATATAAATACTCTCAGATTAATAGATAAGCTGAGTGATTAGGCAACCAACAATCGTAGACACAATTACTGAAACAAGACCTGGCATCATGAAACTGTGATTCAACAAGTATTTACCTATAACGGTTGTACCAGAACGGTCAAAGTTCACTGTAGCAATATCTGATGGATAGTTCGGAATAAAGAAGTAGCCGTATACACTTGGAAGTACGCCCAACAAAACAGGACCAGAAATACCCAGTGAATATGCCAAAGGCAACATGGCTACAACTACTGCACCTTGAGAGTTAATCAGCACGGAGACTGCAAAGAACGCAAAAGCAATGGTCCATGGATACGAAGCTACAATACCTTTCAATCCTTCCTGCATTACATCCATATAGTTGCTGAAATAAGTATCAGCCAACCATGCAATACCATAAATAGCAACTACAGCCACCATACCAGACTGCCAAACCGCACCACTAACAGCCTTCTTTGGCTGAGCCTGAGCACACAAAATCATAAAGGCAGCGGCTGCTATCATGACAATCTGAATAATGACATTCATAGCCAAAGGCCTTAAAACAGGATTACCCGCATCATCCAACTTGCCTGTAGGGAATTCTGGACGAATGTCAAAGCCTGCAATCTGACAGATTGAAACGATTACAATACAAAGGATGGCAATCAGGAAAATATATACGGATAGCTTTGCAGGTTTGCTTACTTCCTTATCCAGCATGGTTGCTGTATTACCATACATGTAGCGATACATTTCAGGATCTTTCAAACGAGCCTGGAATTTAGGGTCCTTATCCAAATCCAAACCTCTATTATATGAACATGCTGCTGCAGCCATCAAACCGCAGAGACACGCAGGAATTGTGACTGCAATAACCTGAAGGTTGTTTACATCAAAACCATTCTCGTTAGAAATAATAACGAATGAAGCAACAGCTGCTGCAATAGGTGAACAGGTAATACCTACCTGAGATGCTACAGATGCCACACCACATGGACGCTCTGGACGAATGCCTTTCTTCAATGAAATATCACAGATAATAGGCATAAGCGTATAAACCACATGACCTGTACCTACCAATACTGTCAAGAAGAATGTACATAAAGGAGCAAGGAAAGTTACATGCTGAGGATGCTTTCGCAGAAGTTTCTCAGCCATCTGAATCATCCAATCCATACCACCTGCAGCCTGAAGCATACCAGCACAGGTAACAGCAGCAATAATAATGTAAATAACGTCGGTTGGAGGGGTTCCCGGTTTCATTTGAAAGCAGAAGACCAAAATGGCTAAACCGATACCAGAGATGGCACCCAAAGCCAAACTACCGTAGCGAGAGCCTACATACAAGGCCAGCAGCACGATAAGAAGCTGTAAAATCATTAACATATTAGCATATTTTTTAAGATTAACCAATGTGGTTACAAAGTTAACAAAAAACATTAATAAGCATATTTTTTATGACTCAAAAATTATCATTGAACAACTAATTTAACAACATAAGGATAAAAACACCTTGTTTTAAAGGATTAGTGTGAGGCTCTCACGAACCCATATTCATTTCAAAAAGATTGTTAATGACCGAATGCTATTTGCACTGCCACAGTTATTTGATTTTAAATATCACTGAGATTTCAAGATTTTGCGTTATATTTGCACTCAAAATCAAAACATAAAAGGAAATGAAAAAAGCTTATATAGCAATTGGTGCTGTCATCGCACTCATCCTGATAGGTGCTGTGGCATATTTGGGACTGAATTTAAAACAGGCAAAGACAGAAAAGGCTGAGATGCAGGAGCTCATGGAACTGGACCGTATGGAAATGGAAAACGAATACCGTGGATTTACGTTGCAGTATGATGAGCTGAGAAACACAATCCAAAATGACACCCTGGCACAGCAGCTGAATGCTGAAAGACAACGTGCTCAACAGCTATTGGAGGAGTTACAACGTGTGAAGGCCAATGATGCCAACTATGTAGCTGAAATCAAACGTCTGCGCAAGGAACTGGCCGATGTTCGGGCAGTCATGCGCCATTATATTGCCCAGATTGATTCCCTGCAGCAGATCAATAAGGCTCTGGTAGCGGAAAATACCGAAGTAAAGGCGAAATACAATCAGGCCACTACTCAGATTTCCAATTTGAACACGGAGCGTGAGCAGCTGAAAGAAACCGTCAGCATCGCCTCCCAGCTCAATGCCACAGCCATCAGTGTCAGTCCGCTGAACAAACGTGGGAAAGCAGCCAAGAAAGTGAAGGATGTAAGGTCTCTGGTCGTAAACTTCAATATTGCACGTAACCCTACTGCCAAGGTTGGCGGCAGAAACGCATACATCCGTATCCTAAAACCTGACAACACCCCACTGACTAATGGAGAAACCTGCAAATACGAGGACCAGAACATTGAAGTCAGCATCAAAAAATACATCGAATATGATGGAGAGGAACTGGCTGTCAGCGGTATCTGGAATGTAGAGGAATATATGCAGGCCGGAACCTATCGGGTGGCTATCTTTGTAGACGAGCGAATGATTGGTTCTTCCAGCTTTACTCTGAATTGATATGAGACAATTTCTGAAAGTGCTCAGGCGCTTTGTTCCGCCATATAAGAAATACCTGTTCCTCACGGTATTCTTTAATCTGTTGTCGGCACTCCTGAACATCTTCTCCTTCACCTTGATCATACCTATTCTGCAAATCCTCTTCAAGATTGAAGATGGCACCCAATATACCTACATGCCTTGGACGGGCTTCGAGAATATTAAAGACTTTGCGGTCAACAACTTCTACTATTATGTCAATCAGCTCATCGAGAGTGTAGGCCCAAGTACCACCCTGCTAGTTCTTGGCCTTTTCCTAGCTTTCATGACAGCGTTGAAGACTGGAGCCTATTTCCTTTCATCGGCTACCATCATCCCTATACGCACGGGTGTGGTACGCGACATCCGCAACCAGCTATATCATAAGATACTCTCGCTCCCGATGGGTTTCTTCAGCGATGAAAAGAAGGGAGATATCATCACCCGAATGAGCGGTGATGTGCAGGAAGTAGAGAATTCCATCATGAGCAGTCTGGACATGCTTATCAAGAACCCCATCCTGATTATCGTCTATTTCATTACCCTGATGGTAGTAAGCTGGCAGCTTACTGTATTCACTTTGATTTCCGTACCCCTCATGGGCTGGATCATGGGTGTAGTAGGTAAGCAACTGAAACGGAAGTCCCTGACCGCACAGGCACTATGGAGTAATACTATGTCCATCCTGGAAGAGACTTTAGGCGGCCTACGCATCATCAAGGCCTTCAATGCAGAAGAGAAGATGGATAATAAGTTCCGGAACACCAATGAAGACTACCGAAACACCATCACTCGCGTGAACACCCGCCAGCAGATGGCCCACCCCATGAGTGAATTCCTAGGAACGTTGCTCATCGTGATTGTCCTTTGGTATGGTGGTACCCTTATTCTGAACGGGAAAGGAAGCATCCAGGCACCCGACTTCATCTATTATCTGGTCATCCTCTATAGCATCATTAATCCACTGAAAGAATTTTCCAAGGCCAGCTACAACATCCCAAAAGGTTTGGCCAGCATGGAACGCATCGACAGAATTTTGCAGGCGGAAAACAACATACCAGCTCCTATCCATCCTAAGCATATCGAGCTGAATGCATCGCCTTCTCTCATTGAGTTTAAGGACGTGTCTTTCAAATACGACCAGAAATGGGTGCTTCGCCACATCAACCTGACTATTGAAAAAGGCAAGACGATAGCCCTTGTAGGTCAAAGCGGTTCAGGAAAGTCTACTCTGGTAGATCTCATCCCCCGCTTCTATGATGTGACAGAAGGAGAACTCCTCATTGCCGGTACCGATGTCCGCGAAGTGGGTTTCTATGAACTGAGAGAACTGATGGGAAACGTAAATCAGGAAGCTATCCTTTTCAATGACTCCTTCTACAACAACATCATCTTCGGTGTGAAGAATGCCACGAAGGAACAAGTCATCGAGGCTGCCAAGATAGCCAATGCCCATGATTTCATTATGGAAACAGAACAAGGCTATGACACCGTGATTGGCGACCGTGGAAACAAGCTCTCTGGAGGACAGCGCCAACGCATCAGCATTGCCCGTGCTATTCTGAAAAACCCTTCCATCCTGATTTTGGATGAGGCAACATCGGCTTTGGACACTGAATCAGAACGCTTGGTACAGGATGCCTTGGAAAAGCTCATGAAGAGCCGCACTACCATTGCCATTGCTCACCGCCTAAGCACCATCCGCAATGCAGACGAGATTTGTGTGCTCCACGATGGACAAATCGTAGAACGCGGCAAGCATGAAGAACTGTTGGCCCTGAATGGCTATTACAAAAAATTATGCGATATGCAGAGTGTGGAATAAGAACCTCAAATAAATAATAAAGGCTCGCTGAATCAGCGAGCCTTTATTATTTCCCACATGAAGTGTAAGCTATTCTTCTCGAACCAACAGTTCCCTTATTCTTTCGGTAACTGGAAACATTCCAGAATACTTCTTATAATCTTCCTGCAACAATTCTGACGAAGATGATTCCTTTGTATCGGTATATTCATATTCGACAACATAGAATACATCTTCAACATCAATGTCCCTTACAATATTTTCTTTTTTATGGGTTAATGTCAGATGCCGATAGCTGTTGGAAGATTTCAAATTGAAAACGGAAGGAGCATCAAAATCATTATATCGATATAATTCAGTCTTATTGTGTTTTGATAATACTTGTGTGTACCCAAATAGATTTGTCACAAGGGAGTTTTTGGGCCACAAGGCATCTATAGACAAGAGCATCTCGTTTTTGTCAGAAAAAAGATCGCAACTGCCTATTGATATTGAATCCGCGTAAACAATACCCGACTGGATATTTCTCTTCTTGTCATGAACGGTTTCCTCATATAGAGTTTTCTTGTCAAGAAACGGAAGAGCCATGTACCTGTCGCCAATCATCATACTCCTCTTTTTCTGTGCAATGTCTTGCCTCTTCGACATAAAGTAATTCGTTAAGATGTTACCAAGATGCACCTTTTTACTTTTAGTGTCGATATAGAATTCCCGTATTCCGTCCATATAATACTTCAGGCATGAATCTACATGTTCTATGCTCCTAAAGTACACTTTACAATGATAATACTTCTTTCTCTTTGCCGTAACATTGACTTCTGGCAACTTATAAAACGAAGGGGACAGGAAAATGATGGTATCCTCATTACAAATGAGATTCTTGGGCTCATAACTTATATGAGAGATGTGATATTCAAGGCCTTTCTGAAGATGAATATATCCACCCATGTCTGAGCGCCCTATTATAGTCCCATCAGCATCGTAAACAGTGGCATAGCTAACTGGAGTCTTGGTTATGCTGTCGGCCAGCATAACTTGTTGGGCAAATCCCACTAATCTAGTAAGGAAAAGAATTTGAGCTAAGAAAAAATACTTCACGTTTCTTATTTCTTATTCATCTCCACAATGTGGGTAGGATCCTTTTCCCTGTTTCGGCGGTCGGTCTCTTCCACCACACGTTTAGCCAAATCCAGGAAAGCCTGGCCAGTGATACTATCCTTATCCAACACGGAAGGCATACCATTATCGCCACTCTCACAGATGCTCTGGACCACTGGAATCTGTCCCAGCAGAGGTACGTTCAGTTCCTGGCTGAGTTGCTTACATCCTTCTTTCCCGAAAATGTAATACTTATTCTGCGGTAATTCTGCCGGAGTAAACCAGGCCATATTCTCCACCAGACCCAGGATAGGCACATTCACCTTGTCGTTCAAATACATGTTGATACCCTTCCGTGCATCAGCTAGTGCGACCTGCTGAGGAGTACTTACAATCACTGCACCCGTAATGGCCACATTCTGTAGCAAGGTCAGATGGATGTCACTGGTTCCGGGAGGAGTATCTAGGATGAAATAATCCAAATCGCCCCAATTGGAATCTCCCACCAACTGCTTCAGGGCATTGCTGGCCATACCACCTCGCCAAAGGGTAGCCTGGTCTGGGTTCACGAAGAAACCGATGGAGAGCAACTTCACCCCATATTTTTCAACAGGCACTATTAGGTCGCGCCCATTCACCGTCTCTAAATACGGACGTGCATCTTCCACCTGAAACATCTTAGGCATGGAAGGACCGAAGATATCTGCATCCAGCAGACCTACCTTATAACCTAGTTGGGCCAATGCCACAGCCAGATTGGCTGCAATGGTGGACTTGCCCACACCACCCTTACCACTGGAAACAGCGATGACATTCTTCACACCGGGAAGCATCTCTCCAGGCTCTGGAGCTGGTTCTTTGATGGTTTCAACAGCTATTTCAACCTCCACTTCTGGAGACACATAGGCATGGATGGCAGCCTCAGCAGCTTTCACCACCGATTTCATAAATGGATCGGTAGGCTTCTCAAAAATCAGGGAGAAACTCACATGCATACCATCAATACGGATGTTATCGGCCACCATTTCTGCACTCACAATATCTTTGCCTGTGCCCGGATAGCGCACGGTAGCCAAGGCATCAGTTATAAGTTTTGGATACAAAGTCATATTATTCTTGTTTTTCAGTTATACACTACATTCATTTTCCGGTAGCAGAACCGCTCCGTTTGGAACGGTTGTAGCTCCGGTAATCATCTAGTTCTATTTCCACATCCGGCTCTTCCAGCACCATGTCCTGATTCAGTTCAAACTGCAGGTATTTAATACTCAACCCCCGGTCCAGCCACTGCTGCTCATAATAAGTCCGGATACGGAGGATATAAGCATCTTGCGCATCGGGGTACTGTGCCAGGTGACTCTCATACAGGTTGTCGGTACACACATGCACCTTCAGCTGGTTCTTCTCCACCATATAGCGGGTATAGGTGAACAGGAAATTGGAATCCGTCTTCAAATGAATCAGTCCATCATTCACCAGGAACTTCCGGTAGCGGTTCATGAAATAGGTGGAGGTAAGTCGCTTGGTGGCTTTCTTCATCTGTGGGTCACTGAATGTGAGCCAAATCTCATTGACCTCGCCAGGGGCAAAGAACCGGTCGATGATTTCTATATTTGTACGAAGGAATGCCACATTCTTCAGCCCCTCGTTCAAGGAATCTGTAGCTCCTTTCCACATACGGGCTCCCTTAATGTCCACCCCAATGAAATTCTTGTCCGGGAAGACACGAGCCAAGCCCACGGTATATTCCCCCCTGCCGCAGCCCAGCTCCAGCACTATTGGATGGTCGTTATGGAAAAATTGATCCCGCCAGTGCCCTTTCATATCAAAAGGAACATCCTGCATGGCATTAAAAGGGTATTCAAACACATGGGGATAGCTTGCCATGTCGGCAAATTTCGACAGCTTATTTTTACTCATGTTTCTTAATTTGTGCACAAAGATAGCCTAAACGAGCCGGAGAACAAAAATATTTCCTAACTTTGCATAAAATAATTTGTCATGAAATCAATCAAAGAAATCTATCGGATAGGCACTGGCCCTTCCAGCAGTCACACCATGGGACCAAGATTTGCCGCAGAAAAGTTTTTGCAGAAACACCCAGAGGCAAAATCCTTCGAAGTGACTCTATATGGAAGTCTTGCTGCAACAGGAAAAGGTCACATGACCGACAAAGCCATCCTTGAAACGCTCACTGCTTCCGCTCCTGCCCAAATTATTTGGAAGCCCCAGGTTTTCCTTCCCTTCCATCCCAACGGCATGCGGTTCAAGTCATTGGATGAGGATGGTAAGGTTACCGATGAATGGACAGTCTACAGTGTGGGTGGCGGCACACTGGCAGAAGAAGGTGTAAGCAGTATCGATACACCCGAAATCTACCCGATGAACACCATGACCGAAATCCTGAAATGGTGCCAGTCGCATGGCCGAAGCTACTGGGAGTTCGTAGAGAAGTTTGAAGGCCCTGATATTTGGGATTATTTGGCTAAGATCTGGAAAGTAATGCAAGAGTCGGTAGAACGTGGGCTCGACAATGAAGGTGTCCTTCCCGGCCCTTTGAATCTGCAGCGCAAAGCTTACAAGTATTACATTGAAGCCGGTGGTTACCAATATACCATGCAGTCCCGTGGTTTCGTCTTTGCCTATGCACTGGCCGTAAGCGAGGAAAATGCAGCTGGTGGTAAAATTGTTACCGCACCTACCTGCGGCTCTTGCGGAGTGGTTCCTGCCGTGCTCTATCACCTGTCAAAAAGCAAGTCGTTCACTGAGAAACGCATCTTGCATGCACTGGCTACAGCCGGTCTGTTCGGCAATGTAGTGAAACAGAATGCCTCCTTGTCGGGAGCCGAAGTAGGTTGTCAGGGTGAGGTAGGTGTAGCCTGTGCCATGGCAGCTGCAGCTGCTACCCAACTCTTCGGTGGAAGTGTATCCCAAATTGAATATGCCGCAGAAATGGGCCTTGAACACCACTTGGGTATGACCTGTGACCCCGTTTGTGGTCTAGTGCAAATACCTTGCATCGAGCGTAACGCCTTTGCTGCAGCACGAGCATTAGACTCCAACGTCTATTCCAGCTTCTCAGATGGCATGCACCGGGTTTCATTCGACAAAGTTGTAAATGTCATGAAACAGACAGGACACGACTTACCTTCGCTCTACAAAGAAACAGCCGAAGGAGGTCTGGCAAAAGACTACATCCAAATGGAATAAAGAAGAGACCGGCTTACTTGTCGGTCTCTTCTTTTACCCTTACCTGCAAAGCCATATTTATTTCCCTGCTGAACTCCGGGAAAGAAAACCTGCGAGTGCGCAGATATCTCCTGCTTGGATCCAGCAACACCACCTCCGCCGGATTTATTTTTCCTTCATGCTGTCCATCTTTCTGGAACAGAATCTGTACAAGCACCATGGCATGCTGCCGACCTCCATACTCCATCCCCACCACTACAGGATAGCCCTCGCTAATTTCCCCTATCAAGTCCTGCATGTTGCGAATGGCCAGAGAAGTGCATGATATCACTTTCTTTCCCTTTTTTAAGCCATTAATGGAATTCACCATTTCCATTATGGAAGCAGCCCTATTTTCAGCCTTCTGGAAAACCCGTTTGACTATGGTCCTTTGAGAGAGACTTACGTGGTGATAAGCCAACACCATCTGCAATGCCGCTGCCCAGCACCAATTACTCTGTTCCTGATAGAAATAGCACTGGCTCATGCGGTCATCCACCGATGCCACAATCTGCCCGTCCGCAGTTTCCCGTATCTGGGCCTGAGCGGAAAAGGAGAAAAGTAGGAAAAGAAAAACTGCAAAGCTGCGCATAGATTACCGGTCGGAAGGTTTCACCAATTCATAGACAGCCCTGTTTGATTCTAATCGCTTAAGGAAATTCATGGCTATCAGTTCCTTAATTCTATTTTTGGCCGTACTAGTACTTAAATGAGCAAAAATCTCCAATTCTTTCCGGGTTATCATCCTGTGGTACTTGAACCAACCCGTACGTAGTTTGACCTTCAAATCATCCGCAGAGATTTTAGCCGACTGCGTAGGATGTTGTGTCCGCTTGAATTCCTGATTTCGGTTCATATAGTCCACCAATTCCTTCTCTGGCCAGAACTGGACACCCTTCACCCTAATCTTATTACTCCTAGGAGTCTTAGATGAAGTTATTTTACCCTCGCTGCCTAAGGTGACTTTAAAGCGACCTAACCCCTCGATAGTGACATTCGAACCCTTCTTCAGATGGCTAGCCACCACATCCATAAACTGATTTACCACAAATTCCACTTCCGATTTAAGTATCATACCCCGGCCTACCGTCTCGATAAGAAGCGTTTCCATATCCACACTATCAGCATGTACCACACTAGGATAATACTCCCTTTCCTCCAACTCGCGTGTATTAGGTGCAATAAACAAGTCGTATTCCATATCTTTTTTCTTTACACAGCAAAAATAACACATTTTGCAGAAACCTACAAGAAAATAGCTTCAGGACAACAACCCAAATCGGACAACTGGAGGTAGCTTGTCGGGCAATTGGTGTTGCCCGTTCGGTTAGTTCCAGCTGCCCAATCGGGCAATTCGAGCTGCCCGATGAATGTTCTATTAATCACAGCCGTTTCATCTCCATTATCTTATGACCTAAACCATAGATTATCAACCGTTTTTGTATATAGGGCATCCGTCCACCTAACTTTGCAGAACTAAGTGGACATAAAAAGGGAAGTAGCTTTGTCCGCCAAGTTCCCCAACACGTATCTTGGCTACCGGTGCGCCTTCAGTACTGAAAATAGGGTTTAGTGAATCTGTCTCCGACAGGAAGAGTCGGGAAACAGGTTCCGGGGCTGAAAGGCCCCAGGTCTGTATAGCTAGTGTGTTCAAGTCCTGCGCTGTCCTCCACGCTCCGACAACAGGCGACTGCATGCTGTAACCTCCCCTTCAGGGAGAGGGAAAGAAAACACACTACGTTCAGGGATGCGATGCTATACCGGCCCGGTGGTTCCCATGCGAAGGAAAAGAACCACAATCCCTGCAGACTACCTTACTGCTTCATCGGAATCAGAAAGTTCAGACAAGCGTATAAGTAGTATGCAGGGAAAAGGAGCGGCTATGCCCTGTGGGCAAATAAAAAGGCGGAAACCTCACTAGTCTCCGCCCTTTTTCACTTTATAAAAATAGATTATTCAATAACAACATGAGTCCAGCCATGGATATCTTCTTCAATACCATACTGAATGTTTATCAGCTTCTGATATAGCTTAGTACAAACAGGACCTGGCTTCCCATCCTTGCTGAAGACATAGCTAGTCTTGGTGTCAAGGTCATCAATACGCTCTATTGGAGAAATCACAGCTGCTGTTCCACAAGCTCCAGCCTCCTCAAAGGTAGCCAGTTCCTCTTCAGCAATCTGGCGGCACTCAACTTTCATGCCCAAATCCTTGGCCAACTGCATCAATGACTTATTTGTGATACTTGGCAAAATTGAAGTGCTCTTTGGTGTCACATAGGTATTGTTTTTGATTCCAAAGAAATTGGCAGCTCCACACTCATCAATAAATTTCTTTTCCTTGGCATCCAGATAAAACTCACAGGAATAACCCAAATCATGAGCAATCTTATTAGCCTTCAGACTAGCGGCATAGTTGCCACCTACCTTATAGATACCTGTACCTAAAGGAGCAGAACGGTCATACTCACGAATGATGACATACGGATTAGTTGCAAAACCACCCTTGAAATACGGACCTACAGGAGTGACAAAAATCAGGAACATATACTCATCAGAAGGATGAACACCCACCTGAGCGCTTGTACCTATCAGCAACGGACGGATATAAAGGGTTGCACCGCTCTCATAAGGAGGAATGAAACGCTCATTCAGACGGACTACCAGATCTACCATCTCTATAAATTTCTCTGTAGGCATCTCCGGCATCAAGATTCCCTGACAAGTGGCCTGTAAACGGGCTGCATTCTCATCTGGTCTGAACACACGTACCTTTCCGTCAGGACAACGGTAAGCTTTCAGCCCCTCGAATGCCTCCTGGCCGTAGTGTAAACATGTAGCAGCCATGTTTAGCGTGATAGTCTCTTCAGAACAAAGTTCTATCTCACCCCACTTACCATTGCGGTAATAACAACGAACATTATAATCAGTCTTCCGATATCCGAAAGAAAGGTTTTTCCAATCTAAATCTACCATATCTTCTATTTATATCCTATTTTCTGTAAACGGATGCAAAATTACCACAAAATATTTACTTATGCTTATATTTTGCGATAAAAAACAACAAATAACTAATAAATTATTCCTTTGGGGCTAAAAGCTTTTGGATTTCCTCATCTGTTTTGTATAGTTTATCCCTGCAAAACTTGATGAGTTCCTGAGCTGTCTTTACCTTTTCAGCTAGAAGGTCGATGTCAAGTGTGTTATCCTCCAACTGACTTACTATCTCCTCCAACTGCTTCATGGCAGCCGTATATGTCAACTTCTTCTCCATGATATATTATAATACTTTAGATTCCACATTTCCATCAGACAGACGCGTTATCAGCAAATCTCCGGTCTTCACCTGAGTAGCCTTAGTAACGGCCTTCCCATTTTTCAGCGTGATGGAATAGCCACGCGCCAATAAACGCTCCGGTGAATTATCCTCAATTCGCTGAGAAAGCATTTGCAAGCGATTTTTTTCTTTTTCCACACGAAACGGTGCCTGAATACCAATACGCTGTTCTAGCAATTGGATTCCATGTCTTCTACGCTCCACCCCATCAGCTGCTGCCGATACCATACGATGAGTCATCCTATCCAACAAGCGCTCCTCATCTGCCCTCCTACGGGTATATGCTACAGGAAGACCGGCGGTAAGCTGCTGCAGACGCATCTTCTCATCTGTCAATTGCTGCTGAACGCTATTTACCAGAGCCTGAGCCAAATCTTCCAGTTCCGTGCCACTTTCATCCACTTTATTGATAAGAAATTCCGCTGCAGCAGTAGGTGTCTTCACACGAGTATTCGCAACCAAATCCAAAACAGTATCATCACGTTCATGCCCTATGCCCGTAATAACCGGCAAAGGGAACTGGGCTACACTCACTGCCAGGGGATAAGTGTCAAAACTAGCTAAATCTGCCACTGCACCACCTCCACGTATGATAACTACCACATCGAAATGATCCATTTCAGCGGCTACAGCATCCAATGCCCGAATAATGGAAGGCTCAGTCTGCTCTCCTTGCATGACTGCAGGAAACAGTTTCGGATAAAAGACATATCCCTGAGGATTATTTTTAAGCTGGTTACAAAAATCGCCATAGCCTGCAGCAGTTGGAGCCGAAATAACGGCTATACGTTGTGGAAGCACCGGTATAGGCACTTCCTTGTTCATGTCCAAGACACCTTCTTTCTCCAACTGATCCAGAATCTCTTTCCGTTTACGGGCCATATCGCCCAAGGTATAGGTCGGATCTATATCCTTAACATTCAAGGAATATCCATAAACCTCATGGAACGAAATCTCAACCTTCACCAGCACTTTCAGGCCAGCAGCGAACCGCTGGCCAGTAGCCTGCTCAAAATAAGGAGCCAGCACGGCATAGGTATTTGCCCAGATATTGCCACGAGCCTTCGCCTCGAATTGATTGCCCCTTTTGGCTTTCTGCACGAATTCCACATAGCAATGGCCATTTCTATTGGGACTAACCTCCGACAGTTCAGCCTGCACCCAATATGAATCCCGCAGCGTACCCTCAAGCACGCTGCGGACTAAATTATTTAATTCGTATAAAGTCAGTACTTCTTCCTGCATTATCTCTTTGCATCCAAATAAGTCTGGAAGAAATCTGGGGTTCCGTAACCATAGACCTCATCAGGATGAGCGAAATTATGACCATGCTCACGGATTAGCTGCATCAGTTCAACAGCAGTATAGTCAGGAAGTGCCTGCCAAAGAGATGCAACCATACCACAAAGAATAGGAGATGCGAAACTGGTTCCACTTGCACGACCAACCGTTCCTGCCGGTGTAACCACAGCGCAAGCCTGACCCTGTGCAGTTACGTCTGGCTTTACACGACCATCTGCACTATAGCCCAAAGAAGAGAATGTGGTATTAACTCCTTCTGCGGTCAAGGCACCAACTGTCAAGACATCCTCTGCATCAGCTGGAGGAGTCAGTTTATGCCAACGCTCATCTCCTGAGTTACCAGCACTGACACAAAGAATCATACCTTTTTTAGCACACAGGGAGGCAGAATTACTGATGAGGTGCTGATGACCATCCATCTCATAATACTTTGTGTCATCCTTATCATTGTCAAAATCGTTATATCCCAAAGATGTGTTCACTACGTCACAGCCCACGCTGTCAGCATATTCAATACCTGCAGCCCAATAGTCCTCTTCTGCCAGCTGCTCACTATTGCCATCCTCACTGACCAAAAGCCAGAACTTAGCACCAGGAGCTGTACCTACCAAGACATTAGGCTTGTTTGAACCCATACATGAAAGAACCATCAGTCCATGAGAGCCTGCGCCATAGATATCCTCTTCAGGATTCACAAAGTTGTGCGTACCTAAAATCTCCACGTTATCCAGAACAGATACTACATCGGCATTGGTATAGCCACCATCCAGGATACCGATAGTGATACCTGTACCATTAAAACCGGCATTGTGGAGCTCAATACCATTCAGCTGGGCAATCTGATTCTGAGCACCTCCATAGTAATCAGCTACAGTATCCAAGGCATTAGTAACCATGTCACGACGGTCTCTCGGAGCACTAGGCTGAGGACGCTGCTGTGCCTGTGGCTGACCTTGTGGACGCTGCCCTTGTGGACGACGCCCTTGAGGGCGCTGTGGAGCAGGCTTTGGCCGCGGAGTTATATAGATACAACGGGATGAAGACACAAATGGATAGTTGGAAGCCAGTTGCTCACCATACAGAGAGTCTGCTACTTCAACTACTACAGTATTATTCCATTTGCTGACGCAATGTACTTTCAAACCATCTTTCTGGAGAGTGGAAAGATATTTAGCAGAAATAGGGAGGTCGGTAGAATCTATCCCCAAACCTTGCTTCTTACGTCGCTCAATAGCTTTCTTTGACAAATAAGCTTCTGGCTTATTCAACTTTCCTTTTGTACCCTTCTTGTCTGTCAACTGCAGACGGAATCGATAAACGATAGGCTTTTCAGTCACTTCTTCCTGCTGTTCCTGAGCATCGGCTACGATAGGCATACCCAGAAAAAACAAACTCAAAAGAAATAAAATACTCTTTTTCATTTTCTATATGTTTTTGGTATCATTCAAAGCGCAAATATAAGAAGATTTTTCCACATGCACATTTTTTATCGTACCTTTGCAATCAAGAAAACAAAAATTCACAAATGGCAGAACAAAGAACACCCACAGAATTGGGTACCGAACCGGTAGGCAAGCTACTGTTACGGTATGCTATTCCAGCTATTATCGCTCAGACCGCGACCTCTCTATACAATATGGTTGATTCCATTTTCATAGGTCAGGGCGTAGGCGCCATGGCCATCTCAGGACTTGGGATTACCTTTCCACTCATGAACCTTTCGGGTGCTTTCGGCGCAGCCATCGGCGTGGGTGGTGCCACCATGATTTCCGTTAAACTAGGTCAACGGGACTATAAGGTAGCCGAGAATGTACTGGGCAATGTGGTATCGCTAAATATCATCATTGGCATCCTGTTAGGACTCACCTGCCTGGTTTTCATGGACCCTATCCTCTATTTCTTTGGAGCCAGTGAAAACACCCTGCCCTATGCCCGTGACTATATGCAGATTATCATGTTGGGTAATGTCATTTCACACTCCTACTTCGGCTTGAATGCTGTGCTCCGGGCTGCAGGAAAGCCTAAGCAAGCCATGGGGGCTACTTTATTTACAGTTGCTCTGAACACGCTCATGGATCCACTGTTCATCTATACCTTCAACATGGGTGTCCGTGGAGCTGCATTGGCCACCATACTGGCACAAATGGTAGCTTTGATGTACCAGCTGAAGATGTTGACGAATAAAGAAGAGCTCCTGCATCTAAAGAAAGGAATATACCGTATAAAGACTCGCATTTTGAAAGGCATCCTGAGCATTGGCATGTCACCATTCCTTATGAATATTTGTGCCTGCCTGGTAGTGATTATCATCAACAACGTATTGGTATCTTACGGAGGTGATTACAGCATTGGTGCCTATAGTATCATCAACCGGGTGATGTTCATCTTCATCATGCTGGTCATCGGTTTCAATCAAGGCATGCAGCCTATTGCCGGGTACAATTTCGGAGCTCGCCAGTATGGCCGTGTGACACAAGTCCTGAAACACACCATTGCCTATGCCACCATCATCACAACCCTCGGTTTTGTCATTGGCGTGTTCTTCCCGGCACAGTGCACCCGAATCTTCACTTCAGATGTCGAACTGATAGCCATTGCCAACCATGCCATGCCTATCATGGTAATGTTTTTCCCTATTGTAGGGTTCCAGATGGCTACCACCAATTTCTTCCAGAGTATCGGCATGGCTAAGAAGAGCGTATTCCTGTCACTGACTCGGCAACTTATCTACCTGCTCCCAGGCATACTGGTTCTTCCTCCACTAATAGGCCTTGATGGTGTATGGTGGGCGATGGCTGCCTCCGACGTTGCTGCAGCCATTACCACAGCCGTCATGCTGTACCTGCAAATGAAGAAATTCCACAAGATGCAAGAGCAAAACAATACAGTAATCTTAAAATCTGAGATATAATGGAGAAGTATGTTATCAACATCGGCCGCCAGCTTGGCAGCGGCGGTAAGCAGATTGCCGAACAACTAGCCAAAACATTAAAGATTAAATGCTACGACAAGCGGCTATTGGATATGGCTGCCAAAGAAAGTGGCTTCGCCAAGGAACTCTTTGAGCAGAACGACGAGAACAAGAGTCTCATGGATACTTTCATGCATATGCGTTTCATTTTTGGGAACATAGGTGAAACCATATACGATAATGTGCTGAGTGAGGAATCCCTTTTCCAATTCCAAAGCAATGCCATCAGAAAATGTGCAGAAAAAGAGTCCTGCATCTTCTTAGGCCGATGTGCAGACTATATACTCAGAGACCATCCAAGAGCAGTCAACATCTTCATTGCTGCAGATGAAGATGAACGTATCCAGCATGTAAGTGAACGAGAAGGTGTGGACCTTGAGACTGCCAAAAAGATTCTTAAGAAAAAAGAGAACACCCGCAGTAACTACTATAATTATTACACAAACAAGAACTGGGGTGCTGCCTCCAGCTACGATCTCTGTATCAACATCTCCAAGCTAGGATATGACAAATCCTTTGAATTCATTTTGGATTTCGTAAAGAAATACCTGAAAATAGAAGATTAGAACTGGAAATAGACAAAAGGCTGGATATCACTGCTTTTTACCTGAATCACAATATAGATAACAACAATAAACAGGATTGCCTGAAGGAAGAGGGGTAAACGTATTACTCCTCTTTCGCATTTCTGATTCCAGCTGTCTGGCAGGAAATGCATGATATAGCCCAGTGCCATCAAGAAGAAGACAAGTCCATACCCTCCAACCAACTGGGGAAGTAAAGCGAAATTGAAATTGGTAAACATCTGATTCAGCATGACAAAAGAGTTTTCCAACGTTGCATTACGGAAGAATATCCAGCAAAATGCCACAAAATGGAACGTGATAAATATTGCCACAAACCGTTTTAGTCCAGTAGGATGATATTTCTTAGGGTAACCACGAAGCTTGCAATAAAATTTATAGAAAGCCTGAGCCACGCCATGAAGGGCTCCCCAAAGAATGAAATTCCAATTAGCTCCATGCCACAATCCACCTAGAAGCATGGTTATTATCAGATTCACATAAGTACGCACCTCTCCTTTCCTACTTCCTCCCAGGGAAATATAAAGATAATCACGCAACCAAGAAGAAAGACTGATATGCCAACGGCGCCAAAAATCCGTAATGCTGTCACTCTTATATGGGGAATTAAAATTCTGAGGGAACCTGAAACCCAACCATAAAGCCAGACCAATAGCCATGTCGGAATAACCAGAGAAATCGCAATAAATCTGCAATGTGTATCCGTAAACACCCAACAGATTCTCTAAACCAGAATAAAGTGCAGGATTATCGAAGATTCGTTCCACAAAATTCACACTGATATAATCACTGATAACAGCTTTCTTGAAAAGGCCAGCCATGATAAGGAAGGCACCTTTTCCAAACATTTCATTCGTCACCAGCAATGGTTTGTGAATCTGGGGCACAAAATCACGAGCACGTACAATAGGGCCAGCGACCAACTGTGGGAAGAAGCTGACATAAAAGGCATAGTCAAGCAGACTTTTCAAAGGCTTCAGTTCACCTCTGTATATATCAATGGTATAACTCAGGGACTGGAAGGTAAAGAAGGAGATTCCCACTGGCAGGAAGATATCCAAGGCATGGAATTCTCCACCCCATAATGGCGCAAGCATTTCATAGAAGAAATTCGTATACTTGAAATAAGCCAGCAAACCTAGGTCTACGAGCAGGCTCAAGAAAACATAAGCCTTCTGCATTCCTCTATGTTTATTCAGCTTACGAGTTCCTGTGGCCTCATCCATCTGCATGTCATATATAGCATGGGCAATCAGCCAGTCGCTACAAGTCACAACAGCCAGCAAGAAGAAATAGAACCCGCTACTCTTGTAATAGAAATAGTATGAAAAGGCTGTTACAAAGACAATGCGCAAAGTTTGTCTGTTCCGAAGGCAATTATATACCAAAGCAAAGATGACGAACATGAACAAGAACAGGCAAGAGCTGAAGATCAAGGGTGACTTCGGGTTATAGGTCAACTGATCCAGCACCATGTTCCAGTTCAGGTTTTCTACTATGGTATTCAGTTTCTCTGTCATTTTTTCTGATATTCATTGTAAGCCTTCAAGATTGCCTCTCCCAGAAGGTTTCCCTGTAAATTATATGCCTCATGGACGTAATGGACACCATCACGAGCCATCATTCTGGCTAATCTCCAATTCATACAAGCGCGGGCGTCACCACCTACAATCTCATATAGATTCCACACCGCTATACCATTGGATTCTCCATAGCCGCTCTGGCAAGAGGCCACCTGCCCTCCCACTCTATTTGGTCTTCTTCGCTTATAGCTCCCCGGAGGAGTGGTAAGCAAGAATGAAATGCCAGGACAAAGTTCCCGCATCCGAGCCGTGAAACGATTCAGCTGCATCTTATAAGTTGCAGGATCAAAGTTGCCATGACTCTCATTTGTCCCTACACTCACAATGAGCATATCTGGTTTCAGCCGGGCTATATCACGCATTACAGCCTCATCCATAAAATATGAAAGCGTAGCGCCATTCTTACCCATAGCATGAAAGATAAAGCCATTCCTACCAGTCTCCTGTGCTAACGCAGAGGTATGATAGGTGATAGTGGCTGGCACCATGGCTTCACTGCCCCAGGCTGATTCCAGTTTCCTGCGAAGTGCAGCAGGAAACACATGTCCACGGACATGGGAGTCTCCAATCTGTACCACACGCACACTCTTATTCTTACGATTCGCTATCAGGTCAAAGAAGCTATCCAAGTTCTCCGAATACTGCAACTGATTATTTTTAGTGTGCTGAAAAGAACTCGGTATTTTCAAATCTAAGAGAATCACCGTACTAGTGTCTGGAGGAACACTGTCGGATATGACCTGATCCAAATCGGGCAATTCCTTCCAAAGTTCTTCAGCCACCAATTGCTTGGGTTTCTCATCCTGTGCCATTACAGATGGCATGACCATGAGAAAGAAACACAGGCTCACCATTATCCTAAGGCTCTGCTTCATAAGCTTTCCGTTTCTCATAGTTATTCTTTCCATCTACTAGCGCCTCAAAGAGCAAGTGACCCAAATATCTTCCGCCTGCAAAATTCAAATGTGTATAATCCTTATTCGCCCTGACAGGAATACTATCGGCAAAAACAGCCATACTGCCTTTCCCTCCCATGGCCTCAAAAAGATTCCAATAGGCACATCCTGTCCTATAAGCCAACTGACGCTGGTATTTCACTAATTGCTCTATGCCGTACATAGTGGTCACTTCACCATCCACCTTCTGCCCACGGTCACTGACACTCACGATTAAGATACTGGCTTCGGGGAAAGCCTTGGCCAGTTTAACCACTACCTGACGCATTTTACGTTCATACTCAGCATAGTTACCTCTGCGTGCATTGGCCACATTCAGACCGAACTGAAGGACAATCAGATCATAGGCCCTGACCTTGGCAAACTCCTCCAATGTATGGTCTGGTATAGTTCCCAACGTGATGCCGCTACTACCTCGCAAACTGAAATTATCCAATGCCACACCATTCACACCATCCATGCTTACGCCAAAGAACGTATCTCCCCTATCAATGGAATCACCCGTTACACTCCAAGTAACTTTACCTATTCTTCCACGTACGCCCAAGGTCTGCACCTCTTCAGTAGCCAAAGCCTCAAAGGTCTGGGTTTCCCCACCATTGATACGAACTGAAACAGACATTCCTTCAGGACTTCGGAAATAAACATTGGAAACAGAGCACGTATCTTGATGCTTGCTCTTGCGATTAGGAAGGCCATTGACATTCGTATATGCACTTCCTATAGGCACATAGAAACGTTCTGCAAGTCCCTGCCTGGATCGGTCAAAACGAACAGAGTCGGTAATACTTTTCTGGCGCCAGCCTTTTGAATATGCCCTAACAGATCTTCTAAATCCAGCAGTAGGAGATGCCATATCTATATAGCCCACTCCCTCGCCACCAAACTCACTCTGCAAGTCAGCACGCAACTGGTCGGTCAGGATATCTCCTTCAATGAAAGAGTCGCCGAAATAAGCTATACGGACCGGCCGGGTCAGCTCCTTGCTTTTTCCCAGCATCTCATAAAAATGATCCATGCCCCTACCCACAAAGAAGCTCGAATCACTCAGCTGACTGCTGAAATCCTCGACGATAGTCATACCCTCTGGATGTTCCTCCTGGAAGGTAGGCTTAATCTCCGGAATAGAGTCAAGCATCAGCGGCTCATCGTCCTCTAAAGGGGTGTGCAGGTTTGACGAAGAAACACCTACATCAGAAAGCAGGTTCACAGGCTTTAGTGCATACCCTGCAATCTCCAGTTCTGGGAGGAACATCATGGCTGCAAGTCCTATCAGAACCAGAAAAGGCAATAAAAAGGTATAAAAGAGCCTATTCTTCATAACGGGTGCAAAAGTACATAAAAAAAACGAGGTATCTCCTAAAGAAGTACCCCGTTTTTATCGAGATTATTGGTATTTAAATCATCTTTTCAATAGTCCACACAAATGCGCGAAGACCCAGCATCTCTGTTTCCTTGTCCATGGCATGCAGTTTTTCCAGCAAGGTATCCACCTTCTCATCTGGTACAACAGTCATGATGGCAGAGCACATAGAAGGCCAGGCATGAGTACCCATATGGGGCTCGCCAGTCTTCGTGCCACGCCCCTGAACCTGAGGCCAGCAACTAAATCCACGACAGTTCTGACGGGTCAGCAGATCGACAATTTTCTCCTGAAACGCCTGATCATACATTATCATTATTGATTTCATTGTTTCTTCGTTTTAAATGTTAATCTTCAACCCTTTTACCTGTACGGTCACGGACCATCTTATCCTTATGAGCTAGGTAGTATTCGTTCAATTCACGTTGTTTCTTCAACTGCTTACGCTGACGTTTGATACCCACTCCACCAAAGATACAGAACATGGTAGGAACATAAATCAGGGTCATTAGGGTTCCAACAGTCAGACCACCGATTACAGAAACACCCAGCGGACGCCACATTTCAGCACCCACACCAGTACCGACAGCCATTGGAACCATACCCAAGATAGTAGTCAAGGTGGTCATCAATACAGGACGCAGACGGCTACGGCCAGCCTTTACTGCCGACTGAATCAAGCCATAACCACGCTCACGCATCAACTGGGTATAGTCGATGAGCACAATACCATTCTTCACCACAATACCAGCCAGCATGATACCACCCATCATAGACATGATGTTCAAGTTTGTTCCTGTAAGAGCCAGCAGTACCAGAATACCTACGATGGCAAACGGGATAGCCAAGATGATGATGAACGGATAGGTCAGAGATTCAAACTGAGCAGCCATTACGATAAACACCAGAATGACAATCAGAATAAACAACGTACCCATATCCTTGTTGGCATCCATCTGGTCCTCATAGGAACCTGCTACCTGTACGGACACATTCTGAGGAATGTCCATCTTGGAGATGATGGCATTACCAGCAGCCACACCCTGGCTCAATGCATAGCCATCGGCCAATACAGCGCTGACACTTACCATACGCTGACGGTCCTTTCGCTCAATGGTTGGCAGGGTGAAACCTTCTTTTACCTCACCCACATCTTTGACACGGACAACATGACCAGTAGAAGAATACAACATCATATTCTCAATACTCTCAATACTTACACGCTCCAGTGGTTCATAACGCACACGAACATCATACTCCTCACCATCCTCACGATACCGAGTAGCAGTAGAGCCATAGATACGGTCGCGCACATAAGTAGCAGCCGTGCTGAAGTTCAGTCCATGAAGAGCCAGTTTCTCACGGTCGAAATCCACCAGATAACGAGGCTCATAGTCACTACGTGAGATAACGACCTCGACTACACCCGGAGTATTACGCAAACTGTCGGCCAAAGCATGAGAAACATTATCCGTTTCAGTGAGGTCATAACCATAGATTTCAAACTCTGCGGTATTCTGACCACCCATACCACCACCTTGCTGGCCACCCATCATGATCTGGTATTTGGCAATCTCTGGCATTTCCTTACAGTCGGCACGCATCTCATCACAGATCTTGGCCAAACCCACAGAACGCTCATTAGAATTCACCAAGCTCATGTTGAAGCTGATGATATGTGAACCGCTGGATGACATACCTGCCATAGCACCAGCATTCTCACCTGCCTGACCCACACGATAGTTGATTACCTTAAAGTAGTTAGGATAACGTTCTCTCCATTTCTTCTCCAGTGCCTGAGCCACCAACTTTGCCTTGTCTACACGAGTACCCATAGGAAGCTCAATGGTAGCACCAATACGTCCGTTATCATTGGCTGGAAAATACTCACTCTCAATGAGTGGGAACGAGATGATAGCCAGCACGATAGCCAAGCCTATTACCAAAGCCATGACCGCTCCACGGTGACGGACTGCACGGTTCAGCAATCTCGCATAGGCTGCGTCCATCTTATCCAGGAACTTCTGGATTGGCTTGTACAATGCCAGGAACAGTTTGCTCGGTTTCTTCTGCAGCTTCAGCAGCTGACCGCAAAGCATAGGAGTGAAACTCAATGCACTTACAGTAGAAACGGTCATGATGACACACATCATCCAACCCAGCTGTTTGAAGAGCACACCGGTCATACCGGTAATCATAGTCAATGGGAAGAATACTGCAATCATGGTCAAGGTGGAAGCAATTACGGAAATTGCCACCTCATTGGTACCATGAATGGCTGCCTGCTTAGGCTCAGAACCACGCTCAATATGTGTCGTAACATTCTCCAGGACCACAATAGCATCATCCACCACATTACCGATAGCGATGGTCAAACAGGACATGGAAATCATGTTCAAGGAACCGCCTGTGATATAGAGGTAGATGAAAGATGCCACCAAGGAAAGTGGAATAGTAATGGCAATGATGACAGTAGCACGCCAACGGCCCAGGAAGACAAATACGACCAGGACGACGAATAACAATGCCAACACGATAGTCTCTACCAACGTACCGATGGTAGTCACGATGTTGTCGGAAGTATCCACAATGACACCCAACTTCACATCAGAGGGAAGCGTCTCCTGCAACTGAGGCATACGCTCTTTCACCTTCCGGGCAATATTTACGGAGTTGGCACCCGACTGTTTCTGTACCACAATCATAGCACCCTGCTTGCCATTGGTAAAAGCCTCCTGAGCACGCTCCTCAACACCATCTACCACACGAGCCACGTCGCGCAGGTAGACAGCGGCACCCGTATTGGAATGAGCCACAATGATATCGTTCATCTGCTGTGGTGAATCGAACTCACCCTCAATACGCAGCGTATAGGTATTATTTCCGATATCAAAGCTACCACCGGAAACATTCAGGTTCTCTGCAGAGATAGCGCTACTTACAGCCTCAACAGTAAGGTTGTAAGCCTCCATTTTCTGAGGATTCATGTAGACGTTAATTTCACGCTGAGGAGCACCATAGATACTTACTGTACCCACACCATCGATACGTGCCAATGGGTTAGCCACCTCATCATCCAGTATCTTATAGAGAGCAGCCCGGCTCTCCTCTGCAGATACAGAGAGAACCAGAATTGGAATCATATCGGTACTGAACTTGAAAATATAAGGGGTGTTACATGCATCTGGAAGAGCTGCACTCACCATATCCAGTTTATCGCGCGTGTCATTGGTCAATGCATCAATGTCATAACCATATTCAAACTCCAATGTGACAACAGAGATATTCTCACTGGAAGTAGTGGTTATATGCTTCAAATGCTCCACAGAGTTCAACGTATTCTCGATAGGACGAGTCACGTTGTTCTCTATATCCTCGGCACTGGCACCTGGATAAGTTGTCATGACCATGATCATATTTGTATCTATATCCGGATACAAATCGATTGCCAATTTTGAAAGGGAGAATAGACCTACGATTGTGATAGCCAAGAAAATAAGGCTAGTCATGATAGGTTTCTTCACCGCACCTTCATATAGACTCATAATAATACTTTTTTAAAATTAATGAAGGATTTACTTTACCACCTGTACTTTCATGCCGTTGATCAACTTGGACTGACCGTCAACCACTACTGTTGAACCTGGCTCTACCCCATCCACGATTTCATAGACAGTGTCCATTCTACGACCCAAGGTAACCTTGTTGTAAGACACGGTATTGTCCTTGTTCAATACATAAATATAGTGGTCGCCTGCACCAACCTGCTTAACCACTGCCAAATCTGGAGCCACCACGCGCTCAGCCTTGCTGAATACAACAGTTACACGACCGAACATACCTGGGCGTACACGCTTGTCTTTATTAGCCATACGGATTTCTACAGGGAAGGTATGAGTCTGTGTATTGATGGTAGGATTCACAATGTAGACATTACCTGTAAACACCTCATCACCGTAAGTGTCCAATGTAATACTTACTGGCATACCCTTCTTGACCTGAGGATAATATTTTTCAGACACATTGATAACCATCTTCACTGGAGAATCCTGTTCAATGACCAGAATAGGCTGAGTACCAGTCATATCTCCATTATCATAGTTGCGAGCAGTAACCACACCACTGATAGGGCTGCGCAACTGGCTGTTCTGCAACAGATTCCTATACTGGGTCTGCTGTACATCGAGCTGCATTTTAGCGTTATCCCATTCAGCCTTGCTGGCACCACCAATCTTATAGAGTTCATCTACACGGTTGAATGCAATCTGATTATTGTCAATCTGAAGCTTCAGCTGCTGGAGATTGTTGTTGTCCAACTGAACCAATACCTGACCTCTGGAAACACGGTCGCCTACTTCAGCATAAATTCTCTCAATACGCAGGTAAGACTGTGGAGATATGTTGTTCTTCACATCACTCTCTACCGTAGCCGTATAAATCTCCTGCTGGTCCACTTCACGAGTTTCCACCTTGGCAACCTTTACCTTAGGGGTCACTGTTTCAGCAGTAGCAGCTGTTTTTTCTTCGCTACCACCGCAAGCACTCATCAAGACAGCCACAGCTGCCAGTGCCATACATTGAAATTTCTTCATTGCCATATAATTGTTTTCTTGTTTTCTAATAATTAATAGTTATTTTCCTTGCCCAGCACCTTGTCCAAGTCAGCCTTAGCTGTCATGAAATCATAGATACTCTGGCAATAGGTAAGCTCAGCCTGTGTAAGGGCCACCTCAGAGCTGTTCAGTTCCAGCATGGTACCAGAACCCACCTGATAGCGCTTTTCAGAAATATCGCGTGCCTTCTGTGCCTGAGCAATTGCCTGACGGTTTGAAACCACCTGTTCTGTGCTGGCATGCATATTCTGGCGATAGGTTGTAGCCTGCATGTTCAACTGACGTTCTGTGTTCAGACGATTCTCTGAGAGTTTCTGCAGATTCAGTCGGGTAGTCTTCAGATTGGTAAAATTGCTGGCATGAAAAATAGGTACGGAGAGACTAAACGCTCCGTATACGTAAGGATTCCACCGATAATGGAAAATCCTATAGTCATTGGCCATGGAAGTGTAACTCCAATTGAATGTGAAAGCTAATGTAGGCAAGAAACTAGCTTTCTGAATGCGAAGCTGGTGCTGCAAAAGCTTTTCGTTCAAATCCAACTGCTTCAACGAAGTATTATTTGACAGGTCATTAGCCTCATCCATGGAAAGATTGGCAAACACCTCATCCTGATAGTTTTCCAGTTTATCCATCACCTTCAAATCCACGTTGGCAGTCACGCCCATCAGCACCTTCAGCTGCAACTTTGCCATACGGACAGCATTCTCGGCACTGACCACATTAGGCAAGAGATTACGCATCTGCACTTCGGCCGTAATCTTGTCGTACTCACTCACTGAACCCTGATCAAACTTGGCAGAAGTTATTCTAAAGTTGTCCTCAGCCTGCTTGTAGCTCTTCTGAAGCACCTCATAGCTATCCTGAGCCAGAATAAGCTGGTAGTAAGCCTTAGTTACCTGATTAATCAGATCCAGTTTGGAAGAACGAGCCTGTTCCTCAGCCAGCTTGATGTCGTCCTTGGTCATCTTCATGGTCCTATACACGGCTGGAGCAAAGACTGGAAGACTGATGGAAACACCAGCATTGGAGGTATTCTCAGTACCCATCTTGAAAGACTGTCCACCCATGACGATGGTCTGGATTTTGAAATTATGGCTATAGGAAGCCGAAAGGTCAGCCTGAGGCAACAAGTTCTGCCATGCAGCCTTGTCGGCCACCTTCTTCAATTCAATGTCATCTTCGGCAATCCTCATGGTAGGATTTTCAGCCAAAGCTATCTCAATGGCTTTGTTCAAGTCGAGCTCCAACGTACCTTCCACTGGCTGCTCAACCTCTTGCGCACTCGCTGCAAAAGGAAGTGCAGCAAGCAGCAGTAGCCATTTTACTCTAAAAAATAATTTCTCAATCATTGTTTGTATTGTTTTTCTACTTATTATTCCTTTTTTCGATTCATCTCTATCATAAAATCATCAATCATCTGAATCCCCTTTTCCGTACTGATACCTCGTAAAGCAACCAAAACTGTAGTTTTAAATGTTTCATACATTCCATATAGTTCCTTCAGTTCCTTCAACCCCTTCTCTTCTATGAGCTGCTGCACCTTGACGAAAAGTTCCACATTCAAGTCGGAACGGAAGATTCCCTGCTCCATTCCCTGGGTCAGAAAGACCTTCATATTCTGCATATGCTTGACTTTTCCTTCCTCAAAACATTCCTTGAATTTCGGATACCGCTGCATGTCATCGAAATATTTCGGATTTGTCTGGGCATATTCAGTCAGAGATATCCTAAACATTCTTAAGACAAGTTCCAGCACATTGGCAGATTCTTCCCTATTTTTGGCATAGACAGCCTCCATCCTTCGGATTTGATGATCAAACACGGCTGTCAGCACCGCTTCCTTGTCTTCAAACTCTTCATAGAGCGTCCGCTTGGAAATACCCAGCAAACTTGACAAGTCATCCATCCGGACACTGCGTATGCCATGCTTGCGGAATTCCTCACCAGCCACATCTATAATGCGCTGATGCAAAGCTTCTCTTGATGTTTGTTCTTGGAGTTCAGACATAATACCTATTGAATTTGATGCAAATTTACTATGAAAACTTTTTTCGACAAAAAAGTTTTCATAGATTCATAACAATATTTACAATTATTCACATTCTTCATTGCAAATGTATCACATATTGTTCCAACTCTCCAAAAAGGGAACGACCAAAAGCCTTCTTCATTCGACGAATAAAAAGCCTGCCACTCATAATGAGTAACAGGCTTTAACACCAAACTAATATATATATATATTCACGAACTAAACTTTTCCCTGAGGAGCAGAAACCTGCGAACGCTGTCCTCTTCCCTGACGGCCATGCCTACCAGGAGCTTTCCCCATGCGAGAACCACCCTTCATTCCGAAATGATGACCACCTCCATGGCCCGACTTCATGACCTCCTGAATCTGCTTTGCAGTGAGGAACTTTTTGAACTCGCCATAATACTTTTCCTGGATATCTGCCATTTTACGCATCATAGCCCAGCGAGCCTTCAACGCCTCTTCCACCTCGGCATCGGTCATCTGCTTCTTTTCTGGAGTACCCATTCCCATCTGTGGCCCCTTTTTACCTTCTTTACCAGCCTTATGCCCTGGACGCAAAGCTCCTATTTCTTCCAAATACTTTTTATATACTGGAGTAAATTTAGAAGTAGTAGCCTCATCCAGCATCAGCTTATTGGCCATACGGTTCACTTGCATCTCCACCATCTGCTCCTTGGTAGGGCGCTGCGGCATCTGAGCATTGTCATTCTTCTTCTCCTGCGCATTGGCTGTCAAACCTAGAACAGCAAACGCCATAACTAATAATAAGTTTCCTTTCATTTCCTTTTACCTTTTAAGAGTTAATTAATACTTTTTTTATTGGTGTTACTGATGGTATGACTCCCAAAAAGGAAGAAGGATTAATTCGGGATAGTAAAAATTCGACCACCATAGAACATTTATCGACGAAAGAATGTTTAAATTCCCTTGAAATACACCTCTGTGAATAAAACAAAAACGGACAGGATTATATTCCCATCCGTTTTGATCTCTATTTCGCGTTCTTAACATATTTCTCCAACCATGCATCCTGTTCATAAAGCAAGTGCAGGACATTCTCCTTTGCCGTATAATGGTGACTCTCCAAAGGCAGCACCACATATCGCACAGTAGCTTTATGCCCTTTCAGTGCTTGATAGAATCGCTCACTCTGGATAGGGAAAGTTCCAGTATTGTTGTCCAATTCCCCATGAATCAGAAGCAAAGCACCGCTCAGCTTATCAGCATACATGAACGGAGACATGGAGTTGTAGACCTCAGGTGCCTCCCAGTAAGTACGCGTTTCACTCTGGAATCCAAAAGGAGTCAAGGTGCGGTTGTATGCACCACTACGGGCTATACCAGCCTTGAACAACTTAGTGTGAGTCATGAGGTTTCCAGTCATGAAACCACCATAGGAATGACCACCCACACCTATTCGTGCCGTATCACCAACTCCCAGGTCATAAATTGCCTTGACTGCAGCCTCTGCATCCATAACCAACTGCTCAATGTAGTTGTCATTAGGTTCTGTAGTCTCTGTACCTACAATAGGCATTTCCACATTTTCCATGACACAGTACCCACGGGTTACAAACATGGCAGGGAAACGGTATGTCATCACTGGGAAAGTATATTTGGAACCACGAACCTGTGCTGCATCAGCCTTATTTCTGTATTCACGAGGATATCCCACCATATATACCGGGAGACGACCATCACGATCCTTGTCATAGCCTGCAGGCAAGTAGACAGTAGCAGTCAGGTCCACCCCATCGGCACGTTTGTACTTAATCTGCTCATGTGTAACTCCCTCCATAGCCTTGTAAGGGTTTTCGAAGCTAGTCAGTGCTTTCTCACTTTTCTTCTTCAAATCACGCAAATAGATATTGGCAGGACGAGTGTTTGATTCACGTGAAGTGACAAACTGCAGCTTGGCAATATCCTTGTTGGCGATGATGTGCTCATAATATGGAGCCTGACAACGCCACAGGATAGTGTTTTTCTTCTTTGCGATATCATAACGGCTCACATAAGGCATGTCGCCATCATCTGATGCACCCTCACTGTTCAGCATCAGCAGATTATGCTTTTTGTCTGTATAGATGACAGGACTTCCATACTGGCCTTTGTGAGTCATGACACGTCCTGGATTTGCATAATTATCTTCTGACTTCCACTCAAATATAGTGGTAAGCTTTCCGTCGCCACAAGGCACGAAGCTGCTCATGCGTGTGCTGTGAGACTGACGGCTGGCATCGCTGACGATAGCAAACTGGTCATCACACCAAAGAATTCCACGGAAACGCTTTGGAGTCTTCACCACCAGCTGTTTCTCTCCGCTAAAAGGAGTTTCCAACTGATATACTGCATCCAGATACTCCAGTTTCTTGCCTCTTGGATTACCACCATCGAGTGCCTCCACCCAAATCACAGTGGCAGGTTTATCATTTCTCCAAGTAAAATTACGAGGATATGGTGACGTGGTGTCATAGCCCATGGCAGTGACGATAACTGGATTTTTAGCCAAGGTCTTCACATCCTTTCCATTGATATCCATGATTCTCACTGTGGTAGGGAAATCATAGTAAGTCACCGTATAAGAATAAGGTTTCTCTACTTGAGTAAGCAAAACCATGGAACCATCAGGAGAAATACTCACCTGACTATAGACTGCAGGTTTACCGATTTCCGTTTCCCCCTGAGCTGTCACCTTCACCAGCTGAGAGGTGAAATAATACTCAAACTGTTCCTCATCATTCCTATTCTTGAGCAAGTCCTGATAAGTTCGTGCAGGAGATGAAGTACCCAGATTCTCCTGTATGATAGGTGTCTGAGGTACATTGTTCAGGACAGGAGCTGCACCTCTGTTTACAGGAACGGATGAGAAGACAAAGTCTGTATCATTAATCCAGTGCAGACGAGTGCCCTGTGTCCCATTCATCTTGCGGTTTGACAGACGTTTAGCCACACCATCCAGTCCACATGCATAAAGATAGATACCATCTTTCTCCTTGACCAGGACAATCAGGCGGTCATTGCTCGGAGCCCACTCTGCATTCCATACGACACAGTTGGCAGGCAAGCCTGTCACCACGGTTTCTGCCAAGGTATTGGCATCCACAATCGTAGCCTTGTCATAGGCTGGAGTACGTGAGATACTATATGTATCTGGGTTAAAACGTGCGCCACCCAAACGGTACTCGGTCTGAGCCTGTTCTTCCAGAGACAGGAAAGGACGCTTGTTCAATTGCACCATATAGGTACAGGCATCATTGAACACCACCTGAGGAGCTAATGGAGCCATAGCTATATCCTGCAGCACTTTAGGAGGCAAGCGATAGCCTGACTCTTCCTGAGCTACTGCAGATGAGACAGCGAAGGCAGCGGTCAAAAGAAAAAAAACGGTCTTTTTCATGATAAACAGTTATTATTTAGAATCAAAAACAGGAAGAGGACTAGCCCCTTCCTGTATTTAGATAGGATTTACATCCTTAAGTTTAATAGTTGTAAGTACAGAGTGGGTTGTAATCAACCTCGTGCTGAGGAATCTCGAATACCCAACCATCAGCATCAGCATCCTTGAATGTGAAACCACAGAGAGCAGCATCAGACAAAGAGTCACGCTGAAGATCCTGGTGCAGACGCTTCAAGTCGAAGTAACGCTGACCTTCACCCCACAGCTCAACACGACGGCTGTTCATGATTTCAGTAATAAATGCCTCACCAGTGCTGTTGCTAGTAGTATACTCAGGGTCACGAGTCTGCTGGAACTTGGTGAAGATTTCCTTAGCTGCACTTTCCTGACCTGCACGAGCATAAGCCTCAGAAGCGATCAGATAAAGCTCTGCCAGACGCATGAATGCTACATTACCTACAGCATTTGAAGAAGAACGTGCAGTAAACTTACGGTTCTGGTATGGAGCCTTCTTGTAGTTAGATGCAGGTACCTCAGCTGTTCCAGTAGGATCTGCCCACAAACGACGGTAGTCAGTCTCAGACATGCCATCATACAGTTCCTTGTTCATACAGTTCACATAACTACGTACTGCTGAAGCGTTGAAGTTCCATGACATGTATGCATAGAAGGAATAGAAGTAAACAGTCTGGTCATCTGGAGTCAAAGCTGCATAGAGAGCCTCCTTGGTATCGCTGGTAATATCAGCAAAACCGCAAGTGAACTCATCAACGGTTGACATCAGTTTGAAGCCCTCAGACTCTGCTACCTCGATAGCCCTTGTAGCATAGCTTGCTGCATTAGCATAATCACCCATGGTCAAAGCTACACGTGCTCTCAAGCCAAGTGCAACCTTCTCGCTGTAGTGGTTCACATCATAAACGTCCTTACCTTCAAGCAAGGTAATAGCATTGTCCAGGTCGGCAATGATCAAACGGTAAGTCTCAGCTACAGTAGAGCGAGCCAATTCACCTACCTCAGAAGTGAGACGATAAGGAACACCATCCTGAGTGTTATTTCCACCTGGCACATAGCTCTTAGCATACTGCTGAACCATGTCATAGTGAGCAAAACCACGGATACAAAGAGCTTCACCCTTCACCTGGTCATAGAGATCCTGGTCACTTCCAGACAAGGCATCCCTATCGATTTTTTCCAAAGCCTCAAGAATCTTATTGGCATTCAGAATCCACTGGTAGTAAACTCTCCAATAGCTATAGTTATAACCACTGGACTTATCCATATGGTACTGCCAGGTAGAAAGACGTGACCACCAGTTACTTGTAGCATGACAAGTAATGTCATCGGCAGCCCAGTCACGAGTGAACATGAAACCAGGAAGACCACCAAAGCACTGGTAACCAGATTCCTGGGAAACCATTTCCCTGTGGATACCGTTCAGAGCCAGGTAGATACCGTTGACTGTCTCTGCCATCACCACATCAGACACCTGATCGGTAGGAACGGTCTCCAGATAATCGTCGCTACAGCCCACCAAAGCTACTGCAGACAGAACAATTAAACCTTTTGTTATATTTTTGATTGCTTTCATATATATTTCCTTTCCTGAATTAGAATCCAACATTCAGACCAATCGTAAAGTTACGGCTTGGCATATACTCATTATAAGTCAGACCAGAGAAGTTTGCCATTGGGTTCAAACCCTGACGAGCCTTGATCATGAATACATTCTCACAAGTCAGGTTCAAACGAGCATTCTTAATCTGTACCTTGCTCAGCAATGACTTAGGAAGCTGGTAGCTCAAGTTTACAGAACGCAGGTTCAAGTAATCAGAGCTGGTCAACCAACGTGTACTATTGTTGTTGACCATGTTACTAGAATAAGTAGCATTACCATCCAGACGTGGAACATCGGAGATATCGCCTGGTTTCATCCAAGCCTTACCCATATCCTCATGCATAGCAGCTGCATACTCACCTGGAGTCATCAGTCTTGCATAAGAAGTATCCAGAATCTTACCACCCAGCTGATAAGAGAAGGTAGCAGACAGAGACACGTTCTTATAACCCAGGTTAAAGTTGAAACCACCATATACATTAGGAATAGAACGGCCTGCCCAGTCTTTCTTTGCATAGGTCACTGAAGTTGTGTAATCCTTACCATTTACAGTCAACTTGTCTGCTTCTGGTACTTTTGCACCATCGTCAATCAGATAATAGCCATTACCTGTCTGAGGATCTACACCCTGCCACTGATACAACCAGAACTCATACATAGACTTACCTTCCATCCATTTCTTAGAACCGGTTACATAACCGTTCTCCTTCATGTCATCTGGAAGGGTCTTCAGCTTATTCGTCAAGAATGTAGCGTTAGCACCTACAGAAAGGTTCCAGTCACGTGACTGAATAATACGATAATCCAAATTGATTTCCACACCAGAGTTGGTTACCTTACCAATGTTCTTGGTAATAGTTTCTACACCGGTAGAATATGCCTGTGCTACATCGAAGAGCAGGTCTTTAGACTCCTTACGGAAATACTCCACGCTACCGCTCAACTTGTTGTCCCACAAACCGAACTCAATAGCAGCATCGGTAGAAACCTGAGTTTCCCACATGATGTCAGGGTTAGAAATTGATGTGAAGTACATACCAGCTTCTGTACCATTGTTCTTACCCAGTTCATAGAGGGTCTGATATGGATAGTAACCGATACCCTGGTCATTACCAGTCTGACCATAAGATGCACGGATCTTCAAGTTGTTAATCCATTCAATGTCCTTCATGAAGTTCTCCTGAGTAAGACGCCAGCTCAAACCGAATGACCAGAAGTCACCCCAGCGGTTGTCCTTAGCGAAACGAGAACTACCATCATGACGATAAGAAAGAGATGCATAATACTTGTTGTCATAGTCATAGTTTACACGACCAAAGAAACCTTCCTTCGTATATTCATCGGTATAAGAAGTCAATGAGCTGATGTTTACGAAGTTCTCAAAATCGTAGATACCATGAATAGTCTCACCTGTCTTCATAGAAGATATGTACTCACGCTTCCATGAATGGTTCTCATGACCCAGAGTTACGTCCACAGTGTGACGGTCAAAGCTCTTGTTATACTGAGCAATCTGGTTGAAGGTCTGAGTAAGATCACGATAAGAAGTAATGCTCAAACGAGCAGGTCCTGCAGTACCATCACCTACATAAGGGTTCTCATAACGCTTTGCACGATAATCCAAGTTGTTCAGAGAGTAGTTTACGGTGAAAGACAGACCATCGATAGGAGTGATAGTCACATAAGCCTTACCAGACTCATTCATACGGTGGAAGTTACGGTCATTCCACAACTGCTCAACCATACCGTCACGACCTACATAGGTACCTACCAGACGGTCATAGTAGCCGTATGCATATTTGCTAGAATCTGTAGTTACGTTACCATCATCATCCAAGTAAGCACCTGTTTCAGGATCATGACGATGAATAGGCATGTAAGGAGCGATGGAACGAGCAAACATCTGCAAGTTTGAATAAGAGCTAGAACTGTCGGATGTAGCATTAGAATAGCTGGAATTCGTACGGGTGAAACCCAGGTTCAAACCAGTCTTCAACCACTTAGTTGGATTTACGTTATAATTGATACGACCAGTGTAACGCTCAAAGTCGGTCTTAATCATGTAACCATTGTCCTTCAGGTAACCAACAGATGCATAGGTGTCACTCTTGTCAGTCTTGGTGTTATAGCTTAAGATATACTCCTGACGGTGGCCAGTCTTGAACATGGAATCTTCCCAATCCAAGTCCTCGCCCCACTTGTAACCAGAGTAGTTACCCAGCTTACCATTGACGTCAACTACAGCATCATTAGCCAATCCCTTGAAGATGTTATACTGCAAGAAATTATCAACCAGGTTCTTGCTAGCATAAGCAGCAGCATCAGCCTCGCTCTTTCCACCAGTGATCTGAGCATTCTTAATCTTGTGCCAGGTAGTTACATAGTAGTCATCAATGCCCATGGTAGCATAATCCTTATAGGCACGGTTAGACCAACCTTGGTTGATAGTCAGGTTCACACCTACAGCACCGTTTGTGCTAGCCTGGCCACTCTTGGTAGTGATGAGTACTACACCGTTACCTGCAGAAGCACCATACAGAGAAGTAGAAGCAGCATCCTTCAATACTGTCAAGCTCTCAATATCGGCAGGGTTAATATCACTGATACTTCCATTGTACACAGCACCATCCACTACATAAAGAGGAGCGTTAGAAGCATTCACGGAACCGAAACCACGGATACGGATGCTTGCACCGTCACCAGGCTGACCAGTAGCAGCAGTAACCTGCACACCAGAGGTATTACCTTCCAATGCATTAGTGGCGTTAGAAATGGCACGCTTTTCCAATGTCTGTGCACCTACAGAAGATGCGGAACCGGTGAAAGAAGACTTCTTTGCAGTACCATAAGCTACTACAATGACATCTTCCAATACCTCTGCATCGCTCTGCAGCATGATTCTCATATTAGCTCTGATAGCCAACTCTTCTGTTTTCATACCTACGTATGAGACAACAATTGTCTTGGCAGAACTTGGAATGCCCGTCAAGGTAAATCTACCATCCATGTCTGTAACAGTACCGATAGTAGTTCCCTTAACTAAAATAGAAGCACCCACGATAGGCTCATTATCCTCTTGAGAAAGGACAACACCCTGAACACGGGTCTGGGCAATTGCAAGACCTATCACTGCAAAAAGACAGGTCATAAACAACACAATTCTTTTCTTCATAAGAATAAACTTAGTTAATAATATAAAGGTTTAAATCTCTCATAAAATGTTTTGCCACATTTAAGGCTACAATCACTATAAAAGTATATTTATGTGCCTAAATATAAAACGCTATATGCCTCTTAAGCTATTCATGCCTTAAATATAAGATGCAAATAAAGTATTTTTTCACCTAAAAAACAAATTTTAACCGGCATTTTTTTTAAATTGGAATGCGTTTCATGCCTTTTCTTCCATTTTGATAGCAAAAAAGGCCTTATGGCAAGCGATATCATCATACCTCAGTATAAAAATTGTTAACAGGTTTTTTTTCTACATCTGAGGGGAGGGTAATACCTTAATTAAATATATAAAGGGAGTGCATCGGATAATTTGATGCGCTCCCTTTCTTCAGGTTTTTATTTCTTTATCAATATGGATAGCCTTCTGTCCAATCAAAAGTGAAGAATGGAACGGGCACAGGATACAGATCGCCTTCATCATATAACAGACCATAAACCGTGATGAAACCATCCTCGTTTGTCACTCCACAGTAAGCAGGGTAAGCACTGGTATAGTACATATAATAATATGGTGAACCACCATAATATATACCTACATCGTACAATCCATCATCAAATGTAACGGTACCGTCGGCACTCAAATGGAAATCTATATTGTGTGCACCTGGTTTGTAATCTGCACCTGGCTCCAGTTCATTCCAAACATACAAGTTTGGACTAACCAGACGATAGATGTCTGTACCCTCTGCATTGAAAATAGGAACCTCATCGGCAGAAGCTTCAAACCAATACACGTCAGTATAGGTTCCACTACCTACTTGAATCCAGTTATAGTCACAAAGCACACCTATATTGGTAGCTGTAACAGCAGCATTCGTGTTCAGGTCTGCCTGATCCTTGTCTGCCTGACTCAATTCAATGTCAAAGGAATACAATTTACCTTTTACCATGTTGTTTACAGTCAGTGTAATATAAGAGACAGTCTGTCCATCGATAAATTCTACCTTTCCACCGTTGTTGTCAGTATACGTACATTCCTGTTTTGGAGTTACTGTATAGTTAGCAGTATAAGCACCCTTACCAACGTTACGAGTTACCCTGACAGAAAGAGTATAAGAAGTCTCTGAGGTCAACGCTTTGGCCAATGTCTTCTTCTCAAAAGAGATATTCTGTGCCTTTGGCTCATAAATAGTGCCTTCATTGTCGGTATTACATGCTGCGAAACCGACCATTGCAATTAAAGCAAGTGCTAGATGTTTCAAATTCTTCATCTTCTTTTTCTTTATTAGTCCGACACAAAATTATTCATCTCCCAATGGATTCTGGTCCTTCTCTGCAGACATGTTGATGTTACCGTCAAACTCAGTCTGTGGAATAGTCATTACCCACATATAGTTCTCTGGATTATCAGAAGGACGACCTTCCAACAAAGCCTCAGCTGGCCAACCCATGGCTGTAGTACGACGGAAGCCCTGTTTCAGACGACGGATATCATATACACGACCAAACTCACCCCACAATTCCAGACGGCGCTGAATCAAGATTTCCTCCAAGAGGGAACCAGTCCAGTCATTGGTCAGTTTACCAAGTTGAGTACCGGTCTTTCTAGAGCAGTCGTATGCAGGATCACGGAAGCTCATCAACTTATTCAGATAGCTCTTAGCAGAAGACTCATCACCCAAGCGGCAAGCAGCCTCAGCTGCAGTCAGCAGCATCTCCTCATAACGCATCCAGATATAGTCACCGGTCCAAGTCTGCTGATCTAAGAATTTGAACTTCTCCTGCTGGTAACCACCATCTTCATTTCCTTCGAAAGCTGTATTCCACCAGCCAGACTCATAAGTACCGTCTGAAGCCAGATGAGAAGCACGAGCATCGGTTGGATTCATCTTAGCATAGAGTTCCTTGCTAATCTGCTTGAGGGCACCAGTATTTACTCCGGTATAAAGTTCAGCCGAAGCATCCATATGAGCGAAGAGAGAAGCATACATACCTACCTGGTCGGTGATAATATCAGCACCCCACATCACGTTTTTAGCATCTGTACTGTTCAAACCAGCGAACTGATCCACAGTAACAGGTGTTGCAGAAGTAACCTCCATAGCTTTCTTAGAAGCAGACAAAGCAGTCTGCCAGTCTTCCATCACCAGAGCGATACGTGCCTGGATACCTAATGCTACATCGTAACCAATATGGCTCTTAGTAGTAACAGCATGAGCCGTAGAGAGAAGAGAAACACCCTTCTGGATATCAGAAGTAATCTGAGCATAAACCTCAGCTACAGTAGCACGTGGCTGACCCTGAGTTTCAGGAGTAGTAGGCTCAGTATAGATAGGGCCACATGGTTCATTCTCATGTCCCTTATAGGTACGTGCAAAGTACTGTGCCATCATGAAATAGCTGTATGCACGGATTACATAAGCCTGACCCAGCACGTAGTTCTTGTCGGCAGCAGCACCTTCCATGGTCTCCTCTGCAGCCAAGATATAGTTGGCATTGGATATCCAAGTATAGAAAGCATTCCACAGATCATAATTACGCCAATCGGTTCTAGCAAAGAAATTCTTATCGTTATAGACACAGTCATACCAGAACCATCCATTTCCCATATCGGACATAATCATGTCCTCACCCATGAGATCGGCACACAACGCATGTGCAGAGATTCCAAAGCACTGGTCATAATTACCACCTGTGGACCATCCAGCGGTATACATGGAGCGGATAATACCATTCAGTGGGACCAATGCTGCATTTGCATTGGTCATCAGGCTGGCACCAGACATGGAGGTAGTAGGAGCAGTTTCCAAATCCTCCTTACTGCAAGAAGCGAATGTAACTCCGGCTACCAGACCTATAAATAAATATTTATATAATGATTTCATTTTATGTTCTCTTAATAAGGATTAGAAATTAACTTCAATACCTACAGAGTAAGTTCTGTTTGGAGTGTAATCATAGTTAGTACCACCACTGAAGCTATACTGTGGGTCCATACCCTGCAAGTGAGTGAAGAGGGCCAGATTATCTACAGAACCGAACAGTCTCACTGCATTCAAACCAGCAGATCTCATCCATGTTCTAGGCAGGCTGTAGCTCAAAGTCACGTTCTTGATGGCAAAATAAGAAGCATCGACCAAGAAACGGTCTGAAGTAGCATATTTACCACCCACCTCGATACGAGGAACGTCAGTTACATCACCTGGCTGGGTCCAGCGGCGCAGTGCATGCCTGTTCCAGTTGTTGTTGTAGTACATATTGTTCATGGAACCTGCATACAAGCTATCATAAATCTTTCCACCAATTGAATAGGTAGTCAGTACAGACAGGGTCAGGCCCTTCCAAGTAAGGTCAGTACCGATAGAGCCATACAAGTCTGGAATACGGCTACCCAAGAAATACTTGGAAGTAGAAGCCTTAGCGACATCTGAAGTTATATACTCATTGGTGATATTGCCATTATCATCCTTGTCATAAACCCAATAGAGCTGAGCACCAGTCTGAGGATCTACACCAGCAGACTTAGCCATATAGAAGGTATTAAGTTCATAGCCTTCCTTAATAATACGGATTCCACTGATAATTTCAGGAGATTCCTTAGTAAGGTGAAGCACCTTGTTATTTACGGTAGAACCCATCCAAGTAAGATTCCATTCGAAATCCTGGGTACGTACTGGAGTCAATCCCAGTTCTACTTCGAAACCGCTGTTACGCATGTCACCTACGTTGGCATCATATCCGTTGAAACCGGTAGAAGTAGCCATTGGGTAGTTCAGCAGCATGTCCTTGGTCTTCTTGTTGTAGTATTCAGCATTCAGTCTTACACGGTTGTCGAAGAGTGAAGCCTCGATACCTACGTTCAGGTTGGCATTCTTTTCCCAAGAAATATCCTTGTTCTCCAGAGATGCTACGAAACCACCAATGTTGTTACCGTTAGCATAGCTCAAGCTGTAAAGAGACTGCCATGCATAGAGGGTACCCAACTCATCGTTACCCTGCTCACCATAGCTGGCCTTCACATTCAGGTTGTTTACCCAAGATACATTCTGCATGAAAGCTTCCTTGGTAACACGCCAGTTTGCACCTACTGACCAGAAGGTACCCCAACGGTTATCCTTGTGGAAACGAGAAGAACCATCGGTACGAACAGAAGCAGACAGGTAGTACTTGTCATCGAAGTTATAGTTGATACGACCCATCCAAGACTCAATGCGGTAGTCATTAGAATAAGAGTCAGCATTTACAGTAGTAGTAGCAGGACGAAGCTCGTAGATACCATCCACCAAGTTTGTCTTAGCTGCATCCAGATTCTGGTAGTGGTATGAGTAGTACTCATGACCTGCCAGTACATCCAGGTTATGACGACCGAATGAACGGGTGTAAGTAAGCAGCTGGTTCAAAGTATAAGACAAGGTACGGGTAGACTCTTTATCCAGATAACCACCAGCATTAGCCTGATTACCATGGTACATGTTCATGTAGCCCATGTAAGAGGTATTGCGGTAGTCAGCACCGAAGTTTACCTGGAGTTTCAAGCCCTTGAAAGCACCCAGCTTGTCAGAGTCACCACCGAAAGTGACACCAGTACGAACACTGGCACCATCGTTCTGGATCTTAGCCTTATCCAGAGTCAGACCACCCAGTGGGTTAAAGTCATTGTAGCTACCTGGACGGCCAGTCTCTCCATAGTCTAGTGTTGGTTTTCCAAACTCGTCATTGACAATGTTACCAGCAGCATCACGCAGATATACTGGGAACAAAGGGGATACGAACTGAGAAGAATACCAAGGGTTAGAAGTAGAACTACCATCGTAGTCGCTATAGTTCTGTCTAGACTGGGAAAGACCAATGTTCAGGTTAGCCTGGAACCAGTCATTCACCTGAGTGTTCACATTGGCACGGCCGGTGTAACGCTCAAAACCAGTGGTCTTCAGGATACCATCCTCATTCAGGTAACCCAGAGATATCATGTACTTGGTCTTCTCTGTACCACCGTTCACATTCATCTGGTGTTCCTGACGGAAACCAGTCCTCAGCAAGTTGTCCATCCACTGCTCATCATATACAGACTTAGCATCGTCACGAACCAGACCTGTAGCTGGGTCAATCAGTTCACTCCAAGAATAGTTCTTGAATGGATTGTACTGCTCACCTGCAGAACCACCCAAGTAGCTTGAACCGCCCAGGCTAGCACGTGCTGCAGCCTCAGCATCAGCCCAAGAATAGCCACTGTTGAAAATCAAACCGTTACGGATAGCCTCATAAGACAACTGTACGAACTCCTTCTGATTCAACATATCATAAGGTTTCTGAGCACGCTCAGACCAACCTACTGTAGAACGCCAGGTTACGTTAGTCTTACCTTCCTTACCCTGCTTGGTAGTAATCATGACTACACCATTTGCACCACGGGCACCATAAAGAGCACCTGCAGAAGCATCCTTCAAGATAGTCATGGACTCGATATCAGATGGGTTGATGGAGCTCAAAGAACCATCGAAAGGAATACCATCCACTACATAAAGAGGAGCACTTGATGCGTTGATGGAACCGTAACCACGGATACGGATGCTACCAGTAGAACCTGGCTGACCTGAAGCAGAAGTCATCAAGACACCAGTAGCCTGTCCTTCCAAACCATTGGTTACACTGGTAATAGGACGCATTTCCAGTTTCTTATTGTCCACATTGGCAGCAGATCCGGTGAAAGAAGATTTCTTTGCAGTACCGTAAGCTACTACAATGACATCGTCCAGCACTTCGGCATCGGTTGACAAAGTGACTCTTACATTTGAACGAATAGCCACCTCCTGTGTCTTCATACCTACATATGAAACAACAAGAGTCCTGGCTGAACTAGGAATGCCCGTCAAGGTAAATCTACCATCCATGTCTGTAACAGTACCGATAGTAGTTCCCTTAACTAAAATAGAAGCACCCACGATAGGTTCATTATCCTCTTGAGAAAGGACAACACCCTGAACACGGGTTTGGGCAGTTGCTAGACCTATCATAGCAAACAGACAGGTCATAAACAGCACAATTCTTTTCTTCATTAGAAAAATGTTTTTGTTAGTTAATATAAAGTAATTCTCTCAATTGCTTAGCAAAAAAGACGACAGTTTTTGGGTCAGATTTGACTCAAAAAATAAGGGGGAAATAAGGAAATTCTCTCTTTAATCTAGCCGTTGTTTACTATTACAGCCGGCAAAGATAGTAAAAATACTTTAAATCATGCAAATTTTATGCAAACAAAAAATCAATTTCCCTATTTTTAAATTCGTTTACTAACAATCTGAAAGATGAGAACCCCTATTTTTTTAATCTTAAAACCATTTTTTCTTTCACTATGAAAGTGGTTGTTTTCTTTTCTTCACTAAAAAAGATAATTATATAAGGTATGTACCTTAATGTAAAAGCATTTTACCTAGGAATATCGAGAGTTACTGATATGAATTAGAAAGGAAACAAGTGGCTGGAAATATTTTGCCAACTGGAGAAATTTTTTTCCCTCGAAGGAGAAATAATTTTCTCTTAAAGTGGTCAAAAATGTCATGGTCATTTTGGTCATTTTATAAAAGGCAGATTTGTCAAAAATCTGGAAAAGAAGAGGCGAGTTTAGTACTCGCCTCTTCTTTCATCTTATTTTTTAGGATTCAATCCGTTTTCTATCACTTTAGCCAAATCACTCCAATGTGCTTTAGTCACAGCATCACGTCCTGCAATCTTAGCTTTGCCTTGAATTCGGTTCAGATGGGCAATAGCCAGAGAGCGAGAATCAACATTTGCATTACGAGTATTGTTGACCTCAGCCAACAGTGCGTTAATATAGGCACGCTGCAGGTGACGACGGTAAGTTGTCACTTTGGCACTGCTGTCCAGCTCCTTGAATACCATGTTATACAAGTCATTCAGGTAATCCTCTGGTTTGTAGTTCGCAGCATCACGGTCGGAGAACAACTGCATGTCGGTCAGTGTCTGCAAACGAAGCAGTGGTGTCTGACGGATGACATAATCAGCCTGCTGGAACAAATACTCCTGTGGACGGAGGGTAAGCTTGCTCATGTATGGCTCTGCCACCAGCCAAGCTGGCTCCTGGAACACATTCTCATCCAGCCAAGCCAAAGCTTCTTTCTGACGAGCCTTCTTGGTAAATGTATATACATCACCTGGCTGCTCTACACTCTTCAGCGTCTGCTCCAAACCACCAATGTTAGTAGCTACGTGACGGAGGTAACGCTGGTACTGCCCCAGGAGAGACTCGTACACCTGCTTCAGGTTGGTATACATATTAGCCTCCTCGGTAGTCCACTCTGGAAGGTTCTTGATGATACGCTTCAAGTTCTTCACACCATAGGTGCTAGCTGTCATGTTATTATCACCTAAATCCTCGGTTTGTGCACGAGGGTCATGATTACGTCCCTCACCACCGAACCACAGACGTGGGTTCTTAGCCAGACGGTCAATAATGATCTTATTCCAGATTTCATGGTCTTCTTTCTCGGTCTTCGCATCGTACTGAGGACGATAACCGAACTCGATAGCCCACTTGTCATAATCATTGATACGAGGATAGATACCAGCCTTGCTAATATTATCCTCAGGCTGTGCCACGTAGTTGAAACGGGCATAGTCCATGATGGAAGCAGTATGTCCATTAGCCTCAACCCAAGCCTTATCACGAAGTTTCTCCACAGGAGTGGCACTTGAAGCACCCATATTGTGACGCAATCCTAAGGTATGTCCCACCTCATGACTGCTGACGAAGCGAATCAGGTCACCCATCAGTTCATCGGAGAACTTCATTTTCTGAGCACGGGAATCAATAGCACCAGCCTGTACCAGATACCAGTCATGAACCAGCTGCATCACATTGTGATACCATCCGATATGGCTTTCCAGAATCTCACCAGTACGAGGGTCATGCACGTTAGGACCATAGGCATTAGGAATATCTGAAGCCAGATAGCGGATGACACTGTAACGAGCATCCTCCAGACTCATGGTAGAATCATTTGGCCATTCTTCTGCATGGATGGCATTCTTCCAACCTGCCTGTTCAAAAGCCTTCTGCCAGTCGTTCACACCTGCAATGAGGTAAGGCACCCACTGCTTAGGAGTGGCAGGGTCAATGTAGTAAACGATAGGTTTGATAGGCTCCACCAGTTCTCCACGTTTCTGCTTCTCCACATCCTCAGGACGAGCTTCCAAACGCCAACGGGTGATAAACTGCTCGGTCTTTACCTGCTGCTGGTCATCAGTGAACCAGTCATAGCCATCGGTGAAATAGCCTACACGCGGGTCAGCCATACGACGAGCCATCGGAACCTTTGGAAGCAATACAAATGACGTGTTCAGCTGGACACTTACCATACCTGTGGACATACCTGCCATAAGGTTAGTAGTACGAGGACCTTGAGCACTTGGAGCTCCCTCCCTCTGCTGATATGTATAAGTACGGGTAACCTTCACCTCGGTATTGATAGGGAAAGTCTTGATGTCCTTAATGAAACTGGCACCCCGGGCAGGATTACCCAGGTTATACTGCCTCTTGGAACGCTGTGGCATGCTGAATGCAGGAGTCTCCTCCTCAAACATCTGAGTCACCTTGACACGGCTTCCCTGACCTACCCTGCCTTCAATCTTGCAGCTTGCAATAACAGGATTCTCGTGGGCATTCTGAACGGCTTGGCTGATTCTGTCGCCTTCCTTACTCATGGCACCTATCACCCAACTGCGCAGAATAAGTGTGCTATCTACACCTTGTTCCCAATATACAGTCTGCTCATTTACCTCTTCACCACCATAGACTCCTGCTCCAACAGGAGTAGCAATGTATCGAGTCACAGCCAGAATGGGCTGATTCAGCACACTATCTGGCACAATAAAGTACCAGTCTTTCCCTTTCCGGCTTACTCCAAACAGTCCATCGGAAGGCTTGGTGAAAGATTCTTTCTTAGGGCCTTGAGGAGCCTGTGCTGTAGTCTGAGCCCCTTTATTTTTCTTACTGCCCTTCTTACGCTGTGCATCTGCCGTACCTACGATGGTGAACAGAGCCAAAGCTAAAATTAGAAATTTTTTCATGTTTATCTGAATATAAAGTTTATTTCAACAGAGAAAGGAAGAATGCATACTCCATGGCATTCTGTTCCAGACGACGGAAGCGTCCGGAAGCACCTCCATGACCGGAAGCCATATCGCAACGCATCAGCAGTATATTCTGGTCGGTCTTGTTGGCACGCAGCTTTGCTACCCACTTAGCTGGCTCCCAATACTGAACCTGACTGTCCCAATAACCTGTGGTCACCAGAATGTTAGGATAGTCCTGTGCCACCACATTGTCATAAGGCGAATATGACAACATGTAACGGTAATAATCTTCCTGACGAGGGTCACCCCATTCATCCCACTCAAAAGTAGTCAGAGGAATGGTTTCATCCTGCATGGTGCTCACCACATCGACAAAAGGCACACCTGCGATTACGCCCTTATACAAGGATGGCTCCAGATTGATACAAGCACCTATGAGCAAGCCACCGGCACTGGCACCACGGGCAAACAGACGGTCACTTTGTGTATATTTCTGCTCGATGAGGTATCTGGCACAATCGTTGAAATCGGTGAAAGTATTCATCTTCTTGAACAGCTTTCCATCCTCATACCACTGACGCCCCATATCAGAACCACCTCGAATATGTGCAATGGCATAGGCAAATCCACGATCCAGGAGAGAGAACACCTTGGTATCAAAAGAAGGGTCAGTGGAACTTCCATACGAGCCATAGGCATAGAGGTAAAGCGGAGCATTACCATCTTTCTTGAAATCTTTAGGAGTAATGACGTCCACTGGAACCTTAGTTCCATCCTTGGCTGTAGCCCAAATACGTTCCTCTTGGTACTTACTTTTGTCATATCCAGGTACCTTCTGCTCCTTCATAACGGTCTCTTCACCTGTCTCCAGGTTCAAATCCACAGTCTTGGACGGAGTCAGCATGCTCTGATAAACATAACGAAGTACATGAGAATCTGGATCCACGTTCACACCCAGCCCTGCCACATAGCAAGGTTCGTCGAACTCCAGATACTTGTCGATATTCTTCTTAGGATTCATGATACGGATGGTACGGAGTCCGTTGATACGCTCATTGACAATGACATAGTCACTCATTAAGGCAAAATCCTCAATCAGTACGTCAGGACGATAAGCCAGGAAATCCTTCCAAGCCTTACCTGCACTGAGTTCACTGTCGGAAACAGTCATAATCTTACGGTTCAGGCTGTTGTCACGGTCGGTCAAGATATAGAAAGTGTTACCAATGTGGTCTACACTATACTTATGACCTACGGTTCTTGGAGTGAACTCCTTCAATGAGCCTTTTACATCACCTGCTGCAATATAGCGAATATCCGTAGTCAGGGTTTGACTGCTTCCAGCCAAGATATACTTGTCATCCACAGTCTGCTGAAGGTGTACTGAGAACGTTTCATCGGTTTCATCCCACAGCAGTTCGTCCTGGCTCTGAGGCTGTCCCAAAGTATGACGGTAGATACGGTTGTTCCTCAGCGTAGGCACATCCTTACCCACATAATAAATATGCTTGCTGTCGGCTGCCCATGCCAGATTGCCACCCGTCTCACGGAGTGTATCCTGCAACATCTTGCCACTCTTCAAGTCTTTCACTACAATAGTATAGATACGACGGCTCACGAAATCCTCACCATAAGCCACATACTGATTATCTGGACTCACACGAGGCTGCGTTACACCTGTATATTTCTGGCCTTCTGCCAATTCATTCACATCTAGCAGAATCTCCTCCTTATCCTGACCATCGGCAGTACGGGCATAAATAGGATAATCCTTGCCCGACTCATAACGGGTGGTGTAAGTATAGCCACCTTTCTTATAAGGCACGCTGGCATCATCTGGAACCAATCTGCCAGTCATCTCCTTATAAAGAGTCTCCTGAAGTGACTTCAACGGTTTGAAATAAGCATCGGCATAGTCATTTTCAGCCTGCAGGTAATCCAGCACATCTTGTGTCTGCTGATCTGGTGTCTCTGCATTCTTCTGCTCATCGCTCAAGCGCATCCAGAAGTACGGGTCCACACGCTGTCCCCCGAATTCTTCCATGACATAGGGAACCTGCTTTGCAACAGGAGCTTTGGGATTCTGGCTGCATGCTGCCAACAGAACAGATGCCATACCAATCATAAAAAAACAAGTTTTCTTTTTCATAACAGTATCTTATTGGGATAAACAAACTCTCAATACTATTTCACTACAAATCTCGATTAATTTTAGCTGCAAAAAGCAATTTGCAAATTTAGAAAATTTTTCCTCTCCCATTCTACTTTTACCCAATTAAAATTCGTGCAAAGTTAAATCTTAACTTAAAATGAGGCATTTTTCTTTTTTAAATTTATTTTTTCTCCTGCATTTCCCGTTTGTTCTAGCATATGTACTGCAAATCACAACTATCAGATTCTCCTTATTCCTTATTATAATAAATATAGCATAAAATGTTTCATATACTAACTATTCTTTTCCCCTTACTCAAAAACACTAAATGGAATAGAAATACATAAAAAATAGAATATTACAAGTAATTTCAAGGAAAAAACATAAAATTATAATCAAAATCATGATTTTCTTGACAATTTATCACTATATATAAAATTTATTATTATCTTTGCACCCATAAACATTATAAAAGCTGTGTATAATTATTTGTAGAAAGATTGAAAACAAATTAAAAACAATCATTATTAATTATGAATGCAAAAGAAGTTTTAGAAAACCTGAAACAGCGTTTTCCTAATGAACCTGAGTATCACCAGGCAGTTGAAGAGGTATTAGGTACAATAGAAGAAGAATACAACAAACACCCTGAGTTTGACAAGTTCAATCTGATTGAACGCCTTTGTATTCCAGACCGTATCTATACCTTCCGTGTAAACTGGGTTGACGACAATGGCAATTACCAAACGAACATGGGATACCGTGTTCAGCACAACAATGCCATAGGCCCTTACAAAGGTGGTATTCGTTTTCATGCCTCAGTAAACCTGTCCATTTTGAAGTTCCTGGCATTTGAGCAGACATTCAAAAACTCTTTGACAACCCTTCCAATGGGTGGTGCCAAGGGTGGTTCAGACTTCTCCCCACGTGGCAAGAGTGCATCGGAAGTTATGCGTTTCTGCCAAGCTTTCATGCTGGAACTGTGGCGTCACATCGGCCCAGACGTTGATGTCCCTGCTGGTGACATTGGTGTAGGAGGACGTGAAGTAGGTTTCATGTTTGGCGCATACAAGAAACACACTCATGAATTCAGCGGTGTGCTGACTGGTAAAGGACGTGAATTTGGAGGTTCTTTGATTCGTCCTGAGGCTACAGGTTATGGCAATGTATATTTCCTGATGGAAATGCTAAAGACCAAAGGCACTGACTTGAAAGGCAAGACTTGTCTGATTTCCGGTTCAGGAAACGTGGCTCAATATACTGCCCAGAAAGTCCTTCAGCTAGGAGGCAAGGTTCTTACCATGTCTGATTCCGATGGCTATGTTTACGATCCAAATGGAATAGATCAGGAGAAACTTAATTGGATTATGGAACTGAAGAACCAGTACCGTGGTCGTATCCGTGAATATGCAGAGGAATTTGAAGGCGTTAAATACGTACAAGGTGCTAAACCATGGAATGAAGTTGCAGACATTGCTCTTCCATGTGCAACCCAGAACGAGATCAGTGAAGAAGCAGCAAAGGCATTAGTTGCCAATGGTGTCATTGCAGTCTGCGAAGGTGCTAATATGCCTACCGTACCTGCAGCTATCAGAGTATTCCAGAATGCAAAGATTCTCTATGCTCCAGGTAAAGCTTCCAATGCTGGTGGTGTTTCTGTATCAGGTCTGGAAATGACCCAGAACTCAATCCGCTTATCATGGAGTTCAGAAGAGGTTGATGCAAAATTGCATGATATCATGCTGGATATTCACCGCAATTGTGTGAAGTATGGTACAGAGCCTGATGGATATGTCAACTATGTAAAGGGAGCAAATGTTGCAGGCTTTATGAAGGTTGCCAAAGCTATGATGGCACAGGGTGTAATTTAATATATATATATATACCAATTAGTATGAGAGAGAGAAAAAAAACCGAGGCTAGTGCCTCGGTTTTTTTATTTTTCAGGTTTCAATACTACACCTATCTTCTTCTTTCCATCCATCTTGATAACTATCGGCTCTTCAAAATGAACGTGACGTAGATATTTTGTCTCTTCGACAGCCGGCAGAGCATTCAAGTAATCTTGTTCATAGATACCATCATCTCTGTAAGCATTAATAGTGAAATATCCCACTTCGAAAGAGGTCAAATTCTGGAAAAAATGAGTTCCCTGGCTTGGATCAACTCTATAATTAGTCAAGCCAGCCTCCACAATAACCTTTGCAGCACTGATATGAGGCCATTTCACGGGTATACCAAGATAAGGGTCACTACTACCCCATCGACCAGGGCCTACAAGTACATAGTTCTTGCCTTCTGACACAAACTTATGGTTCATGCGTTCCACCTCAATGGCTATCTCCGGATTTGTGTATTGCTTATAATCCTCCGTCTTGACATAGACAATATCATGGACATTGCTCACAATTCCATTTCCAAGCGAGTTATCGCTACGTAGAATAACCGACTCCTTACCCAAGACTGATAAATCCTCATTGATGGACTGATTACTATCTACAATAGGACGAATCTGAAGTAAATAGAATGTACCACCCTTACTGCCATCATTATCCAGATTCACAGCAAATTCAATCTCCACAGGGCGACGCATCTCACTTTGCCCATATTTCAAAGATAATTTCAAGATTTCCGGCAACGGGAACATGTTATATTTCAAAACACCAGCAAAAGTCAGCAACTTCCTACCCTCAGAATAGAATCCATCCCTAATGACCATATCATTAAAGTCGTACGTACTACTAATGGCATTCAAGGCACCATATTTCTCTGCTTCCCGTAGACGCAAAGTCTTCAGATTAAAGCCATCATCCACCTTAAAATCTGAAGGTTGACGCTTGACATCTATAGCATAAAACTTCGTCTGTGTCTCACGCAAGCATATATCAACCTCACTAGTCTGCAAACATTTGTCAGGATGATAAGGGCTCACACGCAAAGTCTGACCACCATCAACAATATATTTACCCAAGCCTAACGCCAAATTCACAATACCCTCCTCTGGCTTTTCATCACCTAGAGGATAATGGTTTGTACTTCTTGCCACACCCGAAATAGCAGGATAATAATAATCACCATACTGAGTTCCCACTACCTCCTGCAAAACCACTGCCATCTTTTCCTGATCAATGACATTATTTGTAACTTCCATATATGCCTTACTGTCTTTATAGTAAACAGAAGCATACACGGATTTTACCGCATCACTGAGTTGACGAAGCATGATTTCTGAATCCTCCAAATACGGAATCATATAGGTAGAATAGATGCCAGCAAAAGGTTGGTAATGCGAGTCCTCCAACAGACTTGACGAACGGATGGCAATAGGTGCATGAACGACCGAGATGAAAGTCCGAAAATCATCTTCCAAACTTGAAGGGAGTTTACCTTTCAGGAAAGCATCCAGAATTGTCTGGTCCTCTGCATCACTTAAAGCAACGGAGTACAAATCATTGCTTTCCATGAACTGGTCAAAGATATCCGTACAAAGCACAACTGTCTTTGGAATCAGTACATCTACATTGTCGAAAGCATCGAATTCCTCATGACGCTTCAAGATATTGCCAATAAAGGCCAAGCCACGGCCTTTACCTCCTAAAGAGCCTTCACCAATACGGGCAAAATTAGAATAGCGGTCGAAACGTTCGCGCAGGAATACAGCCACCACGCCCTGATTCTTCATTCTCCGGTACTGGACAATGGCATCGAATATAATTTGGCGATGAGAATCTATATCCTGATTTTCACGCCAAGTTATTTGCTTTAGAAATTCTGACATAGAAAACATAGCCCGGGAACACAGCCATCGGGATATATTATTATGAGAAACGTGCATCTCCAGTGATTCCTTAGGTATAGTCATGATATTATCCTGCAAATCACGAAGATTATGCACACGGACAATTTCCTCCATTGTATTAGAATCACGGAACACTAAATCGCCAAATCCAAAATCATTTTCTACAATCTTACGCAAATCCAAGTCCATGGTTTTGGAATTCTTGTCAACAAAAGTGGCTCCAATTTTTTTAGCCAACTTCCTGTTTTCAGACTCACTGCTTTGGAGCACCAAAGGGATATATTCATCTTGTTCTCTTATGGATGTCAGGAACCTGACACCTGCCTCTGGGTCTATGACTCCATCACGCAAGTACCTAGCATCGCTAATAACACCTAAAGTGTTATCTTTAAAACGATTATAAAAATCCATGGCCTCCTCATAGTTCCTAGCCAAAACTATTTTAGGACGACCTCTCTTACGAAGATTGGCCTCATGCACATTCAAGCCTTCTGTGGCAAAAGCATGCATCTGTTCCAAAACATACCTATACAAGTTCGGTAAAATAGCAGAATAAAAACGAATAGAGTCTTCAACCAAAAGAATCATATGAACACCAGCCTCACGGATATCGTGTTCCAGATTCATTTTATCCTCCATCAGCTTAATGATAGAAATGAGTAACTCTGTATTACCCAACCAGCAAAATACATATTCAAAAATGGACAAGTCCTCATGCTCCATGCGCTTGCTGATTCCATGGGAAAAAGGAGTAAGTACCACTAACCGAGTCTTGGGATATGCCTCTTTAATGCTTCTTGCAATATCGAAGACATTACTATTATCTGTACCTGGCATGACAATGACCAACTCAAAATGGTTCTTTGCCAATTCCTTCTCAGCTGCTTCAGCATCAGAAACCAGAGTAAAACGAGGAGGGGTGCTCAAACCTAGATCCGCATACTCTGAAAATATCTTCTCATCTATGCGCCCATCATCCTCCAACATAAAGGCGTCATACGGGTTTGCTACAAGCAAAACCTGATAAATTCTGCTCTTCATCAAATTGACGAAGGAAATATCTTTTAAATAAGGTCCATGGCTTTTCATACTAAAGACAAAGATACAAAAATTGTCATAAAATTACCCAAATCTAGCTTTTTTTTAAAGAATTAATTTGTTATGAACGGCATATTCACTATATTTGCAGCGACAAAATGTCAGTAAATAGTTTTCCGAATATAATAAATCGACCTTAAACACTTACAATATGTTGAACATTAATGCTTTTATGGCTTCTTTGGAGGCTAGACACCCTGGAGAACCAGAGTTTCTTCAGGCTGTAAAAGAAGTATTACTTTCCATTAAGGATGTTTATGACAAGCACCCTGAATTTGAGAAAGCAGCTCTTCTTGAGCGATTAGTTGAGCCTGAACGTATCATTACTTTCCGTGTTCCTTGGGTAGACGACAATGGAAAGGTTCAGGTTAACTTAGGATACAGAGTCCAATTCAATTCTGCTATTGGCCCTTATAAAGGTGGATTGCGTTTCCACGCATCTGTAAACCTTTCTATCTTGAAGTTCCTAGGATTTGAGCAGACCTTTAAGAATGCACTTACCACTCTGCCTATGGGTGGTGGTAAAGGTGGTTCCGATTTCTCACCAAAGGGTAAGAGCGATGCTGAAATCATGCGTTTCTGCCAGGCTTTCATGAATGAGCTTCACCGCTACATCGGCCCAGAAATTGATATTCCTGCTGGTGATATCGGTGTAGGTGGACGTGAAATAGGCTATTTGTTTGGCCAATATAAGAAACTGACCCGTGATTTCTCTGGTGTATTGACTGGCAAGAATCTGGAATTCGGCGGTTCATTAATCAGACCTGAAGCTACAGGATTTGGTGGCTTGTATTTTGTAAACGAAATGTTGCAGACAAGAGGCATAGACATTAAGGGAAAAACCGTTGCAATCTCTGGTTTCGGCAACGTAGCTTGGGGGGCAGTAACAAAGGCTACACAACTTGGTGCCAAGGTTATAACCATCTCAGGACCTGATGGATATATCTATGATCCAGATGGAATCAGCGGTGAAAAGATAGACTACATGCTTGAGCTCCGTTCTTCAGGTAATGATATCTGTGCACCTTATGCAGAAGAATTCCCTAATGCTACATTTGTTCCTAACAAACGCCCATGGGAAGTTAAGGCAGACATCGCTTTGACTTGTGCAACACAGAATGAGTTGAATGGTGAAGATGCTCAAACTCTGATCAATAATGGAGTTCTCTGTGTAGGTGAGATTTCCAATATGGGATGTACTCCAGAAGCTATCGACTTGTTCGTTGAGAAAAAGATGCTTTATGCTCCTGGAAAGGCTGTAAATGCAGGTGGTGTTGCAACTTCTGGTCTGGAAATGAGCCAGAATGCAATGCATCTAAGTTGGTCTGCTGATGAAGTAGATCAGAAACTGCATCACATCATGCATGGCATCCACCATCAATGTCTTCAGTATGGTACTGAACCTGATGGTTACATCAACTACGTAAAGGGTGCAAATATTGCAGGCTTTATGAAGGTTGCCAAGGCCATGATGGCTCAAGGAATCGTATAATTTAAAATGAAAAATAAATCTCGTTTAGTTGTATTTGTATTTTGTATTGTAGCGTGCGTTACCTATTCTCTGGGACAGAGCGTAGGTAACGCTTCTTATTATGCCAATAGGTTACACGGAAGACTAACAGCCAGTGGAAAGGCATACAATAAGGATAGCATGACATGTGCTCATCTGACCTATCCTTTTGGGACACTACTCAAGGTCAAGAACATACGGAACGGGAAAGAAGTCATAGTAGAGGTAACAGACAGAGGGCCCTATACAAAGAAATTTATGATAGACCTTTCTTATGCTGCTGCAAAGGAACTTGACATTATTCGATATGGTTACTCACCTGTAGAAGTTTCAGTCTACACCCCTACCATAGTACCATATAAGTTGGCAGAACCAGAGCATCCACTCCCTATACTAGAATTAACAGAAATTCCCCAAATACCTCTTTCAGAAATCTTAACACGACGGAAGTCAAATCCTGATTCTGTCAAGCTCAAAAAGATCAAATGAATGCAAACCAAGTTTATCTCCGATTATAATGAAAGCAGCTGAACTAATTAGTTCAGCTGCTTTCATTATATTATTGTACTCCTTTAATGCTTTGTAGAAAGGTCAAATTCTCGGCAAGGAACTGTCATGCCATTCTCATCAGAAAGTTCGATTGCGAATGTAGCTGTGCCATCAGCCAATTTACTATCAGAACGAATAGTAATCGTATAAGTAACAAATTCTCCTGGATTTAACCTTTCGATTACTGCCGGACTTGAAATGTAAATATGCTTCCTTTTATTTATCTCGTAAACCAAAGGTGTAATATTATAGGCTGTAACATTACCTTCATTCTGCACTTCAAAAAGAAGTTGACAAGTCTCATCTGAATTGATGATACGATTTTTATTTGCATCAATGAAACGAAGATTATGCACTCTTAAACCATTCAATGCATCAGAACTTTGACGGACATTAGTAGAATTGCGCTTTTGATAGCTAGGGCGACGTTGCTCTGTAGTTGCATCATAGCCACGGTAATCTTCATTATCATAATCATAATTTCTTTCCCGTGGTGGAGCCGTAACAGCATTCCCAATTGCAGCACCAGCTACAGTACCTAAAATTGTTCCAAAGACATCACCACCAAATCCACCATTTCGCCTTCCGACCATACTGCCAATATGACCACCTAGATCGGCACCTATAATAGTTCCAGCCACTTGAGTACCAGAACCTAAACCATAGCAACTGCTCATAAGCAGTACCAATAAAGAGAGAGTTAATACTTTTAGTTTCATTTCCTTTTTCCTTTTAAAAGTTTATCCATGCAAAACTACATAAAATTTTGATATTGCAATAATAAAATAAAAAAAACCGCCCCTTGAGAGAGCGGTTTTTCTAGATATAGCAATTTTTATTCAGCTTTTGGAGTCTCTTCAGCCTTTGTTTCTGCTACTGCAGCGCCTTCTGCACTCTTCTTTGAGCGACGAGTACGAGTTTTCTTAACAGTCTGCTTAGCCATGTTCTCATCGAAGTCAACCAACTCGATGAAACACATTTCAGCATTGTCACCTAAACGATGACCAGTCTTAATGATACGAGTATAACCACCTGGACGGTCAGCAACCTTCACTGAAACTTCCTTGAAAAGTTCAGTTACTGCATACTTGTCCTGCAAATATGAGAATACTACACGACGGGAGTTGGTAGTATCCTGCTTACACTTTGTAATTAATGGCTCGACATACTTTTTCAGTGCCTTAGCCTTTGCGACAGTCGTAGTGATTCTTTTGTGCATGATCAGAGATGTTGCCATATTTGACAGCATTGCATTTCTGTGGGATGCAGTACGACCGAGATGGTTAAATTTTTTATTGTGTCTCATTTTAATTATTCTTTATCTAATTTATACTTAGAAATATCAGTTCCAAACGAAAGATTCAGACTCTCTAGCAAATCATCAAGCTCAGTGAGCGATTTCTTACCAAAGTTGCGGAACTTAAGTAGGTCAGTCTTGTTGTACTGAACCAAGTCACCAAGAGTTTCCACATCAGCTGACTTCAAGCAATTCAAAGCACGAACAGAAAGGTTCATGTCTGTAAGCTTTGTCTTCAGCAATTGACGCATGTGTAAAACCTCTTCATCAAATTCTTCATTACCATCCAGATCGGCATTCTCAAGAGTAATCTTCTCATCAGAGAACAACATGAAATGATAAATCAAAATCTTAGCAGCTTCCTTAAGTGCATCTTTTGGTTGAATGGAACCGTCGGTAGTAATTTCCAGAATTAATTTCTCATAGTCAGTTTTCTGCTCTACGCGGAAATTGTCTACCATATATTTTACATTACGGATTGGAGTGTAGATTGAGTCAATTGGAATAGTATTGACATCTGTACAGAACTGGCGATTCTCCTCTGAAGGAACATAGCCACGGCCCTTATTAACAGTGATGTCCATCTTAATAGATGTTCCTTTAGCCAAGTGACAGATAACCAAATCGGGATTCAACACTTCAAATCCAGTCAAGAACTTGTTCATATCACCAGCCTTGAACTCAGTTGCGTTCTCAACAGTGATAGTAACCTTCTCATTCTCGATTTCTTCAACTAATCTCCTGAATCTTACTTGCTTCAGATTCAAAATAATGTTGGTTACATCTTCCTTAACACCAGGAATGGATGCAAACTCATGCTCAACACCTTCAATGGAAATGGTGTTGATTGCGTAACCTTCCAAAGAGGAAAGAAGGATTCGGCGGAGGGCATTACCTACGGTAGTACCGAAGCCAGGCTCCAACGGACGAAATTCGAAACGGCCGAATTTGCTGTCGGAATCCAACATTATTACTTTATCAGGTTTTTGAAATGCTAATATCGCCATAAATTTTATTAGTTCTTAGAGTACAACTCGACAATCATCTGTTCCTTAATATTCTCTGGGATATCCTCGCGAGCTGGAACATGGAGAAGTTTACCTGACTTCAGGTTCTCATCCCACTCCAACCAAGGATACTTAGCGTGGTTGAAACCAGCCAATGCATTAGCAATAACTTCGAGAGACTTTGATTTCTCACGAACGCCAATGACCTGGCCAGGCTTAACAGCATATGATGGGATGTTTACTACCTTTCCGTCAACAACAATATGACGGTGACCAACCAACTGACGTGCTGCAGCACGGGTTGGAGCGATGCCCAAGCGGTAAACGATATTGTCAAGACGACCCTCTAACAACTGCAATAAAACCTCACCGGTAACACCATCTTTTCTAGCGGCCTTATCGAACAAGTTGCGGAACTGCTTCTCTAAAACACCATAAGTGTATTTAGCCTTCTGCTTTTCTGCAAGCATCTGACCATACTCAGAAGACTTACGTCTCTTGTTATTACCGTGCTGGCCTGGAGGGAAATTTCTCTTAGCCAAAACTTTATCAGCTCCAAAAATAGGCTCTCCGAAACGACGAGCAATTCTTGATTTAGGTCCAGTATATCTAGCCATTTTTATAATCTAATTTAAGTTGTTATGACCCGCACTCATTTAGTTGCAGCCGCGCATCACAGAAAGGAATGTAATCCAAAAATTAACATCCGTGAGGGCAGGTCGTTATTGGTTATCTATTAAACTCTTCTTCTCTTTGGAGGACGACAACCATTATGTGGTAGTGGAGTTACGTCAACGATTTCAGTTACCTCGATACCTGCACCATGTACGGTACGGATAGCTGACTCACGGCCATTTCCTGGACCCTTAACGTAAGCTTTCACCTTTCTCAGGCCAAGATCGTATGCAACCTTTGCACAATCCTGGGCAGCCATCTGAGCTGCATATGGAGTGTTCTTCTTAGAACCTCTAAATCCCATTTTACCAGCAGAAGACCATGAAATAATCTGGCCCTCGCTGTTTGCCAAAGAAACAATAATATTGTTGAATGATGAATGAACATGTAACTGTCCCATAGCATCAACTTTTACGTTTCTTTTCTTAGCTGCGACTGTTTTTTTTGCCATATCTTACTATAAACTTAATTACTTAGTAGCTTTTTTCTTATTTGCAACGGTCTTCTTCTTACCCTTACGAGTACGAGCATTGTTCTTGGTACTCTGTCCGCGAACAGGAAGACCAATACGGTGACGGACACCACGGTAGCAACCGATGTCCATGAGACGCTTAATGTTTAACTGGATTTCTGAACGAAGATCACCTTCTACCTTATAACCTTCTGCAATTGCCTCACGGATCTTTGCAGCCTGGTCATCAGTCCAATCCTTTACTTTCAGATCCTTATCGACACCAGCCTTCTCCAAAATCTTAGCTGAACTTGAACGACCTATACCAAAAATATAAGTCAAAGCGATTTCACCTCTCTTGTTCTGAGGTAAATCAACACCAACGATTCTTATTGCCATATACTAGAAATAATTTTTTCTTCTATTACTTTATTAGCCCTGACGCATCTTGTACTTAGGGTTCTTCTTGTTAATCACAAACAGTCTTCCTTTACGACGTACAATTACGCTATCAGGAGTACGCTTCTTTAATGATGCTCTTGTCTTCATATGTATCTTTTTTATTTATATCTGAATGAGATTCTACCTTTAGTCAAATCATAAGGACTCATTTCAACACGAACCTTATCACCAGGTAGGATTTTAATATAATGCATTCTCATTTTGCCAGAGATATGTGCTGTAATCTCATGCCCATTCTCAAGTTCAATCTTGAACATTGCATTTGACAATGCTTCAACTACTGTTCCGTCAATTTCAATTGCAGATTGCTTTGCCATACTAAATTGCTTTATCACCTAAAACTTTTTCAATTTCTTCAAATGAAGATAATACATCAGCTTTTCCCTGTCTCACTGCCAACGAATGCTCGTAATGTGCAGCTGGTTTTCCATCTCTAGTTCTTATGGTCCAACGGTCGGAATCCATAGTAACCTGTCTGGCTCCTAATGTAATCATTGGTTCGATTGCGATACAAAGACCTTTCTTGAGCATTGTACCCGTTCCACGTTTCCCATAATTTGGAACCTGAGGATCTTCATGCATCTCCCTTCCTACTCCGTGTCCTACAAACTCGCGAACGACTCCATAAGAATGTGAAGTACAATGATTCTCCACTGCATAACCAATGTCCCCCAAACGATGTCCGACAACTGCCTGCTCTATGCCCAAGTACAAAGCTTCCTTTGTCACTTTACAAAGTTGCCTGATTTCTTCTGACACCTCACCGACAAGGAAAGTATAGCAAGAGTCTCCGCAGAAACCATTTAACTTTGTACCACAATCTATAGATACAATGTCACCGTCCTTTAGAGGAACGTTATTTGGAATTCCATGTACCACAACATCATTTACTGATGTACAAATTGATGCTGGGAATGGTCCTCCAAATGGATTTGGGAATCCCTTGAAAGTTGGAATAGCACCGTTGTCACAGATAAATTCTTCTGCTACTTTATCCAACTCCAAAGTTGTTACACCCGGCTTTATTATTTTAGCCAACTCAGCAAGCGTTCTTCCTATTAGAAGATTCGCTTGTCTGAGTAGCTCAATTTCATCTTCAGTTTTCAGAAATATCATTTCGATAAATCTTAATATGAACCAGAACGGCCTTTAATACGTCCTGAATTCAACAGACCATCGTAGTGACGCATCATCAAATGACTTTCTATCTGCTGCAAAGTATCAAGAACAACACCAACAAGAATCAACAGAGAAGTTCCGCCAAAGAACTGTGCGAATTCCTGCTGTACTCCAAATATACCAGCAAATGCTGGCAAGATAGCAACCAATGCCAAGAACAAAGATCCAGGAAGAGTAATTCTATCCATAATCTTATCCAAGAAATCTGCAGTTGGCTTACCTGGCTTAATACCTGGTATAAAACCATTATTGCGCTTCATATCCTCAGCCATCTGGGTTGAGTTCAGAGTAATTGCAGTATAGAAGTATGTGAAAATGATAATCAATGCTGCAAAAACTGCATTATATGCAAAACTTGTATGATCCAAGAAAGGCTGCAACCAAGAAGCATTACCTGCCACCTGCATAATGGTGATAGGAATAAACATAATAGCCTGAGCAAAAATGATAGGCATTACGTTAGCTGCATTTACCTTCAAAGGGATATACTGGCGAGCACCAGTTCCTGCTGTCTTGTTACCAACAATACGCTTTGCATACTGTACAGGCACCTTACGGACACCCTGAACCAACATGATAGCGAAACAGATAACCAAGAACAGGAACACAATCTCAAACAAGAATGCTACCAAACCACCTGCACCAGGAGATGACAAGCGAGATACCAATTCCTGAATGAAAGCATTAGGGAAACGGGCAATAATACCAATCATAATGATTAAAGATATACCGTTACCAATTCCTTTATCTGTAATGCGCTCACCTAACCAAAGAATAAACATACTGCCTGCAGCAAGGATGATAGTAGATGCGAGCATGAACCAAGTCCAGTCAATTGACACATTCAAAGCAGGTCCAGCCTGCATTTTCAAATTGATCAAATAAGCTGGTGCCTGAAAGAGCAGAATAAACACAGTCAAATAACGAGTATACTGGTTAATCTTTCTACGTCCACTTTCACCTTCACGTTGCATTTTCTGGAAATGAGGTACAGCAATGGTGAAAAGCTGAAGAACGATGGAAGCTGTGATGTATGGCATGATACCCAACGCAAATACAGAAGCGTTAGAAAAAGCTCCTCCTGAGAAGGCATTCAACAAAGCCATCAAACCCTCACTAGTCTGCTGACGCAAAGCCTCAAGCTGGTTAGCATCAATACCTGGAAGTACGACGAAAGAACCAAAACGATAAATTGCGATAAACAGAAGGGTGATGAGGATTCTTTGTCTCAGATCCTCAATCTTCCAAATATTCTTTACTGTTTCTACAAGCTTTCTCATTGAATTAGAGTTTTACTGCGTTACCACCAACAGCTGCAATAGCTGCTTCTGCTGTCTTTGAGAATGCATTTGCCTCAACATCAACCTTAGAAGTCAACTGACCATTTCCAAGAATCTTTACTAACTGTCCGTTAGAAACGAAACCAGCTGCAATCAATTCTTCCAGACCAACCTTAGTGTAGCCTTTAGACTCAACTAAAGCCTGAATAGTGCTTAGGTTGATAGCCTTGTACTCTACACGGTTAATGTTCTTGAAACCGAACTTAGGCAAACGACGCTGCAATGGCATCTGACCACCTTCAAATCCAATCTTAGTCTTATAACCAGAACGCTGCTTAGCACCCTTGTGACCACGGGTAGAAGTACCACCTAATCCAGAACCGGTACCACGACCAACTCTCTTTCTAGAATGAGTTGAACCACAAGCTGGTTTTAAACTATGTAATTTCATATCTATTCTATTTTTTCAGATTAATAGATTAGTCAATAACCTTTACAAGGTGATTAACCTTTGCGACCATACCACGAGCAGAAGCTGTATCCTCAAGTTCTACGACCTGATTAAGCTTTCTCAAACCCATAGCATCTAAAGTTCTCTTCTGATCAATTGGAGCACCAATACGGCTCTTAACCTGCTTTACTTTAATTGTTGCCATAAATTTATCCCTTAAAAACTTTAGAAATATTTACGCCTCTGTTCTGTGCTACAGTACGAGCATCACGCATTTCTGCCAATGCATTGATAGTTGCCTTTACCAAGTTATGAGGATTAGATGAACCCTTAGACTTAGCCAGAACATCCTTGATACCAACACTCTCAAATACAGCACGCATTGCACCACCAGCTACTACACCAGTACCAGCAGAAGCAGGCATGATTAGAACTCTTGAGCCATCGAAACGGCCTTCCTGCTCATGAGGTACAGTACCATTGATAACAGGAACCTTAACCAAGTTCTTCTTTGCAGATTCTACACCCTTTGCAATGGCTGCAGTTACTTCACCAGCCTTACCAAGACCGTAACCGATGACACCATTACCATCACCTACTACAACAATTGCAGCGAAAGTGAAAGTACGACCACCCTTAGTAACCTTAGTAACACGATTGATAGCAACCAATCTATCTTTTAATTCGATATCGTTACTTACTTTAACTTTATTAATTGCCATAATCATTAGAATTTAAGACCACCGTTACGGGCTGCATCAGCAACCTCTTTAACTCTACCATGATACAAATAGCCGTTACGATCAAAAACGACCTTTGTGATACCAGCTTCCTGTGCCTTCTGAGCTATCAAAGCACCTACTTTCTTAGCCTGATCAGCCTTATTCTCAACTTCCATACCAAGTGAGGAAGCAGCAGCCAAAGTCTTGCCAGACAAGTCATCGATAACCTGAACGTAAATCTGCTTATTGCTGCGGAACACACTCATACGAGGGCATTCAGGAGTTCCAGAAATCTTATTACGAACTCTATATTTAATCTTAATTCGTCTTTCTATTTTCTTAGTTGTCATAATCGAAAAGTTTTAAAATTACTTAGCACTTGCAGACTTACCAGACTTTCTGCGAATCTCTTCGCCAACGAACTTAATACCCTTACCTTTATAAGGTTCTGGCTTACGGAAAGAACGAATCTTAGCACATACCTGACCAAGCAACTGCTTATCTGCAGACTCAAGGATGATAAGTGGGTTCTTGTTTCTTTCTGATTTAGTCTCTACTTTAATCTCATTAGGCAACTGAATGAAAATACTATGTGAATAACCCAAAGAAAGTTCAATAATATTTCCCTGGTTAGATGCACGATAACCTACACCTACCAATTCCAATTCTTTCTTGTAACCTTCAGAAACACCAACTACCATATTATGTACCAAAGCACGGTACAAACCATGGAAAGCCTGCTGCTGTTTCTGCTCTACACCTGAATTTTCAGCCAGGTTGAAAGTAATGGAACCATCTTCAATCTTTATGTCGATAGAAGGATCGACAGTCTGGGTCAATTCACCCTTTGGTCCCTTTACGGAAACCACATTATCCTTACAGGTAACTGTAACACCAGAAGGAATAGAAATTGGCAATTTACCTATTCTTGACATGTTAAACCCTCCTATTAATATACATAGCAAAGTACTTCACCACCAATTTTCAGGTCTGAAGCCTCTTTGTCTGTCATTACACCTTTTGAAGTGGATATAATTGCAATACCCAATCCATTAATTACTCTCGGCATATCCTTATAACCAGTGTACTTACGCAAACCTGGAGTAGACACACGAATCAATTTCTTGATTGCATTAGTCTTGTTAGCCGTATCATACTTCAAGGCTACCTTGATAGTTCCCTGTGGGCCATCATCTACAAACTTGTAGTTCAAAATGTAACCTTTGTCAAAAAGGATCTTAGTGATCTCTTTCTTCAAATTTGAGGCTGGAATTTCAACAACTCTGTGCTTTGCCTGAATTGCATTTCTCAGTCTCGTCAGATAATCTGCTATTGGATCAGTCATAAAATAAAATTTAAATTAATCAGGACTACCCTGACAATATTTAATAATAAAAGAATTACCAACTTGCTTTCTTAACGCCTGGGATAAGACCGTTGGAAGCCATTTCGCGGAATTGAATACGAGAAAGACCAAACTGACGGAGATAACCCTTTGGACGACCAGTCAGCTTGCAACGGTTGTGCAGACGGATTGGATTTGCGTTCTTTGGGATAGCCTGTAACTTACGAGCTGCCTCATAAGCCTCTACAGGATCATCAGAAGTATTCACGATCTTCTTCAAAGCAGCACGCTTTTCTGCATATTTGGCTACCATTTTGGCTCTTTTAACTTCACGAGCCTTCATTGATTCTTTTGCCATATCTTAATTATTTAGCGTTCTTAAAAGGTAAACCGAATTCTTTCAAAAGTGCATAGCCCTCTTCATCAGTCTTAGCTGTGGTTACGAAGGTAATGTTCATGCCCAAAATACGGGTAATGCTATCAATGTTTATTTCAGGGAAGATAATCTGTTCCTGAATACCCAGTGTATAGTTACCACGGCCATCCAACTTGCTCTCAATGCCCTTGAAGTCACGGATACGAGGCAACGCCACACGTACCAGACGCTCTAGGAATTCGTACATTCTCTCACGACGGAGAGTAACCATAACGCCGATAGGCATTTTCTTACGCAACTTGAAGTTTGCAATATCCTTCTTTGAGAAGGTTGCAACTGCCTTCTGGCCAGTAATAGTAGTAAGCTCTTCAATAGCTACGTCGATAATCTTCTTATCTGCAGTAGCCATACCCAGACCCTGGTTAACTACAATCTTCTTCAATGCAGGAATCTGCATAGTAGAAGTGTAATTGAATTGCTTCATCAATGCTGGAGCAATACGCTCAGCATATTCTTTCTTAAGGCTTGCTGTATTACTCATTATTTGATTTCCTCCCCAGATTTTTTAGCGTAACGAACTAGAACACCATCAGCGTTCCTTTTTCTACCAATTCTTGTACCCTTACCAGTTTTTGGGTCAACTGGATTCAGATTTGAAATATGGATTGGAGCCTCCTGCTTTACAATGCCACCCTGAGGGTTCTTTGCGCTAGGCTTTGTGCTCTTTGATACCATGTTCAATCCTTCAACGATAGCACGCTGCTCCTCAACAAAGACCTTCAAGACCTTACCGGTCTGGCCTTTGCTCTTACCAGCATTAACGTATACTGTATCGCCTTTTTTAATATGTAATTTACTCATTACTCAAAGCTTTAATTTGATTAAAGTACTTCGGGAGCCAGAGAAACGACCTTCATATTTGCAGCACGCAACTCACGGGCTACAGGACCGAAGATACGACTTCCTCTAAGTTCACCTGCATTGTTTAAAAGTACACAGGCATTATCGTCGAAACGTATATAAGAACCATCAGCACGACGAATCTCTTTCTTTGTACGAACAATAAGAGCCTTAGACACGGTACCCTTCTTCATATCACTTGATGGGATGACGCTTTTCACAGTAACGACGATCACATCACCAACAGAAGCGTAACGACGACGTGTACCACCCAAAACGCGGATACACAGACACTCCTTAGCGCCACTGTTATCACAAACTGTAAGTCTTGATTCTACCTGTATCATAATTACTTAGCTCTTTCGACGATTTCAACTAATCTCCATCTCTTACTCTTGCTCAGTGGACGAGTTTCCATAATACGTACTGTATCACCTACATTACAAGTATTCTCTTCGTCATGAGCATGGTACTTCTTCGTCTTGCTGACGAACTTACCATAAATAGGGTGCTTCTCCTTGAATTTAGCAGCAACGGTAATGGTCTTGTCCATCTTATTGCTTACTACAACACCCAGACGCTCTTTTCTTAAATTTCTTTCCATTGAATCAATTATTTAGAAAGTTCTCTTTGACGCAACTCGGTCTTCAAACGAGCAATTGTACGTCTCAACTGCTTAATCTGAGAAGGGTTCTCCAATGGAGACACAGCATGATTCAACAGCAACTGCTGGTAGTTAGCTACCTCAGTATCAATCTTCTCGGCCAATTCAGCTGTAGATAATCCTTTAATTTCTGATGTTTTCATAATCAAGCGTTTTGATCGTAATCACGTCTAACAATAAACTTAGTAGTAACAGGCAACTTCTGTGCACCAAGGCGCAGAGCTTCCTTTGCAATCTCAAATGGAACGCCATCAATCTCTATAATCACACGACCTGGAGTAATAGGGAATACATATGCTTCTGGAGCACCTTTACCTTTACCCATACGTACATCAGCAGGTTTCTTTGTAATTACTTGATCAGGGAATATACGGATCCACAACTGACCCTGACGCTGCATGTAACGGGTTACTGCTACACGGGCAGCCTCAATCTGACGACCAGTGATCCATTTTGTCTGCAGAGACTTTATGCCGAAAGATCCGAATGCCAATTGTGTGCCACGATGAGCAACACCTTTAGAAACACCTTTCTGCTGTCTTCTGAACTTTGTTCTTTTAGGCTGTAACATAATTTAAAGCTCTAATTAACGATTGTTGTTTTTCTTTCCGCGGAAATTACGTCCGCCCTTGTTTCCGCCATTACCACGACCGTTTTCCTTGGTCTGAGCGAAGTTTGGTGCCAAATCCTTCTTTCCGTATACCTCACCACGGCAAATCCAAACCTTAATGCCCAGCAAACCAACCTTAGTCAGGGCTTCTGCATTACAATAATCAATGTCTGCACGAAGAGTGTGCAGTGGAGTTCTACCCTCCTTTAACATTTCAGAACGAGCCATTTCTGCACCGTTCAAACGGCCGCAGATCTGAACCTTGATGCCTTCAGCACCCATTCTCATGGTGTTCTGAATAGCCATCTTGATAGCACGACGGTAAGCAATCTTACCTTCAACCTGACGAGCAATGTTATTTGCTACTATAGTTGCATCAAGTTCTGGCTTCTTTACCTCGAAGATATTGATTTGAATTTCCTTATCAGTAATCTTCTTCAATTCTTCCTTCAATTTGTCTACTTCCTGTCCGCCTTTGCCGATGATAACACCTGGGCGAGCAGTACAAACAGTGATGGTGATCAACTTCAAAGTACGTTCAATAACGATCTTTGAAACCATAGCTTTAGACAAACGTGCGTTCAAATACTTACGGAGCTTGCTGTCTTCCAACAAGTTGTCACCGAAATTCTTGCCGCCATACCAGTTGGAATCCCAACCTCTAACGATACCAAGTCTATTGCTAATCGGATTAACTTTCTGTCCCATGTTTAATTACTTTTCATTAGTTTTAGTATCGACGAACAAAGTCACATGATTTGAACGCTTGCGAATTCTATAACCTCTTCCCTGTGGAGCTGGTCTCATACGTTTAAGAGTTGCGCCACCATCACAATAAATCTTAGTTATAAACAATTCACCAGCTTCAGCCTTACGTTCATTCTTCTGTTCCCAGTTTGCAATTGCAGAGCGCAACAGTTTCTCAATTGGTGCTGCTGCAGCCTTCTCAGAGAACTTCAGTACACCCAGAGCACGATTAACCTCCATGCCACGAACCAAATCAACAACCAAACGCATCTTACGTGGAGAGGATGGGATATTCTGAAGCTTTGCAAAATACTGAGTCTTTTGGGCTTCTTTATGTTTTTCAGCCGATAATCTTTTTCTTGCTCCCATTATTATTTTCTTTTAATAATCTTACAATTAGGTCCTGCTTATTTCTTCTTGTTACCTGCATGACCACGGAAAGTACGGGTAGGTGCAAACTCACCCAACTTGTGTCCTACCATATTCTCAGTAACATAAACTGGAATAAACTTGTTACCGTTGTGAACAGCAACAGTATGGCCAACGAAATCTGGAGAAATTACAGAAGCTCTTGCCCAAGTCTTAACAACGACTTTCTTGCCGCTTTCATTCATAGCAAGAATCTTCTTCTCAAGGCTTACGTTAATGTATGGACCCTTTTTTAATGATCTACTCATAATTTACTCAATTAACTTGATTACTTGTTACTTCTTTCAATGATATACTTATTAGAAGCCTTCTTAGGGCTACGAGTCTTAAGACCCTTAGCATACAAGCCCTTACGTGAACGTGGGTGACCACCAGACTGACGACCTTCACCACCACCCATTGGGTGATCAACTGGGTTCATTACAACACCACGGTTGTGAGGACGACGGCCCAACCAACGAGAACGACCTGCCTTACCAGAACTTTCAAGTGCGTGATCTGAGTTACCTACACTACCAATAGTAGCCTTGCAAGCAGAGAGAATCTTACGAGTCTCACCTGAAGGTAACTTGATTACGCAATAATCACCTTCACGAGAAGTTAACTGAGCAAAATTACCTGCAGAACGAACAAGCAGAGCACCCTGACCTGGACGTAATTCAATGTTGTGAATTACAGTACCTACAGGGATTGCTGACAATGGAAGACAGTTTCCTACCTCAGGAACTGCATCCTTACCAGACATCAAAGTGCTACCAACCTGCAATCCGTTTGGAGCAATGATATAACGTTTTTCACCATCAGCATAAAATAGCAAAGCAATACGAGCTGAACGGTTTGGATCATACTCAATTGTCTTTACTACAGCTGGAACACCATCTTTCTCTCGTTTGAAATCGATGAAACGGTACAATTTCTTGTGACCACCACCGATGTAACGTGCGGTCATCTTACCAACATTGTTGCGACCGCCAGAAGATTTTTTACCATAAACGAGAGACTTTTCTGGTACCGTAGCAGTGATTTCCTCAAAGGTACCAATAATTTTGTGTCTCTGTCCAGGAGTTACTGGACTAAATTTTCTTACTGCCATTTTCTATATTAAATATTGCTATAAAAATCAATAGTATCACCCTCTTTCAGGGTTACGATTGCTTTCTTAACGGCGTTTGTACGACCCTTAACTAAACCAGCACGAGTATAACGAGTCTTGTTCTTGCCGGCATAGTTCATAGTATTGACATCAGTAACTGTAACATTATACAGTTCCTCTACCTCTTTCTTAATTTGCAACTTATTGGCCTGAGGACGAACAATGAAGCCGAACTTATTCTGCTTCTCTGTAATCGCTGTCATCTTTTCGGTAACCAACGGTTTAATAATAAATGCCATACTTCAGCCTCCTTATTTATTTAAAGTTGCCTCGATTGACTTCAGTGCACTCTCAGTTACAACCAAAGAGTCAGCATTCAATACTGAGTAGGTATTGAGTGCAGATGCGATGGCCAAACCTGCGCGCTGCAAGTTACGGGACGACAAAAATACTGCTTTATTAGCTTCTGGCAAAACGACCAAAGTCTTCTTGTCAGCAACTTTAAGATTATTTAACAACTCAATGAAAGACTTTGTTTTTGGTGCATCGAAAGAGAAGTCTTCAACAACAACCAACGCATTTTCCTGAGCCTTATAAGTCAATGCAGACTTACGAGCCAAAGCCTTTACTTTCTTATTCAACTTGAACCAATAGTCACGTGGTTTTGGACCAAAAACACGAGCACCACCGACCAACACTGGAGAGTTGATATCACCACGACGTGCACCACCTCCACCTTTCTGGCGGCCAAGCTTGCGGGTAGAGCCGCTTATTTCACTTCTTTCTTTAGACTTGTGAGTACCCTGACGCTGATTAGCAAGGAACTGCTTTACATCCAAGTAGATTGCGTGATCATTAGGCTCAATACCGAAGATAGCATCATTCAACGCAACCTTTCTACCGGTATCCTCACCGGTAATTTTATATACGCTTAATTCCATAATTATTTTTCTACTATAACGATTGAACCTTTGAAGCCAGGAACAGAACCCTTAACCATAAGGATATTGTGCTCTGGAATCACCTTTAATACCTGAAGATTGTGAGTAGTTACACGGTTGCCACCGAGCTGACCACCCATACGCAATCCTTTAAATACACGTGCTGGATATGAACAAGCACCAATAGAACCTGGTTTACGCTGGCGATTGTGCTGACCATGAGTAATCTGGCCTACACCACCAAAATGATGACGCTTAACAACGCCCTGGAAACCCTTACCCTTAGAAGTACCAATAACATCAACATATGCTGAATCATTGAAGAACTCTACAGTTAAAGTATCACCCAAGTTCAATTCCATATCAAATCCCTTAAATTCAGCAAGATGTCTCTTTGGAGTTACACCTGCCTTCTTAAAGTGACCCAACATAGGCTTTGTGGTATTCTTTTCCTTTTTATCTTGGAAACCCACCTGAACAGCCTCATAACCGTCCTTTTCTACGCTCTTTACCTGAGTAACGACGCAAGGACCAACTTCAATAACAGTGCATGGCACATTCTTACCCTCGGCACTGAATACGGATGTCATTCCGATTTTCTTTCCTAATAATCCTGACATTTCAGTCTTAATTTAAATGTTTTGTTGAAATCTCTAATATGTTCTCTCTCGAGAAGTAAACTACACCTTAATCTCTACTTCAACACCACTAGGAAGCTCCAGCTTCATCAAAGCATCAACAGTCTTAGCAGTTGAGCTGTAAATGTCAATCAGTCTCTTGTAAGAAGAAAGCTGGAACTGCTCACGTGACTTCTTATTTACGAAAGTAGAACGGTTCACTGTAAAGATACGCTTGTGAGTTGGAAGTGGAATAGGACCACTTACGATTGCACCTGTAGCCTTTACTGTCTTAACAATCTTCTCAGCAGACTTGTCAACCAAGTTGTGATCATAAGATTTCAACTTAATACGAATTTTCTGACTCATTTTTAAAATAATTTAATTGTTATTGAAAAAGAGGAAGATGGTAGGCTGGACAAAGAGTCATTCGCTTGCCAGCTCCACCGCCTCTGTTAATAATTTATACCAAGTCTACACGACCCTTGCACTCCTCAAGTACCTGCTTAGCGATAGAGCTTGAAACTTGCGCATGATGATCGTATGTCATTGATGAAGTTGCACGACCAGAAGTAATAGTACGCAATGCTGTTACATAACCGAACATTTCTGCCAGTGGAACCATAGCCTTTACGATGCGGGCACCAGAACGGCTGTTTTCCATTCCTTCTACCTGGCCACGACGTTTATTTAGGTCACCAATAACATCACCCATATTCTCCTCTGGAGTAACAACCTCCAATTTCATGATAGGCTCCATCAAAACTGGACCTGCCTTAGCACATGCATTCTTATAAGCCTGCAATGCACAGATTTCGAATGACAACTGGTCTGAGTCCACTGGATGGAAAGAACCATCAACCAAAGTAACCTTCATGCTGTCCATTGGGAAACCAGCCAAGACACCATTTTTCATGGCACTCTGGAAACCCTTCTGAACTGATGGGATGAATTCCTTAGGAATATTACCACCCTTAACTTCATCAATGAACTGAAGACCACCCTGAGTGAAATCTGCATCTACAGGACCTATGTTAACAATGATATCAGCGAACTTACCACGACCACCAGACTGTTTCTTGTACACTTCACGTAAGTTCACAGTCTTAGTAATAGCTTCCTTATAGTTAACCTGAGGACGTCCCTGATTACATTCAACCTTGAACTCACGTTTCAGACGGTCAATAATAATGTCCAAATGGAGCTCACCCATACCTGAAATAACGGTCTGGCCACTCTGCTCATCAGTCTTAACAGTAAATGTAGGATCCTCCTCTGCAAGCTTAGCCAAGCCATTAGCAAGTTTATCCATATCCTTCTGGGTCTTTGGCTCAACAGCAATACCAATAACAGGCTCTGGGAAATCCATAGACTCCAATACAATAGGTGCATCCTCATCACAAAGAGTATCACCTGTACGGATATCCTTAAAACCTACACCTGCACCAATATCACCTGCAGAAATAACATCAACAGGATTCTGGTGATTGGAGTGCATCTGGAACAAACGGGAAACACGTTCTTTCTTTCCTGAACGAGTGTTGAAAATATAAGAACCTGCCTCAACCTTACCAGAATAAACACGGAAGAATGTCAAACGACCTACATATGGGTCAGTAGCAATCTTAAATGCAAGTGCTGATGTCTTCTCAGCCTCATCTGGCTTTCTATCTTCCTCAGCACCTGTAGATGGGTTAGTACCTACTACATTTGGAGTATCCAATGGAGATGGCAAGAATGCACAAACATAGTCAAGCAAAGTCTGAACACCCTTGTTCTTGAATGAAGAGCCACAAAGCATTGGAGTTACAGCCATCTGTACAGTAGCAGCACGCAAAGCACGAATGATTTCTTCATTTGTGATAGTTGAAGGATCGTCAAAATACTTTTCCATCAGTTCGTCGTCGAACTCAGCAACTGTCTCAAGCATTTTATTTCTCCACTCTTCTGCCTCATCTACCAAATTTGCAGGAATCTCCTCTTCTTCGTAGTCTGCACCCATTGTCTCATCATGCCATAAGATAGCCTTCATCTTGATCAAATCAACCACGCCCTTGAAGTTTTCCTCTGCACCAATAGGAATAACTACTGGACAAGGATTAGCACCAAGAACGTCATGCATCTGGCGAACCACCTCAAAGAAGTCTGCACCAGAACGGTCCATCTTATTTACATAACCAATACGTGGCACATTGTACTTATCTGCCTGACGCCATACAGTTTCTGACTGTGGTTCAACACCACCTACAGCGCAATATGCAGCAACAGCACCATCCAAAACACGAAGTGAACGCTCTACTTCAGCAGTAAAATCTACGTGCCCCGGAGTGTCAATCAGATTAATTTTATATTTGTCACCATTCCAATTCCAAAAAGTAGTGGTGGCTGCAGAAGTGATAGTGATGCCACGCTCCTGCTCTTGAGCCATCCAGTCCATTGTGGCAGCGCCATCATGAACCTCGCCAATTTTGTGAGTTAAACCCGTATAAAACAGAATACGCTCTGAAGTGGTAGTCTTACCAGCATCAATATGAGCCATAATACCGATGTTACGAGTTAAATGTAAATCGCGTTTTGCCATATCTTAATACCTTAAATTGAATTAGAATCTGAAGTGAGCAAATGCACGGTTAGCTTCTGCCATACGATGCATATCTTCCTTACGCTTAAAAGCACCACCCTGTTCGTTGTAAGCATCAACAATTTCAGAAGCCAACTTATCTGCCATTGACTTTCCGCCACGCTTACGTGCATAAAGAATCATATTCTTCATAGAAATAGACTCTTTACGGTCTGGGCGAATTTCTGTAGGAACCTGGAATGTTGCGCCACCGATACGACGGCTCTTAACTTCAACTTGAGGAGTAATCTTATCCAAAGCTGCCTTCCAAATTTCCAAAGCAGATTTCTCTTCGTTAGCAAGCTTCTTCTTTACAATTTCAAGTGCAGTGTAGAAAATCTCGTAAGAAGTGTTCTTCTTACCATCATACATCAAATGGTTTACGAACTTTGAAACCTTCTGATCATTGTAAACTGGATCCGGTAGGATCACACGTTTCTTTGGTTTTGCTTTTCTCATTTTGTTTGATAAATAATTTTTCAGTTTGGGGCTGCGCCTCTGCGTTCTTCAACGGTTCCACCGAACCATTTACTCAACCTTTATAGCTTTTCCTTCAAACCAAACGATTAAAAATACTTTTTAAACTAAGTAATTTCAACAATTACTATTTCTTAGATGCCTGTCCAGCTTTTGGACGCTTAGCACCATACTTAGAACGACGCTGTGTACGGTTTGCCACACCAGCAGTATCCAAAGTACCGCGAACGATGTGGTAACGAACACCTGGAAGGTCTTTTACACGGCCACCACGTACAAGCACGATTGAGTGCTCCTGCAGATTATGGCCTTCTCCTGGAATGTAGGAGTTTACTTCCTTTGAATTTGTTAAACGAACACGAGCGACTTTACGCATCGCTGAATTAGGCTTCTTTGGGGTAGTGGTATAAACACGGACGCAAACACCACGACGCTGTGGACATGAGTCCAAAGCTGGTGACTTGCTCTTGTCATCCAATACCTGACGGCCTTTTCTTACCAATTGATTAATTGTAGGCATTGTTTTTGTTTTTTAATTATTATATTATATTTTATTTATTTTCTTGTAGTTATGAAACGTAAGTACACAATAAGGACGTTTCGGGCTGCAAAGGTACGAAACATTTTTGGAAATTCGTTTGTTTGGAGTTCAATTTTTTATCTCCTAAGGCCATTTTTAAACAACGAAACTCAATATTTAAGATTATTTAACTATATAAAGAGCTTTTAACCTAAGAAATGAACTTTAGTGCATAAATAAAGGGAGCCCCAAACAGAGACTCCCTTTATTTTCTTACATTATCAAATAGTATATTATTCTACACTATTATAGTCAAGGACTGTCTTACGATTTGCCATCATTCTGTCATAATCTTCCCTAGATCCTACAACTATCTTATCAAACTCACGCTGACCAGTTCCAGCTGGTATCAAGTGACCACAAATCACATTTTCTTTCATACCCTGCAAATAATCAGTCTTATAGCGGATAGCTGCTTCATTCAAAACCTTAGTTGTTTCCTGGAATGAAGCTGCAGACATAAAGCTGGAAGTCTGCAAAGCAGCACGAGTAATACCCTGTAGAATCTGAGTTGATGTAGCAGGAACTGCGTCACGAGTCTGAACCAATTTCTTGTCACGGCGTTTCAATAGACTGTTTTCATCACGGAGCTTACGAGCAGTAACAATCTGACCTTTCTTCAAGTTTTCAGAATCACCAGCATCTGTAACTACTTTTTTGCCCCAGATGCGGTCATTCTCTTCCATGAATTCCTGTTTATCTACAACTTCCTGCTCCAAGAATCTTGTATCACCGGCTTCATCAATCTGAACCTTACGCATCATCTGACGGACAATAATCTCAAAGTGCTTATCATTGATCTTCACACCCTGAAGACGATAGACATCCTGCACTTCATTCACAATATATTCTTGAACTGCAGTTGGGCCCTTGATAGCCAAGATATCGGCAGGCGTAATAGCTCCATCTGAAAGTGGAGTTCCTGCACGGACATAGTCGCTCTCCTGTACAAGAATCTGTTTAGACAATGGCACAAGATATTTCTTCTCCTCACCTGTCTTTGAAGTCACTGTAATCTCGCGGTTACCACGCTTCACTTTACCCATAGTTATTTCACCGTCTATTTCAGAAACAACAGCAGGATTTGACGGATTACGAGCCTCAAACAGCTCTGTTACACGTGGAAGACCACCAGTAATATCACCAGCCTTACCTACAGCACGAGGAATCTTAACCAAGGTATCACCAGTTTTTACAATTTGGCCATCTTCAACAGTAACGTGACCACCTACTGGGAAGTTGTATGTGCGGACTACTTCGCCATTCTCATCAACAATATGAGCTGCTGGTGCAACGGCTTTGTTACCCTTTGGCTCAATAATGATGATTTCACGCAAACCTGTAGCCTCATCACTATCAACACGATAAGATTCACCTTCTTTCATTCCTTCGAAAGAAATCTTACCTGCACTTTCAGTGACGATAACGGCATTAAATGGATCCCATTTAGCAATGAGCTTACCTGATTCTACTATTTCACCGTCAACAGCATACAAAGTTGAACCATAAGGAACACTTTGAGTAGAAAGGATAATACCTGTATGTACATCAACGAAACGGACCTCAGCCAAACGACCTACAACAACCTTAGCAGGCTTGCCTTCTTCATCTATAATATCTACAGTTCGAAGTTCTTCAAATTCCAAACGGCTAGCATTCTTTGCAACAATAGTTGCATTTGCAGCTGCATTAGCTGCAGTACCTCCAGCATGGAATGTACGAAGAGTCAACTGAGTACCTGGCTCACCGATGGATTGTGCAGCAATAACTCCGACAGCCTCACCCTTCTGAACCATCTTGTGTGTTGCCAAGTTTCGACCGTAGCATTTCATACAAACACCCTTCTTGGACTCACAAGTCAATACAGAGCGAATTTCTACACTTTCAATAGGAGACTTCTCAATCTTATCGGCAATTTCCTCAGTTATTTCTTCACCACCAGCTACCAAAAGTTCACCAGTAGTTGGATGTATAACATCATGCACAGATACACGGCCCAAAATACGTTCTCCCAAAGACGCGATAGTTTCATCGCCATTCTTTAAAGCAGTGCATACCAGACCACGCAATGTACCACAATCCTCTTCATTGATAATCACATCATGAGATACGTCAACAAGACGGCGTGTCAGATAACCGGCATCGGCAGTCTTCAATGCAGTATCAGCCAAACCCTTACGAGCACCATGAGTAGAAATAAAATACTCCAACACTGACATACCTTCCTTAAAGTTAGAAAGGATAGGGTTTTCAATAATCTGATTTCCTTCAGCACCTGCCTTTTGAGGTTTAGCCATCAGACCACGCATTCCAGAGAGCTGACGAATCTGCTCCTTAGAACCACGGGCACCAGAGTCAAGCATCATATACACAGCATTGAATCCCTGATCAGCCTCTTTCATAGTCTTCATCAAGATGTTGGACAAATCATTATTAACGTGTGTCCATGCATCAATAACCTGATTGTAACGCTCATTGTCTGTAATGAAGCCCATATTGTAGTTCATCATTATCTGATCTACTTCCTCATTACCGCGGCGAATTAGGTCTTCTTTCTCTTTTGGAATGATTATATCATCCAAGTTAAATGACAAACCACCTTCGAAGGCCAAACGATAACCCAAGTTCTTGATACCATCCAAGAAAGAACAAGCGCGCGCTACACCTACAACCTTAATTACATTAGCAATCAAATCACGAAGTGTCTTTTTAGAAATCACCTCATTAAAGAAGCCTACCTCCTCCGGTATAACTTCATTAGCTATAACACGACCTACAGAAGTCTCTCTGAGCATTGGTTTCAAGACGCCATCTTCATCCAAATCGTTAACAACGACTTTAACAATAGCGTGAATGTCAACCTTTCCTTCATTGTAAGCAATCAATGCTTCTTCAGGTCCATAGAAAGTATGACCTTCACCCTTAGCACCCTTACGAAGTTTGGTAATATAGTACAAACCTAACACCATATCCTGAGAAGGTACAGTGATAGGAGCACCATTAGCAGGATTAAGGATATTATGTGACTGAAGCATTAAGATTTGAGCTTCCAAAATGGCCTCATTGCTCAATGGCAAATGAACTGCCATCTGGTCACCATCGAAGTCCGCATTGAACGCCGTACATGCCAGAGGGTGCAACTGAATAGCCTTACCTTCTATCATTTTCGGCTGGAAAGCCTGAATACCCAAACGGTGCAAAGTCGGTGCACGGTTCAAAAGGACAGGGTGGCCCTTCATTACATGCTCCAGAATGTCCCAAATAACTGGATCTTTACGATCAACAATCTTTTTAGCACTCTTTACCGTCTTGACAATACCACGTTCTATCAGCTTTCTTATGATAAACGGTTTGTAAAGCTCAGCAGCCATTAACTTTGGAAGGCCACACTCACCCATCTTCAATTCTGGACCTACAACAATTACAGATCGAGCTGAATAGTCAACACGTTTACCTAACAGATTCTGACGGAATCGTCCCTGCTTACCTTTCAAAGAATCTGACAAAGATTTCAAAGGACGATTAGCCTCACTCTTTACAGCTGAGCTCTTGCGACTATTGTCAAACAATGAGTCAACCGCTTCCTGAAGCATACGTTTCTCGTTACGAAGAATTACCTCTGGAGCCTTAATCTCAATCAATCTCTTTAATCGATTGTTACGGATGATAACACGACGATACAAGTCATTCAAGTCAGAAGTAGCGAAACGTCCACCATCAAGTGGTACCAATGGACGAAGATCAGGAGGTGTGACAGGCACATTCTTTATAATCATCCATTCTGGTTTATTCATGCCACGGCTAGAACGGAAAGCCTCTACTACCTGCAGACGCTTCAAAGCCTCGGTCTTACGCTGTTGAGAAGAATCTGAGTTTGCCTGATCACGCAATTGGAATGACAATGCATCCAAATCAAGACGAGACAACAATACTTCTATTGCCTCTGCACCCATTTTTGCAATAAACTTGTTTGGATCTACATCCTCAAGCATATCATTATTTGGGAACTTTTCCAGAATGTCTACATACTCTTCTTCAGTCAAAAGATCATAGACCTGATAAGGCTCACCATCTGCATTCTTAGCATTACCAGGTTGAATAACAACATAACGCTCATAGTAGATGATAGCATCCAATTTCTTAGAAGGAATTCCCAACAAATACCCAATCTTATTAGGTAAACTACGGAAATACCATATATGTGCTACAGGAACAACCAATTCGATATGTCCCATGCGCTCACGACGCACCTTCTTTTCAGTAACCTCAACACCACAACGATCGCAGACAATTCCCTTATAACGGATTCTCTTGTATTTACCGCAATGGCACTCATAATCCTTGGTTGGACCGAAGATTCTTTCACAAAACAAACCATCACGCTCAGGCTTGTATGTACGGTAGTTGATAGTCTCTGGCTTCAACACCTCACCACTGGACATTTCCTGAATTTCTTCTGGAGATGCCAAACCAATGGTAATCTTCGTAAAATTACTCTTTATCTTATTTTCTTTTCTAAAAGCCATAGTTCTTTATTTTTGTAAAGAGTTTATATTAATCCAAAACTACACTCAGACCAAGTCCTCTCAATTCATGGAGCAGCACATTCAAAGACTCTGGAATGCCAGGAGTAGGCATTGGCTCACCCTTAACAATTGCCTCATATGCCTTTGAACGACCTACTACATCATCAGACTTAATGGTCAGGATTTCCTGGAGAACATGTGCGGCACCGAATGCCTCAAGTGCCCAAACCTCCATTTCTCCGAATCGCTGACCTCCAAACTGAGCCTTACCACCAAGTGGTTGCTGAGTAATCAGAGAATAAGGACCTATTGAACGAGCATGCATCTTGTCTTCTACCATATGACCTAACTTCAGCATATAAGTCACACCGACTGTAGCTGGCTGGTCAAATCTTTCACCTGTACCTCCATCATAAAGATACATTGAACAATAACGTGGTAAACCTGCCTTATCAGTCCAAGTACACAAGTCATCGAGTGAAGCACCATCAAAAATAGGAGTCGCAAATTTAACACCAAGTTCTCTTCCCGCATATCCAAGAACAGCCTCAAAAATCTGACCAATGTTCATACGAGAAGGCACACCCAGAGGGTTCAATACGATGTCTACTGGAGTTCCATCGGCCAAGAATGGCATATCTTCATCTCTTACGACGCGAGATACGATACCCTTGTTACCATGACGACCAGCCATCTTATCACCGACACCAATCTTACGCTTTTTGGCAATATATACCTTAGCCATCTTAATGATACCTGCAGGAAGTTCATCGCCAATGGTAATTGCATTCTTCTTGCGCTTGAGCTCTGCGTCTTTTTGCTTATAGCACTTTATGTAGTTCAGAATCAAAGTGCGAATTAGGTCATTCGTATGAGCATCAGCTGTCCACTTACCAAGCTGTACACATGTGAAATCCAAAGGCATCAAATCCTTTCGAGTGATTTCTGCTCCTTTGGCAATTATATCTGCACCTAAATAATCCTTGATTCCTGCGGAAGGCTTGCCCTCTGTCAACTTCAATAACTTGTCAACCAAAGTATTCTTCAAGTCATTGCATGCTTTTTCATACTCCTCATCCAATTTCAGTAATTGAACTTTATCAGCAGCCTTGTCACTACGAGTCTTGATAGCCTTAGAATACAAACGCTTATTGATCACTACTCCACTCAATGAAGGAGAGGCCTTCAAAGAAGCATCTTTTACATCACCTGCCTTCTCACCGAAAATGGCACGAAGCAATTTCTCTTCTGGAGAAGGATCACTTTCACCCTTTGGAGTAATCTTACCAATCATTATATCACCTGGCTGAACACGAGCACCAATACGTATGATACCCTGCTCATCAAGGTCTTTAGTCGCATCTTCACCTACATTAGGAATGTCTGATGTAAACTCTTCCATTCCTCGCTTGGTCTCACGTACTTCCAAAGAATACTCATCAACATGAACTGAAGTCAGTAAATCCTCACGGACAACACGTTCACTTAACACGATAGCATCCTCATAATTGTAACCTTTCCAAGGCATGTAAGCTACTAACAAGTTCTTTCCTAATGCTAACTCACCATTAGCTGTAGAGTAACCTTCAGTAAGGATATCACCTTTTTCAACTCGCTGACCAACTTCACAGATAGGACGAAGGTCAATAGTCATATTCTGATTGGTACGACGGAACTTAGGAATTTCATATTCTTTCAAAGCTGGCTCAAAACTAACAAAATCTTCTTCCTCAGTACGGTCATACTGAATGCGGATTGTAGTAGAGTCAACATACTTTACAAGACCTGGTCCTTCTGCAACAATCATTGTACGTGAATCCTCGCAAACTTGCTTTTCAATGCCAGTACCCACGATAGGAGCTTCTGTGCGAAGCAATGGAACTGCCTGACGCATCATATTAGATCCCATCAACGCACGGTGAGCATCATCATGCTCCAAGAATGGAATCAAAGATGCTGCAATAGAAGCAATCTGCTGTGGGGAGACATCCATCAAGTTAACTTCTGATGGAGGTACTACAGGGTAATCTGCATCTTGACGGCATTTAACCTTGGTACGGATAAACGTTCCATCATCATTTAATGGAGCATTACCCTGACCGATAATCAAGCCTTCTTCTTCCTCTGCAGTCAGATATTGGATACCATTATCAGACAAATCAACCTTAGAATTCTCAACTTTACGATAAGGAGTTTCGATGAAACCAAGACTATTGATCTTTGCATATACACAAAGTGAAGAAATCAAACCGATATTTGGACCTTCAGGGGACTCAATAGGACACAAACGGCCATAATGAGTGTAGTGTACGTCTCGGACTTCGAAACCTGCACGCTCACGTGACAAACCACCAGGGCCTAATGCTGACAAACGACGTTTATGAGTCACTTCAGCTAATGGGTTTGTCTGATCCATGAATTGTGACAATGCATTTGTTCCAAAGAATGAATTAATAACAGAGGAGATTGTCTTAGCATTAATCAAATCTGTTGGAGTGAAGACCTCATTGTCACGTACGTTCATACGTTCACGAATGGTTCTACTCATACGTGCCAAACCAATAGAGAACTGATTTGCCAATTGTTCTCCTACAGTACGGACACGACGATTGCTCAAATGATCAATATCATCAACTACAGCTTTTGAGTTAACCAACTCAATCAGGTACTTGATAATCTCAATAATATCTTCTTTAGTCAGGACACGAACATCATTTGATGTTGATAAACCTAACTTTCTGTTTATACGGTAACGTCCTACCTCACCCAAATCATAACGCTTCTCTGAGAAGAAGAGGTTATTGATAACTTCACGTGCACTGGCATCATCTGCAGGGTCAGCACTTCTTAACTGACGGTAGATGTACAATACAGCCTCTTTTTCTGAATTTGAAGGGTCTTTCTGTAAGGTATTGAATATAATGGAATAATCGCTGGCATTTACCTCTTCCTTGTGAATCAAGACACTCTGAATACCACTTTCAACAATTTCTTCAATATGATGTTCCTCGAGTTCTGTTTCACGTTCTATAATTACTTCATTACGTTCAATAGAAACAACTTCACCTGTATCCTCATCTACAAAGTCCTCTGTCCAACTCTTCAGAACACGGGCAGCCAACTTTCGACCAATGTATTTCTTCAGGTTAGTTTTATTTGCCTTAACTTCTTCGGCAAGATTGAAAATTTCAAGGATATCCTTATCATTTTCATAGCCAATAGCACGCAACAAAGTTGTTACAGGCAATTTCTTCTTACGATCAATGTAAGCATACATTACATTGTTTATGTCTGTAGCAAACTCTATCCAAGAACCCTTAAATGGAATAATACGGGCAGAATATAACTGAGTGCCATTTGCATGTACGCTTGATCCAAAGAACACACCAGGAGAACGGTGCAACTGAGAAACTACAACACGCTCAGCACCATTGATGACAAATGTACCATTGTCTGTCATATAAGGAATGGGACCCAGATATACATCCTGAATCACCATATCAAAATCCTCATGATCAGGATCAGTACAATACAGCTTCAACTTTGCCTTCAAAGGAACGCTATATGTAAGGCCACGCTCCAAGCACTCCTGAATAGAGTAACGTGGTGGATCTATGTAATAGTCCAAAAATTCCAGGACAAAGTTATTACGGGTATCTGCAATTGGGAAATTTTCTGCAAACACCTTATAGAGACCATCGTTCTTACGCTCCTCAGGTGGTGTGTCCAACTGAAGAAAGTCTCTGAAAGACTTCAACTGTACATCCAAGAAATCAGGATATGCCATTGGCGCCTTAACTGATGCAAAGTTTATTCTCTGGTTTTCTTTGTTAGAAGCCATAAATATTTTATTAATGTACTACTTATTAGACACAAAAAGGTAAAGAACCCTCATCCAGAGGATCCTTTACCCATTATTATTAGAAGTATAAATTACTTAACCTCAACCTCAGCACCAACTTCTTCCAAAGCCTTCTTCAAAGCCTCAGCAGCAGCCTTATCGATGCCTTCCTTCAAAGTGCTAGGAGCACCATCAACCAAGTCCTTAGCTTCCTTCAAGCCAAGACCGCAAGCTTCCTTAACAGCCTTAACAACCTGAAGTTTAGCAGCACCTGCGCTCTTCAATACTACGTCAAATGCGGTCTTCTCTTCCTCAACTGCAGGACCAACTGCAGGACCAGCAGCAACAGCAACAGCTGCAGCAGCAGGCTCAATTCCATACTCATCCTTCAGGATAGTTGCAAGTTCATTAACTTCCTTAACTGTCAAGTTAACAAGAGTTTCAGCAATAGCTTTTAAATCTGCCATGATTGTATAATTTTAATTTTGTTTTACTTAATTTGATAATTTGATTATTCTGGTCTTTCACCCAATGTCTTAAGCACACCATGAATAGTGTTGCCGCCAGACTGCAAGGCTGAAAGAACATTCTTTGCTGGTGACTGCAACAGAGCAACGATGTCTGCGATGACTTCGTTCTTACTCTTAATAGCAGCAAGAGCATTGAGCTGATCAGCACCTACATATGCGCTTTCTTCAGCATAAGCACCCTTCAGACCAGGGAAACCGTCTTTGTTCTGTACGTCCTTCAGTAACTTTGCTGGAGCATTAGCTACCTTAGAAAACATTACAGCGGTTGTACCCTTTAGGCAAGAGAACAAAGGTTCATAGTCACCTTCAAGATTTTGCAGAGCTTTGTGCAGCAATGTATTCTTAACAAGAACCATCTTTACATCAGCACCAAAGCACTTTCTACGCAAACTACTTGTTGCGGCTGAATCCATGCCAGTTACGTCAACAAGATAGAAATGACCATATTCCTTTACAAGTTCAGTAAGGGATGCTATAACATTTACTTTATCTTCCTTTTTCATTTAATTGATTCCTCCTTGAATTTAGTTCTCGTCAATTGATTTAGGGTCAACCTTAATACCCTTACTCATTGTACTAGAAAGATAAATACTCTTAATGTATGTACCCTTAGCTGCTGATGGCTTCAACTTATTGATTACATCAATGAAAGCCTTTGCATTCTCACGGATAGCCTTTGGTTCGAAAGAGACCTTACCAATTGAAGTATGAACAATACCGGTCTTGTCAACCTTAAAATCTATCTTACCTTGCTTTACTTCTCTAACAGCCTTAGCAACATCCATAGTTACAGTACCACTCTTAGGGTTTGGCATCAAACCACGAGGACCGAGGATACGACCCAAGGCGCCAATCTTACCCATAATGGATGGCATAGTGATGATAACATCTACATCAGTCCATCCACCTTTAATCTTTTCGATATATTCGTCCAGACCAACATAATCTGCACCTGCTTCCTTAGCGGCAGCTTCGGCATCTGGTGTACAGAGGCACAATACTCTTACAACCTTACCTGTTCCGTTTGGCAGTGAAACTACGCCACGGACCATCTGGTTTGCCTTACGAGGATCTACGCCCAAACGTACATCAATATCCAAAGAAGCATCAAACTTGGTAAAAGTAATCTTCTTAACCAATTCTGCTGCCTCTGAAAGAGTATACGCCTTACCTGCTTCAACCAAACCTGCAGTCAACTTTTGATTTTTTGTCAGTTTACTCATTTTAATTGAAGATTATAAGTTATGCGGGAAAATCCCCTTTTACAGTAATACCCATACTTCTTGCAGTACCAGCGATCATCTTCATAGCAGACTCGATAGTAAAGCAGTTCAAGTCAGGCATCTTATCTTCTGCAATTGCTCTAACCTGATCCCAGGTAACTTCTGCAACCTTTTTACGGTTTGGTTCTGCTGAACCACCCTTAACCTTGGCTGCTTCAAGAAGTTGAATAGCTGCAGGTGGTGTCTTTACAACGAAATCGAAAGACTTGTCAGCGTAATATGTAATTACCACTGGCAGAATTTTACCTGCTTTGTCCTGAGTTCTGGCGTTGAATTGCTTGCAGAAATCCATAATATTAATACCCTTTGAACCTAAAGCAGGTCCAACTGGTGGAGATGGATTTGCAGCGCCTCCTTTAATCTGTAATTTGATTAATCCAGCAACTTCTTTTGCCATTTTAATTTCAATTTTATATATTAACTATCTTAGAGAAGTAACACCGTAACAAAAGTGTTATTCCTTCTCTACTTGTGCAAAGTTCAATTCGAGAGGAGTCTTCCTTCCGAATATCTTAACCATCACTTTCAGTTTCTTCTTTTCGTCACTTACCTCTTCGATAATGCCGTTGAATCCACTGAATGGACCATCCGTAACTTTGATAGTTTCACCAATGGTGTAATGAACTGTAACTTCCTCTACAGGGATTGTCATTTCATCAACACTACCTAAAATACGGTTCACCTCAGATTGCCTCAATGGAGTTGGGTTATCCAAACCTCCAAGGAAACCAATAACATTTGGAGTGTTTCTCAAGCTATGAGCTGTCTCACCAACTAATTTAGCCTCCACTAAAACATATCCAGGAAGAGAATTCCTCTCCTTTACAATTTTTTTACCATTGTTGTTCTGGATAACTTTCTCAGTAGGAATCAAGACCTGAAACACATTAGCCAGGAGACCATTGTTAATCTCTGCTTCGAGATATTCTTTAACTTTAGCCTCTTTTCCACTAATAGCACGTAAAACGTACCACTTCTTTTCAGTCTCTGCCATTTTCTAAAATCAGTTAGGATAAATTGCACCCATTAAAGCCTGAAATACAGTATCCATTCCGAATACCACAAGTGCAATGAGTAGGGAAGCGTATAAAACAACCACTGCACTACCGGTCAATTCAGTTCGAGATGGCCATGTAACTTTGTGTACAAGTTCATTGTAAGATTCCTTACAATAATCTACAATTTTTTTAAACATATTCTCTTTATAATTAGCACGGGATGAGCGACTCGAACGCCCGACACCTGGTTTTGGAGACCAGTGCTCTACCGACTGAGCTAATCCCGTAGGAAAGGTCTCTCCATCACTGAAGAGACCCACCTTATTTATAGTAGAGTGACTATAAGATTAATCGAAGATTTCAGTAATCTGACCAGAACCTACGGTACGACCACCCTCACGGATAGCGAAACGAAGACCTACATTCAGAGCAACTGCATAAATCAACTCAACAGTAATCTCAACGTTATCACCTGGCATAACCATTTCTACGCCTTCTGGAAGAGAGATTTCACCTGTACAGTCCATAGTACGCAGATAGAACTGAGGACGATACTTATTCTTGAATGGAGTGTGACGACCACCTTCTTCTTTCTTCAATACATAGATAGAAGCCTTGAAGCCCTTGTGAGGTTTGATAACTCCTGGGTGAGTGATAACCATACCACGCTTAACCTCATTCTTATCAATACCACGAAGCAAAAGACCTACGTTATCACCAGCTTCACCTTCGTCAAGAATCTTACGGAACATTTCTACACCAGTAACAACTGATTTCTTGTCCTCACCAAGACCCAAGATCTGAACAGGGTCATTAACCTTGATGATACCAGTCTCAATACGACCAGTTGCAACAGTACCACGACCAGTGATTGAGAATACATCCTCAACTGGCATCAAGAATGGCTTTTCAGTATCACGGATAGGCTCCTGAATCCAAGAGTCACAAGCATCCATCAACTCAATAACCTTATCTTCCCACTCCTTAACGCCGTTCAATGCACCAAGAGCAGAACCGCGGATGATTGGAGTATCATCTTCGAAGTCATACTGCTCAAGCAGCTCACGCATTTCCATTTCAACGAGTTCGAGCATTTCCTCATCGTCAACCATATCACACTTGTTCAAGAATACAACCAAGCGAGGTACGTTTACCTGACGAGCCAACAGGATGTGCTCACGAGTCTGAGGCATAGGACCATCAGTAGCAGCAACTACGATGATAGCACCATCCATCTGAGCAGCACCAGTAACCATGTTCTTTACATAGTCAGCGTGTCCCGGACAGTCAACGTGTGCATAGTGACGCTTTGCAGTCTCGTACTCAATGTGTGCTGTGTTAATGGTAATACCACGTTCCTTCTCCTCAGGAGCGTTATCAATCTGATCAAAAGACTTAACTTCCTGACCGGTACCCAAACGCTCGTGAAGAACCTTAGAGATAGCAGCGGTAAGAGTAGTCTTTCCGTGGTCAACGTGACCAATAGTACCAATGTTTACATGGGGTTTGGTACGCTCGAATTTTTCTTTAGCCATAGCTTTTCCTATTTAATATATTAGTGAATAATCTAATTTTTCTCTTTTTTGAGCTGTTTCCGAGAGTTGAACTCGGGACCTCTTCCTTACCAAGGAAGTGCTCTACCACTGAGCTAAAACAGCAGGCAACCTCCTAATTCAAAGAGGTGGGCACAGATGGATTCGAACCACCGAAGGCGAAAGCCAGCAGATTTACAGTCTGCCCCATTTGGCCGCTCTGGAATATGCCCATTTCTCACAATCTTACCTATTTCAGGAACTTGTTTTATTTTTGAGCCTCTTGTCGGATTCGAACCAACGACCCCGAGATTACAAATCACGTGCTCTGGCCAACTGAGCTAAAGAGGCAAATTTTGCAGCCATCACAACAGACTAGCTGCGAAACGGCTGCAAAATTAAGCATTTATTTCTATCCGCAAAAATTTTTGCGTAATTTTTTACTTATTTCTCTGTTTTTCCTTGAGTTTGGAGTGTTGTTTATTCACTGCATCAATGCACTGATCAACAGCTTCCTCAAAGGTGTCGCATACCTTTTCTGCAAAAATGTCACCACTAACGGTATACAGCTTTACAGCAGCTTCTTTATTCATGGCAGTCTCAGGTTTAACGACTTTCAATGACACCTCTACCTTTCTTATTTCGTCGCCTTGCTTTTCAAACTTCTTGATCTTTTTCTCGATGAAAGCCTGAAGCTTTTCCGTAGCATCAAAATGAATTGATTGAATCTTAACTTCCATAATAAAACGTTTTTATGACCGCGGATGGGCCTGTTTATAAATTTTCTTTAACTCTTCAAACGTTGTATGTGTATAGATTTCTGTCGTGGCAACGCTCTCATGTCCCAGCAACTCTTTTACTGCCTCCAGATTTCCATCATGATTTAAAATCTGAGTCGCAAAAGTATGACGAAGGACATGTGGGCTTCTCTTTTTTATGGTCGTGACCATGGAAAGATATTTATGTGTCAGCTGCTCGATTGAGCCTTTATTCAGTCTCTGGCCTTTACCGTTAATGAACAAAGCACATTCTATAGGTTCACAATGGGATCCCCTCTCAGCTTGATATTGTTCTAGTAAAGACTTTAACTCTGGTCCAAAAGGTACTATACGTTGTTTATTTCTTTTCCCCAACACTTTCAGTTGGCAGGAAATTAAATCCACATCTGTACAGTTAAGCCCTTCCAGTTCTGATAGTCTTATGCCTGTTTCATAAAACAGGGTCAAAATTGTTCTGTCTCTTAAGCCGTTAAAATCCGTAGGATAAAGTACGGAATCCATCAAACGGTCTGTTTCAGACTCTTTCAGAAAATATGGAAGCGGCTTCGCCTTCTTAGGACCTTTGACCTTCGTTGCCGGGTTCACCTCTACAGCCCTTATCCGCATCAGGTAACTGAAAAAGGATCGCAAGGCACTTAGGTTCCGGTTAACCGTAGTTGGCTGAGCACCGGAATCTGTCATTTCCATCACCCAATTACGGATGACATCGGAATCGACAGTATTCCATTCTGCCGTTTCATTATTCCTTTTAAAGAACTTTTCAAAAGTTAACAAACTGTCACCATAAGACCGGATAGTCCGAGGTGAATAGTTTCGTTCCAATTGTAAGTAGTTTAAAAAGGATTCTATCCACATTATTCGCATGAGTTAACATGGCGAATATAGGAAATTATTTCAATTAATCCAAATAAAAAGCGAAATTAATTACTCCTCGTTTCTTTTTAACTGCTGAACATAGATAGCATGCTCCATCTTCAGACGCTTAGTAACAGAAGGCTTGTCAAACTGCTGACGTGCACGTAATTCTTTAACAACACCAGTCTTTTCAAACTTTCTTTTAAACTTCTTGAGAGCTTTTTCAATGTTCTCGCCTTCTTTAACAGGTACTACAATCATTTTGTTATTAATTATTTATATGATTAAAAAATGTTATGCATACTATTAGCGGGCGCAAAATTACACAGACTTTTGCAATTGGCCAAGCTTTTATCACTTTTTTTAAAAGAAAAAGGGCTGTAGTGAAATTCTACAGCCCTTATATTTAAGGTTTTATTTTGAATTACAAATTAGGATTCAAAGTTCCCCATTCAGAAATAGGAGGGATTATTTCCAAAGTCACTAACTCATCACGCATCTTACACAGATGTTCGTAAGAGCTCTGAAGAGATGCAAGTTCCTCTGCTGTACCTTCTGGTGCTGTGAAATGAACTCCTGTCTTATCAATTACTGAAGGCATTGCCATCATTACATTCTTAAAGCCAAGTTTATCATCGTTTACATAACAACCTGCTGGAATCAGGAACTTCTCGCCACCCATAGCAGCTTCAATCATCTTTACTGCATTATATGCTGGGCTCTGGAATGAGCTACGGCCACGTAATTTAATGATGTTAGAGCCACCTTGAGTTGTATGATGCTTAATTTCAGCCCAACGCTCTGGAGAAAGACCCATCTCTGCTAATGGCTTACCATCAATCTTTACCTTTGATGCAAATACTGCCATCTGCTCTCCATGACCACCATATGTGTGTGCACCGGTAACCTTATCTTGCTGAACACCAAATTCCAATGCCAAAGCCTGCTGCAAACGAGTTGAATCAAGAGCAGCGAGAGAAGTAAGCTGATTTGGTTTCAAGCCTGAATGAATAAGTGCTGTTAAAGCTGTAACATCAGCTGGATTGAAAATTACAACTACATGTTCAACATCAGGGCAATATTCCTTAATATAGTCACCAAATTGAGCGGCAATCTGGCAATTACCCTTCAACAAATCCTCACGTGTCATACCTTCCTTACGTGGAGCGCCACCAGAAGAAATAATATACTTAGCACCAGTAAAAGCCTCAGCAGGATCTACAGTATAAGTTAAATTTGCACCTGGGAATGCACACTGCTGCATTTCATCAAAAACACCATGAACACCTGGTTCATAAATATCATACAAACAAATGTTAGGAGTCAACTTGAGCATCAGAGCACTCTGAACCATGTTAGAACCAATCATTCCACCGGCACCAACAATAAGGAGCTTGTCATTTGTTAAATATCCCATAATCTTATTATTTAATTGTTAATGTTTAAATTTCGCCTACAAAGATAGGCAAATCCTTTTAAATTATAGAATTAATTCTAAAGATTATTTTATAAAAAAAGGAACATAAACAATAAAAATTGTACCTTTGCTGCACCATAAATCAAATTTGTAACATGGACATTCTAAAAAGGATTGAAAAACTCAGACATTGGTTGGGAAGCAATCATGCAGAAGCCATAGTTATCCCCAGTACAGACCCTCATTGTGGAGAATATGTACCTGACCACTGGAAAATACGAGAATGGATTAGCGGTTTTACAGGATCTGCAGGAACAGCGGTTGTGACAACAAAAGATGCAGCTCTTTGGACTGACTCCAGATATTTCATTCAAGCTACAGAACAGCTGAGAAATTCTGGATTCTTGCTGATGAAAGAGAACCTTCCCGAGACACCAACTATTGGAGAATGGCTTTCCTCCGTTCTCCCAACTGGCAGTAAAGTTGCAATCTGTGGAGAAATGTTTGCCCATCAGGAAAGAGAGAAACTTGCCAAAGAGTTGAAAAAAGGGATCAGCATTAAATCTTTCGTTGATCCTTTTAATGACCTTTGGGATAATAGACCTGATCTTCCGTTAGACAAGATATACAAACAACCTATTAAATATGTGGGCATAGGTTTTATAGAGAAACTGAATGCTATCAGAGAACTTTTAAAGAAAGAACAAGTTGATAATATTTTACTCTGTGCATTAGATGAAATTGCCTGGGTTACTAATCTAAGAGGCAGTGATGTCCATTGTAATCCAGTCTTTGTTAGCTATTTATTAATTGGGCTGGATTCTACGACACTCTATGTAAATTCTCAAAAATTAAGCGAAGAACTCCTAAATGACCTAGAGAACAAAAATATTATCTGCAAGAATTACAAAGACGTTTTCAAAGATTTGTCTAAGTTAGATTCTCTCTGGTTGGATCCAAGTTCAACAAACCAAGCTGTCTATGAGGCATTAAAAGTTTCACCTATTGAGAAGAAATCACCTATTGCTTTCCTGAAATCCATAAAAAATAAGCAGGAGATAGAAGGATTCCATCAGTCTATGTTACGTGACGGAATAGCTTTAGTGAAATTCATGAAATGGCTCCGTCCTGCAGTAGAAAAAGGTAATGAGACAGAATTGAGTATCAGTAAAAAACTTGAAGAGTTTCGTAAAGAACAAGAAAATTATCTAGGTATTAGTTTTGACACTATTGCTGCTTATGGATTTCACGGAGCCATTGTTCATTATGAGCCCACAAACGAAACCAACATAGCAGTGAAACCTGAAGGTTTCTTATTATTAGATAGCGGAGCTCAATATCTAGACGGTACTACCGACATTACACGTACAATTCCCCTGGGAGCACTTACTCCTGAAATGAAGTTAAATTACACTTTAGTACTAAAAGGATTTATCCAACTTGGATTAGCAAAATTTCCAGAAGGGACTTGCGGCACCCAACTTGATATATTAGCACGTCAGTTTATATGGAAAGAAGGGAAAAACTATTTACATGGCACCGGGCACGGAGTTGGTTCTCATCTTTGTGTTCATGAAGGGCCTCATCAAATTCGGATGAATAATGTACCAGCAGCGTTGAAAGCAGGGATGACAGTAACAGATGAACCAGGACTTTATCTGGAAGGACGTTATGGAATTCGCATAGAGAATACCCTACTGGTTATTCCTTATATTGAAACAGAATTCGGTTCGTACTTACAATTTGAGCATCTAACACTCTGCCCTATTGACAAAGAACCAATTCTGATAGAGATGCTAAGCAGAGATGAAATTGAATGGCTTAACAGCTATCATCAAACTGTTTATGAAAAACTATCCCCTTATTTGTGTAAAGAAGAAATAGAATGGCTGAAAGAAGCTACTAAAAAAATTTAATATTATGGCACTTATTAGACCTGTCAGAGGGATTACCCCTAAAATTGCCGAAGATGTATTCTTGGCAGACAACGCCACCGTAGTTGGTGATGTAGTAATAGGAAAAGGATGCAGCATCTGGTTCAATGCTGTTCTTAGAGGCGATGTGAACAGTATACGTATTGGTGAGCATACAAACATTCAAGACGGAAGTGTACTCCATACTTTATATCAAAAATCTACAATTAACATTGGGAACCACGTTTCTATTGGTCACAATGTTACAATTCATGGAGCTGACGTAAAAGATGGAGCTCTAATTGGAATGGGTGCAACCGTGTTAGACCACGCTGTTGTGGGTGAAGGTGCCATTGTCGCTGCCGGCGCCCTGGTTCTTAGCAACACTATTATTGAACCTGGTTCTTTATGGGGTGGCGTTCCTGCTAAATTTATAAAGAAAGTTGATCCAGAACAGAGTAAGGAACTCAACCAAAAAATTGCAAATAATTATGCCATGTATGCAAGCTGGTATACAGATGAAGAGAAAAAATAGATTTCATCTGTTTATGATATGGCTAAAGTCATAATGAATTAAGGTTACCAAGGCTGATTTATTCGGGCTATCTTATAAAAAAAGGATTTGCATTTAACAATTAGAATTAAATACAAATCCTTTTTCCTTTGAAATGCGAGGAGTATCTAGATTACTCTTTAAATATTGCTTTCATAATTAATTCTGTAGCACCAATTCTGCTATTGACATAAGTTCCAGCTGCATTTCCAGATTCTTTTAGTTCTTCGGAATTCCGAATAAGCCTATCCATACATTTTGTGAAACTATCTACATCAGATATCTCGAATCCACCTCCACAAGCCTTTAAGTCTTGTGCCTCTTGAAAACGTTGATTGTTAGGTCCAAACACAACTGGAATCCCATATATAGCTGCCTCAAGCAAATTATGGATACCCACTCCAAAACCTCCACCTACATAGGAAATGTCACCATATCTATAAACTGAAGAAAGAAGTCCATAACAATCTATAAGCAGACATTTGGCATCTTTTACATTTTCGGCTGTCGCCTCGGTATACCGAACAACTTTACAATTCAGTTTACTAATAATATTCTTAATATGAGAATCACTTACCACATGAGGGGCAAGAATCAGTTTCCAATTTTTAAGATCATTAAAATATGGAATAATCAAATCTTCGTCAGGTTCCCAACTGCTTCCAGCAACTAATACTTGAGAATCTTGTTTGAAAGCCTCAATAATTGGTAATTGCTTAGCCTGTTCTGATATTTGCTTAACCCGGTCGAAACGAGTATCACCTACTACTAAAGCATTGTGGATGTTAAGAGTTGCCAAAAGTTCTTTAGAACGCTCATTCTGTACAAAGAATTGGGTTATCCTGGTTAAAACCTTATAATACTGTCCTCCATACCAGCGGAAAAAAACTTGATTCGGCCTGAAAATGGAACAAACACTATAAATAGGCACCTCATACTTCTGAAGCATCTTCATATAGTTCTGCCAAAATTCGTACTTAATAAAGAAAGCCATAGCAGGACGGACAGTCTTTACAAATCTTTTAGCATTAATCGGAGTGTCAATCGGTAAATAGCAGATAATATCTGCCCCTTCATAATTCTTCCTTACCTCATAACCTGAAGGAGAAAAGAAGGTAAGTAAAATCTTATAATGCGGATACTTTTCTCGAATACGTTCCATCAAAGGACGGCCTTGCTCAAATTCTCCCAAAGATGCAGCATGGAACCATAAGTACTTTTCACCAGGAACAAGTCTATCACGCAAAATGGTAAAAGTCTGCTTATGCCCCTCTACCATTAAACGAGCCTTTTTATTAAAGATTGCTGCAATCCGGATTGCAACCAAATAAAGACTTATTACAACACTATAGACTCCCAACATATCAGCCTAGTATTTCTATGGCTCTATGCATTCGGTTCAAAGTTTCCTCCTTACCCAAAAATGCAGCTAAATCATACATATCTGGTCCTTGACCTGCACCAACTAAGCACACACGCCAAGCATTCCATGGCTTTTTACCTGTTTGCTCAGCCCAGGCATCCACCACTTTACGCTGAGCCTCAGCACTGAAATCATCGAGTGACTCTAACATTGAACACAACTCCCTCATATCCTCTGCAGAGTTTTCCTTCCAATTCTTCTTTATGAACTTGTCATCTCTATCAAAACACTCAGGAGCCACAAAGAAGAACTTAGTCAATGGCCATAAGTCACTGATGAAACTGATGTTACGCTTCTTAACCTGCCCACTCAAAGAATCTGTATACTCCACGACTTTGGTCTTCATCATTCCTACAACTTGAGCCTCCTTCTCTGGTGTAGAATCTATTCCATTAGATTTCAAAATCCTGTCAAATTCTGGAGTCCAAGCCATATCATCCAACTTCATAAGATACTGATGATTGAACCAAATGCCTTTAACATAATCAAACTTAGCACCAGCTTTACTGCATTTGCTAAGATCAAACAGCTGAATCAACTCATCCATAGAAAGGACTTCCTGATCTGTACCAGGATTCCAGCCTAACAAAGCCAGAAAATTGACTACAGCCTCTGGCAAATAGCCTTTTTCTCTATAACCTGAAGATATTTCTCCGGACTTAGGGTCATGCCATTCCAATGGGAAAACTGGGAATCCCAACTTATCACCATCACGCTTAGACAATTTCCCGTTGCCTACAGGCTTTAACAGTAGAGGCAAATGTGCAAATCGTGGCATCGTATCAGCCCATCCAAAAGCCTCGTATAGCAAAACATGCAACGGAGCAGACGGTAACCATTCTTCACCTCGAATGACATGTGATATTTCCATCAGATGATCATCCACGATATTAGCCAAATGGTAAGTTGGGAGTTCATCTGCACTTTTGTATAAAACCTTATCATCCAAGATTGAAGAATTAATGCTTACTTGACCACGAATAATATCATCTACGATGACATCACGGCCTGGCTCAATTTTAAAACGAACAACGTATTGACACCCCTCGTTTTTCAGACGGTCGACTTCCTCTTTTGACAAAGTCAATGAGTTTCTCATCAAACCGCGTGTTTTAGCATCGTATTGAAAATTTGGAATCTCCTGACGTTTTGCTTCCAACTCTTCTAGCGTGTCAAAGGCAATGTATGCCTTTTCAGTATCAAGCAGCTGCTTAACATATTTCTTGTAAATATCACGACGCTCTGACTGACGGTATGGACCATAGTTTCCACCAAAGCTCACACCTTCATCAAACTTAATACCCAACCACTTGAATGACTCTATGATGTATTCTTCAGCACCGGGAACAAAACGATTTGAGTCTGTATCTTCAATACGAAAGACCAAATCTCCATCATGTTGACGTGCAAAAAGATAATTATATAATGCTGTACGCACACCTCCAATATGAAGTGGTCCAGTTGGACTCGGAGCAAAACGCACTCTTACTCTTCTTTCGGCCATTTTTGACAATTTTTAGTATTTTCGTGCAAAAATACATGATTTTTTCCGATTAGATGCTATCTTTTTCGTATTTTCGCCCAGAAATAGGAATTTAGAACATGGAAACATCGAAAAAGGATAAAGAAATCATCCCGAAAGAAATTCTTTACAAATTTGCCATATTATTGGTAAGTGTATTCTGCATTGTCTATGTACTTCCTCGAGACAGCAAAAACAATATGCAATTTGAGGAAGGCTTGCCATGGGGATATGGCACTCAAATAGCAGAATTCGATTTCCCTATCTATAAGAGCGATGCCGTAGTTCAGCAAGAGCAAGACAGCATCATGGCAGAGTTTACCCCTTATTGCCAGTTGAATGATTCTGTTGCAACTAAGCAACTCCAGATTTTTCGTCAAAAAATATCACAAGTTCCAGAGTTTACATATTTTCAGAAACAGCTTCTTGAAGCTCAACTTACAGACATATATGAGGATGGCATTATAGAAGTTGATGAATATGCATCTATGGAAGATGACAATATTCAGCAGATAATGGTATATGACAATAAAATGGCTACCCGAATTCCTTTCAGCCAAGTTTATACCACAAAGATGGCCTATGAGACCATGATGAATATAGACTCCCTACATTTGAATAAAGCTGCCCTTCAACGTTGCGACTTGGCAAGTATTATTATGCCAAACCTGACTTATGATACAGAGCGCAGTGAGGAAGTGCGTGAGGAACTTTTATCCAGCATCTCCTTAACCACTGGAATGGTAGTTGCAGGTACAAAAATCGTTGACCGTGGTGAAATAGTTACACCTAAAATTTCAGCCATTTTGGAGTCATGGAAAAAGGAAAGTGAAAAAAGGTCTTCAAGCGAAGAGCAAAACTATTGGGTTCTTCTGGGGCAAATTCTTTTTGTCACCCTTGCTATTGGCAGTTTTATTCTATATCTGACGCTATTTAGAAATGACTATTTCAATGAGCAACGCAAAATTATATTGCTTTTCAGTATTATTGTAGTCCTTCCAGTTTTGACAGCATTAATGGTACGTCATAATTGGTTTAGCGTATACATACTTCCATATGCTATGGCAACTATGATGATACGTATATTCATGGATTCCCGCACGGCATTCATGGCTACCGTTATTATAGCCATGATTAGCTCTATTACTTTAAAGTATCCTTATGAATTCATGCTGATTCAAATCATGTCTGGTATCACCAGTATCATGGCACTCCGCGAATTGTCAAGGCGTTCTCAGCTAATTAATGCAGCATTTTTGATTACTCTTGTCAACATAGTGTTCTTTTTTGGCTTTGAACTGATTCATGGGAACGAACTGGACAAACTGGATATCAACATGTATAAATACTTATGCATTAACGGAGTGTTCCTGCTGTTTACCTATCCGTTGTTGTATATCATAGAAAGAGTCTTCAAATTTACATCCGATGTAACTTATGTAGAATTATCCAACATCAGTTCTCCTCTATTGCAACGGATGTCTGAAGTTGCCCCTGGTACTTTCCAGCATAGTATGCAAGTTGCAAATCTAGCTGCAGAGGTTTCCAAAAAGATTGGAGCTAAAACTCAGTTAGTCCGTACAGGTGCTTTATATCATGACGTTGGTAAGATCAACAATCCTGCGTTTTTTACAGAGAACCAAGTTGGTGTCAACCCTCATGAATCCTTTAGTGAACTCCAAAGTGCACAGATTGTCATCAATCATATCAGTGATGGCATAAAGCTGGCAGAAAAGTATTCTATACCTCAAGATATACGCGACTTTATCACTACTCACCATGGAGCAGGAGTTACTCGTTACTTTTATGTCAAATATAAGAATGAGCATCCTGATGAAGAGGTGGATATAAGACCTTTCTCTTATCCAGGTCCCGATCCATTTAAGAAAGAACATGCTATTGTCATGATGGCAGACTCCGTAGAAGCTGCATCCCGTTCTTTATCTGAATACACCGAAGAATCCATAGGAAATCTCGTAGATAAGATTATTGACCAACAGGTGGCAGAGAATCATTTTAAGGAGTGTCCTATTACATTTAAGGACATCGCTGTAGCGAAAGGTGTCTTCAAGGAAAAGTTGAAAATTATCTATCACACCCGTATCGCTTATCCTGAACTCAAAAAATAAAGATTTACTGTGGATCCACGTCACAGTATACTATTAAGGAACGGTCTAAGGTGCATGCAGCCTTTTCTAAAGCACTTAGACTTTTCCTTACTTCTAACATAGGGGCTGTAATCTCTACCTTTATGATAAGTTTACGGATATAAAGATTTTGCAACTTAGAAACGACAGGTTTATCTGGACCTAAGACGCGATCTTGTCCCAGTATTGTGTTTAATTGAGCAGCCATCCAGTGAGCCATTTTTTCAACGATATCTTCTTTGCGGTGTTTTAAATAAATAGATATCATGCGATAAAATGGGGGATAACGAAATGATTTCCGTTCCTCTATCTGATAATCATACATACCTATGTAGTCATTATCAACAACTTGCTGTATAATCGGAAGATGTGTATTCCGGGTCTGCAAAATGACCAATCCCCGGTGTCCATGTCGACCGGAACGGCCTGCTACTTGCGCCATCATCTGGAATGCTCGTTCATAGGAACGGAAATCTGGATAGTTGATCATGGTGTCTGCATCCAGAATTCCTACCACACTTACATTCTCAAAGTCAAGTCCTTTTGTAACCATTTGGGTTCCAATAAGAATATCTGTTTCACCCTTTTGGAAATCACTAATTATTTTCTCATATGCAATTCGAGTGCGTGTAGTGTCCAAATCCATTCTACCCAATTTCGCTTCAGGAAAAATGTCATGAATCAAGTCTTCTATTCGCTCGGTTCCATATCCCCTACTCATTACATCCTTACTTTCACAGGCAGGACATTGATGAGGAAGCTGACACGTGTACCCACAATAGTGGCAAGTAAGTATATTCAATCTGCGATGATAGGACAGACTCACATCACAATGAACACATTTGGGAACCCATCCACAAACCTTGCATTCCACCATTGGAGCAAAACCTCTACGATTCTGAAACAGAATTACTTGCTCTTTATTCTCCAAAGAACTCCGAATTGCCGACAGTAATGGGGCAGAAAAAGGACCATTCATATACTTCTTCTTTTGCTGTTCCCGAATGTCTACAACTTGAATGTCCGGCAATTCAAGACCTTGATAACGTTCCGTCAATGGGACATATGCATATTTACCTTGATTAGCATAATAATAGCTTTCCAAACTAGGAGTAGCAGTTCCTAAGAGGGTCTTTGCCCCTAGCTGTGCAGCTAATACAAGAGCCGCATTTCGGGCATGATACCTGGGAGCCGGATCTTGTTGCTTATAACTAGTCTCATGTTCTTCGTCTATGATAACTAACCCTAAACGCTGGAAGGGAAGAAACATGCTAGAACGTACGCCTAAAATAATGTCGTAAGGCTGGTCAGAAAGTTGTTTTTGCCAGATTTCAACGCGTGTGGAGTCTGGATATTTAGAATGATAAACGCCTACTCTCGAACCAAAGACATTACTTAATCTCTCTGTCAGCTGAGTGGTTAAAGCTATTTCCGGGACAAGATAGAGCACCTGTTTCCTGGCCTTTAATACCTCACTGATTAAATGTGTATAAACTTCTGTCTTGCCACTGGATGTTACACCATGAAGAAGACATATATCCTTTTGTGAGAAGGCATTAAGGACACGCCTATATGCCTGATTCTGCATTGGGGACAAATCCTTCAGTTGGATCTCCTCTGACTGAGAAGAGTGCAATCTCCCTATTTCATACGTATAGAGTTCCAATATCCCCTTGTCTAACAAACCTTTCAAAGTAGCAAAGGAAGCCCCAGAATATTTAATCAGATCCTGACGGGAAACAGGATGTATCTTAGCCGTTTCCATGTAAGAATCGAACTGAGCCAATTTGAGATACATCATGAGAAGTTCCTGCTGTTTTTTAGCTCGAACCAACGATTCTATCTTTTCATTCAGAACCTTTTCCCAATCATTCCTACGAAGCAAGTCGTCTTCTTGAGCCAATCTTACTCGAATTTCAATTCTCGGTTTGTAGGCTCTTCGTACTTCTTCCTTCAAGAAAAGAGCCTGTTTGGCCAATAACGCATGAATGGCTGGCATAATATTCTTTACACCCACTGATTTCTGTAGTTGGGAAATCGTTTGCTCTTGATTCTGTACCAATGAATCCCAAACCCGTTGTTCACGAGGAGAAAAAGCACTATCAGACTCAAACTCTGAATTCAAGACCACTTTTGTCTCACTTTCTAACTTCAAGCCTGAAGGCAATGCAGCACGGAAAACATCCCCTAAAGTACAAATATAGTAATTGGAAAGCCATTGCCAGAACTTTAGTTGTTGGGGCAACAAAATAGCATGGTCATCCAATACGTCCAATACTTCTTTAACCTGGCAATCTTGTGGTGGAGTTTCATGAAGCTGCATAACAATGGCTGTATAGATTTTCTTCTGGCCAAAGGGTACGATTACCCTATAGCCTACTCCTATCCTTCCCTGCAGATCTTGAGGAACGGCATAAGTGTAACTGTCGGCAAGCGACAATGGTAAAATCACATCAGCGTATAGCATTTTAAAACACGAATAAAGCAGCTATTTTCCAATTGTTCTTTGTCTTGAACGTCCCCGTATTGTAGTCAAACTCCGTGGTATTTCCCTCTTTTTTCTTTTGAGGAATATTATAATAAGCCCCTATCTGAACATGATTAAGGAATCGGATGCCACCTCCTATGTTCACACTCCTATTTTGCTTATTAAAAGAAAAGGTCTGTGATAATATATCCCGACTTTCTCCTTTGATACGAGTATCCCATTGATACCCTGCAGAAACAAAAAGCCCGACCAGCCCTAACGCACTGAAATTATATTTCACATCAACTGGTATGGAAAAATAATTCACATCCAATTCCTGATTATCCATCACTAATTCCGTATGAGCATATTGTAAAGAGCCATCTACCTTTAATCCCAAAGGCAAATTTATTTCCAAGGTTGGACCTACAAACCATCCATCCCAGTTAGTCTTATGGAAGACTTCCGATGAGAACTCCATCTCCTTCATCAACGCACCAGTAGAAACTCCTAGTCTCAAAAACTGAGCCCTCGCCGGCTGAAAAGTCAATAGCAATAATGTAAGACTAAAAAAGTGGAAAACTCTACTCATAACATCTACTTACTATTTGCAAAGATAGGGCAAAAAATATAAAAAACAGGAAAAGGTCTAAATCTTTTCCTGTTTTTATGAATCATTAAAGCAGATAATCTGCCTATTGTTTACAATGCCATATCAGGTTTCAGAACATCATGACACTTCTCAGAGAATGGCTTAGCCAGTTTGAAAGTACCGGTAGCACGAATATCTTCGCAGCTTGCACCGAACTTCACGGTGTAGTTGCCTACTGGAGATTCCCAGCACTGAGTAGCCTCGTTGAAGGATGCCAAATCATAGGCAGTAACGTTCATGGTCAGTGTCTGGCTCTCACCTGGCTTCAGCTCGCGGGTCTTGGCAAATGCCTTCAGTTCCTGTGCTGGCTTCTCCAGGCCGCCTGCAGGAGCAGATACGTAGAGCTGGACAGCTTCCTTACCTGCCACCTTACCGGTGTTGGTTACCTTGATGGATGCGGTGAAACCGTCCTTGGTAGCCTTCACTACTGGAGCACTATAAGAGAAGGTTGTGTAGCTCATACCATAACCGAATGGGTAGGAAACTTCAATATTATTCGTGTTGAAGTAACGGTAACCAATGTTAATGCCTTCTTTATGCAAGGTATAATCGGTATTCTGGACTGGCTGAGGATTTCTACGGTTTACTGGAGCTGCTGGAAGTACATTTGGGAAATTCTGTGAAGATGGAACATCTGCCAATGCCACTGGCCAAGTCATGGTCAGCTTACCGGAAGGATTAGCCTTTCCTGTCAGAACATCAGCTACAGAGTTACCACCTTCCTGACCTGGCTGCCAAGCCAACAGGATAGCGTCAGGCATACCCTTCCAAGAAGAAGTCTCCATGACATTACCCATGTTCAGGATGACAACAGCCTTTTTCCCTTGGAAATGGAATGCCTCGCAAACGTCAACAATCATCTGACGTTCCACATCACTTAAATTGAAGTCATTGACTTCTCTACGGTCACTTCCTTCACCTGCCTGACGGCCCAAAGTGATGATAGCAATATCTGCCTCCTTGGCTTGTTTCTCAATCAGGACACGGCTGACTTCCATTTCTGGGAGCAGAGATTTTCCCCAACGGTTACCTACGCCATTAGCAGCCTTCTTAGCCTCTTCATAGCTCTTATACTTGAGATAAAGATCCTCCAAAGTCTCAGTCACTTTAATGCCTGCATTCTGCAAGCCTTCCATCATACTTACTGTGTATGCCTTGTTCACGTCGCCTGAACCGGTACCACCTGCGATGAAATCATAAGAAGTAATACCAAATACAGCAGCAGTCTTCACATTCTTCATAGGCAATGTCTCAGCATTGTTCTTCAACAGAACCATACCTTCGGTTGCACTCTGACGGGTAACAGCAGCATGTGCTTTCAAATCAGGTTTGTTGCTGAACTTGTAACCCTTGAAACGAGGAGTCTTAACGATATACTGAAGAATGCGTTTTGCACATGCATCAACATCAGACTCAGGGATGACACCTGCCTTAACTTTCTCAATCAGATCATTTATCTGAGCCTGGTTACCTGGTTCCATCAAGTCATTTCCTGCATGAATCTGTGCAGCAGTATTACGCAATCCAATCCAGTCGGTCATGACAATACCATCAAAACCCCACTCATCACGAAGAACGGTGGTCAGCAATTCACGGTTTTCCTGAGTCAAAGGACCGTTCAGTTTGTTGTAAGATGACATCACAGTCCAAGGCTTACCTTCCTTTACAGCGATTTCAAAGCCCTTCAAATAAATTTCACGGAGGGCACGCTGAGAAACAACCTCATTCACACCTGTACGGTTGGTTTCCTGAGAGTTGGCAGCAAAGTGCTTGATGGAAGTACCTACATTATTACTTTGGATACCACGGACATAAGCAGCTGCAATCTTACCTGTTACGATTGGGTCCTCTGAATAGTACTCAAAGTTACGACCGCAAAGTGGAGAACGATGAATGTTCATACCAGGAGCAAGCAATACATCTGCTCCATATTCCAGAACCTCATTACCGATAGATTTACCTACTTCCTCTACCAATTCCTGATTCCAAGTACATGCCAATGCTGTACCTACAGGGAAACCTGTTGCGTAGAAAGTTTCAGTAGTACCCGGACGAGTCGGCTGGATACGGATACCAGCAGGTCCGTCAGCCAAGACGGTCACAGGAATGCCCAAGCGCTCATTAGGGCGAGTCATACCTGCTGCACCAGGGACCAAGTCGGCATGCTGACCAATCATGTCACCAGTCTCTGTGGACTGAGCTCTACTGTAACCGATACAAAGAGTTGCCTTTTCTTCCAGTGTCATGGCTTTCAGAACGGCATCCACATTGTCTGCCTGTAATTTCACTTGTGCAGAAGCTGAAATCGCACAAGCCATCAGCATTACAGAAGCTGCAAAGAATTTGAATTTCATAGTTTGTATTTTGATTAAAATGGGTTTTACGTGCAAATATAAAAAAATGCTCTGAAATAGCAAATTTTATGACAAAGGTTTTCCATATGGTTTTGGGCAATTCCAAATTTCATGCTATTTTTGCATCAAACCATAAAAATAATAAAAAATGAAAATCTATTTTAAGCTGATACTTTTGGCTGCTGCCATAAGTTATTCTAAACCGGCACTGGCACAGATTTTCCCTGAAGATGAAGCTAATTACCGTGAATGGTGCAAGATTATTGGCTCCGATGAGTTCGCAGGGCGTAAGCCGATGACTCCTTACGAGGATAAGACAATACACTATCTGGCCGATGAATTCAGGAAATTGGGCCTCCAGCCAGCCTATGGAGACAGCTATTTCCAGGAAGTGAAGGAAATCTCCACATATAGCCGTCCTTTAAAGAATAAAATTACTGTCAAGGGGGCAAAAGGAAAGACTGAACTGAATTTCCCAGACGACATTATGATCTGGACTGTACGTGGAACAGACAAGGTGGTGATACCTCAAACTGATTATGTTTTCTGTGGCTTTGGAATTGATGCCCCGGAATACAACTGGAACGATTTTGAGGGTGTGGATGTGAAAGGCAAAATAGTTATTGCCATGGTCAATGACCCTGGATTCTATAATGACAAGCTCTTCCGGGGGAAAAACATGACTTATTACGGACGTTGGATTTACAAATTAGAGCAGGCTGAGAAACTAGGTGCTGCTGGTTGTCTGGTTCTGCATAACACGGCAGCAGCAAGCTACGGATGGGATGTCTGTTGTGCTTCTCACCTACAATCCAATCTGGGACTTTGCGATGAAACCATGAATTCTAATGCCCTAGGCTTTAAAGGATGGCTCCACGAAAATGGTTGTCGGAAACTGTTCAAGGCTGCTGGTATCGATTTCGACACCACACTGGAGGCTGCTAAAAAACCCGGATTCAAACCCATCGTACTGAAAGCAAAGAGTAACGTAACAATGAATGTTACGTACGAGGTAAAGCCAACCCACAATGTAGTGGCTGTTCTCCCTGGTACGGATTTGAAAGACGAGTGTATCGTGTTCAACGCACACTGGGATCATTTTGGGATTGGAAAGGCTATCGATGGAGACAGTATTTATAATGGTGCAGCTGATAATGCATCTGGCATTGCAGGCATCATGCTTATTGCAAAACGTTTCCAACAGCTTCCTATCAAACCACGCAGGAGCCTGGTCTTCATCTCTCCTACCAGTGAAGAAAGCGGCCTTTTCGGCAGTCAATACTACTGTGAGCATCCACTTTTCCCGATGAGCAAAACAGCAACCTGCATCAACTTCGACTGCATTGCTCCTGCTGAACTCACAAAAGATGTCATCATCCTAGGTGGAGGTGAAAGTAACCTGGATGAAATGGTTATGGCAGCAACTGCAGCACAGGGACGAGAAGTGAAATTCGACAATGACAACACCGATGGGTGGTTCTACCGAAGTGACCACTACAATTTTGTCAAGAAAGGTGTGCCGTGTCTGGTCATCAAGAACGGTGAAAACCCTGTCAATCCTGATGGTCCCAGAGTAAAAGCCATGAAGGAATGGTATCACCAACCTTGCGATGAATACGAGGAAAATTGGGATGTCAGCGGTTCCTTGTCTCTAGTTAATGTCATGTATTCAGTAGCTGTGCAGATAGCCAACAGTGATGAAATGCCAAAATGGAAACCTACTTCAGCAAACCACAGATAGACAATCATTATAAAGAAAAAGGGGATGGCCATTGGTCATCCCCTTTTTCTTATCATATATGAATTACTCGTTTCCTATTTTTGGAAGCTTTGTCAAAGCCTCAGCTATCACTGCATCATCAGGGATAACATCTGTCATGGTTCCATCATTGTACTGTTGATAAGCCACTAAATCGAAGTAGCCAGTACCTGTCAGGTTAAAGGCAATAGTTTTGGATTCACCTGTTTCCTTGCACTTAAGGGCCTCATCGATAGCAACACGGATAGCATGGCTTGACTCTGGTGCAGGAAGTATACCCTCAGTGCGGGCAAAAATCTCTGCTGCCTCAAATACAGAGCTCTGTTCTACGGCACGTGCCTCAAAATAGCCATCGTGATAGAGTTGTGCCAAAATCGGGCTGATACCATGGAAACGGAGACCACCAGCATGGTTGGCAGATGGCATGAACTGACTGCCCAAAGTATACATCTTAGCCAACGGACAAATCATACCCGTATCACAGAAATCATATGCAAACTTACCACGAGTGAAACTTGGACAAGAAGAAGGCTCTACACCTATAATCTTATAATCGGCCTCACCTCTAAGTATTTCTCCGAAAAATGGACCAGTAAAACCACCCAAGTTTGAACCACCACCAGCACAACCAATCAAGATGTCTGGCTTGATGCCATATTTCTTCATCGCAGTCTGAGCTTCCAGACCGATAATAGACTGATGCAGTACCACTTGGTTCAATACAGAGCCCAGCACATAACGGTAACCTGGATTTGTCACAGCCGTTTCTACTGCCTCGGAAATGGCACAACCTAAAGAACCAGTAGTGTCAGGATGCTCAGAAAGAATCTTCCGACCAACCTGGGTAGTCATACTTGGAGATGGAGTCACTGTGGCACCATAGGTTCGCATCACCTCACGGCGGAATGGTTTCTGCTCATAGGAAACCTTTACCATGAAGACCTTGCAGTCCAAGCCGAAATAAGCACATGCCATACTCAAGGCTGTACCCCACTGGCCTGCACCTGTCTCTGTGGTCACACCCTTCAGGCCCTGCTTCTTAGCGTAATAAGCCTGTGCGATGGAAGAGTTCAACTTATGAGAACCTGATGTATTGTTTCCCTCAAACTTGTAGTAGATCTTGGCTGGAGTGTCAAGTGCCTTCTCCAAGAAATAAGCACGAACAAGTGGTGAAGGACGGTACATCTTGTAAAAGTCCATGATTTCACCAGGGATGTCGAAATAAGCAGTATCATTGTCCAATTCCTGCTTGTTGAGTTCTTCGCAGAAGATTGGATTCATTTCTTCTATAGTCAATGCATGACCATCAGCAGGGCTGATCAGTGGAGCCGGCTTGTTTTTCATGTCTGCCCTAACATTGTACCACTGGGTAGGAATCTCGTCTTCAGTCAAATAGATTTTGTAAGGAATTTTACTTTCCATAATAAAAAATTAGAATGTGTTTTTAATCAGTGCGCACAAATATATTACATTTTATCTTTTTGAGCAAATTTTGCCTAAACTTTAGACCTAAAAAAGAAAAAAGATAAGTACAAATAGCAAACTCCAAGCAAATTGCCAACAATTACAATTTGTATTTAGGCTAATAAATCCTTTCCTTCTATTCTTTTTGGCTCCTACAATCTTCTTGCTTTCTCAGGAGGGATTTAATAGCAGGATTATCTCTCTAACTGGAGAAATATTTTTCCCCTTCTGGAGAAATAATTTTCACTCACTGAAAAAATATTTTTCCACCCTATCATCCGATGCTATAGAAACGTGTTATTTCTGTTTTCACTTTCACGAATAGTCCCTCAAGCTATTTGCTTTTATGCAGGTTTTTCCTTGTAATAGTGTCACAAAACATATAACTTTGCGTATTAATTTTAGATAAATAAAGAAATGAAGCGACCAAGATTGACATTCCTTGCCCTCGCTGCCATCATAACGATGAGAATCTCTGCTCAGCAGAGCATCACCGTAAAAGATAGCATGACACAAGAACCTATAGCATATACAAGTGTTTGGTTCGGAGACGCGGCAGGAGGATACACTGACGAATCAGGAAAGATAGAGATTCCTGAAGGAACTGCACGGATACGACTGTCGCATATCTGCTACGAGACGAAAACCATTCCTACCGATGGAATCAGCGAATTTACGGTGTTCCTCGTCCCCAAGACCGTTAATCTTAGAGAAGTCAATATCAGCGCAAAAGCTCCCAAACGAATCAAAACCACGATAGTGGGGCTGATGAAAGAAAAAACACAGACAAGTCATCGGGGAGCCAACGGATTTGAGATGGCCCTCTTCGTACCCTACGATAGCACCTGGGTAGAGTCTCCTTACATTCACTCCATCCTGGCAAGCCTTGATTATTCCACTCATTGGCTTACATTCACTACCATTAAAACCCCGATATACGCAACCCTTCGCTTTGACCTTCGCCTCCCTGATGGCTCAACTGGTGCTCCAAGGGACGAATCCATCATCAATGGCGGAATAATTGTTCAACCCAACCAAAGGGTCGGCAAGGATGGTGTCAAAATCACAACACCCATTCTATTCCCGAAGTCAGGGCTGTTCATCGTGATGGAATGGATAACCACGGCTCCCGTTTCCGAGTCGCAAAACCTTATTCCTGCGCTCAACATGACATTGAGCACCAATGAGAACCGGACTTGGAACCAAAAAACCTTCCGAGGCATGGACTGGATGAGAGAACAGGATGAGCCTATCTACCAGGAGGAATCTACAAGAGAATTTTATAAAGATAGGATTCCGTGTGCTAAACTGGGGCTGGAAATATCAAGATGACATTAAAAATAGAAATCACCGATGAATAAGAAAACTATCATAACCACTCTGTTTGGAGTGCTCTGCATCATGCTGAATGCGTGTTCAATAATTAGAGGATATAGGACTGACGGTGCTTATGGTCCAACCAGCTTCAGCTATGAAAAACAGTTGAAGGATACCATCGTCAATCATGGAGAAGTTTTTTCTTTCAATAGAGCCCCAGCCCAATACGATTGGATTGATACCCTGCATTTCTTCAATCAGGGCAAACGATATGTAAACTATTCTATGTGGGAGGCTATTGGTCCAAAGACGGAGACACAAGGAGTGCTGATTATCCAGAATGACAGCATCGTCTATGAAAAATGTACAGGTGAGATGGCTGTCGATAAGATTGTCGGTGTTTTTTCTGTCACAAAGTCCGTTACTTCTTTGCTTTGCGGTATTGCAGTAGATGAGGGGAGCATCAAGAACATCGACGACCCGGTGACAGATTATCTACCCGAACTCTTGAAAGCAGATCCACTGTGGCAGAAACTTACCATCAGGCACCTACTAGACATGCGGAGTGGTCTTGACTTCGATGATACCTATTCGCTTCGTCTAAAAGACTTAAAACGTCTGCACGCAATGGCTAAACTGAACTACGGACGTAACATCATGGCTCAGGTCAAGAAGTTGAAGTTTCGGTGTAAACCTGGTACAGAGCATAGATATGAGAGTATGACTACCGAGATTCTAGGGCTTGTCATTGAGAGAGCCACGGGACAAGGTCTGGCAGATTATCTTGAAGAAAAGATCTGGACACCTTTGGGAATGGAATCACCGGCCTTCCTTTCGTATGATAGCAAAAAGCATCATTCACCCCACTCTTTCGGAGGGCTTTCCTTGACTATGCTGGATTTGGCAAAGATTGGACGGCTCTATCTGAATAATGGCGTATGGAATGGCAAAAGGATTGTCAGCGAGTCTTGGATCAAGCAATCTTCAGCCTATTCAGAAGATAATGAAGGTTACCACTTTTGCTGGTATAACACCAGCAGTGTAGGAGTAGAAAAGCCAGAATATCCGGGGTTCTATGCCATGGGCATCCGAGGACAAGTTCTCTTCGTCAATCCTTACAAGAATGTGATTATGGTGCGTTTGGGACTTAGAGATGACACTTATGCCCACATCCCGTACCTCTTTGAACAGCTAAGTAACTACTTTTTCTAATACTTCCTAGCTCCTTATATAAAAATCAGGAGCTAGACAATCAGGAGCACAGAATTCCTAATGAATGTTAAATTTATCGTATTTCGATAATTTTTTATTGATTTTATTTGGCTATTTATCGTAATGATTATACTTTCGCATATCGAAAATCGATAAATAATCAAATTAAAACAATAAAATATGAGTTCATCAAACTTACTGAAGTACGTGAAAAAGAATCCTGTACTCACCATTGTACTCATTGTGTTTATAACACTTGCTATTATGGGATATGTGGACAACATCAATGGGATGAGAAATGCTGAGACCAGCTATGACTATTGCTATCACCTATGTCAATTATTCGACCACAACAGCTGGACTATCTTTACATTTATTTATGCTGCTATAGGCTTTCTTACCTATGCTCATAAACAGTATAGCAAATGGAGCATCTGGTTATTTTATATCGTTGCTTTAGCCATGATACTCCACTATTTTTTTGCAGGTTTTGTGTTCGACTATGTTTTTGAGCATATAGGCTCCGACTATATGGACCGTCTGCCTTCTCTTACCCGTGATATATACGGAAGGCCCCTCTTCTTCGTAATATTAAGTTTCTTCTTTATGCCTAAAATTATTAAAGACACCATCAAACTTAGACAAGAACAGGAACTTACAATTTAAACTCAAATAAACAAACAATATAAAAATGAAAAAGAAACTCAATCTTTTTTGTGTACTGATACTAGTACTGAAGGCAGCACAAATTATTATTGGCAATGTGATGAGTTTGGGCGAAAATGCCCAAGCTTTCAAAGAAGGATGGGAAGATGGAGGAAAGGCTGAAGCAAATTCGGGAGAGCTACTCATAGTTATCTTAGGGATTGCTTGTATCTTCCTTATTATCCGTTCGCTAATCGCTTTTATAAGATTCATCTTAAACGTCAATCGCGACAAAGTATTTGTGTGGGAAAATGTTCCTCTGCTACGCTGGACAGGTTGGGGATTATTGATTGCAACAGCAATAATTGCTACTCACGACCTGTTGGAACATGTTCCTGCTGACAGAATCTACAATAATACCATAGACGATTTTATCTTTAGTGTTTTCTGTCTGATAATGGCTGAAGTATTTATTATCGGACTGAAGTTGAAGGAAGAGCAAGACCTAACTATTTAGTGTACTATGGGAAAAATTATAGTAAATTTAGACGTTGAAATGGCCAAACGTAAAATTTCGCTTAATGAACTGGCTGAACGCGTGGGATTAACACAAGCGAACCTGTCAATCCTAAAGACAGGCAAGGCAAAAGCCGTACGATTCACGACTCTCGAAGCCATCTGTCGTGAGCTGGGTTGTCAGCCTGGAGATATCCTAGAGTACAGAGATGAATAAAAAAACCTGTCACTATGCATAGTGACAGGTTTTTTTATTTTATCTGCATCTAATGTCCTTAAACTGCCAAGTAGTTGAAGGTTCTATAAGATCAAAAGTCCTGACATCACTCGGCAGAGCCGGGAAAATAAGTACGAAGCGTAGTTTCAAGAAAGGCCATGGGATATAAGTCATAGCTGGGGTCATTGTGATATTCTCAATGCCGTCCAACATCAACTTTCCACCCTTATTCCCTTTGATATATGTGTCACCTTTTACATGAACGCCCGAATTAGGTCTCGAAGCCTCAAACTCCATTTCTATACGTGTCTCCCTATCAGAGCATGCCACACGCACAATCTTTGTACCAGAAGCATTCTTCTTATTTGTATAAATAGGGTTCTCCTTCACATAACGATAGCCGGAATAGTCAGGCAGAATGGTCTTGGCATTATTCAGCCAGCTAGGGCCATCGTCCTCGCGACCAGCCTTGACATAAAGCGCAGAGATTTTTCTCGAAATGCTATGCTGATCTGTATAACCATATTTACAATTTAGCTTAGCTGCCTCCTCATATTTATTAAGTGCTTCATCCCAATCCTCATTGCTTTCATATAATTTGGCATCACTCATAGCGTCCTGGAAACTCTGTTCGAACTCCACTTTCTGTTGAGCTTGTATCTCCATTTCCTTTTTTCGCTCCGCAGACTCTATGGACTTATTAGCAATATCTAACACACTACTAATCGTCCTATGCGTATCCCACTTATTCCATTGAGCATAGGTCGGCACCATCATCAATAAGCATAATGCTGCCAGCAATAGTCTTTTTTGATTCATAGTTTTTATAATTTACTAATTTGTACCTTCGAACAGGAACTCAAGAAGATCCTTAGCTAAACTCTTGTGGAACAATACCGTGCGACGATGGAAAGTTGGGACCTTTAAATCGATAGTACGCATTGACGCACCTCTATATCGATTGATTTTCATCTTGCAAACACAGTTGCCTGCAGCATCGATAACCTCAAGTGTACCTGTGATAATAATTCCACCATCACGTTTGTTCCAGCTCCAAGTAGCAGCACCAGAGTTGCCCGGATCTAGCAAATCAGCTTTTATCTTTATGGTATAGTCAGCCTTGCCTTTCTTACTAAGTCTGATAACAGGGTTTTTAGATTCATTCCAACGGTCCATAAAGGCCTCTTCACCTTCTTCTTGATACTCGCTCCACTTTCTGTAGACTTTCTTGTCATTTTTCTCCAAAAAAGGTATGAAAGTCAGATCGGAAATTTCCATCGTTGAAAGGTTACCTACTTTTGCCTTTGTGAAATCAACTTCCACTCTACCAGTCTTACCTGCCTGTGTGACAACCTTGAAGTCTCCACTAATCACCTCAAACTCATCTTCTGCCTGAACAGATATGCTTATCATTGCCAGCACAGCTAAAAAAAGTAATTTTTTCATAATTCTACTACAGTTAATAGTTTATATGGTATTATTAATGATCTCTCTAGACAGTGGACAAAATAATATTACTCCCCCCTGGGCTATGCTTGTCTTTAACTTATCTGGCGTCATTACTATTTTTTATTCCAATGCAAAAATACAGAATAATTCTGAGAAAAGAGTTAAAAAAGTTCCAAATTCCTCAACTCATCGCTCGACTTGTTTAATTCTGAGGAAAGGATTACTGGCAGAGATATGGTTTGAAGCTATAAAAACACCAGCGAGACAAACAAATTAAATCTGTTTATCTCGCTGATATTTAATTTCTAGTAGAAAATCTACCTCTTAATACTCATCTTCGTTGAAACCTGATTCTCAACTGATTATCAACAATTTGCGCCATTCTTAACTATTTTCAGCCAAATAAGCCACACGGTCTGAGACCATCTAAAGATGATTCGTAGACGTAGTGGACAAACTTATTAGTTTATTCCTTACCAGCAAATTCGTCTATGGCCTTGATGGCCTTGTTCAGCGAACGCATCTCACGATAGAAAAAATAGAAGAATACAGCTAATACGATGGCAATGATGGCGAAACGAGGAAGCAATCTCTCGAGGCTTGGGAATGGAATACCTTTGGCGCTATATATGTCAAACAAAAACCATACTACCCAGAGAAGAAGAAAAGGAATTGCAATATAAGTGTAAAACTTCTCCCTCCGTTTGTAAGTCCTCAGCCTTTGTTGGGTATTGATTACATCGTTAGCTGCGAGATACTTGTCACGAATGGTGCTGACATTCCAGAAATTGAAAAAGGCCTCGAAAGCAATCACTATGGCTACGACTATGATGGGCAGCCATGAAGCACCGGCAATGCTTCTTAAGAGATAAACAATCAACGGCAGCAATGCCAGTTCGGCGACACTTCCCCAAATGCTCATCTTTTTTATCCACGATACTTGGCCCTTCATCGCTGCATCTAACATTCGTCGGCTGACAATCTCCTGCTGCTCCAGACGACTCTTAAACTCTGCCACTTGACTGCGTAACAGCTCCAGTTCCTGTAAGTTATTGTCCTGATTTTCCATGATTCTTGTTGTTTAATCGTTTGACATGTTCTTTAGTTCTTCCTTGATGCGGTAGAGGCGCACGCTGACGTTCTTCACCGTAATACCCATGATGGCGGCAATCTCCTCGTAGGTCAAGTTCTCTAACCAGAGTAGGATAATGGCACGGTCGAATTGCCCAAGCCGTGCGATGCGCTGGCGGAGCATTTCCATTTGGTGCGAGTTCTGGTTGGTTTCTGTTTCTTCATAAGGGTTGACATCCATCGTCAGTGGCACTGTCTTGTATCGTCGTTTCTTGTGGTCGAGTGAGATACACACGTTAAGGCTGACGCGGTAAATCCAGGAGCGCACGTCGCTACGTCCCTCAAACGATGGCAGACTCTTCCAAAGGTTGATTAGCACCTCCTGGAACAAATCGGCCACCTCATCCTGGTCTTTTGAGAACAAATAGCACACGGTGTAAATCGTGCCGCGGTTCTTTCTGACCATTTCTTCAAACTCGTGTTCTAAATCTTTCATTTTTTCTTGTTGAATAAATCATTTGACAATAAGTCACACCAAAGGGGCAAAAAACTACAGAATCAGACGTTATTTTTTGCAACGTTAGCATTGATTTCTATTCAGCAGACTAAAATCATACATTTGAGATTCCCCAAAAACATCAGCGAGACAAACAAATTAAATCTGTTTATCTCGCTGATATTTAATTTTCTAGTAGAAAATCTACCTCTTAATACTCATCTTCGTTGAACAAGAAATCTTCCTTGGTTGGATAGTCAGGCCAAACATCTTCGATGGTCTCGTAGATTTCTCCTTCATCTTCTATTTCCTGTAAATTCTCTATGACCTCCAATGGAGCTCCAGAGCGTTGTGCATAATCAATCAACTCATCCTTGGTTGCTGGCCAAGGTGCATCTTCCAGTTTAGAAGCTAATTCTAAAGTCCAATACATTGTATATCCTCCTTTTAGTTTATTTGTCTACTATTTGAGCCCGCAAAAATAATATATTTATGATTACCTACAAGAAATATTCCATTTTTTTTCTTCTTTTCCTGCAACAATATTTAGTCTTCGTGCTAAAACAAACAAATAATCACTAAGACGATTAATATATTTCTTAACCAACTTATCAATTTCAGCCTCTTGATTCAGCCTTAAAACAGTGCGTTCTGCCCTTCTGCATACCGTGCGACAAACATGTGCCTGAGAAGCTGCAACTCCCCCACTAGGAAGGAGAAAGGCACGGAATGGAGGAATGGTCTCTTGGATTCGATCTATACCTTTTTCCAACTGCTCCAATGCACCAGGGGTAAGAATCGCCTTTTCTTTTAACTCACGTTTTTCTTGATTCGTCGCTAAATAGCTGCCAATGACAAACAGGTGATTTTGAATCGATTCCAAAAGTTGTACATCAGAATCATCTTCAGGTAATAGTTGGTCCATGTATGCAGACAACAAACCTATCTGGGAGTTCAACTCATCCACTGTGCCATAAGACTCCACACGGATATGAGTCTTTGAAACACGTTCCCCTCCTACAAGACTAGTCATTCCTTCATCGCCTGTTTTCGTGTAGATCTTCATAATCTAAATAAAATTTACTTTATAATGTTGTTTGATTTTCGATTTGTCAAAAAATATCAATCCCACTTCATAAAGGTCATAAGTAATTCCTACTTCTTTTAGCTGCTGTACAGTCTTCCACCAAGTATAATGTTCCTTACTTTTATGAATATCCTCTACCACTATTAGTGAACTTTCATTAACATAGCCTAGAGCTGCCTTGAACCACTGCTGGTAAGAAGGGACAAGAGTCAAATGCAAAAGATCTAAAGGCTTACCACCCAATATCATCCTTAAACTTTCATCAGGAGATTCTGCCCCGTCTAATAACCCGCAAGATGCAGATTTACACCCCCGTGAGAGATATTCCAGAGAAAGTGGGTAATCTCCTCCTACCTGGACAATGCTATGAGGCTGAGTGAAATTAGAGAGACGAAACAGAAGCTTGTCCACTTTTTCACTGAACATTTTTCCCATAGTCCGCTTTTCCTTCAGCTCAGAATATGCATAATAGGCCTCCTTTTCATTAATGACAGCACGAATAAAGTAAAATGCAGATGGGGAATGCACACCATAACCCTTGCGATTACGGAACCTGCACGTCCACACCCACATTTTCTTCAGAAAATTCATATTTCTATCAATAGCCTAGTTCGTATGGCTGGTCTACAGCCTTTACTCCTTCTGTCATCCACTTAGGTGCATCTGCACCCTTCAGATAATGATTGAAGAACTGCAGTACACGTGTCTGGAAATCCACACGATTAGCCATCTTTACAGGCCAATGTGGTTCTCCAGTGTAGTTCAATAGCCATGAGGGTTTGCCTAGACGCTTCAATGCCACGAAGAATTCTATACCCTGATACCAAGGCACATGACCATCAGTATCATTATGCATAATCAGTATCGGTGTCTTAACCTTATCTAGATTATGAAGTGGTGAATTCTCCTTATACAGTTCTGGCATTTCCCAAATAGAACCTCCAATACGGCTCTGGGTATGTTCATACTGGAAAGCTCGAGCCATACCAGAACCCCAACGAATTCCTCCATATGCACTGAACATATTAACTACAGGAGCTCCACTCTCGATAGCTGCAAAACGATCTGTACGGGTTGAAAGATAGGCAGTCTGATAGCCACCCCAGCTATGACCTGCAGCACCCATACGTTTCTCATCTATATAACCACCTTCAAGGACTTTGTCCACACCACTCATTACACAGTCATAGCAGCTTTCTCCAGGATGCCCATCCGTGTAATGGATATCTGGATTGAAAACAACGTACCCCTGAGAATTATACAAATGATAGTCAGGTGTTGAACGGTGAGGCTGTGGCTGTCGATAGCTGTAAAGTGTCTCAGAGTTTGTCTCATAGAAACTGACTATCAATGGATATTTCTTGCTTGGGTCAAAGTTGGCTGGTTTATAAATCACACCTTCACATTTAACCCCCTTAGGTGTAACCCATGAAATCAATTCCGTAGTTCCCCAAATATAAGGTTTCTGCTGGTCTACCTCGTGTGTAATCTGTACCGGATTCTTGAAAGACAAATCACTCACATAGATATCAGGGAAATACTCATAAGTCTCTTTAGTGAACATGACCACATTAGCATCTTTTGCCTTTGCTGGATTTGAAAGCATGTAATCACCACCCATCAGCAGTTTGGGTTCCAAAGGTTTATTGAACTTCGTCTGATAAACTGCATAACCTTTGGTTTTCTCATTAAAGGCAGAAAGCAACTGATTTTTCTTCAAATCAATGGATCTGTCACTTGAAGCATCTTCCAACTGAATTAGACGATAGGTCAATTTCAAGGAACGACCATTCTTGGTCATATTCACTGGAGCAGTATCCCCAGTAGGTGAGAATTTCCAGAGATCGTACTTGTCATAAATAAAGAGAGCCTCATCATTGGCAGTCCATCCTGCGATACCATAACTGCGTGGATAATCTGGCACGTCATTCGTATCATCCCATGCTGCAAAAGTCTCTGGAGTTGAAATAATGTAGGACTTACCAGTCGCCAAGTCTACAGTAACATAGGTACTGTCAACCTCAGCATATGCAAAAGCATACTTACCTGTAGGTGAAATGCGGTAGCGTGTATAGGTACCTTTTGCCAGTTCTCTCTTAGAACCGTCTTTCATGGACAATATATATACATCACTCCGGCTTCTCCCCTTCCACATAGATTCTACAGAATATGGTTCACTGGTGGATACCAGAGCCCACTGTGAAGTCGCATCCTGCATCATATTTAATTCAGGAAGTGACTTGTCTGATAACTGAAGCAATTTGCCTGTCCCTAAATCATATGATGCGGTATAAGTCCTACGGGCTTCACGGTTCTTGTTAAAGTCTTGCACTGTATATTGAACAGGTTCATTCCAACTCCAAACTTGCACCTCTGGGCGATTGGAAGCAAGTACCAACGTATCTTTTTCACGTGCATCAGGAGCTGTACCAAAGAAAAGACGAGACGCATCCTTGGAAAAACGGAGATTCCCATTAGGACTGGTCACCCATCCTTTCGGTGCAAACGATGGAGTCTTATCAACTATCATTTTAGCTGTTCCCCCATTTTGAGAGAGCCAAAGCTGTACCCCATGTCCAGAATTATCTTTATCGTCTGTGGTCAGAAAGGCTACATTATTTTCGTCTTCAGAAAATGTAACAGACATCACATCATCATCCGTTTCATGGATACAAACGGGAGACATAGCACCTTGTTTCAGTAGGAATAAGCCTTTCTTCCCATTCACACCTTTTCCTTTAGCTACAATAGCCATGACCTTCCCTTCTTTTGAGAATTGGAAACTGGTTACCGATGGAACCTCCATATTATTCCCACCCAAAACACGGACATATAGAGTGGAGTCTTTTTCTTTCGTTTGGTAAGCTAACCAGTCCGTCTTATCTGCCAATTTATATGAACGTACGGAGTCAATACTTTCTGCCTGCTGCCCCAATGTATAAATGATCAAGGTTTCCAATGGTTTGCTCTCACCCCCTCTCTGCGGACCTCTTCCCCCACCATTTCCAGCATTTGCATTACCTTTTTTAGGTTTCTCATTTTGTTTCTTTAAGGCTTCGGCTTCTTTTTCTTCTAGACTCTTCTTCGTACTAAGTACTGCATATTTAGAGGAAGAACTGAAATTAATGCTGGCAATAGGCTTGAAGCTCTTGACCAACGCCCCTTTCTGATTATAGATCTTGGCTTCTGAATCTCCAGTGAAACGTGGAATATTACCGTTTCGGTCTCCATCACCACGCCACGGTTCCATGACGGAAATAACCCACTTGCCGTCATTAGAGATTGCCTTGTAGGTCATTCTTTGAAAATTCTGTACATCTTGTACAGTCATGGGGCGCTTATTCTGAGCGAAAGATGGAACAACCATCATTCCAGCCAGAAGACAAACGAGCCACCATTTGATTTGCAGTTTTCTCATATTACTCTCAGGTTAAAGATTGTTTCTCGCAAAGATAGGAAAAAACTATAAAAGTTTGGCATAATGTGCTGCCTTTTTATCCAAAGACATCGGATATGCCCTGGAAGTAGATGGCATCCTCCACCACTCCATGCTGCGATTCCATGCATAAAATGTACAACAAGTTCCCACAGAGGGTATTTCATGTATTGGTTCGGATAACTGAAGATTAATCTGGTTCAGAAGTTCCTCACTAGCCTTTCCTCCTGTTGTAACTATCCGATGACAATCAGGCATTTCCGACAACAAGGAAGCAATATCCGTTGGCTCAAGAATCTCCAAAAAATTATCACTGGCATTATCCTTTAACCGATTGACCTTCGAGGCGGTATCAAAAAAAGCAAAACCATGCTTTTCAGCAAAAGAGACAATGGATTCTTTGTCAAATTTCTTCGTTCCTTGAATAATAAAATGTTCTTTGTCGTGAAAGAAAAGCAAACCCATTATTCTCCAAAAATCATTTATAAAATTTGGATAAAAGAATTCCATGCTCCAACGGGATTTAGGAGGAGGGAAACTGCCAAGAAAAAGAATTTTCCCATTAGATGGTAGGAATGGTTTCAACGGATGTTCTTCAATTTTCATGATTAGAAAAAGAGAAAAATGGGGCTACACCCAAGTGTAACCCCATTCCTATTGTTAGAATGTATTTATTGCTTGATGAACTCTTGAGCTTTCAGAGCTTGGTTCACCTTAGTGCTCTTTGCTGCAACTTCTGCTTCTACAGTAGCCTTGATGTCACGGCTTGAAGCACCAATCAAGAACTTGTAAGTACCAGCTTCAACTTCCCAAGAATTGCTTTCTTCAACGAATGATGCCAAATCAGCTGCGTTGATAACCATGGTAAGAGTCTCAGAATCACCTGGCTTCAAAGACTTGGTCTTTGCATATGCCTTCAACTCCTTTACAGGCTTGTCCAACTGAGATGCTGGAGCAGATGCATATACCTGAACTACTTCCTTACCTTCAACCTTACCAGTGTTCTTGACAGTTACACTAACAGTGATCTTATCACCTTCTGCCTTAGCAGCAGCATCACTATATTCAAATGTAGTATAGCTCAAGCCATAACCAAATGGATAGCTTACATTCAGATTCTGCTTGTCAAACCAACGGTAGCCAACATAGATACCTTCTTCGTGGTTTGTGTAATCCCAAAATTCCTTCTGAGCCTTAGCTTCAGACTCAATGGCACCTCCCATGAAAGCTGTAAGGTCAAGACCCCAGTCTTCGCCACGTGGGAAGTTCTTGCTTGAAGCATGGTCTTCCAACTTAATAGGCCAAGTCTGTGGCAACTTACCAGATGGAGAAACCTTTCCACTCAATACATCAGCAACGGAATTACCGCCTTCCTGACCTGCCTGCCATGCAAGCAGAATAGCATCTGGAGTGTTTTTCCATGAAGCTGTTTCAATAACACCACCAGTATTCAGAACTACAACGACTTTCTTGCCTGCAGCGTGGAATACACCACTAACAGCATCAATCAGAGACTTCTCTTCCTTAGAAAGATTGAAGTTAGCAGTTGTACGGTCAGCAAACTCACCAGAGATACGGCCCAAAGTAATAATAGCAGCATCATTGGATGAAACAGCAGCTGACAAATCAGCCTTAGCAGGTACAAACTCATCTGGCAATGTAGGAGGCATGAAAGCAGCTAAACGGCTTGCTGCAGGATCCTTCTCTGCTTCTTTAGCCTTTGCTTCCTTCACATCTGCCAAATACTTCTCATGCTGAGCCTTAACAGACTCATCAACAGTATAACCTGCATTTTTCAGTCCTTCTACCAAAGAAACAGTATAAGCACGGTTCACATTACCGGAACCTGTACCACCTGCAATGAATTCATAAGAAGTAATACCAAACAAAGCAACCTTCTTTGTACTTTCAGCCAATGGAAGGGTACCCTTGTTTTCCAACAGCACCATACCTTCAGTTGCACTCTGACGAGTTACCTTAGCATGAGCCTCCAGGTCTGGCTTGTTGTTGTACTTATAACCCTTGAAACGTGGAGAGCGTACGATAAGCTGAAGAATACGCTTTACATTTCGATTTACATCAGCAATATCCAATTTACCACTGTTCACACCCTCAACTATATCAGTATACTGTGTGATACGACCTGGCTGAAGCATATCATTACCTGCAACAACCTGAGCTACTGCATCCTTGCCACCAAACCAGTCTGTCATGACAGTGCCTTTGAAGCCCCAGTCACCACGCAGTACATCCTCTATCAAATCCTTAGATTCTGAGGTATAAGTTCCATTCAGATAGTTGTAAGAAGTCATGACTGTCCAAGGATCAGACTCCTTAACGGCAATTTCAAAACCTTTAAGGTAAATCTCACGAAGAGCACGGGTACCTACAATGGCATTGGTACCGGTACGGTTGGTCTCCTGAGAGTTTACAGCATAGTGCTTGATAGATGTACCTACACCATTACTCTGTACACCACGTACATAAGCAGCTGCAGTCTTACCAGTCAAAACAGGATCCTCAGAATAATACTCGAAGTTACGACCATTAAGTGGATTACGATGAATGTTCATACCTGGAGCCAACAAAACATCAGCACCATATTCCAGAACCTCATTACCAATAGCCTTACCAACTTCTTCTACCAACTCCTGGTTCCATGTAGAAGAAAGCAAACTACCAATTGGGAAGTGAGTACAATAGTAAGTGTTCTCATCTCCTTCACGAGTAGGATTGATACGAAGTCCTGCAGGGCCATCAGACAGGACAACAGCAGGTATACCCAAACGTGGAATAGCATGAGTTGAACCAGCAGCACCTGGAACCAAATCAGCACTTTCACCGATGGTTGCAGTCAGATTCAAAGTATCCTGACGATCCATTCCTACACCTGTAATGAGAAGGGCTTTTTCTTCAAGAGTCATAGCCTCAACAATTTCATCAATGTTGTTCTCATTCAGCTTCAAATCGCCAGAAGCGCAGCTAGCTAATAAAGCTACTGCAGCCAGAGACATCATTTGCTTTTTCATAAAAAATGTTTAAAGTTGTTTTAAAGATGGGTAAATATTTTTCACGGATGCAAATATAAGTCAATTATTCGACTTTTATCACCTTCCACCTTCAAAATCAGCATAAAATTTTGAAATCTGAAATTATTATTGCATCTTTGCATAAATAATAACTATAAAAAGAACTAACACCTATGACTTTTACAGAACTATGTAAACCTATTTTTGTGCAGTCCATTAATGATTATCATAAGACTGACGATGTTAACACTCCTATCCAGAACCCATTTGAAATAAAGACTATTGAATATTATCTTTATCTCAAAAATTGGATTGACACGGTTCAATGGCATTTTGAGGATATCATCCGTGACCCTAATATAGATCCGGTAGAGGCACTTACCTTAAAACGGCGCATTGATAAGTCCAATCAGGACCGTACTGATTTGGTGGAACTCATCGACAGTTATTTCCTTGATAAGTACAAAGATGTCAAAGTATCTCCCGATGCCACAATAAACACAGAAAGTCCTGCATGGGCCATCGATCGTCTTTCTATTCTGGCCTTGAAGATTTACCACATGAACGAAGAAGTGAAACGCACAGACGTCACTCCAGAGCATCATAATCAATGTGAGAAAAAACTGAACGTCCTACTGGAACAGCAAAAGGATCTTTCTACTGCTATTGACCAGTTAATCGCAGATATTGAGGCTGGCAGAAAGTACATGAAGGTATACAAACAGATGAAGATGTACAACGACCCGAATCTGAACCCTGTACTTTATGGTAAAAAATAAATGGCTAAAATATTAGTCATCCGTTTCTCAGCTCTAGGTGACGTAGTCATGACCGTACCCATTGTGTATGCTTTGGCTACTCAATACCCTCAGCATCAGATTACAGTGCTGAGTAGAAAGAGGATGGCTGTATATTTTAATCATCTTCCAGACAATGTATCATTTAAGGGCATAGACCTGAACAGCTACAAAGGCTTTTCAGGTCTGCTCCGTTTATATAAGGATTTAAGAAAAGAAAACTTTGACTACATAGCAGATTTCCATGATGTACTGCGAACGAAAGTCATCCGTTTTTTCTTTTGGATTACTGGGAAATCAGTCCAACATATTTTGAAAGGGAGGAAAGAAAAAAGGGATTTAACAAGAGAACATGATAAGAAGAAAATCCAACTTAAAACATCTTTCCAGCGATATGCAGACGTATTAGAGCGCCTAGGCCTTCCTATTCAACAAAATTATAAGAGTTGGAAACATCCCCGTCCTTCAGACTCAGGGCAAGAAAACTGGATAGGTATTGCACCTTTTGCTGCACATACCGGAAAAGTATATCCTCTTAATAAGATGAAGGGAATTACTAAAGTCCTGACTTCAAATCCGAAAAACAAAGTCTATCTATTTGGTGGAGGGAAGAAAGAGCAACGGATTTGTGAAGAATGGGAGAAAGAAATACCTGGAACTATTTCTGTAATAGGGAAACTCCAGCAAGAAGAAGAACTGAACCTCATAAGCCAACTCGATGTCATGGTTTCTATGGATTCAGCCAACATGCACATGGCCTCACTGGTTGGAACTCCTGTCGTTTCCATCTGGGGAGCCACTCATCCTTTTGCCGGATTTATGGGTTGGGGACAAAACCCCGACAATACCATACAATTAGACATGGATTGCCGCCCGTGTTCCATTTTCGGGAATAAGCCCTGCAAAAGAGGTGACTATGCCTGCCTGAACGACATTAAACCAGAACAAGTTCTAGAACATATAGAAACTATATTGAAATGAAGATAACCTATTATATTATTGGAGGAATCTGGTGGTTGTTCTCTTTGCTTCCACTTAAAATCCTATACATGTTTTCTGACATGTTATACCTTTTGGTTCACTATGTCATAGGTTATAGAAAAAAGATAGTACGTAAGAATCTCACAAATTCATTCCCTGAGAAAAGCCTCGATGAGATTAAACAAATCGAAAAAGGATTCTATCACTATTTCTGCGACTATATAGTAGAAACCATAAAGCAGTTCTCTATCTCTCAAGAAGAGATGAAAAAACGGATGGTTATTTCAGGAATAGAAGAAATAGAGAATCGCATGGAAAAAGAGAATAAGACATTCTGCTTTATCTATTTGGGACATTTTTGCAACTGGGAATGGATTGCATCACTTCCTTATTGGGTGTCAAAAGACATATTATGTGCACAAATTTACCATCCCCTTTACAATAAGGCTTTCGATAAACTGTTCTTACGTATCAGGAACAAATTTGGAGGAGAGTGCATCCCCATGAAAGAAACCTTGCGTAGAATCATAGAACTACGAAGAGCTAAACAGAAAACTATTATAGGTTTCATCTCTGATCAAGCCCCGAAATGGAACAGCATCCACCATTTTGTAGATTTTCTTCATCAGGAAACACCGGTTTTCATTGGCACTGAAAAAATAGCCAAGCAGGTCGATGCTCTGGTTTATTATGGGGATGTGAAACGAATCAAACGAGGATTTTACACCTGTGAGTTTAAATCTATGACCGACAAACCGGTTAAAGAAATTCCCGACTGGGATCTAACCGACGCCTACGCTCACCTGCTGGAAAAAATGATATCCCAGAATCCGAATTTCTGGCTTTGGAGTCATAACCGCTGGAAACGTACCAAAGAGGAGTGGTTAAGAAGAAAAGCCGAATCTGAACAAAACAAAAGCAACAATTAGGGAACAACTCTAAATTGTCTGTTGTCTGTCAACCTTTTTTCAAGCATCCTTCCAATTTCTCCAGCACCAATTCTGGGGTAATTTTATGGTAACATTCCTCAGCAGACATCTTCCCCAAATCTTCTGAAGGAAGTACATCTTCAATACTGATACCAACCGCTGGTATATCATTTATTGGAAGCCACATAGATCTCAACGCACTTGGTGAGAAGATGGCACAAGAAGGAGTCCCCATGGCCTGTGCTATATGACGTGCTCCACCTTCGTTGCCGAAATAGAAGCTACTGAGTTCACAAAGCAGCATTAACGCCCTTAAAGAATTCGCTTGCAAATCTATTTTAACTTGTTCCGGACATCCCAGGCTATGAAATATCCTCCGGGCATTCTCCTCTTCTTTCCCTGGAGCATAGTTGAATACCAATTGCCAATCGGGATGGTTCTCCATAAAAGCTTTCAAAACTTCTATCATATAATTTTCCGGATAGCATTTATGCTCCAACTTGGTAGTTACCCCTACCAGCATAACCGGTTTGGTGAAATCTATACCTTGGCTCACCATATAACTCTTATACTTCTCCCGTTCTTCTTGTGTAGTGTACAGCCTGAACTCATCAGTATATTGCACCTTGGCAACCTTCTCAAAAGGTTCAGCAAGCCAGAGATTCCGTTCTAACATGCTAGCTTGAGATGTTTCCTTATAGGTATCTACAAGGTAGTTCAGCAAACCATGAGCATACCACTTTTTTCTACCAATACGGTAAGGAGTATGAAGAGAAAAAAGAGAAAACAATAAAGTGCGAGGAGTAGAACGCATATCAATGATAGCATCATATTTGGTATCATGCACTACTTTCCAAACCTTCTTTACGTATGCTTTAAAAGAACCATTTTCCTCCTTATCAAAAGTTATGATACGGTCAATGTCAGGATGATACTGGTAAATAGGAGCTATACCTTTATTTAGTACATAATGAATCTGAGCATTCGGGAATGTCCGTTTCAAAGTAGAACACAAACCCAAGCCCAAAACCGAATCACCAATCTGCCTAAACCTTATAATTAATATATTCATTTCCAACATTTATTCTTTCTTTTGCAAAGATAGTTTATTTTTAAAATTGGGCCTATAAAAAGCATATTTAAATATGAAAATGCACATTTTACAGGCAATTGTGCACCCAAACAATCGATTTTTTCCCTTTTTTCTTGTGTATTATGAGAAATTGTTGTTTCTTTGCAGCGCTAATTTGAAAATTCATTTAACTAACAATTTAAAAAATAAGAATTATGTCTGAAATTGAATCAAGAGTTAAGGCTATTATCGTTGATAAATTAAGCGTTGATGAGTCAGAAGTTAAGCCAGAGGCAAGCTTCACTAACGATCTGGGTGCAGATTCATTGGATACTGTTGAGTTGATCATGGAGTTTGAAAAGGAATTTGGTATCTCTATTCCAGATGATCAGGCTGAAAAGATCACTACTGTAGGTGATGCTATTTCTTACATCGAAGCTAACCAGAAGTAATATTCCTTAAATTCATATATGGAATTAAAAAGAGTTGTAGTAACAGGTCTTGGTGCAATTACTCCAGTCGGTAACAGTGTTGCCGAAGCATGGGAAAACCTTTGCAAGGGAGTAAGTGGAGCAGGACCTATTACTCATTTTGACGCATCTGCATTTAAGAGTCAGTTTGCATGCGAGGTTAAAAATTTCGATCCTGCAAATTATGGGATTGATCGTAAAGAAGGCCGTAAAATGGACCTTTACACCCAGTATGCAATTGCAGCTGCAACCCAGGCCATCACAGATTCCGGAATGGATCTCGAAACCGTAGACAAAAACCGCATTGGCGTTGTCTTCGGTGTAGGTATTGGTGGTATGCACACCTTCGAAGAGGAGGCTGGTAACTGGGCTGTCAACGGTGCTGCAATGGGTCCAAAGTTCAGTCCATTCTTCATTCCTAAGATGATTGCCGACATTTGTGCCGGTCATATCTCAATCAAGTATGGATTCCATGGACCTAACTTCGTTACTAGTTCTGCATGTGCTTCATCTTCAAATGCATTGGCTGATGCTTTCAACCTTATCCGCTTGGGTAAAGCCAATGTTATTGTAAGTGGTGGTGCTGAAGCTGCTATTTTCCCATTGGGCGTAGGTGGTTTCAACGCTATGCATGCTTTATCTACACGTAACGATGACCCTCAAGGTGCATCTCGTCCATTCTCTGCAAGCCGTGACGGTTTCATCATGGGTGAAGGTGCTGGCTGTCTTATTCTTGAAGAATATGAACATGCCAAGGCTCGTGGTGCAAAGATTTATGCAGAAATGGTTGGTGCTGGCTTATCAGCAGATGCTTACCACTTGACAGCTTCTCATCCAGAAGGTTTAGGAGCTAAATTGGTAATGCAGAATGCTTTGGAGGATGCTGGCATGACGCCATCAGACATCGATTATATCAATGTCCATGGAACATCTACTCCTGTAGGTGATATTTCAGAGGCAAAAGCCATCAAGGACGTATTCGGAGAGGATGCTTACAAACTGAACATTTCTTCTACCAAGTCAATGACTGGCCACCTTCTTGGTGCTGCTGGTGCAGTGGAAGCTATGGTCTGTGTATTGGCCATCAAGGATGGCATTGTTCCTCCTACAATTAATCATGCTGATGATGATCAGGACGAAAATATTGATTACAATATGAACTACACATTCAATGTAGCTCAGAAACGTGATATTCGTGCAGCCTTGAGTAACACCTTCGGCTTTGGCGGTCACAATGCATGTGTAATCTTTAAGAAATACGCTGAATAATCGTGTTTTTCACTGATTTTATAGATAGAATACGGCTCCCTTTCCGAAAGGACAAGGAGTCGTATTCTCGTTTATATAAAATTCTAGGATTCTATCCCCATAAGATCCATTATTACAAACAAGCTCTCATTCATAAATCCACCAACAAGAAAGGGAATAAAGAGGAAAAGCTTAACAATAATGAGAGACTGGAATTCCTGGGTGATGCAATCCTCGATGCTATCGTTGGTGACATTGTTTACCAGCATTTTGATGGGAAACGTGAAGGTTTCCTGACCAATACACGCAGTAAGATTGTACAGCGTGACACTTTAAATAAGATTGCCGTCGAAATTGGTTTGGACAAGTTGGTGAAATCTGACATGAACAACTCGTCACACAACAGCTATATGGGGGGCAATGCTTTTGAAGCACTGGTTGGTGCTGTCTATTTAGACAGAGGATATGACTATTGCATGCGTTTCATGAGAGACCGAATTATGAAACAGCTCATCAATATTGATAAAGTCGCCTATAAGGAAGTCAACTTCAAAAGCAAACTTATTGAATGGAGTCAGAAGAACAAGGTTAAGGCTCATTTTGACCTTGTGAAGGAAGCTAGAGAAGAGAAAGGTGGCAGTCCTGTCTTTTATACTGAAGTTATCATAGAGGGGATTAGCTGTGGTAAAGGAAATGGCTATTCTAAGAAAGAGAGTCAACAGCTTGCATCAAAAGAGGCTCTCAAGAAACTAAAGAGAAATCCAAAACTCATCGATGAGATTTTTGCCATTAAGAGCCAACGCACTGCCATGGAAGAAGAGCCTACTGCAATTCCAGAAATAGAAACAAATACTGTGGAGCTGGAAGTTTCAACGGCTAAAATGGAAATAAAAGAAGAAAAAACTGTCTCCCCAAAAGAGACCCTTGAACCAGAATCAACAACGGAAGAGAGCTCCAATTCAACTTTAGATTTCGACTTATCTGACATTTCTCTCCAGAAAAAAGAACTGACCAAGGAAGAGATTATTGCAGCTGCCGAGGCTGCTGCGTTTGCAGAAAACGCTTAATTAAAATCTTGTTGGCGTTAAATATTGCCAAGATTCCCTATATTTAAAAACTTTCCGTTAATTTTGCAAAGAATATGTATTTAACGGAAATTCGATGAATTTTACACCCCTAGTTGGACTTTATTTTGCTTCACGCCAAAAGGCCGTAGAGCATTACAATAATCAAGCCGAACAGCTTCAGATGAATGTCATGAGGCGTTTGGTCCAAAAAGCCTCACAAACAGAATGGGGCTCAACACACCATTTCGGACAAATTAAAAGTTACGAGGATTTCGCCAAATCCATGTCTGTTAACTCCTATGAGGAACTGAAAGGTTACATAGACCGCATGAGGCATGGAGAAAAAGATATTCTCTGGCCTGGTCAGGTTATTTGGTATGCCAAATCTTCCGGCACTACAAATGATAAGAGCAAATTTATCCCTGTAAGCAAGGATTGTCTACAAGACACTCACTATATGGGAGGTACAGATTCTGTTGCCTTGTACCTGAAACAAAATCCCAAAAGCCGCTTATTCAATGGCAGAGCACTGATCTTAGGTGGTTCTCATGCCCCTAATTACAATGTCAGCAAGAGTCTGGTCGGAGATTTGAGCGCCATTCTAATTGAGAACATCAACCCTCTCGTGAATTTGATTCGCGTCCCTAAGAAAGAGACTGCCTTACTGAGCGATTTTGAAATAAAACGCGACAGAATCGCTCGGGAGACGATGGATAAGAATGTCACCAATATCAGCGGTGTGCCTTCTTGGATGCTCTCCGTGTTGAACAGAGTCATGGAGCTAACCGGGAAACAGCACTTGAATGAGGTTTGGCCCAATTTGGAAGTATTCTTCCATGGTGGTGTAGCTTTCACCCCTTACCGTGAACAATACAGGCAACTCATTCAGAACCCTGATATGCACTATATGGAGACATACAATGCCAGCGAAGGTTTCTTTGGCATACAAAGTGATTTCTCTGACCCAGCCTTGGAACTCATGATCGACTATGGTGTCTTCTATGAATTCATTGCTATGGATGAACTGGAGAAGGAAAATCCTACCGTAGTGCCTTTGACTGGTGTTGAAATCGGGAAGAATTATGCCATGGTCATTAGTACAAGCAGTGGACTATGGCGTTATCTGATTGGCGACACTGTCAAATTTACTCAAAAAGATCCTTATAAGTTCATCATAACTGGAAGAACGAAAAGTTTCATAAACGCATTCGGTGAGGAATTGATTGTAGACAATGCAGAGAAAGGATTAGCAAAAGCATGTGCTGAAACCGGAGCTCAGGTTCAAGAATACACTGCAGCCCCAATTTTCATGGATACCCATGCGAAATGCCGTCATCAATGGCTTATCGAATTCAGCACAATGCCTGATTCCATTGAAAAATTTGCTGAAATCCTGGACAAGACATTGCAGGAACTTAATTCCGACTATGAAGCTAAACGTTACAAAGATATTACACTGCAACACCTGGAATTGGTAGTGGCACGTAAAGGGCTGTTCAATGATTGGCTGAAAATGAAAGGGAAGCTAGGTGGACAGCATAAAGTGCCTCGTTTAAATAATTCTCGTACACATATTGAAGAACTCCTCAAATTGAATCAATAAGAACCTATGAAGTTGTCTACTAAACATCTCCTTCCTCTGTTTCTGGTGCTTTTCCTGGCAGCTTGTGCCAAGGTAGGCTCTCCTGATGGTGGTCCCTATGATGAGACCCCACCTACATTGCTGAAAAGTACCCCACTGGAGAATGCAGTAAACAATAAAATCAAGAAAATCATACTGGAATTTGATGAGTATGTCAAAATTGAGAATGCCAGTGAGAAAGTCGTAGTCTCACCACCACAAATAGAACAACCTGAAATTGCTGCTAAAGGCCGTAAAATTGAAGTGGAACTATTTGACACGCTTAAAGAAAACACTACTTATTCCATAGATTTCTCTGATGCCATCGTTGATAACAACGAGGGTAATCCTATGGGTAATTTCGCTTTTACATTCTCTACGGGAGAAAGCATTGACACCCTGGAAGTAGCGGGAACTGTACTGAATGCCGAGGATTTAGAACCCATAAAGGGTATTTTAGTTGGCTTGTACAGTGATTTGGAAGATTCTGCCTTCGTGAAGAAGCCTTTTGAACGTGTTGCCCGCACCAATGGAAGCGGAAAATTCATCATTAAAGGAATAGCCCCCGGAAACTATCATATTTTTGCTCTGCAGGATGTTGACCAAAATTATGCATTTAACCAGAAAAGTGAAAAGATAGCATTTTTGGATGATATAATTGTCCCAAGCAGTAAGCCTGATTTCCGCATGGATACGATTTGGACAGATTCTATCCATTTCGATTCCATCCGTCAGATTCCTTACACGCATTTCTTACCTGATGACATTGTTCTCACGGCATTCCTGGAGGAACAGACAGACCGCTACTTCATGAAAAGCGAGCGTCCCGTTCCTGAGCGTTTTTCCATCGTGTTCTCTTCCAAGAGTGATACACTCCCTAAACTGCGAAGTCTGAATTTTGATTGGAACAACTCTATCATCATAGAAGAGAACCCTACCAAGGACACCATCCAGTACTGGATTGCAGATACACTCATTTCTCATCAGGACACGCTCTCCATAGAGATGACATATTATGCTACGGATACTTTAGGCAATCTGGCTCTAACTACAGACACCCTGTCCTTAACTCCGAGAAAGACCTTGGAGAAGATCTTGAAAGAAAAGCAACAGAAGCTGGAAGATTGGCAAAAAGAACAGAGACGGAAAGAGAGAAGAGGACAGCCTTTCGATAGCATACCTCCTGTAGACAAGCTTCCCGTAAGAATAACCCCATCTGGAAATGTAGATCCTGATGCCAGTGTCAAAATAGAATTCGAGGAGCCTTTGGCACGACTGGACACCTTTGGTATTCATCTTATGCTGAAGAATGACACGGTTTGGAATGAGGTCCCCTACTATTTTGATTTGCAACCGGGAAAACTTTACAAGTATGAACTGATTGGGGAATGGAGACCGGAACAAGAGTATAAGCTGGTACTAGATTCTGCATGCATAGAAGGAATCTACGGAACTGTCAATGACCCACAAGAACTCAGTCTGAAGATTCCATCCATGGATTCATACAGCGCGCTGTTCGTAAACATCAAAGGACTGGAAGGGCCTGTCATCGTTCAACTGCTGAATAAAGATTTGCCCTACAAAGAGGCTGCGGTCCAAAATGGTCATGCCGATTTCTATTTTATCAAACCTGGCACATACTACCTGCGTTGTTTCGAGGATAGTAATAACGACGGGAAATGGACCACAGGAGACTATGCCTCTAAACTACATCCAGAAAGAGTATTCTATTATCCGGGTGAACTGGACTTGAAGGCTAAATTTGATATAACCCAAGACTGGAACGTTCTGCAGACCACTTTAGACAAGCAGAAGCCTGAAGCCATCATCACCCAAAAGCCAGACAAGGAAAAGAGCATCAAGAACCGCAATGCTGAACGCGAGCGAGAAAGGAACAGAAACAGAAACAACGATTAATGGCAAAAAAAGTACTCACACTTTTCATCCTATGCATCTCAATATTGACAAATGCATGGTGCCAGAAACCGATAGAGAACAAAGCGTTCCAAGTCGGTGAGGATCTGTCATATGACCTCTACTTCAACTGGCAGTTCATCTGGGTTAAAGTGGGCAACGCATACATGAGTACAAAATCCACCAGATACAAAAACCAGGATGCTATAAGAACCTATCTGATTACAAAGGGCAATAAGAGAGCAGATCGTTTTTTTGTCATGCGTGACACCCTGACCTCTATTTCCACCAAAAACCTGGTTCCACTCTATTTCCAGAAAAGTGCGGAAGAAGGAAAACGATACACGGTCGATAAGGTCTGGTATGACTACGTGGACGGAAAGACCAACACGAATCTCTACTTCCTGGACAGACATGGGAACGTGAGAAGAAACAACCATTCCACTAAAAATGAGGTCTATGACATGATCAGCATGCTCAACAGAGCCCGTTCATGGGATGCAAAGGATCTGAGGCCAGGACAGAAAATCAAATTCCTGATGGCAGAAGGCAAACATGTAGAAGAACAGACCGTCATCTACCGTAAAAAAGACATTGTAAAAGCCAACGACGACAAGAAATATAATTGCCACAAATTGTCTTTTGTAGAATACGATGAAAGAGGGAAAGAGCATGAAATCATCACGTTCTATATCACCGATGATGACAACCACTTACCGGTACGTCTGGATATGAACCTGAAATTCGGTTCAGCAAAAGCTTATCTGGTCAGTGCCAAGAATTGCAAACACCCTATTACCTCCATTGTAAAGTAAAGCAAAATGACTCCCAGATAAAAAGGAGGCTTATTTTTGGACTTATCACTGAATTTTGATACATTTGCAGTTTAAAAGAATGGAATTATGGAACATAGTTTATTTTTATATAACACATTAACCCGATATAAAGAGCTTTTCAAACCTCTACACGAGGGACGCGTCGGCATGTATGTCTGTGGCCCTACGGTTTACGGTGATGCTCACCTGGGCCATGCCCGCCCTGCCATTACCTTCGACCTTCTTTTCCGTTACTTGCAGAAACTAGGCTATAAGGTTCGGTATGTCAGGAACATCACCGATGTAGGGCATTTGGAACATGATGCCGATGAAGGTGAGGATAAAATCGCAAAGAAAGCGCGTCTGGAACAGCTGGAGCCTATGGAGGTAGCTCAGTATTACACCAACAGGTTCCACGATGCCATGGCAGCCTTGAATTGCCTTCCACCAAGTATTGAGCCACATGCTACCGGACATATCATTGAGCAGCAGCAACTCGTTAAGGAAATCCTAGACAACGGCTTTGCTTATGAAAGCAATGGGTCTATCTATTTTGATGTAGAGGGATACAATAAAAAGCACAAATATGGCATCCTTTCAGGTCGCAGTCTGGAAAACATTAAAGATGCCAGTCGCGAATTGGCAGGAGTAGGTGAGAAGAAGAACCAAGCCGATTTTGCTCTTTGGAAAAAAGCACAGCCTGAACACATCATGCGGTGGCCTTCACCTTGGGGAATGGGCTTCCCAGGATGGCATTGCGAATGTACAGCCATGGGTAGAAAGTATCTAGGTGACCATTTCGATATACATGGAGGTGGTATGGACCTGATATTCCCGCATCATGAATGTGAGATTGCACAAGCCGTGGCTAGCCAAGGAGACCAGATGGTTCACTATTGGGTGCACAACAACATGATTACCATCAACGGTCAGAAAATGGGAAAGAGCTACAACAATTTCATCACCTTGCCTCAGTTCTTCTCTGGCGAACACGAGAAATTGACTCAGCCATACAGCCCAATGACCATCCGTTTCTTCATCCTGCAGGCACATTATAGGAGTACAGTAGATTTTAGCAACGAAGCTCTCCAGGCTGCAGAAAAAGGCTTGCAACGACTACTCGACGGGTGGAAACTGATTCAGAACATCACCCCTTCCTCAAAGAGCACCATCGACCTGGATGTGAAGAAACTGCGGGAAGACTGCTATGAAGCCATGAGCGATGATTTGAACTCTCCTATCGTTATCAGTCTGTTGTTCGAAGCCTGCCGTGTGCTTAACATTGTCAATGACAAGAAAGCTACTATCAGTGCAGAAGATTTAAGCCACCTGAAAGAGACTTTCCAACTGTTTGCCTTCGACATACTTGGTTTAAAGCAAGAAGCCGGAAGTGACAACAGTGCCCGGGAAGAGGCTTTCGGAAAAGTGGTGGATATGCTCTTGGAACAACGAATCATCGCTAAGCAGAACAAGGATTGGGCTACCAGCGACAAGATTCGCAACGAACTCACGGCTTTGGGATTTGAAGTCAAAGACACCAAAGATGGTTTTTCTTGGAAATTGAACAAGTAAAATATTAGAACTATGGATTTAAACAAGATTCAAAAAGGCTTATGGGTAGCATGTATTGTGCTGTCTGTCATTTGTATGGTTGCAGCAGCCTGGGCTTGCGTTCAGCTGGATGGCGACTTCATCTGCGGTGCCATGGTAGTTGTCTTCGCTCTGGCTGCCTACTGGGGATATAAGAAACTTAAAGCATAAGTTCTCAGATACAAAAAAGAAGCCGGATGGATTCATCCGGCTTCTTTTTTTATGTCTATCGCGAAAATTATACTAAATGACCAATGAGTTCTTCCCTGTCACCTGGAAGGAAATCGATAACCGGGATTTCAATCATGGTATAGCATCCAGGCTGCTGTTTCATTGAAGCACGTGCCACATTGACCAGGACCTGAGCGGTCAAGGCTGGGTTGTTAATCTTCATATTGAACTCAAACTGCTGATTATGAGTCTTTCCAGACACACCTTTGCGTACCAGATTCACCCCATGGCCTACATCGTTCACATCCTTTACACTCTTTACCTGAGATACATGAGTCTCATCATTTACAAAATAAGGATCTGCCTTGATAGCTGCCTCAACAGTCTTGAAATCGGCTCCTTCCTCCAACTCCACATATACCATGCGGCGGTGGATTCCAGTTCCTAATGGGATAGTAACAGACAAAGCATCCTTCACGCCATCAATAGCACGGACAGCTACTGAATGCCCCATGCTACGTCCTGGACCAAAATTAGTATAGCTTATGCCCTTTGGTGCCAGACTCTGCATCAAGGTACGTACGATGGAATCTGAACCTGGATCCCATCCTGCAGAAATGATAGAGACAGCGTTGCCTTCCTTGGCTGCCTTGTCCAATGAACGACGTAAATCCACAATCTGAGTGTGAATGTCGAAACTGTCTACCGTATTGATACCTAAGGCAAGAATCTCCTTCGCATATTTCTCCACACTACGCGTAGGGGTTGCCAGAATAGCTACGTCCACATCCTTCAGTTCCTTGATACTCTTAACTACATCATAATCTGCCAATTCTGCAGGTTTATCCTCTGCTCCCTTACGGCGAACGATACCGGCAATCTCAAAGTCATCACTTTCCTGCAATGCCTCTAGAGCATACTTTCCGATGTTACCATAACCTACTATGGCTGCTCTGATTTTCTTCATAATCTCTTTACTCTTAGTTGTTAAATCAAAATATATCGGCAAAGATAAGAAAAAAGTCGTATCTTTGCACCCGAATTAAGAATTATAATGAAAAAACTACATATTGAAACTTACGGTTGCCAGATGAATGTGGCCGATAGTGAGGTCATTGCAAGCATCATGAAGATGCAGGGTTATGACAGTACTGAATCGCTCGATGAGGCAGATGCCGTGCTATTGAACACTTGCTCCGTAAGAGAGAATGCCGAACAAAAGATTTACAACCGGCTGAACTTCTTCCAATCCTATAAGAAGAAGAAAAAGAACTTTATCGTGGGGGTTGTAGGTTGCATGGCTGAACATGTAAAAGACGACCTGATAACCAACCATGGTGTGGACATCGTGGCAGGACCCGACTCCTACCTCACCTTACCCGACCTGTTTGCCCAGGTGGAAGCAGGGGAAAAAGCCATCAACGTAGAGCTTTCTACCACAGAAACCTACCGAGACATTATTCCGGAGCGCATTTGCGGCAATCACATATCTGGCTTTATCAGCATTATGCGTGGCTGTAATAACTTCTGCCATTATTGCATAGTACCTTACACCAGAGGCCGTGAACGTAGCCGTGACGTGGAAAGTATCCTGAATGAGGCAAAAGATCTCAAGGACAAGGGGTATAAAGAAATAACTTTGTTGGGACAGAATGTGAATTCGTACAACTTCAACGGTATCACTTTCCCTCAGCTGCTTCGTCAGGTAGCTGCAGCTGTTCCGGAGATGCGTATCCGTTTCTCCACCTCACACCCTAAGGATATGAGCGATGAGACGCTCTATGCCATTGCCGAAGTTCCCAACATCTGTAAGCATATCCACCTACCCGTACAAAGTGGAAGCAGCCGCATCTTGAAACTCATGAACCGTAAATACACCCGTGAGTGGTACTTGGAACGTGTAGCTGCCATCCGACGGATTATACCTGATTGTGGATTAAGCACCGACATTTTCTGCGGTTACTGCACAGAGACTGAAGAGGACCATCAGGAATCACTTTCTATCATGCGTGCCTGTGCCTATGATTCTGCTTTCATGTTCAAATACAGTGAGCGGTCAGGCACCTATGCTGCCAAGCATATTCCCGACGATGTTCCGGAAGAAACCAAAATCCGTCGTCTGAATGAATTGATTGCCTTGCAGAATGAGCTGAGCGCTGAAAGCAACAAGCGTTGCATCGGAAAGGATTTCGAGATATTGGTGGAAGGCTTCAGCAAGCGAAGCAGGGAACAGTTGTTTGGGCGGACCGAGCAGAATAAGGTGGTGGTGTTCGACAGAGGAAATGCACGTATCGGACAGTACGTATGGGTGCACATCACAGAATCATCATCCGCAACCCTGAAAGGAACTATCATTGAAAAGTAAAATAAAAAGGACAGGCACTCACCTGTCCTTTTTTTATTCCGATAAGCACTTACTTCTGAAAGTACTTTTTCGCATTATAATAACTGATGCCTTCTACCATCTGGGCTATCTGGTCGAACTCAGATGCAGGCAACAACCCCTTCTCGATGTCGCTACCCAGCATCTCGCAAAGAATTCTGCGGAAATACTCATGACGAGGGTAAGAAAGGAAAGAGCGACTGTCGGTCAGCATCCCCACAAAACGGCTCAGCAGCCCTTGACGTGACAGGGCATTCATCTGTGCCAGCATTCCGTCTATATTGTCGTTGAACCACCAACCGGAACCAAACTGCATCTTTCCAGGTATTTTTCCATCTTGGAAATTCCCTATCATGGCTGCTATGGCCTCATTCTCGGAAGGATTGATATTATACAGAATCGTTTTGGTCAATGAACCCTCACTTGCCAGCGTATCCAGGAATTTGGCCAATTGGTTTCCTGCCTGATATTCACTGATGGTGTCAAAGCCGGTATCAGGACCCAGCTCCTTAAACATCCTTGAGTTCGTATTACGAAGCGGACCAAAATGGAATTGCTGAACCCATCCCTTTTCGGCATTCATCCGGGCGAAATCCAGCAGAAGGGCGGTCTGTAACTTATCCACCTCTTCATCGGAAAGAGTCTTTCCTGAACGTACCCTCTCGAACAAGCGCTCTGCTTCCTTCTTAGAGCATTCTGTCCACGGGAACTTGCTCACCCCATGGTCTGCCACATTACAGCCGTTGCTTGCAAAATAATCGTGACGTTTCTTCAGGGCAAGAAGCAAAGAATCGTAGGAGTAGATAGGAACATCTGCCACCTCTGCCAGTTTGTCCACATACGCATTATAGGATTCAGCATCATTGACTGCCATAGCCTTGTCCGGACGCCAGGCAGGTAGCATCTTGATGCCGAAAGAAGCATCCTTCTCTACTATCTTGTGATATTCCAGGGTATCTACCGGATCATCTGTCGTGCAGATGGACTCCACATGATAATGCTTCATGAATCCACGAGCCGTAAAGCCCGGCTGCTGAAGCATCTCGTTGCACTGGTCATAAATCTCTTTCGCAGTCTCAGGCTTCAGAATCTTGTCTATGCCAAAAGCTGTCTTCAGCTCCAGATGTGTCCAATGATGCAACGGGTTACGCATGGTGTAAGGAATGGTCTCAGCCCACTTCTGGAATTTCTCCCAGTCGCTTGCCCCACCGGTTATAAAGTGCTCGTCCACTCCATTGGCACGCATGGCACGCCATTTATAATGGTCTCCACCCAGCCACACTTCCGTTATAGAACGGAATTTGTAGTCCTCAGCCACCTGTTTCGGGATTATATGACAGTGATAATCTATAATCGGCAGTTTCTCAGCGTGCTCATGGAAAAGCTCACGGGCAGCGTCGGAGTGCAATAAGAAATCTTTATGTATGAAACTCATATTCAATTAGCATTTTACAGGTTTGTATCTTGGAACCAGAATCTTCAGGCAGAGCCACCCCAGAATATAGGCCACAGAACAGATGCAGAAGATGATGAAATAGCCTGCTGGTTTCCCTTCAAAGCCCATGAACTGCATATTCGTTTCTGCCGAATAGTCGAAGAGGTTGCCGGAAAATTTATTGATGGCAAATGAACTGATACCACCAGCCAGACCGTTGATACCGGTTATGGTTCCTATTAATCCTTTGGGGAACAAATCACTTGCAACAGAGAACAGGTTGGCCGACCACGACTGATGGGCTGCACCTGCCAGACCTATAATGACGATAGGAAGCCAATAGCTGTATGTTCCCAAAGGCTGGGCAAACAAGGCCAGCAAAGGAATCACCGCAAAGAGCAGCATGGCCTTCAAGCGGGCTTCATAGGAATTCAGCCCCGTCTTATCCATGATGATGGTTGGCAATTTACCGCCATAGATAGAAAGCATGGTGATGGCGTACAAGACAAAGATCAGCAGCATGGCTGTAGGGTTGTCGGAAGATAGTCCGTAGACATCCGACAGATAGGCCGGTGTCCAGAACAGGAAGAACCACCATACACCATCCGTAACCAGCTTAGCCAGGAATATCGCCCAAGTCTGAGGCAGCTTGATAACTTTGCTGAATGCCATCTTGCCTTCAGAATGACCAGCGTCGGACTTTGTCTCTTGCTCTACTTCATCCTGATTGATATAGGCCAGCTCAGCCTCATTCACCCGAGGGTTCTTTTCAGGTTTGTCATAGAGGAATACCCAGAAGCCCATCCAGATGAATCCCAGCGCACCAATGAGGATGAAAGCCATTTCCCAGCCATTTCCCCAGCCTATGCTCTTGAAGTAGCTAGCCAAGGCAGGAATGGTAAGCGGAGCTATCAATGCACCCACAGTGGAACCCGCATTGAAGATGGAGGTAGCAAACGCACGGTCCTTCTTAGGGAAATACTCTGCAGTAACCTTAATGGCTGCCGGGAAGTTTCCAGACTCACCTATTCCCAGTATCACACGTGCTGCAATGAAGAAATAGACACTGGTCGTAGCTATAATGCTGGCCGTGGCACCTGTAGCTTTCAGCATCTCTCCCGTAGTGCCTAAGTCCAAGGTCCACTCCGTTGCCACACCGCATAAGGCATGCAAGCAGGCACCAGCCGACCATATACCGATGGCAAAGAGATAGCCCTTTTTCGTACCCATCCAATCGATGAAACGACCGGAAAACAGGTTGGCTATCGCATAGACTATAGAGAATATCGCAGCGATATTTCCGTAGTTTGAATCCGACCAATGAAACTCAGGTGCGATAAAGTCTTTCCAAGTAAGTGACAGAACCTGACGGTCCATATAGTTTACTGTCGTGGCTACGAACAGTAAAGCGCATATCACCCATCTAACATTTGTCTTTTTCATGCGTGCACCCTTTAAATAGAATAGACATCAAATCCACCGTCCACTACAGAAAGAGCACCGGTAACGAAGCTGGAAGCCTCTGATATGAGATAGTGGATAGTGCCACACAATTCCTCCGGTTCTGCAAAACGAGAGGCAGGAGTATGCTTGATCACATCCATGCCACGCTCTGTCAGGGAACCATCGGGGTTAGTAAGAAGAGCACGGTTCTGGTTGGTAATAATGAAGCCTGGAACGATGGCATTCACCCTAATCTTTGGAGAGAACTTCTTTGCCATCTCCGTAGCCATGAATTTCGTGTAAGAGGCAATGGCAGACTTCGCACAACCGTATCCGAAGACCCTTGTCAATGGGCGAAGAGCTGATTCTGAACAGAAATTCACAATCACACCTTCCTTCTTGTCGCAAAGAACCTTTCCAAAAACCTTCGTCGGAAGAATAGTACCGAACAAGTTCAGTTCCACTACTTTATGGATAGCATCGTCGCTGGCATCCAGGTAAGTCTGATCCGGTGCGATATTGGCAGCACCCATATTTCCTCCAGCAGCATTCAGCAGCACATCGATGGTGCCAAACTTAGCCAAAATATCCTCACGGTTCTTCACCAGTTTCTCCTCATCTAAGACATCCGTTTCCAGGAACAGGGCTTCTGTATACTGAGAAAGTTCAGCCTCCAGCGCTTTACCTTTCTCCCTGGAATGCGCCCTGGCAAGGATAACCACGTGAGCTCCCTGCTCTGCCAGATAACGTGCAATGCACTGTCCTAAGACACCACAGGCACCTGTTATGACGACAACCTTACCTGTTACATCAAATAGATTTTTCATAATATTATATTTATTGTTTCAAATTCACAAAAGGCACCGCTAAGTTAAGGAAAAATTACGGATAAACATTCACCCTTATCTGAAAAGTCTTTGTGACCGTGGCTTTTTTATCCTTTTGTACATTATCCCAGCTATTATGTAACAAGAAGAAAAGGAAAAAAAGAATTATCTTTGTAACCAGAACAAACCAATCTTTTTAATCATGAACAAGATAGTTATCTCTCTTTCTCTTCTGACTACCTTGGCGATGCCGATGGCAGTGAAAGCACAACAGCTTCGTGCAGACAATATCGATGAGATTGTCGCTGCACTGACCGACGATGAAAAAGTGCACATGCTCACAGGTTCCGGTACCGGATGGGCCGATCCTGATGTGAAATTTCCAGGTATTGCCGGATGGACCTATGCGGTGCCTCGTCTGGGAATTCCTTCCGTCTACCTGGCCGATGGCCCTCACGGGGTGAACATGACACGCTATCGTGATTTCGACCATTTCGACTATAGCTGTACCACCACTCCTACCTCTACTGCCATGGCTGCCACTTTCGATGTGAATGCCGTAGGCAAGATGGGTAACCTGATTGGCTATGAGGTGAAAGAGCGGGGTCTGGATGTCATCCTGGGTCCAGCCATCAACCTGCAGCGTACCGCACTGGGTGGCCGTAACCAAGAATATATGTCCGAGGACCCCTTCCTTTCCGGAAAATTGGCTGCTGCCTATATCCGTGGCGTACAGAATAACGGCGTAGGAACAAGTGTAAAGCACTTTGCTGGAAATGAGGCAGAGACACTGCGTAAGCAGTCGGATACCCGTGCCACTCCACGTACCCTTCGTGAACTATACCTGAAGGCATTTGAGATTGCCGTGAAAGAGGGTGAGCCTTGGACCATCATGACTTCCTACAACTATATCAATGGCGAACATTCTACCGAGCGTCCCGACCTGGTCACTGATATTCTCCGGGGTGAATGGGGATTCAAGGGAATTGCCATCACCGACTGGGATGGAGGTTATTATCCAGTCAAGATTACCTCTGCAGGAACAGATATCATAGAGCCAGGCTCTGACCAGGCACGTGAGGAGCTGGCAAAAGCGTTGGCCGATGGTTCACTGGACCGTAAAATGGTGGACGCAGCAGTCAAGCGAATCCTGGAGTTTACCGTAAAATGCCCGTCTTTCAAACAGTATAAGGCTTCGAACGACATCCATCGGGATGAGCACCTGGAATGGGTACGTGAAGTGGGTGCTGAAGGAATGGTGCTCCTGAAGAACGATAACCAGACACTGCCAATCGCTCCTCAGAAAGTGGCGCTCTATGGAACCACCAGCTATAACCTCATTGCCGGAAACATGGGTGTAGGTGGAACCAATGGCGGTGCCTACCATGTCACTCTGGTGGAAGGACTGAGAAAAGCCGGGTTCACCATCGATATGAACCTGCTAAGACAGCATACCCGTTGGCAGACCGAGGAAGATGCACGCCTCCAGGCCGAAGCCAGCAAAGACCCTATCATGGCCAGAATCCTGCGCCCTGCCCGCGCAGAAGAGCTAATCCCACAGGAGAAGATTGAGGTGAAGGAAGACCCACGTTTAGCTCAAGCCAGACAGATGAACTTCAACATCAGTGCGCTGATGGGTAGTCAAACGCCTCCATCAACCATCAGTGAGCAGGTAGCTAAAAATGACATTGCTATCATTACCCTGGGCCGTACTACTGGTGAAGGCCAGGACCGCAACTATAAAGAGTTTGAACTGCGCGACAGTGAACGTCAGCTTATCGAGGTGGTGAGCCAGGCTTACCACGCAGCCGGGAAGAAAGTCATCGTCCTGCTGAACGTATGCGCAGGCATCGAGACACAGTCCTGGATAGGCATGGTGGATGCAGTGCTGAATATCTGGGAACCAGGTATGGCTGCCGGTTACAGCATTGCCGACGTGCTGACTGGCCGAGTAAATCCTTCCGGTCGTATGCCACAAACCTGGGAGCTAAAGTTTGGCGACCAGCCAGCAGACCAGAACTTCCCATCCGACTATCATCCGAAGAGCATCATGGAATTCCTGGGCTCTGCCAAGATGTCGGACAATCCACAGAAGAACGAGGAACTCATCGACTATGAAGAAGGTGTATTCATGGGCTATCGCTACTTCACCTCATTCAACAAGAAGGTGGCTTATCCTTTCGGCTATGGCTTGAGCTACACTACCTTTGAGTACGAGAATGCCAACCTGACTCCTACTGCCGACGGCTTCCAGGTAACCCTCACCGTGAAGAACACCGGTAAAGTGGCTGGCAAGGAAGTGGTACAGCTCTACAGCGCTGCTCCTGCAGGTGGTTTGGAAAAACCTGTCCGCGAGCTGAAAGCCTTTGCCAAGACCAAGAACCTGAAGCCGGGCGAAAGCCAGACGCTGACCTTGAATGTCACCAACTATGAACTGGCTTCTTACAATGAGAAGGCGGTGGCTTGGCAGGCTGCAAAGGGAAATTACAGCATCCAGATTTGCAAAAATGCGGATGAAGTGGCACTAACCCTTCCTTATAAGCTGAAGAAGGCTCAGTCCTGGAAGACTACCAACTCACTGGCTCTCCAGTCTGACCTGAAAGTCATCTCACTGAAGAAGAAATAAGAAGACCTTGCTCAAACACAGAAATGGCGGAACATCTGTTTGTTCCGCCATTTCTGTGTTTGTATGCTCCTTACTGTCGGTTGGAGTTGATGATTTCATTCAGGGAAATATTTGGATTGCGGTAGCGTGCCTCTGGATTACGCTCACCGGGCCACTGAGGATTGGGAGATTTCAGCGTGAGTGCCTTCTGTGGGCATGCATGGACGCATGCCAGGCAATATTCGCATTTGCCACTACTAATCACCAACCCGTCGGAACCCAGGCTGAAGTTCCCATGCGGACAGACATTTCCGCATGTCATGCACTCGATGCAACGGTCTTTCTTAAGTTCCAGCAAGCGGTCGGCCGTCATACTAAAGTGCTGATCCTGCATACGCTTGAGCATATCCTCGTTGAACCTGCCCATCTCGGCTGTTTCCACGAAGGATTTATGTGCATTCAGATCCTCAATGATAGCTGCCAAATTCTCATCAGTATGCTTGTCTATGGTCATCTGCTGATTCATGTCAAACACTGGCAGGTAGTTGTCCACCATGAGAATTGACTTGATGTAGTGGAACGTAACCCCATTTTCCTTGGAGAATTTGTCCCACCACTGGCAAACATTTACGGCAGCGTTGCCAAAGGTGATGACTGAGAACATATACTTGGCAGAGAACTTGGCTTTCTGCAAGAAATCCCTTACAATCATCGGGGCCGAAGCTGCATAGTCTGGGAAGACAAAGCCTATCTCATCGGCTTCATAGCTGAGGTTGCTCTTCTTGAGTTCCTGCGGAATACTGATAGGATTATCGGAAAGGCTCTTGGCAATGAAAAGGGAATTGCCTGTAGCCGTGAAGTAGAACACCAAACGCTTCTTGTCATTGGCACGGTCATTCAAAATAGCGGCATAAGTCTTAGGAGCAACACCAGCCAGTGCAATGGCTGCCAAACTAGCTCCCATTCGTTTGAGGGCTTCTCTTCTATTCATAATTTCTATTTTTATGGTTCATATTCTGTTACGTACGAGATGTTCGTTGTTTCCTTTGCAAAAATAATCTGCCCCTTCCACTCCATTGTTTCACAAAATGCTGAAATCTGGCATAAAAATACCGAAAATGCATCTTCAATAGCAGAAGAATGCGTAACTTTGCGCCCGATTTTAAACGGACAAACAAATGCAGACCGACACCCGATTTTTCAAGGGATATTTTACTGGAGCATTAGCTGCTGCCTGCTATGGACTGAACCCCTTGTTCACCCTCCCGCTCTATGCAGAAGGCATGAAGGCAGATTCTGTGTTGTTTTACCGTTACTCCTTCGCCCTCATCATGATTGGGTTCATCATGAAGCTGAAGGGATGCACTTTTAGGCTGAAATGGAAGGAAATCCCTATCTTGGCTGCCATGGGCATCCTGTTCTCCCTCTCTTCGCTTACCCTGTTCGAATCCTACAACTATATGGATGCGGGCATTGCCAGCACCCTGCTGTTCATCTACCCCATCCTCACAGCCGTCATCATGGTCATCTTCTTCAAGGAGAGGGTTTCCTGGATTACCGCCACCAGTATCCTGCTGGCCTTTGCAGGCATTGCCCTGCTCACCCGCACCAGTAGCGGAGGAATGGTGAGCCTGGTGGGCTGTCTGCTGGTGTTCCTCTCTTCCCTGAGCTATGCCATCTACATCGTAGGAGTGAACCGGTCGTTCCTGAAGACATTCCCCTCCCTGGAACTGACGTTCTATGCCCTGCTGTTCGGTCTTCTCGTCTATATTGTCAGGCTGAGAGGAGGCGTTGACCTGCAACTTCCTACCGGCTACCTGCAGTGGGGATGTGCCTTCGGACTGGCCCTGTTCCCCACCATCATTTCCCTGGTTCTCATGGCAGTGAGCATCCATCATATCGGCTCCACCCATGCCTCCATCCTGGGAGCCTTGGAGCCCGTCACTGCCCTTTTCATCGGTGTGCTGGTCTTCCATGAAGGCTTCACCTCCCGCATTGCCCTGGGCATCGTGCTGGTGCTTTTCGCCGTCACCCTCATTGTGGCAGGGAATGGCAAAAAGAAAAGCCTGAAGGCCGCAAAAATATCCCACTAGGTCATTTCAGTTCTTCAGTATTTACCGTACTGTATGGGATTTCCTCACAAATAAAGCCTATTTTTGCCATTACCTCAATTTTTAATCGTATATTTGTAGCAATCAAAAACTACAAACACTTATAACCGTATTACAAATGAAAGTTCGTTTCTTAGCAGCTGCTGCAATGCTGCTGTTGGGCACTGTACAGATGCAGGCTCAGCTGAAATTGCAGCCCGACAATGTGGACCAGATTCTGAAGGCCATGACCTTGGAAGAGAAGGCTCAGTTGCTGGTAGGTAAGAGCAGTCAGGGATCCGTAGGCGAGAACAGTGCTGCCGACGACATGATTGGTATGCACTCCGACCTTGTTCCAGGTGCTGCAGGTACCACCCGCGCCATCCCTCGTCTGGGCATTCCTGCTACAGTCCTGACCGACGGCCCTGCCGGAGTACGTATTAACCCTACCCGCCAGGGAACTACCGACACCTTCTATGCTACCGGTTTCCCAGTAGGAACTGCCCTGGCATGTACCTGGAACCAGGAACTGGTGGAAGAAGTAGGTAAGTCCATCGGTAACGAGGTGCTGGAGTATGGTTGCGACGTACTGCTCGCACCCGGTATGAACCTGCACCGCTCCCCACTCTGCGGTCGTAACTTCGAGTACTATTCAGAAGACCCAGTGGTAACCGGTAAGATTGCTGCCGCTTATGTACGCGGTATCCAGAGCCAGGGCGTAGGTACTTCCATCAAGCACTATGCCGGAAACTCCCAGGAGACCAACCGTACAGGAGTAGATGATGTCATCTCTCAGCGTGCCCTCCGTGAGCTCTACCTCAAGGGCTTCGAGATTGCTGTCAAGGAGTCTAGCCCTTGGACAGTGATGTCTTCCTACAACAAGCTGAACGGTCCGTTCACCCAGGAGAGCTATGAGCTCCTTACTACCGTGCTTCGCGATGAGTGGGGCTTCGACGGTATCGTCATGACCGACTGGACAGGCCAGCGTAACACTGCTGCTCAGGTAGCTGCAGGTAACGACCTGATGGAACCAGGTGCACAGGTACAGATTGACGAGATCATCGCTAAGGTAAAGAGCGGTGAGCTGAAGGAATCTGATGTGGACATCTGCGTGAAGCGTATCCTGGAGTACATTGTCAAGACTCCACGCTACAAAGGCTACAAGTATTCCGACAAGCCAGACCTGAAGGCACACGCTGCCGTAACCCGTCAGAGTGCTACCGAAGGTATGGTACTGCTGAAGAACGAGGGCCAGACCCTGCCACTGAGCAAGGACGTGAAGAAAGTTTCCGTATTCGGCCTCACTTCCTATGATTTCATCGCAGGTGGTACCGGCTCAGGCGACGTGAACAAGGCTTACACCGTAAGTATGATGGAAGGCTTGACCAACGCAGGCTTCGAGGTAAACAAGGACCTGGCAGCCATCTATACCAACTACATGAACTACCAGCATGCACGTGCCGGCGCTACTGCTCCTGCAGGCTTCCCAGAAATGTTCAAGAGCTACCTGTATTCACAGCCACAGTACAAGCAAGAGCCAGAGATTGAGAAGACTGCTCTGGAGAACATTGCCAATGCCAGCGATATCGCATTCGTAACCATCGGCCGTCAGGCTGGTGAAGGCCGTGACCGTCAGGAAACCGACGACTTCAACATGACCGAAGCTGAGCGTACCCTGCTGACCAACGTATCCGACGCCTTCCACAAGGCAGGCAAGAAGGTAGTTGTCATCCTGAACATGGGTAACGTGATGGAGACTGCTTCCTGGAAGGGTATGCCTGATGCTATCCTCTTGGCTTGGCAGCCAGGACAGGAAGGTGGTAACTCCGTAGCTGATGTACTGACAGGTAAGGCTAACCCATCCGGTAAGCTCACCATGACTTGGCCAGTGAACCTCTGGGATGTTCCTTCTACCGCTAACTTCCCAGGTGCTGAATCAGCAGGTGGTGGCATGATGTCATTCTTCAGAGGCAACGGCCCAAGAGAATTCACCGACTACACCAAGCACAAGGAAGGCATCAACGTAGGCTACCGCTATTTCAACACCGTAGGCAAGGAAGTTTCCTACCCATTCGGTTACGGTATGAGCTACACCACCTTCGCTTACAGCACTCCAGTAGTGAAGGCTACCAAGGACGGTTTCACCGCTTCCATCAAGGTAACCAACACCGGTAAGGTGGCAGGTAAGGAAGCTGTCCAGCTCTACGTTTCTGCTCCTGCAGGCGGCCTGGAGAAGCCAGCACAGGAACTGAAGGCATTTGCCAAGACCCGTGAGCTGAAGCCAGGTGAGAGCCAGACTCTGACCATGAACGTTACTGCCTATGAGCTGGCATCCTTCAACGAGGCTACCCAGTGCTGGGAATCCCCAGTAGGCAACTACACCGTTAAGTTCGGTGCAAGCTGCGAAGATATCCGTGCTACCGGTACCTTCCGTCTGGCTAAGCCATTCTCTGAGAAGGTGAACAACGTTCTCAAGCCAAGTATGCCATTGGATTAATCCTATCCCTAAACCCTTAAAAGGCTGCGCTTCAGGGCGCAGCCTTTCTTTACAACCGCTATGAAAGATATTGTCAGACAAAGTCTCTATAAGATCTGCTCCACCCTGGTGAAGGCAGATAGAGTCATCACGGTGGAAGAGGCAGAAAAGCTGCAGAAAATCTGTGAGGACTATGAAATAAACCTGATGGACCGGGCTGCCACCCTGGGCATGACGCTCAGCGAGGCATTCCACACCCTGGCCCAGCAAAAGCCGAAACTACGCAGGGAAGTCCTGCACCACCTGCAGAACCTGTCGCTCTCCGACGGCTCCTGCTGCAAGGAAGAAGCCCTGCTCCTGCTTGCTGCAGAGTATTGCCTGGGCGGAGAAGAAGAACCGGAGCATACCGTGGTCTCCTCCCCTTGCGAAGGACTGGAGCTGGAAGACTCCCAGGTCATCTACCTGGAAAACCAGTACGATGCAGACACCAACGACTTTATCCAGACACACTACCGGCGCATCTCCGATGCCCTGCACGTGGGAGGCTTCGACTTCATCTATATCCCCAAGATAGCCCAGCAGTACCAGCAGACCGATGCCAAGCTGGTACAGAACCTCATCGGCTACCTGGCACCCTCGCTCTCCCAGCAGGATTCCATACAGGTGCAGGAGACACTGAACAACCTCTCCACCGCCTACTTCAAGAACGAGCTGCTCTACCAGAAGTTCGGCGTGAGAATCAACGCACCGGAACCCATCTTCCTCATCAAGGTAGGCAACAGCTTCGTGAGCGGCATCCGGCATGCCGACTTCCTCTGCCTGCGCACCAGCTACGACCTCATGGAGCAGCTGGAAACCCTCATTGACCGCTTCATCGCGCTCCAGAACAGCCCGATGGTCACCATCCAGAAATCCATCGACAAAGGGGAAGACTTCATCTATACCGGCTTCTACAAGACACTCTTTGACATGGTGACCCTGCGCCGGGGACTGCGCAACGCCCTCATCATACAGCCCTACTCCCATGCCCATATCCTCTCCGTCAACTCACCGGAGAACCGCATCGACATGGGCCCGAAGGAGGCTGCCTTCTATGTGCTGCTGGCTGCAGAATCGCTGAACGACTCCAAAGGCATCAACTTCAACCTGGAGGGGAAAATCTACCTGAAATACCTGGACTATATCCAAAAACGATATGCCACCATCTACAGCAGGCTCACCGGAAAGGACAATGCCCCCGATATTACCGACTGGAAAATCAGGAACCCCATCGTCTCCAAGGTGAAGAAAGCCATCCGGGAGAACGAGCTGATTACCGACCAGGAAACCTTCCTCCCCCAGGAACGGGGCGATGAAGCCTTGTCCGTATCCCTGGAAACCACACAAATCTTCGTCTGGCAGGACCGTAAGCTGGTGAACGTGAAAGACTCCGAATTACTGAACCCTTAACCCCTAAGACATGAAGAAACTACTAGCAGCACTCTGCTGCCTTGCCCTCACCCTACCCGCACTGGCACAGGATGAACAGGTGCAAGGCTTCGTCCATGAGCAGTCTAAAGCCAACGACTACATCTGGCCCACCGACCAGCAGGTACTGGAGAAACTGGACCAGTGGCAAGACCTGAAATTCGGCGTCCTCTTCCACTGGGGACTCTACAGCGTGCCCGGCATAGTGGAATCCTGGTCCATCTGCTCGGAAGACGTGGACTGGATTTCCCGCAAGGAACCCCTGCCCTACGACGAGTACAAGAAATGGTACTTCGGCCTGCAGGACAAGCTGGTCCCCACCCGGTTCAACCCCGAACAGTGGGCCGACGTGATGGAGAAGACCGGTATGAAGTACATGATCTTCACCTCCAAGCACCACGACGGGTTCTGCCTGTACGACTCCAAATACACCGATTTCAGCATTGCCAAGGGACCCTTCCGGGATAACCCACGGGCCAATGCTGCCAAATACGTGTGGGACGCCTTCCGCGCCAAGAACTTCATGATAGGCTGCTACTTCTCCAAGCCCGACTGGCACACTGAGTGGTACTGGAACCCCAACTATGCCACCCCGAACCGCCATCAGAACTACCTGAAAGAGCGACACCCGGAATGGTGGCAGAACTACGTGACCTTCACCCAGAACCAGCTGGATGAGCTCATGACCGACTACGGTCGTTTCGACATCCTTTGGCTGGACGGAGGCTGGGTCACCGGGAAAGACATCGACCTGGACGGGGTGCTGAAGAAAGCCCGGCAGAAACAGCCCGGACTCATAGCCGTGAACCGTGCCAACCACGACCAAAACGAGAACTACCAGACTCCGGAGCGAGGCATACCAGAGACACAGCTGGACTACCCTTGGGAAAGCTGCCTTACCCTGAGCTGGGACTGGGGATGGGTTCCCAATGCCCCGTATAAGTCGGCCCGCTGGATTATCAACACCCTGGCAGAAATCACAGCCAAGGGAGGCTGCTTCCTCCTGGGCGTAGGCCCTACCGCACAAGGCATCATTGAAGAGCGGGAAGTGCAGATTCTGGAAGAGGCAGGACGGTGGCTGAAAGCCAACGGCAGAGCCATCTACGGCACCCGGAATGCTAAAATCTACCACGACGGGAACACCTGGTTCACCGCCAGCAAGGATAAGAAGACCCTCTATGCCATCTATGCCCTGCCAGAAAAGGAAACCCTGCCTGCCACCCTAACATGGCATGGAAACCTGCCAAAAGGAAAGATGAAGCTACTCGGCACCGGCAAGACAGTAAAGTACACCGTGAAGGGAGACCAGGTTACCGTGACCGTTCCGAAGGGAACCCCCGATGAATCCCTGGCCCTCATGTTCCAGGTAAAGCAAAAATGCTTATGGCACATTTCTGTTTCATGGTATTTGGTAGTAGGGGCGATGTTCAACCTATGGTAGCTGTTGCAGCTCAATTAGTAAAAATGGGACATCGGGCAACACTCTGTACAGGAGGACGTTTCAAGAAGATGATAGAGGATCAAGGCATTATCTTTCAGGAAACGGCCCTTGACCTGATGGAGCTGGCTGACTCCTCTGAGGGAAAACGTGTTTTCCAAGCACCCATGAAGAACATGTCATTGGCACGCCGCTTATTAATATATTATATCTTGCCCCGATTCAGGACTTCACTAAGCCAATGCTATGAAGCAGCAAAAGATGCCGATATCATCATCTATCATCCTAAGGTGTTTGGAGCTGTTGATATGGCAGAACAGTTAGGTATTCCATGTGTAGTAATGCCTGCTGTGCCCATCATCTATCCTGTTAAGGAGTTTCCCAATTTAGGACTAACTACACGGTCATTAGGTCATTGGCTTAATAGACTATCCTACAAAGTGAACAATTGGGCTGAAGGATCTTATATCCAGGAGGTGAATAATTTCCGCAAGACAGACCTTCAACTTCCTTCAAGAAAAGCAGGTGTTTATGCCCGATTTAGGAGAGGGAAGGAAATACCCATACTCTATCCGTTTAGTAAGTTGCTGTTTGAAACGGTCCAGAGCTGGAAAGGACATGTTGAGCTATCGGGTTTTTGTTTCTTGCAGCAAGAAGAAAAACTTAACAACATCACTGAAGATTTTCTGAAAGAAAGTGAGAAGCCTGTGTTGGTTACTTTCGGAAGTGTGGAGATCCCACAACAGTCTGATGTTTTTCATAAATTATGTGCAGCTTTGGAGAAGACAAACAACCGTGCTATTTGTATTGGAAGAATGGAACGTTATTTAGGTGGGAAACAACCTACTGAGTTTGTTAAATCTAATGTGCTCTTCATGCAAGAGGCTCCTTACTTTTCCCTGTTCCCTAGGGTGAAAGGAGTAATGTTTCATGGAGGCATCGGCACGGGTTCTACAGCTCTGCAATGTGGTGTACCCTTAATACCGATACCTATCTCAGCCGATCAACCATTCTGGGCAAAGCGTTATGAACAGATTGGTTGCTCTACAGCAACTATTCATATCAAACATAATCAACTGCTTCATAACGTAGAAAGAATGGCTGGGCTACTTCAAAAAGAAAGCGGTACGTATAATGCAGCTAATTATTTGATTCACATAGTAAACTGAATATCACTAACAAAGTTTCCATATGTTATTTCATGTTTTACCTCTTTAAGTGAAGGTTAGCAAATCCGATGTAAGCCTGCCAAACGGCACTAAATGTTTGAACCGCATAATATTGTATCTTTGCATCGTTCCAATTATTGTTGGTACATTGTTATGAATGAAAAAAGGCAGCTGTCGAGATGACAGCTGTCTTTCATTTACTTCAATATAAACCCAATCTTCCTGCGATTATCCTTCGGTCTCGCTGCAAAGTGCAACCAATAGATGGTGCCTCGTCGTTCAAGGATGAGTTCATCAAACTCTTGCTTTTTCTGGTCGGCAATGTCTATCAGAATGGTCATGTAGCGGAGGGCTTGCTCCACGCCTGCACAGCGAATATCCACAGCACAGCCTTTCATGTGGTTCGAGGTTTTACTGGGGTTCAGCCCTGCCCTCTCCATCGCTAACATGACTTGGTAGGAACGGAAGCCCTGGTTAATCACTAAGGGCTCTACTTCTTTAGAGGTGTAGTAGTCCTCGATACTGTTCAACACATAGATGGTGTTATAGTTGAAGCGAAGTTC
>ONDM01000006.1 GCA_900316585.1 uncultured Prevotellaceae bacterium | reverse complement strand
CCTGGATACCGTAAAACCAGTGGAGACCTACCAGACCAGGAACGGGGACTCCATCAAGAGCCGGGAAGTGGTAATCACCACAGTGGAGCAATATCCGCAAGTGGGATCGTTTACACTCAGAAATGACCTGGCAGAGAACTTTAACATTGCAGAGGGTACGGTAGTGACCGTGCACTTTGAGCTGAAAGGCCGTTACAACCAGAACGCAGACCGGGTTTTCAATGAACTGCGGGTGTGGAAGATTGAGAAAGGAGGCCGAGGATGAAAATGAATCGACTGCGCATGAAGAACACAAAGGCTACACCGCTCCAGAGGCTTCAGCCCTATTTCAAACCGGGTGCCTATGCGGTGGCATTGGAGAGCCTGACCTGCTTGGGGGTGACCTATGCAGAGAACCTTTGCACAGCCTGGCTGGAATATGCAGAAAAAGGCTGGAAAGCCAAGTTCCGTGAGGGGCTGATGCAGAGCCTCTATGAGCTGGGTGTGGAGGAATGGCTGGACAAAGCAGAGAATCAGAAACAGAATCAGGAGGACTTCCGTCCTTTCGGCTATGATCTTTAAAAAAACTACTGTCATGGAAGAACTAGAGAAAAACAAGGACCGTGTGATGACCGGAAAGGTACGCGGACGTGGCTACACATTCAGTGATGGTAGCTTTGAATTCTACCCGGAATCAGGGGAAAAGGGAACGCTCTATGAGCCAGTGGGCAGACCACTGAAGAACGGTAATCTGCAAAAGAGCATCAAGATTTACAAGCTTCAGGTGTCGGCTGCTGTGAATGCAGAAGACCCGGCAGCAGAAATCCTAAACACGGCTTACCAGCTGGTCAAACCGCTGGAAAAGCAGGCAACCCCTCAGGCACTGAAACGTGCCGTGGTGGCAGGGCGCACCGCTCATGCAGTGGTCTATTCGGACAAGGACAAAATCCAGGTGGTTTTCACCATCTCCCGTCAGGAGCAGGACCCGGATTTAGCCTACATTGACCCGAAGGTGGCAAGTGAGAAAGGCATCAGCCTGACCATAGACCCACAAAAAGTAATCGCTAAAGAAGTAATGGAAGTATGTTCGATTATCAACTCGAATTCACAGAACCTACGCACCAAATCAACTCCGAAGAAGACTTCCGTAAAATAACACGGACAGAAGATCTGGAGACGTGGTGCCGAGAGACACAACGGTGCAAGGAGCTGGACCATGCTTCCCAGGAACTAAAAGAAGAGCCAGGCCAGGACTACCACAAACTGGCCGCTCTTTCCAAAAGCCATCTTCCTAAAATCATGTGGCAAGCCACTTTTCCTTACCGAAGAAGGAAAAAGGAAGAAGCACTGGCAAATGGTCTTTACATACTGGATTGGGATGGAATCTTTGATAGGACGGTAGAAGAAGCCCTGGAAGGGGTAAAAGAAAAATACCGTCAGCAAGGCAAGGATTTCATCCGGGACGAGAAGGTGATGGTAATTCACTGGACACCCTCACGGCACGGCATACGGCTGGTATGCCAAGCAGACATCAATCTGGATATAGGTGGAAACCAGCGGGCACTAGCCATGCGCATGGGAATACCCGAAAGCCAGTTCGACAGCAGCGTGAAGGACTTAAGCAGAGTGAGTTATGCCGTACCCTACGATGAAAACTGGACAGTCTACTTAGACAAAGCGGTCTTTACTTATTTCAATGAAGAATACTCCAAACGGTGGAGTACTTTCGGGAAAAATCCTGATGAGTACTCGGCAGAGGAAAGCCCTGTTTCTGAGGTAAAACCACTACCAGCACCTCAACCCAAAGAAGGTGCAGTCCTGGAATATCTGGGCATCCCCTACTCGGTGATCATTGCCCGGTGGTGGAAGCTCTACAACGGTGGTGTGGAGCCGATGAAGAGCAACCGGAACACGCTCATCTTTGAGCTGGCCTGCAACCTCAGGCACATCTGCGGATTCAGCAGAGATTTGCTGAACCGGGTGATTCCGAACTACGATGGGTTCCCACAAGAGGAAAAGATGCAGTGTATAGACAATGCGCTCAAGGAACGTAGAAGCCGAATGCCTGCAAGACTTACGAATGTGCTGAACTCCATCAAGGCAGAGAACATTGACAACCCTGAACTGGTGCAAGCCATGGATGACATGGAGGAACAAGATGAGATGTTCTACCTGGACAAGATGAAAGCTCTGCCACTGGGAATCCGTGACTCCTTGCAAGGTGTGAAACCCAGCCTAGGCATGCCCATCATCATAGCCGTAGGCCCTGCCATTGGTGGTCTGGCTACGGGGGTAAGGCTGAATGTTCACGGAAAGTTCAAGCACTTGAATCTGCAGGCATACGTGGTTGGTGAAGCTGGCTCTGATAAGAGTGAGATTGGACCAATCTTTGACCTCTGGGCATGGAAAGTCAGAGAAGAAGACAAGGTAGCTCACAAGATTGAGGAGGACTATGAGGAACAGGCAAGGATGGCCAAAAACTCCAAGCAGCAACCCAAGAACCCTCATCCTGCAGTACGCTACCAGAGCATGAGAACCAGTAATGCGATGCTTCTTTACCGACTCAAGTACAGTGGAGGAAAACACCTGATAAGCTTCACCAGCGAAAGTGACCTGTTCAGTCAGAACGCCAAGCAGAGCTGGGCTGACACCTCAGTACTGGTGCGTTTGGCTTACGATGGTGACCGATACTCCAGCGACTACAAAAGCGACTCAGCCGTGAACGGTGTGATAGATGAGGTGCTCTGGAATATGACCCTCTGCTGTACCCCGGATGCCTTGTATCGTTCTGTTCGAAATTACACTAATGGTGAGGTAACACGTTTGGCAATTGCCCGAACTCCGGACAACACCTTCTCACCCCTGGTGGACTACGGACAACGGCCTCAGGAGGCAGAAGAAAACATCAAGACTGTAGGTGAACTGCTCATGTTCATGCAAGGAGATGTGGAGCTTCCGGAACTGGAGAACCGCTGCAAGGAATGGCTGGAGAAGATCCGTCTTTCAAAGCTGAAAAACTTTGACCGAATAGGGGCACAACTTCGTATGCGTGCTGCGGTAACCGCCATGCGATACACCTGCTGTATGATGCTCTGCAGCTATGCAGAATGGTTGCTGGAGAATCTGGATCACAAAAGAGGTGTAAAGGCCAAGTGGGCACACGGATGCAAGACGGCAATGGAGTTCCTGAAAGCACACCCTAAAGCCGTGGAGCAACAGCTGCCTCAGTTCCAAACGGAAGAAATGCTTGACAACTATGAGGTGATTGCAGACTACATTATGGACAACCTGGAGTTTTACTTTAAGGATAAAATCCAAAATGCCAAAGAATCTGTAAATTACGTAATTGGAGAACGCGTACTTCAAGGTAAGAACGATGACTATTATAGCCAGTTGCCTAATGAATTCACAGTCGAAGAAGCGAGAAAAATAAAGGGACCTGATGCTAGTCCAAATTCAGTCAAACAAATGCTGAAGAATTGGAGGAAGCAAGGTTTAATCAAAACCATCTTGCCTGGACGCTATATGAAACTGGCTTAGGGTGTCAAGTGTCAAGGTTAAAGGTGTCAAACTAAACAATAAGTATTAAAACATCATGAAAAATACAAGAGGAATGCGGAACAACAATCCGCTAAACATAAGAAGAATGGGTAAAAAGCGCCTCTGGCAAGGTCAGAGGGAGGATACCAGAGAAAAGGAATTCTGCGTGTTCTACACCCGTGAAATGGGCTACCGTGCCGCATGGATCCTGCTGGATAATTACCTGCTCTGGTTTGCCCAGCATGGAGAACCCTACTGCATCAATTCCATCATCAACCGGTGGGCTCCAGAGAGTGAAAACAACACACGGGCATACATCAACCGAGTTTGCAAACTCACGAACATCAAGGGAGATGAACAGCTGAAAGCTCCTTTCCTGGACACCGAAAAGTTTGTGAAGATCATAGCTGCCATGACCTGCGTGGAGAATGGAATCAGCATGGAAGAAGTACCCATAGACAGCATTAAGGAAGGCTTCAGACTAGCCTTCGGAAATGTGGCCGAAATCTAACTAACCTAATCCCGGCACCCTGCAAAGGGCCCATGTGGGGTGCCGGAAAACGACAAAACAATTTAATCAGAAAAAAATTATGAGAACAATTTGTAATCAATTCAAATATCAAGGGAAGGGTACGACTGATTATTTTTACCCTCTTTACGGAACAAAGGGCCCAGCCTCCCTATGCGCTCAAGACTACCCCAAACTGGATTTTAAACTCCCTAAGAGCCTAATGTACAGAGACATAAAACCCGTCCTGATGGGTGTAGAATCCTTCATGAGCTTCTATCCTGAGAAATGCTACTACCTGGGATTGATGGAGTTTGCCCGGTACATCCAGAGCCTCAGCGATGAATTTCCCAAGTGGATTTACGTCAAGATAGACGATGACTGCTACATGAAATTCTCCTTCGACCACTTCCAGCGGGGAAGGAAACAGCACTCCGGCTATGCCTACTATCAGTGGGAAAGCATCGTAAGAGAGGATGAAGCCATCCAGGGAGTCATTGCGAGTTAATAACAAAAAGAAAAGCGGAAAACAGACAAAACAATTTAAAAATTAAAGCATTATGATTTGGGATAAATTTGAAAAAGTAAAACAAGATTTTGGATTTTGCTATGTACCTCTTTGTGAAGATTATATTTTTTCTGATGAGTATAAAAAAGAAAGGATGTTATATATCGAGGTACCTAAAGAGATTAAGTGCAAGAAAGCAGTCCCTTTTCTTTTCACTACAAGTAATAGTTTCAATAAACTTTCTGAAGATAGTAAATTAAAGGCTATAAACATATTCTTCAAGTCTATGTATCGAACAAGTGGTTCCTATCCTTATTCATTTAAAATAGAGGTAAAAAAAGGTAAATTTGTAAGATTCACTTTAGCTGATTTTTACACTTTGGATTTACTAGATTCGCCCGTAGTAAGATACACAGTAGGTGGCGTAAGTAAATAGTATATAAATTATATCACTAGAATTGTCTAGCATTACCATTTGAATTGTAATTTGTTTAGATTTATCATTTTTTAGTTGAATGTTTGCGAGAGAGGAACCCATCCTATGTGATATAGGGTGGGTTTCATTTATTCCTGCATTCTCCACACCCTAAAAGTTAAATCTTGTTAAACAAGGACGCGTACTGAAAAGTTAGGACGCGTACTGAAAAATCGCTTGCAGTTTACATTTTGCTGCTTTACCTTTGTTTGTTTAATTTTAAAAATAAAGAAAGTATGAAAAAGTTAGTTGTAAAGTATTCAATTACAATTGGTGTGAAATTAGCAAGTGGCTATATTCATGAAATGGATGTTGTAATGACAGAAGATGAATTAAATGAATTTAAAAAAATGTCAAGGAAAGAATTTATGGAAAGTAAGTGGTTCAAAATGATTGAAGTAGATTTTATTGATAAGGCAAAAAAAGAAGGCCTAAAATAACTCTAAATTCCCCATGGTGTCAGGTACCGTGGGGAATTAATGAAAAAACTGCCATAAAACTTTCAGCTATTTAGAATATTGTTTTTAACTTTGCAAAAGGAGAAATATAAAATACTAACATCAAACTAAGAACGTATGAAAAAATTTGGTTTAACGCTATTTATGGCCTTGTTCTCCCTGCTGGCATCTGCCACCGGGATAGAGGTAACCCAAGGTAAGACTACCTATGTGAATACAAGTGGAAAGATAGGTCTGGTCTTTAACCTGGACTATGCGAAGCTGGAAGATGGGAAATCGGTGAAGACGGAATGGGCTAGTCAGTACGACGCTTATACTCAGGAAGGCAGAAAGTACTTCATCAACGGATTCAATGAATCTACCCAGTCTAAGAAAATGATAAAGGAGGACTCTGTGGCTGGCTATTCCATGTACGTGGAGTTTACTAAATTCGTAGTGGAGGGCGGCAAGTATAAAGTGTGGGCCGATATTACGGTTACGGAACAGGAGACGGCTGAAACTGTCTGCCAGTATAAAGTAACGGAATTTGTGGGGAATACAGACGGCACTGGCTTCAACAACTATCTGGAGACCATGAAGGAGCTGTCCTTCGAACTGGCTAAACTGAAGAAGTAATACCACTATAGTACTTTTTTCTTTTCCCGAAAAAGGCTGCATGAATTTTGCTAAAAACAGGACTCTCTTTCCTAAAATGCCCAAACTCGGGACTTCGTCCCTCAAACAGGTGTGCATTTCTTAACGGAAAGAGTGTTCTGTTTTCTTCACGCAAAATTTATGAGGCCGGAACTGGATGGGGGGAGGCGCCGCCCCCCCTGCAACGAGCGAAGCAATGTGGCGAAAAAACTATTTTTAGGGAAAAACATTTTAAAATACGAACTAAACAAAGAATTATGAAACTGAGGACTTTACTTTTATCGGCATTGGCAACCGTTTCCATGACGGCTGCAGCGCAGAACTTCCCCACCGAGACGTTTAAGACCAAGAGCGGGAAAGATGTAGTGATTACGCTTATCAAGCATGCATCCATCATTGTGAGCTATGAGGACTTCCACATCGCTATTGACTGCACACAGCGTTTCGGCAATATGACAGTAGATTACTCCAAGATGCCTAAGGCTGACGTCATCCTGGTAACCCATGAGCATGGCGACCACTTCGACAAGAACGCCATCGCACAGCTGGAGAACGAGCACACGGTGCTAATCCTCAATGGGACTGCACAGCGCCAACTGGAACGGGGTGACATCATTCAGAACTTCCAAAGCCGACACCTACGTGGTGACATCCTGCTGGAGAGCGTTCCTGCCTATAACACCACCCCAGACCACATGCGCTTTCACCCGCAGGGCAATGGCAATGGGTACATCCTCACCATCGACGGTCTGCGTATCTATGTCGCTGGTGATACCGAAGACATCCCGGAGATGGCTAATCTGAAGGACATTGATGTGGCCTTCCTGCCGGTGAACCAACCTTTCACCATGACCGTGGGGCAAGCCGTTCATGCCGCTCAGATGTTCAAGCCTAAAGTGCTCATCCCTTACCACTTCAGCCAGACTCCTATAGAGCAGCTGAAACAGGAACTTGATGCAGCCAACTCAGGCATCGATGTTCGTCTGCGTGACATGCAGTAAGGCCGCGAACAAAGAGTTCGCTAGATAATACTATCTTTGCATCATGAAGCTAAGTACGATGAAGAAGTTGTTTTTCGACATGGACAATGTGCTGGTAGATTTCGCCCCGTGGAACAATCCTTCGGCATGGAGCGACAAGCTGAACTGGGTGAAGAAGTATCTGGGGAAAGCAACGTGAAGCAAATTACGGACTAAATGGCAAAGAGAATCTTGGTTGTTCCTGATGTGCACGGGCGTATCTTTTGGAAGAAGCCGGTGGCTGAGTATCTGGACGGGGTGGACAAAATCGTCTTCCTGGGCGACTACTTTGACCCGTACCTTGCTGAGGATGGGCTGGCGGATAATCTCTTTCAGAACATGGAGGAAATTCTCCAGCTGAAACGGGAAAACACAGGAAAGGTGGTCCTGCTGAAAGGAAATCATGACCAGCATTACAGTTCTGCCTTGTTCAAGGAACTGGCAAGGGGTTCTCGGATGGACAAGCTGAATTGGCAGAAATACCATGATTTGTTCCAGGAGAACGGCAACCTTTTCCAACTGGCTTATCTGGAGGAAATCAATGGCACGCCTTATGTATTTACTCATGCGGGGGTAACGCAGTATTGGCTGCACAAGGTGAATGCGAAGTTGTGGCAGTTGCCCGACGACCAGGTTTCGCTGGCAGACCCGGACATTATAGCGCGAATAAACAGGCTGGATGATGCTGGTGAGGGCCAGAAGCTGCTGGCTGTGGTAGGCAGGAGCAGGTCCTGGTTTGGGGAAGAGACTGGCAGTATGCTTTGGGCCGACATTGATGAGCATGCCCTTTCCGATGCCCCTGAGTCATACGGACTGAACCGGGTGTTTCAAGTGTTTGGACATACCAAGCTTCAGGAGGGGTATGAAATGATAGCCTCTGAGAATCTGGCCATGATTGACTCCAGGCAATGCTTTATGATAGACGAAAACTTAAAAGATAAGATTCATAGTATAAAATAGGTATTAAAGGAATTTAGGAAATATACATCAAGAACGCAGACAACGTTCGGAGCAGCGAGAGCTGTCATACTTGTATGAATAGCCGAGTCGTGACGAACGAAGACAAAGTCAATGCGTGCCAACCGAGCTTCAAGGGGGAAGAGCAACCCCTAGGAGCCACGGTGGCGAGCTGAAAAGCAGATGTGGGCATACGCCAAAAACTCATGATAGCTCAATGGCTGTAGATTTCCTTATGTGTACCCGTCTAGGGGCATGTAGGGATTTTTTTGCACCGAAGGGAAAGTGTTGTTGCTTGTCGTTATACCCACTCCGAGATTGGAATCTTTTATGGTATAACGATTTAAATAACAACAACATGAAAAAGAATCTTTTACTGCATGTGCCTCATGCTTCCACGTGTTTTCCGGAGGGGGCATCTTTCTGTTTTACTAATCTGAACCGGGATGAGCGTCTGCTCATAGACTACTACACGGACGAGCTGTTTGTACCGGACTGTGGCTGTGACGGCATAGTACCGATGGTATTCCCCTACTGCAGGCTTTACTGTGATGTGGAGCGGCTCATCAATGACCCGCTGGAAAAGGTGGGACTGGGTATCTCCTACGCTTGGGTGAACCCTGCAAGTAAGGAAGTGCGCAACTTCAGTACCCTGGCTGATGCCTTCTGTCTGTATGCGGACTTTCATGCAGAGGTAGCGAAAAAACTGACAGCTATGCATGGCCAAAGGCTGCTGATAGACTGTCATAGTTTCTCTGCCCTACCGAACCTGCTGGTCTCCTGTCCACCGGACATCGACATCTGTATAGGGTACAACGAGGATGAGTCGTTTCCCGGTGAGGAGGTCATAGGGATGATGGTTCAACACTTCCAGGCAAGGGGCTACAAGGTGGGCATCAATGCACCTTTCTCCAACAGCAAGACGTTCTCCGTGCCGGTAAAGTACCACTCGGTGATGATTGAGGTAAACAAGCGGCTCTATATGGATGAGGAGTCGCTGGAAAAGACTTCCGGGTTCCACCGGCTGAGGAAGGATATTCAGGAGGTGTACGGGCTATTCGGAAAATAGGTTTTCTGTTTTCTGCCCATCATCTTGGAGGTTTCATCTGTTTTCTCTATTTTTGTCCCCTGAATAAATACACATAACTAAACGAGATATGAGAGAGAAAACTGTATTCGTGACCGGAGCCAACAAGGGTATTGGTTTCGGTATAGCCAAGCATTTGGGATTAAGTGGATGGAATGTGATCCTGGGAGCGCGCTCAGAGAAACGTGCGGAGCGAGCTAAAGATGAACTGAAGGCGCTGGGTATCCAGGTGGCCGGATGGGTGAAGATTGAGCTGGCCGACCTGGACAGTGTGGAACAGGCCGTTCAAGAGGTGAGCAGCGACTATCCGGGTCTGTCGCTACTGATAAACAATGCGGGTATTCCGGGTGATATGGCGGTGGACAGTCTGCATACGGAACTGAAGAGCATCAAGAAGACGATGGATGTAAACTTCATCGGGACGTTTGCGCTGACTAAAGGGCTTATGCCTCTGCTGGAGCAGAACGATGGAAGGATTGTGAACATCACGGTGCCTTCTGAAATAAGTCCGTACTGGCATCCTTTGGCTTATGTGACCAGCAAGGCTGCGCAGAATGCCATGATGGGGGTCATGGCCATGGAACTGCAGCAGCGGGATGCTACACTGGAGGTGTTCTCCGTGCATCCGGGGCCTACCACCACGGATCTGAACGGCAACATGTCATTGCCGGGATTCCACGACATAGACACGGTGGGCCTGAAAATGGCGGAACTCATCAACGATGGGCTGAGTCATCAGGGGGAGTTTATAGAGCTCTACCCTATCGTTAAGGAGGATTGAGGTTCCTATACCTTTTATAAAAGAACAGGTCCCATCAGCAAAACTTTTTGCCGGATGGGACCTGTTCAGGTATGAGAAAAGTTCAAACTTACTTTACATCGGGATATACGGAAGCCAGCTTAGCCTTCAGGTCGGCTCCACGGAGACCGCGTGCTACGATGGTTCCTTCTGGGTCAATCAGGAGGTTGTCTGGAATGGCATTGACGCCATAGATTCCAGCAGCTGCATTACTCCAGAACTTCAGGTCGGAAAGGTGAATCCAAGGCATATCCCACTCTTTGATGGCCTTTACCCAAGGCTCTTTCTTCTGGTCGAAGGATACGCCTACAATCTCGAAACCTGCCTGATGATACTTCTTGTAGACCTCTACCACGTTTGGCATCTCAGCCTTGCAAGGACCGCACCAGGAAGCCCAGAAATCTACCAGGACCCACTGGCCCTTTCCTACATACTCGCTGAGCTTGTGCATATTTCCGTCTGGGTCTGCCTCCTCCAGGTCCAGGAACTTCTTCCCGATGATAGCATTCTTGCCCTCTTCCTGCTCCTTCTCTTTAGCAGCATCTTCTTCCAGCTTGCTCTTCATCATCTGTACAAAAGGGTGCTTGGTAAATGGAGCACCGGAATTAGCTATCTCCATGAACTTATCCACACCAGCCAGGGATGGCAAATTGTTCATGAAAGCTAGAGGAATGAGATTATCCTTGTTGTCTTCAATCATCTTGAGATAGAAATCGGAATAATTCTGGATCCGGGTTTCATATTCTCTGATGAACTCTGGTTCACGAACGGCTTGCTCAGAATCGGACAATGCCAGAAAATCCTGAACGAACTTGTAGTAAGCACCATACTCAAGGGCATCTTGACGGTCGCACTCGGAAAGTTTGGTGTTCAGGGCAGAACCGGTCATGACGCTGTCGGTAAAGTTGATTTTCACTGCCTCTCCGTCATTGATCATGGGGAAAAGCCAAGCGGCATCCTTGAGATGCACGGACAAGAAGGCATCTTTAGCAGCCTTTCCTTGCATACGGAAGGTTCCGTCGGCTACCACAGCACTGTCTATGGGGTTACCACTAAGGCGGTCCATGATATACACGGTTTCTCCGTCCTTAGGAACATTGATTCCCGTTACGTCGTATTTCACACCGTCTCCTGAGCAGGACAGCAAAAGAGTTGCTGCAGCTGTCAGCATTAAAATGGAAGTTGCTTTCATAACTGTAATTATATTAAAAAATGTTTTGCGGGGCAAAGATAATGAGGTTTATCCAAATACGCAAATACTAGGGCATATTCACCACGTGGAGATCAACATCAGGATTTGTCGTCCTTTTCTTTCACGCAATCGCTGAAGAAGGCTGCAAACATGTTTCGGGCACTATCCCAATTCTCACGGTCTATACAGTATTTTACTTTAGGGTGCTCAATCTGCCCATGGATGAGTCCTACATCCTTGAGCATCTGGAGATTCTGCGAAAGGGTAGCCCTAGGGATACCCATCACCTCATGGAGGTTACCGCCGAAGCACTCTTTCTGATGGGCCAGGAATCGAAGGATTCTCAGTCGTGTGGGATTCGCTAAGACCTTGGCAAAGTTGGCCATTCTTCGGTCTTGTTCTCTTTCTTCTTCTGGTGTTAATTCACGATGATAAAAGATAGTAGATTTTTCTTCTAGCATAATGGTTTAAATTAGCGTCGATTCTCTGTATAATTTTCATCTGCAAATTTACATAATTTTCAAAAAAAAAAAAATGAAAGTATTATTTAACATTTTATTTATACCCACTAATGGGTATACTTATTTCCACATAGTCCTGCATCAGCCTATTTGTGCTGAAAAATCCAAACAAATTAGGATTGTGGGTTTGCCAAGAAGGCCCTAACTTTGCACCCGAATCATATAACTAAACGAGAAAAAATTGCGCTGGAGGCCTTCCACAGCATGCTGAAGTATCCGGCAGACATGGAGCCCGACCTGCTGCACATCTTCCGTCACACGCATGCCATTCCACAATACTGGAGCGACAGCGGTCTGCGTTTCCAGACCATAGAGAAACTGCAACAGCAGTACCCAGGCCTGACCCTAGCCGGCAACATGCGTGACGGCATCGGCATGGGCAACCGCATTCATCAAGGGCTCACCATTGCGAATTCACTGTAAGCCCCATGGGGATAATCACACGATAACCTTACCGTCGGTCACCTCGCTGAAGTGATCCAGACTCCACTGGAGTAACGGGGCGATGGCAGGCATAAGGGAACGACCCAACTCTGTGAGGCAGTACTCCACGCGTGGGGGAATCTCTGCATACTGTTTCCGGGACACCAGATGATTCTTCTCCAGACTCTTCAAGGTCTGGGAAAGCATCTTCTGGGAGCAATCGGTCATGAGCTTATGGAGCTCACTGAAACGCAAAGGTTGTGGGTTGAACCGCCAGAGGCCATAAAGAACCAAGAGTGACCACTTGTCACCGAAGCGGTCGATGACGTTACGGATGGGACAAGCCATGTATTCAGCTGTTAATTCTTTCATCTTATTCACTTTATTTGCCTGCAAAGATACATATAGTTTCCAAAAGTAACCAAATTTCCCGACCAGTTTTTTTCGTCAGTGTTAATCTAAGTTAAGGCTTAAAATCAGTATTTCCGTATTTTCCATATCTCCTACCTTTTGGTAACCGACTCCCCTTCTAGATAGTTCTTGCAGAACTGAAACAAAGGACTTATCTTTGCATCAGAAATAAAACAAATTACTAACCATTAAAAATTAATCAAGATGAAAAAGATTGAGACTATCAAGAGTGGAAAGACCTATACCGCAGTGAGTGTAGGTAAGATGAATGAGATTATAGAGCATGTATTGCCAATGGGACCTATTACCATTCAGGGCAAGGTGTTCGCTGGTCAGGCAGTAGGTGCTACTGGCAGTGAGCTGAGCTTCCAGACCTTGGTTCCTGGTCAGGATAGTGGTTTCCTGCACACCCACAAGACTCACGAGGAACTGTACATCATCCTGAAGGGTGAAGGCCAGTATCAAGTGGACGGTGAGATTTTCCCAGTAAGCGAGGGCACCATCATCCGGGTAGCACCTGAGGGAAAGCGTGCACTGAAGAATACAGGCAAGGAGAACCTGACCATGCTCTGCATCCAGTACAAGGCAAATGCCTTTGGTGAGGCCGACAGTCCGATGACCGACGGTAATATCCTGCAGGAGCCTCTGAACTGGTAAGTTTTTCCTCATAGGAGGACATTCCCACATGGAACTACCCATGTGGGATTTTTTTTATATCTTTGCAACCAGATAATAAACTGGACATGGATACAATCATCACTTTTGCCAAGGAGAATGTGGATCTGATCAGCCTGTTCATCGGAATACTGGGTGTGCTGGTGGCCATAGCCTCTGTCTATGTAGAGATTAAAAACAAGCGGAAGAACAAGCAGCCAGAGCAGGCTGCCGACTTGAATCCGGTCAGCAGGAATGCGCAGATCATCAAGACCAGCTACATAGGGATAGCTACCAATGTGCTACTGGCAGGTTTCAAGGCTGCTGTGGGTCTGGTAGCCAGTAGCGTGGCCATCGTGATGGATGCGGTGAACAACTTGAGTGATGCGCTTTCCAGCGTGATTACCATAGTGGGCACCAAACTTTCACAACGTCCGGCCGACCGGGAGCATCCGTTCGGTTATGGCCGTGTAGAGTACTTCAGTGCCATTCTTATTGCTGTGCTGGTACTGTGGGCCGGTGCGACCTCCCTGATTGAGTCGGTGAAGAAAATCATCCACCCCACGGAGCCGGATTATTCCGTGGTAACACTCATGGTCATCGTGCTGGCTATCGGAGTAAAGCTGATACTGGGCCGGTATGTCAAGAAGAAAGGCCAGGAACTGAAAAGCGATGCCCTGATTGCATCTGGCTCTGATGCCTTGTTCGATGCGGTTATTACCCTGTCCACCCTGATTTCTGCTGGCATCATGCTCATCTGGGGCGTATCGCTCGACGGCATACTGGGAACCCTCATCTCCATTCTCATCATCAAGGCAGGTGTGGAGATGCTGGCCTCTCCTGTCAATGAGTTGCTGGGAGCTCGCGTGTCTCAAGATCTGGTAAAGGAAATCAAACAGGAAGTGGCAGCCTTCGACGGGGTGCATGGCGTGTTCGACGTTATTCTGAACAACTATGGGCCAGACCTGATGATAGGCTCTCTGCACGTGAGTGTGAACGACACGATGAATGCCCATGAGATTCACGAACTGACACGAAATATAACCATCCAAATGGCGGAACGCCATGGAATAGTCATGACCGTGGGTATCTATGCGTTGGCTACCGGTAAGAACAGACGGGCAGACCTACAGAAGACTGTGATGCAGGCCATGATGGCAAATCCGAAAGTGACTCAGGCACACGGACTGCACTATTATGAGAAAGAGAACCGACTGTCGGTGGATGTAGTACCCGACATTTCCGTACACGATGAGGAAGCATTGCAGAAGGAACTCACAGAGGAACTGAAATCCTTACTGCCAGGCATGGAGGTTACCCTCATCATCGACCACAACTACAGCGATTAAAAAGATCTAGAGTCGCCTCAGGACGTCTTGGAGATACTCATTTTCGGGTTCTTCCTGAGCCAGTTCCTGAAGCACCTCATACCCCCAATCATCGAGCCGTGCAGCCTGTTCCAACAGGTCCACGGCTTTTTTTCTGTCCTGCTCTACCCCCTGGCCCATCCAGTAGCTCACCCCCATGTTGACCAACCCTTCTACAGCCCCTTGCTCAGCAGCATACTGCCAGTACTGGACAGCAGTTCCCAGATTCTGTTCCGTGCCTAGGCCATTGGCATAAAGAGTTCCCAGGGTGGCAGCTCCTTCGGGTAAACCCTGACGGACCGTCTCCTGGAGAATCTGGAACGCATAGGCATAGTGCTCCTTGTTCATCGCCTCTATGGCCTGAAAATAGAGGTCAACTACTTTCTGTGTCTTATCTTCTTCCATATCTTATGCTTTCATGCTGAAATTATCATTCTAGAATCTTTTCCTTCAGTACACGACTTACCAGCTGCACGGAGTTGCTTACGCCATACTTGGCCAACAGACGCTTGCGATACCAGCTTACTGTCTCAGTGCTGAGATTGAGCAAGGAAGCTATCTGAGGATTGGTTTTCCCTTCACAAAGATGCCGGAGAATATTCTTCTCCACTGCCGTGAGAACTACTTCTTGCTTACTTCCCTGACGAATAATATCTTCGACTTCCTTACTAACGTAATTCACACCTTTCCATACGGTTATGATAGCTTGTTGGAGTTCATCTATAGGTGAACTCTTCAGCAGGTAACCATGGACTCCCGTGTCCATCATGCGTCGAACGACAGAGTACTCATCATGGATAGTCACGGCTATGACACGGACTTTAGGATACTCCTTCATCACCCACTGACAGAAGGCAATGCCATCACCATCAGGGATAGAGATGTCCAGCAAAAGCACATCGGGACGGTGCTCCTGAAGAGCCATACGGCAATCGCCCAAAGTAGTGAACGTGCGGCTCACGCGAATGGTGTCACTGCCATTCAAAGCCTGCGAGAGGCTCTCGTTGAACAGGGTGTGGTCATCGGTAATGTAAACGTCGATGCGGTATTTCTTCATGTGTATAAAGTAAGGTTGATTTCTGTTCCTTCTCCTTCCTGCGAGAGGATGTGGAGTTGTCCTTGGTAGGGCTCAATACGTTCCCGGATGTTCTGCAATCCCATGCCATCGGTCGAGGTGCCAGCAAGCCCCTTTCCGTCATCGCTCACCGTGAGGGTCACTTCCCTGCCCTCCTGCATCAGTTGGATACCGATTTGGGTAGCCTGTGCATGCTTCAAGGCGTTGTTCACCAGTTCGTAGGCACAACGGTAGAGCACCAGTTCCTGCTCCCTGCTGAGCTGTATGTCGCCAATGGCCTGGAACTTGGCACCAGGAATACTCACGGCAAAGTCGTGCAGTGCAGGGACAAGTCCGCTACGGAGCAGTTCTTCAGGCATGAGGTGGTGTGAAACCCTACGAAGTTCACCCATGGTATCATCGAGCAGAGAGAGAGCCTTGGGGTCCTTCTCTTCTATCTTGAGACGAAGCAAGGAGAGCATTCCTCCCAGCGAGTCGTGCAGATCACGAGCCAGGATATGACGTTCTTTTGTCTCGGTCTCCAAAGCGACCTTGGCTGCCAGCAAGGCCTTCTGCCTACGGTGAGCCAACTGACGGTAGATGAGTAGCAAGGCCAGCAGGAGGAGTCCCACACAGGCTCCAACCAATAGCCAGCTATAGCGTTTTCGCTCTTCATCCAATGACTTTATCTGGGCTTCTTTCCGTTCCGTCTCATAGAGCACTTCCATCTGGGAAAGACCCGACTGATAGTACTGGGTAGCATAACGGCTCATGGCCTGATGCAACTTGTCCAGCATCTCACTGGCTTTCTCCTTCTGTCCTAGATGGATGTAGATATCGGCAAGCAGCTTGTAACCAATTGCATCGGCATCAGTAACCAAGAAATCCGGGTGGATGGTACGCAGACCATAGTCCAAAGCCTCCTGCCACTGGCTCCGAGCCATAGCCACCTGACAGCAGGCCATATAGATTTCGCCCTGCTCCTCAAATGGCATCTGTGGGGTAATAAGAGAGGCAGCCTCCTGTGCGTATGCTTGAGCGGCAGAAAGGTCCTGATGTCCTTCCATCAAGTGTATGCGTGCCAGAGAAGTCAATGCCAAGGCATAGCCAATGGGATCTTCTTTCCTATGATTCTTGTAATACGCATGGGAAGCCTGCAGATTCTCCAGTGCATCCTCATACTTACCACTCTGCATGTAAACATTGGCAAGTCCTTTCTGAGGCCCAGCCACCATGAGTGAGTCGCCCGACTCCCTGCCCTTCTCTATGGCTTGCAGGAAATGCTGTTCAGCCTGCTCCAGGTTGCCCATGCCCAAGTAGAGTTCTGCAATGTTCAGGTGAAGGATGGATTGACTCTCCAACCAGCCGTTCCGCTCAAACAGAGGCTGAGCCAGCTGGTAATAGTGAATGGCCAGATGTGCCTTCCCCTGCAGGTTGTACACATTGGCAATGCTCCCGTACAGACTGGAACGGGCATCGTCGATGTTCAACTGAGTATATTTTCCACTCTGCTCCATGGAATCGGCCACTGCCAGAGCATGGTCGAAGAACTTCAAGGCACCATCGAAATCTTCACTACCATAGCGCAACAGTCCGAAATGTCGCAATACATACTGACGGGTACTCAAGTCGTTCAGTTCATAGCTCAATGCCAGTGCCTTACGTCCATAGTCCTCCGCCTTTTGGGCATCGAAAGGCAGATAGCCCCTCATCAGTTCTTCGTAGGCACTCAGCAACCGAGCCCCTTTCGGTGGATTACTGCTTTTCAGGGCAGCCTCCAACGAGTCCACACGGGCATTCCGATGGTCATTGTAGGCTACAGCTGGAAGTGAGAGGACCGTCAGCAGGCATATGAGCAGAAATTTCAAGGGTGTGAGATGTCTCATAGTGCCACAAATATAAACAATTATGCTCTATTTCTCCACCCTTTTGGGTGGAATTTCTGGGTATTTCTGCTAATTCCACCTTTTTGGGTGGAAGTATTTCGGTCTGTTTTTCCTACATTTGAGGAAATATTAACTCATAAACTTATATACGAATGAAGACAAGAAGTATACTGATGGCCTTGGCAATGCTCTTTGCCCTAAACACAGACGTCTGTGCACAGGGATGGCTGGGCAAGTTGAAAGACAAGGCTGTAGAGAAAGCCAAAGAAACTATAGGGAAGAAGGACAAGACTGAAAGTGAAGAGGCTGTGGCAGAAGAGGAAAAGACGGATGCCGTGGAACAAGACAAGAACCCTCAGGCTGCTACTACAAGCGACTTCAAACGTGGTAGCGTAATTATGTTCGAGGATGACGTGACAGCCGAGCAGGTGGGTGAATTCCCATCCAAGTGGGACCTGCTGCAAGGTGCTGCAGAGACCAAGACTCTGGATGGAATCAAGGCCATAGAAGTAACAGAGAATGGCTTCATCACCCCTCTCATCAAGGAGGAAGGTGCTTATCTGCCGGAAGAGTTCACCATAGAATACGACTTCTACTACTGGAAACAAAAGGAAGATATAGGCCTGAATGAGATCATGCTGGTCCTGGCCACCACAACAGACCGTTCTACCGTTCCTGCCTACAACGGTGAAGAAGGGGCATTCACGCTGCAACATCGCGTATGTGACGATTCAGACCATAGCTACTATTATAATGGAGGTAAAGACGGTGGTTTCTCCTATTCCTTCAAGCAAGGCTGGCATCATGTAGCCCTTTCGTTCAACAAACGTGCGTTGAAAGTGTATTTCGACGGCAACCGGGTAGTGAACCTGCCACGAGTGAACCAGCCCACCTGGTTCGGTTTCTATGTAGGCTTTGATTACCGTGACCTGACCTTCATACGCAATGTGGTGCTGGCCAAGGGTGCCGTGGAACTGTACGACCGAAACATGCAGTCCATGACAGCTGTGGAGAAGGCTATTGCAGAAACAGGAAAGTTTGTAACCAACAATATTCTGTTCGACACCGGTAAGGCAACGCTGAAGCCTGAGTCACTGGGCGAGATTCAGAAGGTAGCCGACTACATGAAGAAGAATCCTTCTGCACGCTTTGAAGTGCAAGGACATACCGACAACCAAGGTTCGGACAAAATCAATGACCCACTGTCGCAGCAACGTGCGGAGACTATTGTAAAGGCTCTGGTATCCATGGGATGCGATGAGTTCAACCTGCGTGCTGTGGGCAAGGGTTCTCATGAGCCTGTGGCAGACAACGGAACAGAGGCAGGTCGAGCACAGAACCGCCGTGTGGAGTTCGTTAAAAAGTGATATTCCGTTTGCATGAATAAGAGAAGTGCCTCACTCTTTCGGGTGAGGCACTTTCTATTTTATTGTTTCTGCTGGGCTGCCAGCACCAGGAACATATAGTGGGAAGAACCTCCTCCCAATACATACTCGGTCTGCTGCCACAAGAACGGGAAGGTAAGCAGTTCTGGGAAGTCTGGACGGATAAGCGCCGTACCAGAAACCACACCACCAGGAATGAACGACCAGTCGGCACGATTCAGTCCGTATGCCACTGTAGCCGACTTAGCACCCACACCGGATGCAAAAGATGCCGTGTTCAGACCTGGATGACAGCCCAAGATGAAGTCCAAGGCACTGTAGATGGTGCGAGACGGGAAGATGTCGGGATAGGCATCGGTAAGGAAATAATACTCAAAGCCGAAACGCTGGATGTCCCAACCTGCTCCCCAGATGCTAGGACGGTAAGGCACACCGTATGGAGTCTCTGCAGAGAGGGCATCCAACTGGGTGCGATAGCCATTGAGAGCCTCACGGAAAGCAGCCACGAACTTGCGGGACTTCTTGTCCTTCCGGCCTTCCAGCAACTTGGCAATACGAGCGGTGAACCATCCTGTGCGTCTGATTCCACTGACTACCTTGTCCTGCTTCTCCAAAATGAAGTTCAGATAACGCTGTTCACCTGTAGTGAGGTAAAGTTCCACGGCTACCTGCAGCTTGGTGTTTTCCAGATAATCATTTACCGCTGTATTCTCATAAATGGTGGTAGCAATGTTCAGACACTCTCTACTCAACTCATCATTGAAACCACGGAGCACCCTGGATGCACCGGCCAACTGTGCTGCTGTGCTAAGCTCTCTTCCCGGATTGTCCTCCGTGAATATCCAACGGTCATCACTATTGCCTAGCTTACCATCGGTCATAGCTGCCGCATCACCCAAGAGCACATACTGACGCAGGTTGTTGCAGATAATGCCTCGGTAAAGACGACCTAACGCCTGGTAGGAACGCACCACGCTAAGGGCACCATTCTCAACCTGCTGCAAAATATCATTCTTGCCATCAGCCTCATGAATCTCCACCCGGTGAAGATTTTGGTCGATGGAAGTCACATCAATCTCTGGATGGAACTGTTCATAGGCCAAGGCCAAGATATAAGCCTCACCCGCCTGAGACTCCACCCGGAGGTCGAAGTCACCGGCATCATGCCAACCACCGATGTTCACACCTGGGACAGGCTCACCTTCCTTATACTTAGAGAGACCCGGACGCTGGTCATAGCCATCGATGTGGTTGCCCACATGTGCCATGAGGGCATCGTCCATGTGGCAGGCATCGTGCCATACCCTGTATTTTTCTGCCACACGCATGTGACACATCTGAACAGGGAGGAAATATTCAATGACAGGCTGCCATACACCCCGGTCATATACATCTGATGCAATACGGAAAATGCTGGAGCAACTGTTCTGGTAACGCACCTGATAAAGACCAGGCTCGGAAACCTCTGTGAAATCGGCCGTGAGATACTGGTAGCGAAGGAACTTGCCCCACACCTTAGGTTGCTGGGTGCTGACCACGGTCTCACCCTGTGCATCGATGCGGACCAACTGGACTGTGCCAGAGACCTGGTCACGGGCATCGGTTTCAATGACAATATGCTTACGCTGCTGCGGCTGGTAGCCCACCTGAGACGTTTGAACCACTGGCTGGTAACGCCAAGATTCATCCACCTCTGGCGTGATAATCCAACGCACGGCACCCTTGGTGGCACCCTTGGCAATCTCACTGCGAAGAACAAACCAACCATTGTTGTGGTTCATTCTACCATCATATAGTTTCAACTTTCCGGTAAGGGATTCCACCGTGAGCTTCTGGTTCTTGTCATCGGGACGGGATGTGAACTTCTGCCCTTCTGCATACGGCAGGGCAATAATATCATCGGCACGGAGGGGGCTATACCCTTCCCCATCCAACTGAGTCAAATCGGCCTTCTGACCACGACCTGCGAAAAAGTTGCCTTCATGTCCCCGGTTGGTAGGTAAAGTCAGCAATGGTGAATTAGGCTGCTGTGGGTAGATACCAGACTGGTTGTCCATAATCCAAGGCTTGCCAAAGAGCTCGCCCGGGAAGAACTCCAAGTTGAATCCCACCTTGCCCAACAAGAAATCGGGTACTGGTTTGTCCAGGTCCACATTCACGATTATGCTACGTCCCTGTGGTTCAACGGTCACCACATAAGTAAAGGCATAATCAGGGTACACCATCGGGTTGAATCCCGTGATGTGACGGGAAGAGTCCGGATAGCAGAGGGTGGTGACAATACGGTTGCCCTCCACCTTACGGCTGAGCTGTTTGGGAACAGGCTGCCACTGACCTGGAGTGGCCTCCATACGGATATCGCCATTCGTAGCAATACGCTTGCCGTTCATGATTACGCAGACACCTCCTTGATGTCCCTCCGGATAGAAATCACTGAAAACCATCACATCAGTACCACCGGCATTGAAATAGCCGTCGTCCTTCAGCTGGAAAGACTGTGCGCTCACGGTCTGTCCCCAAAACAAGAGTCCCACGAAGATAGTGAGCCATCTCCATCCCCAAGCAAGGGACATAGAACCCTCTTTGGAAATTCGCTTCATAATAGTAGGTTTAAGTTAAAAGGATATGTATTTCATTTGCAAATATAAGAAAAAGTTATATTTCTTCATTATTTATTACTATCTTTGCTCTAAATGAATGGGAAAAGAATGGAGGATTACATCGCTCACTACAGCTCACCATTAGGCGGCATGACATTGGCCTCGGACGGTACAGCACTTACCGGACTGTGGTTCAATGGGCAAAAGTATTTTGCTGACACGCTTAAAGAGGTTCAGACCCTGAACCCCCACCTCCCTGTCTTCGACCTTACCCGCCAATGGCTGGACATTTACTTCAGTGGAAAAGAACCAACGTTCACCCCACCCCTGCTGCTTCAAGGCTCACCCTTCAGGAAACAGGTGTGGCAGCTCCTTCTAGAGATTCCCTATGGACGCACCATGACCTATGGTGAGTTAGCCCGGAAACTGCAATGTAAGTCGGCACAGGCCGTGGGTGGAGCTGTGGGACACAACCCAATCTCCCTTATCATCCCCTGCCACCGGGTGATAGGTGCAGATGGATCGCTGACAGGTTATGCCGGAGGTGTAGAGCGGAAGGCCAGCCTTCTGAAGTTGGAATCAAATAAGTAAGAGAAAAAACAATAAAACTAAATAACTATGGAGAAATTCAGTGACATAATAAACAGTGAGCAACTGACATTGGTTGACTTCTTTGCTACATGGTGCGGACCTTGCAAGAAGATGCATCCTATACTGGAACAACTGAAAGGAGAATTAGGAGACAGCATCCGCATTATCAAGCTGGACGTGGATAAGAACGAGAATCTTTCCATGATTTACCGCATTCAGTCGGTACCTACCCTGATGCTCTTCCGTAAAGGAGAAGTGGTATGGCGTCAAAGTGGAGCCTTGAGCTTGAACGAACTGAAAACCATCATCAGTCAGCATCAATAGCATTTATGAAAAGAAACCGGATGGTCCATAAGAATCATCCGGTTTCTTTTTCATCATTCTCCTCCTGCAGAGAGGTATTCTTTCAAAGCATTTACATACTCTCTGAACGCATCTTGTCCTTCTGGGGTAATCTTGCAAGTAGTGCAAGGCATTTTCCCCTTGAAGCCTTTCTCCACTGTGATATAGCCGGCAGCGGAGAGTTTGTCAATCTGCACGCTCAAGTTCCCGGCAGTAGCGCCTGTCTCCTTACGAATATAGGTGAAGTCGGCAAAATCAACTCCCGCAAGAATAGACATCACAGCCAGCCTCAACTCTGAGTGCAGAATCGGGTCGAGTTTCGGAAACATGGCATCACTTGTATTGAGATTTAACAATCAAACCTGTCACTACCAAGAGCGCACCTCCCAGTGTAAAAAGCAACAACTGTGCCTCGGATTTCCACAGAACCGCAACTGCAGCACCACCAACGCCCAAGATAAAGCCACAAATAATGATAGGCCAGTTCTTCAGCACCACCCCTGAAACACTTTCCGCAAGACCAAGCATGATCACAATTAAAAGGGTTATGTGCATGGGCACTACAAAGACAGCAATGGCAGAGATAGACATGGAAAAGACACCAAACACCGTCCAGATGTAACCAATCAGACGACTAATCTCACTTTGCGGAGCTGCCTCATCCTTCTTCCCGAGCATGATAGCCAATGGGTATCCGATGAGCGGCATGGCAAACCACAGGAAATTCCAAGCAGGATTTCCACTACGGCTCCAAAGCTGCCAAATGGTGAATGACAATACCATGAGGATGCAGCCCCAAAGAACAAAATGCTTTGCGCTGTTTCGCAGAATAGCCTTACGGCTGTTGTTCATAGTTTCTGTGATGAGAGCCAGACTTTCATTCACAGTCATTTCATTTTTCTCTTTCATATTTTCAATTGTTATCAGGTTATTTGGCCAAGTACAGCTGCGCAGTCTGTCTTAACCGCAATGCAAATGTAAACTAGTTTATTTTATAAACCAAATTATTTTATAAAATATTTTTGCCAAAATAAAAATTTTAACATTTAAGATGAAAAAGAAGGATAGTATTCTAATAAATAAGGTATTAAAGTATCCAATACACTCTAAAATTTGCCAAATATTTACCCAATTATAAAATTTCCTTATTAAAAAATTGGAAAATTAAAAAAAACGAAATATAATTGCAGAAATTTATTAACATAAACTACTAAATTATGAGAACTATTAAATTATTACTGATTTCTTTGATACTTTCACTAGTATCAACAAATATGTATGCAGACGGCATTATGATTCCTGTCGAGCAACTTCCACAAGCTGCTAAAACTTTTGTGAAGAAATATTTCCCACAGAACACTATTATCTATGCAGAAAGAGAACTTCTCTCCTATGAAGCTAGACTAGACGATGGTACCGAAATAGATTTTGATAGAAAAGGAAACTGGGACAAGGTAGACTGCCAGTTCAATCCAGTACCTTCTGCAATCATCCCTGCTCCTATTCTGAATTATGTACAGAAAACTTTTCCAAATGCTGAGATTGTTAAAATAGACAAGGAACGTCATGGATATGATATTGAACTCTCTAACGATATAGAACTAAAATTCAATAAAAAAGGTGCTTTCATGGGTATGGATGACTGATACATACTTATAACGGATTCTTAAAGAACCTATGGTTTTAAGGGTGGCAATTTAATCTTGCCACCCCTTTTTTTTACCTCCTTGAACATTTAGTGTAAATATGACAATATAGAGAACTTCAATTTCTCATTTATACTATATAATACATTCTAAAAAGTCTCTTATTTACTGCTTTTCGCCCTTTAAATGTTAAAAATGTAGCTATAGTGTAATTTTTACGCAAATAAGTTTGGTTTTATTTAAAAAGTACCATATCTTTGCGTCAGAATTACACAGATAGAGAAAAACTAAGTATTTTTAAACTAAAAAGGAAAGAAACCATGAAAAGGACTACCGTACACAATTTAATCATCGTAGACGCATCAGGATCAATGAGCAGTATTTACAATCAGGCACTAACCGGTATCAATGAAACTATTCAAACTATCTACCTCGTGGACCAGCATGACCCGTATGTGGCTCAGAGCATTACCCTACTTTCATTTGCCAATGGAGATGAGAAACTGCAGTACATCTACCGCAATGAAGACCCAGAAATGGTAAGGCCTGTCACAGAAAAAGATTATGTATTAAGAGGTTCAACCGCTCTCTATGATGCCATAGGTGATGCAGTGACAGGACTTAAGAAGCATGTGGGCAAGGAAGACAAGGCCCTTGTCACCATCATCACCGATGGGTATGAGAATGATTCCCGACGCTGGACTGGACCACAAGTCAAACGCCTCATCGAACAGCTAAGAGGAAAAGGATGGGTATTCACTTACATCGGTGCCAACCAGGACGTGGAGGCAGAAGCAGGAAAAATAGGCATGGTGAACAGCATGAAGTTTGAGGCCACTATAGAGGGAACCGTGGAAATGTTCAAAAAGGAAGGGAACTACAGAAGACGTTGGAACGAGCGGGTAAGTCATGGTGAGGATCATCTGGAGGAAGGATACTTCCATGAAGAGCCTTTTCAGATTCCTGCCGACCGTATCACCCCAGAGCGTATAGATCATCTGGCAGCTCACGAGGTATTTGTCTTCGGAAGCAATGTCTATGGAAGACACGATGGTGGTGCTGCCAGAGCTGCCCTGCACAGGTTCGGTGCCAAATATGGAGTTGCTGAGGGACCGCAAGGACAAAGCTATGCTATTCCTACCGTAGGACTGAGGCCCGAGGAAACTGCTATGGCCATCCATAGATTCATCAACACAGCCAGACTTAATCCCGGCCAGAAATACCTGGTCACTCCTATAGGCTGTGGAAATGGTGGATGGGATACTACCGACATGGCCCCTCTATTCACTGAAGCCAAAGATGTACCAAACATCAGCTTGCCAAGATTATTCTGGGCATATCTTTCATAATAAATGGATGTTCAAACTGGACGATCAATCAGATGAGTGAATCATAAAGATGTTTTTGAAAATTAAAACAAAAATATAGCAGAAAAAACTTGGGTTTAAGAAAAAATAAGTATCTTAGTAGCCGGTAACCTCAAACTGACTAATACTATGAGTAAGGCTGGTTTTTGGAATAGGGCATTCCATCTCTATTATGACGGCTTTAGGCAAATGACCCTTGGACGCACTTTATGGATCATCATAGCCATCAAGCTGTTCATCATGTTTGCCATTCTCAAGGTTTTTTTCTTCCCGAACTTCATTAAGACACACACCGAAAAGGGAACAGAGGCCGAATTTGTCAGCAATGAACTCATTCAACGTAGTGAACCTTAAAATCTAATCCTAAAAAATATCATTATGAATTTATTATCGATTGATCCGCAGGCCATCGATTGGGCAAGAGCCCAGTTTGCCTTGACGGCCATCTATCACTGGCTCTTTGTGCCACTCACCCTTGGGTTGGCAGTCATTATGGGCATTATGGAGACCTGCTACTATCGCACCGGACGTCAGTTTTGGCGCACGGCTGCACGATTCTGGCAACGCCTTTTCGGCATTAACTTTGCCATGGGCGTAGCTACCGGTCTAATACTGGAGTTTGAGTTCGGAACCAACTGGAGCAACTATTCCTGGTTCGTGGGTGACATTTTCGGAGCGCCTTTGGCTATTGAAGGCATAGTAGCCTTCTTCATGGAGAGCACCTTTGTGGCAGTCATGTATTTTGGCTGGGACAAGGTTTCACGAGGCTTCCACCTGGCTTCCACTTGGCTCACCGGCCTAGGTGCAACCATCTCCGCTTGGTGGATCCTTGTAGCTAATTCATGGATGCAGAACCCTGTTGGCTGTGAGTTCAACCCTGACACGGTACGCAACGAGATGGTGTCTTTCCTAGATGTAGCCCTCTCTCCATTTGCCATAGACAAATTCTGCCATACCGTTACATCTGCCTGGATTATCGGAGCTGTGTTCGTGGTAGGTGTATCTGCTTGGTATCTGCTGAAAAAGCGTGAGGATGTACGCGAACTGGCCCTGGAGAGCATGAAGATAGGAGCTATTGTAGGACTCTGTGCTTCTGTCCTGGCAGCCATCACCGGTGATGAGAGTGCATACCGCGTAGCCAAGGTACAGCCTATGAAGTTGGCTGCCATGGAAGCACTGTACAATGGTGGTGAGGATGTGAGCCTGACAGGTATAGCTGCGGTGAATCCTTTCAGTCAACCAGACTATGAGAACGAGAAGGAGGCTCCTCTCCGCATTGCCGTGCCATACGGACTGAGCATTCTGGCAACCCGCACCCTGCATGGTTATGTGCCTGGTGTAAATGACATTCTGAACGGCTACACTCTCCCTGACGGTACAGTGGAGCCTTCTGCTGAAGAGAAGATGGAACGAGGGCGAATGGCCATCAGTGCTCTAGCTGCCTACAGGAAGGCAAAGGCAGAGGGGAACGATTCCGAGGCTGCTGCTCAAGTAAAAGTGCTGCAGGACAACTTCAAATACTTCGGATACGGATACATCAAGGACAAGAGTGAACTGGTGCCATACATCCCTATCAATTTCTGGGCATTCCGCGTAATGGTAGGCTTCGGCTGCCTGTTCATCCTCTTCTTTGCCATCATCTGCTACATGGTCTGGAAGAAACAGGGCATCTATGCCCCACTCCATGTTCAGGAAAAGCTGACTGGATGGAAATCCAAAGGGCTGTACTGGCTACTAGTTCTGGCTATCATCCTCATTCCTTGTGCATACATTGCGTCGGAGAGTGGTTGGCTTGTAGCTGAGTTTGGAAGACAGCCTTGGACGATTCAGGACATGCTCCCGGTAGGTGCCTCAGTGAGCGACATCAGCTCCGGTGCAGTAGCTACCACCTTCTTCCTCTTCCTGTTCCTATTCACAGCCATGCTGTGTGTGGAGATTAACATTATGTTGAAACAAATCAAGAAAGGACCTGAACTATGACTTACGAATTTCTACAACAATACTGGTGGTTCCTGATAAGTCTGCTGGGAGCCCTCCTTGTGTTCCTGATGTTTGTCCAGGGTGGTAACACACTGATTTATTCTGTGGGAGTGAACGATACAGAACAACGTATGCTACTCAACTCCACCGGTCGCAAATGGGAACTTACGTTCACCACACTGGTTACCTTCGGTGGTGCATTCTTTGCTTCCTTCCCTCTTTTCTACAGCACTAGCTTCGGCGGTGCCTACTGGCTTTGGATGCTTATCCTTTTCACCTTTGTGGTACAAGCTGTAAGCTACGAATTCCAGCACAAACGTGGGAACCTGGTTGGTGCACGTCCTTTCCAATGGTGCCTGACACTGAATGGAATTTTCGGTCCGTTGCTCATTGGTGGTGCTGTGGCAACCTTCTTTGAGGGCAGCAACTTCGTAGTTTCAAAGATGAACCTCACCGATGGCATGCAACCCGTAATCTCTTCTTGGGCCAATGCCTCTCATGGTCTGGACGCACTGCTCTGCCCGTGGGTACTTGTACTGGGCTTTGCTGTTGTGTTCCTCACCCGTATTCTGGGCCTGCTCTATTTCATGAATAATGTGAATGATGAGAATATACGCAGTAGGATAAGCGTACGTCTAGTAGGCCAGACCATACCTTTCCTCATCCTGTTTGTGGCTTACCTAGTACATCTGCTGCTCAAAGAAGGGTTTGCCTATGACCCAGCTACAGGTATTATCAGCCTTACACCGATGAAATATCTGGATAACCTCCTTGATCTCTGGCCATTGGCCATCCTTCTGGTGGTAGGTGTAGTCCTAGTCCTCTACGGAATCATCCGTACCATAGTGAGCAAGACCTACATCAAAGGCATTTGGCCTACTGGCATCGGTACTGTCATTACCGTACTGGTTCTTCTGCTTCTGGCTGGCTGGAACAATACAGTCTACTACCCTTCCACCGCTGATCTTCAGAGTTCACTTACCATCCAGAATTCCTCCAGCAGTGAATTCACTCTGCGCACCATGTTCTACGTGAGTCTTCTTATTCCATTTGTCCTGGCCTATATCGTATATGCATGGCGTGCCATGGACAAGAAGAAAATCACCAAGGAAGAGGTACAGCAAGACGAACACCTATACTAAGCCTACATAACTATTAGGAAAGAGAAAGCCACAGACCGCAATGATCTGTGGCTTTTTGCCTATAATATTTGCCAAGCAATGCCGACCATCAGGTTCCTATAACGCCCTGGATGATTCAGATTAATGTCGGTGCCTAAATCAATCTGTACACGAGGGGAAAGCATATAACCAAGAGATATTTCAGAACAACTTTTTGTTCCATCAGTTGTATTGCTGTTGTATTCCTCCAGAACCAAGAATAATCTATCAGTTAAGTCGAAGCTAAGACAGACACCATAAAAGAATGTAGGACGACTATTATCGCTCCATATGAGGTCACCTTCATAACCAAGGCTAAACCAAGGAGTAAGTTTATTCTCAAAAAGAATTCCCAGTTGACCTCCCCACTCATGAGGAAGAAAATGAGCATTACTGCCACCAGGAATCAAGACATTGGCAAGCAAGGAAACTTCCGGAACTGCTTTCCATCCTTCAAACAGATGAACTTTAGCCCCTAAAGCCACATCACTAAGTCCACTGCTGTGATCACCATCAGCGGATGAATAGAGCCAATCAGCCTGTAGACGAAGTTCTGCACTACTGGAAATGCCCCAACGCAGCAAGGAAGTATTCATGGTCCAAGTGTTTTTTGCTGGACCTTCTAGTTTAGAACGTTCCCAACCTATACCCGTTTCCCACTGTACACGCCCTCTAGGAAGGACATCCACACTAGTGGTAGAACCCGGACGGTCGGCTGTAAAACCAACCGGCTCTTGTGCCATAACAAAAATAGGAAGGAAAACAAGAAGAAAAACAAATATTCTCTTCATCTTATCAACAGTATTAGTTCTATGCAAATTTACCTAAATAATTTCATTCATACAAATGAAGGACTGATATTCAAATTCAATCCAGAACCGCTTGCATAAAATCCACCGAAATGTATAAATAGAAAGCAGGAAAAGAAGCTCATTTGACATTTTTATCCTAACTTTGCAAAAAACAAAGTGTCCATGCAAAAATTCTTTCTTTTTTCTGCATCACTGCTCAGTTTTACCAATGCAATAGCACAAGACCGTCCCAACATTATTCTCTTTCTAGTGGATGATATGGGCTGGGAGGACACTTCCGTGCCTTTTTGGACAGAAAGGACGAATTACAACAACATCTATGAAACTCCAAACATGGAGCGGTTGGCCAGCCAAGGCATGCTATTCACACAGGCTTATGCCTGTAGTGTAAGTTCACCAAGCCGATGCAGTTTGCTCACAGGAGCCAACAATGCAAGGCACCGGGTAACTAACTGGACCATGCTGAAGGACACGCCAACCGACCTCAACTCAGAAATCGTGAATCTTCCCCAATGGAACTATAACGGCATCAGCCCGGTGGATGGAACAGACAACACCTTTACAGGTACTTCTTTTGTAAAGATTCTGCATGATCATGAATACTTCACCATTCACTGTGGGAAGGCCCATTTCGGTGCCAAGGACACACCTGGTGAAGATCCACTAAACTGGGGTTTTGATGTGAACATTGCAGGGCATGCTGCTGGTGGACTAGCTACCTACCTCAGTGAAAAGAACTACGGTCATGACGCTGAAGGAAAACCCTATGCCTTGAATGCCATTCCTGGTTTGGAGAAATACTGGCAGACAGGAACATTTGCCACAGAAGCACTGACACTGGAAGCCATTCGTACCTTAGACTCCTGGAAAGGCTCTGAGAAGCCCTTTTATCTTTACATGTCCCATTATGCCGTTCACATACCGATAGACAAAGATCCACGCTTCTACCAAAAATATATCGACAAAGGATTGACCAGCAAAGAAGCAGCTTACGCATCACTCATAGAAGGTATGGACAAAAGTCTGGGCGATTTAATGGATTGGCTGGAAAAGAACAATGAAGCAGATAATACCATAGTCATGTTTTTGAGCGACAACGGAGGATTAGCCACACAACCTGAATGGCGTGATGGACCATTATATACACAAAACAGTCCATTGGACTGTGGAAAAGGCTCACTCCATGAAGGAGGTATCCGTGTGCCTATGATTGTGAAATGGCCAGGAAAAGTCCGCGAAGCCAGTACCTCTGACCATTACTTGATGATAGAAGATTTTTATCCCACTATTCTGGAGATGGCAGGTATTCCAAATTACTCCACCAAGAACCAGGTAGACGGTATCAGCTTCCTACCAATGTTGTTTGAACAAGGAGATACATCTATAAACAGACCTCTATTCTGGAATTTCCCAAATATCTGGGGCAATGAAGGTCCTGGCATCAACCTGAACTGTGCCGTAAGACTTGGGGACTGGAAACTAGTCTATTATTGGGCAACTGGTTTCAAAGAACTTTTCAACATCAAGGAAGACATTGGAGAAAAGAAGAATATAGCGACACTTTATCCTGAGAAAGTAGAAGAACTTTCAAGAATACTTGGCAATTATCTGAGAAAGGTAAAAGCAGACAGACCTGTTTTCAAAGACGGGAAACCATGCCCTTGGCCCGATGTTCTTTAATATATTCTTTTAAAATTAAAGAACAATTATTCATTATTTAGGCAAATTCCATCATTCCTATTTTTGGATTCATATTATCTTATATACCAATGACTTGGCAATTAAAAATGAACAAATAATCCAAAAATCAGGCAAAAATTGAACAAAAAATCCTAACTACATTTCAATTATTCTTCTATTTTTGTAATCGAAAACACAACGAGATTGTTATTTAAAATTTACTATCAAGTGAGAAAACTAAAAACCAACTTTTGAAAAAGTTCAGCAAAACATAGAAAGACATGTTGAGGAATTCGATAGTCATCAAGAGACATTTTGCCTTACGGGCATAAAAGAAAATCTCTCAACTATCCAAATATACAGCACACTCAATGTTAATATACGACAACTTGATGACTTCGAAATTCCTTCCTGATTAGCTGAACACGATACTACTAGCGGAGCAATTGCTTCGCTAGTTTGTTTTTACAGTCTGATAACCTCAAGGTTCTTCCTATACTGCAACGGAGAGACTCCTACCTGCTGCTTGAAGATTCTGCTGAAGTAAGCCTGGTCGCTGAAACCACATCGCATACCTACCTCATTGATGGTAAGGTCCGGATTGCCCTTAAGCAACTGCTTGGCATAATCCACACGAATCTTGGTAATGTAATTCACCGGGCTCTCTCCTGTCAGATCATTCAGTTTGCGACGCAACGTACTCTTGCTCATACAGAGTTCCATAGCCAAGGACTCAATGTCAATCTCCACTGAACGCATCTGATCATAGATAAGGTTAGTGAACTTGGATATGAAGGCCTGATCATCCTTGGACAGTTCCTTTCCCATATCGCTTACCTGCTGGTTTGCCAACTGATATTTCTCCCACAACATGCGACGCTCCATGAGAATCCAGTTTACTCTGATTTGCAGTTCCTTTCCACTGAAAGGCTTGAAAATATATGCATTGGCACCGGCACGAAGTCCTTCTTCCAAGTCTTCCTGAGTGGCTTTTGCCGTAATAATAATCACAGGGATGGTATTGGTGCTTGAATTAGAACGAACGGCACGACAAAGTTCCAGTCCATTCATACCCGGCATCATAAGGTCGGTTAAGATGACATCAGGAAGGACTGTACTAGCTTTCTTCAGTCCTTCGGTTCCATTGGAAGCATAGTACAGACGGAACTTCTCCGGGAACTGTTCACCAATAAAACGGGCTATATCCACGTTATCTTCTACGATTAGAATCTTTGGCTGGTTCTCTGCGGAAGAAGTGGAATCATCCAACTGAAGGGCCTGAGAAACAGGTTCAGCCAGGAATGCAGATTCAGCTTCCAACAAATCACTGCTAAACGGAGGCCAGTTGCTGTCTCCATGAGCCAAGGGAAGTAACACCGTAAAAACAGTCCCCTTGCCTAGAGTACTCTCCACTTCAATTTGTCCATGCAGAGCATTAACCAGTTGATTCACCAAGGAGAGACCTACACCAGTGCCCACATTTTTGATGTCACGGGCTTCCTGATAGAACGGCTCAAAAATATGCTTGAGGTTTTCTGGTTCAATACCGATTCCATCGTCAGTCACCACGGTTTCCAACTGGTTCTTCTCATTGACATGACATTTGATGTTCACATGACCGTTTTCAGGAGTAAACTTCAATGCATTGGTAATAAGATTCATAAAGATCTTATGAATATAGTCAGGCACAGTGTCCATCATAACATGGTCCTGGTTACAAGAAAAGAGCATGGTGATATTCTTATCTTTGGCAAGCTGCCTGCATTCCTCCACCAGCATCATCATATAAGGAACAATATCTCCCCTACGCCATTCCTGCTCACCAATCTCAGACTTGGCCTTACTGATATCGAGCAACTGATTCACCAGGGAAAGCATGGTCTTACCATTCTTCACAATCATAGAACTAGCTTCCTTCACCTTTTCCTGACCCTCATCCGGATTTTGTAGCAAATCCTCGCCCTTTCCCAGGATGACCGTCAGTGGAGTCCGGAACTCATGCGTAATATTGGTGAAGAAACGCTCACGTATATTCATGAATTCACGCTGCATACGATTAGTACGCGAACGAACCATCGATACATACCAAAACACACCTGCCAGAATGGCAAGGATGCAGAAACCCAGGAAAAAGAGCCATTTCTGAGTACGTTCCATCCGTACCAGTGTTTTCTGCTCATTGACCCTTTTCTCGTTCTGACGCCGAGCCATGTTGATTTCCAGGTTCTCTATCTCAAACAAGCTCTGTGAGTTCAAGAGGCTGTCACCTGATGCCTGAGCCAACCGGTTATAATCCAAGGCTTTTTTATAGTCACCCTGATTAGCATAATAGTCTGAATAAAAATGATAGATCTGGACAAAATGTTCCTTGGAGCCAAGCTTGCGAGCCGTAGAAAGAGCCAACTGCAGATATTCCTGAGCCTTTTCCTTGTCATTGATAGCCACATAGATACCCGCTGTGGAAATACAAGGCTGGAGCCATAGCCACTGGTCAATATCCTTATTGATGACATTCATGGCTTCTTGAAACTCATTCAGAGCCTTGTCGTACTCCTTATTATATTGGTAGATACGACCAAAATGCATGTGGCAGTAGGCTAGCCCTGTCTTGGAGCCGCTGAGCTTAGAATGTTCAAAGGCTCTTTGGAAATAGACCAAGGCCGAGTCGTACATTCCACGACGCTCAAACACCATACCGATGTTGGAGTTATCCACATTCATACCCAGGTGACTACCTAAAGCAGTCTCTATAGCTAAAGCACGGCGCAAGGAACTGTCGGCACGGACATAGTTTCCTAATCTCATGAAGATATTTCCCAGACCATTATTGCCCACAGCCTGACACTTCATGAGTTTCTGCCTGTTCTGTCCCGATGCAGGTGTAGCTACCTCTATGGCTCGTGAATGATACTCCATGGCATCGTAGTAAAGACTCATCCTGCGGTAGTTTGTTCCTAAGTCATTCAAGGCAGTAGCCATCATCAACGTATCATTCAGTTCTTCAGCCAACTCCAGTTCCTTCTCATGGCTCAGCACTGCTTCCTGATACCGGCTTGCCGACATATAAGCATGCCCCAAGGATGCATAAGTAGCCATTTCACGAACTTTGTTTCCCTTCTTCTGATATTGTCTCAGGATGTCCATCAGGGAATCAATATCCATCGTATGATTATCGGTCGTGTCAAGCATCAAACGCTCCCGGTCTGTATAGCCAGGAGTCTTCGATAGCTTGTTGCAACCGAATAGAAATGAGCAAAATAATACGAATATAAGTATTATAGGTGAATATGAATGGCCTTTCATGTGTGAAATGATAGATCGTTTGGTTAATCAAAAGTAAGCAAAAGTCCTAAAAGAGCCTAATACAAGGTCGCAATTTAAGGTTTATTCACACTTCGAGAGAGTCTGCAACCTCCCTTTCTATACGTAACTCGGCAATAAGATTTTTCGTTTTATTTTACACTAGAAACAGTTTATTCAATATATATGCTACTAAAAGACAAAACTAGACGAACTAGCGCGATATATATATATATCTAACTAGGAAAAAATTTTTCTCTAACTAGGGAAATTAATCGGCCTCCTATAACCTGCAAAAGCCAACAGACAATGACAGGCTTCTGTGAAGTAAATTATGTTTACGAAAAGAACGGCCGTTATAGAATTAAATATAAACTAAACTACGCATTTTAAAGAAATAAAATTGGATGAATACTCTTTTTTTTTATTACTTTTGCAAAAACTAAAACAATCCTATAACTTTAAACTAAACTATGAGAAAATTATTAGTAACATTACTCGCATTCTTGTGTATGTCGGGACTTCAGGCCGGCAACTACAAGAGTTTCAAGATTTCTGTCTACACTCGTGCCTATGAGGTAGAAAAAATGAAAGACCTGCACTGGTTGGATTCTACTTGGAACATCATTTCCAGCCAAGTCAAAGTAGACAAGATCTATCTGGAAACCCACAGAGACTTGCTCATTGTCCCAGAAGAGACAATAGAACAGGCTAAACGCTTCTTCAAGGAAAAAGGAGTTGAAGTGGGAGGAGGAATAACCTATACCATAGATGAGAGCAACAGTTTTGAGACTTTCTGCTATTCCAATCCAGAGCACCGTAAAATGGTGAAGCACATTGCCGAGTACACTGCCAAGCATTTTGATGACTTCATTTTGGATGACTTTTTCTTTACCAGCTGCAAGTCGGAAGATGAAATCAAGGCAAAGGGTAACATGAGCTGGACTGAATACCGTATTAAACTCATGACCGAGGCTGGAGAAAACCTAGTCATCAAGCCTGCCAAGAAAGTAAATCCCAAGGTGAAAATCATCATCAAATACCCGAACTGGTATGACCATTTCCAAGGATTGGGATTCGACCTCCAGCACGGTCCACAGATTTTTGACGCAGTCTGGACAGGCACTGAAACCCGAAACCCTGCAGGAGACCAGCACTTGCAGAATTACTTGAGCTATAACATCATACGCTATTTTGAGAACCTGAGAGAAGGGCACAACCTTGGTGGATGGGTAGATGCCGGAGGCATTGAAATGGGAATGGACCGCTATGTGGAACAACTTTGGCTGACCATGTTTGCCAAGGCACCAGAGATTAATATGTTCGCTTACAACCAGCTGATAGGTGTACCTATCAACGAAGCCGTTCACCGTACAAAATGGCAAGGACAGGGCACCAGCTTCAACTATGACGAAATGATGAAGCCTGTGAACCTGAATGGAAAGGGAATGACCACTCCTACTACCATGGCACGTGCTGCAGGATATGCCTTCGAGCAGATAGACAAGTTTGTCTCCATGCTAGGAAAGCCCATCGGAATCAAGAGTTACAAGCCATTCCACTCCTTGGGTGATGATTTCCTTCAGAATTACCTGGGTATGATAGGGCTTCCGATGGATATGGTCCCCTATTTCCCTACTGACCAGAAAATGGTGCTGCTTACCGAGCAGGCTGCCTCTGATCCTAACATCATGGCACCTATTAAGAAACAGCTGATGGCTGGCAAGGATGTCATCATAACCAGCAGTCTGCTGAGTGCCATCCCTGAAAAGATTGCAGAGGTGAGCGAGCTGAGATGCAATGACTTGAGAGCCATCGTAAATGATATGGGATATAACGGAAAAACCAAGAAAGACATTTTGATTCCACAGGTACTCTATCATACCAATGACGCATGGGAGATGGTCAGTGCAGGAAGGCCTCTCACAGGTGGAGTCAGTGGCTACCCTATCCTTCTACGTGCTCCTTATGCCAAAGGAAACATGTACGTGCTGACCATCCCAGACGACAAGGGTAATCTGTATGACTTCCCAGAAGCTGCCCTGAACACCATCCGACGCATCATGTCACCTGACATGAAGGTAAGAATTGAAGGCCCATCCAAGGTTGCTCTGATGGTTTACGACAATGACATGTTCATCGTAGAATCATTCAATGACGAGCCAGTAAATGTCAAAGCAGTTCTTGGCAAGGATTACAACACCTTGGAAGAAGTAACCACTGGTGCAATCCTCGAAAAAGACAAAGCAGCTCCAGTCATTCCGATGAGACGCTCCAGAAACATGGTTGAAGAAAACAGATTCAGCATGACCATCATGCCACACTCTTACAAAGTATTCAAAATTAAATAAACAGTAAGCAAGACGGGCTTTGGGAATCCAAGGCCCGTTTATTTACTTTGTTTGATATTTTCATATTTTTTTCTTACATTTGTAGCAAAACACGATGTAACCAGTCATTACTATTATTTTCAACTATGAAATACGACAGAGAATATACCCCCGAATTCATCACTTCGTTAAAAGACAATGAGATTTTTGTATTTGGCAGCAATATCCGTGGGATGCATGGTGGTGGAGCAGCAAGAGCAGCTTGGCAAAAATTTGACGCTGAATGGGGCGTGGGTGAAGGCTTGACAGGTAAATGCTATGCATTGCCAACCATGGAGGGAGGACTAGACTACATTCAAGGCAAAGTGAATAATTTCATTGCGTGCGCCAAATCACATCCGGAACTGAAATTCTATGTCACTAAAGTGGCTTGCGGTATTGCAGGATTTTCCGTTCAGGAGATAGGTCCACTTTTCAAGTTGGCTTTACCATTGGAAAACGTGATTCTACCGAAAGAATTTGTAGACAGCATGAAATAAATGTACCTTTGCAGAATAAATGAAGAAAGTCATAAAAAAATCAATGATAGCATTGGCTGTAATCTTGGTACTTTACGGTATCTATTTCTTTACAAGCAGCCAAGTGGCAAGAATAAATGACCTCTCTGAAGTGGTAGATTCAGTGGTGGAAGAACAGGTAGAATATACTCCCCTGCCAGATTCCATCCCAATGAGAACCGTTCTTGAGAGTGAGTGAAAACTAGATTTTCATATTGAAAACAAAAACCTATAATATTATGAAAAAGATTCTAGCAAGCATCGCATTCTTGGCATGTACACTTACTGTATCTGCCCAACAGGCACTGGGTCCTGGCACTGGTATTAAATCTCCAGAAATAAATGCAGACAATTCTGTAACATTCCGGTATGTCAATCCGAAGGCAGTAACTGTCAAGCTGGTTGGAGATTTCCTTACTGAGCGTTCTGTGGACCTTCAGGAGAAGGATGGTGTCTGGACATACACATCCAAGCCATTGGTGGGTGAACTCTATTCTTATTCTTTCATCGTAGATGGGAAACGGGAATTAGATCCATCTAACGTATATATGAACAGAGACATCGCAACTTGGACCAACATCTTTACTTTAAGCACAAAGGAAGGTGATGCAGGTCATTATTACATGAACAACAATGTGCCTCATGGAACTATTACCAAGATATGGTACGACAGCGAACAGGCAAAGATGGACCGTCGTTTGACCGTATACCTCCCTCATGGTTACGAAAAGAGTAAAGCAAAATACCCAGTACTCTACCTACTTCATGGTTCTGGAGGCGACGAGAATGCTTGGTCCGAACTTGGCCGAACAGCTCAAATTATGGACAATCTGATAGCAGAAGGCAAAGCTGTGCCAATGATTGTAGTCATGCCAAACGGTGTGGTACGCAATCCATCAGCTCCAGAAACTAATGAGACAAACATGTTTCAACCTACTATGATGAATAGCCGTGATCAAGATACCAAACCGATGGAAGATGAGTTCCCTACAATTAAGAAGTTCGTAGAAAGTACCTTCCGTGTAAAAACAGGCCAGTACAACACAGCTATTGCCGGACTCTCCATGGGAGGCCGTCACTCCTTTGCCATTTCCCGTCGCTATCCTGGCACTATTGGCTATGTAGGTATGTTCTCTGGTGCAGGAAGTGGTCCAGACAATGCAAAAGAACTTAAGGCTCTCTTTGCAGCAAAGCCAAAACTCTACTGGATAGCTGTAGGTTCTGCCGATGGTGTCAAGCAATCAGCATCTGCCCTACGTGACTATTGCAATCAAAACAACTATCCTTGCGAGTATTATGAATCCGATGGAGGACACATCTGGAAAAACTGGAGAGTCTACCTTACCCTTTTTGCTCAAAAAATCTTCAAATAAATAATTACGATTAGACTTTTTTGCGAGCCATACCCAATGAAAATAACAGCAATAGTTGTAACATATAACCGTTTGGAACTGCTAAAAAAGAGCATCCAATGCCTTCATGCCGCACTAGAGCAGGTTCAGTCGGAAAACATAGATTGTCACATTTGTGTAATCAATAATGGTTCTACCGACGGGACCCATGAATGGTTGGATGAACAGGCTGGATTAGAAGTAATACATCAAGATAATGTGGGAGGTTCTGGTGGTTTCTACACTGGCATCAAGAAAGCCTACGAAGAAGGAGCTGACTGGATTTGGTGCATGGATGACGATGTATTTCCTAAACAGCATTGTCTGCTTTCGCTATTGGAAGAAGTCAATAAACACAAAGATGAGCCACTTGGAATATTAAGCCCAAGAAGGTTGTTAGAAGGAGTGATTTTCACCCATGAGTTCCAGCACTTTAACTTTACGAATCCTCTGGCTTCCATGCATGGCAAGAAAATAAAAGGCCATGACTTGAATGAAACGATTGAAATTGTAGGTTGTGACTTTGAGGGTCCTTTTATCTCCAGAAAAGTAGTGGAGACTATCGGTTTTCCCAACAAAGATCTCTTCATATTCTGTGATGACACCGAGTATTGCCTTTGCACACATTTGGCAGGATTCAAGCTCTATTATGTGCCAAGTGCACTTATGGATAAGCACAAGTTTTTCAGTAATGATTCCTGGACTACTAAAAACCAGAAGAAGAAATGGAAACGTTATTATCAGGTGCGGAATGAAGCATACATGAATCATCATTATGGAAAAAACTGGAGTGTAAGATATCTACGGAGTTTCATTGGTTTGATAGGCTATTATATTCCAGCCCTATTCAGCATGCCATTCAGCAAAGCATGGAAACTCAAAGACCTTAAGGTTTTGTGGGAAGCCTATCAAGATGGCATTCATGAAAAACTAGGAATCAAGAAATTCAATTAATGAAAAAGGAGATGCTCTTCACTGAGTATCTCCTTTTTGTTAATAAAACATCCCCCACTTCACAGTGAGGGATGCCCAAAATCATAAAACTTTTAATCCATTATTTCTTATAAATAACAGACCTTTTAAAAATCCAACGCACGAAATTACTAAAAAAAAACAATACAAAATTAAAATAATAGATAAAGAATTAAATCTTCTTCGATAATTTTCAATTACAACAAGTCACATGAAATCATGCGAAAGTGAATGAAGCGAAATGAATATAATAATTAAAACTACAAAAAGTAACAGTAATAATTGGTCAATATAGGAACAGAAAGAGTAAAAACGTCCCTAATTTTTTGTCATCTAACATCTTCTTTGTAACTTAGTAGCCGTTTGAAAATTCTTTATTAAAATCTAAAAATAAAATCAAATGAAAAAACTATTATTATCCCTTTCCGTGGCTGGTATGCTACTAGCTTCATGCTCTTCCGGAGATTTGAAACTTCGTGAAGACAACATCGATGAGATAATTTCAGCCATGACATTGGAAGAAAAAGCACAACTCATCATTGGTGTTGGCATGGCAGGTGTGGATCTAGACCGTCCTGTAGTAGGTTCTACAGACTCAGGTAAGGTTCCTGGAGCTGCAGGATATACTGCTGCCATTGAACGCCTAGGTATTCCTGCTATTGCTCTTTGCGATGGTCCTGCAGGACTCCGTATTCAGCCAAAACGAGAGAATGACAATGCTACGTATTACTGTACTCACTTCCCTATCGGAACATTATTAGCTTCTACTTGGGACCAAGAATTAGTTGAGAAAGTAGGTGAAGCCATGGGTAATGAGGTCTTGGAGTATGGTGCAGATGTACTGCTGGCTCCAGCACTGAACATTCATCGCAATCCATTGTGTGGACGTAATTTTGAATACTATTCCGAAGACCCTATTGTATCCGGCAAAATTGCAGCTGCTTACGTAAAAGGTATTCAAAGCAATGGTGTAGGAACTTCCATCAAGCACTTTGCATTCAACAATCAGGAAACTAATCGTATGGGTGACAATGCAATAATCTCCACCCGTGCCATTCGTGAAATTTACCTGAAAGGTTTTGAAATTGCCGTAAAAGAATCTGCTCCTTGGACCGTGATGTCATCTTACAACTACATCAATGGAGACTATGACAGCGAAAGTGTGGATTTGCTGACCAACATCTTACGTGATGATTGGAAATATGCAGGTACAGTGATGACAGACTGGTTTGGTGGTACTGATGGTGCCCGTCAGGTTCATGCAGGTAATGACATGCTTCAACCAGGTCGTCAAGGTCAGTATCAGTCTATTATTGATGGCGTAAACAATGGCACTTTAGACATTGCAGAAGTTGACCGTAACGTAAAACGTATTCTTCAACTGGTAGTTAAGAGTCCAACTTTCAAGGGGTACAAATATACTAATAAACCAGATTTGACTGCTCATGCAGAGATTACTCGCAAGAGTGCTACAGAAGGTATGGTTCTGCTGGAAAATAAGGATGCAGCTCTACCTTTAAAAGATGTCAAGAAAATTGCCCTGTTTGGTATCACAGCATATAACTGGATTGCAGGTGGTACGGGTTCTGGTGATGTTAACCGTGCTTATACAGTATCATTGTTAGATGGATTGAAGAATGCAGGTTTTGAAACAAATCCAGACTTACAGAAAGCTTATCTAGCTTGGAATGAGCAGGAGCAGAAGAGATTAGATGCAGCACGTCCTGAAGGTTTGGCTGGCTTGATGTTTACAGAAGTAGCAAAAGAACTGGATGTCAATACGGTTGACTACAAGGCCGCAATAGCAGACGCTGACGTTGCATTAATCACCATTGGACGTATTTCTGGTGAAGGTGGAGACCGCAAAGTTGAAGATTTCGAACTGAATGCTACTGAAAAAGCCCTGATTCAGAAAATAACTTCTGCTGCACATGCCGCAGGAAAGAAGGCTATCGTAGTCTTAAACATTGGTGGAGTAATTGAAACTGCTTCATGGAAGAACATCCCTGATGCTATTCTTTGTGCATGGCAAGGAGGTCAAGAAGGAGGTAATTCCGTAGCAGACGTTCTATCAGGCAAGGCAAATCCAAGTGGTAAACTGACGATGACATGGCCTGTAAACTTCAAGGACCACAAGTCTTCTGAAAACTTCCCAATCAATGTTGATGCACCTATGGCCATGGGTAAGAACCCTATTGAAGGAAAGACTCCCGAGACTGAAGGTGCTATCAAGAATGTAGACTATACCATTTACGAAGAAGGTATTTATGTAGGTTACCGTTGGTTCGACACTCAAAAAATGGCTGTCAGCTATCCATTCGGATATGGAAAGAGCTACACGACATTTGAGTACAGTAATCCTGCTGTGACTACAGAGGGCGACAAACTGATCGTAACTGTTGACGTTAAAAACACTGGCACTGTTGAAGGCAAGGAAATTGCTCAAGTTTATGTAACAGCACCAGCTAGCAGTTTGGACAAGCCTGCTCAGGAACTTAAGTCATTTGCAAAAACCAAATCTTTGAAACCTGGTGAAAGCCAAAGTCTGAAGATGGAGATTAAGACAACAGACCTTGCAAGTTTCGATGAAGCTCAAAATGCATGGGTGGTTGATGCAGGTGAGTATATTATTAAAATTGGTGCTTCAAGCCGTGACATCAAAGCAGAACTTAAAGCAAATGTAGCTGCAAGTACTTCAAATGTTTCCAAAGCTTTCATCGCACAAAAATAAGCTCTTAAATTAACAATATGACAAGGACGATTAACTGGTAAAAGCCTCTTAATTGTCCTTGTTCTTTCATTTTGTCACGCTATATAGCTATATAAGAATTAAAACCATTTAAAACCGATAAAAAAGTCATTGGTTCTTTTGGCTCTGAACGAAAAATGCCCTAAATTTACCGAGTAAATCTAAATGTAATGACAAATTTTTGGGAAACGACCTGTTTTCCTGCCTGTTTTGTAGTATTTCCTCCTGATACAGAATTCAGGAGAGCAGCCTTTTATCTGGCTGCAGAAGAATACTTGGCCCAGTTTTTACCAGAAGATGATTATGTTTTCACCTGGTGTCTGCATCCCACTGTGGTCATAGGAAGGAATCAAGTTGCACATCAAGAAATAAATTTAGATTTTTGCAAAGAAAATAATATCGATGTTATTCGTCGCAAAAGCGGTGGTGGTGCTATTTATGCTGACGAAGGAAACATCATGGTCAGTTTGGTGACACGTTCAGGAAAAGTAGAACCGCTTTTCATACAATATGCAACTGCAGAGGTGGAAGGTTTGAGAGCGTTAGGAGCACCTGTCAGTCTATCAGGCCGAAACGATATTATTTTGGAAGGAAAAGGCAAAATTTGTGGCAATGCATTCTATCACTTAACGAACCGGAATATAGTTCATGGTACCATGCTCTATGACACAAACATGTATTATATGCTAGGTGCTTTGAATCCTGACATTAAAAAGTTGGAATCTAAAGGAGTGCAAAGCATACGTAGTCGTGTGGGGTTCCTTAAAGACAGTTTAAGCATCAGTGTTTCTGAACTTCGGAAAGAATTGAGGAAAATGCTCACGAACCGTTCTGTAGAATTGACAGAAAAGGATATTCATATTATTGAAAAGCTGGAACAGAACTACTATAGTCCAGATTTCCTTTATGGGAGTCCTTCTAAGGCTGATATAGAAAGAAGCAGACACATTGAAGGATGTGGAACAATAGAAATAAAACTGCATTTGAAAGGAAGCCAGATTGACAAGACAGAACTCTCTGGCGATTTCTTTGAACTTGAAAGTGCAACTCCAGCATTTAATAATGCCCTGAAAGGAATCAATTTCACGTATGAAAGTGTAAAAGAGGCTTTAGAAAGGAACAATCCAGAGAAATGTATCAGGAATCTTCGAAAAGAAGATTTTTTAGAAACACTATTCTCTACTTGATAATGACAAACCTATTAATAAATTTAAAATGGATAATAAAAAAACGTGTCTTTACGACAGGCATTTAGCGCTTGGAGCAAAAATGGTGCCCTTTGGAGGTTTTGAAATGCCACTCCAATACACTGATATTACAGATGAGCACAACTCTGTCAGAACATCATGTGGAGTCTTTGACGTAAGTCACATGGGTGAAGTAGTCGTTGAAGGTAAAGAGGCTGAAAAATTCATTCAACACATCTTCACCAATGATGTCGCTGAATTAGATGCCGGAAAAATTCAGTATGGCATGATGCTCCATGAAAATGGTGGTACCATAGATGACCTCCTAGTCTACAAAATGGGAGACGAGAAATTCTTCTTATGCGTCAATGCGAGCAATACAGACAAAGATTACGCATGGATTTATTCCAATGCCCATGATTTTGATGTTCATACCCAAAACCTAAGTGACAGTTATGGACAGTTAGCAATCCAAGGACCAAATTCTGAAACTGTAGTAGAAAATGTCCTCGGTCTTCCTTGTAAAGAACTAATTTTCTACACCTTCAAGACTTTGGAATACGATGGTGAAACAATCATTATTTCCCGTACAGGTTACACTGGTGAAGACGGTTTTGAAATTTACTGCAGCCATAAACTAACCCAACTCTTTTGGGATAAGCTTATGGAAAGCAAACAAGTTAAGCCTTGTGGACTTGGCTGTCGTGACACCTTACGATTTGAAGTTGGTCTGCCACTTTACGGTGATGAATTAACCGATGAATTGAATCCATTGGAAGCAGGTCTTGGCATTTTTGTAAAACTGGACAAGGATGAATTCATTGGGAAAGAAGCTTGTACACGTTTGAAAACAGAAGGTTTAACCCGTAAGATTGTAGGTATAGAGTTAGAAGGTCGTGCCATCCCACGTCATGGATATGAAGTGGTAGTAAACGATGAAGTTATAGGTTCCGTAACCACAGGCTATAATTCCATTTCTACAGGAAAAAGTGTTTGCATGGCATTGGTTAAGATTGAGTATGCCAAGCTGGGAACACCTGTTCAAGTTAAGATTCATCGCAAACTACAGAATGGCGTAGTAGTGAAAAAGAAATTCTACGATAAAAAATATCATTTGAAATAATAATTAAAACCTAATAAGTATGGCAAAAGTAATTGAAGGACTCTACTATAGCGAGAGTCATGAATATGTGAAAGTTGAAGGTGAATACGGATATGTAGGCATAACCGATTATGCACAGAGTCAATTGGGTAATGTGGTATATGTAGATATGCCAGAGGTTGACGATGAAGTGACTGCAGGTGAAGAATTCGGAGCTGTAGAGAGTGTAAAAGCAGCAAGCGACCTGTTCTCACCAGTAACAGGAACCGTCGTAGCCATCAATGATGCATTGGAAGATGCTCCAGAGTTGATTAACCAAGATGCTTTTGAAAATTGGATCATTAAAGTTAAGCTGGCTGATCCTTCAGAATTGGATAATCTGTTGACTGCAAATGATTACGAAGCTATCTGTAAATAAATATGTATAAATATTTTCCTCATACCGACGATGACATCCGGCAAATGCTGGATGTCATTGGGGTTAACAGTTTAGAAGACCTGTATGCTGAAGTTCCAGAAGAATTAAAGCTTAAAAAAGATTTGGAACTTCCAGAAGGAAAATCTGAAATTGAAGTACGGAAGATTATCCAGAGTCTGGCAGAACAAAACAAACCGATGGTTTGCTTTGCGGGTGGAGGTGTATATGACCACTATACTCCTAGCGTTGTTCCATATTTGGCCAGCCGTTCTGAATTTTCCACAAGTTACACCCCATATCAAGCTGAAATTTCCCAGGGCACACTAGAGTATATATTTGAATACCAGACCATGATGGCCGACTTGACTGGTATGGATCTAAGTAATGCAAGTATGTATGATGGATCCACAGCTACTGCTGAAGCCATGATGATGTGTATTCATGCTGCAAAAAAACGCAATAAAGCATTAATATCATCCACCTTCAATCCAGAAGTTAAACGAGTAGTTGAAACCTATGCCAAATTTCATGGGGTGGAGTTGATAGAAATACCAGAGAAAGACGGCGTCATGGATAAGGCTATTGCAAATGAATTGATTGCAGCCAACGATGTAGCAGGTTTACTGGTTGCTCAGCCCAACTACCATGGTATCATTGAAGATTTCTCTGGACTCTCTGATATTTGCCATGCACACAAGACTTTATTAGTTATAAATACAGTAGCCTCAGCACTTGGAGTACTACGTACACCTAAGGAATGGGGTGCTGATATAGCATGTGGTGATGCTCAAAGTCTGGGAATACCAATGAACTATGGTGGACCTTACATCGGTTACCTCTGCACAAACATGGATCTGGTACGCAAAATGCCAGGAAGACTGGTTGGAGCAACTACAGATGCAGAAGGAAAGAGAGCCTTTGTACTGACAATGCAAGCACGTGAACAGCATATCCGTAGAGAGAAAGCAACTTCAAACATTTGCACAGCTCAAGGTTTTATGTGTTTGTTCGTGGCTTCATATCTTTCCCTAATGGGTGAATCAGGGCTCAAAGAAGTAAACGAACAGAGTTATGCTGCAGCTCACTATCTACAAGAGGAACTAATAAAAACAGGGCTTTTTGAAGATGTATATCCTGGAAAACCATTCTTAAATGAAGTAACCCTCCGATATACAGGAAAAGATTTAAAATCCCTACGACTAGCAATGGCAGAGAAAGGCTATCTGCTAGGTATAGTAGCAGAAGGTTCGGAAGATAAACTGATTGTTGCTGCCACTGAATTACGTAGCAAAAGCGAGATAGACAACCTGGTCAACGAACTTAAAAATATGAAAGCTTTATGAATAATACATTTTATGGAAAGCTAGTATTTGAGCTCTCAAAACCGGGACGTAAAGGATACTCTTTACCTAAATCCGAAATAACCGGTTATACTTTAAATGATATTCCTAGTGAATTAAGAAGAGTAACAAAGACTATCCTACCAGAGGCAGATGAGCTAACAGTAGTGCGCCATTACACCAATATGAGTAACAATAACTTTGGTGTAGATACAGGCTTCTATCCATTGGGCAGTTGTACAATGAAATACAACCCAAAGCTGAACGAAGAGTTATGTTCCCTTCCAGGCTTTAATAGACACCCATCCACACCTGAAAATTTTGTTCAAGGCTCTTTGAAACTATATGATGAGGTACAAAAATTCTTATCTGAAATTACAGGCCTTAGCCGCTTCACATTAAATCCATATGCTGGTGCACATGGTGAACTTACAGGTCTCTTTACAATTAAGGAATATCACCATCAGCGAGGAGATTTTGCCCGAACTAAAATTATAGTTCCAAATTCTGCTCATGGAACAAACCCAGCATCAGCTGCAGTTGCCGGATTCCAGATAATTCAAGTAAATAGCAAAGATAATGGACGTGTGGATGTGGAAGACCTGAAACCTTTGTTGGGTCCAGACATAGCAGGAATGATGATGACTAACCCAAATACGCTAGGTCTATTTGAGACTGAGATTCCAGAAATAGCTCAATTAATCCACGAATGTGGAGGCCTGATGTATTACGATGGAGCTAATCTTAATCCAATTCTTGGAGTCTGCCGTCCTGGTGACATGGGATTTGATGTTTGTCATGTAAATCTACATAAGACATTTTCCACTCCACACGGAGGTGGTGGTCCTGGTAGTGGACCAGTTGGTGTACGCAAAGGATTAGAGCATTTACTTCCTAATCCTCAAGTAGTTTATAATAAGAATAAGGATGAATATGAACTGCAAAATGACCCCAAATCACTTGGTAACATTTCGTTGTTCTTAGGAAACTTTGCTGTTATTATCAGGGCTTACGCATACTTGCTTACAATGGGAAAGGATAATATTCCAATGGCAGGTAAGCTTAGTGTACTAAATGCCAACTATATCAAAGAAAGTCTAAAAAGCCACTACCAATTACCAATAGAAGGCTTGTGCAAACATGAATTCGTCTTTGATGGACTGAAAACTGAATATGGAGGAGATCATACAGAAGACTATGTGAAGACCTTAGATGTAGCTAAACGGCTTCTAGATTACGGCTACCACGCTCCTACTGTATACTTTCCATTGTTGTTCCATGAGGCTATGATGATAGAACCAACTGAATCAGAGAGTAAAGACACATTGGACAACTTCATCGCAGTTATGAAGAAAATAGCTGAAGAAGCAAAGACAGAACGCGAAATGGTTAAAACAGCTCCACATCATACACCTATCCGCAGACTGGATGATGTGAAAGCAGTAAAGGAACCAAAATTCACATTCAAGATGTTATGATTCAAACTGATTTAATAATCATAGGTGCAGGCCCAGGCGGTTACGAAACCGCCTCTAGGGCTGCAGAAAAAGGCTTAAACACTGTTATAATAGAGAAAGAAGCATTAGGAGGAACATGTCTGAATGCTGGTTGTATTCCAACCAAATGCCTTTGCAGGAATGCAGAAATACTGGATTATGCAAAAGATGCAGCTACTTATGGAATAAATTTAGGTGATGTAAATTTTAACTTCCAATCAGCCATTGAAAGGAAAAATGAAGTAGTTGAAAAACTGAAGAATGGAATCGGTATGCTACTGAAGTCACCTGGAATTACTCTTGTCCATGGTGAAGCAAAATTACTGGATAAAAATCATGTGGAAGTCAACGGAGAACAATACTCAGCTTCACACATTATTATAGCAACAGGTAGCATCACTAAATTCCTTCCGATAGAAGGAGCTCATGTACAAGGTGTAGTAACCTCTACAGAAATGCTAAATTTGGAGAAACTTCCAGAACGACTTTGTATTATTGGAGGTGGCGTGATTGGAATGGAATTTGCCAGTATTTTCAACAGTTTCGGTTCTAATGTTGAAGTTATAGAATTTTGCAAAGAGATCCTGCCTCCATTTGACAGAGATATTGCCAAGAGATTACGTACGACACTAAAAAAGAAAGGTATCAGTTTCCATCTTAGTTCAGCAGCCAAAGCTATCCATCCAGGAGAATGTTTAAATGTTGAATTCGAGGAAAAAGGGAAAAGCCAAAGCATAGAAACCGATTTGGTATTAATGGCAGTAGGAAGAGTACCGAATTTGAATAGTATTAATCTAGATGACATAGGCATTGATTATACACCTAAAGGTATAAAAGTGAACAACCATATGCAGACTAACGTTCCGAACATATATGCAATAGGCGACATCAATGGTCTCTGCCAACTGGCTCATGCTGCCACATTCCAAGGCTATGCAGCTTTAGAACACATTTTAGGAGATGACACTCACTATGCAGATTCTTTAAAGGTTATTCCATCTGCAGTTTTCACAAATCCTGAAGCTGCAATGGTTGGAAAAACAGAAGAATCATTAACCGAGGAAGGAATCACTTACAAAACCTATAAATCATTCTTCCGCGCTAATGGTAAAGCCTTGTCAATGAATGAAGAAGAGGGAATTGTAAAAGTTTTAGTAGATGAAAATGGACAAATTGTCGGAGCACATATTTTGGGTGCACATGCATCAGATTTGATTCATGAAATTGCTATCATGATGCAGAATAAAATACCATTCAAAGAACTTCTTCAGACTATCCATGCTCATCCTTCATTAAGTGAAGTGTTCCTCTCCATGAAGTAATAAGAATCTTTAGACATAAAAAGAGCCGGAAATTCCCGGCTCTTTTTATGTCTAAATCATTAGTAAGAGATCAGTGGTTCTAATTCCTTAGCTTGAGCGATCATCTTCTCCAACTCAGTAACAGAAGGAACACGGTTGCACAGATTCTTCTCTTCATTAACAGCTACCAACTTTGGCTGCAAATTAGCTGGTACTCTGTGACGGAATTCTTTGACAGTATCTACACCAGCAGCCTCCAATAATTCAGCAAATTGAGAAGCTATACCCTTGATACGGAACAAGTCTGCATGATTAGTCCATTTCAAAATCAATTTGTGGCTTATGCCAGTTGACTCTTCAACGGCCTTACGTCCTTTAGCACTTGCGCACTTTTCCAACAAATCATCTGTGGTCTTAATTCCAACTTCAGCAAGTTTAGCTGCGTAAACATCACCGATTCCTTCTACTTCAATAATTTTGTATGCCATAGCTTTAATTAATTAAATGGTTATTAATTATTTAATCACATTATATAATTTCATTTTTTCTTTATGAGAGGAACTGTCATTAATACCTTAAATCTATTAAGCTTTTCATTCTCAATTCCTAAATCCTCAGTTACGAACTGTTCAATTGTCTTATATTTTTTACGGATAGTGCTCATAGTCTTAATTAAATGACGCTGCTGAGCCATAAACAATTGATAAGCTGCCAGTCCCATAGAGAAACTGTGAGTTAATGCGCCAATAACCAGCCCTTTCTTTACGGCTCCAGTATATGCAGACCTATTTGTCTTAATATAATCTTTTAACACATCAGTCCTAGTTACACCTAAAATACTAAGAACCAAAGCAGCTAAAACTCCCGTTCTATCCTTTCCTACTGTACAATGGAACAATACTCTTTTACCATCCAAAACGGCATCTATTAATGCAGACAATGCTTTACCTATTTGCTTCTTAGTTTCAGAATCTGAAACCATCTTCAAATATAGTTCCTCCATATCAGGAAGCAAGTTCAGCAAAGCCTGCTTATCATGTCGCATTTTTTTCACAATCGTTACTGGATTGGAACCAGTCTGGTGTGTTATACCCACTGTCGAATCCATAAGGAAAGGAGTATAGATATAAGTCACACCCGGCAGATTAACATCCGGATTTTCCTGAACTTCTATTGGAGTACGTAAGTCAATAATCAGTGAAATACCTGCATTTATCAGTTTTTGAGAATCTTTCTTTGACAAATTACCCAAGTTGCCCGAACGATACAAAACACCATTACGTATCATTTGATCCGTTCCAACAGGAAATCCACCTAAGTCCCTAAGATTATGCCTACGGTTAATCTTCAACATAAATAATTCAGAACATTATTCAGTACGCTCACGGAAACCGCCAACACCATCTTCCCCTCCCATACGAGGGCCACCTTGTCCTCCACGTCTGCCTGGTCCACGGCGTTGATTCATTTCTTGATATTTTGCAAATTGCTCTTCTGTTAGAATAACCTGAAGAACGATATTAATAGCCTGCTGCTGTTCTTGAAACTTCGCCCTCATTTTTTCCATCTGTTCTTTTGTAGGACGCTCTCCGGTAGACTCTTTTCGGGCAGCTTCCATTTGAGCCTGCATCTCTTTCTGTTGCTCCTCCATGACGACACGGAACTGAGCAGCCTGAGTCTCATTAAGCTCAAGTTCCTTAATCATCTGTTCAGTACGTTCCTTAGGATTCATACGAGCACCTCTAAACCCACCTTGAGGTCGACGGTCATTGTCATCCTGAGCCATTATGTAGGAGCTTGCAAACAAAGCCAAAACCAGCACTAGTAAAATCTTTTTCATAGGTTAGTTTTAAAAAGTTCACATTTCTATGACAAATTTAGTCATTATTTTTTTAATTCGATAAAAAACGGACTATTTTTTTCGTCATGCAAATAAGTTTTCAAGAAAAATACATTTATATAAACAAATGTCCTTATCTTTGTAATCAATATGAGTTGGTTATCCAATCTATTTTTAGAAGAGTCTTCCTTACAGGCTGTTATTATCCTAAGCATTATCATAGCTTGTGGACTAGGCCTTGGCAAGATTAAAGTATGGGGTGTTTCACTAGGAGTCACTTTCGTATTCTTCGTTGGTATTTTCTTTGGCCAATTAGGTCTCTCCATCAATCATAGCATGTTGACTTTTGCCCAAAACTTTGGTTTGGTCATTTTTGTATATGCATTAGGAATGCAAGTTGGGCCAGGTTTCTTCGGCTCTTTTCGAAAAGAGGGTATCCAACTTAACATTTTAGGCATGGGGGTAATCCTATTAGGCTCTATCATGGCTGTAGGATTAACATATGCGACCAACATCCATATTTCAGACATGATAGGCATATTAAGCGGTGCTGTAACTAACACTCCTGCATTGGCTGCAGCACAGCAAACGCTTCAACAGTTTGGAGTTTCTTCTAGTGGAGCTGCATTAGGTTGTGCAATAACCTACCCTCTTGGTGTCGTTGGTGTAATTCTTGCTATAGTAATCATAGATAAGTTTATTGTAAAGCCTAAGGATCTGGAGATTCATGAACACGAAGACCATAACCATACATTCATTGCAAGTTTTGAAGTGTGCAATCCAGGAATCTTCCACATGCCAATTCATAAAGTAGCAGAGAACACTACATGCAAATTCATAATATCCAGACTTTGGAGAAATGGGAAAGTTCAAATTCCTTCTTCAGAAACAGAATTAAAGAAGGATGACCGTATCTTAGTAATTACGACAGAGAAAGACGTTCAAACACTAACTATCTTATTTGGAGAACAAGACCAACGAGATTGGAATAAGGATGACATTGACTGGAATGCAATTGACAATGATATCATTTCCAAAAAGATCATAATAACCAGACCGATCTTTAATGGGAAAAAACTAGGTTCACTTAAACTTAGAAATCATTTCGGAATATCAGTTACACGAATTACTCGAAATGGAATTGTTCTGTTGGCAACCCCCGGATTGGTTTTACAATTAGGCGACCGCCTTACTGTAGTGGGAGAATCCAAATCAATTGCTATGGTAGAAAAAGAGCTTGACAGTGCTAATGGATCATTAAGAGATCCAAATTTAGGAGCTATATTTATAGGCATCGTTCTAGGTTTAATTCTAGGTTCTATCCCTATTTTCATTCCTGGCATGAGCACTCCAATCAAATTAGGTCTGGCAGGTGGACCTATTATTACAGGCTTGCTAATAGGCACATACGGTCCACGGTTTAAACTCGTAACTTATTCAACCCGCAGTGCCAACCTTATGATTCGTGGTATAGGTCTCTCCTTGTATTTAGCTTGTCTTGGTTTAGATTCTGGAGCAAATTTCATAGAGACAGTAATGCGCCCAGAAGGACTGCTATGGATAGGCACAGGTTTTTCCATCACAATAATTCCCGTCTTAGTCATGGGATGGGTTGCCATGCGTACTTGCAAGTTGGATTTTGGCCATACCTGTGGCATGCTCTGTGGAAGCATGGCTAATCCAATGGCACTAAACTATGCTGATTCTATAACTTCCAATGATAGTCCATCTGTAAGTTATGCAACAGTATACCCAGTTGGCATGTTTGCCCGTGTTATTATTGCACAAGTCATTTTAACCATCTTTTTGCAATAAATTGGAAGGTTTTGTCAGAATCAACTTCCCTTCTCTGTTTTTTTGATTAAATTTGCGCAATTAATACTAACATATAAACAATATGAGCAAAATCAATTTCACCAAAATTGTTGCCACTTTTGCCTTAAGCACAGTAGCTTTCACTACTCCTATGGAAAGTCGAGCAGCAGCCAATGTAACCCCATTATGGTTACGTGATGTAATGATTTCACCTGATGGCCAGCAGATTGCTTTCTGTTACAAAGGTGACATCTACAAAGTATCTGTAAATGGAGGTCAAGCTATTCGTCTGACCACACAACCTACTTATGAATCTACTCCTATTTGGAGTCCAGATGGCAAACAGATAGCCTTTGCATCAGACCGTCACGGGAACTTTGATGTTTTTGTAATGTCGTCAGAAGGTGGTGATGCAACCCGATTGACTTACAATTCCACCTCCGAGATTCCTTCTACTTTTACCCCTGATGGAAAACATATTCTTTTTTCTGCCAACATTCAAGATCAGTTTACTAGCGCATTATTCCCTACACGTAGACTGACTGAGCTCTATAAAGTCCCTGTACTAGGAGGACGCTCTGTTCAATGCCTGGGCAATGCTATGGAAATGTTACATTTCACTCCTGACGGAAAGAAAATCCTATATCAAGACCAAAAAGGAATGGAGGATGAATGGCGTAAGCACCATACCTCATCAGTAACTCGTGATATATGGGTCTATGATACAGAAAAAAAGCAATACACAAATTTAACCAACAAAGCTGGAGAAGATAGGAATCCGGCCATTTCCTCTGATGGAAAAACTGTATATATCCTGAGTGAACGAAATGGTGGCACATTCAATGTTTATAGTTTCCCATTGAATAATCCTAGCTCAATTCAAGCTGTCACCAACTACAAAAAGCACCCGGTACGTTTCCTGAGCATCAGCAATAATGATATTATGTGCTATACTTTCGACGGAGAAATTTACACTCAACCTCTGAATGGAAATGCAAAAAAAGTAAACATTTCCCTTACTAAGGACGATGAAGTGACAGTTGCGACTCTCCGTTTTTCCAATGGAGCAACTGAAGGTGCTGTATCTCCAGATGGAAAGCAGATAGCCTTCGTTCAACGTGGTGAAGTGTTTGTAACCAGTACTGCTTTTGCTACTACAAAACAGATTACACACACTCCTGCTGCAGAATATCATGTAGCTTGGGGTACTGACAACAGGACCTTGATTTATGCTAGTGAAAGAGATGGTGGTGTTAAGCAATTATATAAAGCAACTATTACCAGAACTGAAGATCCCAACTTCCCTAATGCGACCTTGATTACTGAGGAACCTATTCTACACAATGTAAATGCAGAACGCGATTATCCACAGTTCTCCCCTGATGGTAAGGAACTTGCATTCATTGAAAACAGAAAGAATTTAATGGTATATAATCTTCAAAGTAAACAGACTCGTCAAATAACTGATAATAAGACCTGGATGACTACTGGTGGTGGATTTGATTACTCTTGGAGTCCAGATAGCAAATGGTTTACGTTGGAGATGGTTGGAAACAAACGCGATCCATATTATGACATTGCTATTATTGATGCACAAGGTAAACAAATGACCAATATTACGGAAAGTGGTTATGCAAGCAGTAGCCCTCGCTGGGTTTTAGATGGAAATGCAATCCTTTTCAACAATGAAAGATACGGTATGAGAAACCATGCATCTTGGGGTTCTGAAGAAGATGCCTTTCTAGTATTTATGAATCAGGATGCCTATGACAAATACCGTTTAAGTGAAGAAGACTATCAGCTGCAAAAAGAATTGGAAAAAGACCAAAAGAAGGAGGCTCCGAAAGCTGATGAAAAAAACAGCAAGAAGAAAGATGTAACAAATAAAACCGAAGCTCCATCCACAAAAGATATTGTTGTTGAAACCAAGGGTATTCAAGATAGAATAGTTCGCTTGACACCGAATTCCAGCAGTCTTGGTAGTACGATTCTGTCAAAAGATGGTGAAAATCTTTATTATTTTGCGTCTTTTGAAAGAGGGGCAGACCTTTGGAAAATCAGTTTACGTAAAAATGAAACAAAACTTTTGCATAAGATGAATACATCCTGGGCATCACTTGAGATGGACAAGGATGGTAATATCTATATTCTTGGAAGCCGTGACATGAAAAAAATGGACGGTAAAAGTGAAAAGCTTGAGAACATCAGCTATTCAGCAGAAATGAAACAAGATCTAACCAAGGAACGTGAGTATTTATTGCAAAATGTGTATCAGTCTGAAAAGACTCGATTCTATAACACCAATATGCATGGCATAGACTGGGATTCTATGGTCAACGACTATAAGAAGTTCTTACCACACATTGACAACAACTATGATTTTGCAGAAATGCTTTCTGAGCTGTTAGGCGAATTAAACGTTTCTCATACAGGTGGCCGCTATTCACCTCGTGGAAATGCAGGTGATGATTCAACTGCAAATTTAGGATTACTCTTTGACATGACTTGGGAAAAGGCTGGCATGAAGGTTGACGAAATCTTATCAGGTGGTCCATTTGATCGTGCTAGTTCTAAATTAAAAGCAGGTAATATCATCGAAAAAATCAATGGAGAAGAAATTACGGCCAACACAGATATCGCACAACTGATGAATGGTATTAGCAGAAAGAAAACCCTAGTTTCTATCTATGATCCAACAACCAAACAACGTTGGGATGAGGTAATCCTTCCTATCACTTCCGGACAGGTTAACTCTCTGCTCTATGACCGTTGGGTAAAAAAGAATGCAGAAAAAGTAGACAAACTATCTAATGGGCGCTTAGGGTACGTGCATTTACAATCCATGTCAGATGCAAGTTTCCGTCAGGCATACAGTGACATGCTTGGTAAATATAATCTGAAAGATGGTGTTATTATCGATACTAGATGGAATGGCGGTGGACGTTTACACGAAGACATCGAAATATTAGTAAGCGGTCACAAGTACTTAACCCAAATAGACCGTGGTGAAGAAACTTGTGACATGCCAAGCAGACGATGGAATAAGCCAACAATAATGATTACCTGTGAAGCCAATTATAGTAATGCTCATGGAACCCCATGGGTATATCAGCATCAGAAATTAGGCAAGGTTGTAGGCGCCCCTGTCCCAGGAACTATGACCACCGTGAATTGGGTTACAACACAAGATCCGACATTAGTTTATGGTATACCTATCATAGGCTACCTCCAAGAGAACGGGCAATATTTGGAAAACACTCAGTTAGAACCAGACATCTTAATTCTTAATGATCCATCAAAGGTTGTTGAAGGAGAAGATGCCCAACTTGAAACTTCTGTAAAAGAACTGCTCAAGCAGATTGATAACAAATAACCCTTCACAATAACAAGAAAGCCGCCAGATTTATAACTGGCGGCTTTCTTTATGTCTCTTCCTTTTCAAATACTTTGTCCATGCGAAAAAAATCCTTTGCTGAGGATAAAGCAAGTTCCTCTGATTGCAATAAGCTTCTTGCTCAAAGGATATATGATAATAAGCCTTTTCCCTGTCTCGGAACTGTATCCAACGGAAAATCCATTCAACTATATACCAAAGATAAAAAAAGACAAAAAGCATTTCCCTCTGCTGAAGCGTATGAATATACTCATGGTTTTCAGATATACGACTTAACTTACCCTTGGTAAATACTATGCCGAGGATGTTTATGGCCCAAAAGTTTTTCCCAATAGGTAAATATTTATTCCGTATTATTTTCATTGACGCAAATATAACCACAAAATTTGAATTTATCACATAATAAAATTAAATTTGCAATGAAAAACTTTAATCTAAATATAATCATATGAAAAAAACAATTCTAGCCATCTCCATGGCTGCATTATTCTTTAGTTGCGCTAAAGACAACAGTCAAGATGCCAAGATGAACGAATTCATCGACAAACTGATGAGTGAGATGACAATCGAAGAGAAGATTGGTCAGCTTAACTTGAAATCAAACTGGACTTACTTCCAGACTAATGCCACCCTTCCTGAAGAGGCAGAAGCTATCCAGCAATTAAAGGAAGGGAACATGGGAGCTTTCTATGGATTTACCAACATGCAACAGATTAAGCAATTACAAGAAATTGCCATGCAAGGAAAGCATAAAATTCCATTGATTTTCGGTAATGATGTTATCCATGGTTTTGAAACCTCCTATCCTACTCCATTGGCTATTTCTAATTCCTGGAATATGGATTTAGTAGAAGAATCTGCACGTATGGCTGCAAAAGAAGCTTCTTCAGTAGGAATCAACTGGGTTTATAGCCCAATGGTAGATATATGTAGAGATGCACGCTGGGGACGTATTGTAGAAGGTGGCGGTGAAGACCCATATTTAGGTGGTGAGATTGCCAAGGCTTATGTTCGTGGATATCAAGGTGAAGACTTATCTGCAGATAATAGCGTAATGGTGTGTGTAAAGCACTATGCTCTTTATGGAGGTGCTGAAGCAGGACGTGATTACAACAGCGTATTCTTAAGCCGTCAAGAAGCATTAAATGGATTCATGAATCCTTACAAGCAAGCTGCAATTGCAGGTGCTGGCTCATATATGAGTTCTTTTAATGAATTTGAAGGTATTCCAGCTACATGTAACCATTATCTGCTGACCGAAGTTTTACGTGACCAATGGGGATTTAAAGGTTTTGTTGTTTCAGATGCAACAGCAGTAAATGAAATCATTGCTCACGGTATTGGAGACCAGCAAGAAGTTGCACGTCGTGCACTCCAAGCAGGTTTGGATATGGACATGGGGTCAGATGCTTTTGTTAAGACTCTGAAAAAGAGCTACGATGAAGGTAAAGTTTCTGAAGAGGATATCAACAAGGCTTGTCGTCGTATCTTGGAAGCAAAGTGGAAATTAGGCCTATTCGAAGATCCTTACAAATATTTGAAGGAAGGTCGAGATTCTGTCGAAATCCGTAATGCAGAACAGTTGGCATTTGCACGCAAAATAGCTCAAGAGTGCCAAGTCCTACTGAAAAACAATGGAGTTTTACCATTGAAGAAAAACGCTAAAATTGCTTTGATAGGTCCATTTGCAGATAATGCAAAAGAAATGGAAGGTGCTTGGGCAATGAGCCATCGGGCTGATGAAAATGTTACCATCTTACAAGGTGTAAAAGAAGCACTTGAAGGAGGTTCTGTAACTTATGCACAGGGATCTTATATTTTTGAAGATGAGGCTAAGGAAGAATCTGTTACTTATGGTTTAATGAAAATGTTCAGACCAGATATGGAGTTTCCATCTGTACATCCATTGCCACAATCAACTTTACTCGCAGAAGCAGTGAGAGTTGCCCGTAACGCAGATGTAGTTGTAGCTTGCTTAGGAGAACTAAACAACATGAGTGGTGAAGGTTCTAGCCGTTCTGACATCTCTATGCCTGATGCAGAAGAAAACTTACTGAAAGCATTAAAGGCTACTGGCAAACCATTAGTTTTAGTTCTTACAACTGGCCGTCCATTATTGCTTAACTGGGAAAATGAAAACTGTGATGCAATTCTTAATACTTGGAACTTAGGTGCTGAAGCTGGACATGCAATTGCTGACGTTTTATTTGGTGATGTGAACCCTTCTGGTAAATTAACCACTTCGTTCCCTCGTGCCAATGGCCAGATGCCGATTTACTATAACCATAAAAACACAGGTCGTCCTCATGGAGACACTGACCCATACCGCAAGTTCGTATCTTGCTTCATGGATGTTGAAAATGGACCTCTATATTACTTTGGTTATGGCTTGAGCTATACCACCTTTGAATATGGTGATATTAAACTGTCTGGCAAAGAAATGGATCAGAATGGTAACATTACAGCAAGCATCACTGTTAAGAATACAGGTGATAGAGAAGGTAAAGAAACAGTACAGCTCTATATTCACGACATTTATAGCACTTCCACCCGTCCTGTAAAAGAGTTGAAAGGATTCCAGAAGATTAACCTGAAACCAGGAGAGACAAAGACGGTAGAATTTAAAATCACTGCAGAAGAACTGAAGTACTATGACCATGATTTGAACTTCGTTTGTGAACCAGGTGATTACGAAATCATGATTGGTACAAACAGTAATGATGTCAAAACAGCAACATTAACTGTAAAGTAATACTCCATACACATTAGAAAAAGGTCTCATCTATTTTGATGAGACCTTTTTTTTGTATATTTTTGTGTCACCAATTCATAACACATGAAACGCACATTTCTTATTTATGTTTATATATGCCTTTTTTTAACTAGGTCCATGGCTCAGATTAAATTAGGCGATGAAAGAACTGATGTTTATCTACCATTGCTAGACAACAAGAGAGTGGCGTTATTTAGCAACCATACAGGAATAGCAGGTAGTCAACATGTTTTGGATCTTTTACTGCAAAACAACATTAACGTAACAGCCATATTCTCTCCTGAACATGGTTTCCGTGGTACAGCAGATGCTGGTGAACATGTAAGCAGCAGTGTAGACCCCGAAACAGGAGTGCCTATCCTATCCCTTTATGATGGCAAGAATGCAGGAGCCAACAATGATTCTATGGATAAGTTTGATGTATTGGTGATTGATATTCAAGATGTAGGATTGCGCTTTTACACCTACTATATTACCATGATTCAACTCATGAGTCGTTGTGCAGACAAGAATAAAGAAGTCATATTGTTAGACAGACCAAATCCAAATGGACATTATGTAGACGGGCCTATATTAGATATGGCTCTTAAAAGTGGAGTTGGTGGCTTACCTATTCCTATTGTACATGGCATGACACTAGGAGAACTTGCTGTTATGGCCAATGCAGAAGGTTGGATAAACAATAAAAAAAACTGCTGCAAACTAACAGTCATACCATGTTTAAATTATACCCACCACACTTTTTATGAACTTCCAGTACCTCCATCCCCAAACCTGCCAAATATGACCTCGGTTTACCTCTATCCTTCTCTTTGCTATTTTGAAGCTACTGAAGTAAGTCTAGGACGAGGAACTGATAAACCATTTCAGCAATATGGTCATCCTAAAATGGGTGGCTGTTACTACTGCTTCACTGTTACCAGCCGAAATGGCGCAAAAAATCCTCCGCAATTAGACAAGCTATGTTGGGGAGTTGATTTAAGCGGACTTAACATAGATGAACTTCGCAACAAGCACATTGATTTAAGTTATCTCATTGATGCCTATACCAAACTCCAGCAAGGTGACAAGTTCTTTACAAACTTTTTTGAAAAATTGATTGGAAAGAAAGATATACGCAAAATGATTGAGGATGGGCTCACTGCTGTACAAATTCAAGCCACATGGAAAGAAGATGTGGAATTATTCAAGAAACAACGTAAACCATATTTAATTTATCCAGAATGAGTCCTATAACCGTTCTTATTACTATAGCAGCATACTTCTGTTTATTATTTGGAATTTCCTGGTGGGTCGGACGTGGTTCGAATAATGCTGAATTTTTCAATGGTGGACGCCAATCAAAATGGTATATGGTCGCTTTTGCCATGATTGGAAGTATGATCAGCGGTGTGACCTTTGTTTCAGTGCCAGGTATGGTACAGACTGCTGATTATGGTTATTTACAAATGGTATTAGGATTCATTGTAGGACAATTACTTATTGCATATGTACTAGTTCCATTGTTCTATCGAATGAACCTGACATCTATTTACGAATACCTTGAACAACGATTTGGTATTACAACATATAAAACAGGTGCCTGGTTCTTTTTCATTAGCAAAATGTTAGGAGCCGCTGTAAGATTTTACCTTGTCTGCTTAACATTACAATTACTGGTGTTTGGTCCTTTAGGTTTACCATTCGTTTTAAATATAGCATGTTCCATGTTTCTTGTGTGGCTATATACAGCACAAGGAGGGGTAAAATCCATCATTTGGGCTGACACATTGAAATCAGCATGTCTAATTATCAGTGTGGTTTTAAGCATTTACTTTATAGCTGCAGATTTGAACCTAGATTTCAGCAGCTTATGCAGTACTGTTTGGAATGAACATGATTTTGTTTTCCTAAACAATGTCAATGCACCACAATTCTTCTGGAAACAGTTTTTAGCAGGTATCTTTACCATGATTGCCACTAATGGACTCGACCAAGATATGATGCAGCGTAATCTTAGCTGTCGTAATAGCAAAGATGCACAAAAGAACATGATTACAAGTGGTCTAATGCAATTACCTGTAATAGCTCTCTTTTTATTCTTGGGAACACTGCTTTACCTCTATGCAGAAAAGCATGGAATTGCTGCTGTAAAAGATGAGTTATTCCCAACTGTAGCGACTCAAGGTGGTTTACCTGCAATTGTAGGTGTCTTATTTATTATCGGTCTAGTAGCTGCAGCATATAATGCAGCAGGATCTGCATTAACAGCTCTAACGACTAGTTTTACTTTAGATATTCTTCACGCAAGAAATAAAACAGAAAATGCACTGAGGAAATTGCGAAAGCATGTACACATTGCACTAACAATAGTAATGGGTATAGTCATTTTCGCATTTAATCTTTTCAATAATACCAGCGTAATTGATGCTGTTTACAAATTGGCAAGTTATACGTATGGACCTATTTTAGGCTTATTTGCCTTTGGCATATTCACCAAATTTATAGTTAGAGACAAACTGCTTCCATTTATTTCTATTTCCGCCCCTATTCTTTGTTTCATTTTGGACAAGAACAGTGTAACATGGTTCAATGGATATAAGTTCAGCTATGAGATCTTGATTCTTAATGCTACCTTTACTTTCATTGGCATGCTAATAATTAGTAAGGGCAAGCAGAAGTAAAAGTAACCTTTTCGCCTGTTAGTGGATGAGTGAATTTGATATCTTGTGCATGAAGATATAATCTTTGTGCACAGTTTCCATACAAATTATCACCAACAATAGGTGCATTTAAGCCTAATTTATGAGCAGAATGTACTCTCAACTGATGAGTACGTCCTGTAGCTGGATAGAAATCCACTCTCAGATAGCCCTCTGAATTATAATCACCTAACACATAATGTGTTTCTGCATATTTACCATATTGTTCACTTACAATCTGTCGTGGTCTATCATTTGGATTCAGGCAAAGTGGGAGTTTAATTGTACCTTCTTTTTCTACAGGATTTAAATTTTTGGCATCCAATAATGCTACATAGTGTTTCTCTACTTCATGACCTACAAATTGACGTTGCAATTCTCTATATACATGTTCATTCTTTGCCAAGACCATCAAACCTGAAGTATCCATATCCAAACGATGTACAATAATGGGGCCGCTTAAATTAGGAAACTTTTCCTTGATAACATCATAGACAGATGGCACATCATCCTTGCCTGGCACAGCTAACATACCTGAAGGTTTATCAATTACAACAATAGCTTCATCTTCATAAATAATTTTCAAGAGAGCAACCATTTCTCGGTTTTTCTGCAATAAAGGATTATCTTCAATCTTTAAGCCTTTCATCATATATGTAAGGACTGGCTTACACTTGCTACGACATGCTGTATAAAAATTTCCTTCAATTCGCAGTTCATCCTTTGGTGTCTTCCCCATCCAAAATTCAGCCATACAGAGGGGCTTCAAACCTAATTTATAGGCTGCCTGAAGAAGTTTTGGCCCACAACACTCTCCAGTACCACCAGGAGGGATTTTTCCTTCAAAGACCTGAAGGATACTCCGTTTATCGCCCATGGCATTTTGAACCACATAGTGCTGAAAAAGCCATTGCTGAAGAGCATGAGAACGAGACTTTCTTTCATTTTTCAAACTATTAATAATTGAATCTGTATCAGAAAGACTGGCGATGCGATGATTAATCTCAGAAATGGCCTTTTCTTCTTTTACAAAATAGCCTAACGGATTCAGAAGATTAAAAACAGGAGGCACAAAATAAGGATAATCATTCCGCCCTTGTATATTCCCTGAATAAGCAGCTAGAAAGCCTCGTTCTCCAGTTTTTGTGTCTAAAACAACCAAGACACCAAACATCTTGCCACTTTCTTTTTCAATATTCCACTCCGGGAAATTGCTAAGTTCAGCTTTTACACATTCTGCAGCAGCAATACAAAGAGGATGGGGCTGGTAATAAAACGGATATGTAAAACAATCCGGAGTATCAAACTGGAGTGTTTCAATAGGTAAACTATGAATTAATGGCGATTTCATGGGACACAAATTTACAAAGATTTTAGAGGATTCCATCATTTTATTGATGAAAACATGTACCTTTGCACCAAATTTTGAAAACATGGAAAATGAATTAACCCTTAACGAAATATATAGAGCTTCATATGCTTTAAAATCCATTATCCGAAAGACAAATCTGGTAATTTCCCCATCTATACGCAAAGATTGTGAGATTTATATAAAACCTGAGAACTTGCAAGTAACAGGTTCATTCAAGGTACGAGGTGCCAGCTACATGATCTCTCAACTATCAGATGAAGAAAGAAAACATGGAGTTATTGCCTGTTCTGCTGGTAACCATGCTCAAGGAGTAGCATTGGCTGCAAAAGCTTATGGTATTAAAGCTACCATTTGTCTGCCTAAAGGTGCTCCTATTTCCAAAGTTGAGGCAACTCGTAGTTACGGTGCTGAGATCTGCTTAGTTCCTGGAGTATATGATGATGCTTATAAACGTGCACTAGAACTAAAAGACGAAAAAAATATGACCTTTGTTCACCCATTCGATGACATTAAGGTTATTGCAGGTCAAGGAACCATCGGCTTGGAAATAATGAATGAAATGGCCGATGTGGATGCAATCATTGTTCCTGTTGGAGGTGGTGGTCTGATAAGTGGTGTTGCTTATGCTGCTAAGCAATTGAATCCGAATGTTAAAGTATATGGAGTACAGGCACAAGGTGCTCCAAGTATGGTGAAGAGTTTGGAACATGACCAAATAAAAAGTTTAGTAAAAGTTTCCACTATAGCTGATGGAATTGCTGTAAAACAACCAGGTAACTACACTTATGATTTTTGTAAAAAATGGGTAGACAAAATTGTCACTGTTTCTGATGATGAAGTATGTGCTGCTATTCTGCTTTTACTGGAAAAGCACAAACTAATTGCAGAAGGAGCAGGAGCTGTTTCTGTTGCCGCTGCCATGTTTGGCCATATTCCATTGGAAGGTAAAAAAGCTGTATGTGTAGTTTCTGGGGGAAACATTGATGTAACTTCACTTAATAGAATTATAAACCGTGGCTTACAAATGAACGGACGTCAATTTACTGTAGCACTTGAAATTAAGGACCGCCCAGGTGAACTAGTTAATATCGCAACATTAATAGCAAAAAGTGGAGCTAATATCACAGCCATCAGTCATGAACGTACCAATTCCGACATTAATGTTAATTCATGTGTCCTAAGAATAACAATGGAAACTCGTGACATTAATCATATTGAAGAAATAAAAGAGGCTTTGATAAATAATAAATTCAATATAATAAAAGAAAAATAACTTACCTTTAATAAACAGTAAGCCCCGCAGTCAAAGACTTGCGGGGCTTACTGTTTATTAGGTGTTACTATTTCTTTGCATTCAAAGTAGACCGAACCATCCAAACGATGATTAAAATATACATGATTAAAGAAATAACTTCACTCCAGTTGTTATCCCACCATGCTACATAATCAAAACTGATACCAGCAAAACGAAGTGCAGCTGAAACAACACCCATCAAAGCACCACCTGCGATAAAACCGCTTGCAATCAAGGTACCCTTATCATTACGAGCTCTATTCAGTTCTGAATCATTGCTTCTAGATGTTACATACCAGTTGATAGCTCCACCAACTAATAGAGGGATATTTAATTCCATAGGTATAAACATACCTAGTGCAAATGCCAACGCTGGAACCTTAAACAAGGTAAGGATAATTGCTATAGCAGCACCAATTCCATAAAGCAACCATGGAGCACCTTGACCACTCATTAGTGGTTCAATAACGGCAGCCATCGCATTAGCCTGAGGAGCTGCAAGCTGACCACTTGTAAAGCCATATGTTTTATTTAAAATCATAATAACACCAGCAACTGTTGCAGCAGAAACTAAAACGCCCAAGAACTTCCAAGTTTCCTGTTTTTGAGGGGTGCTACCTAACCAATACCCTGTTTTCAAGTCGGTAATAAATGCACCTGCTGTACTCAAAGCTGTGCATGTAACACCACCCATAATCAAAGCTGCCACCATACCAGCTGTACCCTTTAGACCTATCGCAACCAAAATAACAGAAGCTAAGATCAAAGTCATCAGGGTCATACCTGAAACAGGATTGGAACCAACAATAGCAATCGCATTGGCAGCCACTGTTGTAAACAAGAATACAATAATAGTTAACACCAAAATGGCTGTTATACTGAAAAGCCATACCTTACCCATAACGCCAAATTGGAAGAATAAGAAAGTTACAACTAAAGCTGCAATCAAACCGATGACAATAACTTTCATTGGGATATCGCGCTGAGTTCTTGGAATAACTTCATTAGAATCTACCTTCTTTCCTGCAAACTCTCTACCAGCTAAAGCAACAGCTCCTTTTATAATACCCCAACTCTTAATAATACCAATGATACCTGCCATAGCAATACCACCAATACCAATACTTTTAGAATATGTAAAAATCTGTTCTGCAGTAGCTGTTCCAGCAATGACCCCATCTGCAATTTCCATCTCTGGCCAAATAAGAGCTATACAAGGAACAATAATCCACCATACAGCCAAAGAGCCCAAACAAATAATCAGTGCATACTTGAAACCGACAATATAGCCCATTCCTAAGACTGCAGCACCTGTATTGACTTTCAATACTAATTTAGCTTTCTCTGCAATTGTTTCTCCAAAGCCAACCATCCTCGAAGTCACTGTTTCATTCCAAAGACCAAAAGTGGCAATGACAAAATCATAAAGGCCACCAAGAATACCAGCAATCAACAAAGGTTTAGCCTGATCACCACCCTTCTCTCCAGATACTATAACTTGTGTACTAGCTGTAGCCTCTGGAAATGGATATTTTCCATGCATATCCTTCACGAAATACTTTCGGAATGGTATCAAGAATAGAATACCCAAAATACCACCAAGCAATGAAGATATAAACACCTCCAAAAAGTTAACAGTTAATTCTGGATATTTAGCCTGAAGAATATAGAGTGCAGGTAAAGTGAAAATAGCACCTGCTACAATCATACCAGAACATGCACCAATACTTTGGATCATGACATTTTCGCCCAATGCTCCTTTCCGATGAGTAGCTGATGATACTCCTACAGCAATTATGGCAATAGGTATGGCAGCTTCAAACACCTGACCCACTTTTAATCCTAAATAAGCAGCTGCAGCACTAAATAGTACAGCCATAAGCAACCCCCAAATGACAGAATATAAAGTCACTTCTTTGGGGTTTGAAGATGCCGGCATAAGCGGCTCGTAAGTTTCTCCCTCTTTCAATTCACGCATTGCATTTTCAGGGAGACCTACAGGTTTCTCATTTTCTTCCATTTTATTATTATTTAATTATGAATTTCGCTATTTGGGGGTCAAACCAGCTTTAATTCGTTTCAAGCCTTCCATCAAAGTTGCTCGTGGACAAGCCAAATTAATCCGAATAAAGCCTTCTGTTCCATACATTATGCCTGAATTAATCCAAACTTTATAATCTCTTAATAACCTTTCTTCCATGTGCTCTGAGCTTTCACCACTTGCTTGTATATTAATCCAAGCCAAATAAGTACCCTCTAATTTTGTCACATGATAATCAGGTAATTCCTTTTTAAAGAATTCACAAAGCAATTCATAGTTACTGGCAATATAACAATTCAGTTGTTTCAACCATTCCTCACCCTCTGAAGTATAAGCAGCCTGCAAGGCTACCACACCAAAAGGATTGACATCACAAACTTCATTAATATTAATTGCTTTGTCAACCAACTGCCTAATTTCCTTATTTGCTATGATTATATTGGCAATTTGCAAACCTGCTATATTGAAAGATTTACTTGGTGAAATACAAATTGCACTATGTTCCATGTAATCTTTGGACAAACTGGCATAAGGCGTATACTTATACCCTGGCATAACTAATTCATTATGGATTTCATCAGAAATCACGAAAACATCGTGTTTTAAACAAATGTCTCCTATTCTTTTCAACTCTTCAGGAGTCCAAACTCTACCAGCAGGATTATGAGGATTACACATCAAAAAGACCTTGACTGACGGATCGGATATTTTTCTCTCAAAATCATCAAAATCAATATGATAAGTATTTTCTTCATAGACCAATGGAGAATCCACACAAACGCATCCACTATTACGGATACTAGAAAAGAAACAATTGTAAACAGGGGTCTGTACTAAAACCTTGTCACCTGGCTTTGTAATACCTTGAATAATCGCAGAAATAGCAGGTACAACACCACTAGTATAAATGAAGGAATCACGGGGAATTATCCAACCATGCCTGTAGCTAAACCACTTAATAGTGCTTTGATAAAAACTCTCAGGAACCTTCACATAACCGAAAACAGGATGCTGAGCTCTTTTCTGCACAGCCTGTTGAACCACAGGTGCTGTAGGAAAATCCATGTCAGCTACCCATAAAGGTATAACCTCATGGTCCGGTGAACTGTCATATTTGTAGGAATTCGTGTCCCAACGACTTGGAACGTTATCAAAATTGTAAGTCATGGTGTAAATTTTCCACAAATTTAAGCAATTCTTTTGAATTAAGGCCAAATTCATTTAAATTCGCAACTAAATAGACATAAATTAACGATATTGAGAAAAAACAAAATAATAGGCCTGGCACCTTTACTACTTGCAGTATCCATTCTTTAGCAATAATGCCTATTTGATTATGTACTGAAGATTACTAATCTTACATCACTAAGATTACTAATCTTGGTCGACTAAGATTAGTAATCTTCACGTACTAAGTTTATTAATACATTTCATAAGACATTATAAGGGGTTTCATTTTTATTTAGACAGGCAATTATAATAGAACCATCAACAAAACAGAAATAACTATATATATCATGAAGAAAATATTATTTACATTATTAATGATGGGTGCATTCCTACTGCCCGTTCCTGCACAAGAGAAAGAATATGTTATATTAGTTCACGGGGGTGCAGGAGTAATGACTGCATTGCAAGATCATCCTGAACAAAGAGACATGTATTATGCAGCATTAGATTCAGCTCTTCAGATTGGGGAAAGGCAAATGCAACTTACAGGAAAAGGTGCTGATGTGGTTTTAGCTGTCATTAATTACTTTGAAAGCAACCCATTGTTCAATTCAGGCATTGGTGCAACAGTAAGTGCTGCTGGTCAATTTGAGCTGGATGCCTGCATCATGGAAGGTAAAGATTTAAGTGCAGGAGCTGTTGCTGGAGTCAAGCATATAAAGCATCCTATCAATGCAGCCTATGCAGTAAAAAAGCTGACACCACATGTCATGCTTTCTGGTGATGGAGCCGATCAGTTCGCTGCTGAAAATGGGCTTGAAACGGTTAATGATAATCTATATTTTGCCACTCCAAAAACCATGCAATGGGTAGAAAAATTTAAGGAAGAAAGTAAAAAAAATGGAACAGTAGGTTGCGTAGTATTAGATAAAGATGGCAATTTAACAGCTGGTACAAGTACAGGTGGTATGCTAGGGAAAAAGTATGGAAGAATTGGTGATGCACCTATTATTGGTTCAGGTACCTATGCAGACAATGCTGGTTGCGCTATTAGCTGTACTGGACATGGGGAATATTTTATCAGACATGCAGTATCCAGCAATCTCAATTTTCGCGTAAAGTTTATGAAACAACCAATTGATGAAGCTGCCAATGAAATAATCTTCCAAGAATTGAATTCTGAAGAAGGCAATGGAGGGTTAATTGCAGTAGACAAAGAAGGTAACTACACCATGCCTTTTAATAGTGGGGGGATGTTCCGTGGTGTATTATATCGTGAGAAAAATACAGGTTATTTAACCGAAGAAGTAGGAATATTCAAAGAAGTTAAGAAACTTATTGATGAACAATCGGACTTGGTAGGTGCCTTCACTCGTCAACGTACTGTAACAAAAGAAGATTTAAACGTATTTAATGAAGCCACCAAAGGATACAAAGAGAAACTTATACCTCTCTCCGTAGGAACCCAAGTTGTAGCTGGAATCAATTACCTTTTTATCTGTAAAAGGGAGAATGGTAGTAAAGTTTCTATAAAAGTATTTAAGCCTTTAAAAGGGAAACCAAGAATTATAGAATAAAAAGAAAGGGGCTCCTAATGGAACCCCTTTTATTATATCTATTTCTTGATAGGACGAACCTTTGGAAGACAGAAAACATCCTGTATTTCCTTCATGGCCTCATCGGTCATTCCTTCCGGTTCAAATCCCATGTTCTTCGCACACATATAAATATTAGCACTCTTATTGAGAACGTCAACTACGTCAAACGCTTGCATAATGTCTGGACCAACAGCTACAACACCATGCTTCTCCCAAAGTACACAGTCATAATTGTTCTTTACCTGCTCCAATGTAGCATCTGCCAACTTCACAGAAGATGGCATCTCATAAGGGACTATACCTAATGCAAGTGGAGCAAAAGCCAAAGTTTCAGGTATCATAGACCAAAGCACACGTGTGATTTCTTTTGCATTCAGGAAACGCGGGCTATGGCTCATAGCAACCAGTTCTATTGGATGAGTGTGCAAAGATGCCTTATAATCTGTGCCTGAACCAATCAGATAATCATGCAAAGATAAGTGAGAAGGAAGCTCAGAAGTTGGCAGCACTGGATTATCTGCAATAATCACATAACTGGCACAATCATCCAAGATACGAATTACAGAACCATTCTCCATTGGCCAACGTGCCAAATCACGCATACGTTTACCAGTGCCTTTACAATAGAAATAGCATCCTCTCAAATTAGGTAATGTCACACCTATCTGTTTTACCTCAGAAATAGCAGGAAGTGATTTAATCTCATCATCTACATATTCTGATATGTTTACTGTGATATTACCACCATTACGCTCAGCCCATCCCTTCTGCCAAAGATAGCCTGCGACTTCAGCCACCTTGTCGATCTCAATTTTCAAAGCTGGACGTCCATCTAGTATTGATTTCATAGTTTTATGCTATTAAACAGTCTTGACGACAATAAATAATCAAATTATATCAATTGAGGAAGGAAGGTTGAAATGATAAGTATTGCCAATCCAATCAAAAGAACCACAATAGTTTTCTTGCTACAGCCTTTCCACTCTTTCAAGATAATACCCCAAACATTGCTGAAAACAACATTCAGAGCTTGTAATATACAGAATGCCAAAGTCATCAAAGTAGGAGATTCTGTGAGGAATCCTTTACCCAATGACAATCCAAAAAATTGGCTATACCAAAGAGCACCTGCTAAGCAGCAAAAAACTAAATTATTTCCCCACACACTACCCATTTTATAATCGCTCCAGGTTTTGTTCTTTGAGTTTTGATAAAAACAGTAGATAGCGTTAGTCAAGAAACCGCCCAAAGTAACTAGAAAGGTAGCAGGTAAAGTTTTGAACATAGCATCCGTTTCAGGAAAATTAATTTCCTTTCCAAATTCCAGACCGACATTGAAACAGCCACTCATGAAACCTGCCAATAATGCAATAGCCAAGCCCTTAGGGAAATTAAAATCCTTAACAGCAGCTTTCTTCTCTTCCTCAGAAAGAGATGCACTCTTCATAGAACCAGCTATTCCAATAATGGCAATTCCCAATAAAGTAACTACCACACCCAAAATAACTGCAAATGTTAATGAAGACAAAGCATTCAACTCAGGGAAAAAGATGTTAAGCAAAACAGGACCCATAATAGTTCCCAAGCCAGCACATGTTCCTAAAGCGATAGATTGGCCCAATGCTACACCTAGATAACGCATGGAAAGGCCAAAGGTCAAGCCTCCAACTCCCCAAAGCACACCAAATAAGATGGTCATCCAAAGACTGAACGAATCAGCATTACTGAAAAGTTCAGTCAGACTGTGACCTTCCGGAACTGCCAACAAAGCTCCCAGGAAAGGAAAAATCAGCCAGGCAAAAACACCCTGTACAATCCAATAGCTCTCCCAGCTCCAAGCTTTGATTTTATTGATAGGCACATAACAACTGCTTTGGAAGAATGCGCCTATCGCTATAATCAGCAAACCAATGATTATCATAATTAACGCTTAGAAATTACTTCTGCCACATATGCATCAATTTCCTTCATATAGTCCTCACCTACAGGAACATTATTGCGTACGCAGAACTCATCATAAACAGCTTGCCATGGCATACCCTTCTGTTCCTCTATGAGGCCCAGTACTTTATAACCTTCACCAGCCAATTCCAACTTAGAAATACGCTCCTTTGGCTCCAGAAGTGCACGAAGCATACATTTCTGTGCTGAACGGGAACCTATAACATAAGCACCAATACGATTGATAGAACCATCGAAGAAGTCCAAACCATAATGTACACGATTCAAAGCACCAGCACGAACAATTTCAGAGAATAAATCCTGAGTTGGATCATCCATGATGGTTACATGGTCAGAATCCCAACGTACAGGACGACTAACATGCAGCATCAGTTCTGGAAGGAACTGTAATAAAGCACTAACTTTATCACCAGGCATTTCTGATGGATGATAGTGACCTGTATCAATAGTCTGCATCATATTGTGGGAAGCTGCATAAGCAGTATAGAAATCATGTGAACCTACAGTGAAGCTTTCCAAACCGATACCAAAAACCTTACCTTCTATAGTATCCTTCATACATGGTTGTTTCTTAGCAAAGATCTCATCCAATGATTCCTTCAGCAAACTACGATACAAATAGTGATTTACACTTTGGTCCTTGCAGCCATCATGTACCCAAAGGTTCATGATACAAGGATCATTCTGAGCCTCACCCATTGCATTTGCGATATCACGACAACGCTTGGTATGCTCAATCCAGAAATCACGAATGCCTTTATCAGGGTTAGACAAAGTGAGATTACCACTCTTAGGATGAGAGAATGATGTTGAATTGAAATCCAACTTGGTATTTGTCTCCTTACCCCAATCAATCCAACTCTGGAAATAATCTATGGTTACTTCATCACGATCCACAACTTTACCTTTAAAATCACCATAGATTTCATGTAAATTCAGACGATGATTACCAGGAATCAAAGTTTTTGCCTTCAATACATCAGCACGGAGTTCATCAATATTCCGAGCTGCCCCTGGGAAATCACCTGTACTTTGGATACCACCACTGAGTGAACCTGCTTGGACTTCAAAACCCTTCACATCATCTGCCTGCCAGCAATGCATTGACAAATGGAAATCTTGCAACTGAGCCAATACCTTTTCTGTATCTACACCAATTTCAGCAAAACGCTCTTTTGCTACTTCATACGCTTTTTTAACTAATTCTTCTTTCATAATTTTATTATTAAATTGTTTTTCTAATTAAATATCTTCTCTATAAACACTCAAATATTTCTCATATCCTTTGTCCCAAAGCTCTGCATCCTGAGGCAAATATTCTTGGGTCTCAATAGAATTAGCGATAAGCTGGCGCATTTCACCAATTGTATTTACTAGACCTGCAGCCTTGGCTTGGAGCATGATGTTACCAATCGCTGTACCTTCCACTGGGCCTGTTGTAACAGGCATACTCACAGCATTTGAAGTAAACTGGTTCAACTGCTGATTACGAGAGCCACCACCAATAATGTGCAATCTTTCAATAGGAAATCCTGCCATATCACGAAGAAGATTCATGACCTGACGATAACGTAGTGCCAGACTATCAAAAATACAACGAGTGATTTCCCCATAAGTCTTAGGAACATATTGACCTGTTACCCTACAATAATTCTGAATGGCTTCAATCATACTGACTGGATTGGCAAAACATGGAGAATCTGGGCTAATCAGACTCTGGAATGCAGGAACTTTCATAGCAGCTTCAATCAATGAACCATAATCATAGTTCTCTTTCCATTCTTTTCGGCAACGTTCCAACAGCCACATGCCACATATATTCTTTAGGAAACGGGTAGTTCCCTCTACTCCACCCTCATTAGTGAAATTAGCCTCATAACTCTTTTCATTAATAATAGGTTCGTTAGCCTCTATTCCCATCAGGCTCCAAGTTCCAGAGCTAAGATAAGCAAAATTAGCATTCATTGCAGGAACAGATGCTACAGCAGAAGCTGTATCGTGTCCAGCCACAGCAATGACAGGAACAGCTCCCAATCCAGTTATCTGCTGAATTTCTGGTGTCAAGACGCCAACCTGAGTTCCTGGGAATACAATAGGAGCAAACTGATCTTGGCGAACATGAATAGCATCTAATAAATGCTTGTCCAATTCCTTTGTTACAGGATTCAGGATTTGACTGGTTGAAGCTATGGTATATTCCGTTACCATCTTCCCCGTCAACATATAGCTTAGACAATCTGGAACGAAAAGTATTTTGTCAGCTGCTTCCAATATGGAGCTTTTTTCTTTTCGCAATGCTGCCAATTGGAATAAGCTATTGAAATTCATGAATTGAATACCAGTCTTTTCATATACTTTTTCTTTTGGAACCAATTTAAAATACTCTTCCATGATTCCAAAAGTATGTGGGTCCCGGTAGCTATATGGATTACCCAAAAGTTGTCCATCCTTACCGACACAGACAAAATCAACGCCCCAAGTATCGACACCAATAGACTGAATGGTTATTCCCTCTTCAGCTACTTTTTTCAAACCTTTAATAATTTCATTGTAAAGTGCATAGATATCCCAGAAATAATGACCGTTTACCTGAATTATAGTATTGGCAAAACGTGTTAACTCACGCTGTTCCAAACCATTCTCAGTCAAGGAGCCCAATAAAGTTCTGCCAGAAGTTGCACCTAAATCAACTGCAAAGAAATTCATAGTACTATTCAATTTTAGATTACATTGCAAAGATAATGTATATAGTTACTAATTCTCTTATGTTTTTTGACCAAAAGGATGTTAGATTTGTCCAAAATGCAATTATTTTAAGCAAACCTATGTTTTTTGACCAAGAAACAATAAATTAATGACCAAATCAAAATGAAATTACAATAAAAATAACTAATATTGCAAAATAAACCTAAATCTAATTATTATCCTATATCTAATTCATAATATATTATGCACAAACCTATTAAATATATTACAGAAAATGAACGTGATTATCTTTGGGGATTAGTAGTCTGTTCAGTAGGATACCAAAGCATCAAACCCGGTGAGAACTACCCTCCTAGCTATCATAACCAAGAACATATGTTCAATCCACAAAAAGGACGGCTTTTACAGGAATATCAACTTCTATATATAACAAAAGGCAGAGGATTGTTAAAAAATGACCAAGGACAGGAATTCCAGATAGAAGAAGGAAACATGTTCCTGCTATTTCCCGGAAAATGGCATACTTATTACCCATTGAAAGAAATAGGATGGGATGAATACTGGATAGGATTTAGAGGTGTGAACATCGATGCACGCGTGCAGGCTGGATTCTTTTCTCCTGATCACCCAGTATATAAAATAGGTAAGAGCAGTACCATTGTAGATTTATATAAACAGGCACTTGACGTAGCTACCCGTCAAGATGCGTTTTTCCAACAATTACTCGCTGGAATAGTGAACCACTTATTGGGATTGCTGTTTATGATTAACCAAAACTATTCCATGTCTGGAGAGAAAGAAACTCCAGAAGTTATCAGAAGCGCAAGAACCTACATGCAAGATCATATAGAAGATGATTTAAATATGCCGGATGTGGCAAAACGCTTAAATCTAAGCTATACAACCTTCAGAAGAGTCTTCAAAAAATATGTAGGGCTATCTCCTGCCAAGTATTACATCAGTTTGAAATTGCACAGAGCAAAGGAATTATTACGAAGCTCTGAACTTCCAATTAAAGAAATAAGTTATCAACTGAAGTTCAAGAATCCAGAGTATTTTAGTGCCCTATTCAAGAAAATGGTCAATGTGAATCCTTCAGAATTCAGAGATACCATGTAGGAAGTCTGCTAATATCTGATTTTCAAGGCTTCACGAATCTTTTCTACGATTTCCGGATTGGGAAGTTCCTGACGACGTGGACTAGGTTGAAACCCGTTCACCGCAATAGAGAAATTATCAGCAAGACACTCTTCAGGGTTTATCACATATCCTGTATTCCGGCCAACAAGGTTATAGAAATCAGTAGCATCATCCAAATCATAAATGACCGTTTTACCATCCTTCACTATAGGAGTGAAATTATTATCCAATGGAATAAAACCAACTTTTAGGTACCGGAAAAAAGAACCTCCCTCATAAGCCTTGTTTGCCACATTAATCATTGTGCAATTCTGCTTAACACCATTTACCGTGATATTGGCATAGCTATCATAGCAACTTACATCCGGATTAGAAATACGCAAAGTCAGAACATCATCTGGGAACTGTATCTCTTTCTCAAGACGAGTAAACCCTATAATACGATACATAGCAGACTTAAAATTCAAATTATTTCGAGTCAGAACATGAAAAAGTTCATGAGCCATCAAAGAACAAAGGGATTCTGCTGATGGTATAGGGAGTTCTGTGCCATCTCTCATTTTTCTGAGACCAACAACACCAGATCCCACATAAATTTGGTTCTCACGAGTATAAGCTCCCGCATTACCCTCTTCACGCATAGTCGTCTTTATCATAACAACTTCCGTGGGAAGTGGGATATTATAGCCTCCTTCTACTAAACGCTGCTCTATTATTTTGAAAGATTTGTAGATGGTATCAATTTCGGATTGGAACCATTCTCTACACTCTGCCTTCTGAAGTTCTTTCAGTTCCTGAACTGTAGAATTTACCTTACCCACTCTAGAATCAATATCAAAAGGACTTAAGCCCTTTGTATAATGATCATCTGCAGATATAAAAGACTGTGCCTCTGAAAGCGTTGCAAATTTCAATTTGATTTGAGTCTGCGCTTTACTACTCAAACATAATAACAAGAAGAATAGAGTAAAAATAGCTTTAATAACCTTCATACCTTATCTGATATCAAATCTCTAAAATAACTTTGCAAAAATAAAACAATTCAGTAACTTTGCCAAAAAATAAAAGAAAACCTTCCCAGATGAAAGGACAAAATATTATTCCACCACCAGAACGGAAACCACTTTGGAAAAGCTATCTTGAAAAATTTGAAGACCCCATCATTTTAATTCTTCTCATTGTCTTCATTTTTTCAGTCTGCATCAGCATTTATGAAATTATACATGGTTCAAGCTACCAGACAATGCTTGAACCTTTAGGTGTATTCATTGCCTTAATTTTAGCTACAGGCATTGGGTTTATTTTTGAAGTCAAAGCTAATAAGGAGTTTGAAATTCTTAATACAGTCAATGATTTTGTCCCCGTCAAGGTACTCCGAAATGTAGATGGCACAGATGAGCAGCACATTACGGAAATTCCAAAATGCGACGTAGAAGTTGGTGATATCGTCAAGTTGGAAAGTGGTGATGAAATCCCTGCCGATGGTATACTTATACGCTCTATTTCTCTGCGAGTAGACGAATCCAATTTCACAGGGGAACCATGGGCTAACAAAACTACAGATAAAGCTTTATTCAGCAAAGAAGCAACCTACCCTTCTAATTTCCTGCTAAGAGGATCCACTATCTTGGAAGGTACTGCTTTAATGAAAGTTACTGCTATTGGACTGGATACTGAAGAGGGAAAAGGCATTAAGAAAACTCGTGAAGGTACAAATGTCAAGACTCCATTAAACCTGCAGCTTGACCAACTAGGTTCCTGGATATCTAAAGCCAGCATGATTATCGCCATTCTGATTATCATCGGTCGAATGATGATTTATTTCATAACAGATATGGGTGATAATCAAGACATAATCCATACCCTTCAATACATCTTGAACAGCATAATGCTTGCTGTCACTTTGATTGTTGTAGCAGTTCCTGAGGGTCTACCTATGAGCATTACTGTAAGTTTAGCCCTCAGCATGCGCAAGATGCTAAAGGAAAATAACCTGGTCAGGAAACTACATGCATGTGAGACTATGGGAGCAACAACTGTCATCTGTACAGACAAAACCGGTACATTAACACAAAACCAGATGACTGTAGTGGATTCACAGTTCTACACTGACGACAAAGAACTGATCTACCATAGCATGGCACTAAACAGTACTGCAGACTTAGAGTTTGACAATGGAAAAATAAAAGTCATTGGCAACCCTACAGAAGGTGCGCTCCTAAAATGGCTTCACAAAGAGAAGAAAGACTATTACAACATGCGCAAACATGCTGTAATCCTATCCAGGAAGCCATTCTCCACTGAATACAAATACATGGAAACTACCATTCAGACAAAAGATGGTTCCGTGAGCTATTATAAAGGTGCACCAGAACGCATTTTGGGCATGTGTAAGTGGATTGCCGGACATAAAAGAAAAGAAGATATTCTCAGAACTTTATCCAGCTATCAGCAAAAAGGATATCGTACTCTAGGATTTGCCGTAGACAACGTATTCATTGGCATTGTAGGCATTGCTGATCCCCTTCGGGATGATGTTCAGGAAGCAATTCACACCTGTAAAGACAGAGCCAAAGTACGTGTCATCATTGTTACAGGAGACTCTCCACTTACAGGAGCCGAAATCGGACGACAAATAGGTCTGGTAGATGATCATGCCGTAATCATTACCGGTCCTGATTTCGCAGCTCTTTCTGACGAAGATGCCATCAAACTGGTCAAGAATCCTAACTTCAAGCTTATTTCCCGAGCACGTCCTGAAGACAAGGCAAGACTGGTTACCCTGCTGCAACAAACTGGTGAAGTGGTAGCAGTCACAGGTGACGGAACTAATGATGCACCAGCTTTGAGCAAAGCACAAATTGGACTCTCCATGGGCAGTGGAACAGCAAGAGCAAAGGAAGCCAGCGACATTACCATCTTGGACAATTCTTTCTCAAGTATAAATAAAGCCATCATGTTCGGACGCTCCCTGTATCAGAACATCAAACGCTTTATCGTGTTCCAGATGACTATCAATCTATGTGCCTGCATCATTGTACTGGTTGGAGCTTTTTGGGGAAAAGAATCTCCACTTACTGTAACACAAATGCTTTGGGTGAACTTAATTATGGACACTTTTGCAGCCATGGCATTAAGTTCCCTCCCTGCTGACCCTAGACAACTAGATAGAGCTCCAAGAAAGGTAAATAGCCATATCATTGATAAAGGCATGATGAAATATATACTTTTAGGTGGGTTGCTTTTCACCGCCTTCCTTCTCTATATGTGGACTCACTATGCGCATTTCTCATTAGAGGAACATAGCAAATTCTTTACTTGGTTTGTAATGCTGCAATTCTGGAATCTGTTCAACGTACGCTATTTTCACACCGACAGTTCACTTGTCCTGGATATAATACATCACAATCTGAAAAGTTCCTTCAGCAAAGGATTCTGGCTAATTACCGCTATAATTTTACTAGGTCAGATTTTCATCGTGAGTTTCGGAGGTGAGATGTTTACCGTTCATCCATTAAGTATCCAGCAATGGCTGATTATTATCGGTAGCACATCACTTGTCTTTATTGTCCCGGAAATTTTGAGAATTGTCACAAACGTTTCTTCTTCAGCAAAGGTTTCAGCTCAATAAAGACTTCAAAATTCCGACCGGGCATCGGACGAGAAAGAACAGTGACGTACTCTCTATCGAATAGATTGTTTACCTGTAGTTTAATACTGGCATGGAAGAACTTTGCTTTGAATGACTTCTCCAAACTGATATCTGTCATATAATATGGCTCCAGCTTGCCCGTGATGTAGTTTACCTCATTACTGGTAGTGGTGAAACGTTCACTATAGAAATTCCATTTACAGTTGAGCATCCAAGACTTATAACGGATGCGTGCATTTATACCAGCAGAATAGACAGGTACATAACAGAGTTGCTTACCATAACTCTCATCATTGGAATTCATTGGTTCACCCATGTTCTTTGATGGAGTCCAAGAGAAATGTCCCATCAGTTCCGCATTCCATTCTTTATTAATTTTATACACAGAACTCATGGTTGCCTCTATTCCGTAATTATGAACCTCTTTTACATTGCTGGGTTCCCAATAACCACGGGTATTAGGAGTCCACAAAATCCAGTCTTTAATATGCGAATCAAAGAAAGACACATTTCCTTTTATATTACCGAAAGGACGAATGTAATTGAATTCTGCACCGAAATCATAGGTAAAACCTCTTTCCGGACCTAACTCCGGATTTCCACCAGGTTGGAAATAAAGGTCGTCCAATGTAGGATAACGGTAATTTCGGGCAACACTCGTTTTCAGAACCAAATTCAACGGTTTGTAAGCCACATACTCCGCAAAGAAAGCAGGTATCACAGGTACTACATCATCTTTATAAATTTCCTCACGGACAACTGCTGCAAAAGACAAGGGCTCATAAGGTCTCCAACGGGCAGAGACACTACCCGTATACTCAGGACGTCCGATATTAAAATTATCACCGATATGGAATGGACTCCTGTCAGCACTTTTCACATGATGATAATAGGTAGTCAGATCTGCACTGAAAACCCACTTGGCACTAGGAATGAATTCCGCATTCAGTTCGCCAAAATAAGTGTTGGTATAGCTTTGAGAGCTAGTGATATCGTTTCTTTCCCCACTACGAGTTGTGAAATAATCATAGGCCACATCATTGTAGGTATAGCCACCTTTTGCCCCTACTTTCCATAACTCATTATTCCAGTCCCAGCTCAACACACCTCGCAAAGTATGATGATTCTGTTCATTGGTGAAATCCGTATCGTCTTTGTAATCCACGCTAAGGAAAGGCAGTCCTCGCTTTGTCTGGGTATACCAAATAGAGCCACCCATTTTGTGACCATTGCTCAACGTATAATAAATATCTTGCATGACATGAGTGTCATGAAAATAGCCGCTTTTGTTCTTCTCCACCGGATGATAGGAACGAATAATGTTCCCAACATCATCACGTACATCCACCATTTTGTCGTAATTGGTGTATTTGTAATCATTATCTGCACGGGAATCCACAAAACGGGTTGAAAGGTTCCAGCGATTATTCTTATATGTAACATGATAGAACTGGTCACGTGTGCCAAAAGAACCCAATCCCCAAATTGTCTGAATGTTAAATCCATCTTCACGGGCAGGCTTGCTGTTCAGTTCCACTGCACCACCTAAGCCACCACCACTCAGCGTGATGCTGGACGCACCATGATACAGATTGGCCTCATCAATAAAATAAGCAGGAATAGTACTGAAATCCACTGTACCAATCATAGGAGAATTGATTTTCATACCATTCCATGTCACTTGCGTATGACTTGGAGATGTGCCTCGGAACTCTGCCGTGGATTCCGTAGCTCTACCATAGCTTTTGATAAACAAGGTAGAGCTCTGCTGCAAGATATCAGCCATGGAAAGAGCTATATTATCATGAAGCACCAACGTGTCTAGTTGGGTTTTCTCTATGCCAGTATTTTTCAAGGGACGTTTTGCCGTAACCTCCACTTCCTGCAAGCGAAGATCCTTGTCAACTTTCTGAGCATTCGCTGAAATGCAAAGAAACAAAACGCATCCTGTCAAAATACCTTTTTTCATTTTCCTAGAAGGAGAAAAATATTTCTCCCGAAGGAGAATTTTTTACCTCCCGAATAAAAGCTTATTATTCTAAGTGAAAATCCGAAATATAATATACCTCTGTGGAAACTTCTCCCAAATTATTCGTATAAGCAGCCTGTGCTGTCTGTATCTTCACAAAATCGATATACTGCAGGCTGGCATCCTTACCATCCCAAGTCTTTGCATTTGAGATTTTAAAGTAGCCACTATTACCAATCTTCCCGTTGAAATAGTCTGAACCCGCCTGGTCAGCATATCCCCATTCAAATGCGGGTTCATCGCTTACCCCTCCTGAATAAGTTACATAGTTCTTCAGGAAAGAGCCAAAGTAAGTTTTCTGCTTCCCTTCTACCCAATCCTGCCAATACGAAGGATGGGGATTCCAATAATCCATGTGAGGTACGACTCCATGATTACCCTGATTATCAACCCAATAAATAGGTTTCTTCCCTTCTATTGGCTTATAGTAAGTAATGGCATATTCCAAAATCTCATTCTCTGTATTATATTCAGAGCCTGCCAATTCAAACCATGTATCATTGGGAAGACCGTCACCGTTCTCATCCTGACTTACCCAAATAATGCCAGGCTCGTTCTGATAACTGTATGGATTACTTTTGATGCACAGGTCGTAGTCACCACCGGAATTCTCCACGCTGTGGTCAAAACCTGCTATCAGGTAACCACCTTGAGCACCCAAAGAAACCATCCACTGTCGTTGGAAATGAGCATAGACGCTGTCACATGCCTGCTTCATTGTCATTCCATCTGGACCGAAATCACCTACTATCCTATAACCGTTGACCTGATGCCCAGGGGCTGGCATGTACTCATAAACCTTATTCACCATAGCCTGGCTGGCAGAGGATGTGCCACGCCTATAGGTTCCTTCAGGAGGGCAGACATGGACATTAAACACTTGAGTATGGGATTCCGTTTCATTCTGCATGGTCAATGCCAATTCGTAATCACCTCGTGACAATCCAGAAAGAACATACTCCACAGGTTTTTCATCCTTAGTAGCAGCCTCACTGACTGTAACCCCATTCAGTGTCCAGGTATAGCTTGCCTGATTATCATTCTGTATGAAATATGCCTTCACCTTATAAGTTCTTCCCTCAGCCATGTTAATCTCTGTTGCAGGGAATTCCCATGAGAAATCTGTAGAGGGTTCAGGAATATATGCGCCCTCTTCCGGGTCTTTCTCTGCCTCCATCACCTCCACCCTGATATCTGCTGAAGCAGAACCGTATTTATTGGTCACAGACACCTTCAGATAATAGGTTCCTGCTGTGGACATTTTAAAAGTGTAGGTCGGTTCATGTCCTACCTGTTTCCCGTCCCTAGTCCATAAGTACAACGTTTCATTGTCGGTATTCTCATAAGTAGGAGAAATCACCTGGCTGGCACCCACTTCTACATAATAACGATTTTCTTCCAAGTTAATCACTGGTGGAAGGCCCATTTCTTCTTCCTTATCATCCTTACAGGAAAAAAGAACTACGGCACCTATGAACAAAAGCAGAAACTTTTTCATTTGAATACAAATTGATTGGGATTAATACCCACCCTGAACTTATCAATTAGCTCACCATCTGAACTATATCGGTAGCACACACCACTCTGACTGTAATCTATGGCATCTGCAACATAAATCTCTCCGTTTTTAGGATTGACAGACAACCCATAAAGATAATGACGCCTACCATTATTGTCCAATGGTGCAGAGATAAATGGAAATACAGGCATCTGAGAATCATTGATGCTCATGCGGAAAATATCATTGTTCAAGATGTAGAGTGTGGTTCTGTCCCCATTCAAGGCCAACTGTACATTGGCTTCATCTGTATCCAGAATCTGATCAGATTCTATTTCAAAAGTTGCTGCATTAATCTTATACAAATGAGGCACATTGTCACTGAAACTCTCTCCTCCATAGGAATAGCCACCATCTGTGATAACCCAAATCTTACCATTAGCATCCAGTACGAGAGACTTAGGCTGCCAGGTGGTCAGCTCTATTTCTTTCACCACTTTATCTTTCTTGCTGTCAATGACCAGAAGCTTATTGCTATAACTCCAGCAATTTGTAAAGACGTAATCACCATACTGCACCATCTGTTCTGTAGAAGCATAGTCATACATGGCAGTCTGCCCTGTAGGAATATTCCCCGTTTTCTTATAAGTTTCTGGGTTGATGATGGTAATATAAGGAGAGTAAAGGTCGGTCACATATGCTTTCGTATCACTCAAGAAATGAATGTACCGAGGATTATGCATGACATTGTCATCACCATTGGCTTCTATCTGTCCTTTTACCTTAAAAGTCTCAGCATCAATGGCCCAGAGGATGCCACTATTCTCCACAGCTATCCATAAGGTTCCCTTATAAAGAGTCATGCTCTGCCCTGTATCTCCCAGCTTACGGCTATTAGTAGAGGAAAATATGCCATTTTTCACCACCTTGGTTGAAGGGTTATAAAAAGACAGGGTGGAATTGCCAGCATTCAGATTGCCCTCGTTCAATATGAACACCCCTTCTGATGTAGGAACATCAGGAGTGGGTGTAGGAGTTGGAGTTGGAGACGGAGTAGGATTTATATCATCTCCTCCACCGGAACATGACACCACCAACATGCATAGCAATAAAATAAAGCTATATAGTTTCTTTGACATACATTACTGGTTTAATGGTGCAAAGTTACTATAAAATTCAGAATATGCACAATTAGGTGGCTTCTCTTCTTGCTTTTTATTTAAATAAATATATCAATCCACCCTCAAAGCCCTCATGGAATTCAAGACAGCCAAAACGGTAACACCTACATCTGCAAAGACTGCCATCCACATATTTGCCAAACCAAGTGTAGCAAGAATCAGCACTGCTATCTTCACACCAATAGCAAACCATACATTGGTGCGAGCAATGCTCAACGTCTTTTTGGCAATGCCTATAGCTGTAGCAATCTTCGATGGCTTATCGTCCATAAGTACCACATCTGCAGCCTCTATAGCAGCATCACTACCCAATCCTCCCATAGCAATGCCCAAATCAGCACGAGCTAGTACAGGAGCATCATTGATGCCATCGCCTACAAATGCCAAATATTTGTCTGCTGGCTTCTCCTTCAATAACTGCTCCAAATGCTCTACCTTATCAGCAGGAAGAAGCTCAGCATAATAATTGCTCAACCCTAATTCCTTAGCAACGGATTCTCCCACTTCCTTCCGGTCACCAGTCAGCATGACAGTCTTCCTTACACCTAATCTGTGAAGTTCTTCAATAGCTTCAGCACTGTCTTCTTTTATCTTGTCACTGATGACAATATGACCAGCATAAGCACCGTTAATGGCTACATGGATAATCGTGCCGACATGTTCACAATTCTTCCATTCTACCCCAATGCTTTCCATCATCTTCTGATTTCCCACACAGACAACATCATCTCCGACAAGAGCACGAATGCCATGTCCTGCCACTTCTTCCACATCTTTCACCACACATCCATCAGTGGCTTCTTCCGGAAATGCATCACGAAGGGCTGCTGCAATGGGATGTGTGGAAAAATGCTCCACATGAGCAGCCAGATGGAGCAAGTGATGTTCACTGAACTTATCTGGATGAACAGCTACTACCGCAAACTGTCCGTGAGTCAGGGTACCTGTCTTGTCAAAGACTACCGTATCCAACTTTGTAAGTTCCTCCAGATAATTAGAGCCTTTCACCAAGATACCTTTCCGGGATGCACCACCCAAGCCTCCAAAAAATGCCAATGGAACACTGATAACCAAGGCACAAGGGCAAGAACATATCAGAAACATCAATGCCCTGTAGAACCAGGTAGTGAAATTCCCAGTGAAATCTCCAGAGAATAAAGGAGGAAGTAGTGCCACAGCTATAGCTGCAAACACCACAACAGGTGTATAGATCCGTGCAAACTTGGAGATGAAATTCTCACTCTTGGATTTATGTTCACTGGCATTCTGCATCAAGTCAATAATCTTAGATACTGTGCTTTCACCAAAACTCTTGGTGGTACGAACCTTTATCACACCGGATATGTTCACACAGCCGGATATCACCTCATCCTCTACAGTTATGTCACGGGGCATACTCTCCCCTGTAAGAGCTACTGTATTCAATGAAGTGCTGCCTTCAACCACAAATCCATCCAATGGTACTTTTTCACCCGGTTTAATCAAAATTGTCTCACCAACTTCTACTTGATCGGGAGAAACTGAGAGAACTTGTCCGTTTCTTACCACGTTTGCCACATCTGGACGGATATCCATCAGGTGAGAAATACTGTCCTTACTTTTGCCTTCAGCATAGCTTTCAAACAACTCTCCTATCTGAAAGAATAACATCACAAAAACTGCTTCAGGAAACTGATTCTCAGCACCTTCAAAAAAACCAATACCCAAGGCTCCAATTGTAGCAATAGACATTAAGAAATCTTCATTGAAAGCATCTCCATGGAGAACTCCTTCCACAGCTTCTTTCAACGTATCATGCCCCACTAAAAGATATGGAACCAAATAAATAAGCAACAATTGCCAAGTTGGCAAATTGAAATTCTTCTCTATAAGAACTGCCCCTATAAGCAGTACTATGGTGACTGCAATAAGAATAATCTTTCCTTTTAAACCCTCTTCACCCTCTTCATGGTGATGGTGATGCTCATGACTATGATGATGCTCCATATTATATACGTTTACTAATTTCGCTACAAAGGTAAGACAAAGTTTATGCAACCGAATTGCAAAAGATGGAAACAGGTGTAATTTCTATTCACCGTGAAAACTAAAAATCCTCCATTTATTGGTGTTTACAATTTATTATCGTACATTTGCGTAACCATGAAACTACATTATTTAATTTTTGGAGCGATAGCATCATTTATCTGCTCCTGCAGCAAATCTATAGAAGACAGTCATTTCTATGATGAAGGCGTATCCTTGGAACTTGCCCAACATAGAAAGGCTACCATTCATGAACTGAAGTATAATTTAGGGTTTGTCATTCCTGCTGAAAAGAACCAGGATATTAGAGGCATTGACACCATTTGTTTTCAGTTGGATAAGGCACAGGAAGTAGTTTTGGATTTCCGTGAAAATCCAGAAAAGATCAAAACAGTACAGATTAACGGGAATGAGGTCGACTGCAAAATTGAAAAAGAGCACATCATTCTGCCAGAGAGGCACATGCTACAAGGGCAAAATCAGGTGATTATCAATTTTACGGCAGGTAATCAGAGCCTCAACAGAAATGAGGACTATATGTATACCCTCTTTGTCCCAGACCGTGCCCGAACTGCCTTTCCATGTATGGAACAACCAAACTTGAAGGCTTTGTTCACCCTAACCCTTGAAATTCCTACTGAATGGGAAGCTGTAACCAACACTTTTTGCCAGAAAATCGACACGCTAGAGACAAGCAAAGTCATGCATTTTGCACAGACTGAGCCACTAAGCACCTACCTCTTTGCTTTTGCAGCAGGTAAATTCTCGCATTACACCTATACCGAAAACGGAAGAACGATTGGAGCATACTGTAGGGAAACAGACCCTAAAAGAATAGCACAACTGCCAACAATTTTCCAGCAAGTACTCTATTCCTTGGAATGGCAGGAAGACTTCACTGGAATGCCCTATCCGTTTGCCAAATATGATTTCGTGGTTCTTCCTGGATTCCAGTTTGGAGGAATGGAACACACCGGTGCCACTTTTTACAATGACACCAGACTTTTCCTGAATGAGCACCCTACTCCTGATGAGGAACTGTCCCGTGCACAACTGATAGCACATGAAACCAGTCACATGTGGTTTGGAGACTGTGTTACCATGGACTGGTTTGATGACGTATGGACTAAAGAAGTGTTTGCAAACTATTTTGCAGCAGCCATCACAACCCCTCTCTTTCCACAAATCAACCATGACTTGAACTGGATGAAAACATATACAGCAGCAGCTCTCAATGAGGATCACACATTAGGTGGTACTGCCATCAGACAAGATCTGGACAACATGAAGAATGCTGGATTAATTTATAACCAGATTATCTATAACAAGGCACCAGTCATGATGAAGAAACTGGTGGAACTAATGGGTGAAGAAGCCTTTCAGCGTGGCATACAAAAATACATAAACAAATATAAATATAGTAATGCCACATGGGATGATTTAATCCAAATTCTAAATGCAGAATCAGAAGAGGACTTAAAAACATTCAGTGAAGTATGGGTTAATCAAAAAGGTATGCCTCAAATTCAGATAGCTCTGAACAATGGAGAATTAGAAGTAACACAAGATGATCCTTACAATAGGGACATCAACTGGCCTCAGTCTTTCCAAGTCCATTTGAAGGCAACTAATGCAGATACCATTGTTACAGTGCACTTGAACAGCACTGAAAACGAATGGAGTACACCATTGCCAAAAGAATACGAATATACCCAGATACTTCCTAACTCAGATGGAAGAGGATACGGCTTCATCACCTTGAATCGTGCGCAATTAGACGGTTTGCTGAAATGTTGGATGGAAGAAAGCAATGAAACAAGTAAATATGCCTATCTGGCTCTCTTGCATGAAAACTATCTTGCAAATAAAATCAGTAATGAGAGGTGGATTCAAAATTTACGTAACGCACTTGTTACGGAAAAGGATGCACTCACTGCATCTACCATCATCGGATACCTTCAGGAGCCACTCCTCAATTTGCAAAAAACAGAAAGAGCAGAAGAGGAAAATGAACTGTGGAAACTTTCTGGAATCCACCCACTATATTCTACTAGAGTACAGCTACTTCGTCTCCTCTACAAAAATGCCATTTCTGACACCGTGGTAGACCATATCTATAGTATTTGGGAAAATGAAAGTAACGAGTTACTCGGCATTACTGATTATATGTCTATGAGCTATGAACTTGCCATCAGAAAGCCAGAAAAGAGTAAAGAGATTCTCAATTCTCAAAGGAAAAGGATTAAAGACCCTGACCGCTTAAGGCAATTTGACTTCATCAGTCGTGCTGCTATATCTGACACAATAGCTCTTGACACTCTTTTCAACAGTTTGATTACCTACCCAGAAGCCAGACGAATAGAACCATGGTCACGTCAAGTGTTAAGTTTATTGAATCATCCGATTCGAGAGAAGTTTAGTGTAAAATACATACGTCCTGCATTGGATGCTCTAGAAGAAGTCCAAAGAACAGGAGACATTTTCTTCCCTGGAAACTGGTGCAGTTCTTTGCTGAGTAACCACCGGTCTAATGAAGCTTATAACGAAGTAAAGAATTTCATAAAAGATAATCCTGATTATCTGCAACTTAGGTTGAATAAGATTTTATTGGGTAGTTACAATCTATTCAGGATAAACAATGAAAAATTGTTTTGACTATATGAATATTCATACTTGAAAGAATGAATGGAATAGCAATTATAAGTAAAAAAGAGTGTGCTGTTAACGCAGCACACTCTTTTTTCTATTCAGTTGATACATGTACTACTTTTACCAAACGCAAATGGTAAGTTGAAACAGTGGCCCCTGCTTTTGTTATACTTGAATTATTCTTGAAAACAAAAGTGTAAGTTGCATCTTCACAAAGATAACGTACATTGGAACCCTTTTCGTCTTCAACAGACAAAGTCACTCCACCTGCAGATTCAATTGTTGCATTTAAAGAGGAAAGTTCTTCATCATAATATAACCCCTTCAAGATAGAAGCTTGTTCCTTTGTTGGAACAGTCCAATTATCCATATCTGTCTCAACATAAGAATCTGCTACAGATTGTGCTGCCATTGGATTTGTAGCATGATAAGTGGATGTCATTCCCGCCCATTCATTTAAGCTCAACAAGATTAAATCTGCATCTGTCTCTGTCTGATTCTGCACACATGCCACAACATGACCTTTCCAAATTGTCTTAGCTTGAGGAATTGATGCTACTGAGATCTGCTCTACTTTATCAGACTTCCCAGAGGTTGAACCAGGACCGAAATTGAACTCAGCCACTACAGAATCACCCCAACCACCAAAATTGATACTACCATTCACAGATAACCCTTCAGTGTAAGAACCTTTAAACTGATATGGCACACCCGGTTTCAAGGATGTGTTATAAGTATATCCGTAAGTACTGGTACCATTTGACGATGTTAAAGAAATACTAAGAACCAAACTACTAGAGCTATTACCAAAAACATAGAAATTTCCTGTAGTCCAAATTCCATTATCTTTACTGCAATTCACGGTAATGGTCTCAGTTCCTGCATCTTTACCACTAAATGACTTTGCTGTATGTAAATTTGACAAAGTTACTGCTACCGACTTAACGTCGGAAGGAACATTAGAAAGCGAAAGGTTAATAGAACAGACTGCATATGAAAGACTGATATTAGTCGTCTGACTTCCCGATCTCATATTTACATCTGCTGCTCCCATCCGTAAGGCAGACTTACTATAATTCACCTCTGGCATGGATATGAGACTCTCATAGCTTTTACTTTGAGGAATCGTATAATCAGAATAATCTGATAAAGCCACCAGGTGATGAAGTCCCTCATTCAATGCTAATGAAAGGTTCTCACCTGAAGAAGACAATTCCTGTTCTGCTTCTAGTACGCCATCTTCATTAAAAGCATAGATAATAACCGGATAATTAAGTTCATCTGCATTAGAACTCCGAGTCATTATCTTCAGGTTACTCTTACTGCTCTCTCCACTTTCGATTACTTCGTCAAAATCAACAGTGGTACAGCTTCCTGCGAAAAAGAGCATAGACAAGCTAAACAGTATTAAACTGCTTTTATTGATTACGTTCATGTTTATTCTTGATTATGACAGAAGAAGGGCTCTTAAGCCGTCATCACCTACCCTTCACTCTATCGGTTATTAGTATGTTCCAGAGATATTACCCCAGTTGTTATCTACAGTAATAGAATATCCTACCTCGTCATCCTGAAAGAAATTTCCAGTGTAAGTTGTTATATAACCTATACGAAGTGGAACTGAAGCAAAATCATAGGAAACTATCTCATTCCCATTTGCATCCAAAGCCGCAGCCTTGATAGTAACAGGTGAATTGGAAGAATAATCTTCTGCAGAAAGAAATACATTCAAACGAGCACTAATGTTTTGTTTTCCCACCACATTTGATGAAAAATCAAAAGATATAGAATAATCCTGAATTTTCCCTTCTGTAGCCAAACCTGTTGAAGCATCAAATGAGTTTGAGCATTGAGTGACATCGAATTTCATTTTTGCAACATTTTCAGGGACAGCACCCTGCATAACCATTTTGAATGATGCCACAGCTGGCTTTAGCTCAAGTGCCACGTTCCCCGTACTGGAAGATACGATAACGTCTTGGAAGACATAGTAAACCATTGGGACTTTTTCCTCCTCATAAGTAATAGCCCGAGGGTCCAAAAGAGTAGCATGCCCACCATATGAGCTCGTCGCATTACCAACAGCTACTACTTTATAAGTTCCATAAGCTACATTAGGTATGGTTATTGTCCCAAAATTTTCATCAGTGGATGAAGTTTGAACTTCGGCATACTTAGAGTAAGTACCATCAGATTGTGGGATATAAAGAGCCAGATCTAAAGTTTTCAGCACGTCTGATGCTGCTGCGCGAGTAAGAGAGCTTTGATCAATCTGGAAATCATTGCCCTTGACTGAGAATGTCAAATCTTTTACTTGACTTTCAACTTCAGTTGAGTCAAAATCATCAGTCACAGTGGAAGAACAAGATGCGGTTAAAACTGCAATAACTATTGCACTAACCCAACAAGATTTCTTCATTAAAAATGTTTCTTTAAATTAATGTCTGTTTTTTAAATTAATAATAAATAGGCTTAAAAATTAAAGGTTATTTTATATCTATCTACTCTCAAAAGTATAATTACTTCAAACTCAAATTGTAATTATAATAATTCGTATTACCCGTAATATCTTCTATTACCTTAATAAACGGAGGGAACTTCACCTCTTCATGCTTTACCATACCTTTTGTCTCAAGTATAACAAGTCCATTCAGATTACCTTCATAAGCATCTAGCTCGAAAAACTGTCCTTTCCAAATGAAACTTTTTCTGTGCTTAGTTATAGTATGACGATAAGGATCAGCCTGCTGTAGCAAAGACTCGTATAGTGCATTCTCAACCTGACGTTCCACATAGATTTCTTCACTGTCAGAAACACGCTTGCGAGTTGTATGCACATTCACTACAGTACCATCACCCCAACTACGACGACGAACTCGAACCTCACAACCAGGGTCAGCCACCAAATATGTCTGACTAATGTCACTTTCAATAGCATTCTGGACATTCCCTGTAAGTTCAACCAAATACTTTCGCTCCTCTTCAATAGCAGATGGAAGTTCCAAGACCTTACTTATTTCTTTCAACACACGCTGCATTTTACGCTCGAAATCCTCACCATTGTTGATAACACGGAGATGCCGATGTCCTTTCCAAGCAGCAATGACTTTCTTGTCTAAATCACGAGCCAACTGAAGACCTGCCTCATCAGCCTGCTCATAACGCTGAGCATTATTCGCAACTGTATAATACTGTTCTGCACCATCTGCTGCACTTACCAAATGAAGTACTGCATCATATCGTGCCTTTAGACCACTCATGGTCTCACCAACTCCGTCAACAAGTTCTTTCCACATCTCTGGACTGATGTATGCACTGATATCAAAAACGCCTCGGTCACATATTATCACACATGGCTGTTCCTTAATGGTTTCTGCTAAATGATAAAAGGAATCCTCCAATTTTAGCTGAAGCTCCAGAATGGTCTTCTCTCCCTCATAATAAAAATCATGATTTGTAGTCAGATAATTCCAACCCGCTTGAGTTACCATAGTAGGAACTTCTGGAACAGTAAAAACTTTATAACCTAGGTTTGAGAAATGCTCTATGACACGAACAAGAGCTGTGGTTTTACCAGCACAAGGTCCTCCAGTGAGAACAATTCGCTTGATGTTGCTTGACATAAGTATATTGATTTGGCTCCAAAGATATACATTTTATGGAGAACTGACAAACATCTTCGGATTTTTAGCTATCTTTGCAGCAAAATAATCTATAATAAAAACACTATGAAAAAGACTTTAATTGCTCTAAGTTTATTCTGTTTGGCAGGCATCAACATTAATGCCCAACTGAAACTGAACGAAAACAACATTAAGGAGATTGTAAAAGCCATGACTCTTGAAGAAAAAGCTAAGATGGTCATTGGCTGTTCCAGCAGTGCTTTTACAGGATATGGAAACAGTACGCTATATGTTCCCGGTTCTGCAGCTTCAACTGCCATGATAGAGCGACTGGGCATTCTTCCTTCTGTATTGGCTGATGGGCCTGCTGGACTTCGTATCAGCCCTAGAAGAGATGGCACTGATCAAACATATTTCTGTACAGCATTTCCAATTGGTACAGCTCTGGCATGCAGTTGGAATACTGAACTAGTTGAAAATGTAGGAAAATCTATTGGCAATGAAGTTTTAGAATATGGCGTAGATGTTCTTCTGGCGCCCGGACAGAATCTACATCGTGACCCTCTCTGTGGACGTAATTTTGAGTATTACAGTGAAGACCCATATATATCTGGCAAGATTGCAGCTGCTTATGTACGTGGCGTACAAAGTCAAGGTGTAGGTACCAGTGTCAAACACTTCGCAGTAAACAATGCAGAAACGAATCGTAAGGATAATGATTCTAGACTCTCACAACGTGCTTTACGAGAACTATATCTGAAAGGATTTGAGATCTCAATCAAGGAGGCTAAACCGTGGACTGTCATGACTGCATATAATGCTATCAACGGACAACAAAGCATGGAGAGCCGTGAGCTTCTGACAGACATTCTCCGCAACGAGTGGGGATTCGAGGGCTATGTCATGTGTGATTGGGCATATGCAGGTCTTCGTAACACCCAGAAAGAGATTTGGGCAGGCAATGATTTGCTGACACCTGGATCTGACCAGCAATACAATGAAGTCCTGGAAGCCATCAAAAATGGTTCTCTTTCTGAAAATGATTTGAATAATAGTGTAGAAAGAATCTTAGGAATTGTCGTTAAAAGCCCAAGGTTCCATGGTTACAAATATAGTGACAAACCAGACTTAGAGGCACATGCTAAAGTAGCACGTCAGGCTGCTACAGAGTGTATTGTTCTATTAGAAAATAAAGATAATACCCTTCCTCTTTCAGGAACTGGTAAGAATGTAGGCCTTTTCGGTATATCTTCTTATGACTTTATAGCGGGTGGCACTGGTTCTGGAAGTGTTAACAAAGCATACACGGTTAATCTTTTGGATGGTTTGAGAAGCTACGGATATAATGTAAACTCCAAACTTTCTGAATTCTATACAGAACAGGTCGCAAAATCTATAGAAGCATTGGTTGCTAAGAATCCTATTTATGCGTATTTGGGCCGCACAAGCCTTTCAGAAGTCAGCATTAATGACAAACTGATTGAAGAAAGTGCCAGTCAGGATGACTTTGCCGTAATTACACTGGGAAGAAGTAACGGAGAAGGTCTAGACCGACATGCATTTGACGATTATCTTCTTACCAACATTGAAATGAATATGTTGAACAAAGTTTCTACTGCATTTCACAAAGCGGGTAAAAAGGTTATCGTCATACTAAATATCAGTGGTGCAACTCAGGTTGAGCCTTTAAAGGGCATTGCAGATGCTGTGGTTTGTTGTTGGCTCCCAGGACAAGAAGGAGGAAATGCAGTTATGGATGTTCTTTCTGGTAAAGAAAATCCAAGTGGTAAGTTAACGATGTCAATTCCTATTACTTATTTTGACACCAATACTTATGACAACTTCCCTTATGACTATACAGGTCCTTCTGCTATGGGTAAGTATGCAATGACACCTAAGCCTGAACGCAAAAATGTGCATTTTACCAATTATGATGAAGGAATCTATGTAGGATATCGTTACTATCACACTAAAGACGTGAAATTAAGCTACCCATTTGGTTATGGCCTAAGCTATACTACATTCAGTTACAGCAATCCAACAGTAAAAGCAACTAAAGATGGATTTACTGCCACAATTACTGTCACAAATACAGGTAAAGTGGCTGGCAAGGAAGTTGTACAACTATACGTAGCAGCTCCAGCTGGCGGTTTGGATAAACCTGCATGTGAATTAAAGAGTTTCGGAAAAACTAAATTTTTACAACCTGGACAAAGCGAAACCTTAACTTTCAATGTAGATACTTATTCTCTGGCAAGCTTCAATGAGGCCGCATCACAATGGGAAACTGCAGCTGGTGATTATAAGGTCTATTTCGCAGCAAATATTGAAGATGTTCGAGGCACTGGCGCTTATACACAGAAAAATGCACAGGCGTGGAAGGTCAACAATGTATTAAAGAAAATAAAATAAAAAAAAGAATGAAACGAGTATTGTTGTCCCTTGTGACTTTTCTTGGATTTTTCTTTCCATCACAAGCTCAAAGTTTAACTACAGGTGAAGAACTGTTGGATAATGCTTTCTCTTTAGCAGTTTGGACTATTGACAATAACACACACGATGGTATTATTGAAGCTGGGGCCGGATATGGTGGCGAATGGACTCGCGACTGTGCGATTAACTGTTGGAATGCAGTCTCACTTTTCCGTCCTGAAACTGCACTGAACTCTTTATGGAGTGTAACAGTGAACAAAGACCATGTCGGACACCAATACTGGGATAAGATTATTTGGGTCATAGGTGCTTGGAAACACTATTTGGTTACAGGAGATTTTGTCTTTTTGGAAGACGCATATCCTTGTAGTAAACGTACCATGAGAGAACTTGAAGATTACTGTTACGAGAATTATTACCAACTATTCATGGGACCTGCTGTCTATCAAGATGGCATTGAAGCATATGACGAACCCATTTACGACAAATCGAAAGCAAACCAAGGCAGCGTTCTTGAGCACAACTATTATAGCATCAAATGTTTGAGCACAAACTGTCTCTATTATGAGTGCTATAAGATACTAGCCCAAATGGCACAAAAGTTTGAGAAGAGCAAAGTTGATGAATACAACCAAAAAGCTGAAAAACTTCGGAATAGGATCCGTGAAGTTTTCTATAGACCAGAGCAGCATAAATTGGTATATTTAATTGACCAGAAAGGTAACATCCATGATTATCAGGAAGGTTTGGGTATCTCATTTGCCTGCATGTTTGGAGTATTAACTGAGGAAGAGGCAGCCGACGTACTCCGTAATGCGCATATTAGCCAGTATGGAATCACAGCTGTTTATCCTAGCTTCCCCAGAAATTCACGTGCAAGACCAGGTAGACACAATGATATGGTATGGCCACATGTAAACATGTTTTATGCTGATGCTTGTGCTAGAAATGGCGTTACCGACCGTTTTTGGTTTGAAATGCGTAATTTGGCTAACCTAGCTATCAATAACGGAAAGAATAATTTCTATGAAATTTACACCATTGATGGCATTCCTTCTGGTGGATATCAATGCGGGCATGAATGGGATACAAAAGATCACCAGACTTGGTGTGCCACAGGATATATCCGCAATTTCATTGATCATATTTTTGGAATGGACTTCCAGGAAACGGGTATACAACTAGCCCCTATGGGTATGGAAAATGGAGAAAAAATCGAGTTGAAAGGTATAAAGTACCGTAATATGGAATTAAGCATTACAATAAAAGGACATGGAAAGAGAGTGGTAAATTGCAAGATTAACGGAAAGAGTTCAAGTCCATTCATTCCTGCAAGCCTTTCTGGAAAGGTGAAAGTTGAAATTCAATTGTAAAGCCTCAAATAATTCTACAGAACACCTTAATTTAAAAATAATTAAAATTATCCTCTATATTTAATCTTTTAACTACTTTTGCAATCAAAATAAAAGACAAACAATAAACAATAGAAAAATGAAGAAGTATTTAGTTTTAGCAGTCATTGCATTTTTCTGCACGATTTCAGCAAATGCTCAAATGACTAAGGAAGGTAAAGTTTATAAGATTAACACAGAGACTCTCTGCAACACTAAAGGTTATAAAGGAACTACTCCACTTGTAGTATCTATTGAAGGTAATCAGATTTCAGACATTGAAGTTCCTAGAAATCAAGAAGGGCCAAAATACATGAAGATGGTTTATGATGGACTAATCGCAAAATATGTTGGCATGAAGATCAAAGATGTGGAGACAAATAATGTAGATGCAGTCACTGGTGCGACATTCACATCTAAAGCAGTTATAGATAACGTAAAAGCTGCCGTTAAGTATTTTAAAGAAAACAAGTAAAATTGATTCATAAAAAAAGGTTCTTCGATGAAGAACCTTTTTTTATGAATTATCATTCTAACCCCATTTGCCGATAAAGCCAATTGGACCAATCTTGATACTCTTCCCAATACCACCAATGCCCTGATTCCAAATAGGGATGAAATTCCTTTTCACACTGAAGGATGTTATACATGGCAAACATACTTGTAGGTGACACCACATCATCATTATATCCCCACGCAAACCATGCTGGCACCTTAATATATCTAGCAAAGTTTACGCCATCATAATACTGGCTCACTTTTACCCTAACAGGATCAGGATTTTCCTGCTGATAAAAATAATGAGGCCATCCACATGCCTGCTTCTTCAAAGAGGCTGAATGGTCACACATAGCTGGATGAATTCCAGCTATAAAAGTGACTCTATCATCTAAAGCTGCTGTTACCAAAGACAACATTCCACCCTGACTGCTGCCTGTAACTCCTAAAGCCTTTCCATTGTACTCTGGCAAGGAACAGATAAAATCCACTCCGCGAACTGCACCTATAAAGACTCGCTTATAATAATTTGCATCCTTATTGTCCATATTCATCTCCCAGTAGCTATTCAATGCTCCGTTGAAGAGTTTATCATAATAATCTTGAGAGAAAGTTACTGGAATACCATGGATTCCTATTTCCAAGGTTATGGCACCTTTTGATGCTGTCTCTATATCTCCGTTATAAGGGCGTATTCCTGCACCAGGCACTCGAAATAATGCTGGATATTTTCCCGGCTTCTTTGGAACACATAGAATACCATATGTACGACTGCCTGGACGGATGTTCTGGTATGAGATATGATAAACATTAACTGTTGATGTACACCTTTCTGGAAGTAACTCTATTTGGGGAGCCAAAGGAATCTTCCTAGCTTCATCTAATGAACTTTTCCAAAATTCCCAAAAATCAGATGGTAATTGAGTCACAGGCTGTATCTTATCTTTGTCAAAAGAAATTGTACATAAACCAGAATAAGCCCTACCGTTCACTTTTGCAGTAACCTTCAAACGATAAAAGCCCGGAATCTTCATTGTTATCTTATGAAGCTTCTGTTCACCTGTTTTTAAGACAACATTCTCCTTTTTCTCATCAGGATACATGAGTGGCCCCATTTCGTAATCAATTGCCACATTCGGAACCAGACATTGTGATTTAACAACCCGAATAGTAAACTCAGCTTTCTCTCCACACTCGTAATCCCAATTTGGGTGATCAGGAGTAACAATTACACGAACCTCATCTGAATTATACTGGGCATACAAACCTGCCACACATAAAAAAACAGATAATAAAAGTAAGATAATTCTTTTCATGGCATTTCTGTAAGTTTATTCAAATTGATCTGTGCGGAAAGGAACCAAAGGAAGACCATTAGCACCACCTATTGTGCTAATCTCAAAATTATGAAAACAATAACGTACAGCTATTGGGGTTTTCACTTCTTCACTTATTAGCTCAATTTCTCTCCCAGTAGATTTAGCCCGTGCCTTCACAAATTTATGGTCATCTCCACACACTTCAAAACCTTCTACTGTATTCAAGGTGTCAAAGCCGTCATCTATATTATTAAACTGAAGAATTACTTTACCATCTTTCACTTCCATAGACTTAAATGAAGGTCCGTGAGATGGGAATCCTTTTAAACCATAAGTTCCAGACAAAGCCAAATAGCTCAATCGCTGTCCAACCTTTGCTTTCTGTCTGGGATGAATCTGACTAATCTCGTCGGAATAAACCAAATCTGAAGTACTGATAATATCTGTATTTGGAACAATTTCACAAACTTTATGTTGTGCCTCTCTCAACCTTGCAGCTTGAGGATCCCATCCATATTCGTAAGGAGCTATTTCTACCATATAGAAAGGAAAATCACCTTGATTCCATTCCTTACGCCACAATTGTATCAATTTAGACATTCGTTCTACAAATGTCTTATCCAAACCTACATTGCTCTCACCCTGATACCAAATGCACCCTCTAATTGTATAACCTACTATAGGGTTGTGCACACCATTATACATGATTTCAGGACGATGATAGCCTTGATCTATCTTTAATATATCCTCTTCTGTATATGGTTCACCATATTCCTTTAAGACCTCTTTTGGCAACCAGCCTTCGACCTTACTTCCACCCCATGCATTATTAATTATGCCAATAGGTACATCTAAAATACGTGTCAGGTTTTCAGCAAAATAAAAAGCTGTGGCCCCAAAACTTATTGCATTTTCAGGTGTACAGATTTTCCATGATCCTTTAACCTTATCCTGTGGTGTAAAACATTCCTGCTTTTCAATAGTAAGATAACGTATTTTGTCTCTATATTGACCTGACAATGCAATAGTCTGAGCAGATTCTTCGACAGGACAATTCCAAAAGCCTCTTAAAGGCATTTCCATATTACTCTGCCCACTAGCCAGCCATACTTCACCAACCAAAACATCATCCAAAACTATGGGCTCACCATCAGAAATCGTTAATTGTTGAGGAACGAAACTAGCCGCTGGAGTGTCAATAAAAACCTCCCAACGGCCTGTCTTATCAGCTTTTGTTGTATATATTTCTTTATTCCATGATACTGTCACGTCAATCTTTGCACCATTTCTTGCCCATCCCCATAATTTTGCTTTCGTCTGCTGTTGTATTACCATATGAGAGCAAATCTGCTCAGGCAATTCAACTTTAGCTTGTAATGGCAAATTAAGAGCCAAAAGAACCAGCGTTAAAACTGAAAAAATCTTCATGTCATTTTAAATTTAAAATCTTTCCATTATTTCCAAACACATACGTGAGTTATGATAAGGACATTTCCAAAAGCCAGCTTTATCTTCAACTCTATTAACAACCCCATTGGCATCACAACTCCAAAACCATTCTCCTTTTTCGTAGTCAATTAAATGATCTTTTATATATGCCCAAACTCCTAAAGCTATTTGAAGTGACCTCTCGTCACAAAAATACTGAAAAATATTCAGAAAACCAACAACAGCCTCAGCTTGAACCCACCAATGCCTATCTGAATCTACATCGCCCGTATCTAGATTTGCCTCATGGACCATACTATGATCTGGTTGTATGCCCTTTTCACTAGCTTTGGCTACCATCTTAACAACGGGTTCAACTTTTGCCAAGACTTCCTTATCTCCTAAAACCAGTGCTGCTTCATGAAGCAGCCAAGAGCACTCTATATCATGACCATAACTCTCAAGAGTTCCACCTCCCCTAGTCCAATCTTTATCAAAGAAAAGATCTAAATGGTGTGTTTTGGGATTTAATATTTTATTAATAAAAATATCAATCAAATTACGTAATGCGTTTTCCAAACGTTTGTCCTTCCATACCCGATATAGATTAGTATATGGTTCAATAATATGCAAATGAGTATTTTGGGATTTTGGAAAATTCTGGTCTTTATCTGAAAGACGCATGTCATCTTTTGTATTCCAATCTCTAGTACATGCTTCAATATAACCATTATGAACAGAATCAAAAGCATAGCGTTCTATAGTATCGAACAAACGGATTGAATACTCCAATGCTTCTTCATCACCTGTAGCTCTATAAAATTCGCTTAGGCCATAGAGCATAAAACCTAACTCATAGAACTGCTTCTTTGTATCAGTGGGATTTCCTTTGTAATCCACCTCCCAGTAGGTGCCTCCATATTCTACATCATAGAAATTATGCAGAATATAATCTTTCGCTCTTTTAGCAGCCTCCAAATAATCAGGATTGTGTAGAACTCGGAATGCTGCTGAGAAAGTCCATAAGATACGGCCATTCAGAATACCTCCTTTATTAGCCCAAGGTTCAAGAATTCCTTCTCCTGTGATACGACCATAAAAACCACCATTCTCATAATCTACCATATTGTCTAACCAAAATGGAAGGATATTCTGTTCCAATATCTTTTGGACCTCAATCTTTAACTCAGCAGTTCCCACAATAACCTAAATTATAACCTTTAATAATTCAAAATCTTCTTATTCTTGTCTATCTGTTTTTTCAAAGTTTCAACTGATGCTGTCGTAGTAAGACCGTCTACTGGTGTATTGAAGCAATAATCAACCAATTTATCAATGGTTGAAACGGCAACATGCATACGAGTGTCTGATGCTGCATAATAAATCTTTACCGTTCCATCATCATCAGCTATCCATCCATTACAAAACAGAACATTACTTACATCACCTATACGTTCCTCTCCTTCGGGTGCCATGAAATAACCACCAGGAGTGGCAATCTGCTTGGTTGGATCCTCTAACGACGTCATATACAAATAAAGTACATAACGAAGACCGGAAGCACAACCACGAACACCGTGAGCTAAATGCAACCATCCCTTGGAAGTCTTGATAGGATGAGGACCTTCACCATTTTTTACTTCCTTTATTGTATGATAAAAACGTTGGTCAATTATTTTTTCTTCCTTTATCTCAGCATGAGTAATGTCATCTACTAAAGCCCATCCAATTCCACCACCACTTCCAGCATCGATGAATCCATCTTGAGGTCTAGTATATAAAGCATATTTACCATCAACAAATTCGGGATGCAAAACGACATTTCGCTGCTGACTCTTGGATTTAAGGTCTGGCAAACGATCCCAATGAATGAAATCCTTTGTACGGCAAATTGCAGCAGTTGCAGTTGCAGAGGACAAATCACCTTTTGGTGCATTATTATCATGACGTTCAGCACAGAAGATTCCATACACCCAACCATCTTCATGAGCGGTAAGACGCATATCATAAATATTGGTAGCAGGAATTAGGTCATCGGGCATGACAATAGGATAATCCCAAAATCTGAAATTATCAATACCATTCTGACTCTCTGCTACTGCAAAAAAAGATTTTCGATCGGCTCCTTCAACTCGAACGACCAATAAATACTTACCATTCCATTTAATGGCACCTGAATTCAAAGTTGCATTCATCTGAATACGCTCCATCAAATATGGATTAGTCTTTTCATCCAAGTCATATCGCCAAATGACAGGTGTATGGGCAGCTGTCAGTATCGGATATTTATAACGGACAAAAATTCCATTATTTTCTTCTACAGGTAAATTTGGACGACTCAAAAAGGCTTCATGATCAGCCAACAATTTCAAAACTTTCTCACTAAATTTATTCATAATGGAAGTGTGTTTAAATACATCATTTATAGATATTCTTCAAATCTTTAGCAAATAATGATTTAGGAGAATTATAAAATTTAATAAACTCTTCAGATGATGCGTGTCCTGGGTAAGGAGCATAAAAATGACCAGGTTTATCGTGTGCATTTCTCCAAGTTTGTGCATATGCTATTGGCAAACTGTCACATACTGCCTGAAATGCACTAGTCCACCATTCAGCTACAGGAATACCTTCAAAACCTGTTTCTGTCAGGGCTGCAACTTTACCATTCTCAGAAGCTATCTCACAAACCATTCCAAGATTTGTACTTAAGCCTTGTTTGTAGTTGGATAAGGTTAGAGGATCATTTGGATCACCATAACAATACATATCAAGACCTAAGATGTCTATTAATTCATCACCCGGATAACGTTCAAGATATTTTTCTTTCACACCATTAGCTTCTGAACCGGGAGAATAAGCAAAGAGTAAATTATTCACGCCATTAGCTTTCAAGTAATCAGTTGTTAATGTCCAAAGTGCTTTATATTGCTCAACTGAACACAATTTCTCACCCCACCAGAACCAACTACCAGTATTCTCATGCCATGGACGGAAAATGATAGGAACCTTCACCCCATCTTCTGTAACCAAAGAATTTAGAAAAACAGACAATTTATCTAACCAAGAAATAAATTTTTCATGGTTAGCTCCACCTTTCAAAATACTAACAACAACAGTAGAATCAGAAACATCCCAAGAATCTCCTTCTGTTAAAGGATTGTTCAAATGCCAACTGTAAGATATGACACCACCCCGCTTGTATTGATTTATTGTTTCTTCACGAATTAAATCGAATGGAACTCCATCAAGATTCACGCTATCACCCAATTCTATATGTCCCAAATCAAACGTCATCAAACCTGGGTAATCACCACACACATCTTTTACATCAGAGCGATTATCCTCATAAGACCATCCTACTCCATATACTGGATCATCATGGTGTCCATAAAGATATCCTTGAGTATGAATATTAATAAGGTTGGAAAGAAGTTTTTCTGTTTCTATTGTTCGAAAGGACTCACCAGCGACTTCATCGTTCTTTGGGGAATTACAGGAAACTGAAAAAACTGACACAAACGCAGCCACAACAAAATAAGATTTTTTCATAGTTCATGAATTTTCATTATGTATGGCAAAAATAGGTAAAATTTCTACATCTTCAAAAGGTTATATCACAAAATACAAGATGTCATAAAGATGTGTTAAAAAAGTATTATATTTCAAAAAAGTACTTGAAATACCCCCAAAACCGCTTATTTTTTGACTAAAAACAAAAAAACTTCTCAAAAAGTGATACTATTTTAACGCATGATTAACAAATCATGCAGATATGCAAAACAAAGTTTTTGGGGTTATAAAAGTTGTTTAACTTTGCGATGTATATTAGTATTGTGTCGTGAAAATATTAAAAGCACATATTTTTTAAATCTAAACTAATACAGTAAACGTATGAATCAAAATCTGAGAACAAAAGCATTACTGGCCGGTATATGTATGGCATTTCTGGCTAGTGGTGTCCCTTCTGTTTTTGCAGCCAACACTGGTGACAATGTTGATGCTGTACAACAGACCGGAAAGATTACAGGTACTGTAGTGGACAACACTGGTGAATCTATCATTGGTGCAAATGTCATTATCAAAGGCACTACAGTGGGTACTATTACCGATTTTGATGGAAACTTCACTATCGATGCCAGACCTGGCCAGACATTGGAGATTTCCTACATTGGTTACACAACAGTTCAGGTTCCTGCTGCTAATGGAATGCGAGTTGTCCTTCAGGAAGACTCACAGGCATTGGAGGAACTGGTAGTTGTAGGTTATGGTACCCAGAAAAAGAAACTTGTCACTGGTGCGACTGTTCAGGTCAAAGGTGACGATGTAGCAAAACTAAACACTACCCAAGCATTGGGCGCATTGCAGAGTCAGACTCCTGGTGTTAACATCCAGGCAGCTTCTGGTCAGCCAGGTGACGGTTTTAAAGTCATGATTCGTGGTGCAGGTACTAACGGTAACACCACACCTCTTTATGTTATTGATGGTGTGTCTGGTGGTGATATCAACAACATCAACCCTGCCGACATTGAGAGCATCGACGTATTGAAGGATGCTGCATCTTGTGCCATCTACGGTTCTGCTGCTGCAAACGGTGTTATCTTGATTACTACCAAACAAGGTAAGGAAGGTAACGTACAGGTAACTTACGATGGAAACATTGGTTGGGCAAATGTATATCGCTTGCCTCAGTTACTTACAGCAAAAGAGTACATGAATGTTATGGATCTGGTTAGATTCAACTCTGGTGAGTCTGCTCGTGATTGGGCAAGCTATTTCCAGGGCTATGAGAACTTGCTTACTTCTTATCAGAATGGCAGTAACCCTGGTACTAACTGGCTGGAAGCTCTTCGCAACAAGAATGCTGTTACTACAAGCCATGCATTAAATGTTTCTGGTGGTAGTGAATTAAGTAAATTCTCTGTTGGTGTGGGTTATCAGTATCAAGATGGTATCTTTGGTGGTGATTACGCAAAGTCTGATTTCCGCCGTTTCACCCTCAGATTGAATTCTGAGCACGTTGTTTATAAGAACAGCAAGGGTCTTGATGTTGTAAAGGTAGGAGAAAACTTGTATTATACTCACAGACAGAGTCAGGGTATCCAGATTGGTAACCAGTACAGTAACTCCATTTCCAACATGCTTCGTGCAAACCCACTTATACCTATTTATAATGCAGATGGCAGTTTCTTTGGTTATAACGAATTGAAGAATTCCGGTTTCTTCAACTACACCTCTTATGCTTCTAACCCTATCGCTTCTTTGACCTATAGCCAGAGTGCAAACAACAAGAGTTTAAGCAATGGTTTGAATCTGACCGGTTACATTGAAATTCAGCCTATCAAGGGACTGATTTATCGTGGTCAAGTAAACTATAACCATAATTCAAGCAGCTGGCGTGCATATTTACCTGCATATAAGTTGAATGACCAGGGTGACTACCGTACAACCGACCAGGCTACAAATAGCTTAAGTCAAGGTTGGGGTTGGGGTACCACTCATACCTTAAATTATAAATTCGACGTAGAGAAGCATAATTTTGATGTGTTGGCTGGTATGGAATATGGCGAAAGCCGTCCAGACAATGGCTATTCTTTGACAGCAACTGCATCTGACGCAATCTTTGGTGATCTGAAGCATGCTTACATGAGCTTGATGAAGAATAATACTAGCGCTACAGTAAGCGGTTATCCTTATACAGATTCAAAGGGCCTCTCTTACTTCGGTCGTTTGAACTACAACTACAATGAGAAGTATATGTTCTCTGCAATCTTCCGTGCTGATGGTTCTTCAGTATTTGCACCTGGACATCGTTGGGGTTACTTCCCTTCATTCTCTGCAGGTTGGGTTGTATCTAATGAAAAGTTCATGTCTGGTGTAGAAGACTGGTTCGACTTCTTTAAGCTTCGTGCTGGTTGGGGCCAGAATGGTAACAAGAACATTGGTGCATTCCAGTATGAGGCTGCATTTGCTTATGATGCTTACAGTAACTACTCTTTCGGCAACACAAAGGATTCTCCAGTCCGTGGTGCATCTCTTTCACGCCTGGCTAATGAAGACCTGACTTGGGAAACTTCAGAACAGCTTGACTTAGGTGCTGACTTACGTTTCTTCACTGGTCGTTTAGCTGTTACCTTCGACTGGTACCAGAAGACCACTAAGGACTTGCTGCTCTACGTTCCAGTTTCTCCTACAACTGGTTTTAGATCTCAGTTGAAGAATGCAGGTACCGTACGTAACCGTGGTATTGAGCTTGCTCTGAATTGGCATGACAATGCAGGACAGGATTTCCAATACAATGTAGGTTGGAACATCGCATACAATAAGAATGAAGTAACTAAGGTTAACAGTTCACAGAAGTACAACTCTGGTGGTAGCGATCTTCTTGCACAGGGTACTGGTTACATGGCTCGTTTCGAAGAAGGACATCCTATCGGTTACTTCTGGGGCTATAAGACCGCTGGTGTAATCCAGAATCCTGCAGACCTGGCAGATTACATTGCTAGCCAGTGTGGTGGTAATGCTGCAAACTCTCACCAAGGTACAGACTTAAAGGTTGGTGACCTGAAATTCGTAGACGTAAATGGTGATGGTGTTGTAAATGACGATGACAAGACAGACCTTGGTAATCCTAACCCTGATGTAACTATGGGTCTTACTTTAGGTGCATCTTACAAGGGATTCGATATCAACGTTACAGGTTATGCAGCACTTGGTCAGCAAGTTGCACGTTCATTCCGTAAGTTCACCGATGGCGAATACGAGAACTATACCACAGAAGTTTACAGTTACTGGAATGGCGAAGGTACTTCTAACAAGTATCCAATGCTGGCAGCAATGAACCGTGGTGTGAACTGGCAGTCAATCTCTGACATCTATGTAGAAAATGCTGGTTACTTCCGTCTTCAGAACTTAACCATTGGTTATGATTTTGCAAAATTACTGAAGAAGAACAGCCCATTCGAGCAACTTCGTCTTTATTTTGCAGCACAGAACTTGTTTACTATTACCAAATATAAGGGTATGGATCCAGAAAATGGTGCTGCACTTAATGGTAATGAACCTTGGGTAACAGGTGTTGACGTTGGTAACTATCCTCAGCCACGTACATACATGGTTGGTGTCAACATCAAGTTCGCTGGCAAGAAAAAATAAATATGAATTTATAAAATAGTAAGAATATGAAATTCAAAATATTTACATGTTGCGTTATTTCAGCGTTATGCTTTGCGTCTTGCGATATCAACAACGTAGAGAATATCGGTGAAATGTCAACAAGTGAGTTCCCAAAAACTGATGAGGATGCTGAAGCTGTTCTTGCTGGCGTCTATCAGAATTTGAATACCATCCATGCTAACCCTCAATGCTCATTCCTGTACAACGCATGCTTAGCTAGTGATGATCAGCTTGGTGGTGGTGGAACCAATGATAAACTGATGCAGGCAGAGGACCTACTCTGTAACTATAATGCCGACATGACCAATCAGTTCTATGCTGACCGTTATGCAGGTGTAGCTCGTGCAAATACTCTTATCGGTGTTTTGACAGAGGCTACAGGTATGAGTGAATCTGTTAAGAATCAGGCTCTTGGTGAGGCTAAGTTCTTGCGTGCATTCTATTATTATGAATTGGCTTCCATGTATGGAAATGTACCTCTGGTTACAGATCCAAAACAGGAGAGCCAAAGCCAAGGTGATGTAAAAGCTCTGTGGGGACAAATTCTGCAAGATTTGTACGAAGCAGCTACTACCATGCCTAATGAAAGAAGAACCGATGGACACGTAGATAAATACACTGCTGAGGCAATGTTAACTCGTGCATGGTTGTTCTACACAGGTCTTTATTGCAATGGTGAAACTGTTGCCAATATGGTAAGCTCTACTTATAATCCTTTGACCAGCGTAACTTTAGCTGATGGCTCTACCTTGACAAAAGAGCAAGTAATTAGTGCAATTGATGATTGTGTTAACAATTCAGGTTACACTTTGGTAGATGACTTCCGTAACCTTTGGGCTTATTCTAACAAACTAACTAAAGGTGATTATCCTTACACTGCAAACCAGGGTCTGAACTGGGTAGAGGATGACAATGGTATCAATCCAGAATCTATGTTTGCTGTGAAATTCAACAAGCAGGCAAGCTGGCAAACCACTATTGGTTATGCAAATGGTATGGCTCTTCACTTCGGAGTACGTGGAGGTCAGGCATATTCTAACACCTTCCCATTCGGTCAGGGTTGGGGTGCTGGCCCAGTTGCACCTAACTTGGTTAAGGACTGGCAGGCTGCTGAGCCAAATGACATGCGTCTGAAAGCAAGTATTGCCAACGTAAATGATACTGAAGAAATGCCTGCATATACAAGAGGTGGTTGGGCAGACTTCGTTCAGGAAACTGATTACTATTCTAAGAAGTGGTCACCTATCACTTGTAAGAATGATGCTGTAGAAGGTGGTTATTCTTGTACATTTGAGAACCTGATGTATCCAGGAAACTGGGAAACTTCAGGAGAAGAAAACTTCCAGCTCGGTAACATCCATGATCAAGTTTTGATTCGTTTTGCTGATGCACTTCTGATGCAATCCGAATTGAAGGAAGATGTTAGTGGCATCAACAAGGTTAGAAAACGTGCAGGCTTGGAACCTATTTCAAGCTATTCTCTGAAAGCACTTCAGGATGAACGCCGTTGGGAGCTTGCTTGTGAAGGTATCCGTTGGAACGACATCCGTCGCTGGCATATTGCAGCAACAGCTTTGGCAAAACAGGAAAATCAGGATGTATACTATTGTGGAGCTCCTGGTAAGAATACCGCACATAATGGTGGCTATGCAGCCCGCTATAATGCAACAGCTGGTTTCCAGAAGATGCCTGAAACTCAGATTGCTCTTGGTACTGTAGTTCAGAACGAAGGATGGACTGGTTCAGAAGCTGAATATACAGGTTGGTAATCATGATGTTAAATCTTTAATTGAAATTGAAATGAAAAAGTCTATAATATTCACAATCGCAGCCTTAGGCCTGCTGACAGCATGTGATCCATCCAAGGATAGTATCACTATGCCAAGTGATGATTTGACATCAGCTCAGTTGTCCGATGGTTTTAAAATTGTCCAATACGGAGACGAAGGATATACCACTGAAGCAGCAAATGGTAACTATTTCTACTTTACTACTTCCCCATCACGTGTGGTATCTATTTATCAACTAGATGATGAAGGTAATAAGAATGTCCTGGTAGCAGGTTTGGCAAATGGTAGATTCTCTATTATTCCAAAACGTGGTAATCCAACCACTCAGACATTCTATGTTGAGACACAGAATTTCGATGGTTCTACAATTGTTGCTCAAAAAACAGCTGAAGTATTTGTACCTCAAGAGTTGTCTCCAGAAATGAGGCTGCTTGCCAGCGATGCTTTTGGCTATAAAGTTTGGACTTGGGACACTGAATTCCGTGGAGATAAAGCTGTATGGGGTAACATGGGTTACGCTGCAGCTTCTGGTGATTCTTGGATTGTCAACGGTGATGGTATTTGGTGGGGAACCACTGCAGAAGGCTTGGCAGAGCAGCTTGGTCATTCTGAGACAGGTCAAGCTACAGGTGAAGAAAGCACCAATGCTACCATGTTAATCTATGACGATGGTAATGTTCTCTGTTTCGATGCAGGTGGCAACCAGATTCGTAAGGGTAAGATTTCTGGAATAGAAGGCTGGACAGGTGAGCGTAATCATGCTTCTGCTGATGGTTCTCAAGCAAACTGGTCTTATGGAACATTGGTAACTACCGAGGGGGCCATCCTCTTCCCATTCCAGATTAACGCAAAGAATCAACCAAATGAAGACCACTGGGACACTACAGTTATGCCTACCCGTTTTGAAGTTATGCAACTGGATGCAAACCATCTCAAATTAGTTTATCCGCAAGAGGGTACTGGCAGTTGGAAAGAGGCTACTTGGTGGGCATTCAAGAGCTCTTCTGACCCTCAAGCAATGCTAACTGGATATGGATCAAAATCTTGGACCTGGGATACTGAATTCCGTGCTGACAAAGCTGTCTGGGGTAACATGGGTTACGCACCAGCAACAGGTGATTCTTGGATTGTTAACGGTGATGGTATTTGGTGGGGTGCCACTGCTGAGGGCTTGGCAGATCAGCTTGGTCATTCAGACACCGGTAATGCAACCGGTGAAGAAAGTGCTGATGCCTACATGACATTTGACTGGAAGTCAGGAACTGTTAAATCTTACGATGCTAGTGGCAATGAAATTCGCTCTGGTAAGTATGAAGTAAGTGGCTGGTATTATGGGAACCGTACTCAGGCTTCTGCTGATGGTTCACAAGCTAACTGGGCACTTGGTAACCTGTATACCGATGGTGGATCAATCCTCTTCCCATTCCAGATCAACGCAAAGAATACTCCAAATGAAGACCACTGGGATACTACAGTTAAGCCAACAACTTTCGAAATCATGCAGTTAGATTCCGACCACTTGAAACTTGTTTATCCACAAGAGGGTACAGGTAGTTGGAAAGAGGCCACCTGGTGGGCATTCAAAAGAAAGTAATATCCGATTACGATTTTGAACCTATAACATATAAAGTCCGTCTGCTTTAATCAGACGGACTTTATTTCATAATAAATCTTGTCCATCTTAATTATTTTGAGTATTTTTGCTAATAAAATCATTCTATAATGAAAAAGCTACTAAACCTATTTATAATCACTATTGTATTAGGCTTTTCCTTCATGAGTTGTCAAACCAAAGAGAAGCCAGAACCCACTTGCCATATTTACGGCACTATGGAGTCTGATAATTGGAACGGCAAACGTATTTTCCTTGTGCCTATGTTTGGCCCTCAAGATGCAGAGCATGTGGATTCAGTAGTCATTGAAAATGGCAAGTTCGAGTTTACCCCTGATACTGCTGAGATGAAAGTTATTAAACTAGACTATCATTTTAGAATGGGAACCCAAGAACTTTTGGTCATTTCTGAACCGGGGGACATCCATGTCTTAATAGGAAAGAACAGCACCAGTGCCGGAACACCTCAGAATGACTCACTCCAAGTATGGAAGGAGGGTCTAGCTAAATTCAACAAAGAATACAATGAACTCCGTGCAAAAGCCATAGAAACTAAAAATGACAATCTGCTCTTGACTGAAGGTAAAGTCATTCAAGAAAATTTGAAAGCATTCAATCAGCAAATGAAAGAACACATGAAAGAGGGCATCTTTTATGAGTTCCTTCAAAAAATGTATCCATCTGACAAATAATGACTGGTAAAATACAGAAATACACCTTAGGAATTGGCTTTCTGCTGGTTTTTGCTGCTATATTCCTTTTTTGGGCCGTTGGCTTTCCTCATGCATTATCGTATCAAGAGCAATACCAATTGTTTCTTTTTACAGGAGATTATTTCATGGAAAGATTATCCATGCCGGGTGGTGTAGCTGCATTTATCGGTGAATTTCTGACTCAATTTTACTATATTGAATACCTTGGTGCTTTTTTCCTATCATTAATAGCTATATCCTCACAATTCTTTCTGTTTCTACTCATAAAAGATTACGGGAAAACAGACAGCCTCTCTGCTTTCTTTTTATCTCTCGTCTTCCCAATAATCATGATAGGACTCATGGGGGATGAGAACCTGCTACTCTCCTACTTTGTCTCTCTGCTTGCAATCCTTAAATCAAGCTATTTTTTCAGGAACTTGATAGTTTTTGCAGATATCCTGATTATACCTATACTATATTGGTGTTTCGGACCTATGGTATGGCTTTATATCATATTGAAAATGGGGAACTATGGATGGAAATATGCATCTATGGCCATTTACACTATTATTCTTCAATGGCTCGTTTATATGGTATTATTGCCACAGACTCCATGGATTGAAGCTGCATTAGGTATTTATTATTATCGCATACCTCTACCATTACTTCTACCTGTGTTTCCATATGTGGCACCATTTATTATTGCATTGACTGTTTATGTTTCCAAAGGTATAGCCCTATTCCAGTCTTCTATTGTAAAAGGGTGCATTTCTTTTCTTATCGCTCTTTCTGTAGGCTTTCTTGTTTACAACTCAAACCCATATGATAAAGAAAAATATGAACTGATACGTCAGGATTATCTGGTAAGGTTTGAGAAATGGGATGAAATCATCCAAAGAGCTGAAAAGTTCCAAGTTCAATCTCCATTCTTTTCAAATTGCATTAATCTGGCATTGTCACAGACTGGCCAGTTAGCCGAAAAACAATTCTCTTTCTACCAGAGTGGTGAAGATGCCTTACTTATGCCATCCGTACAAGAATTGTTTTCCAATATTCCAACATCAGAAGCATTTTACCGTTTAGGGATGATCAATTCTGCTTTACGCTATACCTTTGACTTGCAAGAATCCATTCTAAACGGGCAGAAAAGTGGCCGATTCTGCAAGAGACTGGCAGAATGCTATCTCATTAAGGGAAATCACAAAGTAGCAAAAAAATACATTGATTTGCTCAAAAAATCTCTATTCTATAAGAAATGGGCAAATACAGCAGATAAATACATTGGAAAAGACAACATGGTGATGGTAAACCCTTCTTGGAACACAGCTAGAAAATTCCAGTTCAAAGAAGACTTTCTGTATCACTATCCAGAAATAGACAAGATGCTGGGGCAACTCTTCGTAAACAACACAGACAACAAAATGGCACTGGAATACTTCCTTGGAGAGCTTCTATTGAAAGGAAATGTAAATGAATTCGTTCACTACCTCTCTTGGGCACAGCAATATGGAGGATACAAAGAAATGCCTGCTGGCTATCAAGATGCCATGCGCGCCATACAATCTAAAGGACAGGACCTGACATCTGCCTACGCAAAATACATTAACGCAAAGTTAAGACAAAATGAGAACGAGTAAAACCATAGTCAAGCCTATCATTAACTTTATTTTTCTCACCTTTCTGTTGGTATCATGCACAGAGAAGATAGAAAAGATGAATAAGGTTAATGAATATCCTGACATTTACCCTGATTATATAGGAGTGACTATTCCTGTGGGAATAGCACCTCTCAATTTCAACCCTGCCCAAAAGTCCATCGACAAAATAGATGTTATTGTTAAAGGGGCAAAAGGTGGAGATCTCCACACTCAAGGTAAATGGGCTGACTTTGACATAGATGAATGGCATGAACTCGTTAATCAGAATAAAGGAGGTAAATTATTGTTCACTGTCTGTTTAAAAAAAGATGGAGGTTGGACTCAATTTAAAGATTTTGAAATTACAGTCAGCAATTATGACCTAGATGCATGGGGAATCACTTACAGACTCATTTCTCCTGGTTATGAAGTTGGAGGAGACATTGGCATATATCAACGTGACCTTAGCAATTTCGATGAATTTCCCATTCTAACTGAAAAGAACGTGCCCGGCAGATGCATGAACTGCCATACTCCAAATCAAACAGACCCCAAACAATTCACGGCACAGATTCGAGGAGAAAACGGAGGCACACTTATACAAAAAAACGGACATGCAGAATGGATTAACACTAAGACTGACCTGACAAAGGCAGCAGGAAGCTACGCATCATGGCATCCAGAAGGACGTTACGTAGCCTATGCCGCAAATTCCGTTCACCAGAGTTTCTTTACTGGGAGGCAAAGCAATCTGGAAGTTTTCCATAAATTCAGTGATATCATCTTGCTCGACACAGATACAAAGCAACTCATCTTGCATCCAAATCTTCGTACAGATGAAGCATTGGAGATATTTCCAGCCTTCTCTGCTGACGGAAAAACTTTATATTACAGTACATCCAATGCTTGTGATGTGCCTGCAGAATACCTGAAAGTGAAGTGCTCTTTAGTTTCCATACCTTTCGACGTAACCACTGGTACTTTTGGAGAAAAGGTAGATACTTTATTAAATGGGCCAGCAGATGATAGAAGTTACATTATCGCACGACCTTCCTATGACGGAAAATGGCTGATGTATTGCGTTGCTAGTCGTAGCAATTTCCCTATTGCACAAAAAGATGCGGACTTATGGCTCATGAATCTGGAAACGAAAGAGACAAGACCACTGACTGAAGTAAACAGTGATCAATCTGACAGTTACCACAACTGGAGTTCTGACAGCCACTGGTTTGTATTTTCTTCCAAACGTGAAGATGGAAGTTTTACCAAGCTATATCTGGCACAAGTGGACGAGAATGGAAAAGTAAGCAAACCCTTCCTTTTGCCTCAAAAGAATCCTAAAGAATTCTATCATAATCTCTTTGATGCCTACAATGTACCTAATTTCACTAAAACTAAAGTGGAATTTGACGCACACAAAGCTTATCAAGATGTATTCTATGGTGAACGAATTCAAGTAACTATCAAGTAATGACAGATGAAGAAGTTAATCAGTAAATATTGGACGTGGGCACTTTCCTTACTTTTAGGAGTATCTGTCTATCTGTTCTGGGCTTATCCATACAAGAGTGTGCTAAGCTATCAGGAACAGTATCAGCTATTTCTGTTTGGAGAGGATTATTTCCTGGAAAGGATTTCCTTGCCAGGAGGACTAGCCGACTATATTGCAGAGTTCCTTACGCAATTCTACTACATTCCTGTATTCGGTGCTGCTATTCTAGGAGTAGTTTTCTTCTGTCTGCAACGCCTAACTTGGGTTGTAAGCAGAAGATGCGGCGCTGATATCCAATGGTTCCGTCTTAGTTTTGTCCCTGCATTAATCCTTTGGATGTACATGGGGGATGAAAATGTATTGCTTTGTTTTGCTATATCTTTATTAGCAGCACTTGAATTTATGTTACACTACATCATTGTCTGCGACCATACAAAAGGATATGCTGCAAAAGCTCTATACATACTACTCTGCGTTCCTCTAGTTTACTGGCTATTTGGAGCGAATGTACTGACTTTCATTGGTTTCGTAGCCTTCTATGAACTGAAGAGAGAGAAATCACTTTCAAATTTATCCCTTACTTCACAATTTGTATTATATACTCTTCTCACTATTTTAGTAAGTTCATATTATCTCCAATATCCACTCTTTCGTCTGTACGGAGGCATAAACTATTATAGATACCCTGCATATATACCATTCTTGCAAATCACAACCATGGTTTTATTTGCAGTGTTTCCTATCTTGACATCGGTATTGCCAAAAATGAAAATGAGGATATTGGAAATCACAGAAATTGCTATCATAGCAGTTTTGGGATTCTATGGAGTAAAAGCGTCATTCAACCCTCAGAAATACGACTTAATAGAATACGATTACTTGGTCCGTGGAGAACAATGGAATAAAATAATAATAAAAGCGAAGCAGAAGCCTGCCGATACTCCGATGAGTGTCTCCATTGTCAACCTGGCACTGAGTCAGCGAGAAGAACTGGCAGACCGTCTGTTTGAATTCTATCAAAACGGTGCAGAAGGCCTATTCCCTTCTTTTACCAGAGACATGGTCTCTCCTGTGCCAACTAGTGAGATATTCTATCGCTTAGGCATGATAAACGATGCTGAGCGATATGCCTTCGAGGCACAAGAAGCTATTCCTAACTATAGAAAAAGCGGCAGACTTACTAAAAGAATCATTGACTGTGAAATAATCAATGGAAATTATGGAGTAGCTAGAAAGCATCTGAAGAGGCTACAGAAATCCATGTATTATGATACATGGGCAGAAAATCGACTGGTTATGCTCAAGGATGAAAAGGCCATCAATGCAGATCCTGTCTATGGAAAACTAAGAGCATTTCGGGAAAAGAAACAGGATTTTCTGTTCAGCGACCAGGAAATGGACCAAATGCTTGGACTTCTGCTGACAGGCAATATGGAAAACAAAATGGCATACGAATACCTTATCAGCTACGAACTTTTGCAAAAAGATCTGGATAGATTCATGGAATATTATCCACTGGGACAATATATCAGTTACAACCATATACCAAAAGCCATTCAGGAAATTCTGATTGGCAATTGGATGAAAACCCATTCAAACCCATCATCCATCCCTTACAGCGTAGATTCATCAACTTTAAACACTACACTGAATTTCATGAGTTTATATACGAAAAATCCAAATAGTCCCGATTTGAATCTTGTTCCCTATGTAAACAATGCGTGGCATTATATGCTAATCAGCAATTCTGGAATGGAGAAGAAAGAAAAGGAAAAGATGAAAGACATCTATTAAAAGTGCTATGAAGAATTATTTACTGAATATATTCGTGCTCCTGGCCATTTGCTCCTGCACGGTCTCCAAACCGGAGAATGCAGAGATTGTCAATGAACAACCTCCCATTTACCCAGATTACATCGGGGTAACCATTCCGGTTGAAATCGCTCCACTAGATTTCGATTATAATGGTGGGGAGTTTGAAACCATGTATGTACTGGCAAAGGGATCAAACGGTGGAGAATTATCAGCCGGGGGCACTACCATAGAATTTGATATTGACGACTGGCATGAACTGACCCGTAAAAACCAAGGTGGTAATATTTCAATGACTGTCTATGTGAAAAAAGATGGCAAGTGGAAACAATATCAGGATTTCAACGTGTTTGTCAGCAACTATCCGTTAGAGGAATGGGGACTAACCTACCGTAGGATTGCTCCAGGATATGAAGTTTATGGGAAATTAGGACTCTACCAACGTGATTTGAGTAATTTCGATGAAACACCCATCATTGAAAACACTAGTGTTGCAGGTGCCTGCTTCAATTGCCATACTTCAAATAGGACAAATCCGGACCAGTTCACATTCCATGTCCGTGGCGATCATGGTGCAACAATGGTACAACAGAATGGTAACCGTGAATGGTTGAAAGCCAGAAATGATTCCCTACACGGTTCCATGGTGTATCCATATTGGCACCCATCAGGGAAATACTGTGCATATAGTACGAATCAGACACATCAAAGTTTCCATGCAGTCCGTGGAGAAAGAATTGAAGTCTTTGATCAGGCTTCTGATGTCTTTGTCTATGACCCAAACACTCACGAACTGCTTTTAGACACTTTACTAATGACACCGGATCATTATGAGACCTACCCTGTATTCTCTCCCGATGGAAAAACGCTGTATTTCTGTTCCTCAGAAGCCAAACCTATTCCTAGCGAGTATAAAGAGATTCGGTACAACATCTGCAAAATTGACTTTAACGCAGAAAACGGAACATACGGAGAAAAGATTGATACAGTCTTCAATGCCAGCATTTTAGGCAAAAGTGCCACTCATCCTCGCCCTTCATATGATGGAAAGTATATCATGTTCACCCTTTCAGACTATGGATGCTTCCCAATATGGCACAATGAGGCAGACAATTGGATCTTGAATCTGAAAACAGGTGAAGCAAAGCCTATGAAAGAGGCAAACAGTTCACAAACAGACAGTTGGCACAATTGGAACATCAACTCTCATTGGTTTGTGTTCACCTCTAGAAGAGGCAATGGCTTATACACTCGCCTATATTTGGCTCAGATAGATGATCATGGAAACATCAGCAAGCCTTTCTTACTGCCACAGAAAAATCCAGCAACATATTACGATGCTCTTATAGATTCCTATAACACACCTGATTTTACTTCAAGGAAAGTGGAATTTGATTCACATTCGGCAGCTCGTGAAATCACTAGTGAGAACCGTATACCAACGACTGTAAAATAGATTTGTCATACAATAATAGCTAATTATTTGCATTTCCTTTTATGAATAAGAAAAATACAAATAATATATAAGAAAAAACTAGTAAATTTATATTCAAATTAAATATTTAAATTATGAAAATAAAAGGGATTTTTTCATTACTACTGATGGGCTTAAGCCTGTTCGTAGCTACATCGTGTGACGATGATGACGCCACTGCACCAGTAGCGCCTGATTCTGTTTCCATCGGAGATGAGAGTCTGAATTTTCCAGGTACTGGTGGCACAGCAAGCACAACCTTTACCGTTTCCGGAGCAGAATTCAGCATCATTCCTGACAACAGTGGATGGTACGATTATTCTACAAGACTAATCGAGAAAGATCATCAACACCAGTCTTACACTCTGATAGTCACAGCTAATGCAAATACAGCTGATAATGCTTCAGCAGGTACACGTGCATCAGTGCCTGTAGGGTCTTCACGTACTGCAAGCATCACCATTCGTTGTGGTAATGCAAGTGGTATTCTGACCTTGAATCAAGATGCACCAGATCCAATGATTGTAGCCGACTTCACTAAGAAATACACACCTGGTGACATTCCTGACATTTCAGGAAGCGCTGAGGATGCTGTCAAGTTTGCAGAGAGTCTGGGATTTGGCTGGAACATGGGTAACCACATGGATGCATGGTACACCGCTGATGGAAAGGAGATTTCCTCAGAAACTTGCTGGGGCAACAAAGAGGCAACTGCCGAAACCTTCAAGAAAGTAAAGGAGGCCGGTTATGCATCTGTACGTATTCCTATCACTTGGTTGGGACATATCGGTGCAGCACCATCATATACCATCGAGGAAGCATGGCTGAACCGAGTAGCACAATTGGTAGACTGGGCAGAGGAAGCAGGCTTGAAAGTTATCATCAATATGCATCATGACGGTGCCAACAGTGAACATTGGCTGGATGTTAAGAACGCAGCTCTTGATGCTAGTGTAAATGAAAAGATTGAGGCACAGTTCTCAGCAATGTGGAAGCAGATTGCAGAGAAGTTCAAAGATAAAGGCAACTTCCTGATCTTTGAGCCATTCAACGAAATCCACGATGGTGGATGGGGCTGGGGAGACAACCGTACCGATGGTGGCAAACAGTATGCCATCGTAAACGGATGGAACCAACTGTTCGTTAACACCGTACGTGCTACAGGTGGTAATAATGCTACACGTTACTTGGCAGTCATTGGTTATGACACAGATATAGAACTGACCATTGATAATCTGAAATTACCTACCGATGTAGTTGAGAATAGACTGATTGTAGGTGTCCACTGCTATGACCCATACTTGTACACTTTGGAAAACCAGTTTGCACAGTGGGGACATGTTGCGGACTCTAGTCTGGCTCCTGGTGACAAGGAATCTACTCTTTCAAACCGCATGAAGAAGATGAAAGATGCCTTTGTAGACAAAGGTATACCTGTTTACTTCGGCGAAATGGGATGTTCAGAGCGTGATAATGAAACCGATGAAGTGTACCGTCGCTATTACTTGCATTACTTTGCAAAAGCAGCCAGAACCTACGGCTTTGCTGCTATGGTTTGGGACAACGGAGCTGAAGGTGGTGGAAGAGAGCATCATGCTTACATAAATCATAGTACAGGTGAATATCCATCAGATAACGCTAAGGCAGCTGTAGAAGCTATGATCAACGGATACTTCTGCGATGACCCAGACTTCACACTGGATTATGTATATGAACATGCACCAAATTATAAATAAATAACAAGCGGAGGGATGGCTCAAGCCATCCCTTCTTTTTCACTATAGATAACCTGCAAAAATAATCTCTCCCGAAGGGGAAATATTTTTCTCCTTCGGGAGAAATAAAATATGATATTTTTCTATCTGACTAAAAAATTGTATTTTTGCATAGATATAGAGATTAAAAAACGATGAAAAAACTAGTAAGCAACATACCATTGATTTTGGCCATACTGATAAGTTTGGCCTGCTTCTGTTTTTTCCTCTTTTACTATCCTTACCATCTATTCTATAAGGAACAAATATCACTTTTCCTGCTGAATGACCAAACATTCTTCCAGTATTTCCCTAAAGCTGGATGGCTTTCACTGCTGAGCGGAGATTTTCTTACCCAGTATTTTTATTACATAGGCACCGGACCTGCCATCTTGACGATAATACTTCTGCTGTTAGGTGTTCTCTGCTACAAATGTACAGTCAGAGTATTCCAAAGGTTTCGCTGGAGGAAAATCATTGCTTTCATTATAGCGTCCTTGGTATGTATTTCTGAATTTTGGCTGCTATGCTCTTCCACGTACCCTCTGAGCTCAACCATCAGTGTACTGGGGATATCATTAATCACTTATATCATCTTTCATTTCCGCAAACTTAATATCTGGACAACATTCAGTGGCATCGTACTGCTAGGAATCGGTATCTGGTTGTTCTGCCCATTTTCTACGTTCAAGGGCGAGAAAGAAGGTGTCGACCTTCGTCTGGAACACTTTTTTGCCTTAGATACGGAAACGAACTTCGGACATTGGAAAAAAGTGGAGATTCTGTCTGAAGAAGATTTAAGCAATTATGTGAATTCCTACTATCATAATCTGTCCTTAGCCATGCAAGGAAAACTGGCTGACGGACTTTTAGACTACTATCAGGCAGGAGAAAAGAGCCTTTTACTTCCTGTTGCACAAACTGAAACTCACTTCAGTATCTTTGCAGCCAATGAGGCCTGGTTCCAGATGGGTGACATGACCATGGCAGAGCATGCAGCTATCTTGGGCATGATATTCTCCCCTAACCATTCCGGCTATCGTGCCCTTAAACGTCTAGCAGAGGTTAATCTGATACAAGGCGAAGAAAAGGCTGCGGCGAAATACCTTCACATGCTATCGGAAACTAGTTGTTACAAAACTTGGGCAAGAGAACACACCCCAGGACAACAGACTGAGGAGGTTAAACAATTTATTGACCAGAAACGGTCCCTTCTGGCAAAGACTGACACGCTTAGACTGGCTGGTCAAAACCGGATGTCTTTAGTGAATCTGCTGAAGAGCAATCCTAACAATCAATTGGCAAGAGATTACCTTTTATGCATGGATTTGCTGAATAAGAACCTCAATCTATTTGCTGCAGATTACCTGGAATTTGCCAATGGTATTTTCAAGCCTATCTACGCTCAAGCATTGCTTATTGTACAATCGGTACAGCCTGAACTACTCCAGGGCTGCAAAATGCTGATGGATGAGAACATATTGAAAGATTTCCAAGAATACATGAACTTGTATTCTCAAAGTCAAGGCAGAATCAGTGCTGTGAAGAATAAATTCAGCAGAACTTATTGGTATTATTATCACTATGCAAAGACAGAGAATTAAATACATACTTCCATTATTGACTCTGCTGCTCCTGGCAGCATGTACCCCGTCGGTATACGATGCCCAGCAAAAGGATACGCTCCCTCAGATTTATCCTGACTATACAGATATAACCGTACCGTGCAACATTGCACCACTGAACTTCATGTTTACCGATGAAAATGTAGATGCGGTCAGCCTAGTCTTAACCTGTGAGAATGACAGTTATACACTGACGAAAAGGGGGAAGAAACTCGTGATTCCAATAAAAGACTGGAAAGAATGGACAAAGAGGAATAAAGGAAAGTCAACTAAGGTTCAAACTTTTGCACGAATCAATGATACTTGGATGAAATACCAATCATTCACATGGGACATTGTATCCGATGAGATTGATGCTTACATCACCTACCGTCTTATTGAACCTGGATTCGAAGTATGGAATGCACTGCAAATAGAGGAAAGATGCATTGAAAACTTTAATTCAAAAATTCTGGCTGACAATAGTATGATGGAGAAACGCTGTATGAACTGTCATATTCACGGAGGTGACAAAGGACAATTCAGCTTCTTTTATCTCCGTGGTAAAGGTGGAGGAACCATCTTGAACAGAGGCAAGGATTTACGGAAAGTTACCCTGAAGAATGACCAGATGAATGGTTCCACTGTTTATGGAGATTTTCACCCCTCTGGCAAGTTCGGAGTATATTCTACCAATGTGATCATGCCAGCATTCCACAGCATGGACTCCAAGAGACTGGAAGTCTATGACTCAAACTCTGACCTTTGTATAGCCGATTTTGAGAATAATAGAATGATTCTGTCTCCCCTGACCACCGATTCCACTAAATTTGAGACCTTCCCCACTTTCTCCGCAGATGGAAAGAAAATCTATTTCTGCAGTTCTGAAATATCCACTCCTCTTCCAACGAAAGTAGAGAATCTGCATTATTCACTTTGCAGCATCGACTTTGATGAAGAGAAAGGTGAATGGGGAACACAGGTTGACACACTTTATAATGCCCGTGTCAATGGAGGGTCAGCAAATTTCCCCAAAGCATCACCTGACGGTAAATACATATTATTCACCCTTTCCGATTATGGAACCTTCCCTATCTGGCATAAGGAAGCAGACCTGTATTTGCTGAATCTGCAAACAGGAACAATGAAGAACTTGACAGAAACGAACTCAAACCGTTCCGACACTTACCATTCATGGTCAGGGAACAGTCGGTGGTTTGCCTTTGCCAGTAAGCGTGAAGATGGACAATATGGACGGGTATACTTTGCTTACTTGGATAAAGAAGGAAAATCACATAAGGCATTCGTTCTGCCACAGAAAGATCCGGAGAAAGATTTCCTTAACTTGAAATCATATAACATTCCCGATTTATCAGCTACCTCCATGCCATATGATGCAAAGATGATAGAAAAGATAAACCGGGAACGTCAAGCGGAAATATTCAACTAATCAATGTCCAAATTTCCGGACTGCATCTTGTATTATTTTCAAGGTACTCTGATCTTTTACAAATACAGAATTCAAACCTTGCTCTTCTTGTGTAGGATCACCTGTAAACTGATCCCAAGGCTGCCAATATGGAGCATGCTCCTTACTTGGTTCTGCCAAGCCACCCCATGCCCAAAAATTGCATCCTGCGAAAGGCCCACCGTTCTGACTGTCTTCTACAATCAGATTGAAAACATATTTGTAGAATGCATCACGAGCCTCTGTAGGACTACCTGGTTCAAAGGCAAAATTGTCACGAGGGTATCCAAATTCCTCTAGGACTACAGGCTTGTTCATAGCCTTTCCCATAGCTGTATGCTTAGCTATATATGCTTTTGTATTCTCACAAGATACCTGCACGTCTTCCTTTAAGGTTTCTTTATGGGCCCAACTCCAGTTATAAGGCCACAAGTGACAGGTGATATAATCCACATTCTCATCTGCATGAATCTGAGCACAAAGGGCACTGTCATTTTCACACCCCCAGATACCTTCACTACCTATTGAAACCATATGGTTCTTGTCCAAAGACTTAATCTGCTTGGAAACCTTGGCAAGCCATGCAGCAAAAGGTTGCTTTGTATCTTGGTCAAAAGCGCGTGGCTCATTGCCAATCTGCCATGACATAAGAGCTGGGTCTTCTGTATATTTGACACCAGTATACCTATTTGTGCGATTGACAATAAAATCAACATGCTTGGCAAACAAAGCCTGTGCAGAGTCATTTCTAGTAAACTCTTTTACATAAGGCTGGAACTTATCCCATCCATCAGAGAACAAGACAGGTGCCTTTCCCATTCCTGCCCATTGCAAGTAAATGGAATAACCTCCACTCCACTCCCAACTGTTGTTAAGATAGAGAACTGCCAACATGTTTCGTTTTCCAAGTTCCATCATCAAATAATCCAAACCTGCAAGAATGGTGTCATTGTATACACCCGCTTCAGGCTGAAGTGCAGGACGAACGCGTGCCGGTTCATCATCACTACCCTGAGCACCTACCAAAATACGAAGATTATTGATTCCTACTTTCTGCAATTCATCCAATTCACGGGAAAGCCGCTCACGATCTCCTCCTTGACCCTCCGAAGCCAAAATGGCTCCATACCAGAAGTTTGTACCCACATAATAATAGGAAGAATCACCTCGCATGAACTGTCCGTTCTCCACACGGACATAAGGATTCGTTTCAGACATCTTGCTGTTTGTAGCTTGCTGCCCACAAGCAATCATCAGGAATGCAAGTGGCAAGAATAAGAATACTTTTTTCATAACAACTATATAACCAATTTCTTTTTTCGATATTGTTCACGGAATTCTTTAGGGGAACATCCTTTCTTCTTCTTGAAAATACGGTTGAAATTCGACAGATTATTAAAGCCACAACTATAACCGATTTCTGCAATAGTAGTCGTCGTATCTACCAACATTCTTGTAGCATGTCCTATACGGATATCCGTAATATAATCGGTCAATGAACGCCCTGTACGAAGCTTGAAGAAACGACTGAAAGATGCTGGTGACATATTCACCAAATCAGCCATATCATTCAAATGAATTTCATTCTTATAGTTCTCATTAATATAATTCTGCACCTTGTTCACTCTACGACTTTCCGTATTTGTACCCGTACGTGCAAAAGAGGAACTAGACAAGGTTCGGATATCAGGAGAAATGGAAAGCTCATGCAATATTGTAAGCAATTTCAGGACAGAGTAAAACCCTGTATTATCTGACGACAGAGAATCTAACTGATTGTAAACTTTGAGAATAGTCTCTTGTGGGAATACAATTCCTTTTTCTGCCTGAATCATCATTTTCCTGATACTGTTAAACTGATTACGGGCAAAAAAAGTTCCATCAGTAAAATCCCAATTGAACTGAATTGTTATCTCACGGATATCTTCAGATTTACACTCACCCTGAAGAATGCCATGCTCCAGATCTTTACCTGTAATCAATATCAAATCAAGATTACCAATGAATTCAGAACTGTCACCTACTACTCTATTGGCACCTGCTGCATTGGAGAGGAACTCCAATTCACACTCCACATGCTTGTGAATAGGATAAGTGAACTCTTTTTTATGACGATCAGCTATATAAAAGCAGTCTCCCTCAGAAAGAGGAGTAATCTCTTTAATCACGCTAGTCGTGTTTTCAGATTTGGCTGTTGACATAGGCACAAAGGTTTATATCACAAAAATAGAGAAAAAATGAAAAAGTAATATCATTTTCACCTATTAAAAATATCATTATTTGAATAATAGGTCAAAATTGTATCACTTTTGATGACGAATTCTACTTTATAATACAATTTTAACTCATTCACGTAATAGTTTAAATAATGACAGTGAAACTTTGTAAGTCAATGGTTCTTTTTGTATTTTTGCATGGAAATAAAAATAATAATACTCATGAAAAAAATCACTACCCTACTTCTCTTTTGTGTAATCTTTCTAACAGCCTCAGCACAAAACCAACGTGAGGTGAAACTGTTCAATGAAGGATGGAAATTCCATTTTGGAGATGCTTCAAGCCCTGCCAAGGATTTTGGAAGCGGTACTGAATACTTCAATTACCTGACAAAAGCTGCATCTATCCATAATGAGGGACCTTATGCCTTGAAATTCGATGATAAAGACTGGCAAGAAATAAAGCTTCCTCATGACTGGGCTACTTTCCTCCCTTACGCAGCCGAAGGTAGCCATAGCCATGGTTATCATACCGTAGGATTCAAGTATCCAGAAACAAGCGTAGGATGGTACAGAAAAGAGTTTAATCTGACACCTGAAGACAAAGGATTTCATTACTATCTACGATTCGATGGTATTTTCCGTAATGCGATTGTATGGATTAATGGATTTTTCATGGGGAATGAACCAAGTGGTTATGCCACACAAATCTATGACCTGACTGACTATCTGAACTTCGAAGGTAACAATCTGGTCACAGTCCGTGCCGATGCTACTTTAGAAGAAGGATGGTTCTATGAAGGAGCTGGCATCTACAGAGATGTATGGTTCGTACGCACAGCCCCTGTACATGTAAAAGAGTTCGGTACTTTTGTCTACAGTACGCTGCAGAACAACTATACACAAGCCAATTTGACTGTTGAGACTAAAGTTGAAAACAACACACATAATCTTGCTGAATGTACTGTTTCACAAACCTTGCTAGACGCAGAGGGGAACAAAGTGCTTTCGCTGACAGATTCCAATATTTCCATCAAAGCTATGGAAACTGTCTGCACAAAGCAAGACGGAATTCTAAATAACGTACATCTTTGGAGCACAGAAGACCCATATCTCTATACCCTAAGGACTGAAATCAAACAAAATGGTAAGGTTGTAGATACCTATGACACGAAGACTGGTATTCGTGAAGCCAAATTTACTGTAGACAAAGGTCTTTTGCTGAACGGAAAGCAGTTTAAACTAAAGGGTGTGAACATGCATCAGGATGAAGCCGGTGTAGGAGCTGCCATTCCTGTAGCTGTCATGGAATACAGAATAGAAAGACTGAAAAGCATGGGTGTAAATGCCTATCGCTCATCACATAACCCTATGTCACCAGCCATGTTGGACATATGCGACAGAGAAGGTATTCTGGTCATAGACGAAAACAGACTTGTCGGAATTAATCAATACCACAAGGATGAACTGCAGAATATGATTGAACGAGACCGTAACCACCCATCTGTCATTTTGTGGAGTATTGGTAATGAGGAATGGGGTATTGAATGGACTGAATATGGAGAAAGGATAGCCCACACCATGACCGATTTTGTTCATCTAATGGATCCAACCCGCCCATCTACAGTTGCCACTTCTAGTGGAGACCGCATTACACGTCCTGTGGATGTAGCTGGCTATAATTATATTGTTCAGAACGATATAGAGGGTGAGCACCAACGTTTTCCACAACGCATGGCTTATGGCTCTGAGGAAACTACCGGTTGTGGAACACGTGGCATCTACTATACTGATGAGAATGCTGGTCACATGGCCTCCATCAATCGTACAGACACTACTTATCTGAACAAGATAGAAAGGGGATGGAAATTCTATGTAGAACGTGACTGGCTGAGCGGTCTGTTCTACTGGACTGGCTTCGATTACAAGGGTGAACCAAATCCATTGAAATATCCTGCAGTTGATTCTGAATTCGGAATCCTGGACTATTGTGGCTTCGAGAAAGACGAGGCATATTATCTTAAATCATGGTGGACTGACGAAACCATTCTTCACATCCTTCCTCACTGGAACTTAAAAGGACACGAAGGTGAAGAGGTAGATGTCTGGGCTTACAGCAACTGCGATGAAGTTGAGCTCATCGTCAATGGTAAGAAATTAGGGAAGAAAACCATGCCAAAGAATGGGCATCTCAGCTGGAAAGCCATTTATAAACCTGGAACAGTTAAAGCTATTGGATATAAGAACGGGAAAAAAGTAAAAGAGGTGATTCTCACCACAAACTACACTCCTACTCAGATTGTACTTGAGGCAAACAAGACTCAGCTGAAAGCAGATAATCAAGATGTTGCAGTCATTGCCATCAAACTTCAAGACAAAAAGGGAAATACCATCCCTACAGCTTGCCAAAATGTTCGTATCAAGGTAAGCGGAAATGCACGTATTTTAGGTGTAGGGAATGGAGATCCAGCGTATAAGGAGCAGCAAAATCCAAATGACTTGAACTGCCAAGATTACACTGTCCCAAGCTTTAATGGCCTGGCACAGGTTCTCATTCAGAGCACCCATGAGGGTGGTGAAATCTCAGTGACATGCACTTCTGATGGATTAAAAGATGGAACACTTTCATTGACAACAAAATAACTGGACGTATGAAGAAAATACTGATACTTGCAACATGGCTGCCAATCGCAGTCTTTGCACAACAAGATGTGACGAAAGTAGACTATGACCCTTTCTTCACCATTGAGGAAGCTCCACACATTGAAAATGTATTGCCTGCCCCTCCTGCTCTAACAGATCCACGTTTCTTCGACGACTGGGCACAATACCAGTGGGGAAAATCCATCCGTGACACTGAACGCGGGAAACAGGCTGTAGAAGATGCTGGCATCTATGCCGGTTACTTCATGAAACGCTTTAGCCCTGCCATGGAAGGTAATCTCACACCTGAAACGCATCCTAATCTTTACCGTTTGCTGGCTAGGGCACATCGCACAGAACAGCAGGCTGGTGCAAGTTCCAAAGCTTACTTCAAACGAGTTCGGCCCTATCAACAGTACAAGGAACCAAGTGGAGTCCCAAGCCATGAGTCTCCTACAGATTTTACCAGCTACCCATCAGGGCACACACATGCTTCTTGGCTTGTTGGCATGATCCTTACCGTCCTTGATCCTGCACATACTGAAGAAATTATGAAAGTGGCATATGAACTCGGACAGAGCCGTGTAATCGTTGGTTTCCACTATCAAAGTGACGTCGATGCAGGTCGTGTGATTGGAAGTATCACATTTGCCCGTCTTTGTTCAGAGCCAGAATTCCAAAGCATGTTGAAGAAAGCAGTCAAGGAATACAAAAAGAATCTGAAAAAATAAAAATGATAAATAAGAAAATCCCGCCGAGACAGATATCTCAGCGGGATTTTTCATCTTATTGCTCACTTAAAAAATCTGACGGATTTCATCCACTCCTTCTATACTATAAAGCATTTCTTCTGTGGATAGCAAATCTTTGACACAAGTGACAAAAAACCTGATTTCCAAATCTACAATATCATCAGCAGTGGAGGTAGATAATGAATCGATTGTAAGGTGAAGTTTGTTTGTGATATAATCAATCAAGTCTATCAATAGATGATATCGGTCTATTGCCTTGATGTGTAAAGTAACAGGATAACTCAAATTAGGATTGATAGGGAAATCTACATCCTCTATAGCATCTCCGTTTTTTGTAGCCAATCGGATAACTTCCTGACAACTCCTACGGTGAATATTCAATATTCCATATTCATCTCTATAACCAATGGTTTCCCCTCCAGGAAGAGGTTGACAGATAGGACAACGCCTCACTCCCTTCTTTTGCTCTTCCTGTATTAGTTTCATTAATGCATTCTTTGCCTTATAGGTACAGCAATGATCTATCCAATCTGGTTTAGGGTTGTTTTTCACATCCACTCCTATCTCCACACAATCTCCCTGATGAAGAATGGTCTTAATAGGACTCAACTTCCCATTGATTCGGGCATACTTCGCATGTAAGCCAATCTTGTTTCCCTGTTCAAAGGCAAAATCTATCGCTGTGGCACCATTTGGAAGGGAAATGGAGAGTCCTCTAGGTGTAAAAACTATAATGTTATCATAGTACAGAGAAGTTTTGACACTTTCGATAAAATTCTCATTTGCATTCTGGAATGCTATATCCTTTAATACTTTCTTGAAGCGGGTTATCCAGGCAGATACGTTATTTTCAGTTCTGGAGGCAAGGCATCCTAATCGTGAACTTTCAACCATACGACGAGAACTGATTTGAACATCTTCCCAAATTCCAGCCTCAGACAAAAGCATCACACGTATACACTGATAAGTATTTTCCTGCGCAAAATCTATCTGGTTCGTAAAATACTGAGGCTTCTCTTTATATCGGTCCGTCAACATAGAATAGATAAGCAGGCAAGTCTGCTTGTCAGTTAAATCTTCTTTCGGATTGGAAAAGGTGACACGAATATAGTACTTATTCTGAACATGTTTGAAATCACAGTCTGCAACCTTCATCTTCCGGTAAATACTATATGGAGCACGGTAATATACCTCTGCATTGGCATATATACCTTCAGCACGGAGCAATTCCATTATCTCACCTATAAAACGGCTCAGACGAGGGCTGTTCTCTTCCTTGTATTCCTCCAAGGCATTGGCAATGTCAGGATACTCAAATGGACACCGGAACTTGAAGCTCAGGTTCTCCAGTTCGGTCTTTATGTCAAAAAGGCCTAGGCGATTGGCCAAAGGAGCATAGAAATAATCTGTCTCTCCAGCAATCTTCATCTGTTTCCTCGTATTCATGCTTGAAAGCGTGCGCATATTATGCAGACGATCTGCAATTTTAATCATTAGGGCACGTATGTCGTAATCCAAGGAATCTAGCAACTTCTTGTAATTATCTACCTGCTCCGTTTCCTGATACTTTTCTTGCTTTACCTTGGTAACCGTGTCGACAAGAAAGGCCACATCATCACCGTATCTTTCCTGAATGTCTTCCAGGGTGTAGTCTGTGTCCTCCACTACATCATGAAGAAATGCCGCAATGACAGTATTGGCATCCAACTTCATTTCACGGGCAACAATGGTTGCAACTGCTATGGGATGAAGAATATAAGGCTCTCCTGATTTACGCTTCTGGCTAGAATGAGCTTCTTTGGCAAGCTCAAAAGCACTCTTTACCCGTTCCAGGTCCTCAGGAGTTACAGATTTAGATATTGAGTTAAAGACTTCTTCTGCAGCTTCTTGAATCTTCTGCTCATATTTATCTTCCATAGTAATAGATTATTGTAAATTTTTGTAAAAATAGAAGATTTTCAAAAAACATCAAAATAAAAAGGTCAGAAATTAAGCTAATTATCTGATTTTGGAAGAGATCTCTTCCTTTTAGGGTTTTCTTGAGCCCCATATTTAAGTAAATTGCTAGCAGCCACTATTATACTTTGCCCCTTGTCTGAGCAAACAGATTTGACTCCATCCACTGCATCTTGTGTCTTTTTCAAGGCATCTTCCACAGCCTCAAACCGTTCTGAAAAAAGCTGAACTCTATCTATAACTAGATTGGCAGTCTTCATAATCTCATGAAGATTCTCCACTTGTCTTACCTGATTCCATGACATCTCCAACACACGCAACAAAGGAAACAGATTCTGACTGCCCGTAATAACCACATGCTTTTCATAGGCCCACCTCCACAGTGAAGGATCTGTATTCAGTGCCAGTTGAAGGGCATTGTCGCTGAACATGAACATTATGACAAAATCCATTTGCCTATGCCCCTCAAGGATATATTTGCTGTAATCTTTCTTGGACAATTCATTGACATGGGCCTTAACAGAAGCAACATGTTTTTTCAAAGCATCATCTTTCTGTTTTTTTGCCTCTGCATTATAATATTCCTCAAATGCAGTGAGAGATACCTTTGAATCAATGATTAAATCCCTGTTTTCTGGGAAATGCAGTACCACATCTGGGATTAATCCCTTGCTACCTTCTTCACCTTGAATTACATTTCCTTTTTCATCCTTCATTGCCTGCTGCTCTTCAAACTGAAGCCCTCGCTCAAGTCCCATGCCTTCCAAAAGTTGTCGAAGCCGCAATTCACCAAAGTTGCCCTGAATCTTATTCTCTCCAGTCAGTGCCAACGCCAATTTATCTGCCGTTTCTCCCACTTGCCTGCTCTGCTCAATACTGGTCTTTATGGTCTCGTCCAGACGAACCATGGTTTCTGCATGTTCCTTGTCTGATTTCTCCACAGCCTCCCTCATCTGCTTGATATGTTCATTCAACGGATTAAGAATAGCTGATAGTTGTTGCTGATTGGTATCCGACAACTGAGCCGAACGTTCTTTCAAAATCTTCTCCGAAGTGGTACTGAGCTGTTCTTTCAAAAGTTGAATCTGTTGCTCTATCTGTTTCTCGAAAGTCTCCTCCAGCTGATCTCTCTGTTCCCGATTAGAACGCTCTATTTGTTCCAATTGTTCCCGATAAGACTGCGAAGTCTGCTCCAATCTTTCTTTATAGGCAGACTCTACTCTCTCTACTTGAAGTGCTGCATATTCCTTCTCCTTCTTCAGCACCTCTACATCTGTCTGAAGTTTGTATTTTATTTGCTCAGTTTCGTTCTTACTCTGCTCCAACTCTTTTTTCTCCTTTTTCAAGTTCATCACTTGCCCCCTGAGAATAAGAAAAGCGAGCACACTACCTACCAGCAAACCAAGAAGTATATATAAGGCTATCTCCATCTTTTTCCATTTTTCCGCAAAGATAAAAAATAATCCTTATCTTTGCAATAAATTCCAAAGCATGCTGAAAATCTACTTTGCCCCACTTCAAGGCTATACAGAAGATATCTACAGGAGACTCCATCACCAGATTATTGGTGGAGTGGACATGTACTGCACTCCCTTTATACGCTTGGAGCATGGGGAGCTGCGATCCAAGGACTTGAGAGATATCCGTCCCGAATTTAATGTTGGTGTGCCTGTCTTGCCACAAGCTATTGCCAAAGACGGGAAGGAACTGAGCACTTTGGTGGAAGCCATCTCCAGCTTTAGTTATAAACACATCGACATCAACATGGGATGTCCCTTCCCTTTGCAGTCCAAACACGGAAGAGGATGTGGCATCTTGCCATATCCAGAGAAAGTGGAAGAACTGATGCAGGTAGTCCAAAACCATCCAGAATTGACATTCTCCGTAAAAATGAGACTTGGATACGAAAATGCAGACGACTGGAAAAATGTATTACCCATTTTGAATAAAGCTCCACTTACCCATATCTCACTTCACCCTAGAGTAGGTGCGCAACAATATAAAGGGGCCATCGATAAGGATGCATTCCGGGAATTCAAAGAAAACTGTATACATCCAGTCATTTATAATGGTGACATTCTTACGGTAGAAGACATTCAAGCCTTAGAGACTGAATTCTCCGACTTGGAAGGTGTAATGATTGGAAGAGGACTACTAGCCCGTCCTACCTTGGCTTGGGAATATAAGAATGGGAAAAGGCTGACAGACGTGGAAGTTCTTCAAAAAATCAAACTGCTCCACTCACGCATGCTGGAGCACTATGAACGAATCATTCCTACAGACCCCCAACGTCTGAACAAGATTCGCACGTTTTGGGATTTCATGGAAAACACACTAGGTAGGAAGAATTGGAAGAAAATAGAGAAAGCGGGAAATATGAAAAACTATTTGATAGCATGTAACATTTAACTTTTGAAAATGAAAAAAATAATATTCATGTCATTGTTTACTTTTTTATGCTCACTCTTCGGGTGTGCACAGTCTACAGATTATCCATTTGAATCTGTAGGTGTAGATGAATTTGAGGAAATCATTGCAGACACATCTGTTGTGAGGCTGGACGTCAGACGTAGTGAAGAATTTGCAGAAGGGCATATCGCTGGCGCAATCCTGATTGATGTCACCAAAGACAGTTTCAAAGAAATCGCCTTACAGGAATTGCCGAAAGACAAAACCATCGCATTGTATTGCAGAGGTGGCAACCGTAGCAAGAAAGCTGCAAGGATTCTTGCAGAAGAAGGATACAAAGTGGTGGAACTGAACAAGGGCTACATGAGCTGGACTGCTGCTGGAAAACCCGTTACTAAAGAATAGAAAGAAAGGGGCAAAATTTGCCCCTTTCTTTCTATATCTTATCTTTATATTTCCTGAACAACTCGTTTGCTATGGCTTTGCTGTCACCTACTGGAACATCTGTGAAGTTTCCTAACCGCTGTTCCCACCATGCCTTTTCATAGGTGGTAATGACATTCTTATAAGCTTCAAACTCTTTCTCTCCAAATTCAGAACCGTTGTCTAGCGCTGCATTGACTGCATCAAAGAACATTTTCCAACGAACTCCGTAAAAGGTTTTCGTCAATCCAGCCCAAGTCCTGCTGGCATAGTCATTAAGCAACATGTCTTTGTCGCTCCATGTGGTGATAAGATTACGGGCATTGCTTTCAAAATAGTCCGATTCCTCCTGATTGACTCCCCAAGAACGGGAATCTTTAATCCATTTACCTACCAGGAAATAACTCTGGGTAGAAATCATCCTGTCTACATCATCAATGATTTCCAGCATTTCCTTTTCCAAGCTGCCCATTGTCTCTCTATCCCTTTCCGTATAAGCCTTTTCATATTTCTTGAACACATCCAGGAAATAATTACTCAGCAGCTGACGGGTTACGTTGGTGATGTCGAATGAGTAGCTGTGGGTATTACCGTCCGCTTGAAGCATGTTATCCAGAATGGTCAACAAAGTCTTGTTCTGATAAGGAACACGTGGATTAGCATAATAAGTCTTATACTTCCCAAAGGTTGGACGTATACTTATCAGAGAACTGTGTCCAGGTCGAGCCACTTCAGTATATACACTGTCTTTCATCAGTTGCCATGCAGCACGTTCTTTTGCATCTCTCCGTCCTAAACGTTGGTCTGCAAGACTGTTCATCCATTCAGTCACGTCTTTATGCAAGTCGAAATTCCAAGCTTTCTCAAAAACATACTCATACATGAAAGGGTTACAGTCAAAACCTTCCAGTGTAGAGCCGATGCCCTGGAAGTTCTTTCCTCCGTTTTCAAACGTATTTTCTATCCTCGTATTAATTTCACTGATATTGCCCATGAGCATGGTATTACCACCGAAATTGCCCAGATAGCACCAGATGTAAGGTACACCATAGTATTTCTCGGTTCGCTGCCACACTTCCATCCTCTCACAATAATAATCCAACAATAAAGAGTGCTCTGCAGGATAGCTTGTAATATAGGGCTTCACCTTGTCATTGGTCCAGTACTGACGTTCATTATAGAAAAGCCATGTCATCTGAAGCCAGATTGCCTGCGGATCTACAGCTTCCAACGTTTCGTAAACCTGACGGCTCACACGACTTAAGTATTCTGGTTCCCAACTAGGTGGCATGAGTTCATTAAATAGGTCAATACCATAAATATGATCCGTACCATAGAGTTTTCTTTCTGTCTCCAAGAACTTCTGCTGAACCTGGGCAAAAAGCGGGTCCATAGGGTCTAGGAAACTGCAGGCATAGTCTGCAGAATAGCCAGACCAAGGCTCCAGTTTCGTGATTTTCGCATCAGGATAAATGCGAGTCAGTTCATAAGGAACATGTCCTGCAAAAGCAGGGAGCACAGGTTTCATGTTCAATTCCCGTTCACGGGCAGTTATCTTCTGCTGAAGTTTCAGCTGGCCATCGAGCCATGACTTCGGAAGAGGTCCCTGCCAATAATCGATATTCAGCATTCTGTGCCATGGCAGATGCGATGGACCTGTGAAATAATTCCTTACTTCTTCATCAGACAAGCCTAATTCCGTCCATACTTGATACCAGATAGATTCCTGACCTGTAATCGCCAGAGGCAGATTCACACCATTCAGTGCCATCCAATCTATGAAATGCTCCCACTCTTCCCACTGCCACCAAGGCATGGTATAGCCAAATGTACAATAATTCAGGAAGAAACGGTCCTTCACGCGGGCATCCACCGTGACAGGCCTAGTTACTTTCGGCAACTTTGCAGGCATGGTAAAGGTGTCATGACTGAACCATCCTACTTCCACCTTGCAATAGTACTTCAAATAGTGGTTCAATCCAACTGCCATGGAATTTGCATTATTTCCACTGATTTGAATTTTCTGCCCCTTGGATTCAAGCCGGAACTGGTCCTTCTGACTTTTGGTTACTTTAAAGATGAAATGACCAGCCTGCTCAGGAATGATACGCTTTGCCAGCGCCTGAATGGCTGCCAAATCGTCCTTGGCAGTATTGGCATGCATAGGTAATGAGCACACCATGAAGATAATGAACAATATCTTTTTCATACATTCAAAGCTTATTTGAATAATCTCGGAGCCAAATCCTTCAGGTTGTTTCTCCATGTAGACCAGCTATGGCCTGTCTGATATGGCTCACTGTACTCATACTTGATGCCATACTTGTCGAAAATCTTATTGGTCTTCTCACCGCTGATATGAGTAATGTCGGTAGGGCCACCCTGAGTATGGGCAAAAATCCGGAAAGTCTTATTGATTTTATCCGCATTTTCTTTCAGATGTAGCTGCTTTGCCACCTCTTCATAGTCCAGGTTCGGATTAAAGCCACTGCTCAATGCAAAGACATAGCCGAATTTCTCATAGTTGGCCAACGTACATTCCAAGGTCTGGATACCACCCATGGAAAGGCCAGCCATGGCACGGTGATCTTTATCGGTCAAGACACGGTAATTACTTTCCACAAATGGAATAATACTCTGCATCATGTCATCGGTGAAGTTCTGCATCAGGTCGCTCATGTCACGTTTCTGTGCCCTGATGTTTCCATTTGGCATGGCCACTATCATAGGTACAATCTTTCCCTCAGCCAGCAAGTTGTCTAAAATAAGACCGGCACAGCCCACAGTCGGCCATGCATTATCCGTGTCACCACCACCATGAACCAAGTAAAGCACTGGAAGTTTCTTCTTGGATGTTTCATAACCAGCTGGAGTCCATACATGCATTCTCCGGTATGTCTTCAGAGGCTTGCTATAATAGTAGCGCTGGCTGATAGCTCCGTGAGGAACATCCTTCATGGAGAAAAACGCATCTCCATTATCGATGTGTGCCAATGCCGATGTTTCCGATGCGAGTTCGCCCTTAGGGTCATAGACATTCACACCGTCCACAACAAAATGATACCGATACACCCCATCCTTCACATCCTTAACCGTGATATTCCACACACCATTTGGATTTTCAGTGACTACGGGCTTATTGTCACCCATGAAAGGCACCAGGTCACCATCACCCGCAAGGCTCACAGTACGGGCTTTGGGGGCATAAATACTGAACACCACACTGCCATCTGCCAGTCTGCGGATAGGTTGAAGTGTGTCGTTAGGGGTTGGAGTACGCTGCCACTGAGCCATGGCAGGAACAGTTGTACCTATTAGTAAAACAAAGAAAAGAACGGTTTTTAATTTCATAATATTTAATTTTACATTTTGTACACCTTGTAAATAAGATAGGCTATAAGGCCATAGATAAACAGCAATGAGAAAGATGGGTAATAAGGCTGAAGAAGCAAATGGACTGCTAGTACCGTCAGGACGATATACAAGCGCTGGCGTTCTGGTGAAAACATGTTCCATCTCAACTTCAGCTTACGGAAGAATTCCTTCACTCGGTTCCATATAGAATCATCTACATACTCAAACTCATCATACTGTTGCTTAGCTGCTCTGACCCACACCCGTTTAGAACTGACATGCTCCTTTCCATTCTTCACGGTGCGGAGACTGATGACAGTTTTCTCTCCGGGAGCAGTCAACTTGATTTTCTTGGTCCCTGAGGTTTCCACCGGAAGAACAGATTTCTTGGCACCTGTCTGAATAAGGAGTTCCTGGGAATCACAGGAATTACAATCCCAGCTTATCTCCAGAATTTCTCCTGCACGTATGATTCTTTTGCTAATCTTGAACATAGTTACTATATATAAAAGGGAAGTCCTACTGAACTTCCCCTTACCTTTTTAAAATTCACTTCTTCTTTCCGATAATAACATAGACGATTAATGTAACCAAACTGAAGAGTAATCCTAGAATCAAAGCCAACCAAGGATTGCGTCCATTTCTCTTGGCTACATAATAGCAGCAAAATGCTAGAATGATTTGTACAAGAATACCGTAACTCATAAGTATTTTATTTAAAGTTTAGTAGGTTCTTCTACCTAAAGTGTTACTTTTCCCATTTCTCCCAGTCTTCACTCTTCTGGAATTCCTTGGGACCGGCATCATTTACAATCCAGAAATACTCCCAAAAAATTCTCGGAAGCCTTACATTGGGAAGAACTACGGCATCTTGAAACATAGGAGCTATCATCAAAGGATTATGCCCTGCAGTCCCGCAGCCTAGGGGTGTAACCAGGAATTCCAGATCCGGATGCTCTGCGGCAAAGTCTATGAACCGTTTTACTGCAGCTGCCATGGTCAGCAGACCGTCCTTGGTAGGAATGGCATAGCATTTTCCTGTCAGCCCTTCTCCTACTCCCCATTCAGCACCAAAGGTGGCAAATGCTCTGTTGGCAGTACCACTTTCATGCTCACCGTCCTTGTTGCTTCCAAACACAAAAATCTGATTATCCTCTAATTCCTCCACATGAGTCGGAGTGAATTTTCCTGGGAACTCACCGTCACGACCTCCCGCTGAGAAAAAAAGCTGCTTGTTCACCTCATTGTGGTAACTCTGGTAAACCACATAAGGGTCATCTTCATCCTCTTCTTCCTGAGCCTTAGATTCTGGAGTCTCCCCTTCCGTAAAATCTGCAGGCTCTGTCTGTGCCTTGTCGGTCAGGCTGAACAATTCATCGGTGTACCATTCAGCATCCCCATTTTCATCTACCAATATGTAGACCGGCTGCCCCCCTGTAGGAGGTTGATGCCAAAATTCATCTTTCAGGACTGGTACATAGACATGCTTGTCTTCCCAGTCAAATACATAATCCGCCCCACAGTAGGGCGACTCTTCATCTTGAACCGCCAACAAATAGGCCGAATGATCAAATAGTGTTTTATCCATTTTAGGTTTAGACTTGTTTACGCTTGCAAATATAGATAATTAAAATGGAATAGGAAATAAAACCACCAAAATCTATATTCATACTATTCGCTAAAACCTGTTGATATACTGTTTATTTTTCATAATTTTCACCCGAAATAGGATGGATTGCTATAAATTCATTATACTTGCCACCTGAAATACAAATAATTAAAACAACAAAGAGATGAAGAAGATTTTTATGCTTTTCATGGTTGCTCTCGCAGCTTTGAATGTGAACGCACAAGACAATTTCTATGGCTATACTGCACTAGACGCTAATGAGGAAGAAATTTCCATGAATGATTTCAAGGGCAAAGTGCTTTTGGTTGTGAACACTGCAACCAAATGTGGTTTTACCCCTCAATATACTGAACTGGAAAACATCTATGAGAAATACCGTGACCAGGGATTCGAAGTCCTGGATTTCCCATGCAACCAGTTTGGAGAGCAGGCACCAGGTACCTATGAGGAAATTCATGAATTCTGCACAGGCAATTACAATACCCAGTTCCCTCAATTCCAGAAAATCGATGTGAACGGAGAGAACGAGGATCCTATCTTCACCTTCCTGAAGAGCCAGCAAGGTTTTAAGGGCTTTGGCGAAGGACAGACTGCTCAATTCATGGTCGACATGATGAAGAGAAGAGATCCTGACTATGCCAGCAAGTCCGATATCAAGTGGAACTTCACCAAATTCCTGGTAGACCGCGAGGGGAAGGTGATAGCACGCTTTGAGCCTACAGAAGACATGATTAAGGTGGAGCAAGCAGTTGTAGCTGCCCTGAAATAAGAAATTCCTTATAAAAAAGCATCCATCTTCACGCTGACTTGGATGCTTTTTTATTATATTTGCAACAGAGTATAAAACTGATTATTCGTCAATCTTAAATTCTACATTATATGGAAAACGAGAAGAAAAAACTGTCCAGAAGAGAATTCCTGAAACGTTTGGGCGCATCTTCTGCATCAGCTGCTGCACTGTTGGGCATGGGTCCCCTCACAGCTTTTGCAAACTCCTGCGACTCCAAGGTGAATCCTTCTTACGTACAGAGCAACCCAGGTTCCATGACCTACCGTATCAACCGTGTAACTCAAGACAAGGTTTCCCTGTTGGGATATGGCATGATGCGTCTGCCTCAGAAACCCGGCTCCGGCCGACGTGGGGAGATTGACCAGGAAATGGTGAACAAGCAGGTTGACTATGCGCTGGCTCATGGCATTAATTATTTTGACACCGCTCCTATCTACGGAGGCGGACAGTCGGAGATAGCTACAGGTATAGCCTTGAAACGTCACCCTCGTGAGTCGTTCTTCATCGCCACCAAGCTTTCTGATACCGGAGACCGTTCCCTTGAATTTGGAAAGAAATCATTCCAGACTTCCCTGCAAAAACTGCAGGTGGACTATATAGACTACTACCTGATGCACCATGTAGGTGCTTCTGGTATGGACAACCTGAAAGAGCGTTACCTGGACAATGGCTTGCTGGACTGGCTCTGCGAGCAGCGTGACAAAGGCATCATCCGCAACTTGGGCTTCAGCTACCATGGAGATGTGAAAGTATTCGACTGGCTGGTGGACAACAACGACAAATACAAGTTCTCCTTCGTTCAGATTGAGATGAACTACATCGACTGGCGTCATGCTTCTCTGACCACTGGAGGCTGGAAACGAGATGCCGATGCTGAGTATCTGTATAACAAGCTTGAGAAGGCTGGTATCCAGTGCGTAGTCATGGAACCACTGTTGGGTGGCCGTCTGGCTAAGATTCCAGAGGAATACAGCAAGCAGCTCAAGGCAGTCCGTCCAAACGCAACCGATGCAAACTGGGCCTTACGTTGGGTGGCTTCACACAACAACGTACTGACCACGCTTTCTGGTATGACCACCATGGAAGCGCTGATTGAGAACGTGGAGACATTCTCCCCACTGGATCCTTGTACAAGCAGTGAGAATGACTTGCTGGAGAAGATAGCCGATGGTATGTCGGGCATGCCTGTCATTCCATGTACTGACTGTAAATACTGTATGCCTTGTCCATACGGTGTGAACATCCCTGGAAACTTTGCCTTCTACAATGCTGCCATCAACAACAAGACCTTCCCTGAGAAGGGCACTCCGGAATACAAGACCCGCCTTACCGACTTCCTGAAGGGCTATGGCGAGACACTGAAGAAGAGTGAATGGGCCAGCGAATGTATGGACTGTGAGGAATGTCTTCCAAAATGTCCACAGTCTATCCGTATACCTAACCAGATGTCCCGTATCATGGACCTGATTCGTGACGGAGAAGCATAAATGATTAATCATCAACAAGAATCCGCTAGTCTTAAAAACGATTGGCGGATTTTTTCTTGGTTTGAAGATAGAGATTAACTATCTTTGCCGAAGTATGAAGATAAAATGGCTATTTATGATAAGCCTGTTCTTCCTCCCGTGGGCAGCGCAGGCACAGAGTCAGGATACCAAAAAGCACTCCTGGCCTTATAAAATGGTAAGGGGATTGAAGACTTGGATAGACTCCTCCGCCGTAAGGGGCAAAGACCCACAGTACATCAGCATTCCCAAAAAGGCATGGGCCGTGGAACTGCGCGCAGACATGAACAACTCCTTCCTGGACCTGGTGTCTAAGGACCAGAAGATTGAAGGTATAGATTACTGGGGAGCTAAGACGCACAGCGGTCCAACCCTGAGTGTGGGCGCATGGATAGGCTACCGAGGCTATGGACTGAGCCTGTCCAGGGCCATCGTGGGAGGAGGAGACATCAACGCCCTCTCCCTGGGTGCTGCTGGTGGCAACTACGGTGTGAACTTGCGCATGAAGGAATATAAATCGAACACTCCTAAAATACGTGTGAAAGGCGACTTCGGCGATGGGGAATATTACGAAGAGATGGTTTGGGAGACAGAAGCTCCGCTCAACATCCGGTCCCTGTTCCTGGATGCCTACTATTTGTTCAATAGAAAGCACTTCTCCTATGCAGCTGCCTATGACCAGTCGGCCAGACAGCTTCGCTCTGCCGGTTCCGTTGTAGCTGGTACCATGTTCTACACTTCCCGTGTGGCCTATGAGGACGAGGAGAACTACACGCTGATTTCAATCATGAATGGTGTGGGAAGACTCAAATTCACACAAGCCAGCATCGGTGCGGGTTATGCTTATAACTGGGTACCGGCACCTGGATGGTTGGTGAATGCCATGGTGGTACCGATGGTTACACTCAAAAACCGCCTCAAGACCTACTCCTATGAGGTGCAAATCCTCGAAGATGGGGACAAACCTTTCATTCTGGTACCCTCAGAATCACATAGCTATACCAACCGCATCGACCTTAATGCCGACATGCGCTTGTCGGCCAGCTACCAGTGGCAGCGTTACTATGTAAGGTTCTACAGTCATTTCAACCATTTCCGCTTCCGTAAGGAAAACAACCACGGACATACCTCCGACTGGACCGTGTACGGTGCCTTCGGATACCGGTTCTGATTTATTGTCAAGTACCTTTTTTACCCACAAAAAGCTACTTGACAATAATTTTATTTTTTTTAATGAAACAATCACTTACTTTTTTGTTCCCATCATACTTTTTTACTATCTTTGCGCCGATATTGAAAAATCACTTATTAACAACATATTTCGAATGAAGAATCAGCTTAAGAAGGTGCTTGTTCTTGGATCAGGCGCCCTGAAGATTGGACAAGCAGGAGAATTCGACTATTCTGGTAGTCAAGCCCTCAAAGCCCTGCGAGAGGAAGGCATCAAGTCGGTGCTCGTCAACCCCAACGTTGCTACAATTCAAACTAGTGAAGGTATTGCGGACAAAGTTTATTTCTTGCCGGTCAATACCTTTTTTGTTACCGAAATTATTAAGAAGGAACGCCCTGACGGCATCCTGCTGGCTTTCGGTGGACAGACTGCACTGAACTGTGGTACCGAACTGTTCCAGAAAGGTATTCTGAAGGAGTACGGCGTACAGGTGCTGGGTACCAGCGTGGAAGCCATCATGAACACTGAGGACCGCGACCTCTTCGTCAAGGAGCTGAACAAGATAGACCTCAAGGTTCCTGTATCCCAGGCTTGTGAGACCATGGAAGATGCCATCGCAGCTGCACGCCGCATCGGCTACCCTATCATGATCCGTTCTGCCTATGCATTGGGTGGCCTGGGTTCCGGTGTCTGCCCCGATGAGAAGACTTTCATAGAAATAGCAGAGAGTGCCTTCACCTTTGCACCTCAGGTGCTGGTGGAAGAGTGCCTCAAGGGATGGAAGGAAATCGAGTTCGAGTGCATCCGCGATGCGAACGACCACTGCTTCACCGTGGCTTCCATGGAGAACTTCGACCCTCTGGGCATCCACACAGGTGAGTCCATTGTAGTGGCTCCTACCTGCTCCCTCACCGAGGACCAGGTGAAATACCTGCAGGATATCACCATCCGTTGCGTGCGCCACTTGAACATCGTGGGCGAGTGCAACATTCAGTTCGCCTTCAACGCTGAGACAAACGACTACCGAATCATCGAGATAAATGCCCGTCTGTCCCGTTCTTCTGCCTTGGCTTCCAAGGCTACGGGTTACCCACTGGCCTTCGTGGCTGCCAAGATTGCCTTGGGCTATACCCTGGACCAGATTGGTGAGATGGGAACTACTAACTCGGCATACGTGGCTCCTTCCCTGGATTACCTCATCTGCAAGATCCCTCGTTGGGACCTGACCAAGTTTGCCGGTGTGAGCCGCAAGATTGGTTCCAGCATGAAGTCTGTAGGTGAAATCATGTCCATCGGACGTAGTTTCGAGGAACTGATTCAGAAAGGTCTCCGTATGATTGGTCAGGGCATGCACGGATTCGTGGGCAATGACCACACCAAGTTTGACAATCTGGACGAGGAACTGGAGAATCCTACCGACCTGCGTGTCTTCGCCATTGCACAGGCACTGGAAGAAGGCTATACCGTGGACCGTATCTACCAACTCACCAAGATTGACCCTTGGTTCCTGGAGCGCATGAAGAACATCGTGGACTACAAGCACAAGCTGGAGACCTACAATGAACTGGAGGAAATTCCTGCCGACGTGCTCCGTCAGGCTAAGATCTGGGGCTTCTCCGATTTCCAGATTGCACGCTTCGTCCTCAAGCCAAAGTCAGGAAACATGGAGAAGGAGAACCTGGCAGTCCGCGCACACCGCAAGAAACTGGGTATCCTGCCAGCTGTGAAACGTATCCCTACCGTAGCCAGCGAGCATCCAGAACTGACCAACTACCTCTACATGACATACGCTGTAGAAGGTCATGATATCAATTACTACACCAATGAGAAGTCAGTCATCGTACTGGGTTCCGGCGCTTACCGCATCGGTTCTTCCGTTGAGTTCGACTGGTGCTCCGTAAATGCCATCAACACGGCACGTAAGCTAGGTTACAAGAGCATCATGATCAACTATAACCCGGAGACCGTATCCACCGACTACGACATGTGCGACCACCTCTACTTCGATGAACTTTCCTTCGAGCGCGTGCTCGACGTCATCGACCTGGAGAACCCACGCGGTGTCATTGTCAGCGTGGGCGGACAGATACCGAACAACTTGGCTATGAAGCTTTACCGCCAGGGTGTGCCTATCTTGGGAACCAGCCCTGTATCCATCGACCGTGCCGAGAACCGTGGCAAGTTCAGTGCCATGCTGGATAAGCTGGGCATCGACCAGCCTAAATGGAGCGCCCTCACTTCCATGGAAGATGTGAAGGCATTCGTGGACCGCGTAGGCTTCCCGGTACTGGTACGTCCTAGCTATGTGCTCTCCGGTGCTGCCATGAACGTGTGCTACGACTATGATGAACTGCACCGCTTCCTCCAGCTTGCCAGCGAGGTAAGTAAGGAATTCCCAGTGGTTATCTCCCAGTTCATGCAGGAGACCAACGAGGTAGAGTTCGATGCTGTGGCACAGAACGGTGAGGTAGTGGAATATGCCATCTCCGAGCATGTAGAGTTTGCCGGCGTTCACTCTGGTGATGCTACCATGGTATTCCCGGCACAGAACATCAGCTTCGCACAAGTACGCCAAATCAAGAAGATTTCCCGTGCCATCGCCAAGGAACTGAACATATCCGGTCCGTTCAACATCCAATACCTGGCTAAGGGACGCGACATCAAGGTCATCGAGTGCAACCTCCGTGCCAGCCGCTCCTTCCCATTCGTATCCAAGGTACTGAAACGCAACTTCATCGAGACCGCTACCCGCATCATGCTGGATGCACCATATACCCGTCCGGACAAGTCTGAATTCGACATCGACCGCATCGGTGTGAAGTGCTCTCAGTTCTCCTTCGCCCGTCTGCAGAATGCCGACCCAATCCTGGGTGTGGACATGAGTTCTACCGGTGAGGTAGGTTGTATAGGCGACACTCTTGAAGAGGCTCTGCTCGACTCCATGATTGCTACCGGCTACAAGATTCCTTCCAAGGACAAGGGCATTATGATTTCCAGCGGTGGTGCCAAGGAAAAGGCTGCCTTGCTCGATGCTGCCGTAGCACTGATGAAGGCAGGCTACACTGTCTATGCTTCTGAAGGAACTGCACGTTACCTGAACGAGAACGGAGCGAAGGCTACCGCAGTGGCATGGCCTGATGAAGTGGATTCACCGAATGAGAATGTCATGAACATGATTCACGATCACCGGTTCGACCTCATCGTGAACATTCCGAAGAACCACTCTAAGCGTGAGCTTACCAACGGCTACAAGATTCGCCGTGGAGCTATCGACCACAACATTCCGTTGATTACCAATGCCCGTCTGGCAAGTGCCTTCATTGAGGCCTTCTGCCTCATGGGTCAGGAAGACCTTCAGATCAAGAGTTGGCAGGAATTTGAATAATCCCTAACCTACATAAGAAAAGGCTCTCCGTTACTGGAGGGCCTTTCTTTTTTTCCTTATTATAAAAGCGGGGCGAACAACCGGGCCACCGACTCCTTGAACCGTTGGAAGTAAGGTCGTTCCATCCACGAGTTCAGGTCCAGCTCATGGCAGGACTCCATATCGTGCAGGAACACCTCCCGTTGCTCACGGGCAAACTCCTGGTCATAGGTAAACGTATTGATCTCGAACGATTGTGTCACGCTCCTGTTGTCTATGTTCACACTTCCGATGCTCACCACCCTGTCGTCGCTCACTACCGTTTTGGCATGCAAGAACCCCTTGTCGTACAGGAACACCCGTACCCCGGCCTCCATCATCTGCTGCAGGTACCATTTTGAAGCATTGGAAACCAGCATGCCCACATCTGGCTTGGCAGGAATCATGAGCCGCACATCCACACCGGCCCACGCCGCTCCGTAGAGCGATTTTCGGATGGCATCCGAAGGCACAAAGTAAGGTGTCTGCAGATAGACATACTCCTGTGCAGCCGAAATCATCTCCGAGAGCGAGAGATCCATCACCCTCCACTGCGAGGTAGGGTTCGAGATGACCACCTGCATCAGCTTGTTGCCGTTGCACCGCTGTGCCGGGTAGTACACCTCACTGCTTATCCACTCCTTGCTCGTCAGGAACCAGTCGCCCAGAAAAGCCGTCTGCAGTTCCGTCACGGCAGGTCCCGTGATACGCATGTGCGTGTCCCTCCATATTCCCGAACTGATACCCTTGAGGTACCGCTCCGCAATGTTCATGCCCCCCGTATAGCCCACCTTGCCATCCACTACCACAATCTTCCGGTGATTCCGGTAGTTGGCAAACGGAGAGAGAATCGGGAAGATAGGACTGAAAGCCTCCACCTTCACACCCCCATTACTCAGCCTACGGTAGAAATGAGGAGGCACCAGCCAGCAGGCTGCAGCATCGTACATCACACGCACCTCCACCCCCTCCTGGGCCTTTCGGATAAGCACTTCGGAAATGTCCCTGCCCACTTCATCGCTCTCTATCTTGAAGAACTCGAAGTGAATATGATGCCGGGCTCGCTCCATGTCCGCCTTCAAGTCGTCTAGCATATCCTGGAACAGCGTATATACCTTCAAGTCATTGCCCCAGGTGGGATAAGAATGGTTCACGTTCAGCATCATAGGGATAAGCTGGGAGTACCCGCTCACCCCCTTCTTCTCATACGGAGCCGTGTGCATCTTCAGCTCCACGAACTTGCTCCGGTCTATCAAGTGCTTGTTGCGCACAGATACCCCGAACAGGTAATACATCACGATGCCCACTACCGGAAGCAGCACCAGCACCAGAATCCACGCCAGCGCCGTAGTAGGACGCCGGTGTTCCATGAGCACCACCAAAGTAAGGTGGATAGCCACAAGCAAGATGACGATATTCAGCCAAAGTGGGAACATAACAAGCTAAGGATGTGTCTTTCACGCAAAGATATAGAATTTTCCCCAAAACCAAGAAACCAACTCCCTTTTTTTCAGTCTAGCTTCCGAAAAAGCCCTGAAATGTTCCTTTTTTCCTTTTTTAGAAATTTTTGCGAAAAAAAGAACGTAATTTACACCACATTTCACTACCTTTGAAACCAAATTGACAATAATATGAACCAATACATCCCTGAAGTATCCTTTCGCATGATGCCCACCGAAGAGGTGAGCGTGGCCTACAGGAAGCACCTGCTGGTCTATGACAACCTGGACGGCAAGTCAAAATGCATAAACTTCTCCGAAAGTATCTTCCCTCTCAAGCTCCAGTTCACTCTGGTCACCATCTGCTGTGAGGGAGAAGTACAGATTTCAGCTAACCTGGAAGATTACACCCTTCACCCCGGTGACATCGACATTCTGGTCACCGGTGCCATCATCAGCCGGCACAACTTCAAACCCGGCAGCCGGGTGCTCCTCTTCTGTATTTCCGAAGAAGACCCTGTGGACTATCTGGAGACCGATGAGCATGCCCACTTCCGGCAGAGCCTCATCAAAGGAGAGCATACTATTCACATGCCTAAGACCCACATGGACCTCTTTATCAGGCATTACCACCTGCTCTGCGAGTGGATCCACATGAAAGACTACCGGTGCCTGGACATGGCCATCAAGGGCATACTCATCACCATGACCAGTCTGCTGATGAACAACATCAACACCAAACTGCAACCCGTGCAGAGCCGTGCCGAACAGATTTTCCACGACTACATCGCACTGGTGCGTAAGAACTACAAGCAGCACCGCGAAGTGAACTACTATGCCGAGCAGCTCTTCATCACCCCCAAGTACCTGGGGAAAATCATCAAGGAATATAGTGGACGCAAGCCAGGCGACCTTATCCGGGACTATGTCATCCTGGAAGCCAAGGCCATGCTCCGCACCAAGCAATATACCGTGAACCAGGTGGCCGATGCCCTGAACTTCCCTACCAGTTCCTTCTTCTGCCGCTATTTCCGGCAGGTTGTGGGCACCTCACCCATGAAATTCTGAAGCCATGAAACTGATAGAACGCATCAAGGATCATTTCTACATGCGGCATGACCTGGACAGCCAACACGAGACCGTGCAGCGCATCAAGGCCAACGCCAGCTTCCGGGGCGCATCGCTCTGGATTCTCATCTTCGCAACCTTCATGGCCTCCCTGGGACTCAACGTGAACTCCACGGCCGTCATCATCGGTGCCATGCTCATCTCCCCTCTCATGGGACCCATCATCGCCATGGGACTGGCCATCGGTACCAACGACCTGGACCTGCTCCGGAGGGCCTTTACCCACCTGGCTGTAGCTACCCTGCTGAGCATCCTCACCGCCTGCCTGTTCTTCCTTGTCTCCCCCTTCCAGGAAGCCGGATCTGAACTGCTGGCCCGCATCTCACCCACACTCTTCGACGTGCTCATCGCCTTCATGGGTGGAGCAGCCGGCATCGTGGCCCTGAGCATCAAGGACAAGGGAAATGTCATCCCCGGAGTAGCCATCGCCACGGCCCTCATGCCACCCCTCTGCACCGCAGGCTACGGACTGGCACACGCCAACTGGAAGTTCTTCTTCGGAGCCTTCTTCCTGTATTTCATCAACAGCGTGTTCATCGCCCTGGCCACATTCATCGGGGTAAAGCTCCTGCACTTCAAGCAGATAGAGTTCCTGGACAAGAAGAAAGAACGCATGGTGTACCGCATCATCTGGGGCATAGTCATCCTCACCATGATTCCAGCAGGCATCATGACCTACCGCATCCTGCAAAAGACCTATATGAACTCCCAGGTGAACCACTTCGTGCGCGACCATCTGAACTGGGAAGGCACCCTGGTGCTGGCCAGCCAGGTAGAGGACGACAACTCCATCACCGTACACCTCATGGGCCCGGAGATAGACCAGGAACGTATAGACAGCGCTGCCCGGAACCTGGCACTCTACCCCTCCCTCAAAGGCTATAAGCTGGAAGTGATACAAGGCACCGAATACGAGCGCATGCGTATCCTGGAAAGCAAGCTCCACAGCGCCACCCTCATGGGACAGGAGCACCTGCTTCACCTGGAGAAAATCCAGCTGGAGAATGAAGAGCTCAGCAACAAACTGGAGAGCTACCAGAAGTACGAGCAGCTTACCTTGAGCCTACACCGCGAGCTCCGCATCCTCTTCCCTCAGGTGAAGACCTTGAGCCTTATCCCTACCCTGGAGACCAGTACCGACAGCACGGCCACACATCAGTACGTGACCGCACAAGTCTTCCTGGAAAAAAAGAAGATGGAGCCTCAGGAACTGGAGAAACTCCGCCTGTGGCTAAAAGAGAAAGCCCAGACCGACAGCCTCCGCCTCATCACCGACCATGCCCGATGACTAAACGAACCATAATATAAACACTAAATAACAAATAGTATGAAAATGTTCAAGTATGTATCCGTGCTCCTGCTCACAGGCCTTTTTGCAGCCTGCAGCAACCAGCAGCAGCCCGCAGAGGAGCCGGCAGCTCCAGAAACCCTGGCACCAGCCAAGATAGAAGTAAAGCCAGTAGAAGGACGCAAGAACTTCGCTACACAGACCGTGATCACCCCACTTCCAGCTATCATGATAGCAACCTGGGACGAGAACAAGAACCCCGACGTGATGATGGCAGCATGGGGCGGACAGTGCGGACCTAAGCACATTGCCCTGAACCTCTCTGCACACAAGACAACAGACAACATCCGCCTGAAGAAAGCCTTCACCATCAGCTTTGCCACCAAGGACGACATTGCTCAGAGCGACTACTTCGGCATTGTTTCAGGCAACGATGTGCCCGACAAGATAGCACGTGCCGGATTCACCGCTATTCCTAGCCCTAACGTAGATGCTCCTATCATCCCAGAGTACAAGCTCACCCTGGAGTGCGTGGCAGTGACCATAGACGACGATGACAACGGCGGTGCACACATCGTGGGCGAAGTAGTGAACATGAGTGCCGACGAGAGCATTCTGGACGCAGAAGGCCGCATCGACCTGAGCAAGCTCCAGCCAGTGATCTATGACTCCGCACAGAACAGCTACCGCGTAGTAGGCGGCAAGGTTGGCGACGCATGGGGCTCAGGCAAGAGCATCCAGGAACGCCAGGTACAATAACCATAAAAAATCCCAGACTTGCACGACGACAAGTCTGGGATGCTCTCACCTAATCCAAACGTTCTTTTAAAAAACCATCATTAAACTTTACAATTAGCCTTCTATCCTAGGTGAGCTTGGTTTCTGAAGAACATCTCCTCAACCTTCAAATAATACCTAAACTAAAAACACATGATACCTGTTGCTTGTCACACTTGGCCATTGAAACCCGTCATTCAGACCCGGTAAAATCAGGAGCGCATCTCCTTTATTCTGAATAACATGTGACATCCACTCGCAAATATAACCAGACAAGCCCTAATTTCCAAACGATAAAACTTATACACCGATAGATAAAATCTATCAAGAAACCTCCAACGCCCATTCCAAGCCATTTTTTCTCCTCCCACTTTTTTAAAAAAAGTTATTTTTTGCTAAAATACAAGCCCTTAGAAAAACGTTCCAAAATAATAGGCTAATTTTGTAAGGACAGATAATAGGAGGATAAGCCTATGACACTGCAACAATTGGAATACGTATTGGCTGTGAGCCGCTTCGGACATTTTGCCCAGGCCGCAGACCACTGTGGAGTGACTCAGCCCACCCTGAGCGCCATGATTCAGAAACTGGAAACTGAACTGGGGATTCGCATTTTCGACCGCAGTAAGAAACCCATTCAGCCTACCGCCCTAGGTGAAGAAGTAATCCGCCACGCCCAGACCATCCTGCAGCAGGCCAACCTGCTCCGTGCCACCATCGACGAAGGGAAGAAAGCCATGCAAGGCAAGTTCAGCATCGGCATGGTATCCACTGTGGCCCCTTACCTCATGCCCCTTTTCCTTCCCCGCCTCTTGAAAGAATATCCCCAGATAGACGTGCACATCAGTGAGATGGGCGCTCCCGAAATCCTTGTCGCACTGGAGCACGGCGAACTGGATGCCGGCATCCTCTCCATGCCACCAGACATGCACAACCTGAAGTACACCACTCTGTATTATGAACGCTTCTACACCTACATCTCTCCTAGCCTGCCACTGGCTCAGAAAAGCACCATCAAGAAGAGCGACCTGAAAGACCAGACGCTTTGGCTCCTGGACGAGGGCTCTACCTTCCGCAAACAGCTGGCCCAGTACTGCCGCATGGAGACCGCCAATGCCAGCAAGCGCAGCTACAACACCGGGAACATAGAGACCTTGATGCGCATGGTAGAGACCGGTAGTGGCGTAACCTTCATCACCGAGCTGGCCCTCCGTCAGATGCAAGAGCAGCAGCATCGCCTGGTAAGACCATTTGCTATACCCGTGCCTACCCGGGAGATTGTCATGGCTACCCACAAGCAGTTTGCACGCACCACCATGCTAGGTGTGATACAAGATGTGATTCGCAGCTCCGTTCCTCAGGACATGCGCCAGCTCCGCAGCAACCAGCTTTTAGTGAGGTAGTGCCGAAGCCAGCATAAGCACAGCGGGAATATTCATTATGCAGTGCAGCGCCACCCCGTACCAGAACCCCAGATTCACCCGGGCATAGGTGATGGCGCATCCCCCAGCCATAGGCACCAGCACGGTAGCCAGTGCAAAGGGGAACACCTGCACGTTCAGCACCGAGAAAGCATTGAAATGAATCAGACCGAAGGCGATGGCCGAAACCCACATGGCAGGCACGATGAACTGGGTTCTCCAATGTGCCCACTGCTCATTGGTAGTATAGCGGCACACCAGCCAGAAGATGACACCCACCAGCAATATCAGCACCAGCAGCACCAGCCAGTTCCTGCATCCGAACAGATAGTAGGTACAGATAAGCGGCAGCAGTCCTGCCCAAAGTGCCACCCCATAGCGCCGGAACGAAAGCCCTAGCCGGAACATCAGTTCCTCGGCCAGCGGAGCCACCAGCATGAAGTGCAGCAGCATCCACCCGTTCACATGATCCATGTGAGTGGTAGGGTCACCCAGGAATTTCGTCTGCTCCATCGGGTTCACCCCCATTCCCATATAGACTGCCACGCACAGCACCCTTAAGGCTATGGCACAGAACCACAGCAAAAAGAACCACTTTACCGTAATCCAGATGATTTCCCTCCGTGAATAAGACTTGTGGTCATCGGGTCTGTTCAGTATAAATTTTCCCATAGCCTTACTCCTGAAAGACTGAGAGTACCGGCTTTCCTACCCAGGAATGAGGTGTTTCAAGTCCGAAGATATAAGCGATGGTAGCTGCCGTGTCGTACTGCATCATCGGTTCCGGGATGACCTGTCCGGACTTGATGCCCGGTCCGCAGATGATGAACGGATGTTCCATCTCTAGCAGCGAATTACCACCGTGCCCCTTGTCCTTGCCACCATGGTCGGCAGTGAGGATGATAATCGTATCCTCGTAGATGCCGGCAGTCTTCAGGGCCTGCTCCAGCCTTCCCACATAGACATCCAGCTCAGCCAGTTTCTCGTAGTAGCTAGGCGTGTCATGCCCATCGGCATGGCCCACATGGTCCAGCTGATCCCAGCACACAGCCAGGAGTGTAGGCTTACGTTCCACAATGAAGCGCTCGGCCATCTGGCAAAGCAGCGAGGTATGATGTTCCCAGTCGGGAGCCAGGTCATAGTTGTCTATAGCCAGCGTATCCACCACATACTTGATGCCGTCCCACTCTGCCAGACATCCCGTGACTACATCGGGACGTGCCTTACGCAGGATGGAGAAGATGGTAGGGAAAACACCGTGCTCATTGAGTTCCACGGAAGGGATCTCCGGGGTACGGGAATTCCAAGTGGTATACCCGTGCAGCTCAGGGCAAGAGCCGTTGAACATGGTTGCCCAGTTCACAGCCGATGAGGAAGGTAGCACGGACCGTTTCTTCAAGGTATAGCATCCCTGCTGCATGAGCCTGCTGATGTTTGGAATATCATGAGCCTTGGGCACGCTGTAGCCACCCCAGCCATCGAACCCGATGACCAACACATGCTTAGCTCTTACCTTTAGATTTTTCTGTTGTGCCTGCGTAACGGAAACCAGGCATAGACAAAGTGCGAAAAGAACCAGTTTTTTCATTTTCCTAAATTATTATCTTTCAACCATTTTTCTATTATAGCCTCTGCGTTCTCCATCTCCCGGTCGAAGACACTAGGACCCTGGATGACATTGGCCTGAGGAAACATCTTACGCACGGCAGGAATGGTACGACAGAAGCGGTTGCCCCCATGCGTGGTAAAGAGCACGATGTGTTTTCCACTGAAATCATAGCTTTCCAGAAAAGAATAGATAGCCATAGGCATATCGTACCACCACAGCGGATAGCCCACACAGATGACATCGTAGTCGCTGAAGTTCTCCACCTTCTCCTTCAGCTCCGGTCTCGCCTGGCTGTTGTTCTCCACCTTAGTTGCATCGAGCAGGGCTCTAGGTTCCGTAGGATAGTCGTCCTTCGTTTCTATCCTGAACAGAGGAGCCTGAAGCTTCTGACTCAAGATACGGGCCATATACTCCGTATTTCCGTAGAGCTGACCGTCCTTCACCACATTGCTGGCACCTGAAGTAGCATCCAGGTCAGGGTAATCCGGACTAGGCCAGGAGAAGTAGGCAACCAGGAAACGAGAGTCTTTACTGATAGCCTGGATGGCAACGGACTGCTCCTCCCTACTCAGCTCGTACTTGTCGAACCGATGCCGATACATGTATGTACCCACTACGGCTGCCAAGATAACTGCCAGTAACACGCCCCAAATTATTTTCTTCTTCATGATTCGCTATGTTTTTACGTAAGGTTCTTAAAGCTCCATACAGCAAGGCTGCAGTACTACATCCATTGTCATAATCAGTGTGAATTTAAAGAAGATTTATTCCCTCAGGGACCCTCTCTGCCGGCTTTGTATTTAGCCCCTGATTTGAAATCTTACTACGAAGTTACTACATTTTTCGGCTATTACCAAATCTCTCACCTCACAAAACGCAGAAAAATGACTCAAAAATGAAAATAATTTGATTTGTAATGATAATTTACTGAAATTCAGCGAACTCCAGAATCCTTTTTTTTAAAGAATTTAATCAGGGAAAATTTTCGCTCTAACTGGAGAAAAATTTTTTCCTAACTGGGGAGGAAAAATTAGTCTGCTCGTTGGTCATAGTGGTCAATGTCAAAGTGGTCAAACTCAAAATGGGGATATGTCAAAATAACCGCACAAAAATTTAATAATATTATATATAATATTATTAATTAATATTTATATGTTTTTTGTGTGTTTGCTATCCCCTGGAAAAACGGGTATATTGAAAAAGACTTTGACCACTTTGACATTGACCACTTTGACCTATAGTGACATGTTTATAAGAAGACTTAACACTTTAATTACAAGACAATCAGATAGTTAGTTGTTTATATTGTTTTACTTAAGATGACCTTGGAGATTCTCAACCGCTAAAAAAACCTATAAAACACGCATTTCTCACAGTACACCGTGAAATTCCATTTTAACATAAAAAAAAGGGCGTTTTTTGCCCCCTATAAACTCATCCATCCTGAAAAAGTTGTCAACGATATCAGGAAAAGACACATTCAGGAAAAGTCACCTCAGGGTGTCAAGGTGTCAAGGTCAAAGGTGTCAAACTCTCACAAGGGGTATTTGCAAAAAAATGTCGCACAAAATTTTAATAATATAAATTTATATTATTAATTAATATTTAACTATTATTTTACGCTTCTCTCACCCCTCAGATATGGGGTGTGTCCCCTACTACTTTGACACCTTTGACTTTGACACCTAAGACACCCCCAATATATAAATCCTACTTCTTGCGAACACGTTATGCGCTGATTATCTTTTAGTTAGGTAAAATGTATATTTATGCATTTGCTCTTGACGTGTCAAAACACCCCTTTTTACCGCAAAAAACGCCATAAATTGAATTATTTCACGGTCTAATGCATTTTAACAAAAAAACCACCTTTTAGGGGGTATATTTTCCCCACAGGACCTGCCCATGGGGAATTAATCTCAAGATGCTTTTACTCCAAGGATGGTTGCATAGGACGGTTTCTTACGGTGAATCTCCGTCTGGATGAACCCTGCATCGTCCAGCAACTTCTTCAGCTGTTCTGGTGAGTATGCAGTCATTCCTTTTACAATATCTGTCCACATTGAATCGTTCTCAATCACTTCCACCATGATGGCGAACTGACCTCCAGGCTTTAACACTCGCTTTACCTCTTTCAGACAGCCCGGCAGGTTGGGCCAGAAATACACAGTCTCAACAGCCGTTACGAGGTCGAACTTCCCATCCTCGTACGGAAGCTTTTCAGCTGAACCTTGAGTGACGAAAACCTGTTTGTCCAGAACTTTCGCATTCACTCTCCTAGCCTTTTCCACACTCTCCTCTGAAATGTCGATGCCATAGACCTTTGCGCCCTCACTACGTTTGAGTAACCTCTTTAGGGTAGCACCTCCACCGCAACCGATGTCCAGCATTGTCCATCTGTCGTGTATCTCAATAAGTCCAAGTCCCCAGTTGGTCAACGGGGCATGACCGAAGTTCATAAACCGCAGCATCATCCGTCCAAGGAATCCTTCCGGGCGTGCGCACTGACTAAAAAAAGACTTTAATAATCCCATCTCTTATTCCTCCTTTATTTATCTTTTCCAAGGTTCAAAGGTATGGCAAAATAAAAAAGCGTGCAATACCTAAAAATGAGTGTTTTAAGAGTGGAATGGGTATGGGAAACCAGCGGTTTATTTTATTTTATTTTTTTACGAATTTACTCTGACTTTGGCTGAAGGCTCAACCGGTAGTCGCTGGGCGACTGGCCTAGATGTTTGGTGCAGTAACGGCTGAAATAACTCAACGTGGTGAAATTCATCTGTTCTGCTATTTGAGTGAGCGACAGGCGTTCATCGTCCAGATAGCCTTTCAGGATGGGGATGGTATAGCGGTCTATGTACGAGGTGACATTGTGCCCCGTAACGCGCTTGATAGTAGCTGAAAGGTATTTGGGCGACACATTCAGTCGCTCGGCATAGTAGCTCACATTGCGCTCCGTGCGGCTGATGCCTGTGGAGAGAAGTGTCATCAGCTGCTTCACGATGTAGGCCGTACGGTCGGTATGCGAGTCGGTAGCTTCCCGCTGGGCATGGGCCTCGAAAATGTCGTACATCATCGTCAGGCAGAGGCTGTCCATCAGCTCTTGATGGAACTGCATGTGACGGTCGTCCATGCGGTCACGCACACGATGGAAGTCATCCAGCAGATGCCTAACCTGTTCGTCGGTGAGTTTGATGACGGGATCTTGGTTCAGCGAGATACTGCCTCCGATGCTGTAGTTGTTCGATGGCAGCAGGTTCTGCAGATGCTTGTAGTCGGCAGCAAGCCACTCCACCTGCAAGTCTGCATGTGCCGCAAGATTCTTGATACGGTGGGGCATCGGTATCACTACCAGGTCGTTTTTCGCTATATGGTAGCAGTGCTCATTGAAGACAAAACTCCCCTCTCCTGCCAAGCAAAGCAGGTGCATGCAGGTGTGGCTCAACTCACGGGCATTCATCCCGTAGAAGTCGGTGGAATACAGGAAATCTACCTTCATGGCTGTAAAATTACACTTTATTTTATATGTAAAAGAAAGAATTGTGCAAAAAGTGAAAATCATGATGTATTTTGTAAAACTGAATCACCGGAAAATCGCCATATCTTTGCATCGTGAAACTTAAAAACAATAAGATAATGGATTTCAGAATGCAAGACCGCATGGAGTTGAAGGCATTAGTAGACTTCTATGCAACTGAGAGTGACAAAAACAATCAGGACTGCTACGTTGAGATTTTCCGTCCTGACATCAAACTGAACGTGTATTTCGGTGATAAGTTGGGCATGACAGCAAACGACGTGCATGACATGATTCGTCAGTACAAGGCTTTTGGTGCAGCTAAGGTGTCTTTCCACATGAACGGACAACAGAACGTAGATTTCGTAGATGAGACTCACGCCACAGGCACATGTTATGCATTGGCAACACTGGTTACTGAGCAGGACGGTAAGGACATGCTGACCACTCACGCCGTACGCTACTATGACAAGTATGTGAAGATTGACGGTCGTTGGTGGATCAGTGAGCGTGAGCAGTATTTCGAGTGGTCAACAAATCAGGCTCTGGGATAATATGGGAAAGTCATTGAAACTGATTCTTGCATCAGCCTTGTGTATGCTGGTTTCCACTGCATGCGGTGAAAACAGCAAGAAAGAGACTGGTGTAAATGAACAGACAACTACAAACAAAGAAACAGCTATGGCAAAGGACGGAAAGGTATTGGTAGTGTTCTTCTCACATGCGGGAGACAACTACTCAGTAGGTAACATTGAGGTGGGCAACACGAAGATTGTGGCCGACTATATCACAGAGTTGACAGGTGCAGATCAGTTTGAAATCGTCACTCACAAGTACGACGGTATGGCATACAACCCACTTATCAAACTGGCACAGGAAGAAGCCAGAAAGGGCGAACTTCCTGAGTATGAGGGCGACATCGATTTGAGTCAATATGATACGGTGTTCATCGGCGGTCCTGTATGGTGGGGCACCTACCCCCAAGTGATGTTCACCTTCTTCAAGAAGCATGCAGCCGACCTGAAGGGTAAGACCGTCATCCCTTTCACCACTCACGAAGGCTCTGGTCTGGCCAGCTGCGTGGAGGATGTGAAGGAAGCCTTTCCTGGTGCTAATGTTACAAAGGGGTTCAGCATCTACGGACATGAGGTGCGCACGGGAAAAGCTAAGGTAGAGAAATGGATAAAGGGACTTGGATTCTAAAAAAACAGTATGGAGTACATTAAACTATATAACGGTGTTCAGATGCCGAAATTGGGCTACGGCGTGTTCTTGGTTAGCCCTGACGAGTGTGAACGTTGCGTGAGCGATGCGCTGAGTGTGGGCTACAGGCTGATAGACACGGCACAGGCCTACCAGAACGAGGAAGGTGTGGGCAATGCCTGGCGCAAGAGTGGCATCAAGCGTGAGGATCTGTTCCTGGTGACGAAGGTGTGGATTTCCAATGCTGGTGAGGAAAAGGCAGCCAAGAGTATCGACGAGAGCCTGCGCAAATTGCAGACGGAGTACATCGACCTGCTGCTTATCCATCAGGCCTACGGTGACGTGTTCGGTACTTGGCGTGCCATGGAGAAAGCGTATCGTGCCGGTAAGGTGCGTGCCATCGGTGTGAGCAACTTCCAGGCAGGCCGTTTCTTCGACTTCGCCCACTATGTGGAGGTAAAGCCGATGGTAAACCAGTTGGAGTGCAATGTACTTTCTCAGCAGACAGGCATCGAGCCGATTCTCGAAGAATTTGGCACCAAGATGATGGCTTGGTATCCACTGGGAGGACAAGGCACGACTGGTATCATAAAGAGTGAACTGCTGACTGCTATCGGTGCCAAGTACAACAAGACAGCTGCTCAGGTAGCCCTCCGCTGGTTTAACCAACGTGGCATCGTGGCTATTCCTAAGTCAAGCCACAAGGAGCGTATGATGCAGAATATAGACATCTTCGACTTCACCTTGACCGATGAAGAAATGGCTCAGATAGCCAAGATGAACCAGCACGACGCTGGCACCAGAAATTTCGGTGACCCTCAGTTTGTAAAGTATCTCATTCAAACTTACGGATAAGACCATCTTACGGATAAGACTATGAAGAAAGTATCGGTATTAGTGGGTGCTGGCAGCATTGGACAGGCCATCATCCGCCGGGTGTCGGCAGGTAAGCACATCGTGCTGGCCGACTACTCCCTAGAGAATGCGCAGCAAGCTGCAAAGACGCTGGAAGATGCGGGCTTTGAGTGTTCCACCATCAAGTGCAACCTCGGCTCAAAGGAAGACATCCTGAAGCTGGTGGAGTATGCCACTAGCAAGGGCGAGGTGACGAACGTGGTGAATGCCGCTGGTGTATCGCCCTCACAGGCTCCTGTAGAGGAGATTCTCCAGGTAGACCTCTACGGCACAAGTGTACTGCTGGAGGAATTTGGCAAGGTGATAGCCGAAGGCGGCTCTGGTGTGATTATCTCATCACAGAGTGGTCACCGTCTGCCTGCCTTGCCACAGGAACAGAACGATGCTCTAGCCACTACTCCCGTGGATGAACTGCTGGATTTACCATTCCTGAAGGAAATCAATGACACGTTGAAAGCCTATCAGTATTCCAAGCGCTGCAATTTGCTCCGGGTGATGTTTGAGGCAACCCGTTGGGGACGACGTGGTGCTACCATAAACAGCATCTCACCAGGCATCATCATCACGCCATTGGCCAACGATGAGCTGCATGGTCCTCGCAAGGACGGCTACCTGAGGATGATTGAAGGCATGCCGGCACGTCGTGCCGGAACACCCGACGAGGTGGGTGACCTGGCTGAGTTCCTGATGTCCTCTCGCGGTCGTTTCATCAGTGGCGCCGACTTGCTGATTGACGGTGGATGTACTGCCTCCTACTGGTATGGTGACCTGCAATATCTCAAGGCTACACACTAATGAACCGACTTATTACAATACTGTTTTTGGGGATAGCAGTTATGGTTACAGTTACACAGGCAAAGACGGACAAAGAAATAGAAGCCCTGTACCGGGAAATGTACGAGGCTATGGTGGCTAAGGACACGGTGACACTGAACCGTATCCATGCCGATGAATTCGTACTGACACACATGACTGGCACAAAGCAGTCTAAGCAGGAATACATCAAGGCCATTGCCAATGGTACGCTAAACTATTATGCTGCGGAACATGAGCAGATGGAAATCAAAGTCAACGGCAATCATGCTACACTGACAGGTTACAGCCGGGTTACAGCAGCTGTCTATGGCGGTGGTCGTCATACCTGGAACTTGAAACTCACGTTCCAGTTGGTAAAACGTGACGGTCAATGGCTGTTCACACATGCCACGGCATCAACCTACAACTTATAACAGACATATACACAATCTTTCCAAAAGGGTAATTTGCAACTAAACTGCATTTTACCCTTTTAACATTTTTTATATATTAAGTGATTGTCCGTTTTTTTGGCAATTCAAACAAAAAGGTAAGTAAGCCACTTTTCTGTGCCTTCTTGCAACGGTTACCAAAAGTTAGTAACTTTGCACCAGTTATTAAAAACAATAATAGTAAGAACAATGAAAAAGGTATTATTCGCAATGATGGCAGCTGCCTTGATGGTAAGCTGCGGAAACAAGACACAGCAGACAACTCAGAACGAGGTTGCTGAAGTAGAGGACTCACTTACTGGCGCATTCACCGCCTACGACCTGGACGGCTTTAAGCTGCATGTATATAACACCAACGACGTGATGGGCGATGCCAGCTACATCATCGAGGGGCAGGATTCACTCATCGTGATGGAGTATCCCCTCTTCAAGGTGAATGCAGCTGAGTTTGCTGCCTACATCGAGAAGCTGGGCAAGCCTATTGAAATAGATATCACCGACTATCACCTGGGTGGCAGCGACAAACTGCCTCTGACAATGCCAGAGGGTATGTCTGCCTTCATTGAAGGTCCTATCTATAGTGGTATGATGAAGAGTTTCGCAGATCAGTTTGGCGACACAATGGTAGAGCTGCCTACACAGAAGGCTGCTGAGGTTCCTTTCGGACAGACACAGAAGTGGAACGGTGTGGACTTTGATTTCCAGCACGGTGCAGCAAGCGACTTCCCTGGAGCATCTATCATCATCGGTAAGCAGGTGTATTATACCCACTGGACTCCTGCTGAGGCACACATCAGTCCGCTTCAGGCTGGCAATGCTGCTGCCGTGGATGCAGAACTGGCAGAGGCACAGAAAGCCCTCGCTTCTGGTGCCAAGTACTTCATCGGTGGTCATGGCGGTCTGGCAGAGAAGGCTCAGGTGGAGTTCAAGATTGCCTATCTGACAAAGGTTAAGGAGCTGCTTGCAGCCAACAAGGATGCTGCTGCTTTCACAGAAGCACTGAAAGCTGCCTATCCTGAACTGCCTGGCGATGCCGATGCTCTGGCTCAGGCTCTTTACAAAAAGTAAGTCATGAACAGGATTGAAAACCTGAAAAATATCATTCAGTATCTGATGGCTGACAAGCATGTCAGTCATCAGATTCCTTCTTCACTTGGAGAGCGACAGCGGATGATGCGGGCACTGATGAATGTTTGGACTCCCAAACCGATAGCAGGGAATTTTCTGATTGCGCAAGATGCCGAACTTCAGATGCAGCGTGAAGATAAAGGTGTGGTTGAAATCTGCAAGGAAGGGTTGACAATCTGGCAAGGTGACATTACCCGTCTGAAAGTAGATGCCATAGTCAATGCTGCCAATGCACAGGCGTTAGGCTGCTGGGCACCGCTTCACAACTGCATCGACAACTGTATCCACTCTGCCGCAGGAATCCAATTACGAAAGGAATGCAACGACATCATGCAGGGACGGCTCCTGAGTACCGGACAGGCTTTCATCACCGGAGGGAACAACCTGCCTGCCAAGCATGTAATCCACACCGTTGGCCCTATCATCCCTGATGGAGTTCCCACCAAGGAACAGGAAGAACAGTTGGCACAGTGCTACCGTTCCTGCCTTGACTTGGCAGAGAAGAATGGCTTGGAGAGCATGGCCTTCTGCTGCATCTCTACAGGCGTATTCCACTTCCCCAACGAACGGGCTGCAGAAATAGCCATCGAGACCGTCAAATCCTATCCACGACATGCACTTAAATCGATTATATTCAATGTTTTCCTCGACAAAGACCGTGACATCTACCAGCGGCTACTTGGAGCGTATTAAATGGCTCAAAGAGCAGATTTCTAGTGCTGACTATATCCTGATTGGTGCTGGCTCTGGCCTGTCGGCCGCTGCCGGACTAAACTATGCTGGTAAGGACTTCCGTTGGGAGTTCCGGGAGTGGATTGACCACTATGGCTTTACCGACCTCTATTCTTCGTCGTTCTATTCCTTTGAGACAGAAGAAGAGCGTTGGGCATACTGGGCCAAGCACATCTGGTTCAGTCGCTATCGTACAGGGGCGTTGCCTCTTTACAAAGAGTTACTGAAGATGGTTTCCGACAAGGATTACTTTGTCATCACCACCAATGTTGACGGGCAGTTCGAAAAGGCAGGTTTCGACACACAGCGCATCTTTGCCACACAGGGCGATTACTGTTACTTCCAACCGGCATCAGGTTACCCCAAGAAATTATACTATAATCGGGAGTGGGTAGAACGGGCTTTGCCTGCTATAAACGATTGTCGCATACCTACGGAACTGATTCCTCATACACCCGACGGTCAACCCGTAAGCATGAATCTCCGTAGTGACAACACCTTCGTGGAGGATGCCCATTGGCATGAGCAGGCACAGCATTACAGCGACTTCATCAGCAAGGCTCACGATAAACGGTTACTGCTTTTAGAGTTTGGCGTAGGTTTCAACACGCCCGTCATCATCCGTTTCCCTTTCGAGCAAATGGCAGCTCAATTCCCAGACACTACTCTCGTCCGCTTCAATCGCGACTATCCAGAACTGTCTATACAAGGTGTCAAGAGTTACATGGTATTCACAGAGGATGTCAACAGAATAATGAGCTCCAAACTTACATGATTAATGGTCATGCAATACGGTCAAATTCATCAATCGGCATAGGTCTGAAACTGCGTACAAGGGCAACGACTTCCACTTGCCGGATGAGAGCGTAGGTGCAATCTTCCAGGCGAATGGTGATATTACAGAAGTCATCATAATTCCATCTCTGATCAACGATGGTATGTCCTTCAGTTAATCTGTCGGAAATCAAATAATAGGAATGAATACTGACATGCCAGTCCTTGAAAGCAACTTTCTCCACATAAAACTTTTCTCCGTCCCTACAGACAGTCTCACTTTTCAGCAACTTGCCTTCCCGCATGATTCCTGGCTTCTTTTGTTTCTTATCGACCATGATGGTTACAACGACGAATACAGCCAAGACCGACAAAATCAACAATACCCAACTCATACAACTAAATATATCAGAAGACAGTAAACCAGAATAGGTATCACTACACAGATAATGACGGAGCTGACCACATAGTTCCATCCGATTCGTTTGAACCACAACAGGAAATCTACCGACTTCTCGAATGCCCAGTCGCAGCGGTCACGGAATTTCATGGGGTCTTTCCAGAGGAAGATAATCCATGCCAAGATGAACAAGGGAGTAAGAAGGGGTAGCTTCATCAGGTAGTCTATCATGACGGTCCATGAGAGGGGAATCAGCAGATAGTAAACCACGATGTTGACTTCATTGTATGTAGTGCCTGTGAGCTTAGCAATGAGGAGCTCCGCACCTGCAACCACTGCAAAGATAGGGAGCATCACTACCGTAATGATCTTTTCCACCAGCGTAAGCTTGCTGAATTCTTCTTTCAATATGGGTAACCTGCGGTTCATTTTTATGTCTGTCTATATGAGTGTCACACGTTTCTAGAGGTCTGGATTCATCCTATACTGCTTGGGAGTAGTGCCTGTCTGCTTCTTGAAAAAGGCGATAAAGGCCGACGAGGAGGAAAAGCATAATTTCTCGCTTATCTCCATAATGGTGTACTTCTGGTCTAAAAGCAAAGCCTTTGCGTCCAGCATCAGGTAACGGTTTATCCATTCCCCTGCCAGTTGTCCGCTGGCCTGCAGCACTAGCTGGGAGAAGTATTTAGGGGTCAGGCAGATTTTGTCGGCATAGAACGAAATGCTATGTTCCTTTCTATAATGCTGGTGTGCCAACAGCAGGAACTGCTGGAACACTTCCTGCGAACGGCTAGCATGAGCCTGACTGCTGAGGGCTGAGCTCTGCCTCATGCTGTTGTAGCCTAGGCTCATTAGCACCTGGATGTAGCCCTTCACGGCTTTCTTCTTATACAGGTTGTCTGGTTCTTCAATCTTCCGTTCTATGAGGCGAAAGAGGGTCAGTATCTCCTCTATAGCATCATCTTGTATGTGATACGAGGGCGTAATCAGAAACTGCTGGCGTATAAGGGTGTTGTCAATGGAGTCATCTTCGTAATATCCCTTGTTGAAGAGGCAGATGAGGCATTGTGCATCGGCAGAGCAGGAAAAACTTTCGATGATGGTCTTTTCGGGAATGAAAGTCATGTCGAGCTTTCGTAAGCCACAGTCGTGCAGGTTCATGCCTATGGTTATTTCTCCTTGCAGGCAGATTAGAACCGCATTCTTTTGTAACTGGTGAGGCAGATGGGCATAGCCTGTCAAGGCTTCCTGACAGTTTCCTCTGTATTCACACACGCAGAAACCATCATCCAACTGGTAGCGTTTGTTCTCCATCATGGTGTAAAGATAAGGCAAAAAACGATTATTTACAAGCATTTTCCGACCTTTTTGATATTTTTGACGTTATTGGAATAACAATGGTGGAGCAGAATCTTCCTAACTTTGCAAAAAATTAAATAGGAAGATATAACAAACAAATGATATGAAAAGGAATTTGATACTATCCGTAGCCTGTGCTCTCTTTTTCTTACCGATGAAAGCGCAGCAGTGTGAGGTGAACTTTGACTTGAACTATGATACCACGCAGAAGATAGAGGGCATCAGCGTGAAACAGGGATGCGCCATTCCAATGGACAAGAAGCCTCTACCCCAGCGTGAGGGCTACCGCTTCGGCGGATGGTACACTTCCCAGGAGGGCCAGGCACAGGACGAATGGCTCTTCGGTAAAATGGTGGGCATGATGGGGGCTTTCTCCGCTCAGGCAAACGATTCCATGAAGGTGGAAAAGCCTATGACGCTCTATGCCAAATGGATAGCCCCTACTCATATAGTGGATGCAGAGGGATTGAACAGGATGAGGGATGACCTTCATGGATGGTATGTACTGGACTGTGACATTGACCTTAGTGGCATGGACGACTGGGAGCAAGTGGGCGAATATGAAGTGCACTATGAATGGGCGGAAGCCGAATGGTGGCGTAACGCTTTCAAAGGAAAGCTGGACGGTCAGGGGCATACCATCCGTAACCTAAGGCTCACTAAGCCTACTGCCGAGAAGAAAGCAATGTTCGGCTCCATGGCAGACGGAGAAATCTGTAACCTGATTCTAGAAGATTGTGTGATAGACCTGAATACCACCTCAACCTATGTGGCTCCCTTGGTGGGTATCATGAAGCAGGGCGACGGCCAGACGGCTTCCATTACCCATGTACAAGTAAAGAATGCCCGTTTTGAGGTGAACCTAAACAACTCGATAGGTGCTTTCTCCGGTGTCACTGCGCTAGCCGTGGGTGCCTGGGGAGGAACCGTAAGCCATTGTTCTGTACAGGGCGAGATGAATGTCACTTTCAACGGCACCGGCGGTGGTGAGCTGTACCTGGGTGGCTTGCTTGGCGAAAACTACTGCGAAGTGAGCAACTGCCAATCCGACTTCACAGTAAATCTTCATTTCCGTCAGCCGAAGCTGGATGGTGAGTTCAAGGCTTTCGTGGGCGGACTGGTAGCATCAGCCACTAAGTTGACTGCTAGTGAGGCGAATGCAGTAATCAATATTGATGGTGACCCGCTGACAGAGCAACTCTTCATCGGTGGTCTGGTGGGTAGCGAACGGTATGGTGAGATTTCCCAGAGCTCTGCTAAAATGCAAGTCCATCTCCAGGGGATGAAGAAAGCACAGGTGGGTGGCATCCTGGGTGAGTTCAACAAAGGTTACGGTAGCATAGGTGCGGCATTGGGAACCAAGAATACTTCTGTTCATCACTGCCATGCCGAGATGGAAATCCAGGCCGATCCTGCCATTCAGCTGGTAAAGGATGCCATATCTGGCTCTGGTACCCCTGAGCCTCTGAATGCCTGGGGTGGACAGATGGTGTATGAAGTTCGCGATAATTCGTACAAATAATATAGAATTACACAAAAAAAATAGTATTTTTGCATTTAAGCAACCATTAATGCATAAAAATACTATGAAAAAGATTCTAATTTCACTGGCTCTGGTGGCCTTGACGCTGGTTACCTTGGGCTCCTGTGCAGGGAAAACTGACGGAGTAAACAATTTCAACATCAAGCGGGGTACGAACCTGAGCCACTGGCTCTCTCAATCCAGAGCTACCGGGGAGGAACGCCGTAACCATATTCAGGAGGACGACTTCGCCCGGTTGGAGGAACTGGGGTTCGACTTTGTGCGTATCCCTATCGATGAGGTGCAGTTCTGGGATGAGGATGGCAACAAGCTCCCTGAGGCGTGGGAACTGCTCACCAATGCCATCAACCTGGCAGAGAAACATCACCTGCGCGTAGTGGTGGACCTGCACATCATCCGTTCTCATGCATTTATAGACAACAATAATACGAACACGCTCTTCACTTCGGAAAAGTCGCAGCAGGACCTTATCAACCTGTGGTACCAGCTCTCTGACGCACTGAAGGGCTATAGCAACGACTCCGTGGCCTACGAGTTCATGAACGAACCGATAGCACCGGAGCATGAGCAGTGGAACGTAGTGGTGGAGAAAGTACACAAGGCCCTCCGGGAGGTGGAGCCTCAGCGTACGCTGGTAGTAGGGTCCAACCGCTGGCAGGACTTTGAGACCGTGAAGTACCTGCGTCTGCCTGAAAACGACAAGAACCTGATTATCTCCTTTCACTACTATCACCCGATGCTCATCACCCACCGCTTTGCCTTCTGGACTCCTGTGGGACGCTATAAAGGCCCTGTTCACTATCCGGGTGTCATCCTTACCCAAGAGGAATTCGATGCAGCTCCTGAGGAGCTTAAAGAGGTGTTGAAGCCTTTCGTGAACACGGTGTGGAATAAGGACAAGATTCGCGAAGATTTCAAGGATGCCATTGCTGCTGCCAAGAAATACGGCCTACAGCTATTCTGCGGCGAATGGGGCGTGTATGAGCCTGTGGAGCGCGACTTAGCATACGCTTGGAACAAGGATATGCTGGACGTGTTCGATGAGTTCAACATTGCCTGGACTACCTGGTGCTACGATGGTGACTTCGGTTTCTGGGACCAGCGTACCGAGTCCTATAAGGATAAGCCGTTGGTAGACCTGCTAATGTCCGGCAAGGCTTTAGGAGAATAAGCATGGGGGTGTACTACCCCTCATGCTTCCAATACCGTACAAGGGCCTCCAGGAAATAGTAATCGGCATAGGTCAGTGGGACATCCACCTCACTGTTGTCAGGGATATTCCCCACTCCATGCTTCAGCAGGAACCCTCCATTGGAGCCTGCAGTGGCTAAGTATTCTGGGGTAAGCATGGTGCAGAGTTGCTTCTCTGCCATGCTGAAATAGTCCTTATTACCCGTGTGCTCACTCAGTTGGATGAAAGCTGATGCCATGATGGCTGCTGCCGATACGTCGCGCAGAGGGTTCTCTTGCGGGTCATCGAAGTCCCAGTAAGGGATGCCATCGTCCGGGAGTCGCTTCAGCAGCATATCGCCAATGTTCTTAGCCTGAACCAAATAGCGTGCCTCGCCTGTCTCCCTGTACATCATGCTGTAGCCATAGAGTGCCCAAGCCTGTCCTCGGCTCCAAGCCGACTCATCGGCATAGCCCTGCACGGTTTCCCGGCTCAGCACCTCACCGGTTTCGGGGTCATAGTTCACCAGGTGGTATGAGGTATAGTCCGCACGGAAGTGGTTCTTCATAGTGGTATCTGCATGGGTGCGTGCCACCTGTCCCAACTGCTCCTCGCCCCCCAGACGTGCCCCTACGGTAAGCAGCTCCAGATTCATCATATTGTCGATGATCACAGGGTACTTCCACCCTTTGCGCAGGAAGTCCCAACTGCGTATCACACCCGTGGTAGGATTCATGCGCTGTGCCAGTTTCCATGCACCAGCCACCAATACATCCCGGCAGGTCTCATCGTCCGTCAGGCGATAGGCGTTGCCGTAGCTGCAGTTCAGTTGGAAGCCGATGTCGTGGTCGGTATTCATCTCCAGCAGGGGCTTCAGCTTCTGTGTCTGCTTCAGGGCCATGTCACGGATGACAGGCGACTGTCCGAACTCATAGATATACCACAGGCTGCCGGGAAAGAACCCACTGCACCACCAGTTCAGGTCGGAGGTGCGCAGCGTGCCGTCGGCATTCAGCGTACGGGGCATGGTGCTGTCCGTGAGCTGCTCATCCAGCATCAAATACTGTTTTTCCGCCAGGCTGAAAACATCTGCCAACTGCTGGTCGGAGATAGCGCGTCCAGCATCTTTACCACAGGCAGTCAAACCAAGCACTGCCACCAAGAATAGATACCACTTCTTCATACTTTTGTTAATTTTTTTCTTCGCAAATATAGTGACTTCTGCCGAGATGCACAAATAAGACAGAGGATTTGCAGATTTTCGGAAATTGTTTGTATATTTGTAAAAAATACCTTGAATCATGAAAATCATAGACGAACAACTGCTGGATGCAGTGACCTCAGAGGCCAGACAGTCGCCTCGCCTTCGCATGAACTACAATTTTCACAAGAGTCTGGACGAGAAGTGCCACCGCTTCCTCAACGCAATGGAAGTGGGTACTGTAGTCCCTGTCCACCACCATGCCACGAAAGACGAGACGTTTATCGTGCTGCGGGGCAAGGTGCGGCTGAACATTTACAACGACCAGGGTGAGGTGACAGAGAGCGTGGTGCTCTGTCATTCAGCAGGGTGCTACGGAGTGGATATTCCTCGGAATACCTGGCATGCGGTAGAGTGCCTGGAAACAGGCAGTGTCATTTTTGAGGTGAAGGAAGGTCCCTTCGTCCCTCATGAGAAGGATGGCATACTTAATATTCAACAACCTTAATCAAAGAGAAAACTATATGAAAAGACTGGTTTTACTTTTCACGGCACTCCTGCTTACGCTGGGGGTGATGGCAGGCAGATACCGTAATTTCCGCGCTACGGCCTACATCATGGCTGGTGATGTAAACCGTATCGGTACGGTGGAGAACTGGGAAAAATCGTATGCCTAGTTCTCTAAGAACCTGAAACTGGACAAGGTGTATATCGAGACTTTCCGAGATATGACCTACTCGGACGACAAGGCGCTGGATGGCTGCCATCAAGTTCTTCCGTTCCAAGGGAAAGGTCCCACTTGACAAAAGCAGTGCTGCAGAGCCTAGGAGTAAAGCCTTATCTTTTGTCGAGTGGGACCTGTCTTCGTATGAGAATCCACAGTTGAGAATTACTTCTTCTCGGTGGAAACTTCCAGAATCGTTACTTTCTTATCTTTTCCGGAATCATTCTTGATTACTCTTATGGATTCAATCTTATCAGCGTAGCTTTCCAGTTCCTCCACAGGGATGGTCTTGCCATCGATGACTACGGCTTCTATCCTGTGTTTTTCTCCATTCAAGACTGTTACCTTTTCAGAATCGTCTTTACGAAGCTGAGCTGTGATTTCCTTTTCGGCACTGGCCTTGGTGATTTTCACGCTGGCTGTGCTCATTCCAATGTAAGAGATATCCAGCACTTCCCCTTCGCTCACTTTCATGTAGAAACGGCCTTCCATATCGGTAATGGTTCCTCTAGTGGTGCCTCTCACGATAATAGCTGCACCTATAACCGGTTCATTCTTCTCGTCTAGCACCTGACCTTTCACGGTGAAAGGTTCACTTTCCTGAGGTGCCGGAACCACCTCTTCGCTCACGGATGGTTTTTGTAACTCCTCTGAGGCAGATGGCTCCTGGAGCTCTGCTGTAACCGATGGCAATGTCTGGCTCACCACCGTTTCCGGAACGTCTTTCACCTGTGATTCTTCAGCAACCACCTCCACAGAGGGCTGTGGCATTTCTGCCTTCTGCACCACTACATCGGTCACACTACGTGCATTTACGGCCAGCGCAGCCAGCACTAAAGGAACTACATAAAGTACTTTAAGAGATCTTAAGGAACTTGATTTATGTTTAAGCATCATGTCTATACGTTTTTTTAGGGCACTGTGACTAATGCTATTGGCCACTGAGTACCCACCGGTAGCCATAGCTTTCCTGATTAATAGATATTGATATTGACGTGCATCGATGCCTTGAGAGAGCACTGCCGCATCGGCTTCGTACTCGTGAATGGTGCGCAAGTCGGACCTGAGCAGCCACATCGCGGGGTTGAACCACTGACAGGCAGTGAGAACATCTACCAGCAGCACATCCACAGAATGTCTCAGGCGGATGTGTGCCCGTTCATGAGCGAGTATCGCGGCATCGGGAGAGGCGTAGTCACTACGGCTCAGGACGATATAATGCATCCAACTGAAGGGGGCCAAGTCACGACTGGTCACAGCCAGGGTGATGCCATCAGGCTGTGGATGCAACTCGCTTTCTTTAATGAGCATGCATACTCTTACTACAGACAGAACGGTCTTCGTCAGCACCAAGACCACCCCTAGGAAAAAGACCACACACAAGAGGGTCAGCCAAAGGGGTTCCAGCACCTCCCCTGCCATAGGGACCGGAGCAGCAGCAGCGACCTCTGCCTCAGCAGGGGCTGGCACCACTACCGTATGGTGCACAGTGATGACGCAAAGGGGTAGCACCATAGAGACTACGGCTGTGCCCAGCAGCACCAGGCGGTTGAGCCTATGCAGTGTCTCATGTGCCAAGAGCAGGCGGTAGAACAGGTAAAACACTGCTACCAGCACGGCAGCCTTTACATCGTAGACCAAGAATTCTGTCATGATTATCCAGATAATTTTTACTTTTCTTTTTCTATCTTTTCCAGCAGTTCGCGCAACTCATCCACAGAGACTTTCTCTTCTTTCACAAACGAGGAGACTGCACTGAGGTAGGAATTGCCGAAATAGTTGCGTATGATTCCCGCCAGGGAACTGCGCCCATACTCGTTCTCCGAAACCACCGGGTGGAAAGGGTGTTGAAATGGGGCTTCGGGTCAGCATAGTGTTCCTGCAGCTCGCGTACGAACATAGGCCCATGTTGCCAGTAAAGATCCATGATTTCCTTTTCTTTGTTAGTCAGCTTTTTCATTGTTGTCTGGTTTATTTATCTTTTTATAATCGCACTCATCCATGCACGTCTTATCAATATCTGTTGCAAATGAACTAAAATAACTAGTTACAAGCAACTAAAAAATTTAGTTATTAAAGAAAATTAATTAGTTTAGGAGGCAATTTAATGTTTGTTTACAATTTACTTTAGCTACGGAACTAGAATCCAGCAGAGGTAACGATAAAAAAATCAGGAGTGTTCCATCCATCTGTATGAGCACTCCTGATATTTTTATGTAGTCGCCTCATTACTGAAGCCGGTATTCAGAAGGACTTATCCCCGCTGCACGCTTGAAAAAGTTAGTAAAGAAAGCCTGGGTGGAGAATCCCAGCTCATCGGCTATTTCCTGAAGAGACTTTTCTTTCTTGTTCAGCAGCAGATGCTGTGCTTGCATGAACACATAGTTGTTGATATAGTTTTGAGGAGAGGTGTGGGCTACCTGGTTGCAGACCTTCAGCAAATAATTCGGGGTTATGCAGAGCAGATCTGCATAATAATTCACTTTGCGAGATATGGCATAATGCTGGGCCACTTCATGGGCAAATGCCTCGAATATGTACTCTGAACGGCTTTTGAGGATAATGGCGTCTTGCAGTTTAAATTCAAACATGGACGACTTGTATATCATCTTGAAAAACATCATTAAAATGTTCTCCAGCAAAACCAGACGGTTCGGTATCAACGAGTTTTGGGAGATTTCCTCAAGTAGGGAAATGCTCTGTTCCACCACATGACTGGCGAATGCCTTCGGCTTTAAGACCGGTCGATGAAGCAGTTCCATCTGGATTTTTGTAGGAATTAGATTCTTTAGATGTTTTGTGAACATGGAATTTTCTTCAAACAAGACCACGAAGAGCTCGTGATTATCCGACACTTCATCGAAAGTCATGATGCTATAGGGGGCTATGATGCATATATCGCCGGCAGAAACCTCTGTCTCCTGATTGTTAAACATGGCTTTGGCCCTCCCTTTTTTACAAAAGGTCAGGATTCCGTAGTTGGGAGAAAAAGAGCCGTCGAATAACTCTATTTTTTGCAAATTAAATGTAATAACCTGTCCGTCAACGATGTTTTTGGGTATATTATTAAACTTATCCCTATAGATTAAACTAGGAAAATTAATGCTTTCCATGTTGTTTAGATATATTCTTAATCTTCATTTTACAGGCTGGAAATCATCTTCCGTGCCCAGTCGGCCACTACCTTCTCGCTCTTCCGTGCAGCAGACCCCTTTACAGTGAGGCCCTCGGTTACGGTAGCCCCCTTGCACAGTGCACGCAGTTCCTGCACCGTATTCAGCAGACCGCTTCCCTCGCTGGTAGAGAACGGGATGATGTTTTTCCCCGTCAGGTCAGTAGCTATCCAGGTCGTCCAGCCACTTTTTCGGCTGTGCCTTCTCACCGCTTTCCATTTCCACCTTTGCTTCCTGAATCATCTTGAAGTGATCCTCGGAATATGTCTTGGTGGTCTCTATCTCGAAAAGAGAACCACCCACAGCCTTCTGGATGAACTCTGCGCACACATGCGTGTTCCCCTAATCCAGATTCTCAATCCGCCCGCCAGGCATAATCGTCTCACCCTTCATGGAGAAGAACACCGTCAGCACTTTCTTTTCCATCTTACCGTCGTTTTGTGTGTTGTCTTGTCTCGTCTGTCCACAGGCCATAGATACCAGTGCCAAAATGTTTATGTTTCATGGCGCTAAGGTACGGCAAATCCCTTAAATTGCCTCCTAAACTAATCAATTTTCTTTAATAACTAAATTTTTTAGTTGTTATAAAAAGATAAATAAACCAGAAATCATGGATCTTTACTGGCAACATGGGCCTATGTTCGTACGCGAGCTGCAGGAACACTATGCTGACCCGAAGCCCCATTTCAACACCCTTTCCACCCAAGAAGAACGAGGTTTATCTATTTAGGATGGATTCTTCAGGATGACTTCCCTAAAATGATGATGTGAGGTATCTCCTGAAACATCATAATCAAGAAGACTCTTATGAATCGGATCAGTACATACTTGTAAACCATTATTACCTGTAAAATTAAACTCCCCATTCACAGTATTTGGTGAATATGAATGACCATCCGTTATAGCACCCATAATCACCCAATGTCCATTCCCACAATTATATGCTGTGAAACCGGTAGTTGATGCTTCTGCCATGTGTGCACCTACTCCACTTCCTACAGCAGGAACTGGACCGTTTAAAACTAAGTGATAGGTCTTACCATTAGATACATCTTCCAACGCAACCAATTCGGGAGCACATGCACACACATACTCATTCGGTCTAAACAGTTCCACAGACATAAAAGGTCTCTCGTAATTTTTCTTTCCCATAATTTGATAATATAGTGTAGTAATATGTTTGTATTTGGGGACAAATTTAGGTAAAATGAAACAAGGGGAAATATGTCTAAATGATAGTGTCATTTTACAATAAAATAATATCACGATATTGTAAAAAGGCAAAATAATAATCAGGGACATTTGCCATATTTAGGGATTTCAGTTAACTTTGCAAACATCGGGATTCAGAATCTGGAAGATGCTGAAAACCGAGGACAATCCCAATGGAAACCTAATCTTACTACTATGAAAAAGAATTTTTTACTGGCACTCCTGGCCCTGACAGCCTGTCTCTCCTGCACGGCTCCGAAACAAGAGAACACTGCACCAGCGGAAACGCAGACTGAAAAGGCCCTGCCTTCGGAATTCAAACCGCTGGCTACCCCATTGCAAAAGGATAAGTTCATCCAAATCAACATTGTGGTGGGTGATATCTACCGGGCTGCCAAGGCATGGGCTGCCCTACTGGATATTCCGGTGCCGGAAGTGACGGTGAACCACCTGGAGAGCAACGGGGAATATCCGTACTCCTACCGGGGAAAGGAAAACACATGCGACTTGCTGGTGTGCACCATTGAAATGGGCTCCTGGGTGCTGGAACTGCACCAGGCAGACGAGAAAGAAAGCTCGTTCCGGGAATTCTACGACAAGCATGGAAATGGGGTGCACCACATCGGGTTCGAGGTGGGTGACGCACGCGACGAGGTGATTCAGGAACTGAAGGACCTGGGCTTTGACACGGATCGTACCATCGGAGTCTATCCAGGCAGCAGCTGGACCATTGTGGACAGTGAGGATGTGCTGGGAGTGAACCTGAACATCAAACCGAAACGCTGATTAGCCTCAAGGCACAATATGACCGATACTGGTGAGGCGCTGACGGACAGAGTCCAACGACACCTCACGAGGGTCTGTACCGTTGAAAGCTGCCAGGGCTGCCACCACTCCGGCTGCCTGTCCCATACCCATGCACGATGCCTGGACGCGAAGGGCTGAATTGGCTCCATGGTCGCTGGATACAGCTCTACCGGCTACCAACATGTGACGAACGCCTTTGGGTAGCATAGCGCCTAAGGGCACTGAACCCACCCTGTCTTTCTCATGAAATACCAAACGGGCACCACTGGTTCCAGCCTTGTGCTCGTCGACCATCCAATAGGACCAGGAGAGGGCATCATCAGCAACTGTACCCGACAAGTATTCCTCTTCAGTGATGGTTTTCTCTCCCACTACCCGGTAGGTCTCGCGCACACCCACATCGGTGGCACTAGACACCACTTCCGCATTTTCCAACCCTTTCTGCCGACGTATGAACGCCAGCACACGGTTACGGGCCTCCACCCCTCTGCGGTTGGTCTCTGCACGGGCCTCAGCGGTGGAATTGTCGGCCATGGGCACATAGCAGCCAGAACCACCACCCTTGCGGATAAAGAACGGCATGCCTACATACACATCAGTAGGCAGCAACTCGCCTTCGGCTATGGCTTTCTGATGGGCCTGGATCACAGCATTGGTGTCGAACTCCATGCCCTGGGTGTTCAACCAGAAGAAGAAGGATCCCGGCTGGCGGATATCCTCAGGCGACTGGATGCGTTCTGCCCCAGCCAAGGCTGCCACAGTGGCATTTCCAGTGGCATCTACCAATTGACGACCTTCCACAGGTCCTACCTTCCACCCCTCAGTGGTCTGTTCCACGGCAGTCACCTCGGTGTTCAGAAAGAGGTCCACCCCTGCCTCACGAAGGGTTTCCTGAGCCACCCGGGAATAGACCACCGGGTCTACATTCACACAACTTTCCATCCACTTGTCGGGCTCTTGCCGGGAGAAATCGGGAAGGGTATCGTGGGCCTCCTTTACGGCACGGACAACCATCTCCCATCCGGGACCAGCTATAATCTGGCGTCGCCAGGCGTAGAAAAGTCCCATCTGGGTAACCTGGGCCTGTACTGTGGTTCCTCCTATCCGGGAATCTCGTTCCAACAAGGCTGTGTGGGCACCTAGGCGAGCAGCCGACAGGGCAGCCCCGATGCCAGCAGGTCCTCCTCCCACCACGACTACATCATAGGTGGAGGATACACGTGATTCCTCCTGACGATAGCCTAAGTAAATACCTACCATAAAAACGCACAGGCAAACCAATGCCAAAAGGACGGAGTATTTTTTCATAAGGACAATAATAAGCGTTCAACTGTAGCAGTCAGGTTCCCCTGCGCTACTTTTTTCTTCAGGGCTTCTTCCAAAGGAAGTCCTGGGGGATTGATGCCCTCTACCCGGTAGAATCCGGCTTGGAGCAGAGTCTCTTTATCAGACACGCTTCCAGCCAGGAGAATAGTAGGTATGCCTTGGGCCTGGGCTACCTTCAGGATGCCAGAAGGGAGCTTACCCATCAAGGTCTGGGCATCGGCACGACCTTCACCGGTGATGACAAGAGAGGTTCCTTTCAAAAGTTCATCGAAATGAATGGCTTCCAGCAACAGCTGGATGCCAGGGCGACAAGCTGCATGAAGGTACTGCAGGAAGGCATAGCCAAGTCCACCGGCTGCTCCTGCTCCGGGCTGGTTCTGGCAGTCGTAGCCCATCTTTCGGGCAGACTCTTCTGCAAACTGTCGGGCTTGTTCATCCAGGATGGTGACCATCTCTGGGGTGGCTCCTTTCTGGGGAGCAAAAATGTGTGCGGCTCCCTGGGGGCCGCAAAGAGGATTGGTTACATCGCTGGCCAGGGTAAAGCGAACATTCACAATTGGGGTTGGCAAAAAAGCATCCTGCAGGGCTTGGAGCATGCCCCGTCCGCAGTCGCTGGTGGCACTGCCTCCCAGTCCCACGATGATGTGCGTGGCACCGTTCTTCACGGCATGGGCAATGAGTTGTCCGGTGCCGTAGCTAGTGGTTCTCAGGGGGTTCCGTTCTTCAGAGGTGAGTAGTGTGAGACCACTGGCCTGAGCTATCTCTACCACGGCAGTGTCTCCCCGGAGCAGGTAACAGGCCCGTACGGGGCGCATCAGAGGGTCGGCCACGGTAAGTTCAACCGTACTTCCTCCCAAGGTTTGGCTGAAGGCTTCCAGCCACCCTTCCCCACCGTCGCTCACAGGAATCTGAACTACCTCTGCGTGGGGATAGGCAGAAAGAATTCCCTCGGCTGCAGTCTGGTTGGCCTCAGCCGAGGAAAGGCACCCCTTGAAGGAGTCTATGGCTGTGATGATTTTAAGGGAGTTGCTCCTCCTCACCATCGTATGTCTTCTGGTCTCTAGGTTTCAAGAGCTTGCGGTCGCCCAGCCATTCTACGGCCATTCTTTCAGTGAGCATGCACTGCTGTACATCCACCTCTACTGTGAAGCCACCTTTCAAACGTGTCACAGTACCCATGCCGAAACGGTTCAGGTCACCACGGATAAAGTCGGTTTCACGCAGGAAGCCGGAAAGAGCACGGAGCACAGTGAAGCCTGCGCTTGTCTCTACAATGTAATAGTTCTTACTGCCCTCATATGCCACGAAACCACCGTCGGCTGCAATTTCTTCTTCGGTATCAGCAAAAGATTCAGCGATGCCGTCGGAAACCAGCGTGTCAACCTTCTCTGTTACGGCCTCTACTGCCTGCTCCTCAGCTTCCTCTACTACGGTAGCTGCCTCGTTACTCTTATTCCCACATCCCAGGAGCATCAGGGAGAAGGTGAGCATCATAAAACTTAATCTCTTCATAATATTATAAGAATTAGTAGTTTCCTGTGCAAAAATAGATATTATTTGCAAAATAAGAAAAAAAGAAAAACATTTTTGTATCTTTGCGGTCTATATCATACGAATATGCTACAGAAAGACTATTTCATAAGACTCATAGAGGAATTCTTTGCTGCTGTTCAGCGGTTCATGGAAAAGGTGGAGGGAAAGCGCACCGACGAGGAGTTGAAGGAACTGTACCAACAATATGTGGGACCATTTGAGAACCTGCGTAACCTGACTCCGGAGGAAGCGGTGGAACATGCTACCTTGACGTGGGAGGAGAACCAGCGCGTTGCCAGACTGGAGATGCTGGCGGAGCTTTGGTACACCGAGGCAAGCTACAAACAGCAGCCTCTGCGCGACATGCTGCTGGACAAGGCCCTGAGGCTCTTCCAGTATGTGGACCGTCACAGTTCGGAGTACTCCCTGGTGCGGCTGGAAAAGATGCAGAAAATCAAAAGTCAAATAAACTAAGACAATGAGAAGATTGGTTCTACTGGCAGCCGTGCTTGTCCTGACCGCCATGAGCCTGCATGCCCAGATACCGCAAAACGTGATCAGCGTGATGCAGAAGTGCAACCAGACCATGAACGACGATGCACAGGGGATGCAGGTCAACATGGAAATGAAGATGAGCTATCTGGTCATCTCCATTAAGGGCGATATCGTGGCCTACTCCAAGGGAAACAAGAACCTGACTACCTTCAACACAAAGATGCTGGGTCGGACCATGCGGGCCGAATCCGGTTGCGACGGCAAGCAGAACTGGCACTACGACCTTGTCACCAACGGAAAGGGTGAAAAAGAGGAGCCTGACACACTGCTCATCACACCCATAGACCAGAAAGTGAAGAAAAAAGACGACTTCAGCCTGGAGTTCGACATGTACAAGGACTACAAGGAGGCGGAGATGAAAGAGAAGAACGGCAAGTACGAGATTACATTCTCCCAACCGAAGAAAGCCGACGACCCGAAAAAAATGGTGGTGGTAATCAACAAGAGCAACTACCATTTCTACGAGATGAGCACCAAGGAAAAGGGTGCCACCATGCGTATGACGGTGAAAAGTATCAAGAAGGGAGTTCCAGACAGCGTCTTTGTGCTGGACCCGAAGAAATTTCCTAGTGCCAAGGTGGTGCATAAATCCTAGACGCTTATGAGGCTAGAAGAAGCTATGGTCTATGTACTGGTGAGGCGGAACGGTGGAATGACCACCAGCCAGATAGCCGATGCCATCAACCGGGAACGGCTTTATGTACGCCACGACGGCCTGCCGGTGACCAGCAGCCAGGTCTATGCCGTGGCCTGCCGGTTCCCGGGTATGTTTATCAAAGAGGCCGGTCGTATCATGCTGCTCATCTAGGCAGCGAGAATTTTATCCCTTATAATCCAGCATCTCTGTGAGGCGCTGCATCTGAAGAGGAATCTGGATGCGCTGCGGGCACTTGGTAAGACAAGCTTCACAGCCCACACATGCAGATGCCAATGCATTGGTATCCATACTCTTGCCATACTCAGCTGCAAAGGTTTTGGAACGCTCAGCAAAGTCGGGTGCATTCTTGTCGGCCGGTGGAATGGTTCCTTCGTTCACGGCTTTGTTGTAGAACGCAAAGTTTCCTGGTATGTCCACACCGTATGGGCAAGGCATGCAGTAACGGCAAGCCGTACAGTCGATGGTAGGATAAGCTGTCAGGTCGATGGCAATCTGCTCCAGCAGTTCCAGTTCTGCCACAGTACATGGGTCAACCGGTGAGAAGGTCTTCACATTGTCTATCACATGCTCCAGGCGGGTCATACCGCTCAGGCAAGAGAGTACGTTATTGTGTCCACCTACGAAACGGAAGGACCAGGATGCTACGGAGTCGTTAGGACGTAAAGCGGTAAGCTTCTTCTCCTGTACGTTAGGCAGCTTGGCCAGTGCACCACCGAACAACGGTTCCATCACGGTATTCTGGATACCCCGCTTCTCACACTCACCATAGAGGTATTCTGCATTGGTATTCCATCCGCTGGCATGTTTCCAGTCTTTGTAGTTCATCTGAATCTGAATCAGGTCCCAATGTGCCTTTCCTTCATCGTGCAGCTGAAGCAGGTACTTGAATACTTCCAGGTCACCATGGAAGGAGAAGCCCAGATTCCGGATCTTGCCTTTCTTCCTCTCTTCCAAGAGGAAATCCAGCATGCCATTGTCCAGCAAGTTTGAGTGAAGTCTCTCCATGCCACCGATACCAGCTCCGTGGATGAGGTAGTAGTCGAAATATTCCACCTGGCACTCCTCGAAGGACTTGCGGTAGCCTGCCTCGGCTACTTCGCGGCTATTGCCGTCCTGATCCAAGTAGGATGACATCTTGGTACAGAGGTTGAAACTTTCACGAGGATACTTCTTCAGGGCAATACCCGTGGCACGTTCCGACTGGTGCATGCCGTAGTGAGGGGACGTGTCATAGTAGTTCACTCCGTGCTCCATGGCGTAGTCCACCATCTCGTTTACTTTTTCCTGATCGATTTTTCGGTCTGGAGTCATGGGCAGACGCATCATACCGAAGCCCAGCAGGGAGACTTTGGCTCCAGTGTTACGGCTTAGGCGGTAAGTCATGTTGTTCGTCGCGTCTTGGTAGATCTTTTTCTCCCGTGCAAAGGAATGAAGCGGGCCTGCAGCAGACAGGGCCAGGGCAGAAGCGGTGCCCATACCTAGCCTCTTTAGAAAGTCTCTGCGGCTGATGTTGTTTTTCTTGTTCTCCATATAAAGCAATGATTAAGTAATTACCAGTGGCAAAAATAAAGTATTCCCTACTTTATTCACTTTCAAATATTTCGGAAATACTTACCAATAATTACCTAAATTACTGCTTACTTGCCGTAATGGGCTTCCACTACGTTGACCACATAGTCTTTTGCAAGGCGTCACTCATCATATGCATAATGTAGTTTTTCTGCCAAGAGGAACTTATGAAAGGGAAAAAAGCCGCATCAAGAAAACCTTCCCAGGCTACCTTGATGCGTAAGGACAAAGGAGAAAAAATTTATACAGAGAAAAATATATTTGTTGTCCCTAACCAAATATAAGACGCCAATATATTTATGCTAGTCTGAAAATTCTGTTAAGATTGGTTCTTGATTTATCTCCGTCAACTAAAGCAGGAAAGCAGGACCCTGCATTTCATAAACTAAATTTGTAATATTTTTTTATCTTAGATGAGTAAGGTGTATAATTAACCTGCCTTTTCATTTTTAATTTCCATGCAAAAATAACATTCTTTTTTCTCACTACTAATTGTTCGATAAATATTATTATATAAATTTACATTTATTAAGGAATGAATACATATTTTTGTTATGTAGCATTATTTTCCAATGTTTAAGGATATATTCTGCACAAATTCTAATATTCTTGCAGAAAATATACTAGTATAATAATATTATGTTAATTGATGTCTATAATTTACGTTAATTTATGACAATGTAAATTGAATGATAGTCTCTTACAACAAAATGTAAAGAAAAAAAATATTCCTTCCCCCTACTGTAGCAGGAAGAAGGAATCTAAAGAAAAGGGTTTAGCTAAAAAGTCAGAAAGTGTATCCCAAGGAAATATCAGCCGTGACATTCTTAGGGCTGCCTCCTCCAAAGAGGGTCATGAAGATGTTTCCTACCGTGTTTCCCATGAAGCCAGGGTCACAAAGCTTGACAAGGCCCACAGTGCCGCCGCAGCCCACCATGAAATGCCCGAAGGTAAGGTCAATGCCTACCACCAGTCCGGCATCCCAACGCTGGAACTTAGGATAGCTAACGTTGTGGCTATCCTTGTCGTAGGCCATCTTCCCAAAATCACACTCCTTACTGAAATGGTTCTCCGGAAAGGTTTCTTTGTGGTCAGTATTCTGTACTTCCATCCGGGTCTTGGCCGTGAGACCGTAGGCCACATAGGTTCCAGTACGGAAGGTGATGCTGCTCCCCTGCCCCAGACTTATGCTGGATGCCACAATCAGAGGCACCTGCAGATAGTCGAGCTGGGTATAGAACTTAGCCTCCATAATCTGCTCATTGCCGGTATAACCGTTGAACTTCCACCCTTTCCGTGCCAGTTCCAAGCCGGGCTGGAAACGCATCACCCCATTCTGGGTCAACTGTATGTCGGCATTCACCCCCACATGGAATCCCAGCCTATCTTCAATGTTAGTCACGCCACCGTAGAGGCCGCTGCTGCCCACTCCAGCTCTAAACTGCCAACCTGTCTCCTGGGCTCTCATCAGCAGGGGGAAAGCCATAAGCATCACCCCTACCAGAAATGTTCCTGTCTTTTTCATGTTTTCTCCTTATTTATATTATATAAGTTAATCATCATTCTCTGCACTATTAAATCCCATATTCTGGAAAACTTGCTTCGACATACGGTTAAAATTTGCGAAAATACTGACTTTTTTCTCAAAAACACTGACTTCCTGACGAAAATGCTGACTTTTTCCTCTAACCATCTAAGACTACAAGGGTTGAACATACTCCACTATCTAATGAAAGCCAGCCCACCTTCGGCCTTTAAGATTGTTTAACGATTTTTCTGCTAATTTCCATGCAAGTTTTTCACAACTTTGTAATTTATAAGGGCAGGATAAAAAACAAATCGTTGAACTAAAATGAAAGAGAAAATGAAAAAGTTTATGCTATTTTTTGCGGGACTGAGCCTAATGGTCGGTCCCTTGGCACTAGGGTCTTGCAGCGATGATCTAGACGATGGCGGCCAGCCATTGATGAACGCGATGGTGACGGTGAAGCCGAATGCAGACAACACCGAAGTGACCCTACAACTAGACGATTATACGGTGATCCATCCGGATAACTTGCAGAAATCGCCTTTCGGCACCAAGGAAGTAAGGGCAAGGGCTTGCCTGGACTATAAGAACGACGATCAGCATGTGGATGTGGTATGGCTGGATTCTGTCCTCACCAAGCGTCTGACAAAGAACCTGGGCAACGAGGAAGAGAACCGCAAGGCATACGGCAACGACCCGATAAATATCTTAAACGACTGGATCACGGTGGCCGAGGACGGTTACCTCACCCTTCACTTTGCTACCGTCTTCGGAAACGGGTCCCAGCACAAGCTGAACCTGGTGCACCGGGACGATGTGAACACCCCTTACTACTTCACCCTCTACCACGATGCACAGGGCGATTTCACGGGTTTGGAACAGGACGGTATAGTGGCCTTCAAACTCTACGACTTGCCAGCCCTACAAGAGATAGACCAACCGGTGCATATTACCCTGGAATGGAACACTCGCCTGGGCACCCAGAGTGCTAAATTCAAGTACACCCCCCGCAAATAGCGGACGGGTGGAACAAGCCAGACATGGGATTTTTTACCATAGAAGACAAGGAGGAACGCTTGGCGAAGCGACTTCAGGGTGGGGATTCTTCTGCCCTGAGGGACTTCTATACCCTCTTCGGCGACTATCTCACGGGGGTTTGTGCACGGTACATCAGCGGTGAGGACGACCTGAAAGATGTGTTCCAGGATGCCCTGGTGCAGATCATCACACACGTGAAGGACTTCCACTATCGGGGCCCTGGCTCCTTGCAGGCATGGGCCACTAGGATAGTGGTGAACCAGTCGCTCCGTTTCCTCAAGGAACAGCGACAGCACGACTGGGAACGGCTCAGCTGGGAGGTAGCCGACGTACCCGAAGAGGAGGACCCGCCGGTGAGAGACATTCCTCCGGAGGTGCTCCAGCAAATGATACGCGAACTCCCTATGGGCTATCGGACGGTATTCAACCTGTATGTGTTCGAGAATAAGAGCCACCAGGAAATAGCCCAACTGCTGGGCATCGGAAAGGATACCTCCTGCTCGCAGTTCAGCAGGGCCAAGAACCTGCTAGCCAAGAAGATAACAGCATATATCCAAAACAAACAGCACAACACATGAAAGAAGAGACCCGCAAGGAAATCAGACAGAAGATGGCAGACTACCGACAGCCCGCCCCGGAGGTCTCTTGGGATGTGCTGGAGAAAGCACTGGCCGGGAATAAACCGGCTAGGAAGGTAGCCTTATGGCCCAAGAGAGTGGCTGCAGCTGCTGCAGTACTGCTGTTGGCTGGCCTGGGCTGGCAAGCACTGAAACTGGCCGACAAGAGCCTGGACGAGGAGGGAACGGAACTGGTACAGAATCCTACTGGGGAAGTAACGGACGGACAGAATAAGAGTCCGGATCAATATGCGGATGGCAGCCTGGAAAAAGAGCAACAAGCAACTTCGGAAAAGTTCATGGAGCGTTCTGCCTCTCAGCTGGTAGCAGGGATTCCTGTTCATAATACGGAAGAACTTCCTGTAACGGAAGAAATACAGAAGAATGTAGAACATCAGCAGGCAGAAGATGCCATGGAACGGGTGCAGGCTGAGGATGTCACGGAAAGGCAACAGGCTGCTGATGCCATAGAACGTCAAAAGGCTGAGGAAACAATAGAACAACAGAAAGCGAAAGAAACATTGGAACGCCAGCGTGAAAAAGAGCAGAAAGCGGCTCAGGAAACACCTGTCAGAAGGCAGGAAGGCACACAGCCTATCTACCCTTCCAGAGTGCGGAAAAGTACTTCTGGAACAGACAGAAAACTGGTAGCAAAAGTCTACTTCTCAAATACCATGACCGGAAGCCAGGCTAGCCAAGGAGGCCAGAACCTGCCGATGAACTCGGTTCAGCCCATGTCGGACGCCAATGGAGCGGATCCTTCCAACCGCTACTATTTCATGACCAGTTCCTTCAAGGTAGTAAACAACGTGGAGCTACCTGTAGAGGAGAACATCCATCACCGGCAACCAGTGCGTGTGGGCATGTCGGTACGCTATCCGTTGGATGGACGGTGGAGCATGGAGAGCGGACTGCAGTACTCTCGTCTCACAGCCCAAATCACAAGGTCTTCCATAGGAAAAGGGAGTCGTACGGACCAAGAACTGAACTATCTAGGTGTCCCGTTGAACGTGAGCTACCTGCTGGCCGAGAGCAAGCACCTGAGTGTCTATGCCTCTGCCGGAGGAACGGTGGAAAAGATGGTCCGGGGTAAGCGTACCACCAAGGAGGTCACAGGCTCTACCGAAGGGCCTGCCCAGACGGAAAGCGTGAGCATCAAGCCGCTGCAATGGTCTGTCAACGGTTCCGTGGGAGCGGAATACCATCTGAACCAGACCTTAAGCCTCTATGCTGAGCCGGGCGTATCCTATCACTTCGACAATCATAGTAGCATCCCCACCTATTACCAAGAGAAACCGTTGGGCTTCAGTCTGAACTTGGGTCTGCGTATCAACCTAAACAAATAATCCCATCCAAGTAACAGACGAAAAACTGACTTTTTTCTCAAAAAACTGACTTCCTGACGAAAAAGCTGACTTTTCCCAAAAAGGAGTCTAACTCTCTATGAAAAAAGATGGAATCTTCACAGAAATCCTCCAAAAAGTTGGTTTTCTGTGAAGATTTTCGTACTTTGCCGTTCGAATTTTGCATGGCTCTCACATCAAGTGGGCCAACCTGCTGACTAATACCTAAATAAACACTGATAAACATGAACATTTCCGTCTATACCCTTACCTCGGAACTGCACGATGAACAAGCTGTAAGCGCTGTGACCAAAGAGTTCCTGAACAGCCTGAAAATAAAGCTGGATTTCAAGGGAGCTGACTATGCCGACTATGGCAGCCATACCCTAGACCTGATCTATGTGCGAACAGGAGGAACGGAAGGTATCTTCCGGAAACTGCTCCCAACCCTGTTGAAGCAATCTGTGAAGCCTTTCTACCTGCTTACCTCCGGGAAAAGCAACTCACTAGCTGCATCCATGGAGATTCTGTCATTCCTGCGACAGAACGGTCTGAGTGGGGAAATCATTCACGGCAGCCCGGAATACATCAGTGGGAGAATCAGCCTGCTGGCACGTACGGGGAAAGCCAAGGAAATGCTCCGTGACTGCCGACTGGGCATCATAGGCAAGCCATCGGACTGGCTCATCTCCAGCGAGGCAGACAAGGACATGGTACGGCAGAAATTGGGTATAGAGTTAGTAAGCGTTCCCATGGAGGAACTGCTGGAGGTGCTGAAAAACACTCCACTAGAAGTTGTGGAAGAAGGAACAGCCCCAACACCAGAAATCCAGAAGGCACTACCGGGTGCAGAACAGATTTACCATGCCCTGAAAACACTGGTGAAAAGATACAAGCTGCAAGGATTTACCCTGCGTTGTTTCGACCTGCTCACAGCTGTGCACAACACGGGCTGTCTGGCACTGGCCCGACTGAACGCGGAAGGTATCATCGCTGGATGTGAGGGAGATGTACCGGCTATGCTTTCCATGAAGATAGCACAAGCCCTGACGGGTGTGGGAGGATTCCAGGCCAATCCGGCACGCATTGCCCCAGAGACGGGTGAGATACTCATGGCACACTGCACCATCCCACTGAACATGGTGGAGCGCTACGAGCTGGACACACATTTTGAATCGGGTATCGGTGTGGGCATCCGGGGATACATGAAGGAAGGGCCGGTCACACTGTTCAAGGTTTCGGGCGACCTATCCCGGCATTTCATTGCTGAGGGTGAGCTCATCAGGAATCAGTCGGAACCCGACCTCTGCCGCACGCAGCAGGTCATCCGGCTGTCCGATGCCCGTCAGACGCACTACTTCCTCACGGACCCGATAGGCAACCATCACATTGTGCTTCCGGGACACCACCGGGAACTGCTGGAGAATTTCCTCTAGCCTAACCGATGACCAACGGCCCCTAAAGAACATGACTTGAATCTAAACATCTATATTATGAAACGAACACTAATCCTACTATGGACCCTGCTCCTAACCGCCACGGTGGGAGCTCAGACCGTAGATCCGATGGCACAGCTCCAGGCTGACCCAAGGAAGGCCTACGGAAACGACTACCCCTATGCCATGGAAACCGTACGGCTGACCAAGGCACCGAAAGGCTACAAACCTTTCTACATCAGTCACTATGCCCGCCACGGCTCCCGCTACTACTGGAACAGCAGCCTCTACAATGAGCTGGATACCATCCTGACCAAAGCACAGCAGCAGCAACTGCTCACCGCTGAGGGCGAGAAATTCTACCACAAGTTCATGGATGCCAAGGAGGAACTGATGACGGGAATTTCCGAACTTACCCAACTGGGCTGGGAACAGCACCAGTTCATAGCACGGAACATGTACAACAACTTCCCGGAAGTCTTCAAAAAGGGCGGTAACGTGCTGGCTATCTCTTCCCTCTCCGGACGGTGTGTCATAAGTATGGCAGCTTTCTGCCAGGAGCTGGTACAGTGCAACCCGAAACTGGAAATCCGGGAGCAGTCTTCACGCTTCACCCTGGATGGCGTGGTACCTACCGACGGGCAGAACCCGGTGAAGCATAACTATCCCCAGGTAAGGCCACGGTACGAGGCAAACAGGGCCAACTTCAAGGAGGAAGACAACCTGCCTATCACCTTGGTGGAACGTGTATTCAAGAGCACGGACAACCTTCCAGGCAATGCCAACCATATAGGATCTAACCTTCTCAATCTGTACACTTCCCTGCCCAATATCTACCATGAGGGCATGATGGGCACCTTGGTGACCGACGAGGAGGTGGTGAACCAATGGGAAGCATCGAACCTAGGTGCCTACTCCTGGGTGTTCTCCGACCAGTACCGCATGATCCCTATACTACAGGATATTCTAAAAAAAGCAGACAATGTCATCAGTGGACGTACAGACCGCAAGGCCGACCTTCGTTTCGGACACGACAGCTGCATAGGCCCGCTTACCGTGCTGATGGGCATCAACGGGGCAGACCTAGACCCTACCGACCCATATGAGGTAAAGAACTGCTATCAGAACTGGCAGACCTGTAAGGCGAGCAACATTCAGCTTGTGTTCTACCGGGGCAAGAAGAATCAGGATATCCTGGTGAAATGTCTGCTGAACGGCAAGGAAGCCAAGCTGCCGGTGCCTACCAGCCAATATCCTTATTATAAATGGAGCGATTTCCGCAAGTTCTACATGGAGCGGTGCAACAAATGATTTCCAGAATAGATACTTGCAAGATTAGAAGATACTGCTTATATTTGCAGCAAGTAATAATCATTGACTAACATAACTAATTAAAATTACAAGTATGAAAAAGTACGTTTGCAACATTTGTGGATACATTTATGATCCAGCAGAAGGTGATCCAGATTCTGGCATTGCTCCAGGAACTGCATTCGAGGATATTCCAGAAGATTGGGTATGCCCACTTTGCGGTGTAGGAAAAGACGATTTCTCTGTAGCAGAAGAATAAAAAAGAAAAAAAGGAGAGGCTTCAAGGTCTCTCCTTTTTTATCTTTGATATTTATATGGTTAATTTCAGGCTTACCTATTCTCACGAACCGGATCACCCAGGTAAATAGCAAAACGTACGTTTTATTTGAACTCATCTACCCATTCGTCGCATGGCTTCATGAATGGGATATCATGTGCCGGAACGTCAATGGTAACGTTCTTGCTGATGATTCTGGCCTTCTTGGCCGCTCTCCGTTTTGTAGTGAAAGTTGCAAAATGTCTAAGGAAAATACTGTCGCCCTTCAAAAGGGTTTTCTTAACAATTTGCATGAAAGACTCTAGCACAGCAGAAACTGTAGCAACATCAACTCCTGTGTCTTCAGATATGGCTTTTACAAGCTCTAACTTTCTCATAAATAATTTGTATTAATGTAATTAAACTGTAAAAAAGAAGACCCGCTTCACAGAGGATCTTCCGTATCACGTATAAACCCCGCCGGATTTAGGCTCTTGGTAAATTATCTAACAATGGTTTTTTAAATCACGAACTTCATACATTTTAAATGTAAGGAAAACAAATACTTAATATTTATTTCGACGCAAATTTAAGCAAAAAAACGAAAAACCACTATTTTTTCTGAGTTTTTTTCTCAAAAAGCCTAATTTTCTTTGGTGAGAGTCTAAATTGACATATATAAACCTATATTTTATAGTATCTATTTAGCCAAACTTCAAACAAGTAATTCTTAGAAGGGTCCCCTCTTCACAGAGGAGTCCCTTCATCAATCTGAGGCTTTTATCGAACGCTCAAATTCATAATATTTAAACCAAAATTACTATTAATCAATCTCTTCATCAGCTTCATATCCACCCATCTCACGGATAGCATTCTTCAGCATCACATACTGGTCGAACAGGTTGTTCACCGGCTCCTCACCCTGTGTATAGTCGTGCATCGGGCTCTTGAGGAAGAAACTCAGGAAGCGCTGTGTGCCGTAGCGTCCGGCACGAGCTGCCAAGTCGCTCAGCAAAGTAAGGTCAAGTAGTAGTGGAGCAGCCAGGATGGAGTCACGGCACAAGAAGTTAATCTTAATCTGCATAGGATAACCCATCCATCCGAATATGTCAATGTTGTCCCAGCCTTCTTTATTGTCGTTGCGTGGTGGATAGTAGTTGATTCGCACTTTATGGTAGATATTGCCATACAGGTCTGGCTGATCCTCTGCTTTGCAGATAGTTTCCAAAGTTGACAGCTTGCTCACTTCCTTGGTGTGGAAATTGGCAGGCTCATCCAGCACCAGTCCGTCGCGGTTTCCCAGAATATTAGTAGAGAACCATCCCGACAGTCCTAGATTACGTACCTTAATAATAGGTGCAAAGCCACTCTTCACCAGGGTCTGCCCGGTCTTGAAATCCTTTCCTGCAATAGGCATGTGGGTCTTCTCTGCAAGTTCCCACATGGCTGGTATGTCGACCGTGGTATTTGGAGCACCCATGATGAAAGGAGCTCCCTCTGTCAATGCCGCATAAGCGTAGCACATGGATGGGGCAATATGTTCCCTGTCATCTTCCTTCATGGCCTTTTCTAACTGTGCCAAGGTCTGATGGCAGTTCTCATCATAAGGTACATAGATTTCCGTGGATGCCGCCCAGATAACCACTACCCTGCTCACCCCCTTCTCTACCTTGAACTGGCGAATATCCTCACGAAGAGCCTCCACCATATCCCAACGAGTCTTGCAGTCTTTCACATGGTCTCCATCCAGACGCTTGGCAAAGTTCTTGTCGAACGCAGCCTTCAATGGCTTGATTTTCTCCAGCTCGTCACGCACTGGCTCAATGTCCTTGGCCTTGAGCACCTCGGCATAGACTGCTGCCTGATAGGCATTCTGAGGATAGAGATCCCAAACAGCGAACTCGATGTCATCCAACTTAGCCAATGGCACGATGTCTCCATAGTGCAGATACTTTTTGTTTTCACCTTTTCCAATGCGAATTTTGTCATACTGGGTAACCGAACCAATAGGTTTAGCCAAACCCTTGCGGGCCATAAGTACTCCGGTTATGAATGTAGTAGATACTGCACCGCAGCCTACCACCATGATTCCCAGTTTTCCTTCAGCAGGTTTCACGCTCACGTGTTCCATAGATAATAATATTTAATTAATTAACGATAGTCAGAACATAATTTGCAAAAATATGAATTTACTTATGAATCATAATGTCCTTTTTTCCTCTTATTTCGTCCGATTTCGTGAAAGAATCAGTCAAATCCAGAGAATAAAAGTCTTTTTTTTCGTAATATGCATTTAATTTGCATGGTTGTGAAAGTTTTCAAAACAGAATACTGTCCAGTTTGAAAGAGTGGTATAAAAAAATCCCCTCTTCCCAGAGGGGATTTAAGATAAACGTTTCACCACTGTGCTCCGTCCTCTTTATCTGAGCTTTCCTGAAGAACAATTAGACGGTATCAGGACATATCTCAGACAAAAAGATTCATAAACTAATTATAATTTAAACCGGGACAAATATAAGTTATTTGATGCCATTCACCAAAAACCTTTTCCTTTTAGGACATATTAAAAGGAATTCCGTACCTAGAATTGTCTGGAAATAGTTTTTCTGTCACTCTTAAGATATATTAGTACGGTAATGGTCCCATTTACATAAAATTTGCCTGTTCCACTAAAATCTTGTATTTTAGCACCCGAAAAATAAAAAACGACTTCATGAAACGGATAGTTCTTCTCCTTTTCCTATGCCTCACTGCCGCAACTGCTTTCTGTGAGGTGCCCACCGATCGTCTTTTCCAAATAGACCGGAGCAAGAACCGTAATATCGTATGCTATGACGTGAATCTGGAGAACGGCTCTCTAAATCTGGACAATCCGTTGGAAGTGTACTGGATTAGACATGAAGAAGGGGGTATGAAGAAGGACCTGTCATTCCTGCAGCGTAAACTGGCCTACGGCTATAAAGTAGTGGACAAGGGGCAAAACGAGGCTACGGTCAAGCTCATTGCCTATGACAGGCAAAATCTGAGAATCTGTAGGCTAGGTAGCCAATGGGTGGCACTGACCACCATCAAGGGACAGGAATGTATCCTCTCGGCCATCTATGTAAAAGCCAAGTCCACCAACTCCCTAAGTGTGGAATATGTGGAACTTCGGGGAAAAAGCGTGTCAAGGGGCACTATGATTTCCGAAAGGATTTTCCCCTGACAGGATTGACATTCACATATTTTGGCCTTTCATGCCAATTTGGCTCAATTAACCTAAATTATGTTCTCATTAACCTAAAATAGGATAAATCTTCCCTACCCAGCCTTGCATTCCCACCCTTTGGCTTACGAATTGCAGCATCTCTTGTACAAACCAAATGAAAGGAAATATGACAAAAGCTGTAATTGCCACACTGAAAGGAGCACTAAACAGTTCCATAGATATAGTAGTGGACACGATGTGCCACGTGGGCCAAAAAATTAGTTTTGAAGACATGGGAAAGATTGTTCCCCCTCAGCTGGAGGACTATACCAGTTTCTTCTACAAATGTATCAATTTCTGCACCATAAATGGTAGCCGGATATTCAACATAGACCGCATTCTTCAAAAAGGCGACGGCTATGAGCTAAAAGTCAGTCCTGTGGGAGTTAAGACACTACCACAATAATAAAAGGAAAGGTGAACCCCATAAGGTTCACCTTTTTATCTTCATCTTACTGGAATCACTATCCTGGACGGGTACTGTGGATCCACATACAGCGTCTGATGGGCAGCCCGAGTACGAGTCTGTTTGGACCAGATGCCTGCATAGTTGCTGTGAATGGAGTATTCTGGGAAATTGCTGCTGGTCACGTCGATACGGATGCGATGGCCTTTCTTCACTTGCCACAGGATGGGCAGTGCCTCAAAGTTCAGTTCCACGATCTCACCCGGAGTGTACTTCTGACGAGCACCCAGACGGTTGTTCCGGTATGCCAAGGTGGTGATTCCGGAGCGGATGTTATAGGCTGACCCATCGGGGAAGACCTCACTTACCTTGAACGTCAGTGCCGTATCGTCCACATCGGTACTCATATACACCACTGCCTTAATCTTGCCATCAATGGTCATGTCTTCAGTCAGTGGTTTCGAAATGAATGAAATCACATCGTTTCGATAACCCATATCCGGTTGCATGCGACTGCCACGAATGTTTTCACTGGTGAACAGTGTCTCCCCTCCTACACTCATGACAGGATTCTGCGGTTCATAGGTGAACTGCAGAATAGCTTTCTTTTTGAGTTCCTTCGTATCACGGGCCAATATATAAGGTTTGCCGTTCTGCTGGTGCTGTGCCGTGAGATAATAAAGCTCACGGGATTTAGTCTCCACCGGCCATTCATCAAAATGCAACCACTCATCCTGTCCGATGGAATAGACCAGGACTTCATGCTTGGGTTCTTCTCCCTTTACCAGCAAGGAATACATATAATTGAAACAGTCCAAATCTACGTTCACGTCCTTGTCGTGTTTCGGTTCATGGACCGTAGGTGTGGTCACGAAAGAATGGTTCCAACTGCCCACAATGAGACGGCTCTTTGCCTTGGTCTCCGGACTAAGCAGGGTATAACCCAAGATAGTACCTTCATTGTGATGGTCGAAGTGTCCAGCCACCACTGTTATGGGAACCTTGATTTTTGGTGGTATGTTCCGCAAGGTTTCCCATACTCCCTGATGCCAGTAAGGGTCGGTATAGTCGGTGTGTGTAATCCAGTCGCGGTACCAAGGCACCTCATAGCCCAGCATATCCACATCCATGGTTTCCTGGGGCATGTACTTATACTGCTCATAATAAGGTGAGTCAGGGTTCTTGTATGGCCGGCTGATGGGTTCCCGGGCATTATCTATGGCCCAGGCCGTGAGTATGTCCTGACGGAACAGTCCACTGTTGTAGGCCGATAGGTGCCGGTCTATCCCATAATGGTGCAGGTGAATACACTTTACCTTGGCTGGCAGATCATCGGCTATGATCCAGCAGGTGAGTCCCATATAGGAGGTACCCATGAGCCCTATACCATTTATCCAGGGCTGAGCATCCAGCCACCGAACCAGGTTGAGTCCATCCTCCCGTTCATAGATATTCGGCTGATAGTTTCCTTTACTTCCTCCCGTGCCCCTGCAGCGCTGCACCACATAGCCCATGCCTCGCTCAGCATACTGTCTCAAGCCCGGCATGATATCTATCTTCAGGTTTTCCGGCCAATAGGGAATGCGCAGCACCACTACCGGAAAAGGCTTTCCACTGGTTTTCGGGAACAGCATTTCCGTGCGCATCGCTATTCCATTTCCAAAATCTATCAGGGTATCTGTGTATTGTATAGCGTATCTCGGCACTGGCAACTGGTCTTCCGGAAGCTGCATGTACTGAGCCTTCAACTGGATGGGAAGGCATAGTATCAGTAGGATAAAAAACAACTTCCAGAGCGGCTTGCGCCAAGGGTCAGAGTCATTAAAGTAAGACAGGCAGCGGTTGCAAAAATACTCACCTGTACGGACTTTCTTGGTGTCCGTGGAACCACATTTAGGACATCTCATAACAAACTAATCAATTGCATTTCCCTTATGTTTTTGCTTTCTGCTGTATATCTTGCTGGAACGGTGCACCCTATCCCTACTGTGGAACCCAGGACCAAGTAGTTCACGTTCAGCCTCCCGGTTCCCCTTCTTCATGGACTTGATATAATCATCCAGCGTAATAGATGTTTTCCTTTTCTTGCCCATGGCTTACATCTTGCGAATCCAGATATTACGGAAACTGATAGGTTCGCTGGGGTCTCCATGCGACTGCAGGCGAATAGGTCCTTCACCATGTTTCACAGTACGGGGGAATCCAATATATTCAGTAGTACCCTGAATCTCTGTATGATTCTGCACCACTACTCCATTCTGGATGACGGTAACATAAGGGTGATACAGGTAAGTGCCGTCTTCACGGAACAGAGGTGCCGTGAAAATGATGTCATAGGTGTTCCACTCTCCTGGTGCACGCATGGCATTAACCAACGGTGGAGCCTGCTTATAGATGGAACCCGCCTGTCCGTTCACATATGTAGGGTTGTTGTAGCTGTCCAGAATCTGAACCTCATACTTATCTTGCAGATACACGCCACTGTTTCCCCTAGCCTGACTCTCCCCACTGATGTTCTCCGGGATGCGCCACTCCAAATGTAACTGGAAACTGCTGAAGGTTCGACGAGTTAAGATGTCACCCTGGCTTTTGTCCACGGTAAGGATTCCATCCTCTACCTTCCAGCCTGCAGCATCCCCTTTGTCGTTTTGCCACTCGTTCAGGTTTCTACCATCGAAAAGAATGATGGCATCCGACGGAGCTGACATTCCTTCTCCCGGTGCTACCAACTTAGGCTGTGGGCTCCAGTATTCCGACATGCCTGGATTCATACCTTCCGTTTTAGGGAAATCTTTGTCCTTCAAGGCTGTCTCCACAAAACGGATGGAAAGCGTAGCATCCTGTAGCATTCTACGGGAACCATAGTGCTCTACCGTAAGCCAACCGTCGTATCCGGAATCTTGCAAACTCCTAATAACCGCAGTCATAGGAACCACACCGGTACCAATGGCCGGAGAGGCTGAATCATGGGCAGCCAGACGGTCCTTCAGATGCACATGGCTTATACGGTTTCGGAAGTTTGCCAATGCACTCATGACATCATCACCAGCAAAGACGTAATTACCCGTGTCGAACACATGCTCCGTGGAAGGACTGGCAGCAAAGAGCCGGTTCAAGTTGCCTTCACCATAACAAGGAGATGTAGGATTATCGAAATCCTCTACCATAACCTTCAGTCCCAGTGCCTGAGCCCTTTCAGTGAACTTCTTCAAGCGTGCATAGACTTTCTGCTCTGCATTTTTGGGAGCATCGGCTGTCCGGAATCCAGGAACAACCAGCACCTTGTCATATCCATTCTTCTGCATAAAATCCAAGGTCTGGTCCTCCAACTCTTTCTGCTCACCTTTATAATAATCCATCCAGGAGATGGCACAGGCATGCTCAAGCCCCAGTTCATCCAGAACTTTCAGTTTGTCGGCACTCAAAGAAATAGAGACATCCAAGCCCTGATAGCCCAGATTCCTCACTTTCTGAGCTGCCTCACGGAAAGAAATATTTTCCTGCTGGGCAATACTTTCTACATGATCACAAAAAAGAGAGATCTTGGGCTGTGCCCCGACAGCAAGACTCATCATAAACAATAAATGGAAAAATAGATTTCGTTTCATAGCAATAGGTTATTTTTGCAAAAATAGGAAATTAATCGGGAAAAAGAAAAAAATAAGGGGAAAAGCACATTTGTTAAGGAACACAGAAAAAAAAGGCTATTTTATTTTTTGGAAAGAAAGAAAATATTCGTAAGTTTGAACTCAAAGAAATTATAATTAAACCTAAAAAACTAAGACTATGCAAAACATTCCACTTGTTTTCTGGCTCATTCCCATAGCCTCCATCTGTGCCTTGGGAATGGCATGGTTCTTCTTTCTCAGCATGATGAAAGAAGATGAGGGAACTCCTCGTATGAAAGAAATCGCTGAATATGTGCGCCGTGGCGCCATGGCATACCTGACACAACAATATAAGGTAGTGCTCTATGTGTTCATCGCCCTCGCTGCCCTCTTTGCCTTCATGGCCTATGTGCTACACGTACAGAATCCATGGGTTCCCTTCGCTTTCCTCACCGGAGGTCTATTCTCAGGACTGGCAGGTTTTTTTGGCATGAAGACGGCTACCTATGCAAGTGCCCGTACTGCCAACGCTGCTCGTAAGAGTCTGGATTCCGGACTGAAGATAGCGTTCCGTTCTGGTGCCGTGATGGGTCTGACCGTGGTAGGTTTGGGATTACTCGACATTGCTGTGTGGTTCCTTGTACTGAACGGGCTCACAGAAGATAGCCTCATCACCATTACCACTACCATGCTTACTTTCGGTATGGGTGCATCCACGCAGGCACTCTTTGCACGTGTGGGTGGTGGTATCTACACCAAGGCTGCTGATGTAGGGGCAGACATTGTGGGTAAGGTAGAGGCAGACATTCCAGAGGACGATCCTCGTAACCCTGCCACTATTGCCGATAATGTAGGTGATAATGTGGGTGACGTTGCTGGTATGGGAGCCGACCTCTATGAAAGCTATTGTGGTTCCATTCTTTCCACTGCTGCCCTGGGTGCCGCAGCCTATGCCCTAGTGCCTGAAATGCAGCTCAAGGCTGTCATCGCACCAATGCTTATTGCTGCTGTGGGTGTGTTCCTCTCCCTGCTGGGTATCTTCCTGGTACGCACCAAAGAAGGTGCTACCATGCGCGACTTGCTGAAGTCATTGTCACTAGGCACTAATGTCTCAGCCGTACTTATCGCCCTGGCTACCTTCGGCATCCTATACTCACTGGGCGTGCAGAACTGGCTGGGCTTGTCCTTCTCCGTCATCTCTGGTCTAGCTGCCGGTGTCATCATCGGTCAGGCTACAGAATATTACACCTCACATTCCTATAAACCTACTCAGAAGATTTCCGAGGCTGGACTCACCGGCTCTGCCACAGTCATTATCAAAGGTATAGGAACAGGTATGATTTCCACCTGTATCCCTGTCGTAACTATCGGTGTGGCCATCATGTTGAGCTATATGTGCGCCAATGGTTTCGACCTCTCCATGTCGTCTGAAAGTCTGGCACACGGGCTTTATGGTGTAGGAATCGCAGCCGTAGGTATGCTTTCCACCCTGGGAATCACCCTGGCTACCGATGCCTATGGACCTATAGCTGACAATGCCGGTGGTAATGCGGAAATGAGTAAGCTGGGTGAAGAGGTTCGCCACCGTACCGATGCCTTGGATGCCCTGGGCAACACTACCGCTGCTACGGGTAAGGGCTTCGCCATAGGTTCTGCAGCCCTCACCGCCTTGGCTCTGCTGGCATCTTACATTGAGGAAATAAAGATTGCCATGGAACGTGCCGATGTCATGATGACCAACGTGAAAGGTGAGGTTATTTCGGCCGCTCAAGCTACTATCCCTGATTTCATGAACTTCTTCCAGGTGAACCTGATGAACCCGAAAGTGCTTGTAGGTGCCTTCATCGGTGCCATGGCTGCCTTCCTGTTCTGCGGTCTTACTATGGAGGCTGTAGGCCGTGCTGCCCAGAAGATGGTGGTTGAGGTGAGACGACAGTTCCGGGAGATTGCAGGCATCCTGGAGGGAAAAGCTACACCAGATTATCGCCGTTGCGTAGAGATTTCTACCCGTGCAGCCCAGCATGAAATGATTCTTCCATCTTTCCTGGCTATCCTCATACCTATTATCGTAGGATGTGTGCTTGGAGTGGCAGGAGTCCTGGGTTTGCTTGTAGGAGGACTTGCAGGTGGCTTCACACTTGCTGTATTCATGGCTAATGCAGGTGGTTCTTGGGACAATGCCAAGAAGAACATTGAAGAGGGTAATTTCGGTGGCAAAGGTTCATTTGCTCATAAGGCAACCATCGTGGGCGACACTGTGGGCGACCCATTCAAGGACACAAGTGGTCCATCACTGAACATCCTAATCAAACTGATGTCCATGGTAAGCATCGTCATGGCCGGTCTGACAGTAGCGTTCATCTGATTCATAAAATTCTCAAACTCATAAAAAACCCAGGCAAAGAACTTTGCCTGGGTTTTCATCTACAAACAAAAACTATTAACTTTTTCCGTTACTAAAACGGTAAAATGAAGTGTATTTAAGTCATAGCAAAGATAAGAGTTATCTTTTGCTTTTTTGCTAACTACCCTCTAAAATATTTCCAGCTAGAACAACTTTGCTCATTTTGTCCTATTCTCTGGAAATTTTATCCAATAAGCTATGCGACTGCATAGCATACAAAAAGGCTCTCTTGAAGAGGGCCTTTCCTACTTGTGTCAGCTGGCCTTTTCCAATCCCTTCTTCCGGTAAAGCCAAATCTCAACGGAATTAATGGTATTCTGCCAAAGAATATAACAGCCCGGCCCTACAGACGATAAGGGATTCAGGAAAGCGGTAGCCACCCAGATGGCAAAGGCGGTGTTCTTCTGTCCTAGACTTTGTCCGGCCTCAATCACTTTGTCGAAATAATGGCCGATGAAACGTCCCGTGGCATACTGCACGATGCAGAGCATGAGTGCCATGAATGCGATGGCAAACAAAAAGAAGACAGAAGTCCTTTCCCAAGCCTCCACAATATTCATGGCTGTAGTACCCGACACAATCACCAAGGAGCAGCCCCACATGTAGTAGCTCAAGTCTTTCACATGAATAATCCAGTTATGAAAGCGCTTGAGAAACAGTTTAGTGAACAGAGCCAATGCCATAGGCAGAAGCAAGACCATGCTCACCTTCCAGAGTATCTGTAGAAAAAGGGGAAGGAACTCCATGTGTGAAGCTGCATCGGTAGTTTGCGGAAGAAGCGGGAAACAAAGGGGAATGAGCAGAGCAGAGATGAAATTGGACACAAAGGTATAGGTGGTCATCTCTTCCAGGTTTCCTCCTAGCTTGGCCGTGACCACGGCAGCTGCAGCCGCACAGGGAGCTATGATGCACACCAAGATGGCCTCCAGCATAATCAAGGCATCGCCTGTGATATGAAAACCCAGGATAACCCCTACTAAGCCCATCACAAACAAGATCTGCTGCAGTCCTATCCAGAAATGCCATTTCACAGGAAGGAGCTTCTTGAAATCCACCTTGCAGAAAGTCACATACAGAATCAGGAACATGAAATCGGGCAGGATATCCTCATTGTAAGGGGCATACCACTCCCCTAGCGGCTTCAGGGCCGGAATGAAATGAACCAGCAGGTAAATGCAGGTGCCTGCAGCCATGGCCACTGGCAAGGTCCAATCTTTGATAAATCTTACTATCCCCATTGAATTCACAATTTGACTGCAAATTTACATAAAAAACGGCAAGCCATTCAAAACAAAGAAGTATATTTGCGCAGAAAAAAACTGAGCATGATAAAAAATATTGTATTCGATTTTGGAGGAGTCCTGGTAACCTATGATTTCTATCGTTTCTTCTTCCCTCATTTCAAGAGCCACGAAAAAACGGTGGCGTTCATGAAGGAAGTGCTTACAAAAGAGGTAGGCGATGAAATGGACCGGGAAGAGATTCCGTTCAGCCTCTACATGGAGCAGCTGAAAAGGCAATGGCCGCACTACGCAGAGGCCCTGGACATGATGGATAAGGACTATTTCCACATCGTGACCGGAGAGATGCCGGGAATGACCGAGCTGATGAAAAAGCTGAAAAGCCGGGGCTACCGACTGCTGGGACTGTCCAACTGGTCTTCTAAAGTATATGAGGTCATGGAGAAGTACCCCATATTCAGCCTGCTGGATGGGTCGCTTATTTCCACAGAGGTAAAACAGCTCAAGCCAGAGGCCGACATCTACCAGACCTTCCTGAAACGGTTCAATGCCAAGGCTGAAGAATGCATCTTCATCGATGACAAGCCAATAAACATCAGCGGATGCGAGAAAGTGGGCATGCAGGGAATCCTATTCCAGAGCACGGAACAACTGGAAGAGGAGTTGAAGCGCATGGCAGGTCTTTAAATCCTATGGATAACATAGGACACCACCCCCCAAATACGGAAATTCTGGTCTTGTGTAACCCTGATACGAGGATATCGGTCATTGGCCGGTACCAGCCAGATGATGCCATCTCTCTGCTCACTTAAATCCAAGGTCTTCACACAGAATTCACCATCCAGATACCCCACCACCATACTGCCATCCTGAGCATCACGGCTCCTGTCTATCACCAGGAGATCCCCTTCATGCACATTGGCATCAGTCATGGAATCGCCCACTACTCTGCCAATGAAAGTAGCAGCCGGGTTATGAATCAACTCTTCATTCAGGTTCAAAGACTCTTCCAAATAGTCTTGTGAAGGAGAAGGGAAACCTGCCCTGATACCCCCATCGGCAAAAGGAAGTTCCACCTCTGTACTCACATCTAATTTATATAAAACAACCTTATTCATCGCGCATATACTCTTATTACATCATTCAGGTTAGTAGTATAGCAAGGAGAACGGTGATCATGCAGAATACTGTTCTTGAAAACGGCTGCCTTACCAGTCTGTGGATCTACCGAATACTGCTGCGAGGCCACTACCAGCGTGTCATCTCCATTCTTATGATTCACCTTGTCCATGAGCCAGGACAGTTCCTGAAACCGCTTTCTCCGCTGCGGTGACAAGTCCCATAGACTACCCTGCACCGCATAGTCGGGAGTTATACCTGAAACAATCACACCTGCACGCTTGTAATGGTAGCCATCGCGATAGATAAGCCCTAGTGCCCTGGCAGCTGCCATGATCAGCTCTGGTGTAGTAGCCGTGGGGGTCGGCAACGTCACAGATACTGAGTTTCCATACTGAGGCAAATCCTCACGGAAAGGATTCGAGGAGACAAACACCGTGACTAACTGAGCCACGCCATGCTGCTTCCGGAGCTTGAATGCGCAATGGGCGGCATAGTTACTCACTTGTGTCCGCAGCGACTCAAAATCGGTGAGCATGCCTGGGAAACTTCTGCTGGTGCAGATGCTCTTCTTGCTCTCTATGATGTCCGGACCAATACAACTTTCCCCATGCAGTTCCTTCCAAGTACGCAAACCTGTGATGTGGAGTTCACGCTGTACTCTGGCCGCAGGTATGTCATGAAAATCCAAGGCCGTATGTACACCCAGATAACCCAGTTTCTCCGCATACCTCCTACCCACTCCCCAGATGTCTCCAACTGGGAAAATCTTCAGCGCCTTCAGGCGCTTCTCATCGGTGTCTATCAGACAGCACTTATTGTATGCAGGATATCGCTTGGCATATTTCGATGCCATCTTGGCCAGTGTCCGTGTGGGAGCAATGCCTATGCTCACTGGCATGCCCACCCACTTACGGATTCGTTTGGACAAGTCTTCACCCCAACGTTTCAAGTCCTGCTGCTCCATGCCGTCGAGCAGCAGGAAGGCCTCATCGATGGAGTAAATCTCAATAGATGGAGCTGCCTGACGCAGGATTTCCATGACCCGGCTGGACATGTCCCCATACAGTGTATAGTTACTGGACAATGCCTCTATCTTCACGCCTGGAAAAAGTTCAGCCAGCTGATAATACGGTGTGCCTTCCTTCACGCCCAGCGCCTTTGCCTCTGGGCTACGGGCCACCACACACCCGTCATTGTTACTCAGCACCACCACGGGCTTGCCTTCAAGTCCTGGGTTGAAAACCCTCTCGCAAGAAACATAGCAATTGTCACAATCTACCAATCCGAACATTCGTATAGATATAAAATGGTTTCACATGAATCTCATCAATCACAGCACAAAAATAAGGCTGTTTTTTGTCAATATATGACAACGGGATAATAAAAAAAGCAACCAACCGTTAAAACTACCGAACTAGCATAAAAAGAAAGGCTCTCTTCACAGAGAACCTTTCCACTAATTAGCCTAAAAACCTAAACCTATTAAACACTAATGCTCTAATGCATTATACTATTAAAAACACATTTAATTAGTGTAAAGTTCATTAAAGCAAGAACTAAAACGAGATTTTATACGTTTGCAAATATAACTTTATATTTTCTCACTTGCAAATTTTGGCATAAAAATGTATATTTTTTGAGTGAATATTTTTTTGGAATCGCATACAGATGATTTTCAAACGGTTCGAAATAATAAAAATCATGTAATAAGACGCATAGACAATGCTAAGACTTTACCCAAAAAGTGAATATACCAAATACTAATAATGAAAAATACTTACAAAACAGGTCCTGATATCATTCCCTGAGAGTCTCTGGAGTCTTTGCCAGCTGATTCGTTCTCCGTTCACTCTTTGCTCCCTGTTCAATTGTTGTTCGCTATTCCTTCGATCAACCTTCGCTCTGGGTTCGCTCTACCATTGCTCATAGAACGAAGGTGGAGCAAAGGTGGAGCGAAGGAAGGGCTGAGCCAGAAGGAGACAAACAAGTTTCATTTGCCCTGAAGATTACTAATCTTAACCCCTGAAGATTACTAATCTTAAACCTTGAAGATTAGTAATCTTATCGCCCTAAGATTATTAATCCTTACGGTTCCCCTTAATACAAGACATCGGCTGGTTCAAAGAACAATGGTTCGTGGAGCTCAAAGCTGCCTCTAACTCCTGAATAGAAAAAGTAGATACTTCAAGGAAACCATATTACCAACAATTAATGATATTTTTCTCGAGTAAGTTTAGGAGGACCAATAGACCGGATAGGACATCACTTTTTCAAACTTCTGAAAAATAAATAATAAATCACATTACGTATTACGTAGTGTGATTTTTGATTTTTTTCCTAAAAGTTTAGAAATTGGGAAATATGATGGTCTGTTGGTCCCCCTCAAAAAAAATATAGCAATCTGTGGAAAGAAATGTCCACTACTTCCACCACTTCGTAAAGGTCTGCTGTTCACCTAATCGCACTGGTTCGCCAATGCGAGGAGTGAGTAACTGCCAAGGCTGCCCTTTGGCATGCTCATAAATACTATCGAGCGGTTCGGTCCAACCATGCTTGGCAAGTGCATATTTTGAGTTGTGATAAGTCAGCACCCTACGAGCACCAAGATCTCGGATGACCGTAGGCAGTTCGCTGGGCAGAGTGTGAATGTGTTTCCAACCCTTATCATACTGTCCATTCTCCAGGATGGCTAGGTCAATGCCGGGATATTGCTCACTGAACGTCTTAAACCGTTCATCATAGCCACCATCGCCTGAGACAAAGATACGCCGAGGGCCGTCGATGAGGTAAGAAGCCCAGAGTGTCTTGTGCTGTCCCAAGCGGCCTGAGAAATGACGACTGGGCAGACAACGCAGGGTGATAGAGTCACCTATGGCAATGCTATCCTGCCAGTCCAGGTCATGAATGCGCTGAGGTTCATACCCCCAATACTCAAAGTGCTCACCAATTCCAAGGGAACAAACTACTTGCCCCACACGGTCTTTCAGGGCAGTCACCGTTTTCCAGTCCAAGTGGTCCCAATGGTCGTGGGTAATTACCAAGTAGTCAACTTCAGGGATATCATCCACGGTATAGACATCGGCACCCTTGAAAGGGCGCATAAACCACCACACAGGCAGTTTGTTGGTCAGCACAGGATCGAAAAGAAAACGCGCTCCATCTGTCTGAATAAAGACCGTGGAGTGTCCGAGCCAGACACAGACTTCTTCTGTGCGAGGAAGATCTTTCAGTGATGACTTAACCGTCGGCACATCACTGTCAGGACGCAGGTTCTGAATCTTGCCAAACAGGAACTTGGACATCTGCGCCAAGAACCCATCATCGCTGGTGAACAACGGTGTCTCATGCACATTCACAAACTCACCGTCCTTCCACTGTGGTGACCGCTTACAGCGTTCCAACCGCTCACCCCTGGGCTGACGGCCTACAGCCACCCAGAATTCATAACCTTGCCAGCCCAGCAGCAAGGCTACGAAAAGAAGGAAACCAAATATCATCTTTCGTTTCATTGTCATTGTTGCTTGCAAAGGTACAAAATAATTAGGTACATCCAAATATGCTTTATAAAGCGAAGCCTATCTCTTTATAAAGCGAAGCCCTTTGCTTTATAGGACGATGGCAATAAGTTTATAGGGCAATAGTTTTCGTAACATATTATGCTTATTTCATCACACATTGAATTAATTTTCTTAACTTTGTAGATTGAAATCACAACTGATAGTTTTATCATCAGTGAGTGATAACGAGCAAATGACATCTACATTCTACAGATAAACAACCTATTATTTTTTTTGAAGTTATGAAGAGACTATTTTTTACCTTAGCACTAATGTTTGTGTCGGCAGTAGCTCTCAATGCCCAGAGCCTGACTGGAAAACAATGGTGCACTAAACTTATTGCCGAAGACGGAGTTGAAGTGCTGGTGGCATTGACCTTTGATAAAGACGGGACATGCGAAATGCTTGTCGGTTCTGAGTATCAGATAAAAGAGGACGATGTGCCCATCGACATGGTGGGTATGGTTACTGTTCCCGGTACCTTCAGCCATAATGGTAAAGATCTGAAAATGGACCTCAACCGAAAAATGGCCGAGGCTGATATCGACTATGAAATCAAAGGCATGGATACCAAGACCAAGTCCATACTGGACAAGCACATCAAATCTGAGATAAATGGCTTGAAAAAAGAATTCAAGAAAGTCATGCTCAATGGCATGCCCAAGATGCATAATATGAAGATTGTATCGCTAGAGAGTAAGAGGCTCATCATCAAGGATGACAATGGCGATGAAATCCCATTCTATGCGGAATGACGATTAGTAAATAATCAAAACACGAAGATATAAAGAAAATCCGCAAGATTCTGATATCAAGAATCTTGCGGATTTATCAAGTGATCCGGTTGGGATTCGAACCCAAGACCCACAGCTTAGAAGGCTGTTGCTCTATCCAGCTGAGCTACCGGACCATCCTTTCTTGCTTTCTTTTCAAAAGCGAGTGCAAAAGTAGTGCTTTTTCAAGAAATACGCAAACAAAACGTTGAAAATTATTACATAAAAGAGGAGAGTCTTTTGAGCACTCCCCTCTTTATCCTTTTATTCACAACTTATTAGTCGGCAATCAAGCTTACAGCGAAACCACCTCCAGGAACGGCATTCAGTTTCAAAACCGACTTACTGGTAACCTTCTGAGTGGTAATTACATAAGCCTGTGGGTTTGTTTTGTAATCAGCATCTGGAGCATCCTTGTAAATCGTAGCAGTATAGGTCTTTCCCTTATCCAGGAAGTCCAACTTAACTGTACTCTGATGAGCATCGGCACCTGTAACACAACCCAGGAACCAATTATCGGAACCTTTAGCCTTACGGGCTGCAGTGATATACTCCATAGGCTCTGCTTCCAGATAAATGCTCTTGTCCCAATCTACTGCCACATCTTTGATGAATTGGAAAGCATCCATGTGCTTCTCGTAGTTCTCAGGGAAATCTGCAGCCATTTGAAGCGGGCTGTAGAAGGTAACATAGAGTGCCAACTGTCCACAGATAGTGGAATTACAGTGGGAACCATTCACACAATCCATCTCAAAGATACCTGGCGTATAGTCCATAGGACCTCCCTGCAGACGGGTAAATGGAAGAATAGCGGTATGCCCGACCTTAGTGCCTCCAAAGGCCTGATATTCTGTTCCACGGGCACTCTCATTTCCCACCAGGTTAGGATAGGTACGACAAAGGCCTGTAGGACGGACAGCCTCATGGGCATTGACCATGATGTGATAGTCAGCAGCTCGCTTAATGGCATTCAGATAGTGATTAATCTCAATCTGGCTGTAATGATGTTCCCCACGAGGAATGATATTACCCACATAGCCACTCTTGACGGCATCATAGCCATAGTCATTCATGAGTTGGTAGGCACGGTCCATATGCTTCTCATAGTTCATGATGGATGAAGAGGTTTCATGATGCATCATCAACTTTACTCCTTTGTTGTGAGCATATTGATTCAATGCCTTAATGTCGAAGTCGGGATATGGGGTAAGGAAATCAAAGACATATTCCTTGGAGTTTCCACTCCAGTCCTCCCAACCAATGTTCCAACCTTCCACGAGGACCTGGTCAAAGCCATGTTCAGCAGCGAAGTCTATATATCGACGTACATTTTCATTATTGGCACCATGCTTGCCAGAAGGTTTTGCCTTGGCATAATCGGTCTCACCCAGTTTTACTGATGGATAATCGTGAGTATAGGCCCATTCTGACTTGTTTGAAATCATTTCCCACCATACACCTACATATTTGGTAGGATGAATCCAGCTGGTATCTGTAAGCTTGCAAGGCTCGTTCAGATTCAGAATCAGATTAGAAGAAAGCACCTTGCGGGCATCATCAACTATAATCATGGTGCGCCATGGACTATGGAACGGAGTCTGCATATAGCCTTTTTTTCCTGTGGCATCCGGAGTAAGCCAAGAAGTAAAGGTATTGGTCTTTTCATCCAGATTCAAGTGCATGGCTGGATAGTTCACCAAAGCTGCCTCATGGATATTCAGATACAAGCCATCGTCGGTCTTTAGCTGCAGAGATGTCTGCACACCCGTTTCAGAGAAAATGGTTTGTGAAAGGTTGTCGGAAACCGCCTGACGAAGGTTCTTGCTGATTTCACTCATTCGGCTTTTAGTGTACTCGTACTCCTGGGTATCATAATCACCTGGAATCCAATAAGCAATATGATCGCCTGTCATGGCAAACTCCGTACGCTCCTCCTTTACCACAAAATAATTCAACTTACCTTTCTGGGGAAACTCATAACGAAGACCGAAACCCTCGTCATAGACACGAAAAGCGATGTTCATATAACGGTCTGTGGCTGCTTGATGCAAACTTACCACAAGTTGGTTGTAATGATTGTAAATGCTTTTATTCTCTCCCCATACAGGAACCCAGGTCTCCTGGAAACTGGAAGTCGCTTCTTCAAGCACGGTGAATCCATCAAGCAGGTCTTCACCATTATCCAGATAATATCCAAGACGACTAGGATTGACAACCGTCTTTCCTTTAAAAGTCACACTGTAAGTGGGAACAGAACCTTTCAGTTCAAAGTTCACCTTAATGTCTCCATTTGGAGATGACACCTGACCTGCCTGCATGTTCAAGGCAAACAGGACGAAAAGGCATACAATTAATTGGATTCTTTTCATATTACTATAATTATTATATGTACGGCAAAGATAAGAAAAAAAGAAACAAGTAAAAACCAATAGAAAAGAAAAGGAGTGAATAATAGCTACTCCATGCTGATAATGAGATTTTTACATCTACGAAAAATTAAAAAAAAGGAGACATTCAGGATTAAAAAAGCAACTGCTAACCTAGCGAACTATGAAAAAATCATTATCTTTGCGATTATATAATTCAAAACTTAATATTATGAAAAGACATTTCATCTGGGCTGCTGCCCTTACAGTGGCAATTTCCATGGGTTCGTGTGGCAAGAAAGGAGAAATCTACAAAGACCCGAATGCCAACATTGAGGAACGTGTAGAAGACCTGCTTTCCCGCATGACGCTGGAAGAGAAGGTTTACCAAATCAGTCAACAGGTACTGGGATTCAATGACAACATGAACAACATTGAGTCTTTGAACCCTATCCCACTGGATTCCAAAATCGGCTCCGTGATTTATATGGGCACCGACTACAAATATCGCAATGAATTCCAGAAAAAAGCTGTGGAGGAAACTCGCCTGGGTATTCCTGTCATCTTTGGCTATGACGTGATTCACGGGTACCGTTCTGTTTACCCTATTCCACTGGCTATGGGATGTTCATGGAACCCTGACCTGCTCCAAGAATGTACAAAAGTGGCTGCACAAGAAGCCAGGATGAGTGGTGTGGACTGGGTGTTCTCTCCAATGATTGACGTGGCTCGTGATCCTCGCTGGGGACGAATAGCTGAAGGATTTGGAGAAGATCCTTATACAGCCTCACAGTTTGCAGTGGCTGCTGTGAAGGGCTTGCAGGGCGACAGCTTGAACAGCACGAAAACAGTTGCCTCCTGCTTGAAACATTTTGTGGGCTATGGTGCATCGGAAGCTGGACGTGACTACGTCTATTCCGAGATTTCCGACCAAACGCTCTGGGATACCTATCTTCCACCTTATCAGGCTGCCGTAAAAGCCGGTGCCCAAACCCTAATGAGTGCTTTCAATGACATCAGCGGCACACCAGCATCTGCTAACCATTATACCATGACTACCATACTGCGTGACCAATGGAATTTTGACGGATTCGTGGTTTCCGACTGGGGTGCAGTAACCCAGCTCATCAACCAAGGTGCTGCAGCCAACAATGCAGAAGCTGCAATCCGCGCCCTGACAGCCGGAGTAGACATGGATATGACTGATGGGGTCTACATCAGGGAACTGGAAAAATTAGTCAAGGACGGGAAACTAGATGAAGGTATCATTGACGAAGCTGTGCGCCGTGTACTTCGTGTGAAATTCCGCCTGGGTCTGTTTGAGAACCCTTATACACCAGACAGTAAAGACGAAGAACGCTGGCTGCTGCCTGTTTCTAAGGAAATAGTTCAGAAAGCTGCAGAAGAATCTGTCGTCCTGCTGAAGAACGAGAATGAACTGCTTCCTCTTTCAACCGACAAGGTAAAGCGTATAGCCCTCATCGGTCCTATGGTCCAGAACGCCCAGGATTTGCTAGGCAGCTGGAACGGACATGGCCAAGCCTCTGATGTAACCACCATCTACGATGCCATGGCAGAAGAATTTAAGGATGCGACTTTGATGTATGCAAAAGGCTGTGAACAGGAAGGTGAAGACAAGAGTGGTTTCGGTCTAGCTATCAGCACGGCTGCAAAAGCAGATGTGGTCATTCTCTGCCTGGGTGAAAAGAACGGATGGAGCGGTGAAAATGCCAGTCGTTCCACTATTCTGCTTCCAAACATTCAACGGGAACTGCTGGCTGCAGTAGCCCGTACAGGTAAACCTGTGGTACTGGTGCTGAACAATGGCCGCCCACTTGAGCTGGTCGATATGGAACCGCAGACCAAGGCCATCGTAGAACTCTGGCAACCAGGTATTACTGGAGGAAAGGCATTGGCACGCATTCTCTCAGGAGCAGTAAATCCTAGTGGCAAACTTTGCGTGACCTTCCCTTATACCTCAGGCCAGATTCCTATTTACTACAACCGCCGAAACCCTGCCCGAGCTGCCACACAAGGTTTTTATCAAGATGTGACGGTAGAGCCGATGTATCCTTTCGGACATGGACTGAGCTATACAACATTCCAATATGGAAAGCTTAAGATTTCTGCCGACAAGGTGGCTCAAGGTGGCAAGCTTAAGGCTGAAATTGCCGTGACAAACACAGGTACTCGTGTGGGCAAGGAGACCGTACACTGGTTCATTTCTGACCCTGCAAGCATGATTACCCGACCCATGAAGGAACTGAAGTATTTTGAGAAAGCAGAGCTGAAACCAGGAGAAACCAAAGTGTTCACTTGGGACATAGACGCGAATCGTGATTTCAGCTATGTGGACAGCGATGGTACTCCATTTTTAGAGCCAGGTGACATCTACATTCAAGTACAGGACCAGAAAGTTAAGGTAACTGTGGAATGATAAAGACTATAACGTACTAAATACGAGATAACTTCCGACAATGAGCCACAGAAAAGAACTGTGGCTCATTGTTAATTAATGGTACACAAATTCAAATTACAAAGGAAAAAATTAATATTCTTCAAGGAAATGTGTATCTTTACGACCGTTATGATGAGGAAACGATTATCCATATTGATGATTCTTTTGGCCAATATATTAATACTGGTCCATGTCGTTATTCCGCATCATCATTATAACAAAGTATTTGTGGCGGTTGTCAATATGTTGAATGAGGACACACGAGATTTATTCAACCATGAGTACGAACATGAGCATCATCAAAACAGAGATACAGACCCTGCACATCATCATGACTGCAACAAAGAAGACTGCATGATGAACGAAGCCGTGGCTGCGGCTGTGCTGAAGATTCAAACTGATGATGGAAGTGAATGGACTGCCATGCCTCAAATGGATAAGGTGGATGTTCAGCAGATATGGTTGACAGCTATCGCACTTTATGAAACTTCATTTACACTTTATAATAAAGAGGGCCATGTCAGGCAACGGACATACATTGCCAGCGGACATACAGATTTCCTAGCCTGTAGCAAAGGTTTTCGCGCTCCTCCCACTTGCTGATTTTTTGATTAGAGAGACGCATGGCATACCGTTCCTTTTAGGATAGGTATGTCTATTATCCTTTACAAACATTATCAGCAAAATGAAAATAAGAATTATCATCTATGCCACTGCTCTGCTAATTGCAGGAACAATGGCTGGTTGCAGCCAAGCAACGGAGAAAGCCGGCCACGAACACGATGAGAGTCTGCAACTGACTGCATACAACAATGATTTTGAGGTTTATGCCGAGGTGACACCACTCGCCAAGGACAAGGCTAGTGACGTGGTAGCACATTTTACATGGCTCAAAAATTTCAAGCCTTTAGAGGAAGGCACGATTACTGCCACACTGACCACAGGCAATGAGAAAATAAGTCAGACACTCAATGCTCCTACCCACCAAGGAGTCTACAAGTTCAGACTAACACCTACCAGCGCAGGGCAAGGCCATATTACCTTCGACATTCAGACAAAGTCAGGATCATCACAGCTCACCTCCCCTAATGTCACTGTTTACACCGATGTGCATGAAGCGAAGCACAAAGCCATAGAAGCCAAGGCTACGAGCAGCAACGGTGTTGTATTTACCAAAGAAATGAGCTGGAAGGTCAATTTCTCCACGGACTCCTGTCGGATGGAACCGTTCGGACAAGTCATCCGTACAATGGCACAAGTGCTGCCCGCACAAGGCGATGAGCACATCGTGGTAGCAAAGGCTGGCGGCATTGTTACGTTAACAGCTGGTGGACTGACTGAAGGCAAGGCAGTCAAAGCTGGCCAGGCTCTAGTGACAATTGAAAGCAGCAAGATGGCTGACAACAACCTAAAAGTACGCTATCAAGAGGCTGAGACTGCTTATCGTCTGGCGAAGGCTGAGTATGAACGCAAACAGTCACTGGCAGCCGACAGAATTGTATCAGAGAGTGACTTGCAAAAGGCACGCAGTGAATACGAACGTGCCGAAGCCAACTACCGCAACTTGAATAGCAACTTTAGTTCAGGTCGACAGACGGCCACTACCACTATTGGCGGCTTCATAAAACAATTGCATATCGTGAGCGGTCAGTATGTAGAGGCAGGTCAACCATTGGTCACCATCACACAGAACCGCAATCTCCTCATTCGTGCCGAGATACAGCCCCGATACTATGCTACGTTGGGCAACATTGTCAATGCTACCATCAAACATGGGCTAACAACGCAATCACTTGAAGAACTGGGTGGACGATTAGTTTCTTATGGAAAGACCGTTGATACAACCACCCCCCTCATTCCTATCACATTCGAAATCCAAAACAAAAGTGATTTCCTTCCCGGTTCATTTGTTGAGATGTTTATCCGTACCAGAGGTGCCCGTCCCACCATCACTGTTCCTGCCATTTCGCTTATCGAGGAAATGGGCAACTACTTTGTCTATGTGCAACTGACACCTGAATATTTTGAGAAGCGAGAAGTGACCATCGGCCAGACAGATGGTATCCGTACGGAAATCCTCTCAGGTCTTAATGGTACAGAACGTGTCGTTACTCGTGGTGCAACGCTTGTAAAGATTACTCAGTCATCTGGACAACTTGATGCAGAATCTGGCCATCAACACTAATGGAAAGGAAATCTTATGATGAATTTTATCAATAACATTATCCGGTTCTCGCTAAAGAACCAATTAACAGTGTTTCTGGGTGTCGTACTCGTAATCGTTGGTGGATTTTGGTCATCGCAGCACATGGACATCGATGTATTCCCTGACCTGACTGCACCAACTGTTGTGGTGATGACAGATGCCCATGGAATGGCAGCTGAGGAAGTGGAACGATTAGTAACGTTCCCAATAGAGACAGCAGTCAACGGAGCAACGAATGTACGTCGTGTACGCTCAGCCTCAACGTATGGTTTCTCCTTTGTTTGGGCAGAGTTCGACTGGGGAATGGATGTGTTTCGTGCCCGTCAGATTGTGAGTGAGAAAATGGCGACATTAGGCGAAACACTGCCCGAAAACATCACTCCGCAATTAGCACCGCAGTCAAGCATCATGGGAGAAATCCTGCTTATCGGCATCCAGGCCGATTCAACATCTATGATGGAACTGAGAACGCTAGCCGAATGGACCATAAAGCCTGCCATCCTCGCTACAGGTGGCGTGTCGCAAGTGACGATTATCGGAGGTGATTATAAGCAATACCAGATTCTTGCAGACCCACAGCGCATGGATGCTTATAGTATAACAATGGGCGACCTGTTGCGTGCAGGAAGCACCATGAGTGCAAACTCAGCGGGAGGCGTAGTGCGCGACTTTGGCAACGAATATGCCTTGCGCGGCATTGCACGAACCAATGATTTGGAAGAATTAGGAGCGACGCTCGTCAAGACAATTGGCGGAAAGCCTATCACACTAAGCGACGTAGCCGATGTAAAGATAGGGGCTGCAGTAAAGATGGGTATGGCCTCTCAGAATGCACAACCTGCCGTCATTCTGACCGTGGCGAAACAGCCGAACATCAATACACTGAGCGTGACTGAGAAAATAGAGGCTAATCTAGCGGAAATACAGAAGTCTCTACCAAAAGACATCCACTTGGACACACATATATTTCAACAAGCCGACTTCATCAAGTCATCGGTCAATAACGTAGCAAGGGCACTCATAGAGGGCGCCGTATTAGTAGTGGCCATCTTGTTTCTATTCCTCGGCAGTATGCGTACCACCCTCATCTCGGTGGTCGCAATTCCTTTGTCTCTGTTAGGTTCGCTCATGGTTTTATGGGCCCTGGGCATGGACATCAACACCATGACCCTAGGAGGCTTGTGTATAGCCATCGGTTCCCTGGTGGATGATGCCATCATTGATGTAGAAAATGTGTATAAACGCCTACGTCAGAATCATCGGCTGCCAAAGGAACAGCGTGAGAATTACTTTAAGGTAATATTTGATGCATCAGTCGAAATCCGATCGTCCATCCTTAACGCTACCTTTATTATTATGGTAACTTTTGTACCACTATTCTTCCTATCTGGCATGGAGGGACGAATGCTTAAGCCATTAGGCATCGCCTATATTGTGGCTTTGGGTATGTCGTTAATTGTGGCTATGACAGTAACACCGTTGTTGTGTAAACTTTTGCTGACGGACGAGAAATATCTGGCACAGAATGAACAAGACAAACACTTTACACGTCGGCTTTCCGATGGGTACAGACGGTCGTTGGAATGGGCATTAGGACATCAACGTACCATCATCGGAACAACGGTAGCAATGCTGGTCATAGCTGTGGGCTTGTTTTTCGCCATGGGACAAAGTTTCCTGCCCGACTTCAATGAAGGATCGGCGGTGATTTCTGCCGTTACAGCACCTGGCACTTCACTCGATGTGAGCAACGAACTGGGCAACCTGATGGAGCACGAGTTGATGAAGGTGCCCGAGGTGACTAAGACGGCACGACGAACTGGACGAGGTGAACTGGACGAGCATTCACTGACAGTGAATAGTGCAGAACTTGATGTGCAGTTTACCTTGAAAGACCGCAGCCGCGAGGAGGTCTTCAATGATATGCGCCTACGATTGGCTTCCATCCCTGGTATTGCCGCCACCATCGGCCAACCCCTTGGCCATCGCATTGACCACATGCTTTCGGGGACTCGTGCCAATATCGCCATCAAACTTTTTGGCACCGACCTAAGCCAGATGCAGATGCTGGGCAATCAGATTAAGCAGTGCATTGAGGGTATTGATGGACTCGTCGATGTGGCTGTAGAACAACAGACCAATACCCCACAACTCCAGGTTCATGCCAACCGCCGTGCACTAGCCCGCTATGGCATAGGCATCGATGATTTCAACCGTTTTATCGATTTGGCGTTCAGCGGCGAAAAAGTGGCAGATATCTACGAGGAACAGCGCAGTTTTGACCTTATAATGCGTCTAAATGAGAATTACACATCCGACATTGAAGACATAAAGCAGTCGCTCATTGATACAGGCGATGGCCGAAAAGTCGCATTGGAAGAAGTAGCAGACGTTGTTTCAACCGTGGGTCCCGGTTCAATCACTCGGGAGAATGTGCAGCGTAAACTAGTTATCTCAGCCAACGTTTCAGAACGCGACCTAAGAAGTGTGGTAGAAGATGTACAACAGACTATCAGCAGCAAGATTATGCTCCCGGAAGGATACTACGTGGAGTACGGTGGCCAGTTTGAGAGTGCACAGAAAGCCTCCCAAACATTATTCATTACCTCGGTCATAGCACTGTTGGTCATCTTCCTTTTGTTGATGGGCGAATTCCGTCGGGCTTCACTTTCAGCCATTATCATGGTCAGTCTGCCTCTGGCACTCATCGGTGGTGTATTGGCAGTAGCCGCCACTTCGGGTGTGATCAGCATCCCCTCCATCATCGGTTTTATTACGCTTTTTGGCATAGCAACACGCAACGGCATCCTTCTTGTCTCGCGTTATCAACATCTTTTGGCAGAGGGGCTTTCCATCCGTGAAACAGTGGTAAACGGTTCCATTGACCGTCTTAATCCAATATTAATGACCGCCCTCACTTCGGCTCTTGCCCTCATCCCACTAGTACTCAACGGTGACAAACCCGGCAATGAGATACAAAGTCCGATGGGTGTTGTAGTGCTAGGTGGTTTACTTACTTCTACATTACTCAATGTCTATGTGATGCCTATTATATATTTGTGGTACAATAAAAAGAAAAGTACAAATGAAAAGTAAGATATATACCATCATTCTATCACTGTTGAGTCTATCAGCTTCTGCACAAGATTCATTTGCCCCAGTGCTGTCACAGATAGAACAGAACAGCCCTACTCTTCAGACCTTGCAAAAGCAGATGGAGGCACAGAAAACTGCCTATCGTACAGGCCTTACACCACAAGACCCCGAAGTGCAGTTTGGCTATCTTTGGGGCAATCCTTCGCCTATCGGTAATAGAAAGGATGTAAGCATTAGTCAAGAATTTGATTTTCCCTCGGTCTATGCTCGTCGCTCTCGTCTGGCGAACAAACAGGGCGAGGCTGCAGAATGGCAATACCGCCAAGAAAGGATGCAACTGCTTTTGAAGGCAAAACAGACTTGCATCCAATTAGTCTATTGTAATGCACTTTCCAATCTCTATCAACAACAGTGCGACCGTGCACGCCAGATTGCTGATGCATATGAACGGATGATACAGCAAGGTACTACCAATCAGTTAGAATTGGATAAGACCCGTCTGAATCGAATGACTGTTGAAGGCAAGCTGTCTGCAGTTAACATAGAGAAAAACAAACTCTTGACAGAACTGCAAGCCATGAATGGTGGAAAGTCCATCAACCTCCCAGACACAACTTTTACGCTATCACCATTGCCAATGAGTTTCGATGATTATTTGGCAGAGGCAGAACAGCATAGTCCTGTACTTCAGTACATGCAACAACAAATAGCAATAGCCGACAATAACATCAGCGTAGTCCGTGCCACAACACTCCCCAAGTGGTCAATAGGTTACATGGGTGAATTCGTCAGAGACAACACCTTCCAGGGAGTAACCATCGGTCTCTCTATTCCCCTGTGGGAAAACAAGAACCGTGTACGCCTAGCTCAGCGACAGGCTGAAGTTGCTACTCAACAAAACAATGAAGCTCTTCTGCAATTCCGCACTAACCTACGCAGTCTCTACGAAAGAGCTGTTCAGCTGCAAAACACCGATGCTCAATACAAAGCTGTGCTGTCTACCAATGGTTTGAATTTATTGAATCTAGCCTTTGAAAAAGGTGAACTTTCTCTGCTCAACTATCTCTTGGAGCAAGAATATTGGACTGATGCCTACGACCAACGCTTGCAGATCCAGCGTGACCTCGCCTTGACATTGTCCGAACTAAATGCTTGGAAATTATGAAAACGACTACTCAAGTTCCCTATGTTGGAAATGTTAGGTAAATCAAGAATACGATTATGGCAAGTAACGCAGACTTTGTGCAATATATCGCTGACCAGTGCAGCGATGCAGGTGAGATTATGACCAAGAAGATGTTTGGTGACTACGGTATCTATTGCAATGGCAAAATTTTCGGGCTTATCTGCGATGACCATTTCTATTTAAAGCCGACCAAAGCCGCTCATGCTTTGCTCAGAGAGGAAGAATTACGTCGGCCATATGAAGGTGCGAAAGAATATTTTTATATAGCCGATGTGGATGACCGCGATTATCTTTCAATGCTCGTCCGCGAGACTTGTAAGGCACTGCCTGAATCAAAGAAACGGAAGAAATAACCTTTTCGGCAAAAATGTGAAAGTTTAAGGCAATCTAGATAACGACGGATTGCCTTTTTCCATCATATTTTTGCAGTGTAAAATTCAAACAATTATGAAGAAACAGAGACCTTATAAAGTAAAAAAAATCAAATACCGAAGGCACCGAAAATCCGGTGCCTTCTTTTTTCACAACCCTGATCTGAACTTATGCAGCAGGCACAAATTGCTTGGACTCTATCAGGAACTTGATCATATCCTTCGCTGTATCTGCATAAGAACGAGTTGTATATCCCAATTCTTCCCTAGCCTTGCTGTAATCGTACTTATTATTACGAGCTAAATTATATACTGAGAAACGTGTCATCAATGGCTTAGTGTAATTCTTGGCAGCTTTCTTCTCCATTAGGCCAGCCATGAAATTAGCCATCCAAAGAGGCAGATAAAAACGGATAGGCTTGCAGTGGATACCCTCTGAGAGATAGCCAAAAAGTTCCTTCAAAGTCACTTCTTCATTACCCAAGATATAAGACTCACCTTTACGTCCATTTGCTACTGCGCTTACACATCCTGCTGCCAAGTCACGGACATCGCACATGTTGAAAGAGCCTTTCATGCCTATCGGCATTTCACCATTCAATATCTTCAGAACAGTGCCTGTAGTGGTGCTTTTAGAATAATCATTGGGTCCCATGATGCCAGCAGGATGTACAATGCAGGCGTTCAAACCCTGATTCTTCACTGCATCCAAGACCTTCTGGCAAGCCATAGCCTTAGACTTGCTATACCACCCTACTACCTTTTCAGGATCATAACTGTCCACCTCACAGATTGGAGTACCTTTCGGAGCCTCTGGAATACTACCTGTGCTACCTACATATACCATTTTCACACATTCTTTATGTTCCAGACATTTATCTATCACATTCTGGGTTCCATCTACATTGACCTTTATCAATATGGGATTATAACCAGCCTCAACACTCACTACACTGCCACAGTGAATCATGGCTGTCTTAATTCCTTCTTCCACTGAAAACAAGCGCTCCAATGAGTCCACATCGGTCAGATCACCTTCAATAATTTCAACCTCTTTTGGAAGATATTTGGCATACTTATCATGAGGAAGGACAAATGCACGAACCTGTTTGCCCTGTTCCAAAAGTGTCCTACATATATTACTTCCTAAAAATCCTGCGGCTCCTGTTACCATGTAAATCATCTTTTCCATAATTTTATATTTTAAATAGTTTCTTATTCTGTTTTTGTTTTTATTTTGTTTTGACATTGCAAAGGTATGGCAAAAACAAGCATTAAGAAAGTGGAAAAAAGAAGCAATATTGGGTAATTTTTCCATTAATTAAAGAAAAATATAGCAAAATAATGACTTTTTAGGGTAAAAACGGATGCTAATTCTTGTTGTTTTCAGTTTTTTTTACTAATTATGCAGACTGAAATCCATAAAAATTATCATGAGAAAAAGTATCAAATCGGTAGACCAAAAGGAGGTAAGACGTACATTGCCGGAAGACACATTAAGGCTAGACAATGACTTGTTCATGGTGCACACACCGGTTAAAGGAGTAACAGCTGGAATTCCATTTTCTTTTCAATATACCACAAGCACACTAGTAGAAAAAGGTAAGGCAGAAATCATCATTGACATGAAAAGATACCAGCTTACGAAGGGGTGTCTGCTGGTTATACTAAGTGACCGGATTACCATGCTAGAATCTATTTCTGAGGATTTCTCAGCTCAATTCCTTTTCATGAGCAATGATTTCCTCAAATCACTTCAAATCAGTGAGACGATTGAACTGCGCCAAATGGTGAGGAGCCATCCTGTAAACCACATTACAAATGAAGCCTTTTCCGCACTTACCCAATATTTCGCCATGTTGTCTCAGGCACTGGCTCGTACTGACAACCCCTATCGCAGGGAAATGATATTTCACCTCACAAAAGCTTATTTCTATGGTCTAGGGTATTACGTCCACCCTCATGTCACATCTGAAACCGAGACTCGAAGCCAAGAAGTCACCCAACATTTCCTAGAGCTGGTCCGTGAACATTTCAAACAAGAACGAAGTATCAGTTTCTATGCTGACAAAATGAACCTATCTCCGAAATATGTATCAGCCTGTGTGAAAGAAACGATGGGAAATAGTGCCATGGAATGCATTGAGCAGCAGACCCTCCTTTACGCAGAGAATCTGCTGGCCAATACAAAGATGACTATCGGCCAGATTAGTGACGATTTGCATTTTGACAGCCAATCCACATTCGGCAAGTATTTCAAGACACACGTCGGGATTGGGCCAAAGGAATGGCGAAACAATATATTCCAAAAAGGGGAATAAAAAACGAGGACATGTCATTGCCCTCGTTTTCTATATTTGATCTATTATTATTTTTGATTAGGAACCATGTATCGATCACCAGTCTCCTTTGCAATAGTTTGACGATACTGCTCTGGATATCCTGGACGTTCTGTAGAGACACAGATTCCATCCTCAGTAAGCTCCCACTTTCCATCCTTCTCCTTTTTCACTACTTGATCATTGAACTTCATGATAAGGTATGTGCCCAGTTCCTTCCAGCGTTCCAGCATCTGCTGTGCAGTGTTCACACTATATTCTGTCAGGAATTTACGGCAATCGGTAACATTCTGTGCAAGCAATTTCTGAGCCTGTGCATCAATATCAGCCTGCTCTAAAAGATATTTCTGCTGGAGTTCATCACGTACAGCCTTTACAGCAGGGAACATAACAGAATAACGTGGATAAGTCATGTTTGACACCCAATTCTCTACCCAAAAGGCGCTCTTCCAGGAGAAGGTGTGGTCATTGGCTGTATTTTCATCGTAACACTCTGGAACACGATCAATACAACAATAAATCGGGGTATAAGCAATCATATTAGGCTCATCATTTCCGAACCAAAGCACACCACCAATCTCATTTGGCAGCCAAGAACGCATCTGGGCAATAAACACGCATGCACTCTGCTGAGTAGAAATAGGGCGCTCATTGAAATACTTTTTCCCATTAACTTCATAGGTCAAAGGACTTGGCAGGTAAGCACTCTGGTAAACACCACTGTTCACATCCTTCTGGAAATCAAAAGGAGTACCCTCATAATGGTCATGGTGGGCTTCGATAATATCAGCCAAGTCAATTTTACGGTTAGGCTTGAAATAAAGTGGCATAACCTCACTGGTTCCCACATGCATGCCATCTACGAAATCCACATAACGCTCCATGCCATCTACAAAATGGTTGAAGAAACTCCATACACGGGCATCGCAGAAACGTTGGCTGCTGAAATCAGCAGGGCTATAGGCATCGGCAAACGAGAAATCGGCATCTTTTCCACTGAAATATCCTTTCTCACGAGCGAAACTTATCACATCCTTGGAACAAATGACATTCTCCTTATCTTTCATGTTGAACTTATGGATACGGCTCTGATTTGCATGAGCAGCTATACAGTCATCGGGTATACGCACTGCCACCCAAACAGCACCTTTAGCCTCATCACCCTTGCCAATGATTTCCATGATCCAAATCTCATTCGGGTCTGCTACACTGAAGCTTTCTCCCTCACCGCTATAACCATACTTAGCCACCAAGTCACCCATGACATGAATAGCCTCACGGGCAGTTTTGGCACGTTGCAAACCCAAACACATGAGAGAAGGATAGTCTATACCTCCTTCAGGGTTCTTGGGGTAAAGTTCTTCACGGCCACCAAAGGTGGTTTCCATAATAGAAAGCTGGAACTCATTCATCTGGCCCAAAACAGCATAAGTTTCAGGAGCCTCTGGGATATCACGCAGGTAATGGTTCGTATCACCATCGACGATACGGCGAATTTCACCTGGAGCATGTTTTGCAGCCGGGTAATATTTCAGGCTTCCGTACATGCCATAGGAATCCATGGTATAACTGATGAAAGTTGCACCGGTCTTGGATGCGTTCTTTCCCACAAGGAAGTTGGTGCAAGCCTGGGCAGCCATGGTGCCAAGAAGGCAGACCAGCAGGGATAAAAAGATTTTCTTCATGTTTTAACTATCTATTTGTTATTTTTACTGAAATGCAAAGATATACAAAAAAGGTTACCAAACAAAAAAGAGCCGCAAGGAATTCCTCACGGCTCTTTTAATCTCTTCTATCCATTAGAATCTGTAACCCAAAGTCAGAGACAACTGAGAACGATTCCTGTCTATCCTAGTAGCTGGCAAATAGTTTGTCAAACTGCCATTTGTATAAGAATCATCGAATGCATAGAAATCAGATTTCTGTATGGTGTATTGATAAGCAAGGTCAGCATAGAAACCAGATGTTCTATAACCAATACCACAAGTGAGTCGATGCAGATCCAACGTATTCTCATAAGAGGTTTCCGTAAAGGTGTCGATATACATGTCGGCAAAGTTGTACAAACTACGGTAAGCCCCCTCATCAAATGCAGCAGTGCTGTAGTTGTAACCGGCACGGAAAGCCAGCTCTGGAGTAGCCTTCACCTCTGCACCCAGTTTCAAGGTATGAACAGCCTTCAACTGCTTGTCGACAGTAGCATTAACATATTCAGTATAATCGGTAACATAACCATCTTTTTCATGGATGGAGATCCCCCGGTAATTCTCCAACTGATACTCTGCACCCAAAGCCAAAGTGTTTCCAATAGTATGCCCCAAACTGAAATTGAATTTCCATGGAGTAGCCAATTCATAGTCCACAGGATCTACATAGGCATGACCATTGCCAATCTGAGAACCGACTTCATCGTAAGCGTTAATCTCCACTCCATTTTCATCGGTAAGCAGATAGAAGGTAGGGCTCTCAAGAGATAGGCCAAAACGGAAATTGCTTTCAGCAACTGGACGGATAATACCACCCAACTTGATATTCATACCACTACCACGAGTACTGTAATAGTTGTACATATCATAGCTGCAATCATCCTCGCCATATTCTGTATACCAAGTTCCTCGGTCGAATGAAGCATGGAAATAGGCCAAGCTCAAACCTAGAAAATACTGGTCGCTCCAATTAGCTGCCACAGCGAAATCATATTCATGGATTCCACCTGTAGATTTCAAACTATACGTTGTGTTATAAGCACCAGTTCCAGCCAATTCACCACTTTCATTCATTCCTAATGCTCCAGCCTTGACAGCTGCAGCAGGCAATACGGGCATTTTGTTTGGGTCCGTTTCTCCAAAGGCCATATCAGCCATCTGATAAGTCTGAGAAAATTCTCCCAGCCAATTATTAGAGACACTGAAATCATCAAAGAAATTCTTATGCTTACGATAGTTGAAACCGAAGTTAATATACTTCAAACTAGTATAGTTGCCATACTTGTTAGTGAACACTATACCCAGTTGGTCAAAACTGACACGACTAGTTTCATCGATAGCAGTCCCATTGTTCAACATAGAAACTCCAAGGGTTGCAGCCACATCATTGCTACGGTAGATACCCAGACCTGCAGGATTAGAGTTCATGGCTGTGAGATCTGCGCCAAGGGCACCCATGGCACCACCCATACCAATATAACGGGCTGTACCCTGAAGGTCACTTGTGGAAAGACGGGCAACATCGTACATATCTTGTGCCTGTAATGTAGTTGTAGCCAATGCCAAAACAGAGGCAAACAATATCTTATTTTTCATTTTCTTACTATTTTTTGGGGAATTAGTTAAACATCAAAGTTTCCATGCATTATCTACGGCCGCCACCAGAACGGCTACCACCGCCACCACTGAAGCCACCACCAGAACGGCTACCACCACTGCCACCGAAGCTTCCACCTGAGCGGCTTCCACCACCACCGAAGCTACCGGAACTGCTGCTTCTGCTTCCACCGTAGCTGCCACCGCTGGAACGAGTAGAACCACCGACGCTACCACGATTAATATTTCCACCACCTACACTGCTTCTACCTGTAGACACACTACCTGAACGGGTGGAAGCACCAGAGTTCACACTACGAACACCCGTATTAGAACGAGTAGAAGTGCCCATACGAGAAGTACCTGTAGCCCTAGTACTGCTAGGACGTGAATAGGTGTTATGACGTCCATCTGCACTGCGGCTGTATGAAGAGGTAGAACGTGTACCAGTAGACCGGTTTACACTACTACGTGTTCCTGCAGACTGGCTGCGTGACACATTTCCACTTTGGCTAGTACCATTCTGTACCTGGCTACGACTTCTAGCTGCAGAACGTACACTGTTTGCAGAACGAGTAGCATCACCTGAACGAACACTCCGACCGGACACCCTTGTACCTGGCTGACGTGCTCCTGCACGATCCTGAATACGTGCTGTAGCTCCAGAACGAGTCCGTGCGCTTGAGCGAGTCCCTGCCATGTTGTCACCGATTCGGTAGCCACGACCACCTATAGTGTAACGTGCATGGCTACGTCCTGGATTAGTATAGAAGTAACCTGGTCTAGCCCATGCATAATGATGCCAATAGTTTCCATAATAGCCTCCATGCCAGCCGTACCAGCCACTGTACCAACCACCATGCCAGCCACCGTACCAACTGTCATACCAGAATGGGTCCCAGAATGGATCCCAAGCATAGGTATACCATGACCAGCTGTGCCAAGGACGATGCCAACGGAAAGCGCCCCAAGTCCAATCTAAGCTGTAATCCCAGTAGAGAGGATTAGACCAAGTAGGGAACAGATAAGCCAAGCCTCCCACCTGATAGATGTTCCAGTCAAAAGAACCTGGTCCATAGGCAACGTTCCAATATAGACTGGAGCCTACTGGTATGGCACTACTCATACTGCGCCAGTTTAAATTACGCATCGCATATTTATAGTCGCTCACACTACCCTTGAAACCATTAATCCACTGACCATTTCCATCAGAGAAAGTTTCATATTCGTCAATGTAAAGTGTGTCATTGACAGCATTTACATTGCCGGCATAAATAGTGTCTGCATTACCCACGTTGATGTCACCATTATAGATTACATCATCCTTATCATAGGTTTTGTATTCCACCTTAGGAGATTTCTTCTGAGTAGTAGTGGTGACTGTTGTGGTCTTCTGCTTCTTCTCCTTCTTAGGAGTGAAGTACATATCATCCTGTGCGCTCACACTTGCTGGGAGAAACGCCAAGACTACCATCATCAGATAAACTAACTGCTTCATATTCCTTATTAATTTTAGGGTTTACACTTTATTTCCGATGCAAAGATAAATCAGAAAAAATCCGAGTAAAAGGGATTTTTCCTAATCTCATGTAGGGAAATCCCTAAAAAAACACTAACTTCGCAGCAAATACAAAAAGACATGAAATACTTTGAAATAAAATTCAAGACGGAGCCATCTTCTGAGGTTATCAGTGATGTGCTTTCAGCCTTTGCTGCAGAAGCCGGATGTGAAAGTTTTGTAACGGAAGATGACGGTTTAACCGCATATGTTCAACAGAGTCTTTTTGAAAAAGAGAAACTGGAAGCACTTCTTACAGAATTTCCTGTTCCTGATGTGAAAATAAGCTACACAATTGCTGAAGCAGAAGATAAAGACTGGAACGAAGAATGGGAGAAAAACTACTTTCAACCCATCATCATCGATGACCAATGCGTTATTCACAGCACCTTCCACAAAAATGTTCCTAAAGCAAAATACGATATTATCATCAACCCACAAATGGCTTTTGGAACAGGTCATCACGAAACAACCAGTCTCATGCTTGGTGAGCTGTTACTAGCTGACTTAAAAGACAAAAATGTGTTAGACATGGGATGTGGCACATCCATATTAGCTATTTTGGCTTCTAAAAGAGGAGCAAAATCCGTTACAGCAATAGACATTGACGACTGGTGCATTTCCAACTCAAAAGACAATTTCATTCTGAACAATATAACAAACATCAACGTATTCCAGGGAGATGCGAATTCTCTAAAAGGTATGGATTTCGATGTGGTCATAGCTAACATCAACCGTAACATTCTCCTCAATGACATGCACCATTATGTGGCATGCATGCATCAGGGCAGTATCATCTTCATGAGTGGATTTTATAAACAAGATATTACTAAAATCCGTGAAGAAGGAGAACGGCTTGGACTAACATTCCAATACTTTAAGGAAAAGAATAACTGGTGTGTAGTAAAACTCATTAAATAAACTGTTTATGATAAAAGGAAAACGTTCCGTCCTACTCATTTACACAGGTGGTACCATAGGTATGCACCAGAATTTGGAAACTGGTGCGTTGGAGCCTTTCAATTTTTCACAAATCACGGAAGAGGTTCCTGAACTGAAACGTTTCGATTTGAATATCGGAACCTATCAGTTTGTACACCCTCTAGATTCCTCAGACATGCAACCTGAGCATTGGGTGAAAATAGCACAGATTATAGAAAAGAACTATGACAAATACGATGGCTTCGTGGTACTTCATGGAACCGACACGATGGCTTATACAGCATCTGCATTAAGTTTCATGCTAGAAAACCTTGCTAAGCCAGTCATTTTCACCGGAAGCCAACTTCCTATAGGTATGCTTCGTACAGATGGCAAAGAAAATTTGATTACCGCTATAGAAATTGCTGCTGATTGTCATGAAGACGGCACAGCCATCATACCGGAAGTATGCATATTCTTTGACAGTCAATTGATGCGAGGCAACAGAACATTTAAAATGAATGCAGAGAATTTCAATGCTTTCACCTCCAGAAACTATCCTACTCTGGCACATGTAGGTGTTCATATCAAATACGCATCAGACGAGCATTTCCTCAAACCGCCAAAAGGTGCTAAACTAAAGACACATCTGAAATTAGACACTCATGTTGCCGTTTTCTCACTCTTCCCTGGCATTCAGGAAAGTGTAGTCCGACATATTCTTAATGCACCAGGCCTAAAGGGAGTTGTGCTAAGAAGTTTCGGTTCTGGAAATGCACCGCAGGTACAATGGTTCGTAGAGGCTGTAAAAGAGGCTATCGACAAAGGTGTAATGATAGTGAATGTCACCCAATGTTCAACTGGTGCGGTAGAAATGGAACGATACGACACAGGCATACACCTATTACAAGTGGGTGCCATCAGTGGGCATGATACGACAGTAGAAGCAGCACTCACAAAGTTAATGTTGCTTTTAGGAGAAGGATGCAAACCGGAAGAAATACGAATGCTAATGCACAAATCCCTGGCCGGAGAAATCACAGTTTAGGCACTGCCCAAGTTAAAACAAAATCTGAGAAAATTCGATAATGGACTTCATACTGTTTCTGGTGTGAAGTCTTTTTTTCTTGTAAAAATATGACACCTTCTTCTGCAAAAGGTATGGGATGAGTATGAAGATGCTGCAGAAAATCCACTGCATCCTGTTCTTCTAATACTTTAAATAACGATTCTTTTGCCGACCAAATCAAAGTTGCTTCAACTTCAGAATGCGCCATATCCATAAAACCTTCATCAGGTGACATGAAACGCTTGCGAAGTTTATTTGCACGCGGTGTAATTACTTCCACATCTATTCCCACAGGTGTATCTGATAAGCAGACAGCAACATAATTCCTAGTATGGGAAATACTTAAATAACGAGGATCATCCTCTAAATAAGGGGCACCGGTATCTCGATGTTTTACTAATTGAAATTTTCCTGTTATAACTTGCACAAGAACATGAACTACCACCCACTCCAGTCTACGGGATTCTGCCTTATAAGCAGGAATCTGGACACCGGCTGGTAATAAAGAAAGCAGTTCTGGGAGTGACTCTTTCACCATCCAAACCACAAAGCAAGGATTAATTCGATGAAATACAGGCAATTTATTCTTCCTTTTGGGGTTCTACCTTATTCTCTGTCACCTTGATTTTCACAATGCGACGCTCATCCATTTCCAAGACTTCAAAAGTAAAGTTCTTGTATGATATACATTCATGAAGTTTAGGAAACTCACCCTTTATTTCAAGCAATAAACCTGCCAATGTGTCTGCATCACCTTCTGCTTCCTCAAAGAACTCATCGCTAAGTTTCAAATAACGGGTAAAATCAGTAAGCAAAGTCTTTGCTTCAAAGATGAAAGTATTCTGATTCAAACGGACAAAGCTATTTTCTTCTTCATCAAATTCATCGTTGATCTCACCAAAAATTTCCTCGATGATATCCTCCATGGTGACAATGCCGGAATTACCTCCAAACTCATCTACAACAACTGCTATATGCACTTTATTTGTCTGAAAATCGCGAAGCAAGTCATCTATTTTCTTTGTTTCAGGGACAAAATAAGGTGGACGAATCAAAGACTGCCATCTAAACCCTGCCGGCTTTTCCAGATGAGGAAGCAAATCCTTGATATAAAGTATACCTTTTACATTGTCATGCGAGCCGGCATATATAGGAATTCTAGAATAGACGTTGTCAACAATGCACTTCAGGACCTCATCGTAGGAAGTCTTGATATCTAAATCAACTACATCCAGACGTGGAGTCATAATCTCTTTTACCGTTTCATCTCCAAAACGGATAATACCCTCAAGAATATTGCTTTCTGTTGCAATTTCATTTTTGTCTGTCAATTCCAAAGCCTGTTCCAGGTCATCCAAATCAATGGCATGATGTTTTTTGGGCATCACTTTGTTGGTTATGTTTGTGGAAGACATTAACAGGTTTTCAACTGGCCAGAAAATTTTCTGTAGAAGGGCAATTCCTGGAGCTGCCATCCGGGAAAAGCGAAGTGGATTCTGTGCAGAAAAAATCTTTGGCATGATTTCACCAAAAAGTAACAACAGAAAAGTAAGAATTACAGAGATGGTGATAAACTCCAGAAGTGCTCCGTATTTCCCGTGGAAAGTCATAATGCTGGCAAAAAAGAAATTGCACAGCATAATAATTGTCACATTAACGAAATTGTTGGATATCAAGATAGTAGCCAACAAGCGTTCCTGATTTCCACGCAGTTCAAGAATTTTCTGATCCACAGGAGTCTCACTTTCCTCCAACTCATTCAAATCTTTTGGTTCCAAAGAGAAAAAGGCTATTTCAGAACCTGAAACAAATGCTGATGCACCCAAAAGAATGACAGCCAATATAATAGCAATGACTGCACCTAAGGTAGGTGCGGTCATTGTTACTTGATCAATAAAGAAGGCTTGTATACCTTCGATAAACGACGAGTCCAAATTCTACTGTATTAGTGAATAACTTAGAATGGGGTATCATCAGCCTGCTGATTGTTTTGGACAGGCTGAGAAACGACATTCTGTGAACCTGCCTCTGCACGAGGGGTTAGCATCTCCATATTATCGCCTACAATTTCTGTTATGTAGCGACGTTGCCCGCTCTGGTCATCATAACTGCGGGTTCTGATTTTCCCTTCTATGTAAAGACGATCGCCTTTGTGGACATATTTTTCCACAATTTCAGCCAAACCTCTCCATAAAACAATGTTGTGCCACTCTGTACGGTCGGGCACCTGGGTACCATTCTGAAGGGTGTACCCTCTTTCTGTTGTAGCCAAAGGGAACTGGGCTACAGCTACGTGGTTGTCTGTGTAACGGATTTCCGGCTCTTTGCCTACGTTACCAATGAGAATCACTTTGTTTACTGACATATATTAAAATGTTAAACAGCACAAAGGTATATATATTTTCCTTATCTGCCAATTTTCGAAAGGGCTTTTTTCATTTTTCGTGCAATATGACATCCATCAATCGGGAGATGGCATAATTGCCCAAATCAGACACTTTCAATTTGAAGTACCCTTCTGGCAAGGGTGATGGCCATTTGTCTGCAGAGAGGAGATATAAATCTGCATGAATGACACGATGGGAAAGGACATGCTTTATTTGCTCCTTAACCTGTTGTATCTGATTACAGGCCAATTGCTGAAATAAAGGAGTCTTTTCAAGTTCCTCCATAGTCAGCCTATGATCCGCTTCCACCAAAGGAATTTCATACAGGTTCTTCCATATATCATTCCCTTTTCGCTGACGCAGAAGCATTTCATCGCCTATACGGAAATTCATGTAATGGAAATAACGGTCAGTAACCTTGGTCTTATGACTTTTTACCGGAAATGCATCAACCTTACACTGAGCATAAGCCACACATCTTTCCTGTAAAGGGCATGCCGTACAATCGGGAGATTTCGGTAAACATTGCAAAGCTCCGAAATCCATGACAGACTGGTTGTAAAGCCCAGGGGCATCCACATCCAAAAGCCTCTGAGCCAACTGAGCAAAATACTTCTTACCCTGTGTGGAATCGATAGGGATTTCAACACCGAACACACGAGACAAGATACGATATACATTTCCATCGACAACAGCATAAGGAAGCCCAAATGCGATAGAACCTATTGCTGCAGCAGTGTAATCACCCACTCCCTTCAATGCCCGAATGCCATCATAAGTATCTGGGAACCCTCCTTGCTCAACTATTTGGTGAGCAGCAAAATGAAGATTTCGGGCACGGGAATAATAGCCAAGTCCCTGCCAATATAGAAGTACCTCATCTTCAGACGCTAAAGCCAATGTTGCAACATTTGGGAAACGGGACATAAACCTTTTATAATACTCAAGTCCCTGAGCGACCCTGGTCTGCTGCAAAATAATCTCAGAAATCCATATTGCATAAGGATCGGATGTACATCGCCAAGGTAAAAAACGCTTATGCTCCTTGTACCATTTTTCTATAGGTTTAGAGAAGAACGAATCCATAATCACGTAAGTCCGTCTGCAAAGTTAGTACAAAATAAAGACTAAAAAACGGTTTTTTTCAAAAATCTCCTAAATATATTTTTCCACGTGGCAGAAAAGCTATATATTTGCAAGCCAAAAAATTAGAATCATATTTAAAGACAACAAAAATATTTACAAAAATGACAAAGGCAGATATTGTATCACAAATCTCCCAGAAAACTGGTATTGATAAAGCAACTGTTCTGGCAACAGTAGAAGCTTTCATGGACAGTGTCAAGGATTCATTGGAAAAAGAAGAGGCTGTATACCTTCGTGGCTTTGGTAGTTTCATTCTGAAAAAGCGTGCTGAGAAGACTGCACGTAATATTTCCAAGAACACTACAATTAAGATTGCAGCTCATAACATTCCAGCTTTCAAGCCTGCTAAAGTATTCATGGAGGCTGTCAAGGAGACAAAATAAAAAGATTAATAACAAACATAAATTTTTAAACTATGCCAAACGGAAAGAAGCATAAGAGACATAAGATGTCTACTCACAAGCGTAAAAAAAGACTGAGAAAGAACAGACATAAGAGCAAATAAAGCCTCGTCTTTCTTGCGAAGAACAAACCTGAACAGTTTTTTGGTCTCAGGTTTGTTCTTCGTTTATAAACTTATGAACTAAAATGTAATTTTTAATGACCAGCGAAGTAATTATTGATGTCCAGCCTAAGGATATTTCCATAGCTCTACTTGAAGATAAAAGTCTGGTAGAGTTTCAAAAAGAAGGCCGTGCCGCCTCCTTTTCCGTAGGCAACATTTATCTGGGCAAAATCAGAAAGATTATGCCTGGGCTAAATGCCTGCTTCGTGGATGTCGGTTATGAACGTGATGCATTTCTTCATTACCTTGACCTTGGTCCTCAATTTAGTTCTTACCAAAAATATCTGAAACAGGTTTTAAGCAACAAGCAGAAACTTTTCCCATTAAGCAAGGCAACCATGTTGCCCGACATTGCCAAGGATGGAAGTGTCCAGAACACACTTGAGCCTGGGCAAGAAGTCCTGGTTCAAATAGTAAAGGAACCAATATCTACGAAAGGCCCCCGTCTGACTAGCGAACTCTCTTTTGCTGGCAGATATCTTGTCCTAATGCCTTTCAACAATAAAGTTTCTGTTTCAACTAAAATCAAGTCGAACGAAGAACGTACCCGCCTCAAACAGCTCATCCAAAGCATCAAGCCTAAAAACATGGGAGTCATTGTGCGTACAGTGGCCGAAGGAAAAAGAGTGGCTGAACTGGATACAGAGCTGAAAATGCTGATCAAGCATTGGGAAGACACTATCACAAGAGCTCAAAAAACTACAAAGTTACCACAACTTTGTTATGAAGAAACAAGCCGTACCGTAGCATTGCTCAGGGACCTTTTCAATCCTTCCTATGAGAATATATACGTGAACGACGAAAACGTATTTGAAGAGGTGAAAGACTATGTCTCCCTCATCGCACCAGACAGAGCTCACATTGTAAAGAAATATACGGGTAATCTTCCTATCTTCGACAATTTCGCTGTTACCAAGCAGTTGAAATCTTCTTTCGGAAAGACCATCACATTCAAGCATGGAGCCTATCTCATCATTGAGCATACAGAGGCGTTGCATGTTGTAGATGTGAACAGTGGAAACCGTTCCAAATCAAATGACGGACAAGAGAATAACGCCATTGACGTCAATCTGGGTGCTGCAGATGAGCTGGCCCGTCAGCTTAGACTCCGTGATATGGGTGGAATCATCGTTGTGGATTTCATCGACATGCACGAGCCTGAAAATCGCCAGAAACTCTATGAGCGCATGTGCCAGAATATGCAAAAAGACCGTGCCAAACACAACATTCTGCCGCTGAGCAAGTTCGGTTTGATGCAAATAACAAGACAACGCGTACGTCCTGCCATGGATGTTGTGGTAGATGAAGTCTGCCCTACCTGCTTTGGTAAAGGAACCATCCGGTCTTCCATTCTGTTTACGGATACTTTGGAGAACAAGATTGATTACTTAGTCAACAAACTAGAAATCAAAAAGTTCAAACTACATATCCACCCATATGTCGAAGCCTTTATCAGTCAAGGCGTTTTCTCATTAAAGAGAAAATGGCAGATAAAATATGGTTTCGGAGTGAAAATAGTTCCCAATCAGTCACTTGCATTCCTACAGTACATCTTCTATGATAGCAAGGGGGACGAAATTGACATGAAGGACAGTAAAGATAATAATTAAACATTTAAATAAAAAGAATAATGAACGCATTTGTTTTCCCTGGACAGGGTGCACAGTTTTCTGGTATGGGCAAGGACCTATACGAGAATAATCCAAAAGCAAAAGAGCTGTTTGACAAAGCTAATGAAATTTTAGGTTTTGAAATCACAAAAATCATGTTTGAAGGCACAGCCGAAGAGCTGAAGCAGACAAAGGTCACTCAGCCTGCAGTTTTTCTTCATTCTGTGATTTCTGCCATTTGCCTGGGCGACAAGTTCAATGCAGATATGGTAGGTGGTCACTCACTTGGTGAGTTCTCTGCCCTTGTAGCAGCTGGTGCACTATCTTTTGAGGATGGTTTGAAGTTGGTTTCTCAGCGTGCTCAAGCCATGCAGAAGGCATGTGAGGCTGCCCCATCTACAATGGCTGCCATCATTGGTCTCCCTGACGAGAAGATTGAAGAGGTTTGCGCTTCTATCAATAAACCGGGTCACGTAGTTGTTTGTGCTAACTACAACAACCCTGGACAATTAGTTATATCTGGTAACAACGAGGCTATTGCTGAAGCTTGTGAAGCATTGAAGGCAGCAGGTGCAAAACGTGCCCTTCCACTACCTGTAGGTGGTGCATTCCACTCCCCACTGATGCAACCTGCAAAAGATGAGTTACAAGCAGCCATTGAAGCTACTGATTTTTCAACACCAAAGTGTCCTGTATACCAGAATGTAGATGCTAAGGCACATACCAATCCTGAAGAAATCAAGAAAAATCTGATTGCACAACTCACCGCTCCCGTTAAATGGACATATGAGGTTCAGAACATGATTGCAGCAGGTGCTACCGACTTCACTGAATGTGGACCTGGCAAAGCTCTTCAAGGTATGATTGCAAAAATTGACAGAAACGTAACTGTTCACGGACTTATTTAATCATAACTCATGGAAAAACCAATCATATATCAAGTATTTACCCGATTGTTTGGTAATGACTGTGTAGCCACTTTCCAGAATGGTGATAAGGAAACCAATGGATGTGGTACTATGGCTGATTTCACCAACAAGGCGCTGAACGAAATCAAGGGCTTGGGTATAACTCATATTTGGTATACAGGATTGTTAGAACATGCCACTCAGACTGACTATACCAAATACGGCATTATCAAGGACCATCCTGCTATAGTAAAAGGGAAAGCAGGATCTCCTTATGCGGTGAAAGACTATTATGATATTGACCCCGACCTAGCTGTAAAGGTTCCTGAAAGACTAAAAGAATTCAAGAATCTAGTGAACCGTACACACAAGGCTGGATTAAAAGTTATTATGGACTTCGTCCCAAATCATGTGGCACGTCAATATCATTCCGATGCAAAACCCGCAGGAGTAAAGGACTTAGGCGAGATGGATAATCTGGAGTTCTCTTTTCTTCCTAATAATAACTTCTATTACTATCCCGGTCACCAACTGACTGGTATAGATATGAATGCAGGAGAGGACACTCCATATGTAGAGAAGCCAGCAAAAGCCTCAGGAAACGATGTCTTTGGCTATTGGGTCAGCCGTAACGACTGGTATGAGACTGTCAAACTAAACTATGGCCGTGACTATAGCATTGACCACAATTACTTCACCCCCATCCCAGACACATGGCATAAAATGCATGATATCCTGCTGTATTGGACAGCGATGGGCGTGGATGGCTTCCGCTGTGACATGGCAGAAATGGTACCAGTAGAATTTTGGGGATGGGTTATTCCCCAAATCAAAGAAAAGAATCCTGACATCATCTTCATTGCAGAAATTTATAATCCAGTATCTTATCGCAACTATATCTATCATGGCAAATTTGACTACCTGTATGATAAGGTTGGATTATATGACACACTCCGTTCTGTAGCATGCAATCAGACATCCGCTTCAAATCTTACAGGATGCTGGCAAAATGTAACTGACATACAGGATCACATGCTGAACTTCCTGGAGAATCATGATGAACAGCGCATTGGAAGTAACTATTTCCTTGGTGCAGGCATAAAAGCTAAAGCTGCCATGACGGTCACTGCCACTCTATTTAGAAATCCTGTCATGATTTATTTCGGACAGGAATTAGGAGAAAGAGGCATGGACAATGAAGGATTCAGTGGAATTGATGGTAGAACCACCATCTTTGACTACTGGACCGTAGATACCATACGCAGATGGAGAAACAAGGGAAAGTTTGACGGTGCATTACTGAAGCCTCAAGAAATTGAGCTAAGGGAGTTTTACAAGAAACTGTTAACTATCTGCAATCAAGAGCCTGCTATACGTGAAGGAGAAATGTTCGACCTCATGTATGTCAACTATGGTGGTTGGATGCTGAATGACCAACGTCACTACGCTTACTTAAGGAAAAAGGGTGATAATGTGGTTCTGATTGTTGCTAATTTCAGTAATTCCGATGCCCGCATAGGTGTAAAGATTCCAGAACACGCTTTCAAATACCTGAACATGAATCACAAAGCAGAGGCTCCAGGTGTGGATTTACTTACTGGAACCCAGAATGTCTATCAGTTCCTACCAGAAAAAATATGTACGGTGGATGTGAAAGCCAATAATTCAGTAATCATTAAGCTTAATCTATTATAAGGAAAAGGGCTCGCTTTAAGCGGGCCCTTTCTTTATTTTCTTATCAAACCAACCTTTACATTCAATCTCAGATAATACAATCCATTTTCACGTTCCAAATAACCATAATGGTCTTTTTGCATATCTCCCTTTAAGAAACGGGTGTTATTATAGAGATAATCAGCAAAAATTTGACGCTCATTCTTATAATAACACAGAACTTCCCCATTGGAATCTGTTACAAGCATACCACCTATGGAACTTTCAACGCCATTATACAACTTTGCCGGACGCATGCCTTGAGCTATGGCCAATAAAAATTCCTTCATCTTATATTCGTAGTATCCATGCTTACGAATAAGCTCATCTTTAATCTTCAAAGGATTCAAAGCCTTGATACGCTCCACCAACTCGTTCACCTTATTAACATCCTCCATATAAAAAATACGGGTCATCTCCCCCAACATCCTAGGGAAGTGAAGATCGATGAGATGCAAGTTGCTACGAAATATCTTATCTGATGCATCACTAAATTTCAGTTGCCCACCCAAACGCTCAATCATAAGAATCCGGTCCAAGACCTCATGAGGTGTTTCCAAGCTATTGATTTTGCTTACAGCTGGACTAGGGAAACGGACTCCAGTCTGTTCAAACTTGATATTGGCTGCACGCCCTCCATCCAACAAAGGACGCATACCACCCAATTTGGAGAACATGCGAAAACCAACCAGTGGGGCATCCACACTATAAAAGGCTATCTGGATATCTGTACCATCCTCTGCTCTTGCACCGAGAGAATAAATACCCAACTCATCTAAGAACTCTTCTACTCCATCAGGAGATTCCACTTCTTCTTCATGACTGCCTGCCATCGCATTCAAAATCATACCAGATGCAATTCCAAAATCTTCACGAATAAAATGAGAGTTCATATCCTCACCCACTACATGAATTTCCTTTTCCTGTATATAATATTTTCGGATATTATTCTGTTCCTTACGAAGAATATATGCAATAGGTATGACTTTAGTAGTATTATCACCTTTTTCATTTCCCAAGGCTACACATCCTTCATTTAGCAAATGAAAGAAAGTATATAATTCAGACCATTCACGTCGAGTCGCTGTAAATGCCATAAAACTATTCTATTAAATTCTTAAATAAATACTGTCCTTTATTGTCTGTAAACTTTCCGAACCGAATGGCATGCTTGGGGCAAGAATGATAACAAGCCATGCAAGTAATACAACTTCCATCCATTGACCATACTGGATGCCTGTCTTTCATCCGTATATTTCCAACAGGACATATATTCTCACAACGCTCACATCCTACACAATCTGCAGTAAAATGAAAATAAGAGTCCTTAACTAGAAAATTTCTAAAAAGAGAATGGATAAATCCACTCTTCAGTTTAGGGAAACCACCTTTGACAACATCAATAACCTTTTCTCTTTTACAAATTCTTTCAGAGATGATTTTCAATCGAGTCTCAGCTTGGCGAACTTTTTCTTTCTGAAGCGAGATTGAATCTACATCAAAACCAGGAAGATTCACATAAGTATTAGGCATCTGAACTGAACAGGCCAAGCTACATGACTGCCCCCTTTCCTCAACCAAACCTTTAAAAAGAGTAAATGTCTCACCTATATCATCTCCACATGTGCATACCATATATAAATAAGGTATAGCTTTCTCTTTGGGTATTAAACGGATAAAATGTTCAACAATGGAAGGAACTCCCCATGCATGAACAGGGAAAAGAATACCAAGAACCTGAATGTCACAAAAATCTATATGACCTGTATTGGCCATATTGACCAAGTCCGTATCACAAACAAGAGTGGATAGCTGTTGGGCTACCCACTCTGTATTTCCTGTTCCAGAAAAATAAGCAATCATGTTTTAGCCCAAGAATTTCTTCAAGATAGAGCTGTTTACATCTTCGCGTAATTTCTTTAAGGACTTTTCTTTAATCTGACGAACGCGTTCACGTGTCAAATCAAAATGCGCCCCAATTTCCTCCAATGAACGCTCCGGCATTCCAATACCAAATGACATTTTTATCACTTGTATCTCTTTTTCTGTAAGAATCTTTTTTAAAGAACGCTCCAACTCTATACGAAGTGATTCCTTATCCATTTCATTGTCGGTAGAAGGGGAATCAGATGCCATCACATCCATCATACAGTTGTCATTGTCGCCATCTTGGAAAGGAGCATCCATGGAAATATGGCGACCGCTGGAACGTAATGCCAATTGGATACGATCTTCATCTTCACCTAATTGGTCTGCCAACTCATCAGTTGAAGGACGTCGTCCGTTCTCCTGCTCAAAGCGGGCTAAAGCCTTATTAATCTTATTTAAAGAACCCACTTGATTCAAAGGAAGACGTACAATACGAGCCTGTTCAGCCAAAGCCTGAAGAATACTCTGACGAATCCACCAAACAGCATAGGAAATGAATTTGAAGCCACGAGTCTCATCAAATTTCTGAGCAGCTTTAATCAGACCTAAATTTCCTTCATTTACTAAATCAGGTAACGTCAAGCCTTGATTTTGATATTGTTTAGCTACTGATACGACAAAACGAAGATTTGCACGAGTCAAACGCTCCAAAGCCTTTGCATCGCCCTGACGAATCTTCTGTGCCAATTCAACCTCTTCTTCAACCGTAATCAATTCTTCACGACCAATCTCAACAAGATACTTATCCAAAGCTGCACTGTTTCGATTGGTTATACTTCTATTAATCTTAAGTTGTCTCATTCTTTAAAATACAATTTGGCCACAAAATTACTAAAAATTTCAAGAACATTCTTATTTTTTATGAAAAAATAGAAGAATTATTACACAGAAAAAAGGAAGACAAGCTATCGGATGCGAAGGCGTTGACCAATACTTAACCTATCACTCTTTAAGTTATTCAAATTTCGAATACTTACAACTGAAATTTTATGCCTTTTTGCAATACTAGAAAGGTTATCACCACTACGGACTTTATAGTACTGAGCCGAAGCAATCTCATCGGCAACCTCTTGCTGTTGTTGGGACTCAGATTCCAATTTATCCACAGACGAACTAACTGACAAGTGACCCTTTCTCCCTAAATCACTATATGCTGTCCGCAGCCTTTCTGGAGTGATTTGATAGTCTTTGTTTACAGGACGTCCCTCATCAAGCAAAGAATGCAGGAAAAGCCACTCATAAGTTTCTTTTAAATAAAAAATCCTGGCAGGACGCCCATGATTCAGTCCTTTTAGACGGGTATAGATCAAGCGAGAGGCTTCTCCATTCTTATTCATGGCCTCTACAACCTTGTCTGAATGGGATATAGGTACGGCCTTATCTGCTGTTCCATGTAAAATCCACAATGGAATAGAATTGAGAGGCTCATAATTCTTAACAGTTCCACCACCACATATTGCCATAGCCGCAGCTATTTTATCGGGATAGGTTGCTGCAAAATCGATGGTCCCATAACCACCGAGGCTCATTCCTAAAACATAAATCCTATTTGTGTCTACCTGAAAGTTATCTGATACCCAGTTTACGACATCCATAATCTTTGAAGGCTTCCAAGCGCCTCCGGGATTTTGAGGAGCCAAAACAAAAGCATCTATCATTCGTCCACGATCCAAAGCATCCAAAGTACCATATCTTCTCACACGGTCAAGGTTTCGACCACAAAGACTAGCTCCATGAAGAAATAAGACTAATGGCTTTTGAATAGTATCCACATCCCAGCCTTTTGGTTCATACAACCAGAAGTCATATCCATCTTTAATATTTCCTCTCATCGGAACCAAATCCTGGGAAAAAACAGGAGTGCAAAAAAAACTTAGCAAAAATAAAAATAAGAGTTTCTTCATCAGTATATTTTTAGGCGAGAACGAGTGCAAATGTAAAAAAATCTGCCCATTTGAGCAACAAAACCCTCCAAAAAGGCTTTAAATAACTCTATTTCATCTGTTTTTCTTTATTTTTTTTGGATAATAAATAGAAAAGCAGTACCTTTGTGCGCGATAACAATAACCTAAAAACTTTTAGGTAATTAAAAGATTGTTTAATTTAAAAATTTGAGATTATGTTAGAGACAAAAGCAGGTGAGCTGGCAGGTGCTATCTGGACCGCTCTGAACGAAAACAAAGAAGGTTTAACTCAAAAGGCTTTGAAGAAGGTAACTAAAATCAAGGCTGACAAGGATTTGTTCCTGGCTATTGGCTGGTTGTTACGTGAAGATAAACTGAATGTAACTGAAGCTGAAGACGAGTTGACTTTCACACTGAAGTAATTTTAAGAAATATTTTTTCTTTATTTATAGAAAAGAGGCTGCAATGCAGCCTCTTTTCTGTGTTTTTCCATAAATAAAACCTCTAATTTGTTAGGTATAATTAAGTTTTTTCATTAAATTTGCAGCCGGATTTTTAACAACATAAAGTCTAACTGTATTAATTTATTATTTATCAATTATTTAACTACATGGAAAATTTAAAAAGAATTACTCCTGTTGAAGATTTTGATTGGGAAGCTTACGAAAGTGGAGCTGCTGAAACCAACGTCAGTAAGGAAGACATGGAGAAGGCTTATGATGCCACTCTTAACAAGGTAAACAACTCTGAAGTTGTAGATGGTACCGTTATTGCATTAAACAAACGTGAAGCAGTCGTTAACATCGGCTACAAATCAGACGGTATTATCCCTATGAGTGAGTTCCGTTACAATCCAGACTTGAAGGTTGGTGATACTGTTGAGGTATTCATCGAGAACCAGGAGGACAAAAAGGGTCAGTTGATTCTGTCTCACAAGAAAGCTCGTGCAGCACGTTCTTGGGATCGAGTTAATGAAGCTCTTGAGAAGGAAGAAATCGTTAAGGGTTACGTTAAATGCCGCACTAAGGGTGGTATGATAGTTGACGTATTTGGTATTGAAGCATTCTTACCAGGTTCCCAGATCGATGTTAAGCCTATCCGTGACTACGACGTATTCGTAGGTAAGACAATGGAATTCAAGATTGTCAAAATCAATCAGGAATTCAAGAATGTAGTTGTTTCTCACAAGGCTCTTGTTGAGGAAGAACTTGAAACACAGAAGAAGGAAATCATCGGTAAACTCGAAAAGGGTCAGATTCTTGAGGGTACCGTTAAAAATATCACCTCTTACGGCGTATTCATTGACCTTGGTGGCGTAGATGGTTTAATTCATATTACCGATTTGTCATGGGGCCGTGTAAGCGATCCTACAGAGGTTGTTCAGCTTGACCAGAAAATTCGCGTCGTTATTCTTGACTTCGATGAGGAGAAGAAGCGCATTGCACTTGGCTTGAAGCAATTGACTCCACACCCATGGGATGCATTAGATCCAGATTTGAAAGTTGGCGACCATGTTAAGGGTAAGGTTGTCGTTATGGCAGACTATGGAGCATTCATTGAAATTGCTCCTGGAGTTGAAGGTCTGATCCATGTTTCTGAAATGTCATGGAGCCAGCACTTGCGTTCTGCTCAAGATTTCATGAAAGTTGGCGATGAAGTAGAAGCTGTAATTTTGACTTTGGACCGTGCAGAGCGTAAGATGTCTTTAGGCATCAAGCAGTTGAAGGCAGATCCATGGGAGAATATCGAAGAGAGATACCCTGTAGGTTCACAGCACACTGCAAAGGTTAGAAACTTTACTAACTTTGGTATCTTCGTAGAAATTGAAGAAGGTGTTGATGGTTTGATTCACATTTCAGATCTTTCTTGGACAAAGAAGGTTAAGCACCCATCAGAATTCACACAGATTGGCGCTCCTATTGAAGTTCAAGTTTTGGAGATTGATAAGGAAAACCGTCGTTTGAGCCTTGGCCACAAGCAATTGGAAGACAATCCTTGGGACAAATATGAAGAGGAATTCAAGGTTGATTCTATCCATGAGGGTACAATTGTACAGGTATTGGACAAGGGTGCTGTAATTTCTCTAGGTGAAGGCATTGAAGGTTTTGCTACTCCAAAGCATCTAGTAAAAGAAGATGGTTCTCAGGCTCAGTTGAACGAGACTTTGGAATTCAAGGTAATTGAGTTTAACAAGGGTAGCAAACGTATCATCTTGTCTCACAGCCGTATCCACGAAGATAAAGCTCGTGCAGAGGCTCGTGCAGAGAGAAAGCAGAATGCTGCAGCCAAGAAGGCAGCTGTTCGTCGTGAAGAGGCTGCTCCTTCAATCCAGAACCAGGCAGCAGCTACCACCCTTGGTGATATTGATGCACTGGCAGCTTTAAAGGCTCAGCTTGAAGGTAAGAAGTAATCAGATTACTGACTATATGAAAAAGGGCTGCGCTATTTTTTAGCGTAGCCCTTTAATTGTAAAATCTTTTGGAGAAATTCGAGGTTATTATATTAGGATGTGGATGTGCTTTGCCAACAAGCAAGCATTTCAATGCTGCGCAAGTAGTTAACTTGCGCAATAAATTATTCTTAATTGACTGTGGAGAAGGTACCCAGATTCAATTCCGTAGAAACAAACTGAATTTCAATAAATTGGGACACATTTTCATATCGCATCTTCATGGAGATCACTTTTTTGGTTTAATGGGCCTCATTTCTACCTTCAATCTTTTAGGACGTACGGCACAACTCTATGTACATGCACCTACCCCACTAAGGAAAATACTGCAACCTCAATTAGATTATTTCTGTCAAGAAATTAACTATGAAGTTATCTTAGATGAAATTGATTCCACTAAACATCAATTGATATTTGAAGATCGCTCTGTTGAAGTTTGGTCCCTACCTTTAAACCATAGAGTACCATGCTGCGGTTTTTTATTTAAAGAAAAACCACTAAAAAAACATATTATAGCTAGTAAAATTAAGCAATACAACATTCCTATTTATGCAATCAATGCCATAAAAGACTCTAAAGACTATACTCTACCAGATGGAACCATTATTCCAAATGACCAACTAACTACTCCTGCAGACCCTGCAAGAAGCTATGCATATTGTTCAGACACTAGCTATTTACCTAAATTAGCGGAATATTTGCAGAATGTTGACATACTATTTCACGAAGCTACATTTGGAGAAGATAAAGTTAATTTAGCACGTGCCACATATCATTCAACAGCAGCCCAAGCAGCAACTTTGGCAAAAAACAGTCATGTAAAGAAACTGTTTATTGGCCATTACTCTGCCAGATACGATGACGAAAACATTCTTCTGAATGAAGCCAGGAATATTTTTCCTGAATCATTCCTTACTAAAGAAGACGACATTATACAAATTTAAAAACGGATTAAACCTTCCCTTTCATCTTTATCTAAATAGTATGTACCAATTTACTGAAGACAACCTAATCAAGGCCCTTCAAGATCCTAAGACACAGAGGAAGGCGTTTGAAGAGATGGTAAAGAGATACTCTCCCCAGCTCTATTCTCAAATTCGTCGTATGGTACTATCACACGATGACACAGATGACATATTGCAAAACACCTTTTTGAAAGCCTGGTCTAACCTTAGCAGTTTCAGAGGTGAAGCAAAAGTGTCAACCTGGCTTTACCGCATTGCATTCAATGAAACACTTGCCTTTCTGGGCAAACAAAGAAATGACATTCCCATTGATGACCCAGAAGCTTCCGTTGTCAACTATCTCATGTCGGATGACTATTTTGATGGAGACGAGACAGAAGCAAAGCTACAAGCTGCAGTTCAAAGTCTGCCTCCCAAACAACGGCAAGTATTCAATATGAAGTATTTTGATGAAATGAAATATGAAGCCATTTCAGAGATATTGGGTACCACAGTTGGAGGCCTTAAGGCTTCATACCATTTAGCGGTTGAAAAAATAGAAAAATTTTTAAATGGTGATTATTAAACCTTTCGCCTGTATAATAATCTTATAAGTATGAAAGAAGAACAGATAAAAGCACGTTACGGAAACAGGAATCCGTTCAAGGCTCCAGATGGATACTTTGAGAGCCTGTCTGAGCGTATTATGGCACAGATTCCAGACAATGAAGTTGTGATGACAAAACATCGCAAGAATAGAGTTTGGATGTATGTAGCCGCTGCATTCTGCGTCCTATTAGTTAGCGGTTCTCTTTTGGGCACATACTTTTCAACAGAGAACTCTAAGTCTACGGATCTGGCACAAACAGAAGATTCCATTGAAAGTCCAACCTATATTGAAGATATGGTAGACTATGCTCTAATCAGTGACGCCATGATCTACTATGAATATATGTCAGATGAAGAAGAATAATAAAAAGGGAACAATGAAACAACTCCTAATCACATCATTATTTTTCTGTTGTGGCCTGACTTTAAGCGCTCAGCAACAACAGCCTCAACAACATCAGAAATTCAATCCCAAAGAATACCAGCAACGCTTTGAAGCATTTACATCAGAGCGTGCAGGATTCACAAAAGATGAAGCAGTCAAGTTCTTTGCGCTCTATAACGAGATGAAAGAAAAAGAACGTTCATATTATCGAGAGTACAATAAAATACTCCGAGAGACAAAACCTGAAGCTATGGATGAAAAGGCAATTGTCAGTGCTGTGAATAGAATGAACGAACTTGAAATAGCTAGTTACAAGCTCCAACCTGAATACATGAAGAAACTTCAGAAAGTCATTTCTGCAAAAAAATACTTTCTATTCAAGAAAGCAGAAATGAGATTCCATTCAAAAGAATTAAGACGTCAACAAGGTAGAGGAGCTCCTGGTGCACATCACAACCCCAATAATCAAACAACAAAAAGATAAAAGGCAAACGCCTATTAGGATTAACGAATCCTGATAGGCGTTCCTATTTTAGGAAGTGCATCTGTTGGAGACATATTATTCATTTTATACAAATTCTTCAGTCTTATACCAAAAGCTTGAGATATGCGATGCATGGAATCTCCAGCCTGAATTCTATAAGACTGTCTGAAATACTCCTTTGAAGCCATTCTCTTTTTCTTCTCAAGATAGACATACTCCCCTTCCGAAAGCCTGTAGCCTCTATATAAATCATTATGCTTAATAAGCTTTTTCTCTTTTATGCCAAATTCAGCAGCTATCTGTGAAAGGGTTTCACCTTCTCGCGCAATCACCAACAACAAACCATTGTTTATCCGCACCTGACGTTCATTATAGGCTTCCTGGAAACTTTCCATCCTCTTCTCCAACACTGTCCTTACTGACTTACTTGTCATTCTATCATACTCATAGAGTCTATAACGCTCTATGAGATCTATTAGACGTTGAGCATATTGAGGATTAGTTGCATAACCAGCTTTTTTTAACCCATTGGCCCAACCTCTATAATCCGTTTGAGGGAGATCAAACAAGGATGCATAGCGACTACGGTTCTTCAAAAACAAAGAATGATCTTCATAGCTAGCACGTACAGAACTATATACACGAAAGCACTCACCCCTAGCATCGTCATCATGATAAGTTTTTTTACCATTCCACCCTGTTCCACATTTAATGCCAAAATGATTATTACTACGAAGTGAAAGAGCACTCTGGCCTGCAGCACTCTCAAACAGGCCCTGAGCCAAAGTTATACTAGCTGGAATATGATAGCGTTCCATCTGCTCTATTGCCAACTCCTTGTACGTCTCTATGTAAGACAAATATTGTTGGTTTATTTGAGCTTTGATGGTAAGAGACACCATCAATGACAAAAAGGTCAATAAAAGATTTCTCAAAAGCATTCCTTTATATTTTTGAGTACAAAATAACAAAAAAATAAGGGAATTTTCAATTTTCTTTATACATTTGTGATAGAAAAAAACAAATAGGCCTTCGAATGAAAGAAATACATTTGAAAAGTACCATTTTTATGGTTAATTATGAGGAACTTGATATTCAAGACAAAGAACTGGTAGATTTAGCAAAAGAAGCCACTAAACGAAGTTATGCGCCATACTCCACCTTTCATGTTGGAGCTGCACTTCGTACAAAGGACGGACATATAGTTACTGGATGTAACCAGGAGAATGCTTCTTATCCTAACGGAATTTGCGCTGAGAGAAATGCGATATTCACTTCCCAAAATTTATATCCCAACCAGCCTATTGTCTCTATAGCCATAGCCGCATACAGTAATAAGGACTTCACCCTATCACCCGTATCACCTTGTGGTGCATGCAGGCAAGTAATGGTTGAAACGGAAGCTAGATACAATCAACCAATACGTATCATACTATATGGAAAAGCTGGAACTTACATCATTCCTGAAGGAATCAACGTCTTAATGCCATTACGGTTTGTTCCAGATTCACTAAAAGATTTCGAATAAATCAATCATGAAGCGGCTGCTCCACATTACTGCCAATCGTGAACTTCATCAAATCATACATAGATCCATTATAGATATTGAGATCTACATTTTCCTTTATACCCTTTATACGACCTAAATCGGTGTGCTGCCAAAAACGCCAAGCTCCTTCATATTTTACCTTATTTACATAATAATGGGCTATCCAATAAGGATAAGGAGCAAAAATATCATCATTCAAATAATCCAATTTGAATTTATAATTCGTATAAATAATTGGTTTTACACCATAATGAGCTTCTACGACATTTAACCAATCCAACACTTCCTTTTTTATTTGAATAGGTTTTAGATTACCAACAGTTTCTATATCCAACACTGGTGGCAAATCTCCATTCTCCAAATGAACTTGACGGATAAAATACTGTGCTTGAAGTTTACCAGAGGAATTAGGACTAAAGAAATGGTATGCACCTCTAATAAAGCCATTTTCTTTTGCTTGGTAGAAATTCTCATTGAAGTAGTTATCCATCATATTAGTGCCCTCTGTGGCTTTTATAAAGATAAAGCGTATAGGACAATCATTAATGGATGCATTCCGAACTTCTTCCCAATTAATATCACCTTGATAGTGAGAAATATCTATCCCATGAATCTCATAGCCTTCAGGATATTTGATATCTCCATAAAGAGCTTTCCAGCGAAATGAATATGGACCTACAAAATAGAAATAGAAAAAAAACACATAACCTGCAGCAAGAAGTCCCAAGACAGTCCATACAGCCCATGCCTTCCAATTTCTTGGATTTATATAATAGATAAAACCCTTCTTGCTCTTCTTACGCTTCTTTTTAGAATATCTCATAGGTACTTTACCTGCTGTGAATGAGGAAGAGATACATTGACACCCCCCATATAAAGAATATAAAAAGTCATTCCAAGCACTATTTCGTACTTGGAATGACTTAAGACAGTAAAAAACTACTTTGCTTGTTCAAGAGCTAAAGTCTTGGTACATTGGTCACATACCTCTGTTGGCCCCCAGTACTGAATAGGACCTGGGTAAATATAACTTGTATTTTTAGCCCATCCTGCACGTGCTGAAGCAAAGAACTTAAATGGAGCTCCATCAAGTTCTACAAGAGCCTTGCGAATTACAGGCTTCATCTTTCCATTACGCCTCTCCAAGTTCATCATCATGGTAATTGGCACACCACCTGCTATCCATTCAGCTGCAGGTTTTGTAGTATTCTTGATGACAGACATATAACCAGTCTTACCATTAGCGATAAGACGAGATGCGTTATAACCTAATGAATAGCAATAATCAGCATCATAGTTAGATGGAGCAGCACAACGACCTTCATAACCGAAGAAGTGATGTTGTGCAGCAAATTTACCAACATACTTACCTTCCTTCTTCCATCTATCAAGCTTAGCAGCTACCATTGTTGATAGAAGTTTTTCAGTCTCAATAAGTGAAACCTGTACATTTCCATGTGGGTCACGGTCAAGAGCAAGCTGACGTGCTACACTTGTTGGAAGAGAATTAAATACAGCGAGATTATCCTGAGCAATGTGTGACTTAACATAATCTATCTGCTCACTTCTGCCTAAATTCTGAGCTTCTGGTGAAGCAAGAACATCATTAAGCTCTGCAATCAGTTTCTTGATTGCAGGAATAAACTCAATGAGACCTTCTGGAATCAAGATTGTACCAAAATTATTACCATCAGCAGCTCTGTCTGCTACAATCTGAGCTATGTAAGTTACGACATCATCCAAACTCATAGCTTTCTGCTCAACTTCTTCAGAAATCAAACATGCATTTGGCTGAGTCTGTAATGCACACTCCAATGCTATATGAGAAGCAGAACGGCCCATCAACTTGATGAAATGCCAGTATTTACGAGCTGAATTACAATCACGCTGAATGTTACCAATCAATTCTGAATAAGTCTTACATGCTGTATCAAAGCCAAATGAAGTTTCAATCTGTTCATTCTTCAAGTCACCGTCAATAGTCTTAGGACAGCCGATTACTTGAACTCCATAATTCTTAGCGGCATAATACTCTGCCAATACGCAAGCATTAGTGTTAGAATCGTCACCACCAATGATAACAAGGGCCTTAATATCCAACTTACGCAAAATCTGAATACCACTTTCAAATTGAGAAACCTCTTCCAGCTTAGTACGTCCAGAACCTATGATATCAAAACCACCGGTATTACGATATGAATCAATAAATTCGTCAGTAAACTCTACATACTTATGATCAACAAGACCACCAGGACCCATCAAGAAACCATACAATTTGCTATTAGGGTTCAATGATTTTACGCCATCATACAGTCCGCTGATTACATTATGACCACCAGGAGCCTGACCACCAGAAAGAATGATACCTACATTAAATGGCTGTAAAGGTTTTGCTTCACCAGCCTTAAATGTTATAACAGGCATGCCATAGGTATTTGGGAACATAGCCTTGATTTCCTCCTGATTTCCAACACTCTGAGTAGGAGCACCCTCAACAGCTACAACAGGGCCCTTCAGGGCTTGTGGAAGTTTTGGCTGATAAGCTGCTCTTGCTTTTTGCAATGCACTAATTTCCATCTTATTCAATTTATTATGGGTTAAAAATAATTTATTTGTATGTATACATTTTTTCACGGAACAAATTTAGCCAAAATCTTCTAATTCTTCGATACAAAATCTATTAAAATTAAAACACCCGAAAAATTTTAAGGATTAAGTCTTGCCATATCAAAAAAAACATTATCTTTGGAACTGAATTGTAAACGATAAACTAATAACGCCATGGCAAAAAGAAGAGCATTAAAAAAGTCTATCAATAATATTTGTGGTGAACTTTTTGCAGAAGTTGTTGCTGCAACACTTTATTCTCCAGATGCAAAAGTTGAGATTGCCAATGATATTACAGGAGCCATTCTTAAACTACAAGGTGACATTATAAGCCGGATTAGTCATACTGAGCCTGGAAATGTAAAAGGATTCTACAAGAAATTACGTGAAGATTTCAATGAACGGGCAACTGAAATTGTAGACCAGATCTGTAATCTTAACTAAAATGTTTAAACAGAAACTATTCCATTTTATTTTTACCAAAGTTCTAGGTTGGAGATATAAGGTCACTACACCCGACTATGCTAAGTGCATGATTGTAGCGGCTCCACATACGACCAATTGGGATCTTTTTATTGGAAAACTATTCATAGGTGCTATTGGCAGAGAATCTGGATTCCTAATGAAATCAGAATGGTTCTTTTGGCCATTAGGACCAATTTTCAGGTGGATGGGGGGCATCCCTGTAGAACGTAATAAAAAAAGCAAGAAGTCATCTCTTACTCAGCAAGTTATAGAAAAAGCCAATAAAGCTGAAAAGTTCGTAGTTTGTATTACTCCAGAAGGTACCCGTTCTGCTAATCCTAATTGGAAGAGAGGATTTTGGTATATTGCCAAAGGGGCTAACCTTCCTATTGTCTTATGTGGCATAGATTACAAGAAAAAAGAAATCTGCAGTGAAAAGGTCTTCATACCTGGAGATGACATTGAAGCTGATATGCGTGAAATTAAACTTTATTTTAAAGATTTCAAAGGTAAACATCCTGAGAACTTCACTATTGGAAATATTGAATAGATGATACATTTCATTTACAGGTTCCTGGCAAGTTTACTCTTGCTGGGAATTTCTGTATTAACACAAGCGCAAGATTACTGGGGCAGTACCGAATATAAAGGTAAACCTTGGGTAAAGAATATTTCCCATCCCTATTCTATAGAAAAAGGATTACAAAACAAGCATTTGACGATATCTTCCAGCCATGGTATATATTGGAAAAATGACAAGCAGGAATGGAGCTGGCAACGGCCTCCATTATATGGTACCACTGAAGACTTATTCACTCAAACTATTGTTGTTCCCTTCTTAATCCCCATGCTGGAACGTGCGGGTGCTATTGTCTACTCACCTCGTGAAAGAGACTGGCAAAAAAATGAGATTATTGTAGACAATGACTCAAAAGAGTCTGGTTATTTAGAGATAGATGGTCAACGTCACTGGCAATTAGGCGAATACGTAGGATTTGCAAACCCCAAAAAAATCTATGTTGATGAGGAGAATCCCTTCATCATGGGTTCTGCTCGTGTTTGTGGAACAATAAACCAAAAAAGCCATGAGTCATTGGCTACTTGGAATCCGGAAATTCCAGAAAAGGGGAAATATGCTGTCTATGTAACCTATCAAAGTTTTTTAGAGAGTGCTGACGATGCCCTTTACACTGTCTACCATGCAGGTGGAGTTACTGAATTCCATATCAATCAAGGAATTGGAGGTGGTACTTGGACATATCTTGGTACATTTGAATTCAATGCGGGTAGCAATGGCAAAGTTACTCTTTCCAACTATACAAAAGGGAAAGGAGGTGTCGTGGTTGCCGATGCTGTTCGTTTTGGAGGAGGAATGGGAAACATCGGACGTGGAGAACATAATACAACTAGCGGTATGCCCCGATATTTAGAAGGTGCCCGCTATTCTACTCATTGGGCTGGGTTTCCTTACGACACTTATAGTTTCTACAAAGGAGAACGGGACTACAATGATGACATTAATAGCCGATCCTTTGCAACAAACCACTTGAATGGTGGCTCAATTTTCAATCCAGATACCATGGGGCTTCGAGTTCCTATTGAGCTACAATTCTCTGTACATAGTGATGCTGGGTATACTGATGATAATTCTTGGGTGGGCTCCATGACCATTTGCTCTACAGAAAACGACAGTCTGACAAATTACCCGGGAGGTATATCACGCCAAGCTTCCAAGAACCTAGCCACAAAACTACTATTTGGACTAACCCGGGATTTAAACAATGAATACAAACTCAATTGGACTGGTCGCGAAATCAGGGACCGGAATTATAGCGAAAGTAAACGTGCTGTTGTACCTTCTGTTATCTTTGAGACACTAAGTCACCAAAACTATGCAGATATAAAGTTAGGACATGACCCAAATTTCAAATTTACAGCAGCCCGTTCGATGTACAAATCCATAACAAGATTCATTAATGAAGTTCATCAAAAAGAAACTATAATTGCCCCACTACCTATTCATGCATTTGCCATCCAATTCGACAAAATGGATCATGAGGTCAAACTATCTTGGAAACCAACCATTGATGCCAGCGAATTAACTGCAGCACCAGATGCATATGTCATTTATACACGCCTAGGAAATGGCGGCTTTGACAATGGCAGACTTGTAATGGAAAACAGTATTAAATTATCATTAACCCCAGGATTGATTTACAGTTTCAAAATAACTGCAATAAACAAAGGTGGTGAAAGTATGGATAGTGAAATCCTAACAGCATACATTGCAAAAGAAGGAGCCATGAACAAACGTATTCTGATTGTCAATGGCTTTGAACGCCTTAGTGGTCCAAAGCCTATTGATTCAGAGAGTTTATTGGGATTCGACATCAATACAGATATAGGAGTACCCTATATGTACACCCCTGGATATTGTGGTGCACAAATTATATTTGACAGGACTCGGTTGGGTGATGAAACGAAAGAAGGTTGCGGATACAGTGGAAATGAACTAGAGGGAAAACTCATTGCAGGTAATATATTCGATTACCCTTTAGTTCACGGAAACGCCATTGCATCTAATGGTAATTATTCTTTTGTTTCTTGCAGTAAAGAAGCTGTTGAAAAAGACTATATAGACCTTAAACACTATTCCATGGTAGATTTGATCTTTGGATTACAGAAAAATGATGGATGGAGTTTGAAGCAGTATAAAACATTTACTCCTGAGTTAATAAAAAAGATTCAATCATATTTACAGAATGGTGGTAATATATTAGTCTCTGGAGCATTCATTGCAAGTGATATGCAGACAATAGAAGAACAGAAGTTCACAATCAACTATTTGAAATACTCACTGGATGAAACTCTTCTCCCTTCAACAGATGAGCAATCCTCTATTAATGGTTGTGGCATGAAAATCTATATTCCACGAAAATTAAACGAGCAACAATATGCAGTGCAGACTGCGGATTGTCTACGCCCTACCAATTCTGCTTTTCCTGCTTTTGCCTACAATGAAAACAACCGTTGTGCAGGCATTGCATATGAAGGCAAAGATTACAATCTTATGGCCATGGGATTCCCTTTTGAAAGTATCTGCGATGAGCAGAATCGTTCAAAGATAATGGGAGCCATATTACAGTTTTTATTGAAATAAATTGGCTAATTACAGAAATCAAAGTATCTTTGCTAATTAGAAATCAAAACAAAAAACCATGTACAAAATACAAACAAATCAATCTGGAACACGAAACATAGAGGTATCCGAAGATAACCTAATTACGCTTGAAAAATACAACCTACTTCAGGATCTTGTAGATAGTAATGGCATAATAGACGAGTCCGTTCTTGACAAACTCAAGCTCAACATTCGAAGTATTATTAATTCCCAAGATGTTCCAGAGAAAGAACTGATTAATTTGTGTATTGATGTCATCTATCACAATAATATGAAAGCTTTTGGTCTTCACCAACTTATCATGCTTTACATTAATTGGAAAGATTCTAAGGAGAAGACCGGAACTGAACAATTCTAAATAATTAATTTGGAACACCGGTTGACGGATTTTCTTCCCACCACAAAAAAGGAATGTGAATTAAGAGGATGGGATACGTTGGATATCATTTTATTCAGCGCAGATGCTTATGTGGATCATCCATCTTTCGGCGCTGCAGTAATCGGCCGTATTTTAGAAGATTTAGGACTTAAAGTTGCAATAGTACCCCAACCAAATTGGCAAGATGACCTACGAGATTTCAAAAAACTAGGTAAACCTCGTCTGTTTTTTGGCATATCGCCTGGTTGCATGGACTCCATGGTCAACAAATATACTGCAAACAAGAGACTGCGAAGTGAAGACGCTTATACACCTGATGGGCGTCACGACAAGCGCCCCGAATACCCAACTATAGTTTATTCAAAGGCTTTAAAGAAATTGTTTCCAGACGTTCCAGTTTTGTTAGGGGGTATAGAGGCTAGTCTTCGTCGGCTCACTCATTATGATTACTGGCAAGATAGCTTAAGGAAATGTATTCTATGTGATTCTAGTGCAGACTGTATTGTATATGGCATGGGAGAAAAACCCCTAACTCAGATTGCCCTCTCGTTAATCAATGAAAAGCAATGTAGTATCAAAAGGTTTAGGGAAGTAGTAGCAGAATGCCCTCAAACGGTTTTACTTCACAAAGAGGAAGATATTCCACATGGCATAACAGATGATGACATTATGCTATTTTCTCATGAAGAGTGTCTGAAAGACAAAAGAAAGCAGGCGCAGAATTTTCGTCATATAGAAGAGGAAAGTAACAAGCTTCATGCCCAACGAATCATTCAGAAAGTAGATAATCGCTACGCTGTAGTGAACCCACCATTTCCTCCTCTTTCTACAAAAGAATTGGATCATTCTTTTGATTTGCCCTATACTCGACTCCCTCATCCAAAATATAAAGGGAAGCGAATACCTGCCTACGAAATGATTAAACACTCCGTAAATATTCATAGAGGCTGCTTTGGAGGATGTGCATTTTGCACCATTTCTGCTCACCAAGGAAAGTTTATTATGAATCGCAGCAAAGAAAGTATTTTGAGAGAAGTGAGGCAAATCATTCAACTCCCAGACTTTAAGGGATACTTAAGTGATTTAGGAGGGCCTTCCGCAAATATGTATGGTATGCATGGCAAGAATTTAGAACTTTGCAATAAATGTAGAAGACCGTCTTGTATACACCCTGGTATATGCCCAAATCTCAATGGGGACCATAGTTCCCTACTAGATATATATAGATCGGTAGACAACTTACCTGGAATCAAAAAAAGTTTTATTGGCAGTGGAGTGCGATACGACCTACTACTCCATGATTACAAGGATGAGAGGTTGAATAAAGCTGCAAAAGAGTATACAAAGGAACTAATCGTTAACCATGTAAGTGGACGTTTGAAGGTTGCTCCAGAACACACTAGCGATAACGTACTCTATTTGATGAGAAAACCCTCATTCAGCCAATTTGGTGAATTCAAGGAAATATTTGATCATTTAAACAAGCAATTAAATCTCAAGCAACAATTAATTCCTTACTTTATCAGCAGCCACCCTGGTTGTAAAGAAGAAGACATGGCAGAATTGGCAGTCTTAACAAAACAAATGGATTTTCATCTAGAACAAGTTCAAGACTTCACCCCAACCCCCATGACAGTTAGCACTGAAGCTTGGTACACGGGTTTTCATCCCTACACAATGCAAGAAATATATAGTGCTAAGACTCAAAAGGAAAAATTGGCACAACGTATGTTTTTCTTCTGGTATAAACCAGAAGAAAAACAACATATTATAAATGAATTACAAAAAATAGGTCGTCCTGATCTGATTAAGCGATTATACGATAATCCTATAAAATCATTTACTATAAATCATAGAGAAAAAGATCATGGCATACGAAATAATAGAGCAATGCAGTATAGGAAAAAAAGATGAAACGCTCAATGAAGACGGATGGATTGCAACCCCTTACTACGTTGCAGTAATTGATGGGTCAACCAGTAAAGGCACACTAAATTACGGGGAAAAGCAATCAGGTAGAATCGCTATGGAAATAATTAGAGAGGGAATCAAGAACTTGAGGCCCAATTGTACCATTAGAGATGCAGCCAATGAACTTTCGGCCAAAATTGATGCGTACTATCTGTCACATAATATTGTCAAGGAAGTACAAGATCATCCGGAGAACCGTCTGACTGCTAGTGTGGCTATCTACAGTGTTGAGCGACGTGAAGTCTGGCAAATAGGTGATTGCCCTTGTATGATAGATCACTTAACTTATGAGAATCCCAAATATTGGGAATTACCACTGGCACAAGCTAGAGCTTTATACATAGAGAAAGAACTAGCTGATGGAAAAACAATCCACGAATTACAAAAGAAAGATACAGGCAGAGATTACATTCTTCCTCTACTCCGTTTCTCTATGATTTATCAAAATAATGAGGAACAAAATACATATGGTTATGGTGTTCTAGATGGTTTCCCTATTGCAAATCGTTTCTTGCGTAGAATTTCTGCAGCTGGAGCACATCAGATTATTTTAAGTACTGATGGTTATCCAAAATTGTTTCCCACCCTTAATCTAAGTGAACAATATTATAAAGAAATAATAGAAGAAGATCCTCTTTGTATTCGACGCCATAAGATGACGAAAGGACGTATGATGGAAACTCATGGATTTGATGATAGAACATATATCAGATTATTATTGGACAAATAAAGTATTTAAACTATGATACAATTTCAATGTGACTACAACGAAGGTGCTCACCCAGAAATCATGAAGCGCCTATTAGAGACTAACATGGAACAGACTGTTGGCTATGGGATGGACCCCTATTGTGCCCAAGCTAAAGAAGCAATAAAGACTGCTTGTCAGTCAGCTGATGCAGATATCCATTTTCTTGTTGGTGGAACTCAAGCAAACACTACTGTCATAGCATCTATACTTAGACCTTACCAGGGTGTCATCTGTGCTGATACTGGCCATATCAATGTACATGAGACAGGAGCTATTGAACACACTGGTCATAAAGTCATTGCTCTACCTAACAAAGAAGGAAAAATATCAGCTAGACAAATAGAAGAAACCATTAAGTCTCACCTGTCTGAAGGTGAACCAGAGCATTTGGTTCAGCCTGCAATGGTTTATATTTCATACCCAACTGAAATTGGTACTATTTATACCAAAAAAGAATTGACAGACATTAGTGCAGTCTGTCATAAATATGACATACCATTATTCTTGGATGGTGCACGTTTAGGATACGGACTAACTTCAGAAGCTGCGGATATCACACTTCCAGAATTAAGTAGCTTAGTTGACGTATTTTATATTGGAGGCACCAAAGTAGGAGCATTATTTGGTGAAGCTGTAGTAATCAACAATCCTAAATTAAAGAAAGGATTCCGATACCATATCAAACAACAAGGAGGGATGTTGGCAAAAGGCCGTCTATTAGGTATTCAGTTCCTGACACTTTTTACGGATAATCTGTATTTTAAGATCTCAGAACATGCAAATAAATTAGCTATGGAAATACGCAAAGCTTTTGAGACAAAAGGATGTCCGACTTTAGTTGACAGCCCTACTAACCAGCAGTTTCCCATCTTAACCAACGAAATGATGAAGAAACTTGGGGAAAAGTATATTTATTCTTTGTGGCAAAAAATAGATGACGATCATACTGCAGTTCGTTTTTGTACTAGTTGGGCCACTTCTGAGCAAAACGTAAAACAGTTAATAGAAGATATATCTAATTTATAATATGATTAAAGAAATACTTGCTGTATTTACGCTGTTTATAGAAAATCAAAATCGAATAGAACTCATATTCCTAAGTAAAAACTAAAGAAGGGGTGTCAATGATTGACACCCCTTCCCTTATATCTGATTTCTAATTTCAGATTTGGTGCAGAATTATTCTGCTGGAGTTGCATCTGGCGCTGGAGTCTGAACAGGAGCAGCAACTGGAGCAGCAGACTCTGTGTTTGAAGCACCAAAACCTGGAATAGTTGTAGGATTAGTAGCACTCTGCTGAGTAGCTTCGTTCAAAATAACAGAAGATTCGCTAGCTGCTTTTGGAACGAAATGCGCAGAAAGAACACTAAATACAACCATGGCAGCAGCCAAAGTCCAAGTCGTCTTCTCTAAGACATCAGTAGTCTTACGAACACCCATAATCTGGTTTGATGCTGCAAAACTGGAAGCTAAACCTCCACCTTTTGAGTTCTGAATCAATACAACCAGAACCATCAAAATTGATGCAAGAACCACTAAAATTACAAGTAAAATGAACATTTTATTCTTTATTATTTTTATTATTTATAATCAATTTTTCCAAAAATCTCATTTGGTCTGCAAAGTAAGCACTTTTTTTTGGATTTTTCAAATTTAATCGCCTAATAATTTCCAAGGCTTTAACATATCTATGTTGTTTTATATAGATTTTTGCCAAAGTTTCTGTGAGGCAGGCATCGTCAAAGCTACTATCTCCATTTTCCTGTACAATATCTGCAACAGGCTGACTATTCTGTAATGTAGATTCAGCTATAACATCCGAAGTTTCTTCAACTGTAGTAGAAGACTTAGAAAGGTCTATATGTCCCGCTGATGGATGAGTCGTGATAAACTGAGTAATAAGATCATCAGTCCTATCTTGTTCTACCATCTGCTTTTCCGGTTCCAAATCATCCATCTGCATAAGGTAACCCACATAATCAGTTGCTGGATTAACTGGGACATTCTTTCTGTCACCCTCTGAAGGTAAAGTACGCAAAAACTGGTCTATTAAAGAGAGTGTCCTATCTGATTTCTGCAAATCCTTCTCTTCACCTATTGAACGTTCATGAGGTTCTATCACATAGTTTTTTCCCTCAATCATATCAAATAAAGCACAGCAATCAGCCACATAGATTGCAGCTTTACGAAGTTCATCACCAAAAGAGGAATCATGAAGTAAATACAAATTCTGCAAGTACAATAAGCGGGCAGACTGATAATATGGATAACGTGCCAAAAGACTCCGCAACTCATAAAGAGAGTCGTGATCCAAAAGTTCAGGATGACCTATGTACTTATATATTTCCATATTTACCAATTTGCTACTGTTGCATTAAAAATTTGGTCTACCAAATCTTCGCACATCTGCTGCACTAGTTCTTCCTGCACAGCTGAAAGTTGCTGAGTAGAATCATACTGAGTCGTAGCGGAAAATTGACGCTCAAAATCCTGTTCATGATCTTTATTATTTGTAAAACGAACATTAACAGTCATTCTTAAAGACACCTGTGCAGAATATCCATCAGCCCCTACCGCCTGATTCATTTGACTATAATCCGTTATTTCGCCCGAAATTACCAAATCTCCATTCCTACGAACTTGCTGTAAGCGGGTTGATGTTGCGAACACATCTGTCAATTCATTATTGAACATAGCAGCCATAGGCCCCCATACATATGTAGAACGAATAGGGAACTGCTCTATTGTAATAGTCTTGGTTTTGTCATAATCAATGGATGCACCATTGAAGCTAAACTTCATGCTGCATGATGTCAACAGGAGACAAAACAAAAAAGTACAAATAAGATGTATTCTTTTAATCAAGACCATAATCTCTAATCTTACGGTATAATGTACGTTCAGAGAAACCTAATTCCTTTGCAGCATCCTTCCGGCGACCATTACATTTTTTCAAAGTCCTAATAATCAAAGCTTTTTCATTATCTTTTAAATTATAAGAAACTTCAGATAAATCTTGAGCATGAGTTACATCATGGTATTCTGCCTCTTCATCAATATCCTCCGGCCTAAAATGAGACATCAAATGATTCTGTGGAGGAACTTGAATGGTCTGATGTGGTAAACCTACAATCTGCTGTTCTGTCGTAGTTACCACTCGATTCTTTTTCAAATCATTCATTTCCTTTTTTAGGTTATCTATCTCATTCTTCAGAACTGAAACCATATTTACCAACACATCATTGCTGATAGACTGGGTTCCCTGTCCACCGACATAAACGATATCAGTAGTCTCAATATCTTGAGGAATATACTTTAATAAGACATCTGCTGTCAGTTCACGGGTACGTTCCAGAATCGATATCTGCTCTGTTATATTCTTAAGTTGGCGAATATTTCCAGGCCATTTATAGCTTACAAGAACTTGTCTGGCTGCTTCATCTGCCAAACGGACTGGAGGCATATTGTATTTTTCTGCAATTTCTCCAGCAAATTTACGGAACAACAATGGAATATCCTCTTTCCTTTCACGTAATGCAGGTATTTGGATAGGAATTGTATTTAATCTATAATACAAATCTTCACGGAACTTGCGGTTCACTATAGCCTTCTGCATATTTACATTAGTAGCAGCTACGATTCGGACATTAGTTTTACGCACCTCGCTTGACCCTACACGAATAAATTCACCTGACTCAAGCACACGTAACAAACGTGCTTGAGTTGACATAGGCAATTCCCCTACCTCATCCAAGAAAAGGGTTCCACCATTAGCAGCTTCAAAATAACCCACATGATCACTTACTGCACCTGTAAACGATCCTTTCATATGACCAAAAAGTTCAGAATCAATCGTACCTTCTGGAATAGATCCACAATTCACGGCAAAATATTTGCCATGTTTCCGAATACTGCTATCATGTATCAATCGTGGAAAATGCTCTTTACCTACACCACTCTCTCCCTGGATAAGAACAGATAAATCTGTAGGTGCAACCTGCAAAGCTACGTCCAGGGCATGGTTCAGGCCCTCAGAATTTCCCACTATACCATATCTTTGTTTAACTCGCTGTAAATCCATTTACATTGCATACTAAAGGTTGACAAATTTACACCTTTAATTTTGAATTTGGGCATATTTTTCCATTTTTTAATAAAAAAAGGGATACACATAACGTGCACCCCTTTCCTGTATAGTCCAAATTGGTTATTTCTAATTAATTGAACCACTTAACATAACAGAAGTCCTGACGATGAGGAAGGTCTGCATTCTTAGGGAACATACGATATGCGACTTTAAATGTTCCTGCAGATTGCATCTCATGATCCAATTCAAATGTATAAAGGTTACCCTCTTTCTTTACCACTTTCATTGGTTCGATACATTTAATTCTGGTCCGTCCTTTCTCATCTACATAAGTAGTGACCAATTCTACACCAATTGCATCGTTCAAACCAGCCTCATCTATAACATGCTGAACCTTATATGTTCTTCCAGTCTGAACAAGCCCTTGAATCATTTCATCTTCTTTCTTAGAAGATACAACATGAATTGCATCCCAACGCTCTGCTACAATCTCTTTCCATTGAGCAATTTCTCTTGCTTTCTTTCCCCCATCAGCATAGAGTGCTTTAGCACGTTTTGCCATAGGTGTATAGAACTTGCTATAGTAATCATCGAGCTGGCGCTTCATAGTATAATGAGGAGCAATTTGAGCTATAGAATTCTTAATAGTCTTTATCCAACTTTCAGAATATCCCTTCTCATTCTTATCATAATACATTGGGAGAATTTCATTCTCTATCAAATTGTAAATGGTAGCAGCATCCAACTGATCCTGATGATCTTGATTCTGGTAAGTTCGTTTCTCGGTCAGTGCCCAACCAGCACCCTCACGATATCCTTCATACCACCAACCATCAAGTACTGACAGATTGACAACACCATTCATCAATGCTTTCTCTCCTGAAGTACCAGAAGCCTCCAATGGACGAGTTGGAGTATTCATCCAGATATCCACACCTGCTACCAAACGACGAGCCAACTGCATGTCATAGTTCTCAAGGAAGATTATCTTGCCCAAGAACTCAGGGCGACGAGAAATCTCAAAGATTTTCTTAATTAAGTCCTGTCCTGCTCCATCATGAGGATGAGCCTTACCAGTATACAAGAACTGAATAGGATACTTCTCATTGTTTACAATCTTAGCCAAACGGTCAAGATCATTAAACAACAGATAAGCACGTTTGTAAGTAGCAAAACGACGACCGAAGCCAATTATCAGTGCATTTGGATTAATTTGGTTTACAACCTTCACAATACGTGCAGGATCACCTTGATTCTTTAACCAGCTACCCGTGAATTCTTTCTTGATATAGTCAATCAATTTCTTCTTCAGAGCAACACGTGTTTCCCATATAACCTCATCAGGAACGTTATAAATAGCCTTCCAAAGAGAATCATTACTCTGATCCTTATAATAGCTAGGGTCAAAATACTTGCCATAAAGTTCCTTCCACTCAGTAGCACTCCATGTAGGGAAATGAACACCATTGGTAACATAACCGACATGACTCTCTTCAGGGAAATATCCATTCCAGATGCCAGCAAACATTTCTTTACTTACCTCACCGTGAAGCCAGCTTACACCATTGACCTCTTGACAAGTATTGCAAGCAAATGTAGACATACAGAAACGCTCACCCTTATCATTTGGATTCATACGTCCCATGCCGATCAGCTCATCGAAAGTTATGCCCAACTTATCCGCATATCCGCTCATGTATTTACCAAATAAGCCTTGGTCAAAATAATCATGACCTGCAGGAACTGGAGTATGAACTGTATACAATGAAGTTACACGTACAAGTTCCATTGCCTCATTGAAAGATTTGCCCTCACTGACAAAATCCGCCAGACGTTGAACATTACAAAGAGCTGCATGTCCCTCATTGCAGTGATATATATCCTTCTTGATTCCTAACTTCTTAAGAGTCAATACACCTCCAATACCCAATAGAATCTCCTGTTTGATACGGTTCTCCCAATCACCACCATAAAGAGAGTGAGTAATAGAACGATCAAACTCTGAATTCAATTCATTGTCAGTATCCAATAGGTACAAAGAAATACGACCTACATTCACACGCCATACAAATGCATGTACTTGATAATTAATATAAGGTACATCAACAACTACTGGAGTACCATTTTCATCAAGAACGCGTTCTATTGGTAGAGAATTAAAGTCCTGAGCCTCATAGTTAGCAATTTGTTGGCCATCCATAGACAAAGTCTGTGTAAAATAGCCGTAGCGATACAAGAAACCTATTGCACACAAATCCACATTGGAATCTGACGCTTCTTTCAGGTAATCACCGGCAAGAACACCAAGACCACCAGAGTAAATCTTTAATATATGATTCAAGCCATACTCCATACAGAAGTATGCGACAGAAGGACGATTGCTATTAGGCTTAACATCCATATAATCACGGAACTGCTGATATACTGAGTCCATTCTAGCCATCAGTTCTTTATCCTTCAACAGTTCTTCCATCTTTTCATAGCTCAAGTTAGACAAGAGCTTTACAGGATTTTTGTCACACTCTTTCCATGCAACTTCATCTATGCTCTGAAACAAATCGCGGCACTCATGATTCCAAGACCACCACATGTTATGAGCCAACTCATTCAGTTTTTCTAAGCCTTTTGGAAGAGAAGAGTTAACATTCACAGACTTCCAATTGACCTGATTTGCGTTACTTGCTTTAATTATCATATTTCTCCAATTTATATAATGGGGTAATTAATTATTTCAAATTCTCCATACGTCTTGCAGAATTCTGCAATGCTACCTCGTATGCTTTATAATAATAGACAATAAAATTAGACCATAAAGCTTTCTTTGCCAGTTCTCCTGCTTTACGGCGAATATGAGAAACCTCTTTCTCTGACTTGTTCATAAATGACAATATCGTATCTACAATTGCATCAGCCACTTCGGATGTATTGTAATCCGTTCGATGAATGACTTTCACGCCATCATTAATTTCACCACTGTGACCGAATTCACTATTAGCCCATAAACCAAAGCCTGCCAAGTCTGTAGTTATTGTAGGCACCTTGAATGCAATACTCTCCAATGGAGTATATCCCCATGGTTCATAGTAAGAAGGGTAGATTGTCAAATCATTACCTAAAACCAAATCATAGTAAGTCATATCCAAAATACCATCTTTCCCATCCTGATAACATGGAATAAAGATTACCTTGACTTTATCTTCGGGAGTATTCATTAAATTCAACCTAATCAATGTGTTGATGACATTATCATTCCGCTCATCATGAAGCTCATGTGTAATAACCGGAAATGCAATTGGGCCACTATTTCCGCCCTTTCTTTCCATGTTTTCCTTTAAATCTTCACGTGGCACAGAAACCCATCCCGGCACATTAACAAAAGCAACTACATTATGCTTTAAGTCTTCTACCTGATTCAAACGGTTCAAAGATTCCAAATAAACGTCAATACCTTTATTCTTGAACTCATATCTACCACTAGTTGCCAGTATTAAGGTGTCATCACCCAATTGAGTTCCTAACATATTATTCGCCAATTGGAGCAACCTATTTCTAGCCTTTTTCCGTTTAGATGTAAACAAAGCTCCTGAAGGGACAAAATCATTTTCAAATCCATTAGGCAACACTACATCTGCAGGTTTCTCCAAAAGGAATTTGCATTCCCTGTCGGTAATGTCACTCACCGTGGTAAAGCAATCCACATGATGAGCTGTTTGTTTTTCAATCGAATGCTTGCTCTGCATATTCAGTTCCCATGCCATTTGATCACCATTATAGGCATAAAGAAAATCATAAAGAGGTTTTCCATTACCTGCTATACTACGGCCAATTGATGTAGCATGAGTAGTAAAGATTGTACCTATCTCAGGAACCATCTTTCGGATATACAATGCGCCCAAGCCAGTCATCCACTCATGAGCCTGATAAACCACTTTCTTTTTCTTGTCGTCAAGCATGTAACGGTAGAAACTCTCTACCACTTTACCTGCAGCCCACGAAAACATAGTAGCCTCAGGATAATCACCATAGGCATGCAAAGAGTCCACTTGAAAATTTTCCCACCCCCAGGTGAAAATTTCATTCTGATATTCAAAAAATGGATTGAAATCAACTAGAACCACTACAGGCTCGCCAGGGATATTCCACCGTCCTACACGAATCTGCAGATTATCATTATCTATTGCGTATTTACGCCATTTTGCGTAAACCCTATTATCTTCTATAAATAACGGATTCTCTTTACCTTTCCAAAAATCCGGACCTATGAAAATAATCTTATCGCGCTTTGCATCTTGTAGAGTTTTTGCTCTTGTAGAAAGCACTGTATATATACCACCGACCTTATTGCAAACCTCCCAACTTGATTCGAAGATGTAGTCAGGGCCTAACTTACCATTTGCCATTGTTACGTAAAATCACTCTTAACTTCGTACACTTCGCACGAGATATTTTTTACCTTATCTTTGTAATCGGCTGCAAAGATAGTAATTTTATCCGGATTAAGAAAGAAGTGGAAATTTTTATTTAAAGAAACCTAAAAATTAATGAAAAAGTGGTATTTTCGCCAGAAAACAAAGCACAAATGACCGAATTACAAGTATATAAAGCATCAGCTGGATCAGGAAAGACTTTCACTTTAGCTTTAGAATATATAAAATTACTCATACAATCACCTGATAATTACCGTTCTATATTAGCTGTAACCTTCACTAACAAGGCTACCTCAGAAATGAAAGAACGTATTCTATCACAATTATATGGGATATCTGTCGGTTTAGAAGATTCCCAACCATATTTCGATAGAGTCAAGGAGGATTTAGGTTTGAACGATGAAATAATAATACAAAATTGCAAAAAAGCACTACACAATATCATACACGATTTCTCCTATTTTCATGTTGAGACCATAGATTCTTTCTTCCAGATGATTGTACGTAATCTGGCACATGAACTGAACTTATCTAATAATATAAATCTAGACCTAGACCAACAAACTGCCATTGATGACGCAGTAGATAAACTTATGGAAAGTCTATCTGCCGAATCACAGGTTATCAACTGGATATTGGACTACATTAGAGAACGAATCGAGGAAAACAGCAGTTGGAATGTTACTCGAAAGCTAAAAGCATTTGGCAAGAATGTATTCAACAAGCACTACCAAAAACACGCAGAGATATTACATACAAGATTCAAAAACGGATTATACAAAAATTACAAAAGGAATCTGCAAATTACCATAGATCAAGAAAGGGAAAAATTGAAGCACTTTGGAGATACTTTTATTGATTCTCTGGAAGAAAATGGTATAGATATGGATGACTTCAAATGGAAGAAGAAAGGAACTGGAGCAAATTACTTTTTCAAATTAAAAGATGGTTATTTCTGCGATGACATCTTCAAATCCCGAGTAAAGGAACTAATGGATAATCCTAACGCATGGCCAGGAGATACTCCTAAAAAAGAACTAATAACAAAACTAGCTGAAACCATATGGATTCCATTATTGAAAGAAGCTGAAAAGACAAGAGTTGAAAGTAACAAAACCATTAAGACATGCCTCTGCATCCGCAAGAACTTTAACGATTTGCAGTTGCTTTCCAGCATTCATGCACAATTGCAAGAAGAAAACAAAATAAATAATCGTTTATTATTGGCTCAAACTCCTCACCTTTTGAATCAACTAATTGATGGAAGTGATGCTCCCTTTATCTTCGAAAAGATTGGTACTCATTTGAAACATATTATGATAGATGAGTTCCAAGACACTTCACGCATGCAATGGGACAACTTCAAATCCTTGCTTATAGAATGCTTGTCGAAAGGGAATAGCAGCCTCCTTGTAGGAGATATCAAACAAAGTATATACAGATGGAGAGAAGGTGACTGGAAAATTCTGGGGAATATTAATGAAGAACTACCAAACATTGCTGATATCAGGGAAATTACTTTAGATACTAATCGACGCAGTTGTGGAAATATCATAGATTTTAACAACAAATTCTTCGTTCATTTAGTAGATGTAATGGAAGAACTTGAAAAACAAAATGGAATCAATCCACAAATACGGACTCTATACCATGATGTTTGTCAAAACACCTTGGAACAGAACGAAAAGAAAGGCTATGTGCATGTCACTCTAATTAATGAAAAAAATGAACAAAGGCAAAATGACTACCAAGAGGAAACACTAAAAGAAATATCTGAGATAGTAAAAAATCTACTGAAAAATGGTGCAGAGATGAATGACATTGCCATTCTTGTCCGTAAAAAAAAGCCTATACCAGATATTGCTAAATACTTTGCCTTTAACATGGAAAATGTTCCGATTGTTTCCAATGAGGCATTTCTACTCAATGCGTCAGTGGCAGTGTGTGCAATAATTGAAGCCTTACGTTACTTGAACACTAAAGAAAACACTTTATCACAGATTCAATTAGTAACTGTTTATCAGAATAAAATACTTCATAATGACATCGACCTAAGCCAGATATGCCAAATTAGAGCAGAAGACCGTCTGAAGTTGCTACCAGAAGAATTTATACAACAATATGGAATGCTCCGATTACTCCCTCTATATGAACTGATAGAAAATATCATTCGGATCTTCCACATTCAAGAGATAGAACACCAAGAGGCCTACATTTTCTTCTTTTTAGACCAAGTAATGGAATTTCTCAGAAACGAATCTGGAGATATCCTTTCTTTCCTTAACTATTGGGAAGAAAACTTGAGCAGCAAGCAAATCCCTGCAGGAAAGATTAACGGAATACAAATACATTCCATACATTCTTCCAAAGGATTGGAATTTAAACATGTCATTATTCCGTTCTGCGACTGGGAGCTGACTCGTTATGGAGACCCTGTCTGGACTGAAACATACTCTGAAGAAGAGACTGAACTTCCTATAGTTCCCGTCTCTTTTGGAAAAGACATGAAGGAAAGTAAGTTCAATGACAAGTACAATGAAGAGTTACAACAACAGTGGATTGACAACATCAATCTGCTTTATGTAGCTTTCACACGCCCTCAAGCTAATCTTTTTATTATAGGAAAATGTCCTACAAAAAAGAATGGCAGTATTGATAATGTATCTGCATTAATTCATAAAATACTAAACAATCAAGAGAACAAATTAGATGAAAAGGAAGATTTCATCTATTCATATGGAGCACCTATTTTTCCCCCAAAAAAAGAAAAACATTCAAAAAACCCATTATTGGCTATTCCTGAAGAGACACCTGTGAAAATAGAGAATCATATCACTCATATCGGATTCCAACAAAGTAACAAAAGTCAACAATTTATAGCAGATGATGACTCTCATAAAAACCAAGACTACATCCAGCAAGGCCTCATTTTGCATAGCTTATTTTCCAACATTCATACTATTAAAGATGTGGAACCAATGCTGAAACAATATGAATTCGAAGGTATTATTGGTAGCAACCTAACCCAGAAACGAATTGTCAAATTAGTTCACAACGCCTTACAAAATCCTATTGCAAAAGACTGGTTTTCAGAAAGGTGGGAGGTGATTAATGAATGTTCCTTCTTGCAGAAGGCAGACGATGGATTTAAAGCTCTTCGCCCAGACCGTGTTATGATAAAAGATGACAAAGTTGTGGTAGTAGATTTTAAATTCGGAAATACAAAACCTGATTACATAAGGCAGGTTCAAGGATATATGAATCTATTTTTACAAATGGGGTATCAAAAAGTAGAAGGTTACCTTTGGTATGTCTACAAAAATCACATTGAACCTGTAACACTGAATTAACATGGAAACATTCTTGAATTATATAGCACAAGATTTAGTTGCACGCTTTGGAAACAAGTTGCAAAAAATGGTAATCATCTTCCCCAACAAACGTGCAAGCCTTTTTATGAACGAGTATCTAGCACAAGCCTCAGATCAACCTGTCTGGGCTCCCACATATATAACTATTTCTGAACTTTTCAGAAAATTCAGCAACATAGAAGTTCCAGATAAAATAAGATTAGTATGTGAGCTCTACCCTATTTACTGCAAATTGCGTCATCTTACCGAACAAGACATGCCTCTAGACCGTTTTTATTCGTGGGGAGAACTTTTATTGTCCGATTTTGATGATGTGGATAAAAACATGGTGCCTGCAGAAAAACTGTTTCAGAATTTGAAAGAACTCAAAGATTTGAATGATTTAGATTTTCTTTCAGATGAGCAACGCAATGCCCTAGGACTTTTTTTTGACAGTTTCCAATTCAACGACACACAGATCCAACAGGAATTTATCCATGTCTGGGATATATTAGGAACACTCTATATTCAGTTTAAGGAGCATCTGTTAACAGAGAACTTATTATATGAAGGTGCCCTGTTTCGTCATGTAGTAAACAACCTTCAACCAAAACATCTAACTGCAGATAAATATATTTTCGTAGGCTTCAACCTGTTGGACAAAGTAGAAGAAACCCTATTTGAAAAGATTAAAGAAACAGGAAAAGCATTATTTTATTGGGATTATGATCTTTACTATCTCAATGGGAAAGAAGGAGAAATGGAGGCTGGTCTATTCCTAAAAAGAAACTTATTAAGTTTTAAAAATGAATTGCCGGAATCCTATTTCCAAAGTATGAAAAAGCCAAAAGAAGTAGAAATTATAGCTGCAGCTACAGAAAATGCACAAGTAAACTATATTTCTCCTTGGCTTAAGCAAAACATCACAAAAAAAGAAAGCAAAACGGCTGTAGTATTATGCAATGAAACTCTACTGGAACCAGTACTACACGCACTACCAGATGATATAGAAAATCTCAACATTACAATGGGATTTCCATTGAGCAGCACACCTATCTACAGTTTTGTTAAAGCACTCTGTGAATTGCACATTTCTGGATACAATAAAGAAAAAGAGTGTTATAGATTTGCAGAAGTCCGAGCTGTCTTACTCCATCCTTATGCACAAATGATGAGTGAACATGCAGCAGAAAAACTTAATGACCTTACTAATAAAAATAAGTTCTATCCTTCTCCTATGGATTTCCATGAGGATGATCTGCTATCCCTTTTATTCCCTGCAACATGTCTTGAAGATGACCCCGCAGAGTTCCTAATTTACCTTAGAAAACAAGTAGAAATTGCAGCACACAGTCTGAGCAATCTTAAAGAGAATATAAATGCGACATTCACACCACTTTACCATGAAGCCATGTTTACTGCTTACACCTTGCTCAACAGGCTCATAAAAGAGGTGGAGGATAAAATACTTACAGTGAATAGTAAGACTCTGATCCGCTTCATAGATCAATTAATGAATAGTGCCAGCATCCCATTCCATGGAGAACCCATCACTGGTCTTCAGGTTATGGGTGTTCTGGAAACTCGCTGTCTGGATTTCAAGCACATCATTATGCTTAGCCTCAACGAAGGTTTGCTACCTAAAAGTGGGAATAACGCCAGCTTTATACCATATAACCTACGCCGAGCATTCCAGATGACGCTTGTTGAGCATAAAATGGCTGTCTATGCATATTATTTCTATCGTCTACTGCAACGGACTGAAAAAATTACTTTCGTTTATAATAATAACACCGAAGGACTTCAAAAAGGTGAAATGAGCAGGTTCTTGCTTCAATATCTTATTGAGCACCCAGAGAACCACCATATTACTTTAAGGACACTCACCACTGAGCAGGAGCCTGTTATAGCTCAGGAAATTAGCATTCCAAAAACACCTGAAATGCTTAATAGTCTAATCAGTAGATACCAAAAAGAAAATAAAAGGCCTGATGGCAAAACAAATAGAAAATACCTCTCTCCTTCTGCTTTAAACACCTATATCAATTGTCCTCTAGAATTTTATTTCCATTACATAGCAGGCATTAACGTTCCTGAAGAGATTACTGATGATATTGATAATGCTACATTTGGTAACATTTTCCATAAATGCAGTGAAGCTATCTACCTAAAACTTACACATGGTACAGGAACAGGAGATATTACAGAATCCATGCTTCAGGATATTTTAAAAAATGATTATTTCCTTCATGAAACTGTAAACCATTTCTTAAAAACAGAGGTCTTCAAAATGGAGAATCCGGAAGAGGAAATGCCAACCCTAAACGGGATTCAATACATTATTCAACATGTCATGTTACGTTATGTTAAGCAACTACTGCAACGTGACCTAAGTTTAGTTCCATTTACTATCAGAGGATTGGAAAAGCCAATTTATGACAAAGTACATTTTCAAGTCAATGGTCAAGAGACCTGGATAAATGTAGGAGGAAACATAGATAGGATGGATGAATATACTGATAAAGAGACAGGAAAACGTATTCTACGAATTATCGATTACAAGACAAGCGGAAGCCCTCAAAAAGCCAGCACATTGGACGATTTATTCCTTAATGGCATCAGTGGACGACAATATCATGCTTTACAAACATTCTTCTATGCTATGCAAGTTAACCACAATGGTCTAAACCCTCATAACTATCCTATTTGCCCTTCTCTATTCTATATTCAGAAGGCAGCTGGAGACGATTACCGACCTGCAGTAGAAATCAAGAAAGAAGACGGGAAGATATCTAGTATCACTGATTTTGAAACAGAGATTGGCGATAATTACAGACTAAAAATAAAAGAGAAACTTGAAGAACTCTTTAATGTAGAAACACCCTTCACTCAATGTGATGGATCCCATTGCCAGTATTGTGATTATGCCAGTATTTGTAGAAGATAAATAGAAAGGCTGATGGTTAATCCATCAGCCTTTCTATTTCGTCCAACTTTTCTCCTTCATTCAACTTATAATATACTTTCCATAAAGAATCAGCCCATTGGGCTTTATCTTTTGGAGCTAGTTCACGGCATTTTTCCAAATACTCTAGAGCCTTTCTGTAAACTCCATTTATTTCTTCCTTTTCTTCCTGCGTAAATGGAAAATGAGTGATAGAATTCTCTATTTTTTCTGCTTGTTTAATTATACAAAAACCAAGACTTGAGAGTACTGGCACGTAACTAGAATTAATGGCATATGATTTTTCTAACCAATGTTGGGCATTATCTAAATCGTGTGTATGCAAACAAACATATCCTTTTACAAAACAATTCAAATAATTAGTTGAATCTGTCTGAATCAAATCATCAGCCAAGACCATCGCATCATCTGCATGATTATCCTGTAGATAGTAATCTATCAGCATCCCATAGAAAGCGAACTGCTCTGGATGGCGTTTTATAGACTGTTTAAGAGCTGAAACCCATTCCTCTTTCCTATCCATTTTGCGCAACACACCACAAAGTTGAATGTCTATATCTTCCGTGTTATATCCTGAGGCTAGAGCTTCATTAGCTAAACGCACTACATCTTCATACCGGTTTGACTGGTTAGCAGCAATCACAGCATTTCCATAAACCCTTTTCAATAACGTGTCGGGAACGGATATAAGTTGTTCATCTTTAAGTCTCAAGAAAATATCATAGAACTTATATGCCTGATCATAATCTTTATGAGCTACAAAATAGTTACCACCTATCCCTAAGTTACTTTGGTATCTTCGAAAAGCTTCTATCAATGGGTTCGCATAAAGACTTCTATCCTTTATAAAAGGATAACTAGCATAATAATTCTCATACATTGAATAGACCGTCTTGAAAACGTTGGCAGTATCGACCTTTGTACCCCAGTAAACATTCACATTAGACTGTTCGATAGAGTACTGGTTTATCATGCCTGTTAAGTATTTCTTCTCTATGCTATCTGCAGGGGTTAGCTTCTTTATGATTTTATCAACTTCCCCTTTCTTGTTGTTTTTCAAATAATTACGAGCCTCGCGAAAATTATGCAACTTCACTTTCTGTGCAGACACCTGTATAGGTGCCAGCATAGACAAGATAAAAAGAAACAATAAAATAATCTTCCCTCTCATAAAATTAATACCTTTACAATGCAATTGCAAAAATACGCAGTTTGAACCAAATCCCCAAAGATATAAACTATTTATAACATTTACTCACTTACTAGAACAATACCATCGTTTGGATTTATGGTAACAAGATAGGTATCTTTTACTTTAACCGATTTTGTTTCAGGGTTGTTTCCCCCTTCAAAATGCTTTACCTTCATGACATGCAAAGGACTTAAATCCAACTTCAATTTCAAGGGTTCTGCTGTTGCATTAATGCCACCAACATACCAAGTGTTTCCGTTACGACGGGCTAGCACGACATATTTTCCAGGATATCCATCCAAAAAGACTGTTTCATCCCAAACTGTTGGTACTTCTTTCAAGAAATCCATACATATCTTTGGAGCATCCTCCAGATTATTAGGTGCCAAGGCAAAATTCTGAATAGGATTCTGGAAAAGAATCGTTGTTGCAAGTTGGAATATGTCCGTCGTACGGCGAGTATTGCCTTTCTTGTTGTCTTTTCGAAGCTGATGATTCATGAAACAACCTCCAAACTCCATACTACCCAGAGTATTGCGGATAAAAGGGTGAAGACAGGCATTGAAAGCCTCTATATCACAGTCACTTTGATTGAATACCAGATTCTCACTAGCTCGAACAGCCTCGCTCCCTACATAGTTTGGATACATACGTTCCCAACCTCTAGGCATAGTACATCCATGGAAAATCACCATCAGACCATTGTCATCAGCGTCACTCAAAATCTGTTCATATAAACGCATGGTCTCTTGCTTGTCTCCACCAAAGAAGTCAACCTTGATTCCTTTCACTCCAATACTATGAAGCCACCGCATCTCCTGCTTGCGGATAATAGAGTTATCCATGCAATTCACCGGACCCTGCACGATATCATTCCAATAACCACTGGAGCTATACCAAAGGAACACATCCACATGCTTACTTTTGGCATAATTAATCAAATCCACAATTCTATCACGTCCTATTTCCGTATCCCAGAAATTATCAACTAAGACGTAGGAATAGCCCATGGCTGAAGCCAAATCCACAAACTTTACCTGATCATCATAATTGATGCTTTTATCCTGCCATAGAATCCAACTCCATGTCCCCTTTCCAAACTTATACTTGTTTTCTGTGGAATAAAGAGGTTTTACCACATCCCAAGCTACCGTTGTTTCCACTATTGGCTTCAATGTGGTCCCTATGGTTAAAGTTCGCCAAGGTGTAGCTCCTGGAAGAGCAAATGCCGGTTCTGATGTGCCATTGCCGTTGTTCTCCTCCTGCATAGGGAATTCCAGCGTATAAGTATCAAACTGACAATCACTTAACCGGGATGCACAATATTTACTGTCTACACCAGTCTCACTAACTAGAACCCATCCGTTCTCACCTACATGAAACAGACAAGGGAAAGTATATCCATGCCCATATTCAGAACGGATATTCATTGGGGCATCAGCCTTATAGTATTCCTCATAGCTTGGCTTAGTACGCTTCCACCCTATCATGGCATCACTCTGCGGACAGAGGAAAGTGGTTGTCTCTGAAGGGAAATGGAATGCCGTTTTTTCACGCATCACCCTCACGCTACCCGTCTCACCCTCTTTAGGAAGAAGGTAGCGGAAAGCAACATCATTATTACTAACCTGAAATTCCAATTGCCAGTTGCGACCATCTTCTGTCTGAATATCACATACCAGACGATTGGCTTTATAATGAACCAGACTGGTCTTGATGCGATCCATAGTGTAAGTATCTTCCACCTTATCGATATTCTGCCCCAAAAGTTTGTCTCTCTTACCATATCTCCCCAGATTAGTCTCTAACCCCAAAGCTGAATTGCTCAACATGGAAAACCCATCATAAGTAACGGTATAATTCACCTCTCCCTTCTTTGGGAAAAACAAATCCACCTTCAACTTACCATCAGGTCCCGTCACCGTAGCATCCTGAGCCAATGCCGGAAAGAAAGCCACCATGAACATCAATATGCAAATACTTCTCATTTTCTTCATAAAACCAATTGTTTTCCGCAAAGATACGTATTTTTTCACTATATTCGCACCTATAAAACTAATAATACGAATATGAATAAACATTTCAAATCTTTGGCAGTGCTTTCTCTGCTAGCTTTTTCCATGAGCGCTGCTGCTCAACTTACCTCTGAAATTTCCCTGGATGTCACAAAAGAAGGGAATATAATCCCCAAAGAAATCTATGGACAGTTTTCTGAACATCTGGGACAATGTATCTATGGTGGACTCTGGGTTGGAGAAAACTCCCAGATTCCTAATGAACAAGGATATCGGAAGGATGTACTACAAGCACTGAAGGAATTGCATGTGCCAGTTCTACGTTGGCCTGGAGGATGCTTCGCTGATGAATATCATTGGATGGATGGTATCGGACCACGTGAAAAACGCCCTACCATGGTAAACAACAATTGGGGTGGTACCGTAGAAGACAACAGCTTCGGAACACATGAGTTCCTTAATCTTTGCGAAATGCTAGGTTGTGAACCTTATATCAGTGGTAATGTTGGAAGCGGAACCGTAGAAGAACTTGCCAAATGGGTAGAATACATGACGAGTGACGGTAACAGCCCTATGGCTAATCTGCGTCGTGAAAACGGACGTGATAAACCATGGAAAGTGAAATTTCTGGGAGTGGGTAATGAAAGCTGGGGCTGTGGTGGAAACATGCGTCCTGAATACTACAGTGACCTTTACAGACGCTATTCTACATACTGCCGAGAATATGACGGAAACAAACTCTATAAGGTTGCCAGTGGTGCCAGTGACTATGATTACAATTGGACGAAAGTCTGCATGAAAGCCATAGGAAACAAAATGAATGCAATTTCTCTGCATTACTATTCTGTCATCAATGGATGGGATATGAAAGGTTCTGCTACAGATTTCACAACTGCTGAATATCTCCGCACCCTTAGCAAGTGCCGTGAAGTAGAAGAAGTTCTTCAGAAACACATTGCCATCATGGATGAACTGGATCCTAAAAACCGTGTGGATCTTCTGCTGGACGAATGGGGCACTTGGTGGGACGTAGAGGAAGGCACAAACCCTGGATGGCTCTTTCAACAGAACACCATGCGTGATGCCCTTGTCGCATCCTTGTCATTTGACATCTTCCACAAATATACCCGTCGTCTGAAGATGGCTAATATTGCCCAGATTGTCAATGTATTACAAAGCATGATTCTGACTGATCAAGAAGGAACCGGACACATGGTGCTCACTCCTACCTATCATGTTTTCCGCATGTACAGTGTACACCAAGATGCTACATACCTGCCTTTGGAGCTGAAATGCGATATTGTAGACACTGAAGGAGACCGCAAGCTCCCTCTGGTAAGTGCCACAGCTTCAAAGAAAGACGGACAGGTTCACCTGTCTGTAACCAATGCGTCTCCAGACAAGACTGAAACAATCACAGTAAATGTCAATGGACTTAATGTAAAGAGTGCTGAAGGTGAAATACTTCAAGGAAAGGAAATGGGTTCCTATAATTCATTCCAAAAGCCAGAAGAAGTGAAACCTGCAGTATTTACCGGTGCTAAAGTAAAGAAGGGCGTACTAACCCTGACCATACCTGCACATAGCATTGTTACTGTTACTTTGAAATAACTAACCAGAAAACCCATAGGAAAAAAGAGGGCTCTAGAGCCCTCTTTTTTATTTCCTTAAACACTGTTGGTTATAGTAATTGACTTTTCCTGTTCGTAAAGTTAGAATGACATAAAAGAGCATCAACAAGGATACCACAGCTACTATATCTCCATCCCAAACCATGTAGACTAATAAAAGGGAATCAAGCACAAGCAAGCAATCCAGCAAGATTTTCCAGAATCTCAACCATCCACAGTCTTTCAGTGTCTTCATATACAAATAAGAAGGAAGAGATATTTTCCAGATAGCAAGCAAAAGAAAAATATTCAGAGGAATCAGCAGAAGAAGAGTTGAATAGAGCTGCATGAGCAAAGGAATTCCTATAGAATCAGCACTGGCAGGATAATCCCCTCGCCAACCTCTGAAGGAATAATACAAGAATGCACCTGGTATGAGCAAGAGAACAGCCATGTTGGCTACTAGGACGGTTGCCCATTTTCCCGGAGTCTTCACTGTCTTCAAATCATTCAGCTTCCTTACCTTATAATGTACAATGTAAACCAGTAATCCTCCGACAAGAGCTATAACTCCCATGCCTACATCCTGCAGACAACTATGCCACCCGTAAGTAGTATCATTGGCATAGACAACTTCTGGCATAGGTATAAGGCTTCCTCCTGTGAAAAGCAATACTCCAAGCAAAAGCAAAACCAAAAGACAAAAACGGAGTTTATTTCTAATTTTCATAAAAATGCCATTACTTCACTCTACAAAAATACAGCATCTTTTCCAAGCAAAAGAATAAACTTCCAGAAAAATGAAATAAAAAAGGAAAAGGCAACCTTCACGGTTACCTTTTCCTAGCAATTTTTTATTCGGTTTAATGAATGAAAAAGATTCCTATTCTCTCGAACCAGAATCAGTAAATAATTTAAATACTGTTAGAAAAGTAAAAATGATTATTAATGCTTTCTAACAATAATAAACATCTAATTCTAAACATCACTTATTTTATTCCTATAGGGCAAATTTAAGGCTATTTTCCTTTCTTGCCAACATTTCCCGGGAGAAATCAAGAATACTATCCTACATGGCAACTATAATAATTAATGGGGAAAACCACAAATAAGAAAATGTAAAACTTTTTCATTTTTACGATACAGGAATTAAACGGCAGATTATTGCCTGTAATATTTTTCCCTTCGGCAGAAAAATATTTTTCTAGATAAAAAGAAATACTCCAGGGAAGAATCAAACCTCACTAAGAGCGTCTTCTCTCATTTTGTAAATAAAAAATCAGCGAAAAACTTCTCTGTAATTCTGTGGAGTAAAACCAGTATGCCTTTTAAACACACGGATAAAATAAGAAACATCCTTAATTCCGACCTCGTGAGAAATATCGTTCACACTGAGACCTGTAGTAAGCAGCAACTCCTGCGCATGTTGAATCTTGCAGCGAATGACATATTGGAGAGGAGAAACTCCCAAACTGCCACGGAACAAACGAATAAGCTGAGATTTTGTCACGCAAGCTACATCTGTCAGATGCGACAGATTCATCTCCTGCCCCACATTCTTCTTCACATACTCCATTACACGAATAATACGCATATCATTTTGTACTGAATGACTCCTGACATCTTTCATGAAATATGAAGACAAAATCATCGTCAGCCCGTGGAGCTGCATTTTTTCATAAGGTTTTAACCTGCTATATTCAGGAGAAAACATGTGGCATGCCAATGCTTCAACACCAGAAGAAGGAACACAGAGCTGCGAATAAAGAGTACAATACTTACTAAAAAGAAGTTCAACCGTATCATCAGCCTTCACTTCAATGGGAAATTCTCTGGCATCAAAATGGACAGAATCATCTTGATAGTTCCCATAGGCATATAGGTAATATAGCTTGAAATCCGATTCACATTCGTAACTATGAGAAACAAAAGCCGGAACCTGATACATATAGCCTGCCTTTAGTTCCATGTCACGGTTTGGCAGATGAATCCAAGCCCTACCCTGCTCCACATAGTAGATACGAATAAAGGGAGAAGATATAATTTCACTTCTCCAATAGTGCATATTACAAACATAGCCGATGCTAAGCATGGCCATGCTCATAAAATCATGTGTAGTCTTCATCTTACGTAAAAATCTGGACAAAAGTAGTGTTTTGCAAATATATCGTTTTTTCTAAAACTAGCAAAGTTTCAAAAATGAAAAACAAAAAACCATAACATATACTGACAATCTATTGATTTCTACCATAAAAAAGAAAAGCCTCGCTTTTAGCGAGACTTTTCATACATTGGTTTAATTACACTAATATGATTTATGAATAAATAGAGTATATATTTATTCTCATATAGAAAAACTACTTAAAAGAAGTTTGCCTGCCCCAAAAATATCAGCATTACATACCCTAATGTCAATCCTATTACACCCATAATGATACCTACACGAATCATCTGTTTCTGCTCTATAAGACCTGTAGCATGAGCCAAAGCATTTGGAGGAGTTGAAATAGGTAAAACCATAGCCAATGATGAACCCATAGCCACACCGATTAATAAGGTAGAGACACCACCTAAGGATGCCAGGTTTTCTGATGCTGACATACCTGCCATAGCTAATATAGGAATCAGCAAGTTTGCGGTGGCAGTATGAGAGATGAAATTTGCCATCAGGTAGCATAATACTCCGGATCCTACAATCATGAGAATTGGTGACCATGTGTTGAATGGAATAGTCTGAATCAAATGACTGGCTAATCCTGTATCCTGAAGTGCCACACCAAGTGCAAAACCACCTGCTACCATCCAAAGGACAGACCAGTTGATTTCCTCCAGATCTCTTCGACCAATGACACCTGACAGACAAAAAACGCCAACAGGCAACATGGCAACGACATTTGAGTTGACACCAGAAACCTTATCCGTCATCCATAGCAGGACGGTCAAGATAAATGTCACATAGACAACGACATCTTGCCAAGGCTTAAGAACACGTTTTTGATTATCCTCTATTTTCAATTCTATCCTCTTTTGAGTGAATGGGAAGAAAATAAGCAGCACTCGCCATGCTATAAGCAGCAACAAGATCGCAAAAGGGAACATAAAGAGCATCCACTGACCGAAGCCTATACCCAAGTTCAATCCTTCTGGATCATTCAGGAACTTCAGAGCTATGGCGTTTGGTGGAGTTCCAATAGGAGTACCAATACCTCCTATATTAGCTCCTACGGGAATAGCCATTGCCAAGTTTATCTTACCTTTACCATTTGCAGGCAGGGACTTCAGTACTGGAGCCAGAAAGGTAAGCATCATGGCAGCGGTTGCCGTATTTGACAGAAACATGGAGAAAATTCCCGTGACAAGGAGGAAACCCAAGGATACATTCTCAGATTTTGTTCCGAAAGGTTTCAACATTACACGAGCCAGTTTCACATCCAAGCCAGACTTCGTAGCAGCAATAGCAAGAATGAATCCACCAATGAACAGCATAATGATAGGATCTGAGAAGCATGCCATAAGTTTCTTGTAAGAAAGCATTGAACCCAATGACTCTGCATCGTGCCCTTGAACCATGCACCATAGGCTACTGTCACTCACGCAGAAAAGCAAGATGACAATAACCGTAACAGAAGTATTCCATGCAGGAACAGCTTCCAAAATCCACATTAATGTTGCGAATACAAAAACTGCTATGGTACGCTGTTCTACAATTGTCAAATTAGGAATCCCATATGTGGTGGAAGGCAAATTCCAAAGTACAAGAAGTACTAAAACTGCCAAACATAATTTTACAATACGAACAGATATATTTGATTCACGCAGCAAGTACTTTGCAGTATGGTACTGCTGAACCAGATTATAACCAACAAAATTCTTGAACATAGTTTCAATAATTACCTTCCTATTCAACCTTGAATCTTCACAGTATCATTTTCTACCGTGAGCTCATCTTCTAGCAGACAATCTTTTGTCTTCAATATAAAATGAATACTAGAGCTTAAAACTGTAACAACACAGAAAAATAATGCAATATAAAGTCCCATATTTCTACTACTTTTAAATAATTAATGTTTTCGACTGCAAAGGTATAACAGTTTCCACTATCCAGATATCGATAAAAAAGGATAGAATCGATAGCAGTTATCGGTTTTAACCTATCGGTTTTGCAAATAGGCTCCATGCAATTTTTAATGAACAGATTCGAGATACTTGCTATCGCTAATTTCGATAGCGAGTATCTCGAATTAAACACAATCATCTAATCCAAATGAAAAAAAAATAAGTAACTTTGCACCCGAAAAAAGAGAGAAAAATGGAATTAAGACAACTAAAATATTTCGTAAAGGTTGCAGAGCTTTTATCATTTTCAGAAGCTTCACGACAACTAAATATAACTCAAAGCACTATTTCCCAACAAATCAAGCAATTAGAAGATGAGCTACAAGTATCTCTTCTTATTCGCACTTCACATGGTGTCACTGTAAGTGACATGGGAAAAGCATTTCTTCCACAAGCAAAACGTACACTAAGAGAAGCTGAATCCTGTATTGACCGTATTCACGATGTACAACAGTTAGGTGTAGGTGAATTAAATATAGGCACAACACCCACTTTCACCCCACTCTTACGTGAAACAGTACAACAATTTATGCGTCGTTATCCTGGTGTTATAGTCCACATTTTCTGCTATCCGATGGAAACACTAATGAGTATGTTGGATAAGCAGGAGATTGATCTGGCTCTCAGTTATAAGTCTACATCTGCATACCCTAATATCGAATCGCATATTCTTTTTGACAATCAATTAGCTGTAATTGTAGATGAGAGCCATCCTCTGACTCAACATTCTTCTCTTAGACTATCAGATTTGGAAAAATACCCGATGGCATTACCTGCGAAAGGTATGCAAGCACGTAATGCTTTTGACAGGATTATCGATGGCAAGGATTATCGGTTCAATATATGTTTTGAAATCAACGAGGTAAATCTGCTGATGGATGTTGTACGGGGTACCCGATTAGTTACTTTACTCTCCGAAGCTACAGCAAAACGCATGGCTGGAGTGGTAGCAATTCCATTAGACCAACAGGGTACAAATATGGAAGGCTCTTTCCACGTAAAAAGGGATGTATACCGAAAGAATGCCACCAAGGAATTCCTTCGTATGCTTTGTGAGAATAGGCCCTACGGATTAGCTATGATGAATCTTCTATAAGTGGTATAATAACAATAAGGGAGGGGGAACTGAAAGCTCCCCCTCCCTATCGTTATAACATCTGTTATGTGGATTTTTTATTTAAAAAAATTCTTAATCTTCTGCCAAATACTTAATTTCTGAATTTCATCAGCAGCTTGATTAATAGCTTCACCAGCTTTCTTTGTTGACTCCTTTACAAATTCTTGAGCCTGTTTTGCTGTTTCACTATTAGCAATCTGATCCAGAGTCTCATCAACCTTCTTCAAAGTCTCCTTAACGGTTTCATTGTTCTTGATGTCCTCTATTGCATCACCAACTTTCTCCTGAACTTTCTTAACCGTTTCATTCTGCTGGATATCTTCGATAACATCATTCACTTTTTCCTTGGCAGCTTTCACTGTCTCATTCTGATTAATATCATCGATAACATCGCTAATCTTATCCTTTACATCGTCAAAAGCCTCACCAACCTTATCGGTAAATTTATCAGCATCGGCTTTAATCTCTTCTGTAGAATCAACTGCAGCCTTAGCTTCTTCAACCTTTTCTTCAATGGTTTCCTTAGCATCTTCCACAGTTTCTTTAACACTCTCTACTTTTTCAGCTACAGCTTCTTCGGCACCTTTCAATGTCTCTTTAGCCTCCTCGACTTTAGCCTGTGCAGCTTCCTTGACTTCCTCAACAGTCTCTGCAACAGCTTCTTTAGCCTCCTCAACCTTGTCCTCTACAGCTTCAGCTACATCAGCAACAGCCTCTTTAGCATCTGCTACTTTTTCAGCAACAGCTTCCTGAACTTCTTCTGCAGTTTCTTTTACTTCTTTAGCTGCATTCTTAATAGAATCTTCTTGTATCATGAGCTTTGTTTTTTTAAATGTGCCTACACCCTTCTTAGCAGTTCGGCTTTTTCTAATTGTTTTTAATTTCGCAAATATAAAGAAAAAAATAAAATAATTCAATTTTTTATTGGATTTTTACTGGAATGCTGATTCTTTTAAAATCAATTTCAATGAAATCCAATCAGTTTGATGGTCAACAAAGTTTTATTTATCTATAAATCAGTTCCTATTAAGAATCATCTGACATTTCTTGCCTTGATAACTTACGCTTCCTTTCTTTTCCAGATATTTCATAACCATATCTGAAGTACCTATGTTAAGGACTCTACCTTGATCTGTTCGAGGTGAATCACAGATTGATGCTGTATAGCTATTCGTTACCACTTTATAGATTTTCTTTTTGTCAAGTTTCTTTCCATCAGAAGTTCGGATATCCATTTTTTTAATTGTCAGTTTGTCCATTGAATCAAAAGTTATCGTAGACATCAAATTTCCTGATGTATATGGAAAGATAAACTGATCATTTTGATAACAAGAATACAGAATATCTTCCAATTCTTTCCCCGTAAGATTCATTTCCACACACATGTTCCCAAAGGGATCTAACTGTAATATTTCATTAACCGTTATGGGGCCAGCATCTAATTTCTCTAAACGAACACCACCTGCATTCCATAGCGCAAAATCTGCGTTCCCTTCACATTTAATTGCATCACAAAGGAAGACACCCAATTCTTCAGGAGATGTAAAAGGCGTCTCCGCTGTAGCAAGCACACGTTGGAAGAACTCATTCTCATTAAAGAAATGCACCAGTCTTGCTGCTATTAAGTTCTTTCTGGGATAGTTTTCCACTTCTATGTTTACAGCATCTTTTTTTACAACTTTACCATCTACTACAGTAAGAGTAGTATAAGTACAACGTTTCAGTTTATTTGTATTTTGCGTAATCAACACACCATCATGAAGCTCTCCTCCTTTTAATTGCGTATGTGAGTGACTACTTATTATTAAATCATAATATGGGAATTGAGCTGCCATTTTAAGATCTTCTTCATAACCCAAATGTGACAATAGGATATTCACATTACATCTCTTTGTCAGCCACTCATACTGTTCTATAGTTTCTGTAGGGTCTGTAAAGGTAATACCTTTCACGTTATCGGGATGAGTATCTGGATATCCATGCGTACCTAACTGAACAATTCCCAAAACACCTATGGAAATACCATCAATATTAAAAATTTTATACGGAATCTGATGAATACCTAAAGAAGGGGCTGGATGTGCATTAGCATTAACATGTGGGAAATTACTTAGATCTATTAACTTGGCAAGACCTGATGCGCCTGAATCAAACTCATGATTCCCATAACCTGAACAATCAAACCCTATAATGTTCATAAGAGCTGTCATAGGGTAACTCGTAGGTTCGTATTGATCATTAATAGGGTTACCAGTACGATTATCACCTGCGGATATCACCAATAATTCCGGGTCTATAGAACGAAGGCTATCAACTATAGCAGCCAATTGAGGCATATTATCAATTTGGGCATGCATATCATTTACTGAAAGAATATGTATCTCTCGCTGTTGTGCAATAGTTGTACTAAAGGCCCATGAAAAAAACACAAGAAGTATATAGATTCGTTTCATACTTTAGAATTAGGGAATGGAATCTTAGCCGGAGTGGACACAATATCAGATTCTAACTTTGGAGTTTTAATAGAATCTATAGAAAGGGATACTGAAGAGTTATTCGCCTCACATTGAGTATCCTCTTCCTTAATAGCCTTAACTTCTATGACATCTCCATCTTTTAAAGGAGCTTCTCCATCAATCTCATGTCCATATTTATCATAAATCGTTAAAGATTTCAAGTCAGCAGGAGATTTCTGCATTTCTACCAGATATTTTCGAATGGCATCTACAGCCTTTGCACCTGTGAATATTTTCACAGTCTTTTCATTAATGGTTATATTCATAGCAATTGTTATTATCACTTCATGCAAATATAACTCTTTTATAAACGACAGGCAAATTTATAAAAACAATTACATTACTCGCCAATGAAATAACTTACAAGAATAACTATAGGAACCTTTAATGCTTTGTGTTATGCTAGAAATAAACAAATAAAAAAGCTCCCCTGATGGAGAGCTTTTCCTAATAACCTTAATCTATAAACTATATATTCTAACTTTAGAAGACATATTCATTTACTTCTGCAAAAGTAACATACATATTATCTTCTTACAAGTTTAAAAAAAACAATTGTATCTATTTGAAAGAATAGTATTAGTTTTTGTTTTTAAAATAGTGTATTCCATGACTATTTACCTCGAAAAATAAGCAGTTTTTAATTATCAATCATTTCAAAACAATCTTTCACCAAAATTTATTCAGCTTTATTTATTACCTTTGCATAAAAGAAGCAAAATATGAAAAAGACTGTTATTGTAGATATGTCTCATATTGGCACTTTCTGTGGATTTGGAGAGATTGCTAAGAATTACGGCCCTAGATTAGCCAAGGTGAATTTTCCAGATATGCGCATCATTATGATGGTTCCCGAAAAATATCTGGGAGTTTTTGGAAATGATACTGAATATATCAGGAAAGAACATGTGCGTGCTGATATAAAAAGAATTGGTGCTCATATAGATCTCTGGCATGCCACTGATCAACAATATCGTTATCGTTTCATGCAAAAGGGCACTATACAGTTACTCACTGTACATGATCTTAACTATCTGTACGAGAAAAAAGGTCTGCATCGTCTACGTCACATATTTCAAATGCGCCACCGAGTAAAAAACTCTGACTATATTACCTGTATATCTAAATATGTACAACGTGAGCTATTAGCTAATGTAAATCAAGCATCGAGCAAACCAATCAGCATTATATATAATGGAATCCAAGATACCACAAACACGCTGACAGAGAAACCATCTTTTGTAGATAATCCCAATGAAAAGTTCTTTTTCTCTATTGGTCAAATACGAGAGAAAAAGAATTTTCAAAAGCTGGTGCCAATGATGCATTACTTTCCTAACTACAAACTATATATTTGTGGTGATGACCATTTTGCTTATGCTCAAACCCTCCGTGAACTAATCGCTCAAGTAGGAGAAAACAGAGTATTCCTAGCAGGTAAAATCACAGATCCAGAAAAGAGCTGGCTTTATGCTCATGCTACCGCATATTTTTTCCCAAGTCGTTTAGAAGGTTTCGGCATACCAGGGTTAGAGGCTATGCGATTTGGATGCCGTGTTTATTCTTCTAAATTAGGAAGTTTACCAGAGGTTTATGAGAACCATGCATGTTATTGGGATTCCTTTGAACCTGAAGCCATGGCAAATGTAATCCGTAACGATTACCCCGAATGGAAAAAATACCCAGAAAAAGCAGAACAAGCAAGAGTTTTCTCTGAGTCATTCAATTATGACACCTATACCCATAAATACATTGCCCTATATCGTAAGCTATTGGGACTCAGCACTCTAGATTCAACAGATCTATCTTTCTAAAAGATACACAATACTAGACTAAACAATATCAATCACAGTAAAGAAGGGATCCTCTTCACAGAGAATCCCTTCGTAAATCCTTTTTCATTTAAAATCTCTTAGATACCACCTAACATAATTTCACAGTTACACCAGGCTAACTATAGAGTTTTTAATACTACTTTCAATTATCATATATAAATGACTGTACAAATTTAGGCTTTTCTTTCTAGAAGACAAGCCTAAATCAAAATTCATAGTATTCAATGAGCATTATCGAACGAATAAGAAGCGATTTAGAACATCACTATAAAGAGCAAAAACTATTATCTAACTTAAAAGAGAGGTCAATGCATAGTACAAAGACTTTTATAAAAAAACACCTATACATCTTGCGAAAAAATAAAACATTTTTAATGAATCAACACTAGTAAAAAAGGCAGGATGTAATTGGTTACATCCTGCCTTTTTTACTAGTGTTGATTCTACGAATTCTAACCAACTTACTCGTCCTTCAATTTATCTTGATTTTCAGTAAAGAAATCATTAAATACCTTACGAGCAAATTCCCAATTTTTCTTGTTAATCCACAATCTAGATTTTGGTCCCTCTGATTCACATTGAACCAAACCAGCACTTTTCAACTCACTCAAATGTCTAGATATAGTAGCCTTGGCAAGTGGTATTTCATTTACCAAGTCACCAAAATAACACTCACCATGCTTAGCTACATACTCCAAAATACTAATACGTGCAGGATGTCCCATAGCACGGGTAATGTCCGATACTAACTGCTGTCTTAATGAATACAGATCCTTGCTTTTCATAATAATAGTTAGGTCTAATTGTTCTTTGTTGCAAATATAATATTTTTTGATGTTCCAAAATAATAAAAGAGTGTTTTTTTATAAGAAAAATACCCATTCATACAAAAGAGCAAGAAAAAACAATTCTAAAAGAAAAAATCTTTACCTACTGACAAACAAAAAAGATACAACATTTATTTATTAAACACATATAATAAACATAACAATTAAAATGAAATGAACTCAAAGGACCAATAGATATTAAAAAAAGAAGGTGTGCCATAAACACACCTTCTTTTTTACTATCTATAATTAATGTGAATCACATCAACTTTTCAATCTCTGCTGCCTTTTCGGTCATATTCAAACGATAATAGCAAGTATAAAGACCATTCAGCCAAAGTGTTTTGTCATCTGGAGCTAACTCACGAGCCTTCTCATAATATGGAAGTGCACGTTTGTAAAGAGCCTCAAGAGTAGCTTCTGAAACAGTTTCATCCTCACCTAATGCGATAGCCTCCTGACAGAGATTTAAACCTGCGTATGACTGTGCCTGTGCAGAATTAGGATTCATAGCTACAGACTTAGCATAAGCTTGATCAGCCTCTTCATATTTCTTCTGAGTCTGATACAGATAACCCTTTACGAAATAGAAATAATCATTATTAGGGTTCTTAGCAATTTGAGCATCAATATAAGAAACAGCCTCGTCATACTGATTATTATTTGTGTAATAATCAATCATGTTACCTACGAAATAATTATCATTAGGGAACTTCTCAAGACCTTCCTTCAAAGCTGCCAAGAATTCATCGTTCTTGTTTGTTGCTTTCAAAGAAGCACACTTCAACTCCAGTGCAGAAGCACCATTTTCCTTATCCTTAACTGCCTCATCTACATACTTGAGAACTGCATCATGATTCTCTTCACGTGCAGCTGCAATACATGCATAATAAGAAATCAAAGGAATCATGGTGTCGGTAGCTAAGTAATTGAACTTTTCCATCATTGGATGCTTTGCTGCATCGATGTACTTACCAAAATACTTAAGTGCCTTTGCATTCTCATTGTTGTTAAATGCCTCAACACCACCATTGATCAACTGAGGGCGATTCAGGTTCAAAAGGTCAGCATTTGCCTTACGGAACTTGTTTTTAACCTTTCCTTTTGCATCTGGCTGCTCAGAAACCCTGTCGCACTCGTAAACCTTATCGAACAATTGATCAACTAAACCATAAAACTGGTTAGCATCACCTTGTCCCAAGATCATAGCCTGCTGCCCCTTATCGATCTGGCCCTTAAGAGCCTGAACCTCATCATTCAGAGCCTTAGCATCCTGAGCAAATACGGCTGCAGTTGAACCGAGCAACATAGCTGCCATTAATAAAACTTTCTTCATAGTTTTTTTTGTTAAATAAAAATTAGTACTAATTGTTAACTTTCAATTTGAGTTTCTGGGTTAGTTTCCCCCTTCAACGTTGTTATTATCTTCTTCAATTACATCTTCTTCATCCTCTTGGGCTGCTGAAACCTTGCACACACTACTAATTTGATCATTACGTTTTGCCAGGTTTATCAACTTAACACCCTGAGTTGCACGGCCCATAACACGCACCTCGCTAACTTTCAAACGAAGAGTGATTCCACTCTTGTTAATAATCATGAGGTCATTATCATCTGTCACAGACTTAATAGCAATAAGCATGCCAGTTTTTTCCGTCACTTCGATAGTCTTGACTCCTTTACCTCCACGGTTGGTAATACGATAGTCTTCGACCTCGCTGCGCTTTCCATAACCTTGTTCACTAACTACCATTATAGTCTCTGTCTTAGCATCCTCAACACAAACCATGCCAACGACTTCATCATCTGCTCCATCAAGAGTCATACCTTTAACACCAGTAGCTGTACGACCCATCGGACGCACTGTACTTTCATTAAATCTTATGGCACGACCATTTTTGTTGGCAATCAAGATTTCATTTTCCCCATTAGTAAGACAAACATCTACGACTCGATCCTCATCCTTAATATTTATAGCTATTACACCATTAGCACGAGGACGACTATAATCAGCCAAGGATGTCTTCTTTATTACACCGCTCTTTGTACAGAACATCAAATAGTGGCTGTTCACAAATTCCGCATTGTTTAAATCTTTCAGACAAATGAATGCATTTACAGCATCACCACTTTCGATATTCAACAAGTTCTGAATAGCACGCCCCTTAGATCCCCTGTTACCTTCTGGTATGTCATACACCTTAAGCCAATAGCAACGTCCTCTTTGTGTAAAGAACATCATTGTATTATGGGTGGTAGCCTGATATATATGCTCTATAAAGTCTGCATCGCGAGTCTTGCCACCTTGACTTCCTAAACCTCCACGACCTTGAATACGGAACTCTGACAATGGAGTACGCTTGATATAACCCAAATGAGAGATGGTAATAACCTCATCTTCATCTGCATAAAAATCTTCTGCATTAAATTCACCAGCTGTAGGAATAATCTCAGTACGACGTGGATCACCATATTTTTCCTTTACCTCAATTAATTCATCTTTGATGACTTTCCAACAAAGTGAATCATCTGAAAGAATCTGCTGATAATATTCTATCCTCTTCATTATTTCATCATACTCGTTACGCAGATTCTCCATCATCAGTCCAGTAAGCTGGCGCAAGCGCATATCAACAACATACTTTGCCTGCACTTCATCCCATCCAAAACGTTCCATCAAACGGTTTACAGCCTCTTGAGGATCCTTAGAAGACCGAATAATATGTACCACCTCATCAATATTATCGCAAGCTACTATCAGAGCTTCCAATATATGGGCACGTTCCTGAGCCTTACGCAAATCAAACTGAGTACGACGAATAACCACCTCGTGCCGGTGTTCAACAAAATGCTGAATACACTCTTTAAGAGATAGAAGTTTAGGACGACCAGGATGTTGAGCTCCACGGGCTCCAATCAATGCAATAGTATTAACACTAAAGGCACTCTGAAGCTCTGTCATTTTATAAAGCTTGTTGAGTACAACCTTAGCATTAGCATCACGCTTCACATCAATAACTATACGCATACCTTCACGGTCAGACTCATCATTTGCATTGGAAATACCGTCTAACTTCTTCTCATTTACAAGGTCTGCGATGTGCTTGATACACTCTGCCTTATTGACACCATAAGGAATCTCTGTTATGACAATCTTGTCATGTGTAGGCCCATTTTCAATTTCAGCCTTGGCACGCATCATGATGCGTCCACGTCCTGTCTCATAGGAATCCCTAACACCAGAAATACCATAAATATATGCTCCCGTAGGAAAATCCGGTGCAGGAATGAATTGCATCAGACCATCCGTGTCAATGTCTGGATTATCTATATAAGCCACACATCCGTCTATCACTTCACCCAGGTTGTGCGTTGGGATATTCGTTGCCATACCTACCGCAATACCTGTAGCTCCATTTACAAGCAAATTAGGAATTCTGGTAGGAAGTACTGAAGGTTCATCTAGGGTGTTGTCAAAGTTACGGTCCATATCGACAGTTTCTTTGTACAAATCATCTCCCATCATGTCCTCACCTATCTTGAATAAGCGAGCTTCTGTATATCGCATTGCGGCAGCACTATCTCCATCGATGGAACCGAAGTTTCCCTGACCCTGAACCAACGGATATCTCATTGCCCAAGGTTGCGCCATACGAACCAATGCACCGTAAACAGAAGAATCTCCATGAGGATGATATTTACCTAACACATCACCCACAATACGTGCTGATTTTCTATATGGTTTGTCTTGAGTATAGCCTAATTCCATCATACCATAAAGAATACGGCGATGTACAGGCTTAAATCCATCTCGAACATCAGGTAGAGCGCGTGCCACAATAACAGACATAGAATAATCTATGTATGAAGAACGCATCTCCTTTTCGATATCGACTTTTATAATTCTGTCTTGTTCAGTCATTTAATTAAAATCTTTTTACTCTATTTAGGTTAGTTCACAAAAACTTTGTAAAAGTACTGCTTTTTTCTTAAAGGAAAAAACTTTTTATGTAAAAAGTACTAAAACGGCCTTTGGCACGGCTTTTGTAAATTTATAGGTCTAATCAATTATTATAAATGATGCAGTTTTCAGATAGTTTAAATAGAGTAATGATGTATAGTCGCGAAGAGGCCGGCCGCTTGGATTCAAACTTTGTAGGACCCGAGCATTTGTTATTGGCCATACTCCGTGATGAAACATGTGAGGCGCATTCTGCTTTGGTTTCAGCCAAAGTGGACATGAATCACATGAAAAACACCTTGGAAAACCGTATCAAAGCTACTTACAACCCATATGGTTCTCCAGGTGACTTGAATGTTACAACAGATATTTCAAAACTATTAAAAGAGAGTTTTAAGGAATCCCAAGGAAGAAACAGCTCCAAAATAGACACTTTGGACTTATTGCATGCAATGATGAATAACGACAGACTTTATGTAAGCCAGCTGCTGAAAGCTTCAGGACTTCAACCAGAAGCTTTAGACCAACATCAAGATATTGAGCCCGAGGATGATAATGTCGCTAAAAATGCGCAACCACTATCAGCTTTCGAGACTAGCGAAGATGATGAAGAGGAAGATTTGTCCGATGATGGTGGACAAAGTCCTTTCCGTATGGTCCGGATTTCACAAGATGGTTCAAAAAGCAATTCTAATTCTGGTAAAAATAACGGACATCGTGACACTCCATTTTTGGATAAATTCAGCTCTGATATGACCAAAGCTGCGGAAGAAAAGTTGTTAGATCCTGTAGTAGGACGCCAAAAAGAAATTGAGCGTTTGGCACAGATTCTTTCACGCCGCAAAAAGAATAATCCAATTTTAATTGGCGAGCCAGGTGTAGGTAAATCTGCCATCGTTGAAGGATTAGCCTCACGAATCATTGAAGGAACCGTTCCACATACTTTGCTAGGTAAACGGCTTGTCCGTTTGGATATGGCTTCAATAGTAGCTGGGACCAAGTTCCGTGGCCAATTTGAAGAACGTATGCAGAACCTAATTAAAGAGTTGAAAGAACATGATGAGGTTATTCTTTTCATGGATGAGATTCATACAATTATTGGTGCTGGTGCCAGCACTGGTACTATGGATGCAGCCAATCTCCTAAAGCCTGCTTTGGCTCGTGGTGAATTACAATGCATTGGTGCGACTACTCTTGACGAATACCGTAATAGTATTGAGAAGGATGGGGCCCTAGAACGTCGTTTTCAGAAGATTCTAGTAGAACCAACGACTAAGGAAGAAACTTTACAGATTCTACATAACATTAAAGAGCGTTATGAAGAGCATCATCATGTAAAATATAGTGATGCAGCTCTTGCACACGCAGTTCAATTAGCAGAACGCTACATTACTGACCGTAATTTCCCAGACAAGGCTATTGATATTATTGATGAAGCCGGTTCCCGTGCTCATATGATGGAGAACAGCACTCCTACGATTGTGCAACAATTGAATGCTGAAAAGGCGAAAATAAATGATGATAAGATGAAGGCAGTAAAAGCTGGCAATTATCAGCTAGCCAGCAATCTGCGTGAACGCCAAGTAGAATTGGAAAAGCAAATTACAAAGCAGAAAGAACTTTTTAATAAGGAGTTAGATTCACATCCGGTAGAAATTACTGAAGAAATGATTTCAGAAGTCGTTTCAATGATTTCTGGTGTTCCTGTCACTCGCATGGCTCAGGCTGAAGGCAATCAACTGAAAGGCATGAAAGAAGCATTATCCAAGGAAATCATAGACCAAGAAATAGCAGTGGAAAAATTAGTTAAAGCCATCCAACGTAGCCGTATTGGTCTAAAAGATCCAAACCGCCCTATTGGAAGTTTCATGTTCTTAGGTCCTACAGGTGTAGGTAAAACATTATTAGCTAAAGAATTAGCCAAGTTTATGTTTGGGACAGCTGATGCTTTAATCCGCATAGACATGAGCGAATACATGGAAAAGTTTACTGTGAGTCGTTTGGTTGGTGCCCCTCCGGGATATGTAGGTTATGAAGAAGGTGGTCAACTTACTGAAGCCGTACGGCGTAAACCTTATTCTATTGTCCTGCTTGATGAAATAGAGAAAGCTCATCCTGATGTGTTTAATATCCTACTCCAAGTTATGGATGAAGGACGTCTTACTGATAGTAACGGGAGAATTGTGGACTTTCGTAACGCTGTAGTTATCATGACATCAAACGTAGGTAGTCGCCAGCTTAAAGAATTCGGTCATGGTATAGGTTTTACAAGCCAACAAAACGCAGATATAAATGCTGACAGTATTGTACGCAAAGCTCTACAAAAACAGTTTGCACCAGAGTTTTTGAACCGATTGGATGAAATCATAACTTTCCGTCCACTAAATTTGGATTCTATGTTGCGGATTATCGACCTCGAACTGAAGGGATTGATTCAGCGTGTAGAAGATATGGGATACCATCTAGAAGTGACTGATGAGGCACGCAAATACTTGGCAGAAAAAGGATATGACCCTCAATATGGTGCCCGACCACTTAGAAGAAGTATTCAAACTTATTTAGAAGATGAAATATCTAATCTAATTATCAACGAGGAACCGGCCACAGGCAGTCTATTGATAGCTCGCATGGTCGAGGACAAACTGACATTAGAAATGACAAATTGTCCCGTAATCATCCCGGTAATGCAAGAAAGTTTAATTTAATAATTATAGTTAAAATGCAAAAAGGAAATATTGGAGTAACAACGGAAAATATTTTTCCTGTTATTAAAAAATTTTTATACAGTGACCATGAAATTTTCCTTCGTGAGATTGTTTCCAATGCAGTTGATGCAACTCAGAAACTGAAAACACTGGCTACTAAAGGTGAATTGAAAGAAGACATGGGTAATCTGAGTGTTCACGTAAGCGTGGACAAGGATGCCAAAACCATCACCGTGAGTGATCATGGTATTGGGATGACAGAAGAAGAAATTGAAAAATATATCAATCAGATAGCTTTTTCTGGTGCTAATGATTTCCTTGACAAATATAAGGAAGATGCTAATGCTATCATTGGGCACTTTGGATTAGGGTTTTACTCCTCATTCATGGTAAGCAAAGAAGTAGAAATCGTAACCAAGAGCTGGCAAGAAGGGGCACAAGCTGTAAAATGGAATTGTGACGGAAGCCCATCATATACTATTGAACCTTCAGATAAGACTGAACGTGGCACCGATATCATCATGCATATTGATGATGACTGCCAGGAATTCGTAGACGAAAACAAAATCAGTGAATTGCTGCATAAATACTGCCGTTTTTTACCTATTCCAGTAATTTTTGGCAAGAAAAAAGACTGGAAAGATGGCAAACAAATCGATACCGAAGAAGACAATGTTATTAATGACACTACCCCACTGTGGACTAAGAAACCAAGCGATTTGAAAGATGAGGATTACTTGAAGTTCTATCATGATCTCTATCCTATGAACGATGATCCTCTTTTCTGGATTCATCTGAATGTAGATTTCCCATTCCACTTGACAGGTGTACTCTATTTCCCTAAGATTAAGAGTAATCTGGACTTGCAACGCAATAAGATTCAGCTCTATTGCAATCAGGTTTTCGTTACTGATAATGTAGAAGGCATTGTTCCTGAATTCCTTATGTTGCTTCATGGAGTCATTGACTCACCCGATATTCCTTTAAATGTCAGCCGAAGCTACCTGCAAAGTGATGCCAATGTAAAGAAAATCTCTACCTATATCACAAAAAAAGTTAGTGACAGACTTCAGAGTATTTTCAATAAAGACCGTTCTGATTTTGAAAAGAAATGGGATGACATTAAATTGTTTATTCATTATGGTATGCTTTCAACTGAAGATTTCTTTGACAAAGCCAAGAAATTCAGTCTTTTGAAAGATTGCAATGGAAAATTCTTCACTTATGACGAATACAATACTTTGATCAAGGATAACCAAACAAACAAAGATGGTCAATTGGTTTATCTTTATGCCAATGATAAAGACGAGCAATACAGCTATATAGAAACAGCCAATAATAAAGGCTACAATGTATTGCTGATGGATGGGCAGCTAGATACGCCATTGGTGAGCCTATTAGAGAGGAAACTTGAAAAAACAACCTTTACTAGAGTGGATGCTGACACTATTGACCGGTTGATCGTAAAAGATACTGATACACCTGAGGCTGTCGATGTTAATGATAGAACAACGTTGAATGCCATCTTTACCAGCATTTTACCAAAATTAGACAAAACCGAATTTAATGTTGATCCACAGGCTCTAGGTGAAACAACTGTTCCTGTAATGATTACTCGCAATGAATATATGCGTCGTATGAAAGAAATGGCACGTTTGCAACCTGGAATGGCTTTCTATGGAGAAATGCCGGATATGTATAATGTTGTATTAAATACCAATCATAAATTAATTAAAAAAATCCTTGAAGACACCCACAATAACACAGCTGAAGAGCTAAAACCTATTATGGCTGAGCTCAAAGGTCTAGAGGCCCGTAAAGCCGTTCTAAAGCAACAACAGGACAGCAAAAAGGCTGAAGATATTACTCAAGAAGAAAAAGACGATCTTTCTCAATGTGAAAAAGACATAACAGCTCAGCATGACAAGGAGAAAGAGGTGTTAAGCAATTACGCAAAGAATAATAAAATCATCGCTCAATTAGTTGATTTAGCTTTGCTTCAGAATGGTATGTTAAAAGGTGAAGCCCTGAATAACTTTGTAAAGCGAAGTATTGACTTAATTTAATCATTTAATAGAACAGCAGATTCAAAAATTCAGAGTCTGCTGTTCTTTTTTTTCTAAAAATCATTTGCTGATTAAAAAAATAAGTACTACCTTTGCACTCGCAAACGAAAAGAATGGCTCCTTAGCTCAACTGAATAGAGCATTTGACTACGGATCAAAAGGTTATAGGTTTGAATCCTATAGGAGTCACTGAAAATGAGTTTGCTTTTTCATAATTTTAATTTTAAATGGTTAACGGCTCCTTAGCTCAACTGAATAGAGCATTTGACTACGGATCAAAAGGTTATAGGTTTGAATCCTATAGGAGTCACTGAAAAGGTTCTGAAAATTCAGAACCTTTTCTGGTTAATAACACCGCTCCTAATCTTCTGCATTTTTATCCTCATTATATTCCATTTTAATCTTTATCCATTTTTATTATAAATATAAAAATGATGGAAAAAGAGATACAGCTTATCTTTAATACTTAAATCTATATTTTTTGACAAACAAATACCAAAGGCCACATCCTCTCACAATCAAATACAACAAAAAAGAAATCCATAATCCATGATTACCATAGGTGGGAAAAAGAATAAGATAGAGAACAAAATAGAGCAACATAGAAAATAGCATAACTTGAAACATCATCTTTGTTTCAGTCATACCTATAAATATCCCATCCCACATAAAGGCAGAAAAACCACATAAAGGAATTAGGGCAGACCACTCTATGTATAAAACGCATGCTTCCAAAACCTCCTGTTGGTCCGTTAAAAATCCCAAAAAAGACTTACCACCTAAACTGTAAATCCAAGTAAAAAAAATGGCCAATGTCCACCCCCAAAAGAATAAAGAATGGATAGTCTCTCGTAATTTCAAAGAATTATTCTCCCCTACATATGCCCCAACGAGAGCCTCACCTGCATATGCAAAACCATCCATAAAATATGAGAAAACTGTGAATAACTGCATCATAAGGGTGTTAACTGCTAATAAAGTTTCACCTTGTTTAGCACCAAAAGCAGTGAAACTGGCAGTTACAGCAATCAAACAAACAGTTCGTCCAAAAATATTTTTATTCACATGAAAATACCGAACAAGAGCATCTGTATCTAAGATTTCTGTCCAATAAAACTTTCGCTTAAAATAGTTTTTATATTTCTTCCAACATAGAGCCAATGATAAAAGGAAGCCTGTCCACTGCCCCATCATAGTTCCTAAAGCAACACCTTTAAGTTGCATTTCCATGCCATATACAAAAAACAAGCTTAGCACCACATTCAATGTATTCGCCACAATGGCTACATACATTGGGATTTTTGGATTCTGTAGACCTATAAACCAACCATTGAACGCATACGTTGAAAGAACAGCTGGAGCACCCCAAACACAGATTCGGAAATATACAGATGCCCAATGGTTTAAAGATGATTCAGGCTCACCTATCACATGTAAAATAATCCATTCTAATGGTCTGCTAAACAATAATATCACTAATGAGATACTCAATGCCAATAACAAAGGACGGAATAGCTGAATAGGAATATCTTTCTCATCTTTACGCCCAAAGGCTTGAGCTGTGAGTCCACCAGTACCCATGCGAAGAAAGCCAAATCCCCAATACAAAAGATTGAACATCATTCCACCAATAGCAATTGCACCAATAAACGAAATGTTTTGCAAATGTCCCACAATTGCCACGTCAAATAGCCCCATTAAAGGAACTGTAAGATTAGTGATGATAGAAGGAATGGCTAGATATAAGATTCTCTTTCTCATGCTTCAAATTTAAGTTAACTTTAACTACAATGTTCTTTTCCGAAAAATAGTTTAGATAATCTTAACATCTTTCACTAAAAAGTTCCTATTTTTGCAACATGAAAAAGAAACATCTACTACTCATAAACTTCTTGTTAGTTCCTATATTGGCTTGGACATGCAGTGAACAACCTACTTCTTCTCATATAATGCCAGATGGGACTCAGACTACTGATTCCATTTCACCAAAAGGATGCTCTATTCCTATAGGTACAATCTATGAAAAAGAAGATAGTGTTACTATTGAAAAACTCCTGCAAGAAGTAAGGGAACTCCCTTCAAATGATAACCGAATGCTCTTCTTTGGCAAATCCTTCATAGGCATACCTTATGTGGCTCACACATTAGAAAAAGGGCAAGAAGAGGTTCTAATTGTTAATACCCGTGAACTTGATTGTACCACATTTATTGAAACATGTGTAGCATTAACTGTATGTGATCAAAAAGACATTAGATCTTTTGCTGGATTCTGCAATATTCTTTGCCAACTAAGGTATCGAAGTGGAATCATAAATGGATACCCTTCTCGACTTCATTATTTCACCCAATGGATTGCCGACAATGAGAAAAAGGGATTTGTATATGAAATAACTCATGAAAGGACACCCTTTACAGCAATCCAGAACCAAGACATTCATTACATGAGTACACACCCTGAAAATTACAGCAGATTAAAAGGGAATTCACAAGATATAAAAGCCATTAAAGAACAGGAACAGGAATTCAAAGGCATAAAAGTCCGCTATATTCCTAAAAATCTTTTAAATCAAAATGCAGAACAACTTTCAGATATAAAATCAGGAGACATACTAGCTCTTATTACTTCTAAAGATGGTTTGGATACTTCACATCTAGGTATGGCTGTTTGGCAAAAAGGAAAACTTCATTTATTAAATGCATCACAGATACATAAATCAGTATGGATTGATCCTACCACTCTATATGATTACTCTAAAGGGAGAAAAAGCAACCTAGGAATTCGCATAGTTCGAGTTGTCAAATAACAATACACAAAATGGATATAACACTGACAGATGTTCTAGAATTTGTTGGAACATATGCTTTTGCCATTTCAGGCATACGGTTAGCAGCAGGCAAAAAATTTGATTGGTTTGGAGCTTTTATAATAGGACTTATAACCGCTGTAGGAGGAGGTACTATACGAGATATGATGCTAGGCATTACCCCTTTTTGGATGGAAAACAGCATTTATTTCATTGAAACCTTTGTTGCATTTATCACAGTATTACTTTTCAGCAAGTACCTTGTAAGTCAACATTCTACACTTTTCCTCTTCGACACTTTAGGTTTGGCACTATTTACTGGAGTTGGTATTGAAAAAACACTGTCTCTAGGATTCCCGCTATGGGTTGCCATCATTATGGGCACAATTACAGGTTCTGCAGGAGGCGTCTTAAGAGATGTATTTATCAATGAAGTCCCTCTTATTTTCCGCAAAGAAATATATGCTATGGCTTGTGTATTTGGAGGACTGATTTATGGCGTTTGCATGTGGATTGGGCTTGGAGAACAAATCACATCACTAATTAGTGGAGCTGGGGTTTTTCTCTTACGATATTTTGCTGATGCTAAACACATCTCACTACCTACACTTTCTGATCCTTTAGCACATGAAAAAGAAACTACAAATTCCGATAGTCCTTCGGGGAATAACCCGTCTGCTTCTTGAAGTAGCGTCCAAAAAAACTCTGGTTAGGAAAATTCAACCTATCAGAGATTTGCTGGATATTTAATCCCCCTTTTTTCAAAAGGGCTTTAGCTTCCAATACCACATAGTCATCAATCCAATCACTTGCATATTTTCCACTTGCTTCCTTAACAACAGTACTCAAATATTTGGGGGACAAATTCAATTTATCTGCATAATAAATAATACGACGTTCATGAGTATATTCTTGTTCAACTAACAAGATAAATTTATCAAAGATTTCTTCTTTACGACTTTTTACCCTATCAATCTTAGCAATAGGTGATTCTTGAAAAACTCCACATGCATAGTAAGTAATAACCTGACATAAACGCTGAACAATCTGATTCCTGAACGGATTCTCTGTATCTTGAAGAGCTTGTTTAAACAAGTTATACATAACCATCAATTTCTCAAATTGTTGATCAGTTACTAGAACTGTTCCATTCTCAGCCATGATACGACGTAAAGATACGGATACTATAGCCTCGTCATTTAAAGCCATTCCATCTGGATTATTTAAAATGATTACACCTTCAAAATCCTCACTCACTTGTTCTACTTCAAAAATAAATCCAGACAACATCACCATCAAATGCATAGGCTCCAGGCTCACATCTTTAAGATTTACATGAAAATGAGCTGAACCTTTCAGACAAAATACAATTATAATCAAATCTGTCTTAGTCGGATAACAATATGATTCAGCCATTGCGCGTTTATTTGAATCAATAGCGCGACCAATGTTGTCTATTGCCATAATTTTACCTTCTATCTGGGCATCACTGATAGACGTCGGCAATTTTGAGAAATCTAATTCATCTACATTTTTCATATTAATGGAATAAAGTAAAATTATATTTTACGCCAATTTCATTATATTTCCCATTCATAAATGAGACGTAAAAACCTAAATCAAAAATATGTGTTGAAAAGCCATAACCAAATTCAAAATAATTACTAAAGATATCCGTATGCAAGGCACTTCCATAAAGCCGTTCTCGTTGAACCCAAGTAGTACCAATTTGTCCTAGAAGTAAGAGTGGACTTTCATATATAATGTGCCCTCGCAGATAATACAAAGATTCGTTAAACCAATGAGAATCAAGTAATGTAAAGCGTCCCCCTAGTTCATCCTCCCAGCTTTCAGGAAGATAATACTTCCTGAAATTATGATACTCGACAAACTCTAGATTACTTTTATTTGTAAACTTTCCACCTCCTAAACGCCATGAGATCTTATGCATAGTATCCATATTCCACTCATAACTCACATCTAGCTCCACTCGTTCATAACGGCTTGTACTTCCTAATACATGTTTAAAACCGCCTTCCCAGTCAACTGCAAAAGTCGGATAGGGACTATATACATCTTGTTTTTTATTACCATTCATATAATAATATTGTCCCGGAGTATATTCCAAATGAATATTAGGAGAAAATGATTTGTAATGTCCACGTAAGTTTAGCTCAGCAGCCTGTTCTTCTGATAATTTCCATGGTTGACGATCATGGAAGACCAAACCCAAATCCAAATCCATACCGTTAAACAATTCTATTTCATGTTTCAGATGAATATAGTTGTCAGAAAAGAAACTTCCATTTATATTTTTGTTAATAGCACCTCGAATACGATTTCCATTACCTATTTCCACTTCTATAGTTCCTTGCTTTCTAGGCCAATACTCATAACGGGCGATGAGTCGCCAAAAGAGTTGCTTGTATTTTATATTATAGCCTATTCGTGGTCTAATAACAATCTCACGCTGGTCTGAAAATTGATATACATATTTAAAATCCTGACGGTAAGAATATCCACGAGTACTAGAATAATTGAATAAACCAATATCTAGTAACGGATTAACACGTAACCTACCTAATTGCTTTCCTAAATTAATATATGAATGGCTAAAAAGAACATCATCTGCAAAATCACCAAATGTCCTACGTCTTTTGGGAGGGAGCGGCAATTTGCTGATAGAATCTTGACGATGAGCCCAACGCGCATAAATGTCTTGTTCCTCTGCCTCTAACGGAAGTAAACGATGGCTAGCTACAAAAGCTGAATCAATTCTGGCTTTTGAAACATCGACAGTATGAGAATAACGTTCTGACAAATCATATTTATTTGTACTCTTGGACATAACAGGTTCGAACACATGCTCTAAATTAGTATAACTTTGAAGCACCCTATACTCCCCTTCTAATTTATTGCCAATGAAACTGAATTTAAAATTAAAGTGATAATCCACTGGCAAATAAATATAGAAGCCCATTCCACCCATGTTGACAGTCATATCAAATTTCAAAAATTCATATTTACCTGAAAAAGAAACCTTTTCTATCACCATCAACTGTGTATTCAAAACAAACGTTCCTTTTACAAGCTGAGTATTATTATATTTTGGGCTATAACTATAATAAGCATGGTTCCCTCTAATAGAATCCTGTCTATATTTATAAAAATTGCTATTCTTCTCACAAAACGGGGAAAGTAAATGATCCTCAATCAAGGATTCACGATAAATAGTGAGATTAAAGAAATCAAGCAACATATCTGTATCCTGTTTCATATCTGGGAATGTACCCGAAACCGCCTCAACATGGCGATCAAATGTAAAAGGTGCAGTGTAATCAAGAGAACCGATGCTTTCACCTATATAATCCTTCACATCTTTGGGAAAAATTCTACTCTGAGGTACTCGCCGTAAAAACCGATTTCTATGCTTTAAATGTAAAACTCCTTTTATATATAATTCAGATTTGAAACTACGAATAGACTTATCATATTTTTCCGCATTCTCGAAAAGTTTAAGCAAAAGTGTATCATTTGTCCTTTTGGCATATGAGGGTATTGAAAATACCAGAAGACAAAACAAACAAAAAAAAGTAATTAAAAATTCACTTTTAACCTTCATAGATGCAAAAATAAACAAAAAAAGGTGACTGAAAAAATTTCAGTCACCTTTTTAAATATTGTCCGATATGACGGATTAACCACCAAAGTTATCGAAACGAATCATATCATCCTCTACTCCTAAACTATGAAGTAGATCCAAAACTGTCTTAGCCATCATTGGAGGTCCGCAAAGATAGTATTCGATTTCCTCTGGTTCCTCATGCTGCTTCAAATAAGTATCACCCAAAACATTGGCAATGAAACCTGGAGTATACTTTACACCCAAAGAGTCAGCCTTAGGATCTGGACGGTCTAATGCCAAATGGAAATGGAAGTTTGGATACTCCTTCTCTAATTCCAAGAAGTCCTCCATAAAGAACACTTCATCAATAGCACGAGCACCATAGAAATAATGCATTTCACGGTCACGTGTATGTAAAGTCTTCAACATATGCATAATTTGTGAACGCAAAGGAGCCATACCTGCTCCACCGCCGACCCAAATCATTTCTCTCTTAGAATCAAATACAGGATGGAAATCTCCATAAGGTCCTGACATCACAACCTTATCACCTGGTTTCAAACTAAAGATATAGGTAGAGGCAATACCACATGGCACATCCTGGAATCCAGGGCCCTGATCTTTTGGCTTGAATGGTGGAGTTGCAATACGAACTGTCAAAGATATAATATCACCCTCTTCTGGGTAGTTCGCCATAGAGTACGCACGAATAGTAGGTGTATCGTTTATCTGCTTCAATCCAAAAATACCGAATTTCTGCCATGTCGGAACATACAAATCACCTATCAGCTCTTTATCCATGTCACGATTGTAATCGATATCATACTCTGGAATCTTAATCTGCGCGTAAGAACCTGGAATAAAGTCCATATGTTCTCCAGGAGGCAACTGAACAACAAAATGCTTAATGAAGGAAGCAACATTCTTGTTAGAGATAACTGTACACTCCCACTCTTTAACACCCATTACAGATTCAGAGACCTTAATTCCCATATCTTGTTTAACCTTAACCTGACAGCCTAGGCGCCAATTAGCCTTCTGCTCTTTACGAGTAAAGAAACCCTTTTCAGAAGGAAGTATCTCACCGCCACCAGAAAGGACCTGACACTTACACTGGCCACAGGCTCCCTTACCACCACAAGCTGAAGGTAAGAATACACCATTTTGAGACAGAGTTGTCAGCAAAGAAGAACCAGACTCTACTTCCAATTCATTATCACCATTGATAGTAATTTTTACCGGTCCACTTGGAGAAAGGTAATTTTTGGCTACCAACAAAATCACAACAAGAACGAGGATAATCACCAGGAAGACCCCAATACTTGCTAAAATAAAATTCATATCCATAGTTTTTCCTTTCTTTTATTACAAGTTAAGACCAGAGAAACACATGAATGCCATCGCCATAAGGCCAACAGTGATAAAGGTAATACCCAAACCACGCAAAGGCTTTGGCACATCACAATAATCCATTTTCTCGCGAATTGCAGCCAGACAAACAATAGCAACCAACCATCCTATACCTGAACCGATAGCATATGCAAATGCGTCTCCAATGTTAGAAATAGCTTGTGTACTACTAGGATCCATGGTCACACGCTGCTGCATGAACAAAGAGGCACCCATGATAGCACAGTTTACAGCAATCAAAGGCAAAAAGATACCCAAACTGGCATACAAGGATGGAGAATAGCGTTCTACAATCATCTCAACCAGCTGAACAATACCTGCAATGACAGCAATGAAAAGGATAAAACTCAAGAAACTTAGGTCTACGCCTTCAATAAGACAGTTAGGACCTAAAACCTTTGTCTGCAATAAATAGTTCACAGGAAGTGTTACAACTTCTACGAAGATAACAGCACAACCTAGTCCTAAAGCAGTTTTCACATTCTTAGATACAGCCAAGTAAGAGCACATACCCAAGAAGAAGGCGAAAATCATGTTGTCCACGAAAATAGAGCGGACCAATAAACTAAAGAAATGTTCCATAATTCTGTTTTCTTTTTAAATATGTGTATTACTTACTTAGCAGCCTTTTCTTCACGAGCTTTCATGAACCATATAATACAACCTACAAGGATCAATGACGCTGCAGGAGTTAACATGATTCCACAATTCATATAACCTAAGTCATAGAATGATTCTGGAATTACCTGGAAACCAAATAATGTACCACTTCCAAAAAGCTCACGGAAGAATGCAACAACTATCAACACCCAAGCATATCCTAAGCCATTACCAATACCATCAAGGAATGACTCCCATGGACCATTCTGCATGGCAAATGCTTCCAAACGACCCATAAGGATACAGTTGGTAATAATCAAACCAATGTAAACTGAAAGCTGAACACTTACATCATAAGCAAAAGCCTTCAAAATTTGGCTTACTATGGTTACCAATGCAGCAACTACAACCAACTGAACGATAATACGAATACGGTTAGGAATAGACTTACGCAGCAAAGATATGATTACATTAGACAAAGCAACGATTACAGTAACAGAAAGACCCATTACAATAGCAGGCTCAATCTTTGCTGTAACAGCCAAAGCTGAACAAATACCCAATACCTGAACGGCAACTGGATTGTTTGCAAACAGAGGACCGAAGAAGGCCTCTTTATTCTCTTTAGAAAATAATTGACTCATATTCTATTGCCCTCCAATTATTTGTTATTTAAAAAATCCTTGTAGTTGCCAAGTGAGCCTATAAGCATAGCACCTACACCATTACTTGTCAAGGTTGCACCAGCAATACCATCACATTGATTATCTCCCTGAGCAGTACCATTCTTCACAACTGTCAAAGCTACATTGCCAGATCCATCAAGGACATTCTTTGTCTTGAACTGTTCCTGGAATTTTTTCTTGTTGGTAATTTCACCACCCAAGCCTGCAGTCTCACTCTCATGATTGAAACTTACTCCATAAACAGAATTCTTGTCCTCATTTACTGACACATAGCCCCAAATTGGTCCCCAAAGACCTGCACCATAAACAGGGAAAACATACTTTGTCTCACCATTCTCGAGCTTCGCTACAAACACATGGTAGTTACCAGACTTTATCTCACTGTTGTAAGATGTCTTAAATTCCTCAGAAGGAACTGGAGTCAGCTCTGTACCATTAAGAAGATTGTCTGTAATCACCTGATCATAAGTAGCATCAACATTTGCATCAGTAGCATCGATGTTCAAAGCAGCAAGAATCTGCTTCTTAACATCTTTTCTAACGTTATTATCCTGCCTATCCTTCAAAGAAGAAGAAACAAATGCCAGAAGGAATGCTACGATAATTACCATCACAGCAGCATATACTATAGTATATACATTACTATTTGTATTCATTTTCATAACTTATCCTCCTTATTTATTAATACGGTTCAAACGTTTGTTGATATTACTCTGAACGAAACAGTAATCAATCAGAGGAGCAATCAAGTTACCCATCAGAATTGCTAGCATCATACCTTCTGGATAACCAGGGTTGTAAGCACGGATAATGATAGCCAATACACCAATGAAGAAACCGTAAATATATTTACCACCTGAAGTTCGTGGTGAAGTTACAGGATCTGTAGCCATAAAGACTGCACCAAAACAGAAACCACCAACTACAAGATGCTCATACCAAGGCAAGTTTGCAACCACATTGTCTGCAGAACCTATACCATTAAACAGAAGGGCTGTCAAAGCACCACCAACAAAGACACTGAACATTGTCTTAAAACTTGCAACACCAGTCCACAGCAAAATAACAGCACCTATAGCAATAGCAATTACGCTAGTCTCACCAATAGAACCAGGAATGAAACCTGTAATCATATCAGAAAGAGGTGCGGTGACATCCTGACCTGCAGCAGCCTGTCCCAGAGGGGTTGCAGCTGTAAAACCGTCTGCAATCTTATCAGCAGCACCAAAGCCGAACTGATTGTCTGTAGCTACCCAAACCTGATCACCAGACATCTTAGTAGGATAAGCAAAGAACAAGAATGCACGAGTTATCAGTGCAACATTGAAGAAGTTCATACCGGTTCCACCAAATATCTCCTTAGCAAAGATTACAGAGAATGCAATAGCAATGCAAAGTATCCAAAGTGGACAATTAACAGGAATAATCAAAGGAATAATCATACCTGTAACCAGATAACCTTCTTGAATTTCTTCGTTTTTCCACTGAGCGACAACAAACTCTATGGCCAAACCTACAAGATAAGAAACAATAATTTTTGGCAAAACAGCCAAGAATCCAAAGAAAAACTTCTCCCAAAAAGAAGCATCGACACCTGCAGCAAGATAGTGTTGGTAACCAACATTGTACATACCGAATAGTACACATGGAATCAACGCTATTACAACCATAGACATGATACGCTTGCTATCAATAGCATCGTGGATATTAACTCCACTCTTCGCAGTAGTGTTTGGCACGAACAAGAATGTCTCGAAACCATCAAACACCGAGCGGAAAGCGTGAAGTTTGCCGCCCTCCTCAAAGTTTGGCTTTATCTTATCGACATATTTTCTTAACGCGTTCATTTTGATAATATGTATTTAATTTCACACTCTATATTATTCCATCTCGGCACGAAGCATGTTCAAGCCTTCACGAACAATACGCTGAAGTTCCACCTTTGAACTGTCGACGAATTCTGCTACTGCAAAATCTTCTGGAGCCACTTCGTAGACACCCAGCTGCTCCATCTTGTCAATATCACCAGTTATGATAGCCTTTAGCAACTGCTCTGGATAAATATCCATAGGGAATACACTATCATATTCACCACTCATAATCATGTGGCGCTCACCACCTTTAATACGAGCATCTGGTGCATATTCCTTCTTGCCAAACAACCAGCTGAAATAACTACGGCTAGTACTGAACTCATTGAAACGTGGCATAATCCAACCTAACATTTCATGTACATCATCACCTTCAGGAATAACGGTGATTTCTGTAGCTTGAGCACCAAGGAATGCATCCTTATTACTCTTAATGCCAGTCAACACATTACCATTGATAACACGTACATGTTTGTCAGTTGTGATGTTGCCTTCAAGTAATGGAGTAATCTGCTGACCTACCAAAACTTTAGCATACTTTGGAGCTTTAACCTCTGATCCTACGACTGCGATAGTACGAGTCATATTAACCTTACCTGTATTAAACAGTCGGCCAATAAAGATTACAACTTCAGGGTTCACTGTCCATACCACTTCACCCTTATTAACAGGAGCAACATGGTTAATCTGAACACCGACATTACCAGCGGGGTTAGGACCATCAAAGACTGTAACAGTTACATTCTTTGCAGCTGTCAATGCTGGAGAACTCTGCTTAGAACTAACTCCCAAATAAGTTGGAGCTATTTTTGCTAAAGCATCAAGACCGGTTTGGAAATCTGTCTCATTATCCTTCAATGCGAATTCAAAATTCTGTGCCAAAGGCATTGAACTGAAGGCTGAAACAAATATTCCTCTTGGAGCAACCTCAGGATTAGGAGTCACGTCATAAGGACGCTGACGGAAGAAGCCAAATAAGCCGGCTTCGAGAAGGGTAGCTAAAACATCAGCCCCTTTCAAGCTAGCAACATCCTTCTTTCCGAAATCTTCATACTCCTGCTGTGTAGCAGCGGTAACCTGTACGCTCAGCACTTTGCGCCGTTCGCCACGCTCTACAGCAGTTACCTTACCTGCTACAGGGCTAACGAACTTCACTTCTGGATGTTTCTTGTCAACAAACAAGACACCACCGGCTTTAACAATATCACCTTCTTTGACCACTACTTTTGGTTTTACACCAACATAATCATCTGGCACCAGGCCATACAGTCCTGTAGCCTTTACGTTGGCGATCTCCTCAGCAGCTTTGCCCTTCAGATTAATGTCTAAGCCTTTTCGTAGCTTAATTACATTTGCCATATATTAAAAATAAAAATGATTTTTTAAAATACAGCGCAAATTTAGCAAATAAAAAGGACACAGAGAAACAAACTTTCACTTTTGTTTCCCTTTAGAAAGGAAAATTATTTCTTACGGACAATTTTCCAGCCTATGAGTGCTTGTAATACACTCATAAGAGGACTGATGAGATTGAAAAAACAGTAAGGGAAGTACACTAATGTAGCCACACCTAAAACCGAAGCCTGAGTCATACCACAAGTATTCCACGGAATTAGAACAGAGACCACAGTAGCAGAATCCTCACAACTCCTACTCAAAAGGCGACTTTCATAACCATCTTGTTCATATCTCTCACGGAACATTGTGGCTGTAAGAATTATGGAAATATACTGATCTCCTGTAGCTAAATTGAGAAATAGACCATTCAATACCGTAGATAAAACAAGCCCTGCCCTAGTATGCATCAATTTACTGAAGATAGCCTTAAGGAAGCTCTTCAACATTCCACTTGCCGACATAGCTCCGCCAAAACACATGGCACATAAAATCAGCCAAATTGTATCTAACATACCAGACATGCCACTGGTAGACACTAATTCGTTCAGTGAGACTAAACCTGTATCTAAATTTGTACTGCCATATAATGTAATAAAAATTCCTTTAAAAACTGCCCAAAAATCAAAAGACTCTGAACCTGCTATCTTGACAAGCAAATCCGTTTGGAAAATAACAGCCATAATTGTAGCCATCACTACTGAAGCAAACAATGTAATTAAAGAAGGAACTTTCTTATAAATTAGAACAGCTGTCACAATTGGTACTATCATTAACCACCCAGAAATTGTAAAAGTTGATTCCAACCCTTGCATATAGCTATCTATATGTTCGGCAGTTCCACCCTCTTGGGCGAAACCTACAAATAAATAAATCAGTAAAGCTATAAGCATGGATGGAACCGTTGTATACATCATATATCTTATATGTGTAAACAGCTTAGTATGAGATGCTGAAGAAGCTAGCACTGTAGTATCACTTAAAGGGGAAATCTTATCACCAAAATAAGCCCCTGAGATAATTGCACCAGCTATCCACCCATCAGAAAAACCAAGGGCCTTTCCTATACCTAAAAGAGCTACTCCTATAGTGGCAATTGTAGTCCATGAACTGCCCGTCATTACAGATACTACCGCACAGATAATGCACGATGTAAACAGGAAAAAATCCGGATGAATTATTTGAATACCATAATAGATCAAAGTAGGGACAATGCCACTTACCATCCAACTGCCGGAAAGGGCACCAATTATTAAAAGAATCAGTAATGCGACAGAGGTACCCTTGATATTTTCCTGAATCGCTTCTTCAAAATTTTTCCACGGAACACGATAAATGAAAATAGAGAGGGCTATACATAATGCGGTAGTAAACAAGAGAGAAATCTGGCTTGCACCAGACAAAGCATCAGCCCCAAAAACCGTAATGACACATGCCAAAAGAATTACCAATGTCAGCAATGGTATCATACTTACAAACGGTGAAGGCAGAATCTCTTTTTTCATAATGAATCTTAATCTCTCTTTTACTTATCTAAAATTTATGCAAAGAACGCAATTATTTACCTTATTTGAAAGGGAACGAGCATTTTTTTCATTAAATTTGCTCCGATTTTAAGGAAATTGAATTATTAAAGCATTAAAATACATATTCATTTATCTTATCCTAGGGGTATTAGCCATCCAGGTTATAGGTATTACAGCGCTGAACATTCCTGCCGTACAGCGTAAAGTAGGAAATATTACTGCAAACCAGCTAGAAAAATTATTCAATACAAAAGTCAGCATAAATAATGTAAACTTGGGATTATTCAATCAACTGATTGTTGAAGGTATAGATATTGAAGACCAGCAGCATAAACCCATGTTACACATTGATAAATTAGCCGCCAGTTTAGAATATCTACCTTTATTTGAAGGCAGAATTGTAATACACACGGGACAGATCTTCAAAATAAAAGCCAATCTTTATAAAGAAGCAGTAGATAAGCCTGATAATTTCCAGTTTGTCATTGATGCATTGGCTTCAAAAGACGAAAAGAAAGAGCCAAGTAAGCTGGATTTAAAAATCAACTCTTTCATATTAAGAGATGGGTCTGTTTCCTATAACCAACTTTACAAGCCGAATAAAGAATCATTTGATTTTTCTCATTTAAATATGAGAGATTTAAATGCACATGTTTCATTAAAAGCATTTACCAATGATAGCGTAAATGCAAGAATCAGAGAACTATCATTTAAAGATGATTCAGGTTTTACCTTGAAAAATTTGGCCCTACTTTTGAGCGGAAATAAGAATGGAGCTTCAATTAGCGATTTTATGTTGGAATTGCCCAATTCTTCCCTCCAAATCGATTCATTAATAGCTCATTATGATTTAACTCAAAAACTAACAATTGATAAAATTCAGACTAATGGGAAATTAGTCAGCCAGCGCTTCACTCCATCAGATTTAAGGGCTTTTGTTCCAAAACTAGCCCACTTTGATGAAAGCATACAATTAGCTCTGCTTTTCCGACAAAACGGATATGAGTTCTCCGTAGATGACTTATCTTTGAAATCATATAATAATTTAATTTCCTTAAAATCAGCTCTAAAAGGGATACTTCCGAATAAAAACATTCCGCTATTTATAAATGCTAAAATTGGATCACTTGACTTACAAAATTCCGGAGTTGCATTCCTATTCGACAATTTAGCTTTGGGAAAAGTGCCAGATATACTATCCCGCTTAGGAAAAACTCATTTTGAGGGTACAATCAAATCCAATACCAAATCGGCAGATGTAGATGGGTTATTCGTTACCTCCCTTGGTACAGTTCAAGCATCGGCAAACGTAACTCCAAGTAAAAATGTGGTTGGCCATTTCATTTCCTCCAATTTTAATTTAAGTAGTTTACTGGCCAATAAAGAACTAGGTGCCGCTTCATTCTCTATAGATGTAGACGGTTCTTTATCACAGAATACCCCTACTGGCAAAGTTATAGGTAAAATAAGCAATTTGGAATATAATCATTATAAATACCATAATATTCAAATAGATGCAATTTACGATGGTAAAGGTGTTAATGGTAAATTTGAAATCAATGACCCTAATGCACAAGTGAGCATCGTTGGAAATGCCCTGCTAAAACAAAAAGTTCCAGTATACAATTTACAAGCAAGCGTCTCACAAATAGACATGGCCTCTATTGGTCTTAGCAAAAAAGATGCAATATACCAAGGTGAATTATATGCCAACTGCTCCGGAAACAATATAGACAATTTACTGGGCACAATTTCTTTACAGGACTTTCAAATGTCTACCCCAGAAAAATCTTACAGGCTAGACAGTTTGGTTATCCGTGCAAATGAAATCGGAGATAATAGAAAAGTGGCTTTAGAAAGTGATTTCTTACATGCCACAGTTGAAGGTGAATACCGATATTCAACCATCATCCAAAGCTTCATCAAGGTTTTGGAACGATATATACCTTCCTTATTGAATACACACCCTATTTATACCCCACATAATAATTTCACTCTATCTGCCAGACTGACAGATGCTACCCCACTACAGCAAATCCTTGACATACCACTTGAATTACAAGAAGATATAACCATTGAGGCTGAAATTAGCGACCTAGACAATACTATAGACCTAGATGTATCAGCAGGTAAATTTATCTACAATGGGCAACAGTATGAATTGGGCAAACTGTCTTGTGACAATAACGGTGATCAGTTGCAGTCTTCTATCGGTGTAAACAGGATCAACAAAAGCACAATCATGACATTGGGAGCTAATGCATATGCTAAAAATGATAATGTCTACACGGATATTTTCTGGGACAACAATAAAGATACAGGAAAATTCAATGGGAAAATAAAAACCCGCACCCGTTTTCAGCAAGCATTCAAAGAACCTATCAACGTTAATGTCTCTATACAACCTTCAGAAGCAATAATCAATGACACGGTTTGGCACGTTCTTCCATCTATGGTGGATTATCGGGACAAAAAAATCCTAATCAGTTCATTAGCTGTAGAAAACGGGCCACGACATCTTATCGTTAATGGTATTGTTGGAAATGAAGATACAGACACCATAAAAGCCGACTTACAGGAAATTAATTTGGAATATGTATTTGACGCGCTTAATTTCCATCCCGTAGATTTAGCTGGTGTAGCAACAGGTAAAGCGATTGCAACAAGCATACTGAATAATGTGAATGCGGATGCCAATTTGTTTGTCAGGAACTTCCATTTTCAAAATGGTCTTTTGGGTAATATGAATTTACGGGGAAGATGGGACAAAGAACAAGAAGGTATATATTTAAATGGATATGTTTCTGAATTTGCATCAGAAAGCAATGACAGTATAGCCGTCTGGAAAGCATTCAATAATGAAATAGATGCTTCGGCCTTAACTCACATAGAAGGCATTATATCTCCTAAGCACGACAAGATAGACCTTCAAGTTGACGCACAAAGAACTAACATTCATTTTCTGGAAAGCTTTATTGGAAGTATTTTCAAAGACATTCAAGGAAGAGCTATCGGGTGGGCTCATGTTGGAGGCACACTTCATAACATAGATCTGACAGGAAACCTAAAAGTAGATGCCCAAGTAAAGGCACCGATGCTGAATACCGTTTATAATCTGAAAAGCGATTCTATCGTTCTTCTTACAAACCAGATGAAATTCAATGCCGTTCAGTTCATAGACAAAGATGGGCATATAGCAAATGGGCATGGTAGTGTAAATCACTATTACCTACATGACTTCTCCTATAATTTTAATCTCGATGCCAACAATTTACTTTTCTATGATTTTCCTAGTTTTGATGATGGAGCATTTGCAGCCACTGCATATGTAAATGGCAATGTCTCCATAGTAGGGCAAGGAGACGTATTAAACGTAAATGGAGACCTCGAAACCATGCCTGGCACCTATGTAGGCTATAATGCCAGTACCCCTGAAGATATTACTGATACAGGATTTATAACATTTGTTGACAAAACCCCATCTCTTGACAATAGCCCTATCTTCTTGGCAGAAGCTCAAGAAGAATCACCGAAAATAGAAGATGAAGAATCCACCAATATTTATATTAACCTGAATATTGACTGTACTCCTGACGCTACTATCCGAGTACTATTGGATAAGATATCGGGTGATGATATTACTTGCCATGGAAATGGTAATTTGCGCGCACAATACTTTAACAAGGGAGCCTTCAATCTATATGGCATTTTTAATATAGAACGAGGAACATATAAAATGAGCCTTCAAGAAGTAATCCGTAAAGATTTTAACCTTAACAGCGGAACCATAACATTTAATGGTAAACCTTTTGACGGTCAGTTAGATGTGCAAGCTATATATACCGTAAACTCTGCTGCATTACGCGATCTCTCTCCTAGTGCAACTTTTTCTCAGAAAAGTACTACTCGTGTTAATATCCTGATGAATTTGACGGGTACCCCTTTGAAACCAAATGTTGCATTTGACCTGGAACTACCAAATGTAACAGATGAGGACCAAGCTATGGTCAGGAGTTTGGTTGCTACGGAAGACCAAATGAATCGACAGATTATTTACCTTCTGGGTATAGGACGATTCTATACTGACGAATATAACCAAGATTCCAACCAAGCAAACCAAGCAATGAATTCCTTACTGACTTCCACACTCAGCGGACAATTCAGTCAGATTCTCAACCAAGTTGCTAATTCTAACAATTGGAATTTTGGAGCTAACCTAAATCCTGGACAAGACGGATTGAACAATATGGAATTCCAAACCATGTTAAGTGGCAGCCTCTTCAATAACCGACTATTGATAAATGGTAATTTCGGTTATCGTGAAAATGCTTTGGCTAATACTAATTTTGTAGGAGACTTTGATTTACAATGGCTCCTGAACCAAAGTGGAACCATCTCTCTCAAAGCCTATAATGAAACTAATGACAGATACTTTACCAAGAACACCTTGAATACTCAAGGAATAGGCATCTTGTTCAAACGTGATTTCCAGCATTGGTCAGACCTATTCCGTTGGACAAAAAAGAAAAAAACTGCAGAGAAAGAGAATGCTGCAGATTCAACTAAGGTTCTAAAATCTGATTTCATCAATTTTAATGAATAATTGAATAAGGCTTTGAATCCGATTTCGTTCAGGTTTTGGCACAGAAAAAGATAAAAAAGACAAAACAACCTTATTTAAAATATATTTCGTAACTTTGCATCCAAATTTTTATCAAAACATTCATGAAAATAAGACATTTGGCAAGTGCAGCCATTATTGCACTCAGTTTCATATCTTGCTCAGAAAAGAAAGAGCAGATAAGTGGAATCTCACTGGATAATATGGATCTCAATATCGCTCCAGGCACTGATTTCTTTGAATTTGCTTGCGGAGGATGGGTAAAGAACCATCCTATGCCTGCAGATTATTCCCGATTTGGAGTAACAGAGATTCTGGATGAAGAAAATCGGATTCAGATTCGTCAAATCATTGAAGATTTAGGTAAAGGCACACACCAAAGAGGTTCTGTAGAACAAATGATTGGTGACTTGTATACCTTACTAATGGACTCCGTCCGTTTAAATAAGGAAGGAATCTCACCTATTCAGGCTGACATGCAGAGAATAGAAGCCATTAATTCCCGCGATGAAATAGTCCCAACCATGAGTGAAATGGGTGTAACTGGCGGTGGAGAATTCTTTGGCTTCTATATAGATGCTGACATGAAGAATAGTATGGCAAATCTAGTTCAGTTAAACCAAGGAGGTTTAACACTTAGGATTAAAGATTATTACCTTGGTACAGATGAAGCAACCGTAAAAATCCGTGAGGCTTTTCAAAAATACATAGTCGATCTATTTCTCAAATATGGATATGACAAGGCTACATCTATTCGCATTAAGGATAATGTCATGAACATTGAAACACGTCTGGCAAAAGCCAGCCGCTCTCTTATAGAATTGCGTGACCCAGAGAAAAATTACAACAAGATGTCTTATGAAGACCTCAAGAAGAACTATGTTGGTTTCGATTGGGACACATATTTCAAAGCAAATTATATTACAGAACTAAAAGAATTAAGTGTTGGCCAGCCTGAAACTATCAAAGAGGCTATTGCCATGTTAAATGACACACCAGTTCAAGCACTGAAAGACTGGATGCAATTCAAGTTGCTGAATGGGTCAACCAATGAAATCGGTGACGAATTCTATAATTTGAGCTTTGATTTCTTTAACAAGACCATGAATGGCCAGCCTGAAGCACCTGCCCGTTGGAAACGTGCTGTAAATGGTGTAAACAGAATTTTAGGCATGGCTGTAGGTCAGATATATGTAAAGAAATACTTCCCAGAAGAGAACAAGAAAAGAATGTTGGAATTAGTAGAGAATTTGAAAGTTGCTTTAGGTGAGCGAATAGATGAACAAAATTGGATGAATGATGAAACCAAACAACTTGCAAAGGAAAAACTTGCTACATTCATTGTTAAAATTGGCTACCCTGATAAATGGAAAAGCTATCAAGGTCTAGACATTGACCCTGCTAAAAGTTTATATGAAAATTACAAGCAAATTGCTATCTGGAGTACCAAAGACGAGATAGAACGTAAACTTAACAAGCCGGTAGATCGCTCAGAATGGGGAATGACACCACAAACTGTCAATGCTTACTATAATCCAACTACTAATGAGATCTGCTTCCCTGCTGGTATTCTTCAGCCTCCATTCTTTGACATGGATGCTGATGATGCCTACAACTATGGAGGCATCGGAGCTACCATTGGGCATGAAATGACACATGGATTTGATGATGAAGGCAGGCAATATGACAAGGATGGCAATCTAAGAGACTGGTGGACTGGCAACGCTGCTGAAGAATTCCAAAAGCGTGCCAATGTTTTGGCAGATTATTATGATAAGATAGAAGCTCTTCCAGGACTGTTTATTAAAGGCAAACAAACTTTGGGAGAAAATCTGGCAGACCATGGAGGACTTAAGGTAGCTTGGGCTGCATATAAAAATGCAACAGCTAAGAATCCTTTACCTGACAAGGACGGTTTTACCGCTGACCAACGTTTCTTCCTGTCCTATGCCATGACATGGGCTGAAAGCATCCGTGAAGAAAGAATCCGGAGTCAGGTAAACACCGATGTACATGCTCAAGCTAAATGGCGTGTAAATGGTTGTCTGCCACATATTGATCAATGGTATGATGCATTCCATATCACAGAAAAGGACTCTATGTTTATACCTAAAGCAGAACGCGCAGATGTCTGGTAATTAACTATTTTAAAATTAAATCTATATGAAGAAATTTATGTCGGTACTTCTTGCACTTTGCATGAGTATCATCTGTTTTGCTCAAGAAGATGCCCCTGCAGGCGTGCCTGTAGGTAATATGGCACCAGAAATCGCTTTGCCTACATTGAAAGGTGAAATAATAAAATTAAGTGACTTCAAAGGTAAATATGTAGTTATTGACTTCTGGGCAAGCTGGTGTGGAGACTGCCGAAGAGAAACTCCAGCTTTAGTAGATCTCTATAAAGAATACAATCCTAAGGGTGTAGAATTTTTAGGAGTATCATTCGACACTGAAGCTGATAAAATGACCGAAGCCATAAATAAATATAATATCCCTTGGGCACAGGTTACCGAACTAAAAAAATGGAAAGAAACTGATATTAATGAAACTTATCAGATTAAGTGGATACCAAGTTTCTATCTAATCTGTCCTGAAGGAAAAGTATTGGCATTCGCAACCAGAGCAGAACAATTGAAAGAAGCACTTGAAAAGTTTGTGAAATAATTATTAATAATATAAATGGTTAGCATCCGTGATGGAAGCTAACCATTATTTTGATAAAAAGAGGGTGGATTTTTACGATTTAGATTTGGATGATAGAGTCCTAGATGCATTGGACTCAATGAATTTTTATGAAACTACACCTATCCAAGAGCATTGTATACCATTGATTCTAAATGGACACGATTTAATAGGTGTGGCACAGACAGGAACTGGAAAAACGGCAGCCTATCTCCTTCCTGTACTAAGCAAGCTTGTACAGGGTAATTACCCTGAAGATGCCATTAACTGCGTAATCATGGCCCCTACCCGGGAATTAGCTCAGCAGATTGATCAGCAGATGGAAGGTTTTTCATACTTCATGCCAGTAAGCAGTGTGGCTGTTTATGGAGGCAATGATGGAATTAGGTATGAGCAAGAGAAAAGAAGTATGCGAATGGGTGCTGATATGCTCATCGCTACACCTGGACGACTGATTAGTCACTTGAGTTTGGGAAATGTTGACTTGTCTAAAGTATCCTTCTTCATTCTGGATGAAGCTGACCGCATGCTTGACATGGGCTTCAAAGATGATATTATGCAAATTGTAAAATATCTGCCTAAAGAGCGTCAGACAATTATGTTCTCCGCTACTATGCCCAATGAAATACAAGAACTTGCTAAAACGCTTTTAGTTAACCCTAAAGAAGTAAAACTGGCAGTATCCAAACCTGCGGAAAAAATCCAGCAATCTGCTTTCGTATGTTATGAGACTCAAAAACTAGGACTAATCCAAAATCTATTCAAAGAAGAAAAACCTGAAAGGGTCCTCATTTTTGCTGGCAGCAAATTGAAAGTAAAAGAAGTGACCAAAGCTCTTCACCGGCTAAAAGTCAATGTCGGTGAGATGCATAGTGATTTGGATCAAAGTCAAAGAGATGACATTATGAGAGAATTCAAAAATGGCCATGTCGATGTTCTCGTAGCAACAGATATTGTTGCCCGTGGAATTGACATTGATGATATTTCTCTCGTTATCAATTTTGATGTACCTCACGATGCAGAAGATTATGTTCACCGAATAGGAAGAACAGCCAGAGCAAATAAAGACGGTAGAGCTATAACTTTCATAAGCCAAAATGAAATTAAAGATTTCAAACAAATAGAACGTTTCCTAGAAAAGGAAATCCATAAGAATCCTGTACCTGTAGAATTAGGTGAGACACCAGAATACATCGCAACTAAAGGCTCTAGAAAAGGAAAAAAGAAAAAGAAAGGAAGAAAAGAAGTCACTTCCCATAAAGAAATTGACAAAAAGCAAAACGAGGCTACAAACAAGAATAGACCTACTAAGAAGCATAAGAAAAAATTCAAACAAGTAACCAATACTAAACAAATAAAAAACTCCTGAATCTAAATAAATAACATAGGTAACTAATTTTAGCAGACTAAAGCTTGTAAATAACTTTTGTCTGCTATTATTATGCCTCTTAATTATTCTTAGATATTTTGCTACATCTCAAAAATTATCTACTTTTGTAGAAAGGAAAGCACTAAACTATTATTTATGAAAAAAACTATTCTCACAGCATTTATCTGTCTCTTAGGTTTTTCTCCATTAATCCCTATCCAAGCTCAAAATGCACCTAGCGACCAACGGCCAGCTTTGCAAGACAGAAAATTCACCTCAAAAGCAGTTGAGGATATTATACGTGAAGTAAGTAAAGCTATACAGGATCCTAAATTAAGGGAAATGTTCCGTAATTGTTACCCCAACACGTTGGATACTACTGTAAAATTCCAAATTCGAAATGGGAAACCTGATACGTTTGTTATTACAGGAGATATTAATGCCATGTGGCTTCGAGATTCTTCAGCTCAGGTTTGGCCTTACTTACAGCTACTGGCTGCTGATAAAGAATTGCAACAGTTAGTTGCTGGTCTGATTAATCGGCAAACAGCATGTATTCTTATAGATCCATATGCAAATGCGTTCAATGAAGGTCCTACTGGAAGTCAATGGGAAAGCGACTTCACAAACATGAAAAAAGAACTTCACGAACGGAAATGGGAGATAGACTCTCTCTGCTACCCTATCCGAATTGCATACTTCTATTGGTTACTCACTGGCGATACATCTGTATTTGACTCAGATTGGCATAAAGCCATGGTATCCATTCTAAATACGTTCAAAACACAGCAACGCAAAGATGGTTTAGGGCCATATAAATTCCAGCGTTTAACCACAGTTCCTACAGACAGCCAAATCAATGGCGGATACGGAGCACCTGTAAAGCCTGTAGGACTAATCGCATCTTCTTTCCGTCCTTCCGATGATGCAACGCAGTATCCATTCCTCATCCCATCAAACATGTTTGCTGTAGTATCTTTAAGGCAATTGGCTGAAATAGAATCAAAAGTTCTGAATCATGAGGAATTCGCTAATGAGTGCATTGCTTTGGCTGATGAAGTAGACAATGCCATTCAGAAATATGCTGTTGTAAATCATCCTGTTTCCGGCAAAATCTACGCCTTTGAAGTAGATGGCTATGGAAATGTGCTTTGCATGGATGATGCGAATGTACCTAACCTGTTAGGCATTCCATATTTAGGCTATTGCTCACTTGACGATCCCCTTTATCAGAACACACGTAAATTTGTATGGAGTGAAAACAATCCATATTTTTTCAAGGGGAAAGATGGTGAAGGTATTGGTGGCCCTCATGTGGGATTAAATTTCGCATGGCCTATGAGTATAATCATGAAAGGACTTACAACAAATGATGGCGAAGAGTTGAAGGCATGTCTGAAAGCTCTTAGAAACACAGATGGGAACACTGGATTCATGCATGAAGCATTCAATGTAGATAATCACATGAAATTCACCCGCTCATGGTTTGCCTGGGCAAATACATTGTTTGGAGAATTAATAGTAAAAGCATATAAAGAACACCCTGAAATTCTAAAAGAATCATTCAAATGAAAAAGATTACAACCCTTATTTGTGCAACTGCAGCAACCATTCTTCTTGGTGCCTGTGGCAATAAACCTAAAACAGAAGAAAAACAAATGATTGATGTTAACTGGTGTACTTTCAACATCCGCTATGACGAGCCAAAAGATAGCTTAAACAATTGGAAATACCGCAAAGATACCATTGCTTCATTTATTAAGGCTCAAGACTTGGATGTTATTGGAATGCAAGAAGTGTTGAGCCATCAATTGGAAGATCTTAAGGAAAGACTCCCAGAATATGGCGCAATTGGTGTAGGTAGAGACGATGGGAACACAAAAGGGGAATACACTCCTCTCCTTTATAAAAAGAACCGTTTCGATGTGCTTGATAGTAATACATTCTGGCTGTCTCAGTACCCAGACAGTATAGGTTTTATCGGATGGGATGGTGCTTGTCCTAGAATTGCTACTTGGGCTAAATTCCAAGACAAGGAAACTGGTAAAATATTCATGGCCGTAAATACTCATTTTGACCATGTGGGTGTAGAAGCACGTAAAAATAGTGCCTTGATGATTATTGACAAGATTAAGGAGATTGTTGGTGACCAACCCGCAGTTCTTACCGGAGACTTTAATATTTCAGACCAGGAAGAAGCTTACCAGACCATTACAACCAATGAGTTCGTTCTATATGATTCACATAAGACAGCTGAAAAAGTGGAAGGAATAAATTACACTTGGCATGGTTGGGGTAAAGTACCAGAACAGGATAAGCAGATAATAGATTTTATTTTTGTAACTCCTTCCATTAAGGTTCACCGCTCTTGGATTCCACAAGAACCTAAGACTGAATGGGGATTTATTTCAGATCATAATCCTGAAATAGCCAATTTATCATTCTGACAACGACAGATAAATAGAGAGAGCCCAATGCTTGGGCTCTCTGTTTATTATATCCTTTCCAAGATAACCGTACAAACCAGATAACTGTTATGAACCAGTCGGATAACTCGAGTTGCCCTTTCAGGCAAACCTAATTAGCCAATTGGGCAATTCGAGTTAGCCACTTGATATTCTAATAAAGCATAACTATCATGCTCATATACCATCGCACGTAAAACTATAGGTCTAAAGGTTCTTCTTTTATACAATATACTATTAAACATACTTATAGTTCCTGTCATTCATTAATACAAAAGAAGAATGCTTTCATAAACATCACAATCATTTATTGAGTGGACTAAATCCTACAGATTCTCGCCTATACCTTATTAATTATATAAAATATACTATATTTCCCCCACATGAGGTAGAATCTTATTTCTAACCTCCTATTATATCCCTTTATTCTTGATATAAATCATGAAAACGGGCTGTTTTCGCACACAATTATGTTAAACAATACAATTTCCACAAAAAACACCATATCTTTGCACCGAGAAAACAAAGAAAGAGCTCCAAACAAATAACGAGAAATAGGATAACTTAAGGGAAAAGGAGCTATAGTACTAACTAAATAAATGGAGATTAGTAAAATGAAAAAGGTAACTAAAGTATTTAAGAAAATGAGTAACATGGATCCAATGATCTGGGGTTACGTGATGTTGAACAACACTTCAAATTTGAAGTAATTAATTGTTATGATAATAAAATACACATTCTAAAATATATGTTATGAAACTCATTGAAACTGGAAGAAAAGAAATGAAACGTGCTGCAAAGTGGTACTTTGATAAAGCATCAGAGGTTTATGCCTTGACTGGCGGAAACAGATTCTGGATGTAAACAGCCAAAAATATAATACAAGCTCCTACCTTTGATTATAAGGTGGGAGTTTTTTGTTTATCCACAAAATATCGTAATTTTGCATCATATTTTAACGATATGGATTATTTTGTACTTTTAAATGACGAACGAAAAGGTCCCTATACCGTAGAGGAACTCGCAAAGAAATACATTACCGCAGATGTCTTGGTTTGGCACGAAGGAATGGAAGGTTGGAAAAAAGCTAGTGAAGTGGAAGAACTGCAAAATATAATCAAGCAAATGCCGCCCGACCCTCCTCGTTTCAAACTTCTTAAGAACTGGCTCACCGAATCTATAGCTGCAACAGGAGTCTGTGCCATATTAGCTTATATTCCAATGTTCCAAATTTGTCTATTGGGAGTTCCATTTGGAGTCATTGCCATCATAAAGGCATTAAAAGTACAAGAATACCAAAAAAAAGGAGATTCTGAGTTAGCCCGTCATTACGCTAATGAAGCACGGAAATGGACCACTTGGTGTGTGTTTGCAGGCATTGTAGCTTGTATCTTTGCTATTATCGGAATGACACTGCTCTTCATCATGGGTGCTTTCCTTTGGGGGAAATTGCCTATCTTCGACTAGAGTTTCTTTAATTCTTTATATAACCGCTGTACAGGTAATCCCATTACATTAAAATAACTGCCTTTCAAAGATTTGACTCCAATGAATCCAATCCATTCTTGGATGCCATAGGCACCAGCCTTGTCAAAAGGCCTAAAGTTCTGGACATAATATTCTATTTCATCTTTTTTCAGGTAATCAAAAGTAACCCTACTTGTCACAGCAAAGCTTTTGTGATATTCCTTAGTCATTAAAGTTACCCCTGTAATAACCTCGTGCGTCCTGCCAGAAAGGTTCTTCAACATCATCTTTGCATCCTCAGCATCATGCGGTTTACCGAAAACTTTTCCATCCAGATAGACTATTGTGTCAGCAGTAATAATAAGCGTGTCCTCCTGAATCAAAGGCAAATAAGCCTTTGCTTTCTGGTAAGAGATATATTTGGGTATTTCCATACCTTTTAAATCGGTTGGATAAGTTTCATCAATGTCCTTCAGTGTCTTTACCTCATATTCCAGCCCCAATCCTGCAAGTAACTCTTTTCTTCTTGGAGAATTGGATGCCAGAATAATATGGTATTTTTTCAGATTGTCTAACATAATACACAGAAATTACCATCCAAATGCCTTTTTGTCTTTCATCCATTTCCCCTGGGCACGCAGCACCTGTTCTATGATATCCCTTCCACAGCCATAGCCCCCATTTTTGTGAGAGACATAAGTACTAATACCCTTGATTTCTGGAGCTGCATCTGCTGGACAACAAGGGCATCCACAACGAGACATGACCTCATAATCAGGAATATCATCACCTACATAGATGACATTTTCATCCGATAATCCATACTTAGCCAAAAACTCATCATAAACCTTTATTTTAACGGCTGATTTAAGGTAAATATCTGGAACACCCAGTCCTTCATATCTCCGCCTGACAGATTCAGTCTGTGCACCAGACAAAATAGCAATGTGAAGACCCATTTTTACGGCTAGTTGAATGGCATATCCATCCTTAATATTTATGCTACGAAGAGGTTCGCCCTCAGCATTCATCGAAATGGTTTCTGCACTTAAGACACCATCTATATCAAATATAATAGCCTTTATTAAAGACAAGTCATAGTTTATCATCACTCTTCCGCTTTATATGACCCAATATGCAATTTCTCCCATGGTAAACTATTTTCATCCTTCGGATTAACATTCAAGCCTTTATGGCCTATAGCTATAATACAGACACATTGCAGATGCTCTGGTATATTCAAAACATCCTGGACTATATTATTGGCAGGGATTTCATTATCCTTATAGCGATTCCTGACTTGCACCCAACATGAGCCTAAACCAAGCTCCTCGGCCTGTAACTGAATCATAATTGCAGCAATAGACGCATCTTCTATCCAGACATCACTGATAGAGCTATCACCCAAAACTGCCACTGCAAGGGCAGCCCCACTTAGCAGTTCTGAACCATGGTCCTTACATTTCGCTAATTTCCCAAGTGTTTCCTTGTCTTCTATGACAACAAACTCCCATGCCTGCTTGCCCATAGAAGATGGAGACAAAAGAGCTGCCTTCATTAATTCCACAACATCGTCTTGAGAGATTTGCTTATCAGTAAACTTTCTGATACTTCTACGCTTTCGTATCAAATTTCTGAAATCCATAGTGTTATTTTTTAATTTATTCACAAAGATAATAGTTTTTCCCTTTTTCTTTTCATTATTTATTCAAAAGTTAGTAACTTTGTCTATCTTTTGAACATTAAACAACGTAATTATGAAAATTTCTCACATTGAACATTTAGGTATTGCTGTAGAAAGCATTGAAGAAGCATTGCCTTATTATGAGCAAGTATTAGGCTTGAAGTGCTATAACATCGAAACTGTTGAAGATCAGAAAGTAAGAACAGCTTTCATCAAAGTTGGTGACGTTAAGTTAGAATTACTTGAACCTACATCTCCTGAAAGTACAATTGCTAAGTATCTGGAGAAAAAAGGTCCAGGTATCCACCACTTGGCTTTCTGCATTGAAGATGGTGTTGCCAATGCTTTGGCTGAAGTAGAAGGTGCAGGCATTCGTTTGATAGACAAGGCTCCTCGTAAAGGTGCAGAAAACTTGAATATTGCATTCTTGCATCCAAAATCAACTCAAGGTATCTTGACAGAACTTTGTGAGCACTAATAGACTCATATAAATATAATTACTTGAAAGCCGCAGCTTAAACTGCGGCTTTTTTTTATTATTAAACCAAATTTTCCCAAATAAATGCTAATGAATTGTTCCAAAATCAAAATAATGGAGAATATATGCTGAATTTTTACTATCTTTGCAACTGATTACGAGATATAGATACTTAAGGTATTTAAAATGGAGGCAAAAAAAATATTATTCATCACTCAGGAGATTATTCCTTATGTAGAAGAAAGTGAAGTTTCCATCTATGGCAAAAAACTTCCAGTAGCCGCTCAAGAAAACGGAATGGAAGTTCGTATTTTCATGCCTAAATGGGGACATGTGAATGAGCGTAGGAACCAATTACACGAAGTTATCCGTCTGTCAGGTATGAATCTAATCATAAATGACACAGATCACCCTCTAATTATAAAAGTAGCTTCTATGCAAGCATCTCGTATGCAAGTCTATTTCATTGATAATGAAGATTATTTTATGAAAAGACTTATGGCTTATGATAAGGATGGGAATGAATACCCAGACAATGGTGAGCGAGCCGTCTTCTATGCTCGCGGAGTCCTTGAAACTGTTAAGAAACTTCGTTGGTGTCCTGATGTTATTGTATGTCAGGGGTGGATGGGTGCACTTGTACCATTCTATATTAAAACCCTTTACAAAGAGGAACCTTCGTTCCGTGACAGCAAAGTGATTTATCTGGCACATTCTTACGAACTGAAAGCCTCCATAGGTTCAGGTTTCATAAATAGTCTTTATCACAAGAACTTAGATTCAGGAATTTTAGAAAAGAACAAAAAGGAGCAATATCATTACGATGATCTTTTGCACATTGCCATAGACAACTCAGATGGAATAATCATGGGCTCACCGGATATTTCTGAAAGCACTAAAGCTATCATAAATGATTCCGGCAAATTGGTTATGCCTTATCCTACTGATGCTGAGGAGTTCCCAACGAGATGCAATGATTTCTACAACCAAGTTTTCTGCTCTGACAAGAACGAAGAATAATTTACCCCATGAAAATTAAAAGCTTATGGTTTGCTTTATGCACATTCTTCCTATTGTGTGCATGTGATGAATCTACATCAACATTAGGCATAGACCTTGTGCCTGATTCTGATTTGGTTTCAATAAGCAGTGAGACATTTGATGTTTCTCTCGCTACTATAGTAGCCGACTCAGTCTTAGCCAGAACAAGCACCAGTCATTTAGGAAACTATACAGACCCAGAAACCGGAACTACAGTCCATAGCGATTTCCTGATGCAATTAAACTGCGGTCAGAATTTCGAGTTCCCTGACAGTATCCAAAATAACACATGTCTGGACACATACATTCGACTTTATTTCGAAAACTTTGTGGGTGACTCTCTAGCACCATGCAGAATAAGTATTTATCCTTTAAATAAGGTAATGAGTAATTCACAGTCATATTACACAGACATAGATCCTTCAGAATATTATGACTTAAGTGCTACTCCTATAGCAACAAAAACTTTCACAATAAGCGACAGAACATTGTCTGACTCTGCCCGATACTCTAGTGATAGTCGCAGAAACATCCGTGTAAAATTGCCTAATGAGATAGGAAACAAGATGTTAGCTCAATATAAGGCTAATCCTGAATACTTTGCAAATGGTAAAGTATTCAATGAGCATGTCAATCCTGGGTATTACGTAAAGTTTGAAAAAGGTGATGGTGTAATGATGGATATTTACGTAGGTCAATTAAATATTCGCTTTAAATACTTTGCAAAGAGTTCTACTGGCAGACTAGACTCTTTGGCAACTGGTACAACAACCTTTGCAGCTACTGAAGAAGTCATTCAGGCAACTTCCATCAAGAAATACAATCTGGAAAAGTTGTTGAACGACAAAGATGCTACTTATTTAAAGACTCCAAGCAGTTTGTTCACTGAAGTCGCCCTCCCTATTTCAGAGATATCTATAAATGACACCATTAACTCTGCAAAGTTGATCTTCGACAGGTATAGCGCAGAGAATACAGGTGCGGATTATAATCTTCCGGCACCTAGCTATCTGCTCATGGTCCCTAAAGACAGAATGTATTCTTTCTTTGAGAACAATGAGGTTCCAGATGACCAAACTACATATATGTCAACCTTCAGCACGTCAAACAATAATTATTCGTTCGATAATATAGCCCATTTGATATCCAACATGCGTAAGGCGCACCAAGATGGCATAGCTCATAACCCTAACTGGGAAATTGAGAATCCAAATTGGAACAAGGTCGTACTAATACCTGTTGCACCTGTGTATAGTACTGGTTCATCAAACACCTCAAGTTATTATTATAGCTATTACTACTACGGTTCTTCAAGTTCTTCATCCTCAAATACTGTGGTTGGAGTTAACCATGATTTAAGTCTGACAAGTGCAAGGTTAAAGAAAAATGGAGTAAAGCTGCAGATTATTTACAGTAAATTCAAGAATTAGATATTAATCATATTCTTATAAATATAAAAAAGAAGGGAGGCCTCTAAGAAACCTCCCTTCTTTTTTTATACAGACTTAAGCGTTTTCCTCTGGAACTGACTTTTTCCTTGATACTGGCTTCTTCAATGCACCAGCTTTTGCTACAGCCGTCTTCATAGCAGGTGCAGCAAGTACCCCTGGTTCAAACTTCTTTACCTCTACTGCATCAATCTGCTCCACAACTACAGCCTTAACTACAGGTTTTTTCACTGGAGTCTTCTTGGGAGTTGCTTTAGCTTTTGGGCCAGAAGCTGTCTCTAGTTTCTTTACCTTCGCCTGCAAACGGGTTACTTCCTTCTGTTTCAATGCCAACTCCTCATCTTGATTCTTAATTGTAGTCAACAGGGAATTCAGCTCCTCATTATCCATATCTACTGGATATAAGCTATTGACACGGCTAATGAAGTCACCCAAGATATTCATATAATTTGTAAATGCATCATATGGGCCATCATAAATTCCACGATTCATGCCAACACTCATAGGTTTTGTAGTCATGAAACGGAAATTATTGCTAGCCTGCAGATAATCCCAGTCTTGCTTAATACGAAGATCCGTACAGATACGTACACGGTCAGCCACACTATACAACTTATTGAATGCCTCACGCTGCATGACATTACCCAACCATGAAGAAACATCTCTCTCCTCGTCTGTCCAAGACATTGGATAAGGAACGTCCAAATTTGCAGCAGACTTATAGTTCTTGACTATTTCTGAAGGAGTGGAGAAAGTAATATTCTTAGCTTTAGCACAAGCAGGAATAGCCTTCAAGAATTCCAAGATATTTGATGACAGTGGTTGATAAATACCCAGAGCACTCAACTCCATGAAGATATTCACTATCTGTTCTTCCTCTGGAAGCTTTGCAATCTTATCTACATATACATCTGCAAACAATGGATATTCATCCCAAGCTGAATTATTGAAACGCAATGAAATATCGTCAGATAAGGTATAGTCGCGAAGCAACAGCTTCAGGTTTGGATTCAAACTGCAGCTATAAAGGTAATGAGGAGACTTCCAGCCTAATACGTGCTTAGCGCCCTCTGTCAGCATTCCCTTAAAGCCCATAGCAGCTACCTGTGCACCAATTTCATCAGAATAAATCAAGCTTGAATTACGGAAAACCTTCGGTTCTTTACCAAACATCTCCTTGATCTTCTTTTGCATGCGCTTAACATCTTCCTTAAAACTCTCTTCATTAGCCAAGGAAGACAAGCCATGTGAATAAGGCTCAGCTAAAAATTCCACGCAGCCTGTAGCATTCAACTCTTGCAGTTTCTCTATTACAGCCGGAGCATACATTTCCAACTGCTCTAAACCTACACCCGACAATGAGAAAGCAACCTTAAAATACTTACCATATTCCTTTGTCATAGCCAACAAAGTATCCAGTGCAGGAATATAGCTTCTCTCTGCTATATCAGTGATGCTACGCTCATTCTCATAGTCATCATAATAATAATGATCACGACCTATATCAAAGAAACGATAACGTTTCAAATGTATAATCTGATGAATCTCAAAATATAAACAAATTGTTTTCATATTTGAATAATCTTAATTTTGTTATTTTCCAAGAAGTCTGTCATAAGCCTTACGGATACGCAAGCCTACCTTTTCCCATGTAATTCCATTCACTTCCTTGATACCCTCGTCTCTCAGATACTCATAAAGAGACTGATTCGTGCAAATAGAATAGATAGCATCTGCCATAGCATGGATATCCCAATAGTCTACTTTTATCACCTTGTCCAAAATCTCACCACAACCACTTTGCTTAGAGATAATAGATGGGGTGCCACACTGCATTGCCTCCAACGGAGCAATACCGAATGGTTCAGAAACCGAAGGCATGACAAATACATCACTATTCTTATAACACTCATAAACCTGTTTTCCGCGTTGGAACCCAGGGAAGTGGAAACGATCTGCTATACCTCTTTCTGCTGCAAGACTGATCATGGCATTCATCATATCGCCACTACCTGCCATGCAGAAACGGATATTGCGAGTACGCTGTAATACCATAGCTGCAGCCTCAACGAAGTATTCAGGACCTTTCTGCATGGTAATACGTCCCAAGAAAGTAACAACTTTTTCCTTATCATGACGTGGACGTGGAATGTCCAGGTATTCCTGTGACAATGGATATACTGCATTATGCATTGCAATACACTTCCGTGGATCCTGACCATATTTTTCAATAACGGTACGACGGGTCAATTCAGATACACACATGATGCAATCTGCATGATCCATACCATTACGTTCAATACTATATACAGTAGGATTCACATTACCACGGCTACGGTCATAATCTGTAGCATGTACATGGATACAAAGAGGTTTTCCACTTACCATTTTCGCATGTACACCAGCTGGATAGGTCAACCAATCGTGTGCATGGATAATGTCGAAATTTTCCGAGCGAGCTACGACACCAGCTACAATGGAGAAATTGTTTATCTCTTCATTCAGATTTGGTCCATAACCCATGTCAAAATGCAGACAGCCCAAGTCATTGACAGGCATGTAAGAGAAATCAGCATAAATATGATTACGGAAGTTATAATATGCTTCTGGAGACATTGTTTCCAAACGGCTCTTCACATAATCATAGCCATGATCACGGTAAACTATAGGCACCTGATTCATGCCTATTATATTCAGGAAATTCTCCTCCTCTCCACTTGGATGTGGCAGGCAGAAAGTAGTCTCCACATCACCTTGAGCACTTAAGCCCTTAGTTATACCATAAGAAGCAACTGCCAAGCCACCAAAGATTTTAGGTGGGAACTCCCATCCAAACATTAATACTTTCATACAAGTTCCTCCTTATATTTTCTAAGCAACATATAAATACGTAAGATTTCAGCCACATTCATTGCAAATGACATAGCACCTCTTCCACGGAATGGTGGATTACCATCAAACATTTCTGGAAGAGTGGAAATACAGTTGAGCTTCATCTCATCCTCAAAGCCAACCAACTGCCTGTCTATGAATGAAAGTCCGCTGCGCTGATACAGTTTCAGATAAGCCTCTAGATAGAAGCCCTCCAACCATGGCCAGGCTGTACCCATATGATATGCATAATCGCGCTGAGACTGAGGACCTGTATACATAGGATTATATCCACTGCTCTTAGGGCTTAATGTACGTAATCCTCTTGGAGTCAACAACTCTTTAGTACAATAATCCAGCACTTTCTTTTTTTCAGGTTTTGTCAACGGTGAATAATCCAGTGCTGCTGCGAAGATCATATTTGGACGAACACTCCAATCCTTGATGGCACCATCCACATAATCTAGCAGATAACCATATTCATTGACGAAAACATCGTGGAAAGAAGCTGCACATAACTCAGCCTCTGAACGAAGTTTTTCGGCCATTTCCTTTCCCTCTTTTATTTTTGAGGCTTCCAGGAGTTCAGCTGAGAACAACAAAGCATTATACCAAAGTGAATTAATTTCAACCACATATCCTGAACGTGGAACAATTGGGCGTCCATAAGAAGAGGAATTCATCCAAGTGACAGCCTTATCCCGTCCATTGGTATAGACCAGTCCATTTTCATGAACCGTAAGATTTGGATGCTTATTATTCCGCAAGAATTCCATAATCTTTTCCACCAAAGTTCCATAACGCTTCACGCAGTCTTCATAGTTCACATATTTACCATACTGTTGTATAGTCCACATGGCCCAAAGAAGAATATCGGGATGCTCCATTTCTGAAATTTTCACGCTTATAGGCTTTCCGTCAATAAAGTCATCGATAGCCTTTATGCATGTATTCATAATCGTATGGAACTCATCTATCTCACCTACTGCCAAAGTCAAGCCCGGCAGAGAAATGAACGTGTCACGTGCACGAGCCTTAAACCATGGATAACCTGCCAGAATATATTCCTCACCATGTTGCAGGTTATAGAACTGGTGAGCTGCATTTACCAGACAATGCTTAATAGAATTACGTGGAGTACGAGACTCAATGGCAGACTCACACATCCGTTTAAGCTGGTTGGACTTCATCTCAGAGATACTGGCAGAGAACACGATGCTCTCACCCTTCTTTATAGGGCACTCGAAGTAACCAGGAACATACAAGTCCTCTAGAGTGTCATAACCACGCTCCTGCTCTTTCGGATATTCAATGTTACGGTACCAGTCGGGCTCAAAATGAAATTCATTCTTCTTGCTCAACTGCATGTACAAATCAGGATAACCCTCATACATGCGAGTTTTAATACCATTGTCCACCAACTGGTAATCTTGGCTGGCAACACCATTCTCATGAGTGAACTGCCTAACACTGCGGAAAGCCAGATAAGGACGGAAACGCAAAGTAGTTGCCGAATGCGCATCAACAAGTGTATAACGCAGCAGCAAACGAGTCTCATGGTGAACAAAAAGAATCTCTTTCTTCAGAATGACACCACCTACACGATAAATCGTTGTAGGTACTTTCTCACAATCAAACTCACGGATGTATTTATGTCCGTTAGGGCTGAAGTTATTGCCCTGATACTTGTGCAATCCCAAATTAAACGGCACACCATGCTGCAAGACTGTCACATCTAGAGAAGAGAGCAAGACATGATTTTCATCATCCAATTCGGGAACCGGAATCACCAACAAGCCATGATACTTTCTTGTATTACAATCAGTGATTGTAGAACTTGAATAAGCACCAGATCTATTTGTACGAAGCACTTCTCTAGGGAGCGACTCTTCCAAGTTGGTCATTACGGTTTTGTCAAATCGTAAATAGCTCATAGCGTTTATTTATAGGTTATTTAATATTTACAAAGGTTTTAAAACATTGTTTTCAAAATTACACATTTTTATCTAAACTGAAAAATTATATGAGGTAAATTTCATTTTTCGACCAAAAATTACTAGCATTGCAGTTGTTTTAAACAATGCAATGGAAAGCGAGAATAAGAATCATATGTATCTGGCAATGGTCTTTCCGGCCTTCTTCCTGTTCATTCTTTATTGCATGCAAACGCTTCAATGGGGTATGGATTGGGATTTTACACACCTAGGTATACATCCACTGCATAAGGATGGGTTATTCGGAATTTTTGCACATCCGTTGATTCACTCTGGATGGAGACATCTGTTCCACAATACCGTCCCTCTTTTTGCACTTATGTGGGGACTGTATTATTTTTACAAAGACTTCGCCTCCACTGTTTTCATCATGGCGTGGCTGATAGGCGGTTTGCTGACCTGGATAATAGGTAAGCCGGGATGGCATATAGGTGCAAGTGGACTGATTTATTCACTAGCCTTCTTTTTGTTTTTCAGTGGAATCCTTCGTAAGCACGTACCTTTGATTGCCCTTTCGCTTTTAGTGGTTTTCCTCTATGGAAGTATGGTTTGGAATATGTTTCCCTGGTTTGCCGATGACACAACGTCCTGGGAAGGGCATTTAGATGGTGCCCTGTCAGGTATACTGCTTGCCTGGTTCTACCGCAAAGAAGGGCCACAAAAACCCGATCCTTTCGCAGACGAAAATGATGAGGATATAGAATCTCCAGAAATACGACAGACAGAGGCTGATGCTAGTCAAGAGACAAACTATCAGACTGTTCCAGACGAATCATTGCAGTCTGAAACAAAAGACACAGCAATACAGACTGAAGAAAATAAAAATGAAGAAATCATTTTTTAAATAGATTTTTATTTCTATTTTTGCAAAGTATCAATTAATCTGCTTTTACAGACCATGGCAAGAAAAAACATCTCACGCAATGAAATTATTGAGAAAATTGTGGACATGTGGCAACCCCTCAATGCAGAGCAACGAAGGTTACTGGAGAAAAACCTCACATTGAAACAATACAAGAAAAACGAATACATATATAAAGAAGGAGAAAAGCCTTCTATCCTTTCTTGTCTGCTGAAAGGGAAAGTAAAAGTATCAATAGAAGGCGTGGGTGGCAGGAACCAGATTATCCGTGTCTACAAGCCCGTAGAATACTTTGGATATCATGCCTATTTCTCCGGTACAAATCTCATCACCTCATCTGTAGCGCTAGAACCTACGGTAATTTGTCACATTCCTCTTGACATCATCCGAAAACTGATTAGTGAGAACAACGAACTTGCAGTCTTCTTCATCAAACAGCTTTCAATAAACCTATGCATGGCAGACGCACGAACGGTAAGTCTGACCCAAAAGCGTATTCCTGCCCGACTGGCAGAATCCATCTTATTATTGAAAGAATCTTATGGAGTGGAAGCCGACGGTGCCACATTGAGCATATATCTTTCTCGCGAAGACATGGCCAACCTTTCCAACATGACCACCTCAAATGCCATACGAACCCTTTCTTCCTTTGCCAATGAAAAAGTCCTGGCTATCGATGGCCGTAAAATTAAGATAATCGACGAAGAGAAATTAAAGAAAATCAGCCAGGAAGGTTAGGACGGGAAGGAATAATCAAATTCAGTTTTTCCTGGAACACCTTAACCTTCAAAGGAGCTCCGCCCTTTATCATTCTACCATCTACACTGACACGGGCATGCTCTGCCGAACTGATGTCGGCCTCATGTGTTCTATACGGAGTTACCTTCTTATAGCTCAAGAACTTACCTGTAAATAGTAGCCAAAGCCCATAGGCCAACTGCTTTATGCCATGCGGCTGATAAATGATGGAAACATCAAGCATTCCATTATAAGGCACCGCATTGGGCGTCTGACCATATCCTGAACAGCTGCCAATGCAAACCGACATCACCGAGCCATTTACTTCTTCGTAATTTATAGTACTCTCCAACTTGTAGAATTTCCGTTCGAAAACCATCAGAAAAGAAGTAGCCAAATGAGTCAGGAACTTCACTCCGATAAAACGACGGGCCTCTTCTGTAATACCCACTATACTAGCACTCAGACCTATATTCACCGCATTTATGAAATATCGTTTATGGTAGACATTTTCCTTTGAATAAGTACATTCGCCCACATCAACTTTTCGGATACGGCCTCGAATCAGATTATCTATCGCATCCTTATAATTGCTTTCATGCAATCCCCAAAAATGAGCAAAATTATTTCCAAAACCATTCGGTATAATGCCTAAACGGATTTCATCTATCAGATTAGGATATGACATGATACCATTAACCACTGCATTGATGGCCAAGTCTCCTCCCACTACCACTATAGTCCTATATCCATTTTCTATAAGCATCTTGGCTAAACGGAAAATAGAAGAAGATTTCACACCCTCGGACTGAAGCACATCGTATGAGACTTTCTTTTCGTCCAGATATGCACGAATCTGCTCCCAACGCTTGTGAGTCCTACGTACCCCAGGCTTTGGTATGAACAAGACACCCCAACGATCTTTATTGTCTGCCATCACTATTGGTTTAATAATTCTTTAATCCTTCCCACTTTCTCTTCCATAGGAAGTGTTGCTTCTATCCAATGTATGACGAAGCCCCGACGTTCCATCCCACGGAACCAGGTCATCTGCCTTTTTGCGAACTGATGAATTGCAATTTCCAGTTGATTGAACATCTCTTCATAGGACAACTTTCCTATCACATACATGGTTAGGTATTTGTATTCCAGACCATAATAAATCAAGTCGTCCGGATGAATACCCGAATCCAACAGCCGCCTGATTTCATCAAGCATACCATTATCCAACCGTTGCTTTAAGCGATTCGTGATTTTTTCACGACGCAGATTACGGTCAATATTCACCCCCACAATAAGCGGATGAATCTCCGGGAACTCCCGCTCCTTGACAGGATGCCTTCTATAGTACTCCCCTATTTCAATGGCCCGGATAGCTCGTTTCGGCGTATCCACATCTGTAGAATTATGGAGAGTCTTATAGCCAGAGAGAATCGCTGCCAATTCATCCAACGACTTGCCTTCCAGACTAGCCCGCAACTCCGGATTCTCAGGTACAGGAATCATACGATAGCCTTTCAGTACTGATTCGATGTAAAGTCCCGTTCCTCCACACAATATAGGCATCAGATTACGATTTCTCATATCCAGGTACGCCTTCAGGAAATCCTGCTGATACATAAACAGGTTGTATTTAAATCCCGCATCGCAAATATCTATAAGGTGATAGGGAATCTGCCGACCTTTCACTACATAATCTTCCAGATCTTTCCCTGTACCCAGATCCATACCTCTATAGATCTGCCTGCTGTCAGCACTGATGATTTCCGTATGAAGGTCATAAGCCAAGTGGGCAGCCAAATCCGTTTTTCCACTTGCCGTAGGCCCTAGAATGGTAATCAAATCGTAATTCATACTGCAAAAATAGCAAAATAAAAAGGTACCTCCAAAGGAAGTACCTTTTTATTTTTACTAATATCTGTAAGCAGTGTCAGATTACTTCAGCTCTGCAAGATACTTGATAGTACGAACCATCTGAGAAGTGTAGCTGTTCTCATTGTCATACCAGCTAACAACCTGTACCTGATAAGTTTCATCATCGATCTTGCTAACCATAGTCTGAGTAGCGTCGAAGAGAGAACCGTACTTCATACCGATGATATCAGAAGAAACGATCTGATCCTCGTTGTAACCATAGCTCTCAGTAACAGCAGCCTTCATAGCCTCGTTGATACCCTCAACAGTTACACCAGCCTTCTTAACAACAGCGATAAGAATAGTAGTAGAACCAGTAGGAGTAGGAACACGCTGAGCAGAACCGATCAACTTACCGTTCAATTCTGGGATAACCAAACCGATAGCCTTAGCAGCACCAGTTGAGTTAGGAACGATGTTCTGAGCACCTGCACGTGAACGACGAAGGTCACCCTTACGCTGAGGACCGTCAAGAATCATCTGGTCACCAGTATAAGCATGGATTGTAGACATGATACCAGACTGGATAGGAGCATATGCATTCAGAGCTGCAGCCATAGGAGCCAAGCAGTTAGTAGTACAAGATGCTGCAGAGATGATAGTATCAGCAGGAGTCAGAGTCTTGTGGTTTACATTGTAAACGATAGTAGGCAGATCGTTACCAGCAGGAGCAGAGATAACAACCTTCTTAGCACCAGCAGTGATGTGAGCAGAAGCCTTAGCCTTAGAGGTATAGAAACCTGTGCACTCAAGAACTACGTCTACACCAAGCTCGCCCCAAGGAAGTTCAGCAGCGTTTGGCTTAGCATAAATAGTAATCTCCTTACCGTCTACAGTGATAGAACCTGGAGTTACAACAGTCTTACCATCCTCAGCAAGAACAGCATCCTTGAAAGATACAGTGTGCTTACCTTCACCATACTTGCCAGCGAAACCACCCTGAGCAGTATCATACTTCAGAAGATGTGCAAGCATCTTTGGAGAAGTCAAGTCATTGATTGCAACAACCTCATAACCTTCAGCTTCAAACATCTGACGGAATGCGAGACGACCAATACGGCCAAAACCGTTAATAGCTACTTTTGTCATTGATTAAAAAGTTTTTATGTGTTAATAAAATGTTTATTATTATTACAAACCAGGTACTATATAACATAGCCACTAATTTTCGGTACAAATTTACTGAAATATTTTATAATAAGGAATTAAACGATTTATTTTTTTTGCAATAGCTAGTAAAAAAAGTGTTTTTTTTGTCTTCGTATGGAGATATATAAAAAAATTCTTATATTTGTAGCAAATATTAGTCTAACTTAAATTTTAAAAAAAATGGGATTTATAAATGATTTTAAAGCATTTGCCATGAAAGGCAATGTGGTAGACATGGCAGTCGGTGTTATCATCGGCGGTGCATTCGGTAAGATTGTCAGTTCTGTAGTAGCAGACCTGATCATGCCATTTGTAGGCTTATTGTTAGGTGGCCATAGTGTATCTGACCTTAAAGTAGTCCTGAAGGATGCTGTCGTTCAAGGCGAAGAAGTAGTGCAAGAAGCTGTAACATGGAATTATGGCGCATTCCTCCAGAATGTCATTGACTTCTTGATTGTTGCACTGTGTATCTTCTTTATTGTCAAGGGTATAGCTAAAATGTCCGAATTAAGGAAGAAAGAAGAGGAAGAAGCTCCTGCTCCAGATCCAGAGCCAAGTGCAGAAGAAAAATTATTGACTGAAATTCGTGACCTGATGAAAAATCAGCAGAAATAATTGAAGAATAACAATTTAAAAGCGCCAACCCTCAAAAAGGGTTGGCGCTTTACTATTTCTATAGGATTTTTCTTTTGCCAAAGTCTATTGACACATAATTTTCTATGCTTTGGCAGACATTGGTTGCAAAGCTTTCCGCTTCTTTCTGTAGTTCATACCATAGGTCCTTTTCCAGCTTCAGCAAGTCCTGCCCCACTATTTGATTTTTATACAAATAATACAATACACCTGCATTATAGTTGTCACCTGCCCCAATCGTACTCAAAGTCTTCATTTGCTCTACATCAAAAAACAAACAGACATCAGGGGTATATATACGTACAGGATTGGCTCCATTGGTCAGAATCAGTATCTTGCAGTAGGGAGAGACATATTTCGCATAGATTTCGTCAGCATCTGTAATTCCATAAAGCACCTTGAAATCATCCACTGACCCCCTCACTATTCCAGCCAAAGAAAAATTTTCCTGTACACTGGCCAGCACAGCCGGAATGGAACTTGCATGGTTCATCCTGAAGTTCACATCATAATAGATAATGGCTCCTGCATCATGAGCTTTCTTCAAAAACGGCTGAACTCTATAACGAATAGCAGGATTAACAGCATAGAATGAACTGATAAGTACCAAATCATCAGGGCAAATATCCGGCTGGTTATATACTAGATTCTCTGGCTCAGGATCCCTGTAAAACTGGTAACTGGCTTCATTTTGTTCATTGAGGAAAGCCAGAGACACCTTGCTTTTGGTATTTGGAATTTGAGTCACAAAATGGGAATCAACCCCATTCCTTTCCATGAAATCCATGGTCAGGGTAGCGACATGGTCATCCCCCATTTCTGTCAGGAAACAACAAGGCAGGCCACAGCGCCCCAGAGAGATGATGGCATTGAACGCCGAGCCACCAGGATTAGCCGACTTAGGCTCATTGTTCTTAAGTACGATGTCAAGTACACTCTCTCCTATTCCAATAACTTTTCTCATTTCAACAAAGAATAAAACTTATCCTGATTAGCTTCTGAAACTGGGATAGCTTCACCGGCAATGGTAATCACATTACGCTCCACACTCTCTATCTTGTCCATGGCTACAATATAAGAGCGATGGACACGGCAGAAACGGTTCACCGGCAATTTTTCCTCTATTCCTTTCATCGTGGTCAATGCGATTAAAGGACGTGGCTGATTCTTCAAATGAATACGAACATAGTCCTTCAGACCACTGATGAACAGAATCTGATCCAGGTCTACACGAACTTGCTTATACTCACATTTCACGAAAATATATTCGGCATTGGGGTCCACGGAGCCATCTGCCTGTGCAGCAGCTGCTGATGAAGCAGAAGCCCCCTTGGCAGCCTCTATCTGCTCAAAGTATTCCTTTGCCCGGGTCACAGCAGAAAGGAATTTAGGATAGCTTATAGGCTTCAAGAGATAATCAATAGCCTGCACCTCATAACTTTCAAAAGCATATTCCTTATAGGCTGTAGTGAAAATAATCTTAGTCTGAGGACGGATGAGCTTAGATAATTCCAAGCCTGTTATACCAGGCATGTTGATGTCCATAAAAACCAAATTTATAGTTTCATCAATAAACGCCAGCGCATCCATTGGATTAAGGAATGTCCCCTTCAAGTCTAGGAAGGGAGTGCGTTCTACAAAACTCTTCATCAGTTTGATGGCCAACGGCTCATCATCCACTATCACACAATTCAGTCTCATATTGTTTTCAATTCAAGTTTAGCCACATAGTAACCATCACCGGTCTCCTCACAAGTAAGCTGGTGCTGGTCGGGATAGAGCAAGCATAGCCGCTTTTCCAAATTCTGGAGGCCCACACCACCTTTCTCCTTGTTGCGCATCTCCTCATCGGTAAGCTGAGTGTTCCTCACGGTGAACGTCAGCCCCTCCAATCTGCCATCCTTATCTATCTGCTCCTCCAGCTTGGCCTGCAACCTACATTCATGCAGACTGCTGGCACCGTACTTGAACGCATTTTCCAGCAGGGAAATGAAAAGCATCGGCGGAATCTGATACTCCGGATGAGAAGTCTTCAGGTCCACATCCAGGTGCAGCGTATCCTCGTAACGGATGTTCATCAGGTCGATGTAGTTCTGAATGAAGTCCAGATCTTTCTGCAGAGGAACTCTGGCATCCGAAGTCTCATAGAGCACATAACGAAGCATATCGCTCAAGCGGGCAATAGCCGTTTGCGTAGCATCAGGATCAAAGGCGGCCAATGAGGAGATGTTGTTCAGCGTATTAAAAAGGAAGTGGGGGTTCAACTGCCCCTTCAGACGCTCCAACTCGCCCTCCGTGCGTTCTTTTTCTATCTGGGCCTTTTCATCCTGCAACAGTTTGTTCAGCTGGGTAGTCCTAAGAGAAATGGCTGCCACCGTAATCAGGATTATAAGCAGCAGGTTGATCAAATGGTACAAGACGAAGAACTCTTTCGGAGCTTCATGCCTACCAAAAATGGCGGCATTGTCGGAAATTTCATAAAGGTAAAAAGCCAACTGGCCCGCACCCATATTCAGCATCCAGTAGAACAGAATCTGAAGAAGCCAAAATACCATATACTTTTTCCGGAGGAAATAACGGGGAACCAGCCAAAAGTAGTTCAGGCAGAAAGTCCCTATCCACAGAAAATAAAGGGGAGTCACATATTTCAAGGAGTAAAATGCCTGCTCCACACCTTTCCCTGTGGCCATATGCCCCAAAAAAGGAATAAAGAACATCAGCCAAATCACAAAGGCAAGCAGTGCAAACTGCCCCCACGAAGTCCTTAGTTTATAATGCTGTGCCATCTGGTTTTACTTTTTTTTCTCTGCAAATATAATACAATCATTCCAACCAAGCAAAAACACACCTTGACGTTTTCGACTAAATACGAAATCCATTCGACTAAACATCACGAATCCTTGAATACCAATTATTTTTGCAAAAAACTGAAGCTCAATCAGGTTTTTATGTATATTTGCAATAAAAATTAAGAGCTGTATGTTAAGATATGGAGTAATAGGCACAGGTGCCATTGGTGGTTATTATGGAGCAAAGCTGGCTCATTCCGGACAAGAGGTGCATTTCCTCCTGCATAAGGATTATGAATATGTGAAGAAAAACGGATTACAAGTGGATTCCTGCGATGGTAGTTTTCACCTTTCCGATGTAAATGCCTATAGCAGCACCCAAGACATGCCCACCTGCGATGTAGTGTTTGTCTGCCTGAAATCCGTCAACAATCACCTGCTCGCTGAGCTTCTGCCTCCCCTTCTGCACCAAGACACCCTGGTAGTGCTTATCCAGAACGGAATAGGTCTGGAAGCCGATGTGCAGAAAATGTTCCCACGCCTGGAACTGGCAGCAGGCCTGGCCTTCATCTGCTCTGCGAAGACAGAGCCTGGACACATCAACCATCAATGCTATGGCTATATCAACATCGGCAATTATTCCTGCCACAATGAAGAGTTAATGAACCAGCTCATCCGAGATTTCAAAAAGGCAAATGTAGATGCCAACCTGGTAGAATACCACGAAGCCCGTTGGAAGAAAGCAGTCTGGAACATGCCGTTCAATGGCATGACCGTGGCACTGAACACCCGCACAGACCTTCTGCTAAAGAATCCTTCCACCTTCAAACTGATAAAGGAACAAATGCTGGAAGTAATTCATACAGCCCAGCAAATGGGTGTCAACATCCCGATGTCCTTTGCCGACAAAATGATACAGAACACTTTGGACATGACGCCTTATTCGCCAAGCATGAAGCTGGATTACGATTACCACAGGCCCATGGAAATCTACTACCTGTATACCCGTCCGCTGGAAGAGGCACGAAAGCATGGACTCCAAATGCCGAAACTGGAAATGCTGGAAGCAGAACTACAGTTTCTGGAAGCCCAACAGAACGCTTGAAAAATTGGCTGTGTGAAGAAAAGACATTATCTTTGCACCACTTTTTATAAAAAACGTATGCAACAGAAAATTATTATCCTAGACTTCGGTTCACAGACCACCCAGCTGATAGGCCGCCGCGTTCGTGAACTTGATACTTTCTGTGAGATTTTACCCTACAACAAGTTTCCTCATGATGACCCCTCGGTCATTGGCGTAATCCTCAGCGGCAGTCCTTTTTCTGTCTATGATGAAACAGCCTTCAAGGTAGATCTGACCCATATACGTGGCAAATATCCTATTTTAGGAATCTGCTATGGTGCTCAGTACATGAGCTACCTCTATGGTGGTAACGTAGAACCTGCAGGCAGCCGCGAGTACGGTCGACAGAACCTGACCAGCTTTGAGCACGACAACCCACTTTTCAAGGGATTCTCAGAGAACAGTCAAGTATGGATGAGCCATGGTGACACCATCACAGCCCTTCCCGAAGGGTTCAGGGAAATAGCCAGCACGCCAACCGTAAAGAATGCTGCCTATCAGGCGCCAAACGGTGAAAAGCTGTGGGGAGTACAATTCCATCCGGAAGTGTTCCACAGCGTTCAAGGCTCCTTGCTGCTGAAGAACTTCGTGGTAGATATCTGCGGTAGCCGCCAAGACTGGAGCGCAGCTTCCTTTGTAGACACTACGGTAGCAGAAATAAAGAAGCAGGTAGGCACCGACCGCGTCATTCTGGGCCTGTCTGGTGGAGTAGATTCTTCTGTTTGTGCCGTACTGCTTAACCGCGCCATCGGCAAGAACCTGACTTGTATTTTCGTGGATCATGGCATGCTCCGCAAGAACGAGTTCCAAGATGTGATGCGCGATTATGAAGTTCTGGGCCTGAACGTCATCGGCGTTAATGCCAGCGATAAGTTTTTGATCGATTTGGCTGGAGTTACCGACCCAGAGGAAAAACGTAAAATCATTGGTCGCGACTTTATTGAAGTCTTCAATGCCGAAGCCAAAAAGATTACCGATGCTAAATGGCTGGCTCAAGGTACCATCTATCCAGACCGCATAGAAAGTTTGAACATAACAGGCAAAGTCATCAAGAGTCATCACAATGTAGGAGGCCTTCCTGAAGAAATGCGTCTGAGCCTTTGTGAGCCACTGAAATGGCTCTTCAAGGACGAGGTACGCCGGGTAGGTCGCCAGTTGGGTATGCCTGAACATCTTATTACCCGCCATCCATTCCCTGGTCCTGGACTCGCTGTCCGCATCCTGGGAGACATCACCCGTGAGAAGGTTCGTATCCTTCAGGATGCCGATGATATTTACATCCGTAGCCTTCGCGAATACAAGATGAAGCTCAAGGGAGAGGAAGCCCGTCGCATTCTGGCAGCCGGTGTACCAGCCGACATGAAAGATGGCGAGATAGAAGTATCCCTGTACGACCAGATTTGGCAGGCCGGCACCATTTTGCTTTCCTCTGTACGCAGTGTGGGAGTCATGGGCGATGAACGAACCTATGAGCATCCGGTAGCTCTTCGTGCGGTGACCAGCACCGATGCCATGACAGCCGACTGGGCTCATCTGCCTTACGATTTCATGGCAAAGGTCAGCACCGAAATCATCAACAAGGTGAAAGGTGTGAATCGCGTCTGCTATGACATCTCCTCTAAGCCACCTTCAACTATTGAGTGGGAATAAGCTACAGTGACTGAACACCGATTTCTGCATCTCTACCTAAAGCCCTTCAAGGGTGGTAAAGAATATTTGGGTTGCTGAAATCGGTGTTCAGCATATTTCTGTTGGTGCTTGTGTAGTTTCCTTTTGGTTTCATTGCCCTCTCTCTTTTCTGGTTAACAATTTTGTTTATCTGCTCTCTCTGGTTCTAGAACTAGGTGGAAGGTTACTGGCGTGCACTCCAGTTTCCTTTCAGCGTTGATGCAAAGATACTACATTCTGGAAGGGTTTTCCAAAGAAAGAGACGACAGATGCAAAATGGCGTTCACCATTTTTGCTCTAGCATACTGATTCACTGAGGATTACGAGGGTGAAAAGTTTCGGATTTTGTTCCACTTTCCCTTTCCCCATGGGGTCAGGTACCGTGGGGAAAAATGTTAAGTCTTAAATTTTAGTTCTCCTGTAGGACTTTTCCCCCACGGTACCTGACCCTCAGGGGGAACTGACCCCAAGGCAAAAAACCGCTTTCCTTAAGGGCAGAAAAATCTCTCCTTAAGGAGAGGGGAAAAATAGGTAGAAAGGAAGGTGAAGAAAAAGGTCAACTAGATGTTAACTGGATGTTAATTGGATGTTAATTGCCAATACCTAGAATTAACACCCTAATATGCTAATTATCATCTAATTACATCAAAAATGTTAACTGTAATTCAAAATAACGATGTAATGGGTATATACTTCCTCTCTTTCTTCTAAAGAATAAAAAATAATTTATAATAATACCTTATATATGTGCGTGCGCAATATACTTATATATCTATATTCTTATATCTATAAATATATATAATTACTATCTAATAATATTCCTAATAGAAAAAAGTGTATATATACCAATAGGTCCATTTTTTGAATTACGATTAACATTTTTGCCATAAATGCCTAAATTTCAATATATTATGGCGTTAATTGCCTATGTTAACAGTTAACACCCAATTAACACTGAGTTTACATTTTCTCTATTATTCCCCACAAAAAAGGCTCCCCTCAGGGAGCCAATCTCTTTATTAATCAAACAAGTTCTGGTATTGTTCCGTAACAAACTGATCTACCCAGTCGTAATAGGCATCCATATCGGTCCACTTCTTGTTCTTGCGGGATGCTTCCACTACAGCAGAGCCTCTGTCAAGAAGTTCTTTCTCTACGGGCTGAAGCTTCTGCAGAACGCCTGTACCCGCCTTATTTATCAGGGCTGCTACATCGATATAGTCGTGACCGTTGCTCCTGTCTAGTGGGAAAATCTTCTTTTTCAGCGCAAATCCCCAGGCTACCAAGGGGGCGGTCTCAGCCTTCTTCCCTCTAGTTACTACCGAAGGAAGTTTCCCTGATGGAAGGATGCATAAAGGCACTGCCACAGTGGTCAGCGGGGAACCAGCTATGGTCCAGGACACGGTGAGAAGGGGGTTCTCGCCTGGCTTTACGCCTTGCACCATCAGCACGCAGGAGGTGGTGTATCTAGGAATGAAGTCGCGGAATGGGAAGTAGGTAGGTGTCTTTTCATCCGCTGGCATGTAGTCATAGACGTTCAGATGAGTCAATCCGTGGGTAAGATGACGAGGCACCTGAGTGAGCAGATTACGCCAATTAAACTCGTCGGTAAACTGTACTTTTCCCATGAAGGAGCTGATGGCCAGGTAACGTTCTACCCCACTGTCCAGCCGGCGTTCACCGCTCATGGCGTGGTTGGTACGCATCAAATAGCCGTAAGGGGCCACATTCACGTCGTTCACGTCGAATTTCACGTATTTTTCATTGCCTACCTCGTAGTAAGCACAGCCTCCTTGGGCATCTATCACCCCAAAATTAGCATTGGAACCTAAGGGTTTGGGCAAGGTATCCAATAAATTCTCAAAATCTTTCAAAGTGACACATATTTCCAGGGCACGGCGCATGATAACACCCTCCATGTCACCGTCCTCTACATCACCGTTTAGGTTGTATGCAGCTGTATTCATAACGGCAAATCCCATCTCATTATGACCGCCCCATACCTCTTTGGCATCCACATCCTGAGCGGAGACTATACCTATGAATCTGTATTTCTCGCCCTTTATGGATACCATCAGGTTATCCTGGTTCCCGGTATCACGGTTCTTGAACATCAAGGGGCGTCCGTCTGGTGTTACACGTCCAGACACCATAAAGGATGTACATGCAAAGGTCACCACTGCTTGCATGAAAACCACCCACAGGAGCAAAAATTTCTTCATCATAGTAGTTTTTCGTCTTTTAGTTGTTGTATTTTTACGATGTCACCTATCGTTTCCGTGAGCAAATTTAAGAAATATTCCTGTTCATGCCCTCTTTTTTTCCGATAAACTATACATACATGCCTCTTTTGATAGCAGGTTTCCAAAATGGGACGTACCCTAGTGCGTTGTTCTTCGTTCATATAAGCCATTTGCATTTTTGGTACTAGCGTATATCCTTCTATTAAATCCACATAACGCATTAAACTATCGTAGTTGAAGCCTTCGAAAAGGGATTTTTCTACATCTATTTGGTGACTTTTTCGATGGTTTTGGGTCTCCGACATAATAATCGCTTTTTCAGAAACAATATGGCGTGGATTAAACCCTCCTTTCTCCGCATAAGATGGAGATAGGTATCCCACCATTTCATCAGCATACAGCAGTTTCTCCCGGAAACCTGCAGGTTTGTTTCCTTTCAGCAAGATTCCGAATTCTACTTCGCCATCTATCAATCTTTTTACTAATGACGCGCAATCGCATTGCGTGAAAGCGCACTTCAAATTCGATTCTTTGGTGAGATTGTGATATAACTTTGGACTAATATAAGGAGCCACCGAATCCTGAATGGCCAGCCTCAACGGTCCAGCATGACCATTCCTTATTTCAGCAAGCTTTTCCTCTAATTCCTTGTAGATATTCAAAAGCCTTTCAAACAAATCGAACACGGATTTTGAACTTTCGGTGATAATCAAGCTATGATTATTTCTAGAGAAAAGAGTAACGCCAAGCTCTTTCTCTGCCCTGATAATACACATATTCAGAGCTGATTCAGAAACACTCAAATTCAAGGATGAAATCTTCAGATTTCCTACCTTCGCAACTTCTGAAAGCTGCCTGATTTGTGTATTGGATATCATTATAATTGGTTTAGATATACCTCTATTTTTAAAAATTGCGCAAAAGTATGACAATTCCTCAGTTCCACCTATTTTTTAGACATTTATTTTCAAAAAAAATGATTTTCGCCCATAAATTTGTCTATTTTTCACGTTTACTGTATCTTCGCGGAAAAATTATAGACTCATCATAATGAAAGAACTTGAACTAAAGTATGGTTGCAATCCAAACCAGAAACCATCACGTGTTTTCATGAATGAAGGCGAACTGCCCTTCGAAGTGTTAAACGGCCGTCCTGGCTACATCAATCTACTGGATGCTTTGAACTCATGGCAGCTGGTCAAGGAGCTGAAAGCAGCTACCGGTCTGCCTGCTGCAGCTAGTTTCAAGCATGTATCTCCTGCCGGTGCGGCTGTGGGACTCCCCTTGTCCGACACCCTGAAGCATATTTACTGGGTGGCTGATGCACCCCTGCCACTGACTCCTATTGCATGTGCCTATGCGCGTGCACGTGGTGCCGACCGTATGTCTTCCTACGGCGACTTTATTGCGCTGAGCGACACGTGTGATGAAAGCACAGCCCGCCTTATCAACCGGGAGGTGAGCGATGGTATCATTGCTCCCGAGTATACTCCTGAGGCATTGGAAATCCTCAGAAACAAGCGGAAAGGCACTTACTGTGTCCTTAAGATTGACCCTAGCTACAAGCCAAATCCTGTGGAGTGTAAGCAGGTTTTCGGCGTGACCTTTGAGCAGGGACGCAACGAGGTAAACCTCTCCGACGAGAAGGTGTTCTCCAATATACCTACCCAGAACAAGACGTTCACCCCTGAAGCAAAACGCGACCTGATCATTGCGCTTATCACCTTAAAATATACGCAAAGTAATTCCGTGTGCTATGTAAAGGACGGTCAGGCTATCGGAATCGGTGCAGGTCAGCAAAGCAGAATCCACTGTACTCGCCTAGCCGGAAACAAGGCAGACATCTGGTGGCTCCGCCAACATCCTAAGGTAATGAATCTTCCATTTATTGCAAACATTCGCCGTGCCGATAGAGACAACACGATTGACATCTACATCAGCGAGGATCACGACGATGTATTGGCCGATGGCACGTGGCAGCAGTTCTTCACTGAAAAGCCAGAAGTACTTACTCGTGAAGAAAAGAAGGCATGGCTAGCACTGAACAAGGGTGTGGCACTGGGCAGTGATGCATTCTTCCCATTCGGCGACAATATAGAGCGTGCGCACAAAAGTGGAGTGGAATTCATTGCACAAGCCGGTGGTAGTGTCCGCGACGACAACGTAATTGAGACTTGCGACAAGTACGGCATTGCCATGGCATTTACCGGTATTCGTCTGTTCCACCATTAATAAAAAGAGGATATGCCCACTGCAGATGAGATACAGAAAGCCATGACTGAAGGAATCACCTTCAGAGGCTCCGGGCCTGGCACCCCGCAAAAGGAAAAATTTAAGACAAAAGCGAAGAAAAAGGCTTATATTACCGGCTCGCACGGCTCTGGTTCTGCCAAGAAAAAGGCAGATATACGGGCAAAAAGGGCTTCACGGTCTAGCCAGCAAAAAAGTAAATAAGAACGCTATGGAATCATCATGATTCCATTCAAGATACGTCCCGACTTGATTCCTAATCTGCGTGCAGAAAAGAACAGGTCGGGATTTTTATAGGTACACACACCTGCCACTTGTATCTGAGAAGAGGGCACGCCTTGCTGCAACAGCTGCTCTCTGTTGCACTCCCAAAGGTCGATATGCCACTTCTCTCCTGTCCCTGCAGGGAACTTCCGGGCAATGCTTTCCATCTTGAAACCTTCCTTCTGAAAGGCTTCATAAACCTCATCGCCTACCTCAAAGGATTCCAACGAGATGCCTGGGCAGATGACGGCTTTAAAGCCAGTCCCTTCCACACCAAAAGTCTTTTTTAGGTGAGAAAAAGTACTTGCCACAATACGGGCACAGGTGCCTCTCCATCCAGCATGAATGGCTGCCACAATGCCTGCCCCGGCATGATACAGCAATACGGGAATGCAATCTGCAGTGGAGACGCAGACACAGACACCCTTTTCGGTGGTGTACACGGCATCAATTCCTTCCAATGATTTCACCTGTTTCTCTAAATGCGAAGAAAGAAAAGTTCTGTCTATTCTGCGTATTTTAATGTCATGCACCTGATGGGGAATAATGAGATGGTCGGCCGGAATCCCTAATTCATCACAGAGCAGCTGCCTATTCCACTCCACATGCTGGGGATCGTCACCACAGAAAGGATTGACATTGAAAGTGGCATAGGGACCTATACTAACGCCTCCAGCACGGTCTGTGCTGAAGGCGATAATATCAGGCGAGATAGCATATCTTTTTAGCATCACTCTTCTCCTAAATCTTCATATTCAAAATCTTCAAGGTCTTCTACATCTTCCCACTTTACCTCGTCAGACGACGGCTCATCAGCCCAATCTGAATCCTGGTCATCATCCCAATCCAGTTCAAGGTCATCGTCAACCTCTTCACCCCAATGCTTCAGATCCTCATCTTCACCCAGATCGGACAGTTCATGCTGCAAGAAACTGAGGTCCTTGTCCTTATGAACAATCTTTTCAGATTGGATATCGTGCAGCTTGTTGCTTTCGCTGTTCATGGCAATCCAAAGCAAATCCTTCATCTGCTGAATACCTGTTCCAGTAACGGCAGAAATAAAGACATGGGGCAAATCTTCAGGGAGTGTTTCCTCAAGCATTTCCACCAGCTCGTCGTCCAGCAGATCAGCCTTGGTGATAGCCAGCACGCGCTGCTTGTTCATCATGTCCGGATTAAAGTTTGAAAGCTCGTGAAGAAGCACTTCATATTCATGCTTAATGTCATCGGTATCTCCCGGAACCATGAAGAGCAAGAGGGAGTTACGTTCGATATGACGGAGGAAACGAAGCCCCAGGCCCTTTCCTTCGCTGGCACCCTCTATGATGCCTGGGATGTCGGCCATGACAAACGATTTATTGTCGCGGTAGGAGACAATACCCAGACTAGGTTCCAAGGTAGTGAAAGGATAGTTGCCAATCTTAGGCCGTGCACTAGAGACAGCCGAGAGCAAGGTGGACTTACCTGCATTGGGAAATCCCACCAGACCCACATCTGCCAACAGCTTCAATTCCAGGATGACCATCATTTCCTGCATCGGCTCACCCGGCTGTGCAAACCGCGGAGCCTGACGGGTTGCCGTACGGAATTCCCAGTTTCCCAAGCCTCCCCGGCCACCCTTCAGCAGAATTACTTCCTGTCCGTCTTCCTTGATGTCGCAGATATATTTACCGGTCTCCGCATTGTAGACCACGGTACCACAAGGAACATCTATGTATTTATCCTCACCTTGGGCTCCGGTGCTCTTGTCTTTGCTGCCATTGCCGCCATGACCGGCAAACACATGTCGCTCGTACCGCAAGTGGAGCAGTGTCCAATAGTTCCGGTTTCCCCTCAGAATCACATGGCCTCCTCTACCTCCGTTGCCGCCATCTGGACCACCATTGGGCATATATTTGGCACGGTGCATATGCACAGAACCCCTGCCGCCCTTTCCTGAACGGCAGTAAATCTTTACATAGTCTACAAAATTTGATTCAGCCATACTCTTTCTCTTAGATACTTTTTGCGTTGTCTATTACCACACAAATATCACTGAAAATCTTTTCCATATCGCCCAAGCCATTGATGTGGTGATATTTGCCATCAGCCTTGTACCACTCTATTAATGGAGAAGTTTGTGAATGATAGACATCTAGACGTTTCTTAATGGTTTCTTCGTTATCGTCGGCACGACCACTAGTCTTACCACGGTTAATCAAACGAGCCATCAGCTCATCTTCTGGAACCTCTAAATCCAACATGACAGCCACATCAGTGCCTCGGTCGGCCAACATAGCCTTCAGGGCCTCAGCTTGAGGAATGGTGCGTGGGAAACCATCGAAGATGACACCATCTACCTTACCAAATCCGTCATAAGTCCTAGCCAGGATGTCAACCATCAATGTATCAGGGATAAGCTGACCATTATCGATATAATACTTGGCAGTCTTGCCCAGTCCTGTACCCTCCTTTATCTGTTCACGGAGCACATCACCGGTAGAGATATGCTCGTAGCCATACTTAGCCACTATGCGTTCGCTCTGAGTACCCTTGCCAGAGCCTGGAGCACCGAAAATTACGATATTCTTCATTGTTATCTAAATAAAAATTACTTTTCAACTACGGTATAGATATCTGGAAGATTTCTTCCATACCCATCATAATCCAGGCCATAGCCCAAGATAAAATCATTGGGAATCTCCATGGCGCAATACTCCACATTCAGTGGCACCTGCAAGTTCCCCGGCTTCATGAGCAGGCTGCAGATATGCACTTCTGCCGGATTCATTTTTTTCAAGTCGGTCAACAAGTGTTGCATGGTAAAGCCTGAGTCTATGATGTCCTCCACGATGACTATCACACGGCCTGCAATATCCTGGTTCAACCCGATGATTTCATTTACTTTTCCTGTAGTCTGCGTTCCTTGATAGGAAGAGTATTTCACAAAACAGATTTCAGCAGGTATGTTGACACGCTTCATGAGATCGGATGCAAACATAAATGCACCGTTCAACACACACAGAAACAAGGGGTTCTTTCCCTCTAAATCACGAGTCAGATGTTCGGCAACCCGACTCACCCGCTCCAAGATCTGTACTTCTGGGATAGAAATAGAGAATGTAAGGTCTTTAACGTGGATTGTTTCCATGGCACTAATATCAGAAAAAACATTGCAAATATACATAATATTTCATTAAAATCGTCCTTTATACACGCTAATTTCCTATCTTTGCACTATGAAAGTGTTAACGAGCATACAAATCAAGGACCTTGACCGCTATACCATAGAACATGAACCCATTTCTTCCTTAGACCTTATGGAGAGAGCTTCTAAAGCCCTCACGCAAGCCATTATGGAGAGGTGGGACAAGAACCATCCGGTGAAAGTATTTGCAGGTCCAGGCAACAACGGGGGCGATGCGCTTGCCGTCGCACGTATGCTGGCTGATTACGACTATGCAGTTGAAGTCTTCCTTTTTAACACCACCGACAAGCTGTCGGAGGACTGCATGGCAAACCGGGACAGAATAAGGAAAAGCAAGAAACTGATATTCAATGAGATTACCTCTCAGTTTGATCCTCCAGAGCTTACAGAAAACATGCTAGTGGTGGATGGTCTCTTCGGTTCCGGATTAAGCCGTCCCCTGAATGGCGGATTTGCAGCCGTGGTAAAATACATCAATGCCTCTCCTGCCTCTGTAGTTTCGCTGGATGTTCCGTCGGGACTGTTTTGTGAGGACAATTCGTTCAACATATCCTCGCACATCATCCGGGCAGACCTTACCCTCACCTTGCATATGCCGAAACTGGCCTTTTTCTTCCAGGACACTCAGCAATACATCGGAGAATATCAGGTGCTAGACATCGGGCTGCATCCTGAGGGCATTGACAAGGCACCGGCTACCTATTTCATAAACAATATCGAGGACATTCAAAAGTTGTTGAAGAAACGGGATAAATTTGCCCACAAAGGATCCATGGGCCACGCACTTTTGGTTGCAGGAAGCTATGGTATGGCAGGGGCAGCTATCCTTGCCACCAAGGCAGCTCTTCGGACAGGACTGGGAAAAATCACCGTGCATACCCCAAAACGGAACAATGACATTCTGCAAATAGCGGTTCCAGAAGCCATCATACATCATGATTCGGACGACTACCGTTTCGTCCATCCCTGCCCTACTGAAGCGTTCCAGGCTGTGGGTATAGGCCCCGGACTAGGCACCATGAAGGACACGGCTGTGGCTATGATTGAAGAAACCAGACGCACCCAGTGCCCTATCGTCATTGATGCCGACGCACTGAATATCCTGGGTGATCATCGGAGCTGGATTCAGCAGGTTCCTACGCTTGCCATCCTTACTCCACACCCCAAAGAGATGGACAGGCTGGCAGGCAATAGCAACAGTTGCTATGAACGTCTGGCCAAAGCCATCAATATGGCAAACAGCCAACAGTTCTACATCGTATTAAAAGGGGCATGGACAGCTATTGTCACTCCGGAAGGCAATGTCTATTTTAATCCGAGCGGAAATCCAGGCATGGCCACTGCAGGAAGCGGCGACGTGCTCACCGGAATCATCCTGGGACTGCTGACCCAGGGATACTCACAAGAGAATGCAGCCAGGCTGGGTGTCTACATCCATGGACTCGCAGGCGATTTGGCTGCCCAGGATTTGACAGAAGAAAGCCTTACGGCACACGACTTAATAGATTATCTGCCAAAAGCATTTAAGAAATTAAAAGGTATTTAAACGTATGAAGAAAATTCTTTTTGCAGCATTGATGTGCTGCACGCTACAGGCAACAGCACAGACAGAGATCACGCCATACAAACCGGGCGTCAATGCTGAAGGCGTTACTTATATTCTACCTAGAACTGCTCTCCGGGTAGACCTTCTGGTAGAGGTGAATCGCTATACGCCTGGGGAATATGCCAAATATGCAGAACGTTACCTCCGGGTAAAGGATGTAGCCATAGAGCCTAGCGAAACCTGGACAATCAAAGAAATCCATATGGATGTCTTCGGCAAACCAGACACCACCAAAGTCTACACCTTGAAACTGAAGGACAAGACGATTGCCCCAATGGTTAAATTAAGTGATGACGGAATGCTCCTTGCCATTAACGCAGAGCCACAACAGACAACTCCATTTGAAGGCTATACCACGGAAAAGAGCGGACGGAAGCTGGACTCCCGGCAGTACATGACCGAGGAAATACTCATGGCCGGCTCCAATGCCAAGACAGCCCAGCTCTGCGCTCAGGAGATTTATTCCATCCGGGAGAGCAAGAACCTGCTCAACCGTGGCCAGGCAGACTATATGCCTACCGACGGCAAGCAGATGGAGATTATGATAAACAACCTCAATGAGCAGGAAAATGCTTTGGCCCAACTGTTCCTTGGCTACACACTGTCAGAGACAAAAACCTATACATTCTATGTGGACCCGACGGGCGACATGGACAAAGAGGTGCTTTTCCGTTTTTCACGTCGTCTGGGCGTAGTTGACACTGATGACCTGGCTGGCTATCCTGTATTCATATCCATCAAAGACCAACACACCGTCCCTGCTCCTGTAGAAGGGCTGGATGTACGTAAAAAGGCTATCCGCCTGGATGGTATTCAATACAATGTCCCAAGTAAGGCGAAAGTTGAGATTTTCAGTGAACAGCAGCCATTGGTCAATGCAGAAGTGGCATTCGGTCAGTTCGGAAATGTAGAAACCCTTTCCTCTGTGTTATTCAACAAACGGACCGACACCAAGGTTGTCTTCTACGACCAGACCGGTGGTGTAAAAAGCATAGATGAATAAAGTTACAAGATACAAAAAAAGAGAGAGTGCAAAAACACTCTCTCTTTTTTTACCATATCAGATTAATTAGCACTGAGCCAACTTACCGTCAGAACCTAATACATCAACAATCTTGTGGATATACATCTTCTTCATGTTCTCACGAGCTGGTTTCAGATACTGACGTGGGTCGAAGTGATCTGGATGCTCAGCAAAGTGCTTGCGGATAGCAGCAGTCATTGCCAAACGAGAGTCAGAGTCGATGTTAATCTTGCAGACAGCACTCTTAGAAGCCTCACGCAGCTGCTCCTCTGGAATACCTACTGCATCTGGCAAGTTACCACCAAACTTGTTGATAGTATCAACCTCATCCTGTGGAACTGAAGATGATCCGTGAAGTACGATAGGGAATCCTGGTAACTTCTTCTCAATCTCATGCAATACATCGAATGCCAATGGAGGAGGAACCAACTTACCAGTCTTAGGATCACGTGTGCACTGCTCTGGCTTGAACTTGTAAGCACCATGAGAAGTTCCGATAGAGATAGCCAATGAATCACAACCTGAACGAGTAGAGAAATCTATTACCTCTTCTGGTTTTGTATAGTGAGACTCTTCAGCAACAACCTCATCCTCTACACCTGCCAATACACCAAGCTCTGCCTCTACGGTTACATCATGCTGATGTGCATAGTCAACAACCTTCTTGGTCAGTGCGATGTTATCCTCATAAGGAAGAGAAGAACCATCAATCATGACAGAAGAGAAACCATTGTCGATACAATCCTTGCAAAGCTCAAAAGTATCTCCATGGTCAAGGTGAAGAACGATTTCTGGATGTTCGCAGCCAAGCTCCTTTGCGTACTCTACAGCACCCTGAGCCATGTAGCGCAAGATAGTACCATTTGCATAGTTACGAGCGCCCTTGGAAACCTGCATAATAACAGGAGACTTAGTCTCAACTGCTGCCTGAATGATTGCCTGCATCTGCTCCAATGTGTTGAAATTGAAAGCAGGGATAGCGTAGCCACCAGCTACGGCTCTCTTAAACATCTCGCGAGTGTTTACCAAGCCTAATTCTTTGTAGTTAGTCATTTTTAACTTTTTATTAATTAATAAAACAATTTGTTGCTTTTTTTCTAGTTGCAAAGTTAACAAAAGTGTTTAATTCGGCAAAAAAAACATACAAATATTTTGGATGATTGGAGATTTACACTAACTTTGCACCCCGAAATAATATAGCCCATTACACTATATTGTGTTACCAGCAATATAAACTTTATAAAATTAACAAATTATGAAAAAGGATCTTCATCCAACTAACTACCGCCCAGTAGTATTTAAGGATATGAGTAACGGTGATATGTTCTTGTCAAAATCTACTTGCAAGACTTCTGAGACTATCGAATTCGAGGGTCAGACTTATCCTCTTTACAAGATGGAAATCTCTTCATCTTCACACCCTTTCTATACTGGTAAGGCTAAGTTGGTAGACACTGCAGGACGTGTTGATAAATTCTTCAACCGCTACGGTGCTGCTCGTAAGAACAAGTAATTTTCTCTTTTCATGAGATAAAATAAGAGCGATTCCTTAGGAGTCGCTCTTATTTTTTATGTTAGAATGTATAATTTGTATAGGTTTCCAACGGATCGGAAGGATTGACTACCAAGGAACGACAGAACCAATTGGCACCTTTCAATACCCCATTTGTCTTGTAGGAACACCGGCTATAGGTTTTCATGTAAACCTCCAACTGCTCCAATACCTTTATCGGAAGATCCTTAAAAGCGTCTTCTGCATAAAGGAAACTCACGTCATCTATCCTCCCTTTCTTGGTTATGGATATGGTGAGGCAGATACTGGAATCCTTGCTGGTGGCGTATTTCTTCAATTCATCCATTATGGCGTATGAGCAGACCTCATTGATAGTCACCAGCGGCAAATACTCATCTGCATTCTGATAGTTGGTAGGAAGATTCAAATAAGGAGACTGAGTATTATAAATGTCATAATAAGTTTTGGGGGAGACTTTTTTGAAGTACATCTTCCCTGTGGCAATGGTATACTTATAGTAGCTATTATCCATGCCTTTTTCCACGGTGTACGGCAAATGACTTAGCTCTTTCACTTGAGCAAGGCATGTGCCATACGCTCCTTGCAGGAAAGAACATACGACAAAGCACAAACTATACAGAAATCTTTTCATTATCGCAGCTCCATGGTTATGCTCTTGACCAGCGGTTTCACTTTTTCCTGGTCTTCCTTATTCAAGACACCTATACTCGGGGTAAAAGTCAGTATATTATCCGACGGGGAAAGTGTCATTTCCACCAGTTCCATGTCGGCTAACCCTTCCAATAGCCCTATCTGCTCATCAGTGAGTGATTCACGGGGACTTGCCTCATAGGAACGGAAAGAAGGGAGTCCAAACTGTGCCTTGAGTGGTTTCCAGTCTGGAGTATAGAAACACAGCTCACTTCCTTTGGCAGGAGCGCCTGCGGTATGCACAAGTAGCAATACCTTCTTCTTTCCCTTATCATAAAGCTTCATTTCCATGACTGCACTGCTAGAGAGGGTTATCTTGACATAATCTGCAGTCAGCGTATCCATAATGCTCTGCTCATCCAGGCGATTGGTAACCCTGGCTTGCATGTGATTGTCCATGAAGTCAATCATATCCATACGATTATTCTTGCTGAGAAGCGGCTCTATGCTATCGGGCATGGCTATGAATACCTCACGCATGGTCTGCGCCTCAGCCTGGAATTGCAATACACAAAGCAAGAAAAAGAAAAGCGTTCTTTTCATATCATTAAAATTTATTTTTCGAATATCTAAGAGGTTCCCAGCCACAAGAAGAACATACCTAGCAGTACCAATGCCAAATCAAGGGCTTTACGCTTAAGGTTCTTCTCATGGAACACCATGGCTCCTACCAAAAAGGAGACCACTACACTACTGCGCCGGGCCATGGACACGACGGCTATCATGGCTCCATCCAGACTCAACGAGTAGAAATAGACAAAATCTGCTGCGGAAAGGAAGATGGAAATGAAGATGATATACCAACTCCAATGAAACGGGGTGGTTCGTTTATGATTGGGATACCAGAGGAACAACAACACAAACAGCATCAGCACAAACTGATAAAGGTTGTACCACGACTGGACCTCCATACGCGGCAATCCCACTCCACCGTTCTCCATCGGAGCCATCAAGTATTTATCATACAGACCACTCAAGGCACCCAGCAAGGCAGACAGCACCACAAAAAAGACCCACTTGTCACGCTTGAAGTCTATGCCCTCCTTCTTACCATTCCTGGAGAGAAAATAAATAGAGACGATGGCCAGAAGCACACCAATCCACTGACACAAATTCAGTCGTTCTCCAAAGATAAGCAGTGCACCCACAAGCGACATCACCGGACGAGTGGCATTGATTGGCCCTACAATGGTAATGGGTAGATGCTTAATGCCAAAATATCCAAAAATCCAGGAACTAAGTACTATACACGACTTAAGCAAGATATACTTCTGCACGGCCCATCCATGTGTGGGAGTGTAAAAAAGGCTTTCTTGCGAGATATGACCTGTAGCTGTAAGAAGGATGAATGGCAGGAAAATAAGTGAGCAGATCAGTGTATTCAACCACAGGACTGGTATGACGGCATTGTTACGAAGTGATTTTTTCTTACACACATCGTAAAATCCCAACAGAAATGCTGAAATAAATGCAAACGTGAGCCACATAGTCCTTATTTATAAATATCACTGGGATAGCCTATGTCAACTAAAGACAAAGCATTTCCAGGCATAGACATTCCTGCGCTGCATCTGTCTTTTTGTTCAATGATACGACGAAAGCCATCAAGTGTGAGCTTTCCACGACCTACCTCCACTAGCGTGCCTACGATAGCCCGTACCATATTCCGCAAAAAACGGTTGGCTTGAATCACAAACATCCATTCATCTTCCTTCAGATTAACCCACTCAGCCTGCATAATGTGACAGTCATTCGTCTTCACATCGGTATGAAGTTTACTGAAACTGGTAAAATCCGTATATTCAAAGAGAATGGCTGCCGCCCGATTCATCAGTTCAAAATCCAATTCTTTTCCTGGGACACGGTAACTATAGCTGCGATTGAATGGATTTTTCTTATGATGTACATAATAATGATAGGTCCGATAGGTAGCAGAAAAGCGTGCATGGGCATCGTCGCTCACAGGACGTATCCGATAGATACAGATGTCGGATGGAAGCATCCTGTTTAATTTATCAGTAAGATAATCAGCATCTATCTCGTTTCCCACATCAAAATGAGCAACCATCAAACGGGCATTAACCCCCGCATCAGTACGTCCTGCACCCACAATCTCGGTATCTTTACCCAATAAGGTACTCAGACACCCGGCAAGCACTTCTTGAACGCTGATGTCATTGGGTTGAACCTGCCATCCGTGATAGGCAGAGCCATCATAAGCCAATTCAATGAAATAGCGCATTTCTTACCTTACCGTAATATGAAAACAACCTTGCTTTACTTCGTATTTCACAAAACAACGTCCCTCATAGCGTAAATCACGCAGCACCTCACCCAGGGCACGCTTCATCGTAATCTCACGATTTGCATCATGTACCTTCATGGGGTCATCTGCCATTTCATCATACTTGGTATAGCTGATGTCAAATGTAGTGGCAAAAACATGTGCTGATTCAGAAACGGCATTGCCATTCTGACGCTTCAGACGACTTACGTCCTCATTGGAACGAAGTACAGAGGTTACAATAATCTTATGAGGAGGAACTCCCTTGCTCTGCAAGGAGTCTATGAAATTTATGCCAATACGGTTCAACAGCCGGTAAGCCTTGGGTACCAAATATGGCATGGAATGATGTAAATCATCCAAATAGAACAATGGGCTGCCTCCTACCCAAACCAACTTCCCTTGATCGACCAGTTTTTGTGCTTCCTCACGGGTTGGAATAGCAACGTCTATACCATTCTTTCTGGCTGCAGTAAGCTGCAATTCATTTCCATCACCGAAATCCTTGTCGTGTACATAGCTTTTGATTGGCTGATTGACAAAATAGGGCCATTGACGGTCGCCCATACGGGTAGAACCCGTTTCTTTTGTATCTACCTCCTCTGCTGGTGCGGCCTCCACTACTTCATCTTTTACATTTGCCTTGGCAACCATATCAGAAGAATTCTCTACAACAGTTTCATACTTCTGGTGACCCGGATCGAAGGCCAGACGCACCAATCCCAGTACCAAGACTGCAATCAAGAAACAGGCTATAAAACGCTGTTGACCATTCAACTCCCTTACCCACTGGAGAAACCCTTCCTTAGTGAAAAGTTTCTTTATATCTTCTAGCTTCATTATTTTTCTTTATTACGTGTACAAAGATAAGGCAATTGGGGATAAGAATAAAATAAATTCATTATTTTTGCAGCAAATTAAGAAGAAATAGATTTTGATGATAGAAAAACATATCGTTCTGGAGGACGTAGATCCCGCTGCTTTTTATGGAGTGAACAATGTTCACATTCAGATGATTAAAGCCTTATACCCTAAACTACGGATTGTGGCTAGAGGCAATGTCATACGAGCTATGGGCGACGAGGAAGAACTGGCTCATTTTGAAGAAACCATCCAAAAACTGGAAAAGCACTGTGAGAAGTATAATTCCTTGACTGAAGAAGTAATCCTTGGCTTCGTCAACGGGCACCCTTCCAATCAGCCAGATGAAAACGGTGACGTGATCCTTTTCAGCATTAGCGGTCGTCCTATCTTGCCACGCAGTACCAACCAAAAAAGAATGGTGCAGGCCTTTACTAGCAGCGACATGATCTTTGCGGTAGGACCGGCAGGTTCCGGAAAGACATATACTGCCATTGCCTTAGCCGTAAGAGCCTTGAAAAACAAGGAAATAAAGAAAATCATCCTTAGCCGCCCTGCTGTGGAAGCTGGTGAAAAACTAGGATTCCTGCCTGGTGACATGAGGGATAAGATTGACCCCTATCTGCAACCGCTTTACGATGCATTGCAGGACATGATACCAGCTGTCAAACTGAAGGAATACATGGAAACCAATGTCATCCAAATCGCTCCCCTGGCATTTATGCGCGGACGTACCCTCAATGATGCCGTGGTTATTTTAGACGAAGCCCAGAATACGACCAGCCAACAGATAAAAATGTTTTTGACTCGTATGGGCATGAACACGAAGATGATTGTCACAGGCGACATGACACAAATAGACCTTCCTTCCAGCCAACGCTCAGGCCTGGTAGAGGCCATGCACATCCTGAAAGACGTGAAAGGCATCAGCTTTATCATGCTGGACAAAAGTGATATTGTGCGACACAAACTGGTTACCAGCATTGTAGAAGCCTACGAGAAATTTGATGAAGTCCGCAAGTCACAACGCGATGCCATGCGCAGTGAAAAAGACGCCCTAAGGGATGCAGCACATAAAAATGATTCTAACAACTAACAATATACAAACATGAAAGCATTAACAGCGACCGAATATAATTTTCCAGGTCAGAAAAGTGTATATCACGGAAAAGTCCGCGACGTGTATAACATTAACGATGAGCTGCTGGTCATGGTAGCGACTGACCGTATCTCTGCATTTGACGTAATCCTGCCAAAAGGCATCCCTTTCAAAGGTCAGATTCTCAATCAGATAGCAGCCAAATTCCTGGATGCCACTACAGACATCTGCCCTAACTGGAAACTGTCCACACCTGACCCTATGGTAACTGCAGGTGTACTGTGTGAGGGCTTTCCTGTAGAAATGATTGTACGTGGCTACCTTTGCGGAAGCGCATGGCGTGCTTATAAAAGCGGCATACGGGAAATCTGTGGCGTCAAGCTTCCTGACGGAATGAAAGAAAACCAGAAATTCCCTACCCCAATCATCACTCCTACTACTAAAGCTGAGATTGGCGAACACGATGCTGATATCTCAAAAGAAGAAATCTTGGCCAAAGGCCTGGCTACCCCTGAGGAATACGAACTCCTTGAGAAATACACATTGGCACTCTTCGCAAGAGGTACAGAAATAGCAGCAAAGAGAGGTTTGATCCTAGTGGATACGAAATATGAGTTCGGCAAACACAATGGAGAAATCTACCTCATGGATGAAATCCACACTCCAGACTCTTCACGTTATTTTTACGCTGACGGATATCAAGAAAAGTTTGATGCCGGACTACCTCAGAAGCAACTTTCAAAAGAATTCGTCCGTGAATGGCTTATGGACAATGGCTTCCAAGGAAAAGCCGGCCAGCAAGTTCCTGAAATGACCGACGAAATCGTGGAGAGCATCTCTCAGCGTTACATTGAACTTTACGAACACATTACTGGTGAAGAATTCAAGGCTGTCAACGCTGACGAACTTCAGGACCGCATAGAAAAGAACGTAACGGCATACCTGACATCCAAATAATGGGCTACAAGCAGGAAGACATCAAGCCGTACAATCCAGAACAAGACAAGACTGAGCAAGTCACACGTATGTTTGACAAAATCTCACATACGTATGACAGGCTCAATCATACGCTCTCCTTGGGCATTGACCGTTGGTGGAGACGCTATGCTATTAACAAGTTAAAATCTTTCCAGCCAAAATCCATATTGGATATAGCCACCGGTACAGGAGATTTTGCCATACAAGCCTTCAACACGCTTCATCCCAACCAAATAATCGGCATCGACATCTCCGAGGGGATGATGTCAATTGCCCGGGATAAAATAGCGAAAAAAGGACTACAAGACTATATCACCTTCCAAAACGAAGACTGCTGCAAAGGATTATCGTTTAAAGACAACAGTATAGATGCCGTCACAGTGGCCTTCGGTGCACGCAACTTTGCCCATTTAGACAACGGCCTACTTGAAATGCAGCGTGTACTTCGTCCGGACCATCCCCTTGTACTGCTGGAATTAAGCGTTCCTGTACATTTCCCGATGAAACAACTATTCTGGATTTATGCACATGTAGTCATGCCTTTCATCGGCCGTCTTATCTCTCACGACGACAGTGCCTACACCTATCTTCCATCTTCCATGGAGGCCTTTCCACAGGCTGAAACCATGGAAATAATCCTCAAAAAGGCAGGCTTTAGCCAAGTATGGTGGAAGCGCCTTACATTTGGAATCTGTACTTGCTACGTTGCCATAAAATAATCCACTATGAAAAAATACGGCTTACTAGGCTACCCTTTAGGACACTCCTTTTCACGAGATTTTTTCAACAGAAAGTTTCAGGACGAAAAAATCAATGCTGAATATGTGAATTTTGAGATACCTGATATCCGTTTTGCTAAAGAGGTCATCTTGGAGAATCCTGAGCTCTGCGGCTTGAATGTGACAATTCCATATAAGCAACTTATTATCCCTTACTTAAACGAGCTTTCTGATGAAGCCAAGGCTATCGGTGCAGTGAATGTAATCCGTATTGGACGGAATGGAAAGAAAGTGCATCTTAAAGGATTCAATTCAGATGTGATTGGCTTTGTACAGAGTATCCAGCCTCTACTGGAACCACACCATCAGAAAGCACTGATTTTAGGCTGTACAGGAGGTGCGTCAAAGGCTGTACGATATGGTCTGGAAACAAAGTTGAACTTGGAAGTAAAAGGAGTGTCACGACGCCCTTCTGAATCCAGTATTACTTATGCAGAGATTACACCTGAACTCCTAGAAGAATATACCGTGATTGTGAATTGTACACCAAGTGGAATGTACCCACATGTGAACGAATGCCCCGAGCTACCTTACGAAGCTCTAACTTCCAGGCACTTGCTCTACGACCTGATTTACAACCCAGAAGAAACTCTATTTCTTCAAAAAGGGGCACAATATGGTGCCAAGACAAAAAATGGGATGGAAATGCTTCTGTTGCAGGCAATGGCATCTTGGGATATCTGGAACAGAACAATTCTTTATAAGACATGAAAAAAGGCTCAGAAATCTGAGCCTTTTTTATTTACTTAATCTTAAGTTTATCACTACCGGCAGCCTTAAAACTCATATCCAAGCCTTTTACGCTGTGGGTCAATGCTCCAAAGGAAATAAAATCGACACCAGCCTTAGCGTAAGGAATCATCGTATCGTATGTAATACCACCACTGGATTCCGTTTCACAACGTCCGCCAACGATTTCTACGGCCTTACGGGTTTCCTCTGGTGTAAAATTATCGAACATAATACGGTCACAACCCTCATTCAAGGCTTGTTCAAGTTCCTTGAAGTCACGGACTTCACATTCTATTTTCAAGTCCTTGCCCTTGTCCTTGCAATACTGCTTTGCCCTGGAAATAGCATTATGTACTCCACCACAGAAATCAATATGATTATCCTTCAGCAGAATCATGTCAAACAAGCCGATACGGTGATTCATACCACCACCAATTTTCACAGCTTCTTTTTCAAGCATACGCATTCCTGGGGTTGTCTTACGTGTATCCAGCACACGGGTCTTAGTGCCTGCATCTATCAGGGCTTGCTGATATTTGTGCGTCATGGTTGCAATACCACTCATACGCTGTAAGATATTCAGCATTAAACGCTCTGTCTGAAGCAAGCTCTGCTCACGGCCCTTTACGCTCATGACAATGTCACCTGGCATGACATGTGCACCATCCTGAATATAGACTTCTACCTGCAACTCAGGGTCAAAGCGGTGGAATACTTTCTTGGCTATTTCCACACCTGCAAAAATACCTTCTTCCTTAATAAGCAGTTTACTTTCACCCATGGCATCTGCAGGGATACAACAAAGCGTGGTGTGGTCTCCATCACCAATATCCTCACTGAAAGCCAAATCTATCAGTTTATCATTAAGTTCGTCTACAGATAACATATTTTCTTACTTTTATGGATTAAACCTATTACTTAAAGACCCAATTTTTTGGAAATCTCCAGCATCTTGTTGATAGGACGGACAGCCTTCTTCGCCACCTTTGGGTCCACCTCTATGGTAGGCCACTCGTATTTCAGACAGTTGTAAAGCTTCTGTAAATTTATAAGTTTCATAAAATTACACTCATTACAAGCGCAAGTGCTGTCATTTGGAGGAGCTGGGATGAACACCTTGTTTGGAGCGCCTTTCTGCATCTCATGCAAAATCCCACTTTCGGTAGCAACGATGAACTCTTCAGCTTCGTCGGAAAGGGCGAACTTCAGCAGAGCTGCCGTGCTCCCTACTTTATCGGCTAATTTCAATACGGCACCCTTACATTCTGGATGGGCCAAAATCTTAGCTTTTGGATAGTCAGCCTTCAGTTCTAGAATCTTTTCTACAGAAAAACGTTCATGCACGTGGCAGGCACCATGCCATAACACCATGTTCCTCCCCGTCAAGCTATTAATATAGCCACCCAAGTTTTCATCAGGACCGAAAATCATTGGAGTGTCCTTAGGAAAAGACTCAACTATCTGACGGGCATTAGAGCTTGTAACAACCACGTCGGTAACGGCCTTGGTTGCTGCAGTAGTGTTCACATAACTCACCACTATATGACCCGGATGAGCTTTTACAAAATTTTTAAATTCTTCGGCCGGGCAACTCTCAGCTAAAGAACATGACGCATTCAAGTCGGGAACAAGCACCGTTTTGTCGGGACAGAGTATCTTGTTGGTCTCACCCATGAAATGTACGCCACACATCACTATAATATCTGCATCGGTAGTAGCAGCCTTCTGAGCCAATGCCAGACTGTCACCCACAAAATCAGCCAGATCCTGAACTTCTCCTTCCGTGTAATAATGCGCCATGATAACTGCGTTTTTCTCCTTACACATCCGACGGATTTCAGCCTTGATGTCTATACCTTCGGGAATGGGTTCATTCACATAACCCAATTCTTTCCATTTCTCCTTTATCATTTCTGTAATGTATTATTCGTCAAAAACAAGAATCATTTCTGGTCATAAGCATGCTTAGGATAGTCTATCGTATAATGCAATCCACGACTTTCCTTACGCTCTATAGCCTGGCGAGTAATGAGGTAACCCACATTAATCATATTACGTAGCTCGCAGATGTCCTTGGTTGGCTTCACACGCTTAAAGAGTTCTTCTGTCTCTTCATAAAGCAGGTCCAAACGCTTCCATGCACGATGCAGACGAAGATCACTCCGCACAATACCTACATAGTTCGACATCACCTGACCCACCTCACGCTTATCCTGTTCAATAAGCACGTTTTCCTCATTGGTCATCGTGCCTTCGTCATTCCACTCAGGAATCTCATCATTGAACTTATAGTTATCAATCACTTGGATACAGTGCTCTGCTGCAGACTTGGCATAGACCACAGCCTCAATCAAGGAATTGCTGGCTAAACGGTTTCCACCGTGAAGACCGGTACAAGAGCACTCGCCCACTGCATAGAGACGATGGATGGAACTCTCGCCATTCAGGTCCACCTTGATACCACCACACATATAATGAGCACTAGGACAAACAGGGATATAATCCTTTGTAATATCAATTCCAATACTCTTGCATTTTGCATAGATGTTAGGGAAATGATGCTTAGTCTCCTCAGGATCCTTATGAGTCACATCCAGACAGACATGATTAATACCATGAATCTTCATTTCACGGTCTATGGCACGAGCCACAATATCACGCGGAGCCAAAGACAAACGTTTATCATATTTCTGCATAAATTCCTCACCGTTTGGCAACCGGAGGATTCCTCCATAACCACGCATAGCCTCTGTAATAAGATAGGCAGGGTGTGTTTCTGCAGGATTATACAGCACTGTAGGGTGGAACTGAACAAACTCCATATCCTTTACTGTTCCTTTGGCACGATAGACCATGGCGATACCGTCGCCAGTGGCTATATTAGGATTGGAAGTAGTGGCATAGACAGCACCGGTTCCACCGGTAGCCATCAGCGTGACACGGCTCAGGAAAGTATCCACCTTCTTCGTATCTGGATCCAAGATATAGGCACCGTAGCATTCTATATCCTTGCTTTTCCGTGTAACCTCAATGCCCATATGGTGCTGAGTGATGATTTCCACTGCGTAATGATTCTCCAAAACCGTGATTTTCTTATTCCTACGTACAGCTTGCATCAGGCCACGCTGAATCTCAAACCCAGTATCATCTGCATGGTGAAGGATACGAAATTCACTATGCCCCCCTTCTCTGTGGAGATCAAATTCACCATTCTCGTTCTTATCGAAATTCACACCCCACTTCACCAGGTCGTCGATAGCTGCAGGTGCATTACGGACAACATGCTCTACGGCTTTAATGTCGGAGATGTAGTCACCTGCAATCATGGTGTCTTCAATATGCTTTTCGAAGTTATCCACCTTGAGGTTAGTCACTGATGCTATGCCACCTTGTGCCTTAGCTGTATTAGCCTCGTCCAATGTAGTCTTGCAGACAAGAGCTACTTTGCCTTTGCCGCTTTTAGCAACTTTCAAGGCAAAACTCATACCTGCAACACCACCACCGATAATAAGGAAATCAAATTTGCGAATCATTTGCTAAATCTGTTAATCTGTTATTTACATTACTTACATATATCTTGAATAAGGACTATGCGTACCGGTTTCCCCAATTTCTTAGCGTATTCCACTGTATGCATCGTTCCCCGACTCTTGCCATCCCAAAATGCCAAAACCTGATCGGCACCTTCCACAATCCAGCGGTTTCTTACCAAAGGTGCTCTGTGACCATATTTTATGTAGTCAGGCTTAAATTCTACAAAAGGAATATGATGTTCCATGGCGTATTCGCGAGCATAGGTGTCTACACCTCTAGCTCCACCAGACACTATCACATCGGGCTGACAGTCCAAATAAAGTGAAAGGTCAATTCTAGGGCAGTTTCGACTGCCAACAATTGCAAGTCTCATTCAATAGGCAAATTTACAACTTTATAATTTTAATACAAAAAATGTAACGATGAATTACAAAAATAAATATCTTTACAACCGAAAAACACAATCATCAACCCTACCATGAAAAAAGCACTACTACTAATAGATTGTCAGTATGATTTCATAGATGGAGGCAGTTTGGCAGCCCCTGGTTCTTTACCGGTAATGGATGCACTTGCCGAATATATCGGTTCTCTTCCGAAAGATGTGTACAGCCACATCATCATGACTGCAGATTTTCACCCATATGGTCACTGTTCCTTTAAGAAATGGCCAGTTCATTGCCTGCAGTTCACTCATGGTGGTGCTATCTACCAACCAGTTTATGAGGCTTCATTGAAATTGGACCCCGATGCTGTAATCCTGACGAAAGGAAATTTAAAGCACAAAGACGAGTATTCAATCCTCCAAAACACAAAAAACGGGAAAAAACTACTTCATTTACTAGATAAATGGGAAATAGAAGAGATAGATGTCTGTGGTATCTGTGGAGATATTTGCGTCCTTGATACGGTCAAGGATTTGCTAGAGACGAAATGGAAAAACCACATTAAAGTTCTCTCACAATTCAGCCCATCGCTAGACGGAGGTATTTCCTTAAATAAATTAGTTCAAGAATTCAATCTCTGAATTCCCGGATACACAAGTACCAAAAACATCCGTGTCATTCTACTAATGGCACGGATGTTTCGATTATGATTGAAATCTTGCAACCTTACTTAGTTGCTGGCTCCCACTTACAGCGAACAGGTGAGACAATAGCTCCCTCTTTCTTCAGTTCTGCAAATGCCTTGTCCACTTCCTTACGATCGGCGCCAAGTGCCTTAGTCACGTCACCTGCTGAAACAGGTTTGCCAGCCTCGCGCATGGCCTGTAATACTTTTTCTTTCATACCTTTTTGTCTTTTAGGAAGTTATTATTAGCGAACCACCTCGGTGAAATATGCTGGTTGGCCTTCAGCAGCTGGCTTTACCACATAAATGGTAATCTCACTCTTCTGACCGTCACGCCCCTGGTCTTCTGCTGTATATTTATATTCAGTGCCCTCGTCGATGGTTCTGGTAGCAACCTTGACTGGAGTAGCCTTCAACATGGCATAGTTGCCAGTAGCTTCATTGAAGATGGCCTTCTGCTCTTCTGTAACATCCTGTGATTCGGAGAATTCAGGAAGAGCTACGTATTCACCCTCTACCAAACCGTTCTTAAGCAGGAATGCCTTTATTGCTGCAGGAGCCTTTTCTATGTTGGCCTGACGGATACCAAATGCCTCTGTGACTTCTGAGTTTGGAAGTGCCTTCTTCAGGTCTGCCTCAGCTACGTTGCGACCACCACTACCATAGGTAGCAAATGGAACAATCTTCTTGCCACTTAAATCTACTGAAGCAACCAGAGACTTTACTGGGGTAGCATAAGTGCCGAACCATATAGGGAAGCCCAAGTAAATAGTCTGATATTCAGATAAATCTACAGTCAGTGAATCTACTTCTGGAAGAACACCTTCCTCACGCTCTTTCACTGAACGCTGAATTGCCTCATCATACACTTTTGAATAAGGCTCTTTCAAGTCGAATGCCACGATGTCTGCACCAGTCTGCTTAGCAAATTCCTCTGCCACCTTAGTTGTGGTTTCTGTCAGGGAATAATAAAGAACCAATGACTTTGGCTCCTGTACTTCTTCTGCCTGCTTGGGAGCCTGATTGCAAGCAGTCAGTGATAATGCAGCAACTGCTGCCAAAACTGTTTTTTTCATGTTGTTTTTGCTTTTTAATTATTATTTCAACTTTTTGAGGTTTCAAGTCCTCTATTACTCAAACTCATTTCCACAAAACGCGCCTTCTCATTGGGCGGTGTCTGCATAAGTATATTCTTAATGCGGGCAGCTGCTTCCTCGTCTTTGGCTATCATATATAAATAGCCACCACCACCTGCACCTGGCAACTTATAACCTAAGCACAAATCATCAATCATATCGGTGATAGCTTTCACAGCAGGAGGATTAGTGCCACTGTCGAGCAACTGATTCTGATGCCATGTCTTGCGTACCAGATGCCCCATGGCTTGCATGTCGTTCCGTTGGATAGCATCATACAGTTCCAATGCATGCAGTTTCATGGCATCGAGAACATCCAGATGTGTTGTGGAATTTAGGAACATTCCTCTCACGATTTCAGCCAGAATACCCTTGGCTGTTCTAGTAATGCCAGTATAATAGAGTAAATGACACTTCCGGTACTCTGGAGCCGTGAAAAGCTGATCTGGAAGCCAACGAACCAATGGCTTTTGCTCCCAACCGGCATCGGTCTGCAGGAGTTTCACCCCTGAAAGCACTCCACCATACTGGTCTTGCCAACCACCACCAGTGGTCAATAGCTGTTCCAAAACCAATGTCCTGTTACAAATTTCATACTTGTCCCAACCCAAACCACAGAAATCGTTTACAGCACCCAACACCGTAGATGCCAAGATGGAACTGGTACCCAACCCAGAGCCTGCCGGAATGGCAGAAAGAGTGGTCATTTCCAGACCAGAACCAAAGGCCTGGAGGCACTGTTCCAAACTTACGAACTTTTCTGCACTGAAGTCTGGATGAAAGCCTGCCAGCACCAGTGCTGCCTTAGGGATGGAGAATGGAGAGCCTACCTTATTGAACTGTTTCAGTTCCTCGAAAGTACTCACCTGTTCTACAGCCCCTAAATCTATGGAGCGCAGTATAATCTTATATTCCTTACTAGGTTTTATAAACACTTGAAGAGGTGGCTGACCATTCAATTCAATGGCTATATTCACCACATTTCCTCCGTTCATCAAACTATATGGAGGTGTGTCGGTCCACCCACCAGCCAAGTCGATACGCACTGGGCTACGGCCCCAGACAATCTGATCCTGATAGACAGACAACTTAGGAGTCTGCTCATGACTGGAAGTAGCAGTAAGCCCCTCCCTCATGAGAGAAAACGCCTTTCTTTCATCTTCTGTACCATCCCCACCTGTGAGCGTACGCACGCGAGAACGGAACATGGCATCGCTTATACAAGTCATGCGGTCAGTGCTCTCAGGCAGTTCCGAAGGCAGTGAAAGGGCATTTTCAGCAAACTGATGGGCAGCATCTTCCAGGTTTACCTGGTAAAAAATACTCCTCTCATGATTTTTTGCCAATATTGGCCAGTTCATATGTGCGAACGCCTTACGTTGAGCTACCAATCTGTGAAGGTTCGCAAAGGCGGAAATATCATCGGCACTTACCTTGCGTGCCTTTTCCCAAACCAATGCACCCTCTTGCAACTCCGGCTCTGTGGTCATCCAACGGATAGCTAAACCCAGCTCCTCCACGGTATCACAGACAGGGAACAGACAGGCTGCCTGCAAATCCTGATTTCCTTCAATATCAGAGAAGGTAAGATCACGTTCCTTTAACCAGTTCCCTACCGGTTTACCCTGATAGTACACCGAAGCATCGGACAAGGCCCCTTTGAACTTGTCGTCCATACCATAAGGGCGAGCTACATACTGATTCTCACCAAACGGTACGACATCCACACAGAGCCCCGAGGTAAGCTGAAGTTTCCAGTCGTTTTCCGGAACACCAGTCACGATATTTCTGTTCGCAATTTTCCAATCACTTCCAATACAACTGTTCTCTACCCACAAGTCGGAATTCTCAGAAGTAAGCTTTATCCTCACATCGGCATTCTGCACAAACATGGCAGGACAAGGCTTTGCATGGTGAAGCTTGATTTCACGTTGGTCGGTAACAGAGTTCTGCACGGTGACGGTAGAAGATATCATCTCACGGCTTGTACCATAGTGGTGGAACTCTCCCCCTGGCAATGGAAGGATAACCACCTTCAGGCTGTTCAACTCAGGATCTTCTATCTTCGGATGATTGCCCAATGCCAGACCGAACTCTGAATACATATCATAAAAGCCCACAGAGCCATCAGGCTTCATAGAACGTTTCATCATAAGCTCTATGGCACGGTCGCTGAACAACCAAATGCCGATGTCCATCAGATAAAGGTAATCCTGCATCAACGAATTCTGCTCACTGATGGATGGTTTTTGCAGCATGAAATCCAGCTCTCCCGGCTTTTTCCTGCTGGAAACAAAGACTCCATGATTCTGAGCTAAGGATGGATCTGCCCAAAGCCCGTAGCATACCACATCGGCATCGGGGATATTCTGCAACCGGCCTGTAGCCCTGATATACACATCACCACTGGCAATAAGAGTGTGCAGATGAGCTGGAGCCTTCTCCATAATCTGCTCATACAGAGGAAGCTGGAGATCCAGCAAAGTCTGGGACAGTTTCTGCCCTCTTTTCCAACGGAATACAGGTATAGGGGTCAAGATCTTACCCGAGGGAGCATAGGACGGCAACCTGCGGCTCTGCCCTCCGGCATGAAGGAGAATGCGTTTCTCCTGCCCCAGCCACTGCAAGAGGTCTTGCTCCGGTGCCTCAGCATCCTTGCATGCCTGAAGCAGCCAGGTGGTTCCTCCACCAGAACCAAGCTTTCTGCCTATAGGGTCGTTTGTGCAGAACCACTCCTCATGGCCTACACCTTGTATATCATGAAAACACTCCACCAGATTCGGTGGAAGGGATAGCAGTTTCTTCATTGTCACATTAATTACAATCTACAAAAGTACAAATAAAATGCCGAATGTAAGGGTTTTTATGACAATTTAATAAATAAATAACGAAAACATCCGTTTTCTCGAGTTTTTACTTTATATTTGCAAGTTATAAAGGGAAATAATTTAAAAACTGAAATATGAATTTTGTTTTCATTTCACCACACTTTCCGCACAACTATGAGAATTTCTGCCGAGCACTGAAGCAGAACGGTGTAACCGTGTTGGGCATTGCCGATGCTCCATATGAATCCCTGAGCCAGGTTCTGAAGGATTCCCTGACGGAGTATTACCGGGTTGACAACATGGAAGATTACGACCAGATGTATCGTGCCGTGGCCTTTTTCGGTTTTAAATATGGACACATTGACTGGATTGAGTCAAACAATGAATACTGGTTGGAACAAGACGCAAAACTGCGAACGGATTTCAATGTTTGCACAGGCATAAAGTCCGACCGTATCCTGAGCATCAAGGAAAAGAGCCAGATGAAGAAATACTATGCCAAAGGCAAAGTACCTACTGCACGCCAGGTAAAGGCATCTGAGGGGCTGGAGAAGGCATTGGAATTTGGTGCTCTGGCAGGCTATCCCCTCTTTACCAAGCCTGACATAGGTGTAGGTGCTGGGGGAACACTGAAGATTGGCAATGAAGACCAGCTGAAATCTTGGTTCATCAATACACCACAAGTGGAAAACTACGTCATCGAAGAATTTATAGAGGGCAACATCTATTCCTATGATGCCATCATCAATTCCAAGGGTGACCCTATTTTTGAGTCATGCTGCTTCTGGCCACCTAGCATTGCCGACATCGTGCATAAAGAAGGTGATCTTGCATACTATGTGGATTCCATCCCTGACCAGCTGCGTCAATATGGACGCAAGACAGTAAAGGCTTTCGGAATCAACAGACGGTTCGTGCATCTGGAATTCTTCCGTCTGGATCGGGAGCACATCGGACTTGGCAAGCAGGGAGATTTCGTAGCATTGGAGGTAAACATGCGCCCAGCCGGTGGTTTCACCCCAGACATGATGAACTACAGCTGGAGCACCAACGTATACCAAATCTATGCAGATATGGTAGCCTTCGACGAGAACCGTACCTCTATGGGGCAAGTCTACCATTGTGCGTATGCCAGCCAGCGTGACAACAAAGGCTATGACCACAGCAGAGAGGAAATCAACCGAGTATATGCAGGAAAAATCATGAACCAGGAGCCTATTCCAAAGGTGCTTTCAGGAGCTATGGGTGACTACATGTTCCTTGGGAGACTGGACACCGTGGAGGAGGTCAATGAATTCATACATTTTGTGACCGACAGACAAATACCATCATGAACGTACAATATCATAAGTGGTACAGCCAATGCCTGAACCGCGACATGGAATACAAGACTTATGGAGACTGGGGAAGGCCCTTCATTGTGGTACCCACCCAGGACGGTCGATTCTATGACTGGGAAAACCGGGGGATGATTGATATCATGCGCCCTTACATAGACAATGGGGAAATACGGGTCATTTGCATCGATGCCATTGATTCTGAAACTTGGAGTGCCAAGGGGCAGGATGGCGGACATCGCTCATGGCTTCAAGAACAATGGTTCCACTATGTCACCGATGAACTGCTTCCCAATGTACAGCAAAGCGACAATGAGATGTTCTATGTGACAGGTTGCAGCCTGGGAGCCACACATGCCGTGAACTTCATGATGCGTCGTCCAGACCGTTTCCAAGGTTGTATAGCCCTCAGTGGACTGTACCATGCAGACTACTTTTTCGATGGCTATCGTGACCAGAATGTCTACAACAACTCTCCCGCAGACTATATGGCCAACATGCCTTGGGACCACTATTACCTGAACATGTACCCCTGGCGTCAGATTATCATCTGCGTAGGTCAGGGACGATGGGAAGATGAATGCTCTGACAGCACGCGCAAACTTCAGCAGATTTTCCACAACAAGGGCATCCCTGCCTGGGTAGACTACTGGGGACAGGATTGTGACCATGACTGGCCTGAATGGTATAGGCAGCTACCTTACTTTTTGGACTATTTGCTCAGTGGGCAGCAGATACCAAATACCTGCTATTGGTAACCCCTCTCCTACTGGTCAATTTTATTTTTCCAGAAGGAGAAAAATATTTCCCCAGTTAGAGAAAATATTCACCCTACCAAAGACATTTTCCTATAGCCCAATATAGGTTGTGGGAAAAAAACGACTAAAAGAACAATTTGAATAAAACAATAACAAAACTCTCTTTTAAATTTTTAGACACAATGAAGAAACTATTCAGCTTGATTTTATTCTGCATGGTACTAGGCATGACCAGCAGCTGTACCAGCGGAAAGTATGCAGCAGTAGACAGCCTGCGCAACTTGACCTATGAACTGGAAGACAACAGTTATTACTATGACTACCGAGACTGGGACCGTGCAAAGAACAAGTATAACCGTATAAACGACCGAATCAGCCGATACCAGTACACCCCTTCAGAAAGAACTGAAATAGGTGAACTCCAAGGAAAATGTATGGGGTACTTTGCAAAAGGAACCGTAAACTCCATTACAGATGGAATTACAGGAGTGATAAACCAGGTAAAAGGAGCTATAAAAGGTGCGAAAGACGCCTGGAACAATAATAATAGAGGTAGATAAATAGCTTTTCTTTATTTATTAATAAGGTGACGCAGCTGTCTGAAGACGGTTGCGTCATTTTATTTCTTAATAAATCTTAAAATTATAGTACCTTGTATTGCATGGTACTATAAAAATGTATATATTCGCATTGTAAAAGAAGAAAAGTGGGTATTTAGACCTTTAATATTATGAATATAGAAAATGCAAAATCACAGATGCGCAAGGGAATGCTGGAATACTGCATTCTGTTACTGCTGCACAAGCAGGCATCGTATGCTACTGATATCATTCAGCAACTGAAAGAGGCAGAGCTGATTGTGGTTGAAGGAACACTATACCCACTTTTGACCCGCCTCAAGAACGACGGGCTTCTTTCCTATGAATGGAAGGAATCCACACAGGGTCCCCCTAGAAAGTACTACACCCTGACTGAACTGGGTGCCCAGTTCCTGGGTGAGCTTGACGGTGCATGGGACGAGATGGCCAAGACAGTAGCCATACTCCGTCTTCCACGCCTTGAACAATCAAATTAAATCATTCACAATTATACCCAGACTTTTCTTTTTTACACCCATCCCTATTATTAATTGTGAAAACATACAGAAATGAAAAAGAATATAACGATCAATCTATTCGGCACTCTCTATGCTATAGATGAAGATGCTTACGAATTACTCCAAAACTACCTGGACGAGATGAAGAACTACTTCAAACGCCAGGAAGGAGGTGATGAAATTGTTGACGACATTGAACATCGTGTGGCAGAACTGCTGTGGGAACTGAAGAACAGCGGTGTGGAAGCCATCTACATCGACCAGGTGAAGGATATCATCAAGAAAATCGGAAATCCTCAAGACCTTGATTCCCAAGAAGGCAGTGAATCTTCCCAAAAGCAACAGTTTGCCGATGATGGAAATGACACAGGCAGTCTGCTGGACCGCTATCTGAAGAGTCTGAAGGGCAGAAGGCTTTACCGTGACACCAACGACAAGATACTAGGTGGTGTATGCTCCGGTATTACCAAGTACCTAGGTGGTACAGACCCTCTCCCACTCCGACTCATCATCGTACTGCTGGCTCTCTTCGTTAACTTCGATTACCTGTCATTCTTCTGGATCTCTACTATCACTTACCTCATTCTCTGGGCTGTCATGCCCGTTCCTGCCTCCCCTGAGGACAGGCTAAGGATGGAAGGTAAGAAAGTTACCCCAGAGAACTTGAAGAACCAGATATTGAACGATGCGGCAGAAAAGGATGCTTCAGTTCAAGTGAGACAAAGCACGGCTTCGGGCTGTCTGGGTACCTTCTTGAAAGTGATAATCTTCTGCTTTCTTGCTTTCTGGGGAATTATATTGCTGATTCCACTCTTTGCACTGATTGTGGCAGGTGTGGCAACTATAGCTGCTCTTTTAGGTGTAGGGAGTTCAGAGATTCTCTTTGAAGGTGACCAGCAAGCTTTTCAGTTCCTTAAAGATAACTCATGGCTTATCACTACAGGCATCGTAAGCGGAATCCTTGCCATCGTTATTCCACTATATGGTATTCTCCATGCCATGTTCAGTTCAAAGAATATGTCTGGCAAACAGATAGCCACCCTACTTGTCATCTGGATCTTATCCTTGGGACTTGGCCTTGGCACGCTGGTCTATGGAATGGCCAACTGGGAAGCCTTCAAAGTAAAATATCCTGGCCTAGCTTTAGAATCATCTCCCATGATAACCCAGCCCTACGATTTCAAGAACTTCACGGATATTGAACTTTCTGAAAACATAGAACTATACTATACCCAGGCAGATACCTTCGATGTTCAGGCAGAAGCTCACGAAAAAATCCTGAATAAAGCCGACATTCGTCTGGAAGGCTATACCCTTCGCTGTGACGGAGGATATTTAAATGGAAAAAGGATTAATACCTCCGATAGAAAAATCAAATTATATGTCAGCGCTCCTACTTTGGGTAAAATCCAAGCCCAGGGAAGCTGCCTGATCATTGCAGACTCCATCAACCAGCATAGTCTGGACATGCACTTGGAGGGAGCCTCCAAGATTGACATAAAGAAAATATCCGTAGATGAGATGGATTTAAAATGCGAAGGGGCAACATACCTGAAAGATCTCTACGTGGAAGCACAAGATTTCAAGTTAGATGCTGAAGGAGCTGCCAGAGGCAAGGTTACCATGAAGGGAGGCTCCTGCCAAATCAAAAGCGAAGGAGCATCGCAACTTGAAGTGGACGTGGACTGTGACAATCTGAAAGTGGACAGCAAAGGTGCAAGCAAGATCAATATCACAGGAAAAGCCAAGACTAAGGTCATCAACAATGATGGTGTAAGTAAAATCAGCACTGTGGACCTGATTACTGAACAACAATAAACCATGATACACCTGAGAAACATACACAAAACCTATCATAACGGTGCAGACCTGCACGTTCTGAAAGGTATCGACTTAGACATTGCTCCAGGCGAGTTCGTAGCCATCATGGGAGCCTCAGGTTCCGGAAAGTCCACCCTGCTGAATATACTGGGAATATTGGACAACTATGACGAAGGAGAGTATATCCTAGACAATACATTGATTAAAGACCTAAGCGAGAACAAGGCAGCATACTATCGTAACCACATGATAGGATTTGTCTTCCAATCCTTCAATCTGATTTCATTCAAAGATGCACAGGAAAATGTGGCATTACCACTATTCTACCAGGGTGTAGGGCGCAAGAAACGAAATGAGCTTGCCCTACAACACCTGGAGAAAGTGGGACTGACAGACTGGGCACACCACTTCCCCAATGAAATGTCAGGAGGACAGAAACAACGTGTTGCCATTGCCCGTGCACTGATTACCCATCCACGCATCATTCTGGCTGATGAGCCTACAGGAGCATTGGACAGCAAGACCACCATCGAGGTGATGGAACTGCTTAAAGACCTGAATCGTCAGGGCATGACGATTGTCATGGTCACCCATGAAAAGGATGTGGCTCACCAAGCAGGGAGAATCGTTCACATTCTGGATGGACAGATAGAATACATTGAGGATCTCAGAACCCCAAAACCCTAATCCCGTGCTTTACGACTTATTCATAGAAATCATCGGCTCGATCAAGCGAAACAAGCTCCGTTCGGCAGCCACCGGCTTTGCCGTAACCAGTGGTATTTTTCTGCTTATCGTTCTACTTGGTGCGGGAAACGGAGTCATCCATACCCTGGAAAACAATGTAGGGACGCTAGCCTTGGATGCCGTGTACGTGTATCCAGGTTTTACATCCAGTGCCTATCAGGGCTATTCCAAAGAACAACGGGTTCAAATAAATGAATCCGATGGTGAATTGGCACAAAAAGTAGCTCCTGACAACATCAAGAACTACACTGCCCAGTTTAGCACCAGTGTGACAGCCCGAACCGAAGATGAAAAGAAACTAAGTACAAACCTTGCAGGTGTGGGACCAATCTTTCATGAAATGATGGGACTCCAAGTAGTGAAAGGACGTTTCCTGAATGAAATCGATATGAAAGAAAATCGCCGGGTAGCAATTCTGAGTGAAACCATGGTGGAACGTTTGTACAGCAAAAATGCAAATGTTATAGGACACTACCTGACTATAGACGGCAGTATGTACCAGATTGTAGGTATCCTTAAAGACAATAATTCCGAGTATACCCAAGAGATTCTGGTTCCCCAGACTACCCTTCGTCTTATTTATAATAGGAACAAAGAAGCAGACATTATTGTGATGAAGACCAAAGGTCTGGAGCAATCCCCAGCATTTGAGGCTTTTGAAGCCATCTACCGGAAAGCCATGGCACTCAAACACAACTTTTCTCCCGATGACACACAGGCCATATACGTAGATGGAGGAAGCTCCCAGGCTGAAATGATGGATACGGCATTTGGCTTGATTCGCAGCAGTTTCTGGTTCCTGGGAATACTAACCTTGCTTAGCGGAGTAACAGGTGTGAGCAACATCATGCTGATTTCCGTCAAGGAACGGACACATGAATTCGGAATTCGCAAGGCATTAGGGGCAAAACCGTGGCAAATCATCCTGATGGTGATACTGGAAAGCGTACTCATTACCACTATCTTTGGCTATATCGGTATGCTACTAGGTATTGTATTCTGTCAGTGGATGGATGCTTCAGTAGGAGGCTCCACGATGGACATAGGTGTAGAAAGCATTCAGTATTTCCAAGACCCTACCGTAGGGTTGGACATTTGCATCGAAGCTACCATTATCATGATTGTGGCAGGAGCCATTGCCGGGTTCTTCCCTGCAAGAAAAGCTGCCCATATCAAACCCATTGAAGCCCTTCAGGCCCGTTAATGAGAGAAGACTATGAGAATAGATAGAGATCAATGGGGGGAAATCATAGATTCCCTCTCCCGAAATAAGACTCGCACATTCCTGACAGCGTTCGGTATCTTTTGGGGTGTCTTCATGCTCATGCTACTCATGGGTGGCGGTGGAGCATTGCAGCAGGCACTAGAAAAGACTTTCGCAGGTTTTGCATCCAATTCCGGATTCATCATCTGTGGGGAGACCAGCGAACCTTATGCAGGCTTTCAGACCGGAAGATCATGGCATATGGATGAGACTGACATTGACCGTATCAGGCATCAGATAAACGAAGTGGACATTGTGACTCCTGTGACTTTCGGGCCAAGGACTACTGCCACCTATGAAGACAAAAAAGCAGAACGAGCTGCCATTAAGAGCTTCCATGAAGACTACAATAAGATAGACCCTATCAGCATAAAGGAAGGACGACTGCTGAATGCTGCCGACAACAACCAAAGGCGTAAAGTCTGCATCATCGGATCACGTATTCAAAACAGCCTGTTCCCAGACAGCATATCCCCCATTGGAAAATATATCCAAATGGATGGAGTGCAATACCAGATTGTGGGTGTGAATGGCCAAGGATATGGCAGCGTAAACATTGGTTCAAGTGCACCTAATACAGTGTACATCCCCTACACCACACTAGCACAGATCTATAACACAAAAATCAGCCTCATTGCATACACTGTAAAAGCAGGTAAAACCGTCAGTGATGTCCAAGTCAAAGTGGAAGAGCTGCTGAAACGGAATCATCATATCAGCCCAAAAGATACACAAGCCGTGCAGAAATTAAATGCAGAAGCAATTTTCAACGTAGTGGACAGCTTGTTTAAAGGTATAAGCATCCTGGTCTGGATGATTGGACTGGGCACCCTGATAGCCGGTGCCATCGGTGTAAGCAACATCATGATGGTCACAGTGAAGGAACGTACAAGTGAGATTGGTATCCGAAGAGCCATTGGTGCCACACCTAAAGACATCCTGGTACAAACCATGAGCGAAAGTCTGGTATTGACCCTAATCGCAGGCATTTCTGGAATCTGCTTTGCCGTACTGATACTGGCTATCCTGGAAACGAATTCAGGAGAATCATTTTCTGGAGCCAATTTCCAAGTTCCATTCTGGACTGCTATAGGAACCACCTTACTGCTAAGCGTGCTAGGCATTCTGGCAGGTACAGCTCCTACCTTGCATGCGATGAGTATCAAACCTGTGGATGCCATGCGTGAAGAATAATAAATGACGAAAAACAAAATAAAAATACATATGAGAAAAACCACAAAAATTGCATTAGGATGTATAATCGGTGCAGCATTTTTAGGAACTTTCTGGTTTCTTTATCAGAAGTCTCTCCCAGAAAAGATTGTGTTTGAAACACATCAGCCTAAAGTGATGGACCTAGAGAAAACTACATTGGTAACAGGCAAGATTGAACCACGTGATGAAGTCAATATCAAGCCACAAATCTCAGGTATTATATCTGAACTCTACAAGGAAGCCGGACAAATGGTTCAGAAAGATGAAGTGATTGCCAAAGTCAAGGTCATCCCTGACATGAGTAGCCTAAGTTCTGCAGAGAACAGGATTGAACTGGCAGACATCAATCTAAAGCAGGCCCAGACAGATTTTGACCGTATGAAAAACCTTTATGAGCAAAAACTGATAAGCGCTGAGGATTATGAGAAATCAAAAGTTGCCTTAGATCAATACAAGGCTGAAATGAAGGTGGCACGTGACCAGATGAACATTGTCCGGGAAGGAGTCTCATTGAACAATGCAAAAATGAGTACCACCCTGATCCGTTCAACCATTAACGGCCTGATACTTGATGTACCAGTGAAAGTAGGAAATTCCGTCATCCTAAGTAACTCCTTCAATGATGGTACCACCATTGCCACAGTGGCAGATATGGGCAACCTGATTTTCAGAGGAAACATTGACGAGACAGAAGTAGGCCGTGTGCATGAAGGCATGCCTGTTGAGATAACCATCGGAGCACTGACAGATGTAAAGCTAGAAGCCACATTGGAATACATTTCCCCGAAAGCTACAGAACAGAACGGAGCCAACCAATTTGAAATCAAGGCTGCTATATCTCTGCCTAATGACATTACCATACGCTCCGGCTACAGTGCCAATGCTAAAATGGTGCTCCAACGTGCCAACAAAGTGTTGACTGTACCTGAGGCTGCAGTGGAATTCAAAGGTGATAGTACCTTTGTCTATGTCCTCACTTCCGGCAATGCATCGGAACAGAAATTCAACCGGGTACCTGTAGTTACAGGTTTGAGCGATGGACTAAACATTGAAATCAAGAACGGATTAAAAGGTAAAGAAACCGTACGTGGCATTGAAGTCAAAGAATAACCTATAAGCTAATTCTCTATGCTAAGAAAATCAATTATATTCGCTCTGGCTCTTTCTGCTTTCAGCATGGCAGATGCACAACAACCTTGGTCCCTAAAACAGTGCATTGACTATGCTTTGGAACATAACATTAGTATTCGGCTGCAGGAGAATACAGTGGAAAGCAGTAAGGTGGCACTGAACACCAGCAAAAGCAGTCGCTTACCTAATCTCACTGCCTCTGCAGACCAAAGTCTGAATTTCGGACGTGGTCTGACAGCAGATAATACTTATGCCAATCGTAACACAACGAGCACAGGATTCGGCATGAGCACCAACGTGCCCCTCTACACTGGAGGACAGCTTACTCACGATATAAATATGAAGCAACTGAATCTGCAAGCTGCCTTAGTCGATTTGAATAAAGCCAAAGAAGACATCAGTCTGCAGGTTACTTCAGCCTACCTCGATGTACTTTACCAAAAAGAACTTCTGCAAGTATCTCGTGAACAGTTAGAGCTTTCCAAAATCCAAGAAAACAGGCTTAAAGCCATGTTGGAGAACGGAAAGGTTGCAGAAACGGAGGTCATAGAAGCACATGCTACCGTGGCAAGTGATGAACTAAATGTCACTCAAAATGAAAACAACGTGCAACTTGCACTCCTAACCCTTTCACAGTTACTGGAACTGCAATCCCCAAAAGGCTTGGATGTGGAGAATCCCCAGGAAATGAACCCGATGGAACGTTTGCTGCCTCAACCAGATGAAATTTTTGCTGAAGCCAATAGCATCAAACCTCAGATTCAGGCTCAGATACTCCGACTGAAAAATGCAGAAGAAGGCATCAGCCATGCCAAGGCTGGCAAGTTGCCAAGCGTCTATCTAAGCGGAGGCCTCAGCACGAACTATTATCATACTTCAGGTTTCAATTCTAATTCCTTCGGGTCACAGTTAAAAGATAATTTCAGTAAATATATAGGTCTATCTGTAAGTATTCCAATCTTTAACAGGTATGCCACACGTAACCAGATCAAGAATGCCAAGCTTCAATATACTGCACAACAACTCAAACTGGAAGATACCCGCAAAACCCTATACAAGGAAATCCAACAGGCATATTACAATGCAGTAGCTGCGCAAAAACAATGCGTCAGCAGTGAAGCAGCACAGGAAGCCAGCAGAAGGGCCTTTGAATTCATGAGCAAGAAATATGAGAACGGCAAGGCAACATCCACTGAATTCCAAGAAATGAAAACCCGCATGCAGAAGGCTGAATCAGACTATCTGCAAGCCAAATATACATTTATATTCCGTACTAAAATCCTGGATTTCTATAGAGGAGTATCTCTTAATTGAAATTTAATGACTTTAATCTGATAAATTAACCATCCTCATAGTATTTCCATTTAAATAACTATGTTCTCTCAATTGAATAGTAGGGAAATTCCCCTTTATAATTAGGGGAATTACCAGGGTGGGGTAAAAATCCCACCCTATTTTTGCAATGTGAAATAAAACACTCTAGAATTTTAAATACTATTGGAATTATGAAAGGAATCTTGAACAAAGTAGTTTGCCTGACCATCGCACTGACTTGTTTAGCAATTACTGCTGATGCTCAGGTTTATCGTAGAGGGGATTACCGACGTGGCCGTAGTGTAAGTTCTTACCGTCATGCAAGAGGCAGAGGCTATGATGCATACGGGAATTATACAGGTCTTCGTCTTGGTGCAAACATTGCATCCCTTACTTTTGATGGCACCAGTGGTGTAAGCAAAGACCCACTGACTGGCCTGAACCTAGGAGTTGTAGGTGGTTTTGAAGTGACTCCTTACGCTCCAATCTATTTTGAGACGGGCCTTCTCTATACACAGAAAGGAGTGAAAGGAAGCAAGGGAGGTGATGAACTGAAAGTGAATATGCACTATTTGGAGGTTCCATTAGTCTTCAAATACAATGTAGGAATTGAAAGTGGACTGAACTATATGTCGGTACAGCCATTCTTTGGAGGTTTTGCATCAGTAGGATTTGCAGGAAAAACAAAGGATTTCGGCACCCATGAAAAAGTGAATACTTTCAGTGACAGGGCTTTCAGCAATCTGGATGCAGGACTAAGAATGGGATGCGGATTCCAGTTTGAACATCTCTATCTGGAAGTTTCCTATGATTGGGGATTGGCCAATGTAGCTCGCAACAATTTCAACCATTTAGGTTATGACAATTTTGATGACAAGATACATACTTCGACTCTCTCTGGTACAGTAGGCCTGAATTTCTGATGCCCACTAAAACAAAAAGGAAAAACCAGAACTTTTGAAACGAAGAAAGGCTGTCCAAGTTTGGACAGCCTTTTGCTTTTTGGGTATTGAGAAAGAACCCGATTAATAGCCCCTCTTAATCTGCTTTGCTGCAGAAGCAGCTTCCTCTGCCTCTTCCTTAGCTTTCTGAGCCTTCTTAATGGCTTTTTCATGAGCAGCCTCAGTCTTGATAGCCTTGTCAATCACTTTCTTCTTTGACTTCAACTCAGCCAACTCGGATTTCTTCTCTACCAACTGATGATTCAATGAAGAATCAGTCTTGTCTAATTTCAGTTTTGCCTTAATAGTCTTAATTTCTGCCTTGCAAATGGTGATCTTTGATTTGTATTCATCACTAATCTCCTTATTTGTCTGAGCAAATGACAATACAGGCACACACATCAGCGCTACCAGCGCAAATAATTTAGCGATTTTCTTCATATCTTCTGTGTTAAATGATTAATCGTATTAAAACAAGGCAAATGTAAGGAATTAGTTTCAAAAATGCAATTATTAAGTAAAAAAATACTACCTTTGAGGCAAAATCTATCCTTGTTGAACATGAAAAAAATGTCTTATAAACAGATATTAACCTTTATTTGCACGCTCCTGATTAGTACAAATCTGGCTCATGCAGCAACCATACCTATAAAGCACAATGCAGATTCCCTTATGCGTACGCTATGGAAATATAGTGAGCATTATGAAAATAAAGTGCAACATTATGAATCTCGTGTGTACATGAAGAGGCATATCTGGAAGAAGAAAAAGAATGTTCTGATGGAATTAGTGCCTCAGATGATGAGTTTCGAGAAAGGAACAAACGAATACTTGACCGAAAGTATAAGTGAGGTAAACTATACTGCACCCTATAATTATGACCGTCACGTATTGGCTGCCTACGGAACCGTTCCCAACCTAAAAGATGCTTCGGATTTGATTATGGACTACTTCACGATGAACATCTACAGTCCAGAAATGATAAAAGATCATTTGCTCTCCCCCTTTGTCTATGATAATGCCAAATACTACTATTATAATATACATTCCATTGAAGGTGATGAAGCTATCATTACTTTCATTCCACAGTATATGAACACACAGTTGGTGAAAGGGCGTTTCGTGTTGGACATGACGAACCACTTGGTTAAAAATGTAGATATGGAAGGCTCTTATGAGTTCATAGAGTTCAATATGCATATGGAAATGGGGCGTGAGGGACTGGCAGTTTATCTCCCAAGTGAAAGTGAATTGTTCTTCAAATTCAAATTTATGGGTAATTCCCTGGAAGGCCATTATATGGCAGCACATGAGTATACAACATTGGATGAAGAATACAAGAACTACTATTCAACCCGGAAAAGTCATGACCTTACAGACCAATATGCATTAAGTCTGGATACCACCAAATTCCAGTTCGATTCTTTACTAGTTGCAAAAAACCGTTTCTTTCCTTTACAACCTGATGAGAACCTGGTCTATATAAACTATGCTAATCGAAATAAAGAATCAAGGCTATCTAATACAGCTCTTTCAGATACAACTAATTCCATCAATTGGGGAAACCTTGGTAAATCCATGGTAGCAAGTAGTACCATTAATGCTCCAATATTTGGAAAAATCAAGGCCTCACCATTTTTAGCCCCAATGCTTTTCAATTATTCCAAATCACGAGGTTTCGACTGGTTGCAAGAGTTGACCATGAATAAGGATTTTAAACACACGGCACTTATGATTGCTCCGATGATTGGGTACAACTTCACATATCATGAATTCGACTGGAGAGTGAGAGCATCCCTTGACTATTGGAAAGCCATGCAAGCAAAACTAAGCCTGGAAGCTGGAAATGGTTACCGTATTTTCAGCAGCGAAATTGCAGATATGCTGGATAAGACTGATGCCAAGAAAATTGATAACCTGGAGGTGAATTACTTCAACGACATACATGTGAAACTCAATCAGAAGCTGGAACTGTTGAATGGATTGGAAATCACCTTGGGTTTCGCTTGGTACCGACGCCACCTGACAGACCGGAAAGACGTTGATGAAGATTACCCAGTTCCTTATGAAAATCCAAAAGAGACATACACTACCTTTGCTCCACGGGTACGAGTGGATTTGACACCCGGAAAATACTACTATTGGAATGGCAACAAAAAAGTCACGGTCATGACTCCTGCACCAACCATCTCTTTTGATTGGGAAAAAGGTATAAATGGCGTTTTGGGCAGTAAAGGAAAATATGAACGCTTAGAGGTTGAGATTAGTCACGAAAGAGAGTATCGTCTGAAAGACCGTTTTTCCTACCGAATTGGCTACGGGAAATACAAAAAACAGGAAAATATCTACTTCATTGATTTCAACAATTTCTCCCACAACCACCTTCCTGAAGGATGGAGTGAAGAAATCGGAGGTAGTTTCAGCTTGCTGAATTATCGATGGTATTCTTCTGCCAATGAATACCTCCGTGGACATCTCACCTATGAGAAAACAAGTCTCCTGCTGGCACGTGCCCTCGGAAAGACATCACATTCCATCAAAGCCGAAAGATTGTATTTGAGCGCACTAGCAATGAAACACTTGAATCCATATATTGAATTCGGCTATGGATTTGCAACACACATTTTCGATTGTGGCATATTTACATCTTTACGCAACGGAAAATTCAACACCGTAGGTGCGAAATTCTCTTTTGTGCTGTTCAAACGATGATGAAACTTATCCCACACTGAACACCTTGCGATTATAATACAACAAGGATGCTGCTAATACAGAACCGAGGACATCACAGATAGTAGCGCTTGACCAAACTCCTGTAAGTCCATTCCAACCCACCGCAGTAAAGACAGAAGGAAGAATATAACACATAGGTGCCAAGAACAGAACTTGACGGGAAAGACCTGTTACAATAGCTACCCAAGGCTTGTCTATGGACATAAAGAACTGAGAGTTGGTTATGGTAAAACCTATGAACGGGAACATAATAACCAAGTATCGGATAGCCACCTCACCTATATTAAGCAAATCCGGATCAGAAGTAAATGCTGCCACCAGATAGCGTGGAACGAAAAAAACCAAAAGGGTACCCACCAAACCACAAAGCACATTCACTTTCATGGTCAAGGTGTACACCTCCTTCAGTCGCTCAAAACGCTGAGCACCATAACTGTAGCCTGCAATAGGCTGCATGCCTTGGCACACACCTATAATAAACATGACTAGCAGACTACCAAAAGTGTTGGCTATTCCGTATGCCCCTACTGCCAAATCACCTCCATACTTTATTAATTGAGAGTTCATCAAAGCTACCACACCCGATGCTGCCACATTCATCAGAAACGGGCTCATTCCTATCAACAGTATATTACGGAATATATAAAGATGAGGAGTCCACTCATGTTTCTTGTATCGGATAAATGAGCTAGGAGACACGAAATGCCATATAGAAAGAATAGCCGTGACGGACATGGAAATGGTAGTGGCCCATGCTGCACCAGCGATTCCCCAATCCAACAGAAAAATAAAAACAGGGTCAAGAATCATGTTCAGGACAGCACCTATCACCATAATCCACATGGAACGCGATGGATAGCCTGTTGCACGGATTAGGCCAGTCAGATTCAAAGAAAGTGTAGTTAGGAACATACCCGGAAGTATCACTACCATATATTCACGTGCATACCTCAAGCTTCCTTCTGTGGCACCAAACATCATCAGAATGTCATCCATGAAGATATACCCTAAAACCATAATGGGAATGCCAAGCAAAAATGTCAGCAAGGTACTATTCCCTAAGATATTCTCAGCCCAGTCATAGTCCTTTCGGCCCAATATGATAGACATACGTGCTGCTGAGCCTACGCCTATCAGCGAACCGAAAGCATGAATGATGTTCATGATAGGCATAGTGATGGCTAAACCTGCGATAGCCAATGCTCCCACACCCTGGCCTATGAAAATACGGTCGGCTATATTATAGATGGAAGAGATAATCTGACTAATGACAGCCGGCAAGGCATAAATCCATAGCAATTGCGCTATATCTCTGGTTTCCAATTCCTTGGTTCTATTATTCTGCTCCATTTTGCCTTTTTTACTAACGAGGTGCAAAGATATGAAATTTTCTGCACTTTTCAAGTCAGGTCAAATCAATAAACTGAAAACTCATCTAAGAAGAACCAAGCAGGATAGCCTACTCCATAATGCCATGGAGGACACATTCCTATAGTCTGAATATCAACTTTGATATAACGTGCTTTTACGGGAGTGCTGCTATCCACTACACCGGGAACAAACTTCACCTGATTATCCCTATCCTCTGGAAAAGTAAAACTTCCAAAATCATCAAAATGCTCACCATCCTGGCTGACACTGTAAGTTCCACCCTTTGGCAGCAATATCCATGCACCCAACTGATGCAGGAAGTCGGTCTCTATCCGGGAAAAAGTCTTCTGTTCACCTAAATCGACAATAAAACTGGCATCACGTCCTTCCCATCCTACCCAGCTTTCCACATAGGTCGTACCACCATAAAGTCCATCTGTCAGTGCCTTGTCTGCTATCGGCTGATATTTCTTGTCAGGTGCTGAAATATAGGTGACTTTTGCACCAGCTGCCAAGCTATTTACCTCCTGCGGAAGAAAACGCTTCCGGTAAAGTTCGCAATAAGCCTCTGGAGCATTAGCCCGCTCATTCAGACTTTTCACCCCAAATGTACGAGTACGTTCTTGGAACAGTTCCAACTGTTTTTTGATGCCCTCCACATCACCACCGGTTTCAGTCCTAGCAATTTCCAACTCAGAGTACTGAAGTGTCAAACGGGAAAGTTGTACGTGATAAAGTTTTTCTGCATCATTCTTCACGGCAGCCTCTGCTTTATCGAAGAGTTCATTGTAAATCTTTCTCAGGTTTCTATTCAGCATGCCATCTTTATGAGTGATGGGAGAATCATAAATCCACAAGTCCTTCCCACTGGCAAGAAGGGCCCCCTCCATGATTTTCTGATACTGGTATAAGTAAGGAGCCGCATCACCATAATACCCCTTCATGAAAGTCTGCATCAGTGAATCGACATCCTGATATGGGTTCCACATGAGTTTACCCAGCACATAGGCCCTCATCTCACTGAAATCTCCTCCCTTGATTCCATTCACCTGAGCAAAGTGCATGGTAGCATGATGGTCCTTGAAAATCTGCATGTTTTTCTGCAAGATATGGAAATTAGGGAAAGGAGATACGATATTGTCAAAATTGATTCCATAATCCCAGACAAAGATATTGTCTGATATCTTAGACCATCCTTCCAGAGCCTGCATGAAATACTGCCCTGAAGCATTGTCGGTAAGAGGCACCTCACGCTTGCAGTCTATGTCACAAAGCATGATGTTCACATTAGGCAGTGGCTTTACATGCTTCGGTGGTTGCATAGTAAAGAGATATGCCAAGGTGGAAAACTCCTTGTCTGGGTAATGCTCTGCCAATTTGTTCATGAAATGGATGAAGTTTCCCGATGGAGAACCCTCATACTCATCCACTGCTCTACATTCTGGACAAGCACAGTTGGTGTTGTTGCCGTCATTTTGACTCACGGAAATCATTTTCAAGTCGGGATGAGCAGCAAAGATGCTGTCCAACTGGTGAATACATGCTTCCAGCACCTCTGGATTAGTAAGACACCACTGGCTATGGTCACCCGGACGACGCTCTCCATTGATGAAAGAATACCATTCAGGATGCTCTTTCCCAAAGCGACTGGCAGGAAGAATGCGGTTGAAAGTATGCACCCACATATTATCGATGAACATCTCACCCGGCTCTTCCAGACGAAACCACATTTTATAAATAGGGTCATCATTGCCATAGCTGAAAGTCTGCCTGTAACGGAACGCTGGGGTCTCAGTTCTGTCCAAAGCAGGGACTGTAATATCTGTCTCTTTGTTCAGCGTATAACATTCATAGGCATAATAGCTGACTCCTAAATAATCTTCCAGCAGTGTCACCACACCATAAATGGCCCCCTTGTCGCCTCCACTTTGAATGAACAAGGCACCATCTTGAGTCAAGAGCCGGAATCCGTCTTCACCAGCTCCAGCAGCAGTGCCTCCGATACTGACATCACCTCTTTTTATTTTTTGATCTGCAGTTATGGGCAATACAGCCCCACTGATACGTTCTATGAACAGTTGCAGTAAGTCTGCAGCCTTCTGATTCACTTCACTTTTCTCCGTGATGACAATGCGGGAAACAGGCTTACCACTGCGGGTAAGCTGCACCTGTGCCGACAATAAACTCCCCATGCACAGGAACGAAAACAGGAACAGATATTTTTTCATCATGGTACAAATTTAAACATTCTTCACCATGCTCCCAAATTTCAGCATTTAAATTGAGTTTTTCCATAGAAATACCTATCTTTGCACCCATTCGAACTATATATGGAAAAAAACATCTTTGTAAACATCATAGCTGAACGGCTGAAGCTACAGAAAATTCAGGTTCAGCACACTATTGACTTGCTGGAAAGCGGATGTACCATCCCCTTTATCAGTCGCTATCGGAAGGAAGTCACCGGTGCCCTGGATGAAGTGCAGATTGCTGCTATCAGTGAACAGTTGGGCAAACTAAAGGAAATAGAGGCCCGTAAGAACACCATTTTAAGCACCATTGAGTCTCAAGATAAGCTTACAGAGGAACTGAAATCACAGATTGAGAACACATGGGATGCCACTGCATTGGAAGATATCTATCTGCCTTACAAGCCTAAACGCCGCACACGTGCCGAGATTGCGAGGGAGAAAGGCTATGAGCCTATAGCCAACAAGATTCAGTCTGGCCGTCCGATGAATTACTCCAATTACACGGATGAAGCCCTTCAGGGTGCCATGGACATTATTGCAGAGCGCGTGAGTGAAGACACTCGATCACGTAACAGATTGCGTAACATGTTCCGTTACGATGCTGTAATATCCAGCAAGGTGGTGAAAGGCAAGGAAGAAGAAGGGGCGAAATTCCAAGACTACTTTGATTTCAGTGAGAAGTTGAGCCGTTGTGCCTCTCACCGCATGCTTGCATTGCGAAGAGGCGAGGCAGAAGGCGTCCTACGGCTTTCCATCGGTGTAGATGATGACAAGGCAATCTCTGAGCTTGAAAGACTATTCACCCGTGGAAACCGACTGTCCGATGAATACATTTGTCAAGCTGTGAAAGACAGCTATAAACGCCTTCTGGCTCCAAGCATCGAGTCCGAGTTTTTTGCAGATACAAAAGAAAAGGCAGATACCGAGGCTATTCGTATTTTCACCCGAAACCTGGAGCAGCTCCTCATGGCAGCTCCTCTGGGACAAAAACGTGTACTAGCTATTGACCCAGGATTCCGTACCGGATGCAAAGTGGTTTGCTTGGATGCTGAAGGAAACCTGCTGCACAATGAAGCTATTTTCCCCCACCCACCTGTTCCCAAACGGGAGGAAGCTGCACGCAAACTGCATTTGCTCGTAAAACAATACAAGATAGAAGCCATTTCCATTGGGAACGGCACAGCAAGCAGGGAAACAGAAGCTTTTGTTAAAGGCATCGGCCTTCCCTCTTCCATTCAGATTTTCGTCGTCAGTGAAGATGGAGCCTCTATTTATTCGGCATCCAAGACTGCCCGTGAAGAATTCCCCGACAAAGATGTCACCGTACGTGGAGCCGTGTCTATCGGGCGTCGACTCATGGATCCGCTTTCTGAACTGGTGAAGATAGATGCCAGCAGCATCGGTGTAGGACAATACCAAAAAGATGTAAACCAGAAAGAACTGAAACATTCATTGGATTTGACAGTAGAAAGTTGCGTGAATCGGGTGGGTGTAAATGTCAATACTGCCAGCAAGCACCTGCTTACCTATGTCTCCGGCTTGGGCCCTCAACTGGCACAGAACATTGTAGACTACCGGGCAGAGAATGGGGCATTCACAAACCGCAAGGAACTGCTGAAGGTGCCTCGTATGGGTACGAAGGCCTTTGAACAGGCTGCCGGTTTCCTTCGCATCGCAGGGGGAACGCAGCCACTGGACAATAGTGCCGTACATCCAGAGAGTTACAGCATTGTGGAACAGATGGCTAAAGACCAGCATTGTACCATAAAGGAACTGATGGCCGACAAAAAGCTCCGTGAGGGCATCGACATAAAGAACTATGTAACGGAGCAGACGGGAATCCCTACCCTTCAAGATATCATGACCGAGTTGGACAAACCCGGACGTGACCCTCGTGGAAAAGTGGAAGCCTTTGCTTTCCGGGAAGGTGTAAACAAACTGGAAGACTTGCAAGCAGGCATGGTTCTGCCAGGAATTGTGACAAATCTCACCAATTTTGGTGCCTTTGTGGATGTAGGTGTGCATACCGACGGACTGGTACACGTTTCTCAAATGGCAGACCGTTTTATCAAGGACCCTATGGAGGTGGTCTCTCTGCATCAGCACATTACCGTCAAGGTGTTGGAAGTGGACCTTCGCAGAAAACGTCTGTCACTTACCATGAAAGATCTTTAATGCATGTATAAAGGAGAAATCATATCGTTGATAGTAGCCATGTCATGGACAGCTACGGCACTTTTTGCTGAAGTTGCCTCCCGACGTTTAGGTTCATTGGCTTTAAATGTGGTGCGAATGACCATGTGCCTCATTCTTTTGGCCTTGACCCTATGGGTAACTTTAGGTGTTCCCTATCCCCCGATGGCCGACGGACAGACATGGTTTTGGCTTTGCCTCTCAGGTTTCGTGGGCTACGTCTTCGGAGATTTCTGCCTATTTCAGAGCTACATTCTCATGAACTCCCGCTTTGGACAGCTCTTCATGACACTTGCCTCACCCGCCTCAGCCATTGCGGCTTGGATTATGCTAGGTGAGACTATGCAGCCCCTAGCTATCCTAGGAATGATAATCACCATGCTCGGCATCAGCATGTCTATCCTGAACAAAGGGCACGACGGGCACAAGAAACTGGAGCTCAAGCTCCCCTGGAAAGGTGTTCTGTGTGGTATTGGTGCCGGTGTGGGACAAGGTGTAGGACTAGTTCTGAGTAAGGTAGGTATGGAGCATTATACCAGTTCCATTGCATCGCATGGCATCTCCGACCTGACCACCTATGTGAACGAGGCTGCCCTCTTTCCGGTATCCTTGGATTTCATGATGCCCTTCGCCTCCACCCTGATCCGTGCCGTGATGGGACTCATCGGTTTCAGCATTGTGGTGTTCTTCTTCTCTCAAAAGAGCCGGGAGAAACTTCGCACAGGGATTCACGACAACCGGGCTATGCTGTGCGCTCTGGGTGCTGCTGTCTTCGGTCCGTTCATCGGGGTGAGCCTCTCGCTCATGGCTACCCTCTACACCCATGCAGGTATAGCACAGACCATCATGGCAACCACCCCAGTCATCATCATAGCTCCATCATACTTCCTGTTCAAGCAGAAAGTCACTCCACTTGAGATAGTAGGTGCTATTATCAGTGTCATCGGTGTCACCCTCTTCTTCATTTAAGAGGGGCACTGGATTGGCTTACCTCTTCAGCACATACTGCTTGGTGGCACGCTTTCCTTCCCAGGCTATTCCACTTTCCGGGTCATCACAGAAATCGTTCAGTTCCTTGGTAGCCTTGCTCTTTCCCAATCCCACCAGGACTGCATACACAGCCACTTTGATATGCCCGTACTGCTCCAGGTATGCCCTCAACTTCTGCAGACGTTCCTTCGCTGTGTAAGGAGATTTCTGCTGAAGGGTTGTCCCCACACGCTCCGGCTCTGCCATGGAATCCACCTCTTTCAGGAACGTCTTATCCGGATTAAAATTGATGTCGCTCACATAGATGCTTACTGCATTAGGTTTGGACAAGGTTTGTCCTGCCTCATCCCTGCGCTCCTCCCTTTTCCTGTCGCCCAAAGAGAGTGAGAAGGTGCCTATGCCATCCAGCTTCACCACATTCCCGGCTGCCAGCTGCTCCTTCACCTCCTGGAAGAAATCCTCTATGACTGCCTTGGTAGCTGCAGCAGAACCATTGCAACGACGGTGCAGGACTGCCTTCTTGGCCACCTGTTCTGTATCCAACGTGTCCTGAGTCTTTACCCGAGGCTTCAACTCTGTCTTTCCCTTCTCTTCATGGATATTGTTCATCTCCTGAAGCACATAGGGCAAAGTAAACTTTATACTGCTCATATCGCTTTTCTACACTAAATTCTTTTACTAACCTACCGAAAAATGTATTTCAGCAGGACAAAAACTTTCAAATGCCTATGCTTAATTAAAATATGTACACGTATTTATTAAATTTCACATACATAGTTAATAAAATTTGCATGCAGATTTTATTAAATCCACATGCAAATTTAAACAAACTAAAGTTAAAAAACAAGTTTATTCTAGAGGAAAAAAGATTTTATTCCGCAGAGGTAACAAATTTATTTCAGCAGCTCATCCCGAACCAGATTACGCAGGGTGCCCTGTTCATCATCGCAGGTATACTCCCAGTACATGCCACCCAGCAACTTGCGTTCTTTGATATAATTGCATTTCAGTCTAAGAGACTTCTCATTCTCGAAAGTGTAGGCAGGGCGACCATCCTTTCCATTCAGATAAGGAACTTTAGCCACATCGTCCCACCCTTCGGTAAGACCATCGGCTACCAGTTTGCCGGTTTTCTTCCAGTCCACATAGACTTTCCAGTCCATGTAATCCTGATAGCCTCTGGCACCCCGCCCGTAGAAAGGCAGCCCCATGGTCATCATGGTGATAGGTATACCCACCTTGATGTGTCTGTCGATGGCCTGCTGGCAACTGTTCCTTCTAGACTGCTCCGATGGGTAGAGCGCATTATGCCAACCCATAGGTGGAGTTCCCATGTCATAGCTCATCACATTCACGAAACTGATGTATGGCAAGATGCTTGGGAAATCAATATATCGTCCACTACTGGAAGATGCCAAGGTTAGCAGGGCCTTCTTTCCTATAGCCTTACGGATGTCCCTCATGAGCAAGGTGTAATTATAGGTGTCGGCTGCCGATTCTGAGATGCCAGCCCCTCCATTGGTAGGGTACTCCCAGTCGATGTCTATTCCATCAATACTGAACTCTTTCACAATCCGACCACAATCCTTGGCAAATGCCTTTCGGAGTTTCGGGTCTGCAGCCATTTCGCTGAAGCGACCGCTCCCCCATCCTCCTATGGACAACTGTATCTTAAGGTTCGGATTCTGCTGTTTTAGGGTCACCAGCTTCTTCAACCTGTCGGGGTTGGAGATATTCACCCCATTGAAGGTTTCATTTACATGACCGAAAGCATAATTGATGTGTGTCATGACAAACGGATCAGGCATAATATCACTGCCTGCAGAGACATAAGCCACCACTATGGGGCCCACTGGTGTAGTAGAAGAAGTGTAGTTTGCCGGATATTTCCGGGGTTGTGCCTGCATAAAAGGAACTGCCAGGAACAAAATGGACAGAAAAGAAGCCCATTTCAGTAAGTAAAGTTTCATATAAATTAGGTATTAAGGTTGTGTTTCTTCTTCGTCGGTCAAGCACATCGTTTCCTCTTCAGGGGCTTCCACCGTCTTTTTCCTGATTTTCATGTAAATCCAGAAAGAAATGGAAGCACCCAGCACCACCGCAATGATGGAAGCCTCGGCACCGAAGTTTCCTCCGGTAAGGATTTCCGGTCCGCTGATTCTAGGACGTATGAGTGAATACATTCTGGAATGGCCCGACACCGCAAATCCCAAAATGGTTCCCTGGGTGAAATTCCATGCCCAATGAATACCGATAGGGAGCCAAAGGGTACCAGCCAACTTGTAGGTAACTGCCAGCATGAGCCCTGCTTCGATGGAAATGGCTATGGAGCTCCAAATGGTGGCTCCTTCATTCCCCATGTGCATGAATCCAAACAGGAATGCTGAAAATATCAACGCTTTATTAAACCCTGTAGCCTCATCTAGCAGACGGAAGATTATGCCCCGACAAAGAATCTCTTCCCCTACTGCTACCAGCAGATAGAGCAAGAAAAAGACAAGCAGCTTTCCTCCGTTGTACCTGACTGAACCTATGTCGTAGCAACCTAGCAGTGCCATCACTCCAACAAGGGCTATAAAATAGCAGAACCCAATGACAAATCCCTTACCCGTATGAGGAATCATTTTCTTCAGATTCAGCTCATAGACAGGGCGATGCTCAAAAACCTTGATAAACAGCACATACCAACCTAGCAAGACAAATACCGCTGCAAGAAGCAGTATGGAAGTGAGCCATATATTAGTAGGATACAGATAAAAGGCACCTTCTCCTACCCCATACAGGATAAGGGTGACACCTCCCCCAATGATAATCTCCAAGGTTCTTTTCAAGGAGGATTTTTTCACAATCTTTCTGACTTCATCCATATAGTTCTAGCACTTTCCCAGACAAATGTACCACAAAATTCTCACATCTGCCTATAAAAAAAGAAAAATCCCATGGAAAGCTGTTACACTTTCCATGGGACTCTAAAGAATACTTTTTGATTACTTAAACAACAGTGGAGCAAATGTGTTCAGATACAAGCGCCAGTTAGCCCAAGTATGACCACCCTCACTAACGAAGAAGGTATGCTTCAAGCCCTGCTCTGTCAATGTCTTGTCAAGAGTCTTGGCGCTCTCAAACAGGAAGTCTGTATTACCACATGCCAGCCAGTAAAGTTTATAACCATCTTTCTTCAGTCCCTGCAACTGCTTGATGCTCTCTTCTGTAGGATTAGCACCCATGGAAAGTGGGCAAATGTAATCAAACATAGAAGGATAAAGCTGTGAAGCTGCAATGGTATGTCCACCACCCATAGAAAGACCTGCAATGGCACGCTTCTCCGGTTTTGCGATAACACGGTACTGCTTCTGAATGAATGGAACAATTTCCTCACAAAGGCTTCTGACATAAGCATTTGCATTTGCAGGATCACGCCAGTTCATCTGAGTGACAGGAAGGCCCATAGTCTGAGCAGCCTGCTGGTTAGGATTACCATTTGGCATGACTACAATCATTGGCTCTGCCTTGCCCTGCTCTATCAGGTTGTCCAAAATCTGTGCTGCACGTCCCATGGAAGACCAAGCCTCCTCGTCTCCACCTGCACCATGAAGCAGATACAAGACTGGATACTTCTTGCCGCTAGTCTCATAACCATAAGGAGTATAGACGGTGAGACGACGGTTAATTCCCAAGATATTACTGTCATACCACTTATAGCTGACTGTGCCACGATGTGCAGTTTCATTATAGTTTGCAGTACGTTCTCCCGGTACAATGAACATGTTCAGATAACGGGTACCATCACGCTGTACCATATAGTTCACTGGGTCATTTACACTAACTCCATCAACGATGAAATTATAAGTATAGATTTCAGGTTCAGGAAGAGCAATGGTAGCCTCCCAAATACCTTCTGCACCCTTTTTCATAGGAATCACGTCGGTATAACCTGGAAGCCAGTTTCCATACAAGTTCACGATGGTGGCATAATTGGCATTCAGACGGAAGGTTACTGAATCACCCTTGATCTCAGGAGAAACCACCTGAGCACGACCTCTGAAGTTGAAGTTATTCAGCTCCTGAGCAGATACTGCACCAATCATAAGGAAAGCTGCAGCAACTAAAGTAAGAATTTTTTTCATGTGTATAAAATTAAAGATATATAGATTAAGATTCCGGAACAAATATACAAAAAAACTATATGCAAGAACAAGGAATCACCTGAAAATTATTACCTTTGCATAAAACTTACTGATTTATTCAAATGATTTCCAGATTCAAACTGTATTTCAAGATGTTCCTCATTGGATTACTTACTGCGGCTTGCTCAGAAACAATGAAAGACAGATTGCAGACTGCAGATCTAGTCTTTGTCTCTGCAGGTGCTTCGGCTTTTGACGGTGCCATAGCTTCTGCCACTTCTGACTCCATCACCAGCTACACACACGTAGGCATCATTGACTGCAGGGAAGATGGGATTTATGTATTGGAAGCATCGTCCAAGAAAGGAGTCACAGAGACCCCTTTAGATGTGTTCAAGGAAAGAGAAGGAAACCTTTCCTACTATAGGGTGGTATCTGGTGAAATAGACCCGGAACAAGTTATCGAGAATGCAAAAAGTTTCATAGGTCAACCCTATGATTTCCTATATCTTCCGGACAACGAGAGCCTATACTGCAGTGAGCTGGTCTACGAAAGCTATACTGATGCAGAAGGCAAGCCAATCTTTGAGGCTCACCCAATGAATTTCAGAGACAAGGACGGGAATATGCCTGAGTTCTGGACCAACCTTTTTAAAGAGCACAACGAGGAGATACCTGAAGGAGTCTTAGGTACCAATCCAAATGATTTGTCAAAATCTATGAAACTGGTGAAACTGGAAATAGAATGACTATTTGTCGTATTCCCAATACAGGATACCATCATTTAGATCTTCAATCACGTTTCCAGTAGGCAATGCTGTAAAACGTATGGTGGTATTCCCCAACATTCCAGTACTCTTTACCAAGGCCATGGTGTCATTAAACTCCTCAATGACTGTAGAATGAGAAACAGGCATTTCATTGTAGGTTATTTCATTGGCATCTTTCTCAAAAGCCAAGATAAAGTTTTCATCATTCTTATAAATATGCTTGCAGAGATAGGCACGGACATCGGCCTCGGTCTGGAAAAAGACAAAAGTATCCGGTTCTGCCACAATCTCTTCTACTAGGGAGTCCTGTGCCTCACTAGCTGGTTCTCCTGCAGGAGCAGGTTTCTGTGTGCACGCCACTGCACAACAAAGCAAAAGTGCAAGGTATAAGAGTCTCTTCATATTATTATTTGTTTTTTAGAAATTTCTCAGCTTCAACCAATGTGTCCAATTTTCCCACATCAACCAATTTCAAGTCTTCCTTTAGGTAACCTTTAATCAGATATTTGTCACAGATACTCAGGTAAAAATCTACAATGGGGAATTTTGCAGGCCATTTGTCCATCTCCTGAAACAGACGAGGATTAAAGATATGGATACCTCCGAAAGCATACATATGATAACGTTTAGGATCCAGGTTCGGATAAGGAGACTTGACTTCTCCTGTCTTTAAATTAGTCCACCCAACCAAGTTGTTCTCATCATCAAAAAGAAAATACCGTTGCGTCTTTCTTGAACTTACCAGAAGAACAGCGTCTCCACTATGAACATTCTCTTCATAAAATTTCTGAAGATCTAGATTATGAAGAATATCTACATTATGGATAAGAAAAGGTTCCCCATCAGCAAAGAATCTGGCAGCCTTACGAATGCCACCACCAGTATCCAGCAATTCTCCACTTTCATCGCTGATGTTAATCTTGATAGGCTGTTTATTGTAATACAGATAACTGATAACCTTCTCAGAAAAATGATGCACGTTTACTGTAGCCTCTGTACAGCCGGAAGCTGCTAGACGGTCTATAAGTATCTGCAACAAAGGCTTACCACCCACAGGCACCAACGCCTTGGGAATACTGTCAGTCAGAGGCTTGAGCCTCGTTCCCAACCCTGCTGCAAAAATCATTGCTCTCATTATAGACCTTCCTCACTTATACTAAGTGGAATCTGACGGTTGGTCATCTGCAACTCGTCCGTTTTCTTCACCTTAAATGGGTTAAAGTGCTGGCTGATTTTCTGCTCACGATGCAAGAGTTCCACTTCCACCCCATATTTCTTGTTGATATGCTCAGCTAAATGCTGTGCAGCATATACACTGCGGTGCTGACCTCCCGTACAGCCAAAACTGAACATCAAACTAGTAAAACCTCGCTTGATGTATCTTTCAACATGGGCATCTGCCAATTTATATACACTACGGAGATAAACCGTTATTTCACCATCCTTTTCCAAGAATTCCTTTACAGGAGCATCCAAACCGGTTTGAGTCTTATACTCCGGATATCGACCTGGATTATGCGTACAACGAACATCAAAGACATATCCACCACCATTTCCACTTTCATCCTGCGGAATGCCCTTCCAGAAAGAGAAACTGAACACACGCACTTTCAATGGGCCTTTATTGTCAAACTTGGAGAAGTATGGCTTAGACTGAGTCAATGGCTTTGGTTCACGGAGCCAAATACGGGTGCCGTCGGCTAAAATGAAGCTATCCATGTCTAATACATCACGGAGCACCTTCACCAAATATTCATAACGGAAATCATTCTCATCCAATAATGCTTCCAGATTAGACATGGCAGGAGCAATACTGTCAATGAAATGTTTCTTACGTTCAAACAGGCCACGGAAACCATATGCCCCAAGAACCTGCAGCAAACGGAACAATACCCAAAGATTCAAATTTTTCCGGAACTCCTTCTCATCTACATCCTTGAACTTGCGCAGTTCTTCAAGATAAACTTGAATAAGTTCTTCCCTCAGTTCAGGAGAATACTTAGCTGAAGCCTGCCACAAGAATGACGCTACATCGTAATAGACAGGGCCACGACGTCCACCTTGAAAATCAATGAACATGGGGTCTGTACCATCTTTCAGCATCACATTCCGAGCTTGAAAATCACGGTACAAGAATGTATTGTCTACGTCTGCAAGCAAATCATCTGCCAGGGCATGAAAATCCATTTCCAACTTGAATTCATGGAAATCCACTCCCGTAAACTTCAGGAAATCATATTTAAAGTAGTTCAAGTCAAACTGAATACTAGCACGACCCATTGCAGGCAATGGATAACATTTATCCCAATCCAGACCTTTTGCACCAATAAACTGTATAGAAGGAAGCTTGGCTATAGTCTTCTTCAACAGGTTAACATGCTCAGGGGAATAATGTCCATCATTATCCCGGCCCTCCTTAATGGCATCGAAAAGAGCCAAAGAACCCAAATCTTCCTGAATATAATGTGTACACTTATCGTTGACTGCTAAAACCTCCGGAACAGGCAAACCTTTTGCCTTGAAATGTCTGGCCAAATAAATAAATGCCTGGTTCTCATCAACGGAAGGCCCCACGACTCCTATAACAGAGCCTGAAGGACCAGAGAGACGGTAATAGTTACGATTGCTTCCTGAGCCCTGTATTTTCAAGACTGAGTTGCACTCTACACCAAACCATCCTTTATATAAACTTTCTAAGATATTTTCCATTCCTTGCTAAATTTATGCAAATATAAGGAAAATGAGCCAAGTATAGGGGCTTTTTGATTTTTATTTTCAAAAAAAGTGTACCACTTATGTGATACACTTTTCTATAACTTCAGATGGATTTTTTATTCCTTGATATCAACTATGAGGTTTAACTCGTCCAACTGTTTCTGATCAAGTGCAGCTGGAGCATCAAGCATAACATCCCTACCACTATTGTTCTTTGGGAATGCAATGCAGTCTCGGATACTGTCCAAACCAGCAAAGATGCTTACCCAACGGTCCAAACCATAAGCCAAGCCACCATGAGGAGGTGCACCATACTTGAAGGCATTCATCAGGAAGCCAAACTGCTCCTTGGCTTTCTCAGGGGTAAATCCAAGAATTTCGAACATCTTAGCCTGCAACTTGCTGTCATGGATACGGATAGAACCACCACCCACTTCAATACCATTGCATACCATATCATACGCATCTGCACGTACTGCAGCTGGATCAGTGTCCAACAAAGGAATATCTTCATCCTTTGGATGAGTGAATGGATGATGCATAGCCATAAGGCGACCTTCTTCCTCACTCCACTCAAACATTGGGAAGTCTACAACCCACAACAGTGCAAATTTGTTTTTGTCACGAAGTCCCAATCGATTACCCATCTCTAAACGAAGTTCGCAAAGTTGCTTACGAGTCTTCATGGTATCAGCACCACTCAAAATCAGGATCAGGTCTCCAGGTTTTGCACCAAATTTTTCCTTCATCTGCTGCAAGACATCCTGTGAATAGAATTTATCCACACTAGACTTTACTGTCCCATCATCCTGAACACGGGCATAGACCAAACCTTTAGCACCTATCTGAGGACGCTTAACCCAATCTGTCAACTGATCAATCTGTTTACGAGTATAGGAAGCAGCACCCTCTGCACAGATACCACCAATATATTCAGCCTCATCGAACACACTGAAACCATGTCCTTTCAGTATATCCATCAGTTCCACGAACTCCATGCCAAATCTCATATCTGGCTTGTCACTACCAAATCGGCGCATAGCCTCTTCCCAAGGCATACGTAAGAAAGGTTCAGTCAGTTCCACACCCCGAAGTTCCTTGAACAGATGCTTAGCCATGCCTTCAAACAGGTTGATGACATCATCCTGCTCCACAAAAGACATTTCACAATCAATTTGAGTGAACTCTGGCTGACGGTCAGCACGCAAATCTTCGTCACGGAAACACTTTACAATCTGGAAATAACGATCGAAACCAGCCACCATAAGCAGCTGCTTCAAAGTCTGAGGACTCTGAGGGAGTGCATAGAAACAACCCGGATTCATACGACTTGGCACTACAAAGTCGCGTGCTCCTTCTGGAGTTGAACCAATTAGCATAGGAGTTTCCACTTCCAGGAAGCCCTTACCATCCAAATAACGACGGACTTCCATAGTCATTTTATGACGTAATTCCAGATTTTTACGGACTGCATTACGACGCAAGTCCAAATAGCGATACTTCATACGGATATCATCGCCACCGTCACTCTCATCCTCAATGGTAAAAGGAGGAACTTCTGATGAGTTCAACACATTCAGTTCGGATACGATGATTTCAATGTCACCAGTAGGAATTTTACTGTTCTTGGAAGAACGCTCACTAACTTCGCCTGTTACTTGAATAACAAATTCACGTCCCAGATGGTTACTCTGTTCACAAAGTGAAGCATTAGTCTCTGCATTGAAAACCAGTTGAGTGATACCATAACGGTCACGTAGGTCCACAAAGGTCATTCCACCCATCTTACGGGTACGTTGCACCCATCCGGCAAGTGTCACAACTTGACCAACATCGGAGATTCTAAGTTCTCCACAAGTCTTGGTTCTATACATTGTCTTATTATTTCTTCTTCAATGAGTTAACTGCATCCTTCAACTGCTCGGCACTTTCCTTTATATTCTCAGCCTTTTCTTTGACATCCTCAACAGTCTTCTTAGCAGCCTCTACCTTTTCAACTGCACCGTCGGTAGCCTTGTTTACGATATCCTTAGCCTCATCCTTTGAGCCTTCTACAGCAGCCTTGGCATCTTCAACGCCACCTTCCAAAGTCTTTTCGCCAACAATAACCTTTGCACCGATAGCCTTTAGTTTCTGAATCAAAGTGGTTTTTTCCTCCTCTGTAATTACACCGGACTCCTGCTTCTCTATTAAAGCCTTGGTCTCCTCATCTATCTGAGCTGCAGACTCGTTAAGAGACTCTATCAGTTCATTCAGTTCTTCAGGGGTTTCAACTGTAGCAGCATCATTGCTTTTACCTCCGCAAGCGACCATAGCCAGACAAGCAGCAGCCATCAAAAAATACTTTTTCATTTTCAAATACTTTTTAATAAGTTTATTGATTTCAATTTTAAGTAGGTGCAAAGATAGCACATTTTCAAAGCAATGCCAAAATAATAAATAAAAATCGGGATTTCTTCCACTTTTCAGCTTCTCTAGAAGGAGAAAAATATTTCCCTAACTAGGGAGTAGTTTATTTCGTACCTAATTAATTAGAATTCTTTTCTTCTATTTCCCCCATTTTTTGTAATTTTGCACCCCATAAGCGAAAAAGATAAAAAAACAATTATAAAAATGGAATTAGCTAGCAAATACAATCCAACCGATGTGGAAGCCAAGTGGTATCAGTACTGGCTTGACCATAAGTTGTTTAGTTCTAAGCCTGACGGTAGAGAACCCTACACCGTGGTTATCCCTCCACCAAACGTAACTGGTGTACTCCACATGGGTCATGTTTTGAACGAAACTATACAAGATATCCTGGTAAGACATGCACGCATGCAGGGTAAGAATGCATGCTGGGTGCCAGGAACCGACCATGCATCCATTGCAACTGAGGCAAAAGTCATCAAGCGTCTGGCAGAGCAGGGTATTCAGAAAAGCGACCTGACTCGCGAAGAATTCCTGAAACATGCATGGGCCTGGACAGACGAGCACGGAGGCATTATCCTGAAACAACTTCGCAAGCTAGGATGCTCCTGCGACTGGGACCGTACTGCATTCACCATGGATGAGTCCAGAAGTAAAAGCGTTATTAAGGTCTTTGTGGACCTTTACAACAAAGGACTGATTTATAGAGGTGTACGTATGGTAAACTGGGATCCGGAACGGCAGACTGCCCTTTCTGATGAAGAGGTTATCTATCATGACGAGCATTCCAAACTTTTCTACATGAAATACTATGTAGACGAGCCAGCAGGAAGCACTGACGGTGAAGAACCTAATGCCATTGTGATTTGCAACAATGACAAGGAATTCGATCCTACTGTAAAGCAGCAAGTGATACACCGTGATCCTCAGGGAAGACGTTATGCGGTAGTAGCAACCACCCGCCCCGAGACAATCATGGGCGATGTGGCAGTATGCATTAACCCTAACGACCCTAAGAACACTTGGCTGAAAGGTAAGAAAGTCATCGTGCCTATGGTAAACCGCGTAGTTCCTATCATTCAGGATGAATATGTGGAAATAGAATTTGGTACCGGATGCTTGAAGGTTACTCCTGCCCATGATGTAAATGACTATATGCTGGGAGAAAAATACAATCTGGAAGCTATCGATGTATTTAATCCAGATGGTACATTAAGCGAGGCAGCAGGTCTATACATCGGAATGGACCGCTTTGACTGCCGCAAGCAGATTACCACTGATATGGAAGCTGCTGGACTGCTGGAGAAACAAGAAGACTATGACAACAAAGTAGGCTACAGCGAGCGTACCAACGTACCTATCGAGCCACGTTTGAGCATGCAGTGGTTCCTTAAGATGAAGCACTTTGCAGACTTAGCCTTGCCACCTGTAATGAATGATGAACTTAAGTTCTATCCTGCCAAGTATAAGAACACCTACCGAAACTGGCTTGAAAACATAAAGGACTGGTGTATAAGCCGACAGCTTTGGTGGGGCCATCGTATTCCGGCATATTACTTGCCTACCGGTGGTTATGTGGTGGCTGAAAACATAGAAGAAGCAGTTAAGCTAGCTCAAGAAAAAGCGGGTGATCCAAGCCTTACAGCCTCTGACCTGCGTCAGGATGAGGATGCACTGGATACTTGGTTCTCTTCCTGGTTATGGCCAATCTCTCTCTTCGATGGTATCAACAATCCTGGTAATGAGGAAATTAAGTACTATTACCCTACAAACGACTTGGTAACTGGTCCTGACATTATATTCTTCTGGGTGGCACGTATGATTATGGCTGGTTATGAATATATAGGTGACATGCCTTTCAAGAACGTGTACTTCACTGGTATTGTTCGTGACAAGTTGGGCCGTAAGATGAGTAAGTCATTGGGCAACAGTCCAGACCCATTGGATTTGATTGACCGTTTCGGTGCTGATGGTGTTCGTATGGGTATGATGCTTTCTGCTCCGGCAGGAAATGACATTCTGTTTGATGATGCACTCTGCCAGCAAGGTGCTGCATTCTGCAATAAGATATGGAATGCCTTCCGTCTGGTAAGTGGTTGGGAAGTTGCTGACATTGAACAGCCAATTTCAAACAAGAAAACCATAGCATGGTTTAATGCAGTTATTAAGGAAGCCAATGCAGAAATTGAGGATTTATTCTCCAAGTATCGTTTGAGTGAGGCTCTTATGGCAGCATTCAAGCTCTTTACTGACGAATTCTCTGGTTGGTATCTAGAAATGATCAAACCTGCATATCAAGCTCCTATCGACAAAGAAACACTGAAATCTACACTAGGTTTCTTTGAGGTCCTGATGAAAATCATCCACCCATTCATGCCATTTATCAGTGAGGAACTTTGGCAACATTTGGCAGAACGCAAGGATGGTGAAAGTATCATGAACAATCCTTTAAAGGTAGAGAATCTTCAAGAAGAAGAGAAAGATTTGCTGGAACAGTATAAAATTGCGAAACAGATTATTTCTGGTGTTCGTGCAGTACGCAGTTCCAAGAATATTGCCCAAAAGGAAACAATGACGATGGAAGTTGTCATTGACACCGCAGAAGAGCGTAATATAACTCGCTGCCCTGCATTGGGTGCAACCATCAAGAAAATGGCCAACCTATCTGATATCAATTACGTATCTCAGAAGGGTGAAGGATCTGCCTCTTTCATGGTTGGAACAACAGAATATGCCGTTCCATTAGGCAATCTAATTGACACTGTAGCTGAAATAGAGAAAGCAGAAAATGAGATTAAACGTCTGGAGGGCTTTCTGGCTGGAATTATGAAGAAGCTGAGCAATGAGAAATTTACAGCTCATGCTCCTGCACAGGTTGTAGAACTTGAACGCAAAAAGAAAGCTGATGCCGAAAGCAAGATTGCTTCTCTCAAGGAATCAGTAGCTGCTTTGAAAAAATAACTGAGATAGTCTATCCTAAAAAAAGGACCACGCATTAAAGCATGGTCCTTTTTTCATTATAATCGTCACTTAACGAGTGCGAGTTGAACTGCTACGGGTAGAACGGCTCCTTCTTTCCGGTTTCATACTGGAATTAGGTTTTGGCTGATTCTGATGAGGCTGAACACTTGGATTGTTCTTAGGCCTTGGCTGTACATTTGGATGCTGGTTGCTGCGCTTATTTACATAAGAAGGAATCGTATACTTTCTATCTGTATTAGGATTTCCTACACGACTTCTTACCTTCTCCAAATGCATTACCTGACGGCCTTTGTAGTAGCCCGGATTGTTTTTGTGTCCACCTACATATATTGAATACCCCATTGGCTTATTATAATAATTCAAGCCACGGACATAACGATTGTAAATAACGAAACTCCAAGTGCGATTGACAACTTTTACAGGAGTCACGAAATCTTCTATTAAGCGGAATTTACGCCATTGCCATGGAGTCAGCACAAAACTCAGGTCATCCAGACGACGGTTATATTCCAAAGTATAAGGTAAACTATAATTTACCAGAGAACGGAAGTAATCATAATTGATTTCAAATACATCCTGCATCTGGTCCTCCGTTAGATAAAGCTCATATGCCATCTTATCGGTAAGGAACCAAGCCTCTTGACGAGCACGATAGCTAGACATTGCAAAAGCACTTACGCTGCTCATTACAACTATCAAAGTCAACAATACCTTTTTCATAATCAGTTTATTTAAATGGTTATTACTAGAATCCTTTCTTCACTGGCAAAGATAAACGATTAAATTCCTATTATCAAATTGAAAATCCTAAAAGAATAAGGGATTTTCCCTAACACCTTTGGGGAAATCACCTGATTTATTTGCAAATATGGCATTTTTTACCGAATATTGCAAAACAAACAGAAAAATATAGGTCGTTTATTCAACACCATTAATGCAGAAGAAGAAGAAAAAGCTTTGAAAAATAATACCAAGGAAATCCTATCAGAAAAGAAGAAAATAAAAAATACATTTCTTCCGGCTGAATGGCAAGAGCAAAGTGCCATTCAATTAACTTGGCCCCACCAGAATACAGATTGGGCATATATGCTAAATGAAGTTACAGATTGCTTCAAGAATCTGGCGAATGAAATAGCTACACGTCAACCCTTAATCATTGTAACTCCTGAGCCTCAAAAAACTAGGCAACAACTAGGTAATCTTAAGAATATAACCTTTTTCAAATGTCCAACAAATGACACTTGGGCTCGTGACCATGGCTTTATAACCATGCTCGACGAGACCGGCCCCACACTTTTGGATTTTCGTTTCAACGGATGGGGACAGAAATTCGCATCTAATCTAGACAATCAAATCTGCAGGAAAATGGCAGTGTCTGGCATTATGAATGGGAAATATAAAAACTGTTTGGATTTCGTGCTGGAAGGAGGATCGATAGAAAGTGATGGTTGTGGTACCTTGTTGACTACAACGGCATGTTTAACTGCACCCAATAGAAATGAGCCTTTATCCAAAGACCAGATAGAAGAATATTTGAAACAGGAGTTTAACTTAAAACAGGTACTTTGGCTAGATCATGGCTATTTGGCAGGAGACGACACTGACAGCCATATAGACACATTAGCACGATTCTGTCCAGAGGACACCATTGTCTATGTACAATGCAGCAATAATACAGATGAGCATTTTGATGAACTCAAAAAAATGGAAGAGCAATTAAAATCTTTCAGAACACTGAAGGGAGAACCTTATCGTTTGATTCCACTTCCTATGGCAGATCCAGTCTTTGAAGATGGGGAACGACTACCTGCCACTTATGCAAATTTCCTCATCATGAATGAAGTTGTTCTCTATCCCACTTACAATCAACCGAAAAACGACACCAAGGCTGCTGAACAACTGAAAAAAGCATTTCCTACTAGAAATATAATAGGTATAAACTGCGAAGCACTTATTCGGCAGCATGGTTCATTACATTGTGTTACCATGCAATTTCCTAAAGAAGTATTCAATATAAAATAAGGTACATGAAAAGAATCAAAATAGGATTAATACAGCAATCCAACTCTGAAAACGTAAAGGACAATTTACGCAAGCTACATGATAATATCAGTGCACTGGCTGAACATGGGGCCGAACTTGTGATATTACAGGAACTCCATAATTCGTTGTACTTTTGCCAAGTAGAAAACACAGACAATTTTGATTTGGCCGAACCAATACCAGGACCTTCTACTGATTTCTTTGGAAATTTGGCTAAAAAATATGGTATTGTATTAGTTACAAGTCTTTTCGAGAAACGAGCTGCAGGTCTGTATCATAACACAGCTGTAGTTTTTGAAAAAGATGGAAGCATTGTCGGAATCTACCGGAAAAACCATATCCCTGACGACCCAGCTTATTACGAGAAATTCTATTTTACGCCAGGTGACTTAGGTTTCCACCCTATTCAAACATCGATAGGCAAATTAGGTGTACAAATCTGTTGGGATCAATGGTATCCAGAAGGTGCTAGACTGATGGCACTTCAAGGTGCAGAACTACTCATTTATCCTACGGCTATAGGTTATGAAAGCAGTGATACCCCCGAAGAGCAAGCACGCCAACGAGAAGCATGGATTACAGTGCAAAGAGGTCATGCTGTGGCAAATGGTATCCCTGTTATAGCTGTAAACCGTGTAGGATGGGAATCAGACCCTTCCGGGCAGACAAACGGCATCCAGTTCTGGGGAAGCAGTTTTGTAGCAGGACCACAAGGAGAAATCATTGCACAAGGACCAAACGACAGGGAAATCAACATGTTGGTTGATATAGACTTGGAACGAAGCGAAAATGTCAGACGATGGTGGCCTTTCTTCCGTGACCGTAGAGTGGATGAATTTGAAGGACTAACTAAAAGATTTATCGACTAATTCTTAAAAAATGTTACTATAATGGCTAAAGTATGAAAAAACGTTCTCATCTTTAGCCATTTATTGTTCAAAAAGTTATATTTTTGCGAAAATGTATGAATAAAAGGGAATCTAAAGGATGATTAGAGAGACAATTTGATACCCTATAAGAGAGCTATAATATGGCGTTAGTAAATGAGAATTTCTTAAATCTACAGACGAATTATCTGTTTGTTGATATAGCTAAAAAGGTTAAAGTATTTAAGACAACTAATCCAAAAGCTGATATTATTCGCATGGGCATTGGTGATGTGACTCAGCCATTGGCTCAGGCATGTATCGAGGCGATGAAAAAAGCTGTTGAAGAAATGGGTCACAAAGAGACATTCCGTGGGTATGGGCCAGAACAAGGATACGATTTTCTTCAAGAAGCTATAATAAAGAATGATTTTGCGCCAAGAGGCATTAAATTTGACTCCAGTGAAATTTTCATCAGTGATGGTGCAAAAAGTGATATAGGGAATATAGGTGATATCCTAGGACATGACAATTTATTCGGCTTGACAGACCCTGTATATCCTGTCTATATAGATTCAAATGTCATGGCAGGCCGAGCCGGCTCCTATCAAGAAGATGGACTTTGGAACAACGTTCATTATATGCCATGCAATGCTGAAAACAACTTCATCCCCCAAATCCCCAATAAACGTCTTGATTTTATCTATCTCTGTTTCCCAAACAATCCAACAGGGACTGTAATAAATCGTAAAGAATTGACGAAATGGGTAGATTATGCTTTGGCAAATGATTGTCTTATTTTATATGATGCCGCATATGAAGCCTTTATTCAAGATCCTGAAATTCCACATTCAATCTATGAGATAAAAGGTGCAAAGAAATGTGCCATTGAGTTTCATAGTTACTCCAAAACAGCAGGCTTCACAGGTGTTCGCTGTGGATATACCGTAATCCCAAAAGAAGTAAAAGCCTTAACGTCCAATGGTGAGAAGATTGCTTTGAATCCACTTTGGAATCGTCGTCAAAGTACCAAGTTCAATGGCACTTCTTATATTACCCAACGTGGTGCAGAGGCAATATATAGCGAAGATGGGAAAAAACAAGTAAAAGCCACTATTGATTACTATCTGAATAATGCTAAGCTTCTGCGAGATGCATTGAAAAGCTTAAACATTCAGTGCTATGGCGGTGAAAATGCGCCATACATCTGGTTTAAGACACCAAATGGAGAAAGTTCATGGAAATTCTTTGAAAAAATGCTTTATGAAATTCATGTGGTTACAACTCCAGGAGTGGGATTTGGACCATCAGGAGAAGGATATATCCGTCTAACAGCCTTTGGGCAGCTTGAAGACTGTGAAGAAGCTGTAAGACGCTTAAAGCATTGGTTAAGATAGAATAAAGCTCAAAAAAGATTACACTTTAAACAAAAATACATCAAAAGACGGGAAGTATCGGTTTTTTGATGTATTTTTGCATTTACTAAAAAACAACCAATAATTAATTATGTCATCTAAATTAAGATTTAAGGTCGTAGGAGAAGCCTTTGCTAAAAGACCTTTAGATGTACCTATTCCAACAGAAAGGCCATCTGATTTTTTTGGAAAGTATGTTTTCAACAAACAGAAGATGTACAAATACTTACCAAAGAAGACCTATGACAGAATGTGCGATGTCATGGACAACGGTACCCCTTTGGATAGTGCTTTGGCCAACGAGATTGCAGCTGGTATGAAAAAATGGGCTATGGAACTGGGTGTCACTCATGTCACTCACTGGTTCCAACCTTTGACAGACACTACTGCCGAAAAACACGATGGCTTCGTAGAACATGATGGAAAAGGTGGCATGATTGAAGAATTTGAGGGCAAATCTCTAATGCAACAAGAACCCGATGCTTCTTCTTTCCCCAGCGGAGGCATCCGTAGCACTTTTGAAGCACGTGGCTATTCTGCATGGGATCCGACCTCTCCCGTCTTCGTTATGGGTGACACTCTTATGATTCCTACAGTCTTTATATCATATACAGGTGAAGCATTGGATTATAAGACCCCTCTCTTAAAAGCCCTTAATGCTGTTGACAAAGCAGCTACTGATGTTTGTCTCTACTTTTACCCCAATGTGAAAAGAGTAAAAGCAAACTTAGGATGGGAACAAGAGTACTTCTTGGTTGATGAAGGCTTGTTCGGAGCACGGCCAGATTTATTGCTGACAGGACGAACTCTAATGGGGCATAGTTCAGCAAAGGACCAACAAATGGACGACCATTATTTCGGTTCTATACCAGAACGAGTATCTGCCTTTATGAAGGATTTGGAAATTCAAGCTTTAGAATTAGGCATCCCATGTAAAACTAGACATAATGAAGTTGCTCCAAACCAGTTTGAATTAGCTCCTATTTATGAAGAATGCAATTTAGCCATTGATCATAACATGTTAATTATGGGATTGATGAAAAAAATCGCCCGTAAACATGGATTCCGTTGTCTGCTCCATGAAAAACCTTTTGCAGGAGTTAACGGTTCTGGCAAGCACAATAACTGGTCTCTAATTACAGACACAGGAGTTCTTCTTCATTCACCAGGTAAAACGCCAATCGACAATTTGAGATTTGTCACATTCATTGTAGAATCATTAATGGCTGTACATAAGCATAATGGGCTTCTAAAAGCATCAATTATGAGTGCAACAAATGCTCATCGCCTAGGTGCAAATGAAGCACCCCCTGCTATCGTATCTTCATTCCTAGGTAAACAGCTATCTGATCTCCTAAATCATTTAGAAGCTACTGAAGAAGATGAACTGATTAACCTATCAGGCAAGCATGGAATGAAACTAGATATTCCTTCTATCCCTGAGATTATGGTTGATAATACGGATAGAAACAGAACTTCTCCATTTGCTTTTACTGGCAACCGTTTTGAGTTCCGTGCTGTAGGAGCCGGGGCAAACTGTGCATCAGCAATGATAGCATTGAACACGGCAATGGCTGAAGCTTTGGTCAATTTCAAGAAACGCGTAGATGCACTAATAGAGAAAGGAGAAAACAAAGATACTGCTATTTTGAAGATCCTTCGAAACGATATAAAAGCTTGCAAGAATATCAGATTTGACGGAAACGGATATTCTAATGAATGGGAAATTGAAGCTGCTAAACGTGGTTTGGATGTAGAAAAAAGTTGCCCTATTATTTTTGACCGCTACTTGGATCCTGAAAGCATTGAAATGTTTGAGACCATGAATGTCATGACAGAAATGGAACTTAAAGCCCGTAACGAAATCAAATGGGAAACCTATACAAAGACCATACAGATTGAAGCCCGTATCTTTGGGGATATGGCTATCAACCACATCATCCCTATTGCAACCCGTTACCAAAGTTCTTTAACCGATAATGTACATAAGCTTAGAGAAATCTTTGGGGAAGAAGCCATGGAACTTAGTGATGAAAACATTAAGTTAATTCGAGAGATCTCCATGAGGACAAAGAATATAACCTCAAAAGTCCAAAAAATGGTTGATGCTCGTAAGATAGCAAACAGGATTGAATGTCAACGTGAAAGAGCTATTGCCTATCATGATACAGTTGCCCCATATCTGGAAGATATCCGTTACGATATTGACAAATTGGAAATGGTTATTGATGATGAAATTTGGCCATTGCCGAAATATAGAGAACTACTGTTTATCAGATAATTACAAATAGAATTATTAACAATTAAAAAGAGACTCATTAATAATATGTGAGTCTCTTTTTTTAATTAGGGAAAATCCTCTCTTCTTTTAGGGTTTTTCTCTTGTTGTAGGAAAACTCCCTCTATATATTTGCAATGTGAAAAAGAATCATTAACAACTTAAACACTATAGTTATGAAAAAGGTTATCTTGACTTTGTTGGCTGTTTTCACTGTAGGTGTTAACGCAAATGCACTTAGCGTACATCGTTCTCGTGAGGAAGCTCGCTTCCTTACTGACAAAATGGTCTATGAGTTGTACTTAACCGATGACCAAGCAGATGACGTGTATGAGATCAATTACGATTATTTCCGTGCATTAGGTCCAGTGGACGGTTTATATGACAACATCTTTAATCGTCGTTACGAAGACTTGAGCTATGTTCTTTACGATTGGCAGTGGGATTACTTCCTAAGTTGTGACTACTTCCTATATCCAGCTTACATTTATCGTGGTGGATGGGCATTTGGAATTTACAACTACTATGCACGGACTCATTTCTTCTATGGTATTCCAAGATTATATTATCGATATAATGGTGGGCACTTCCACCATCCAACCTATTACAGTGGAAGATTCAATATGCACCGCAGAGCTGTAGCTCGCATACCACGTCCTGCTCATAGAACTGGAGGAGGCATCCATCATGGAAGAATTAATAATGGGCACATTATGAATCGTGGTGACAACAACCATGGGAACATGAATCATGGAAACAATAACCATGGCAACATGGATCGCGGAAACAATAACCATGGCAACATGGATCGTGGAAACAATAACCATGGCAACATGAATCGCGGAAACAATAATCATGGAAACATGAATCGTGGGAGCAATAACCATGGTAGCATGAATCGTGGGAGCAATAACCATGGAAACATGAATCGTGGGAGCAATAACCATGGTAGCATGAATCGTGGGAGCAATAACCATGGCAACATGAATAGCAGAAGTAGCTCTAGCAGCATGAGTAGAGGAAGTGCAATTGGTGGAAGTTCACCTTCACGCATTAGCCGAAGCAATTCAGGTTCACACAGAAGTAATACAAATAGTAATCATATTAGCCGCGGAAGCAGATCTCATGGAAATGGACACAGATGAATAATCTGATTGATATAAAAAAGAACCCGAACTTCATTTTTAAAGTTCGGGTTCTTTTTTATCATAATTCTGCTTCATAAATAACATAATGATTTCTATGCATCCCCAACTTCTCATATATTCTCTGACCATTTAGATTATCATGATCAACATATAATTTTAAGCAATGAACGCCATTATCTTTTGCAATGCATTTAACCTGATTATATAATAAAGAATAGAGACCTTTCCCTCTATACTTAGGCTCAATATAAACACTCTGAATCCACCAATACCAGGAATTAGTCCAATCGCTCCATTCTTTTGTAACCAATAAACTGCCAATAGGAAAGTCTTGAAAATTCCTTACAACAAAATATAAACCATTATTTTCGTCTTCTAATGCAGTTGTAACTCCTTTTAATACAACATTATAATTTATTGATTTTCCTTCTGACTCTAAAGCCATATCTACTTGAAAAGTTGCTAAAATATTAGCATCAGCAACTTTTCCTCTATCAATATAAAAATCCATTAAATTCTATCTTTTACAAATAAACTTGTGCAAACTTAATTAAAAACAACTATCATACTAAACTACTAATTAATTATTTTTCATAATAAGAAACTTAAATAACTTATCCTGTATTAGAAAGACAAAAAAAGAGACCTCAGGAAATGAATCCTGAAGTCTCCCGATTGATTAAGACGGCACCTACCTACTCTCCCACATTGCATCGCAGTACCATCGGCGT
>ONDM01000013.1 GCA_900316585.1 uncultured Prevotellaceae bacterium | reverse complement strand
GGCAGAGCAAGCTCTGCCCCCGCTGCCCCTCGACTTGCATGTGTTAGGCCTGTAGCTAGCGTTCATCCTGAGCCAGGATCAAACTCTTCATTGTAGAATGTCTTTATTTGATGCCCCTCCCCGAAGGGAGAAGGACGTCTTGATCTGTACCGAGGATGAAGTTCGAATTTACAGTATTCATTACTGACGGTTCGTATTCTTTACCCAAATTACCTGTAAGTAATCTGCTCTTGTACTACTTCTGTCTGTTTATCTTAAGTCTATCAAAGATCGCCTCTTAGATGCCTGCCGGCGTTTTATTTCCGGAAAGCGGATGCAAAGGTACTGCTTTTTTCCTAACCACAAAACAAAATCAAGAAAAAAAATCATCTAAAATTATTTTTTGGTCTTTCTTGTCCTAAATCAAGAGATACACCTTTTTATAATATATAAAGGCCAGCCAGAAACCATGAAAAAAGACAATTTCACAAAGATGTAAAAACATTTTACCAGGAATTATAAAGAACATCCGGAAAGTGACGGGAAGGCAAAAGAAGGCGGGAAATTTCTCTCCTTAAGGAGAAAAATATTTCCCTAGTTAGAGAGAAAATTTTCTCTAGAAAGCGTGTCGCGCGTGTCGTGTCAAACGTGTCATTTTAAAATAAGGTATATGTCAAGAAAACGGAAATCTCTCCCCTATCCAAAAGTTGAAAAAATCTTCATTTTGTTATTATTTCCTTACTGCCAACGGGTAAACAGGAAATAATTTGGTCAAATTATCAAGAATAAGTATATTTGCCCGAAATTTTAACTATACAAATATTATGAAAGAATTTTCAAAGTATGTACTTGCCACAATCACCGGTCTGGTGATTTTCGGCATTATCATCTGCATCCTTTCCATCCTTTCTTTAGCAGGAATGGTCGCATCAGGTACTTCAGAGACATCTGTGAAGAAAAACACAGTCATGGTCCTGAAATTGGGAAGTGTAAGTGAAAGATCTACCGACAATCCTATAAATGCTCTTATGGGACAAGGTACAGAATCAACTGGCCTGAATGACATTCTGTCGGCAATTAAGAAGGCTGCCAGCAATGATAAGATCAAGGGCATCTACATTGAAGGTGATGCTAGCACAGCCATGAGCCCAGCCACAGCAGAGGCAATCCGTCACCAACTGCTTGACTTCAAAAAAAGTAAAAAGTTTATAATCAGCTATGCTGACACATATTCCCGCAATGCTTATTACATTGCATCTGTAGCCGACAAGGTGATGCTAAACCCTCAAGGTCAGTTGGAATGGGGCGGTCTAGCTGGACAGACCATGTATTATAAGGATGCTTTGGATAAACTAGGCATACAGATGGAGGTGTTTAAGGTAGGAACCTATAAATCTGCTGTAGAGCCTTATCTGCTGAGTGAGATGAGTGATGCAAACCGTGAGCAGATCAGTTCTTACTTGGGCGACATCTGGCAGCAGACCCTGAAGGATGTAAGTGCATCTCGTAAGATCTCTGCCGATAGCCTAAATGCTTATGCCAACCGAGGAATCCTCTTCTCAGAAGCCACAGAATATCTCAAGCTGAAGCTGGTAGATAAACTCATTTACGCTCCTGAAGTGGAAACAGAGATCAAAGATCTCATGAAATTGGAGAAAGACGACAATTATAACAAACTGACCATTGCAGAAATGGCCGGAGTGAAAAATGCCCCGAATAAAAACAAGGATGGTAAGATTGCCGTTTATTACGCTGTAGGACAAATTGGAGGTGGTTCAAGCTTCAGCAGCGATGAAGTTATCGACCAGAAAAAGGTGGTTAAAGACTTGCGCAAAATCAAAGATGATAAAGACATCAAGGCCGTTGTCTTCCGTGTGAACTCTCCTGGAGGAAGTGCTTTTGACTCTGAGCAGATTTGGAAGGCTGTAACAGAATTAAAAGCTGAAAAGCCTGTTGTAGTTTCCATGGGCGATTATGCTGCCAGTGGTGGTTACTATATTTCCTGTGCTGCCGACTATATCTTTGCTGAAGCAACTACACTCACTGGTAGTATTGGTATCTTCGGTATGTTCCCACAGATGGGTGAACTGCTGAACAACAAACTAGGTGTTCATTTCAGCACGGTTAAGACTAACGAATATAGTGACCTTGGAGATATCAGCCGTCCGATGACTGAGGCTGAACGTGCCATCATGCAAAACAATGTAAACCGTGGCTATGAACTGTTCACCAAGCGTTGTGCTGATGGCAGAAAAATGAAACAGGACGACATCAAGAAGATTGGTGAAGGCCGTGTATGGACAGGCAACCAGGCAGTCAAAATCGGTCTTGTGGATGCATTGGGTGGATTGGATGAAGCTATCGACAAAGCTAAGGAACTGGCTAAAGTTAAAGACTGTGCCATTTCCACCTATCCTGAACAGCCTGGTTTCTTTGACAGCCTGATGAACACTTTCAGCAGTGACAACTATGCCAATGCTAAAATGAAAGAGGCATTCGGTGATTTCTATGAAACCTTTGATCAGCTTCGTAATCTGCAGAGCGTAGATCCTATTCAGGCTAGCATGCCATATGTGCTGAAAATCAAATAGAATGTCAGTAAATACCTCTTTGGTACGTACCATGATTTATCCCTTCTCCTGGCTCTATGGGCTGGGAGTAGGGATTCGTAATGCGTTGTTCCAATGGGGTATACTGAAAGAGCAGGAGTTCTCTTTACCGGTCATCTGTATAGGTAATCTTACTATTGGAGGTACAGGTAAGACTCCACATACTGAATACCTTATCCGTCTGCTAAATAATTACAAGTTGGCCGTTTTAAGCAGAGGATACGGCAGAAAGACACGTGGATTTATCCAAGCTAATACAAATTCTACAGCCTTAGAGATAGGCGACGAGCCATTCCAGATTCATCAGAAATTTCCAAAGATTACTGTAGCTGTGGATGAGAAGCGTGCTGAAGGCATCTTTTTGCTGCAGAAAGAGGTAAATCCTGATGTCATCTTACTCGATGATGCATACCAGCATCGCTATGTAAAGGCAGGACTGAATATCCTGCTCACCGATTATAACCGATTAATAACCCGTGATTCCCTTCTTCCGGCCGGAAGACTTCGAGAACCTGTCAGTCAGAAGAATAGGGCTCACCTCATTGTCGTTACTAAATGCCCAGCTTCGAATTTCCCGGCCAATAACCCTCAAGAATGTGCTGAAATCAGAAAGGAACTCCGGCTGAAAAGCAATCAGAAGCTTTTTTTCTCTACTATAAAATATAGAGAACCGAAAGCTGTTTACACAACCGCTGAAATCTCATGGCAAAGTATCAGTAATGACACACCTGTTTTAATCATAGCAGGAATTGCGAACCCTACTCCACTCCTACAAGAAGTCCAAAAGCACTGCCACAAAGTTCAGCTGATGGAATTCCGGGATCACCATGAGTTCACTGACGCTGACATCAGACATATTCAACAGCAGACAAAGAATCTTGGGAAGGATGCACTTATCCTGACTACAGAGAAAGATGCTGCCAGACTGAAAGGTCTTTCACTACCTCAGGAGTTGAAAGACAAACTCTATCAGGTTCCGATTGAAGTGGAGATTCACAGTGACAACAATGAACATTTTAATGATTGCATCAAAAACTTTGTAGAAAATTTCAAATCCGTATGCAAAGAACAGAAATAGCAACCCTAGGTGAATTTGGCCTTATCAAGCATCTTACCGAAGGCATCAAACTTCAAAATGAAAGCAGTAAATATGGTGTGGGTGACGACTGCGCCGTTCTTCAATACCCTGCCGACAAGCAAATCTTGGTAACCTCCGACCTTCTTATGGAAGGAGTGCACTTTGACCTTACCTATGTGCCTCTGAAACACTTGGGCTATAAGTCGGCCATGGTGAATATTAGTGATATCTACGCCATGAATGGAATGCCCAAGCAGATGATAGTCTCCATAGCCTTGAGCAAGCGTTTCAGTCTTGAAGACATGGAGGATTTCTATGCTGGTTTACGCCTGGCATGCCAAGAGCATGGTGTGGACATCGTGGGTGGTGACACCTCTTCTTCTCTCACCGGTTTGACTATCAGCATCACTTGTATCGGTGAGGCTGAAAAAGACAAGGTGGTGTACCGAAATGGGGCCAAGGAAACCGACTTAGTCTGTGTCACTGGCGACTTAGGGGCTGCCTACATGGGTCTGCAACTGTTGGAAAGTGAGAAAGCCATCTTTGAATCTCAACTGAAGGAGTTCAAGAACCCTGAAGCTCAACTAGAGCAGGTTCAGCCAGATTTTGCCGGGAAAGAATACTTACTGGAACGTCAACTAAAGCCTGAGGCACGTCGTGACATTATCCTGAAGTTAAGAGAAATGAACATCGTTCCTACTTCCATGATGGACATCAGCGATGGCCTAAGCAGTGAGTTGCTGCATATCTGCAGCCAGAGCCAGAAGGGCTGTCGTATCTATGAGGAACGTATCCCTATCGACTACCAGACAGCCGTTCAAGCCGAGGAGTTTAACATGAACCTGTCAACTTGCGCTCTGAATGGTGGTGAGGACTATGAATTGCTTTTCACTGTTCCTCTTTCAGAAAACGATAAAATTCAAGCCATGGAAGGAGTAAAAGTAATTGGCTACATTACCAAGAAGGAGATGGGATGCATGCTGATTACCCGAGATGGCAACGAGTTTGAGCTAAAAGCACAAGGCTGGAATCCACTAAAAGATTAATTTTTGCGGATGAAAGTTTGGCGGAACCAAAATTTAGTTCTATCTTTGCACCCGCAAATCTCAACGGTGCCATAGCTCAGTTGGTAGAGCAAAGGACTGAAAATCCTTGTGTCCCCGGTTCGATTCCTGGTGGCACCACTTTGAGATAAGCTATAAACCTTTAAGGTGCCATAGCTCAGTTGGTAGAGCAAAGGACTGAAAATCCTTGTGTCCCCGGTTCGATTCCTGGTGGCACCACCTTATAAAAAGCGCTAACTAATCAGTTAGCGCTTTTTTATTTTTCACCTTCCCCAAGGGATTCCACTATTGATTCCACCACCAATGGGTAATATTTCAGTTCCAGCTGATGTTCCTTTTCTATTATATCATCTACGGTATCATCTGGAGAGAGTGGTATGCGATACTGAGCTATAATCTCACCATCATCGCATACTGGAGTAACATAATGCACAGTCATACCCGTTTCTTTCTCACCCGCAGCTTTCACTGCCTCGTGAACATGGCGTCCCCACATCCCTTTACCACCAAACTTAGGCAACAAGGAAGGATGAAGATTAATGATGCGTCGGGGATAGGCTTCAAGTAGAAAATCAGGAATGAGGGGCAGGAAACCTGCAAGAATAATATACGAGATGTTATAATGCCGAAGCAGTGACAAAACCTTATCAGAATTACCCAATTCAGCCTTAGGAATCACAACTGTAGGTACATTCAGCTGATGGGCACGGACCAGCACATAAGCATCAGATCGGTTACTTACCACAAGGGCTGTAGATATGCGGTCAGAGCCCTGGAAATGGCGAATGAGTTGTTCACAGTTGGAACCGTTCCCAGAAGCAAAAATAGCGATATTTATCTTCTCCTTTAACATAATCATTACTCTGATTTAGGTGTAAAGATAGTCACAAACCTGTAAACAGCCAAAGCCTTGGGAAAGAAATGGAAATAAATATTCCATACATCTTATACATCTGTCTACATAATCAAAAAAAATGCTGCCCCGCTATCACAAGCTGGGCAGCAAAAAAGTGTATTAATACAGATTAAGAGAGATTTCTATCCTACAACCATCACCTTATCCATTATTTAATTGGCTGGCTTTTATCATCGTCACTAAGTCTGAAAGAAATAGGAATGGTAAACCTTACATTCACAGCCTCTCCACGCTGCTTTCCGGGTTTCCATTTCGGCATTTCCTGCACAACCCGTATTGCTTCTTTATCCAAAGAAGGATAAACGGAATGAACTACCTTAGGATCCTTAATTGTTCCATCTTTGGATATAATAAAATTAACAATGACACGCCCCTGAATTTTATTGTCATGAGCATCCTTCGGATATTTCATGTTCATGGCAAGATATTTCATTAGTTCCCCTGTTCCTCCTGGAAATTCAGGAAACTCTTCCACTACCGTAAAAGCCTCATCCATTTTATCCTCGCTCTTCTTTCCATGCTTGGTGACAACCTTTACAACACCATTCTTGCCACGTTCGCCATAGGTGGATACAGCCTCATCATTCTTAAGGACATGAATGGACTCTATGTCTTTGGGCGCAATAGAGTTTAAATCAGAAACTTCCACACCATCTACCAAATACAAAGGCTTTGTAGGTTGACCATCAGAATTTGTAAGTACACGGATAGCTCCATCCACTGCATGTACTTCTTCCTTTGTCAGGACTGTCTGATCTGAATCATCTCCCTGCAGTTTGAAAATTAAAGGTATAACATACCGTACATTCACAGCCTTACCACGTTGTTTTCCTGGTGTCCATTTCGGCATCTGGCTAATCACACGGATAGCCTCTGCATCCAAAGAAGGATATACAGAGCGTACAACCTCCGGATTTTTAATAGAACCGTCTTTGGTTACAATAAAGCGGACCATTACCCGTCCTTGCACATTGTTTTTAAATGCATCTTCCGGATACTTCACACTCTTTGAGATGTATTTCATCATCTCCCCCGTCCCACCAGGGAACTCAGGCATTTCATCCACCACCTCAAAGATAATGGTATCCTTATCCTCTTTCAAGGTTTTTGTTCCTTTTACTTGCTCAATTGGAGCAATTTCTCTAACTTTGTCAACAGTTGAAGACAAATCTTCGCTTGTGATACCCGACAGTTCGCTGCTCAAGCTAGCTACTTCAGGGTGAGCAAATGCAGCAACTGCAATGACTGTAACTGGCAGAACGAAGAGCAACTTCGCCCTTGCCCATGTGTTTGATTTCTTTTGTAACATCATAGTGATACGTTTTTTAAGTGAACTGTGATTAAAGTTGTTGGCCATAGAGTAGAGCCTTGTGCCAACAGCTTTTTTAATTAACAGCAGCTGATATGTTTTTGCATCGATACCTTTTTTAAGAACACTGTCGTCAGCTTCATATTCATGTATATTCTGAAGCTCTGTCTTGAGCAACCATGACGCGGGATTGAACCATTGCAGAATACTAAATGCCTCTGCCACCAATAAGTCCCAGGAATGTCCATTGCGAATATGAGCCTTTTCGTGCTCCAGAAAGACCTCTCCATTTTCGTTCAAGTCGGATTCAGAAATAATAATATAGTGCATCCAACTGAAAGGAGCCAACTTCTTGGAGTGAGTCAAAATGGTACAGGAATCTTCTCGGCCAACTACCCGGCAATGATGTATGAAATATGCAAGTTTCCCAATGGACCATATATTCCTGAACAAGAAGTAGGCTGTACCCAATAGATATACCAACACCAGTACAGCCATCCAGTTTACCTCTGTTACTTCTGCCGGCTGCTCTACACTGACTGTCAGAAAATCCTCCAGTTCCAGCATTGGTTGATTCACTATGGTGCTCTCTTTCACCGTATATTTCACCAGTGGAATCAAGCAAGAGAGTGCCATGCAAGTCAGAATGGCAATCCGGTTCATCTTGTGAAAAGTGTCACGAGACAGCAGAAACTTATAAAAAATATAAAAGGCTGCCAGACAAAATGCACTTTTTATAACATAGACTACAAATGCTCCCATAGCGTTCTATTTTACTTCTCACCTATCATCTTCAAAAGTTCATGGATTTCATCCACACTCAGTTTCTCTTCACGACAGAAAAAATTCACTAGTGACTTGGCTGATCCACCAAAAAAACTGTCCTTCACATCAGTCATTACTCTTCGGGTATAATCCTCACGGGAAATCTGAGGACTGTAAAAGAAACTTTTGCCTTCATTCTCTTTCCGTTCCTGACTCACAAAACCTTTCTTGGTCAGGATGTTCAAGAATGTTGCTGTAGTTGTATAGGCAGGCTTAGGATCGGTATATTTCTCTATCACCTCACGCACATTGGCAGGTTTACCCAAATCCCACAAAATATTCATGATTTCCATCTCAGCCTTGGTCAGTGTATTAAAACCATCCTTTGATCTTCCCATAGTCCTACTAAATCTTTAGTTTTACACTACAAATATATAGTGAACATCCGAAAAACTAAAACTTTAGTATGAAAAAGTTTGCTCATTACCAAAACTTTAACATTTATTTTTAGTAATTCCAATCCATAAATAAACACCACCTTATTTAATATAACTAATATTTTAGTAGGTCCCATAAACACCTAAAAAAAGAAGCCAGCTCTTATGAGTTGGCTTCTTTCATTATTCGCAATCCAAATTAAGCGATATAAGTACCTGCTACAGTATCACCACCATGACCAGTCCAGTTGGTATGAGAGAACTCACCACGAGGTCGGTCAGTCCGTTCATAGGTATGAGCACCGAAATAGTCTCTCTGAGCCTGAAGAAGGTTTGCTGGCAAACGGTCGCAGCGATAGCCATCATAGTACTCCAGAGCTGAACTGAGAGTTGGTGCAGGAATGCCAGCCAATATAGCCTGAGCCACTACATTTCTCCAACTCTGCTGGTAAGCAGCCAACTTGCCTTGGAAGTATTCATCCAGCAAAAGGTTTGGCAAAGCAGGGTTCTTGTCGTATGCTTCCTTAATCTTGCCTAGGAAGACACTGCGGATAATACAGCCCCCTCTCCACATCAGGGCTATACCGCCATAATTCAAATTCCATCCATAATCCTTGGCTGCAGCACTCATAAGAGTATAACCTTGAGCATAAGAAACTACTTTGGCAGAGAAGAGTGCCTTGCGAAGGTCTTCCAAGAAGGCTACACGGTCTCCGGTAAACTTCACGCCCTTAGGTCCTGTCAGAATCTTACTTGCCTCTACTCGCTCATCTTTCTGGGCAGAGAGACAACGGGCAAATACAGCCTCACCTATAAGAGTCAAAGGCACACCTTCATCTAGAGCAGAAATAGCTGTCCATTTACCTGTTCCCTTCTGACCAGCAGTATCCAGAATATAGTCTAGCACATAGTTGCCATCCTCATCCTTCTTTGCTAAAATATCACGGGTAATTTCTATCAGATAGCTATCCAAATCGCCCTTGTTCCACGCTGCAAAAGTCTCATGCATTTCCTCATTGGTCATACCTAGATACTCTTTCATGATATGGTAGCACTCGCAGATAAGCTGAATATCACCATATTCTATTCCATTATGAACCATCTTCACGAAGTGGCCTGCACCGCCTTCACCTACCCAGTCGCAGCAAGGTGAGCCATCCTCCACCTTAGCACAAATACCCTGGAAGATTGGCTTTACATATTCCCAGGCTGCTGGTGAACCACCAGGCATCATGCTTGGGCCATTCAATGCACCTTCTTCACCACCGGAAACTCCAGTACCTATATAATGCAGTCCTTTGCTCTCCACATATTTGGTACGACGAGCAGTGTCTGGGAAATGGGTGTTGCCACCGTCAATAATAATATCACCTGGAGAAAGAAGCGGAATAAGTTTCTCAATGAAGTCGTCCACTGCCTGACCTGCCTTTACCATAAGGAAGACCTTACGGGGAGACTTCAGAGAAGCTACAAGCTCTTCCAGGGAATGAGCACCGTAGATGTTCTTACCTGCTCCACGACCATTGATGAATTTGTCAACCTTCTCTACAGTTCGATTAAATACACTTACATGAAAGCCCTTGCTCTCCATGTTAAGGACGAGGTTCTCGCCCATCACGGCCAGTCCTACCAAGCCGATGTCTGAAATAGGTGTCATAATTTATGTATAACTTATTTAGTTCTATTAAAAATCAATCTTTAAAACGGTCTCTATGTGCCCAAAGGCCAAGAGCCGGGTTGGATATGTAGTACACTTCCTCACCATCTGGCATAATGTTCCAACCATCCTTAAGTGTGTCAAGTGGATACTTGGCCACCATATCATTATAATGACAATACTTGAAACCTACACCCTCAATTTCATCACGGGTCATACCATCACCTGGACAGTAAGTAATGGTGAAGCGACCTTCTGAAGAACCGTGAATAAGATGTGCCGATGCACCCAGATTAGCCTGGAGGTCCGCATTCTCATTTGTGCACTTCAACGTATGTGGTGTGCCCTTATAGCCGTATTTACGGATAAGTCCGTCAATGGTCTTGTCCTCACCGAACTCTTTCAAAGCTGGTGCCAATACGATAAGATCTGCATCATCAGCCAAGGCCATACGGGTACGGTAAACACTCTTGTTGCCCAGCCAAGTGCTCTTGAACTCTTCTGGATCCAAATACACTATGCACTTCTTTATCTGGTGGTCTACCATAATGAAATTGGTCTCTAGGGAAAGATCGGCTGCTTTCTGGAAGCACTCGAAGTCATCACCTATAAAAAGACCTTGAGTAATCATTTCACCGGTATTTTCGTCCTTACCACGAACAGTGAGTACATACACGATTGGAATATTCTGTGCAAAATGGACTTTGGCATACTCAAATACATCACGGACTGGCGACTTGGCTCTACCCATTATGCGCTCCATACCATATGTAGCCCCTATGAAATGACTCTTGTTTATAAAGTCTGAACCTCCCACGCCTACAAAAATATTCTTGGTGTAATTCGCCATGCCTATCACTTCATGAGGCACTACCTGACCAATGGACAAGATAAGGTCGAAAGATGGATCTAGCAGAAGTTTATTCACCTGAGCCTGCATCTCATAGTCAAGTCTGCCTTCAGACACTTCCTTGACATACTCGCTTGGAATAGTTCCGATGGTGCGGACATCATTACGCCAATCGTGATCACGGAACTTTTCGGCAGGAACATGACCAAACATTGTCTTGATCTGCTCTGGTGTCATTGGGGTATGTGTGCCAAGTGCCGGCATCACATCGGTCAGGGTATCCCCATAATAATCATACACCATCTCCGTGATAGGACCTGCATAACTATTGAAGCGAGTGAAATCAGGTGGAATTGCCATTACCCTGTGTTTAGGGCCCATAGCATCAAACACCTGCTTCAGTGCTGCACGTATTTCATCTGGAGTTATATTATCGGTCTTTGAGCCGCGACTGTAATATAGCATAAACTTATCAACTAACGTTTTACGCGTGCATTACCTTCCCAAACGCTCCAAACCTGCTCCTCATCGGCTGGCTGGGCATAGTCTGTCAGGAATGTTGTAGCCAATGCACCGCTTGCCCATCCAAACTGAGCGCATTTCTCGCCTTCCCAACCCCTCAGGATGCCATATAGCAGACCTCCTACAAATCCATCGCCACCACCTATACGATCCAGCACATGAATTTCACGAGGCATGATAACATGCCAATCATCACCATCACGGACTATAGCACCCCAGTTGTGGCTGTTTGTATTGTTCACCTGACGGAGCGTTGTGGCATAGACTTGTGCATTAGGATACTGAGCCTTCACACGATTAATCATCTCCTTGAAGGAGTCTATCTTAGCCGCAATATCCTTACCACCGGCTTCTGGTCCTTCAATACCCAGACAAAGCTGGAAATCTTCCTCATTGCCTACCAATACATCAGCATAACTTGCAATCTCCGAGAAAATATCATGAAGTTCCTGCTCTCGTCCTTCCCAGAATGAGGCGCGGTAATTCAAATCGAAACTGATTTTTGTGCCGTACTTCTTGGCTGCCCTTGCAAGTTCAAGACAGAACTTACTGGTCTCTGGGCTCAGTGCACCAATCAAACCAGAAAGATGGATAATCTGAACTCCTTCCTCACCGAAGATACGGTCTAGGTCAAAATCTTTCACATTAAGGGTTCGGCCTACCTCACCGGCACGGTCGTTCCATACGCGTGGGCCGCGAGAACCATATCCGCTGTCTGCAATGTTTATCTGATGACGGTAGCCCCATGGACCTCCCTGTTTTACCTCTGGGCCTTCATAATCCATGCCACGTGACTTAAGGTTTGCCTTTATGAAATGAGCAAACGGACTACCCTCCACAAATGTGGTAAGTACTTTCACTGGAAGCCCCAAAAATGAAGGGATACTTGCCACATTAGTTTCTGCACTGGTAGCCTGAAGTTTGAAAGTGTCACTGCTATGCACAGGCTGGCCTGCAGCAGGTGTAATTCTAAGCCCCATGCTGGTTGGCACCAATAGGGCATACTTACAGTTTGGCTTAAACGTTATGTCCATTGTTTAGAGTTTTAATAAGTCTAATTTAAATTAAGGCTATGAAGCCATTAATTTTGTTTCGCAAATTTAAGCAAAATACTCCACTAATCAAAATCAAACAGAAGATAATTGCATCGGTTATATTTATAGTATGTCTGCTCTCACTTTTTGCCTTTAATCTGCCTAAAAATATTTATAACCTCTTGAGTAAGTAGATAAAGTGTATTTTTTTTCTTAACTTTACAACCAAATCAAATACTTATGAACAAGCGCGACAAACTCTATAAGGAAGCCAATGAATTCTTCCTGGCTGAAAAGGCAAAGGAAGATGGCATTGTAGTCCTGCCCAGCGGTGTACTCTACCGTAAACTGGAAGAGGGTAGTGGAAAAGTCTACCCTACTCCAAATAGCATTGTCTATGTACACTATACTGGGAAACTTATCGACGGAACAATTATCGACAGCACCAAGGATCAGCCTCTCCCTGCCTGCTTTGTGGTGCGTCAGCTCATCATGGGATGGCAGATAGCCCTCTGTCGCATGCATGCCGGAGACAAGTTCGAGGTGTTCATCCCTTACCAACATGGATATGGAAAGAAACGGCTGGATAATATACCAGGATACTCCACACTTATCTTTGAACTGGAACTACTGAAAGTGGAATTAAGATAAATCACCTATATCATGAAAAAAATTATTTTACTGATTACCTGTGTTTTCTTTACACTGCCTCTTATGGCTCAAACATCCAATGAGCCTGAAGTCTATGAACTTTGGCCTAATGGCGCCCCTACTGAAAATGGCATAACCGAAGAGGAAAAAGAGATATTCCCTACTTTTATAGCCTATATCAAAAAAGCCACACTCACAGTCTATAAGCCTCAACGGCCCAATGGTACCTGCATCATTTGCTGCCCAGGTGGGGGCTACTTTGGACTGAGCATGCTGAATGAGGGTTCAAATATGGCCACATGGCTCAACAATCAGGGTGTCACTTTCGTCCTGCTGAAATACCGTATGCCTAACGGTCACAAACAGATTCCTTTGGAAGATGGAGAACAGGCTATCCGCATGGTACGTGCTCATGCTGCGGAGTGGGGAGTAAACCCAAATAAGGTAGGTATCATGGGTAGTTCTGCCGGTGGTCATTTTGCAGCTACTCTTTCTACTCTTTATACTAGCAAAGAAACACGTCCAGACTTCAGTATTCTGTTCTACCCGGTTATCAGTATGGAGACAGGAATTACGCACCAGGGAAGCCGTGAAAATCTATTGGGAAAGAATCCTACTGCAGAGGAAGTGAGCCACTATGACCTGGACAAGCAAGTCACGGCCGATACTCCTCCTGCATTCCTAGTGCTGGCTGCCGATGACGAGACGGTGAATCCGCTCAACAGCATCTCTTATTACCAGCAACTTCTGGCTCATCAGGTCAAGAACTCTGTCATGTTCATCTACCCTTATGGTGGTCATGGATTTGGTTTTCAGGACAGTTTCAAGTTCAAACGGGAATGGACAGGGGAACTGGAGGCTTGGTTGCGTGACATCATTTTCTAAAAAAGAACATAATAAAAAAGAGGGCTAACTTAGCCCTCTTTTATTTTCTTAATGACCAAACCGGCCAAGGTAAATCCAAAGATTCCGGTTACATGACTCAAAGAGCCATTGGTCTGTCCCTTGATAAACATGCTTCCTGAACCGTCCGAGACTAACTCTGCCCCTTGATTGTCCAGTGGTTTCTCTTCGCTGTATACACATAGGAACTTGCTTTCAGGAAAATCCTTGGCTCGCTTGAACTTATTACGCAAAGCACGGGCTAGCGGGTCTCCCTTAATCTTCCAGAACTCTGCAACCCTCACTTGCGTAGGATCCAGATGAAGTGCTGCTCCCATACTGCTTAAAAAGGTGATATGCTTATGCACATGGGCTAAATGGCAGGCTTTCTGTATCAAATGGGCCTTGTCCTTCAGGGAATCTATGGCATCAATGATGAAGTCATAATTCTCCAACTGAAAATCATCAGCTGTCTCTTCATTGTAAATGGTCTGTAAAGCCTGAATTTCAGCGTGTGGATTAATTTCTAGCAAGCGCTCACGCAGAACATCCACCTTCATCTTTCCTATAGTTTTGGTGGTAGCCATGAGCTGACGGTTGCAGTTGGTTATGCACACGCGGTCACTATCCACTAAGGTCAGATGTCGGATTCCATTGCGCACCAGGCTCTCTGCACACCAGGAACCTACTCCACCCACCCCGAAGAGAATGACACGCTTCTGGCGGATATTTTCCAACACACTGACGCCTAAGAGCAGCTCAGAACGGTTGTATATACCTTTTTCCTGTTCAGTCATTAGTATTCCTATTTATGATAATTCTGCACGGCTTCTCTCAGCTGTTCCAAAGCTTGGCTCAACACGGATTGTGGCTCTGCCACATTCAGACGCATATATCCTTCCCCACCGGGTCCGAACATCTCTCCATCGTTCAGTGCCAAATGAGCCTTATCCACAAACAAATCCTGCAGTTCATCATGGTTCAACCCTAAACCCCGGCAGTCTAGCCAAACCAAGAAGGAAGCCTGGGGACGTAGTGGTCTAATCGCTAGAATATACTCCTTGCAGTAGTCTATCACAAAATCGATGTTCTTCTCTACATAATGCAGCATCTGACGGCGCCAATCCTCACCCTGGCGCAGTGCTGCAATGGTTGCAATAGGTGAAAAAATATGGGGTGCATTCATTTCATTGGCCTCCAGCCAGCTGTAGAATTTCTCCCGAATCTCGTCATTGGGAACTACTGCCCATGAGCTTACAATTCCCGCTATATTGAAGGTTTTGGAGGGTGCACTGAAAGTAATACTATTCTGTGCGGCTTCCTCACTCACGGTAGCAAAAGGAACATGCTTGTTGTCCCACAATGCCATGTCGCAGTGTATCTCGTCACTGATGACCAGAATCTTGTGTATATAGCAGAAATGAGCCAGCCGCTGAAGGGTATCCTTACTCCAGCAGAGTCCTGCTGGATTATGAGGATTACTGAGTATAAGCAATTTGCACTTTTCGTCAGTTACCTTCTCCAGGTTCTCAAAATCCATCTCATAATAGCCATTCTCCAACTTTCTTAGCGGGTTTCTCACCACCTTCCTGTGATTTCCTTCCGGAGTGAGGAAGAAAGGATGGTATACAGGGGGTTGGACTATCACCTTTTCGTCTTCCTTCAAGAAAACATTAACCACCATACCTATACCTTTCACTATACCTGGAATGTAGGTCAACCACTCTGGTTTCAGCTCCCACTGATGATGGTCTCGCACCCAGTCTATCACACTTGGCCACAAGTCATCAGGTTCCTTGGTGTAGCCGAAAAGGGAGTGCTCCAGTCTTTTCTTTAAGGCTTCGGTAATAAAAGCTGGAGTCTCAAAGTCCATGTCTGCCACCCAAAGTGGAAGCAAGTCTGTACGTCCCCAAATAGTTTGAAGTGCCTCATGTTTGATGTCGTCACTTCCGGTACGATCCACCTGCTTGTCAAAATCGTATTTCATGATATATCTTCTTTTTCAGATTTTCCAAATCACTTTGCAGGGGTTTCCTGCAACTATAGAATCCGATGGGATGTCCTTATTTAAGGCCTTTCCATTCTATCTTTATAGCCAGTACAAAGATAGTAAAATCAAGACTCTCAGACAAATTAACAGAGAGAATTCAGATGAAATGCGTTTTTTCATTATCTTTGCTGCACTAATACTAAAAAAACATGAAAAGGACTATCGGCTTGCTCACACTATGCTTTATGGCACTGTTTGCCATGGCTCAGACACCTGAGAACTATCCAGCCAATTATGCTAAGGAACCCCGGTTCAAGGCATTGATTTACTATAGTGAACATGTGGAAGAAGCTCACCTTCAATTCGCACATCAGGCAGTGGAGTTTTTCAAGAAACTGAATTATGGAGATGGATTCTATCTGGACGTTACCACAGATTTTTCCTCTTATACCTCACAGGAACTGGAAAAATACGATGTACTGATTATGCTAAATGATTCACCTCACTCTGAGCAGAGTAGAGAGGCTTTCGAACATTATATGGAAAACGGTGGATGTTGGATGGGCTTTCATGCAGCAGCATACAATGACAAGTCCACAGGTTGGCCTTGGTTTGTACAGTTTCTTGGAGGGGGCGTTTTCTTGTGCAACAACTGGCCGCCTCAATCTGCCCTTCTGGAAACAGAGACAGACCAGCATGACGTGACCCGCAGTCTGCCTAAGGAATTTGTCTCAGCTCCAAGTGAGTTCTACCAGTGGAGTCCTAGCCCACGACTGAACCCTGATGTGCAGGTTCTGGTTTCCATTTCCCAGAAAAATTATCCCATCGGTATTAAGGATGTAGTGAATTTCGGAGATTTCCCTATTGTCTGGACCAATACACGGTACAACATGATTTACCTGAACATGGGTCATGGCGATGAGACTTTCATCGATGGCACTCAGAATCTGCTCCTTACCAATGCCTTCCGCTGGGTGGTAAGTCTCAGCAAAAATGGAAATCCTTTTCTGAAATAGGAGACTTAAGAAGACTGATATTCTTCCCCATTTCTACATTTCTTTATTTTCCTGATAAAATGTCGCGGATTTAAAAGAAAATGTTTATTTTTGCACGCAGTATAGCGTTTGAACTGATAATAATTTACATGATGAGAAAAATCCATTCATTTTTGCTGAGCGCCTCACTCACTTTGATGGCTCAGCCGGTCTTGGCGCAAAACCGTCAGCAAACAGAGATATATGGTCCTCAAATGAAGGAATACTACCAAAAACTGGATGCTGGCACCGAGGTGAAGACTACCCAGAAACCAGTCATCGGCATTAGCTGCGGCAGCTCATTGCGGAATAACAGCGCACGTAGCATTGAGTTTGCTGGAGGTATCCCGGTACTGCTTCCAGAAACGAAGGACATTTCCCTTATCGACGACATGCTCAATGGTCTGGACGGACTGATGATGACGGGTGGCGAGGATGTAGCTCCTGCCTGGTATAATGAGGAACCTAGTGAGAACTTGGGCAAAGTAGATGAGGATCGCGATTACTTTGAATTAGCACTTATCAAGAAGGCATCAGATCGTAACATCCCTATCTTCGGGGTGTGCCGTGGACTTCAAATCATCAATGTAGCATTAGGGGGGACACTCATTCAGGATATCCCTTCCGAAAGGGCAGATACCACCATCAAGCATGGGGTGTTTGGTCAGGGACCTGGACCAGCTCATGAAATTACTACAGTTCCAGGTTCTCTGGTGGAAAAAATGCTGGGGGCCAGTAGCTATGGGGTGAACAGCCGCCATCATCAGGGTATTGAGAAACTGGCCCCGGGAATGAGAATCACAGCCTGGAGTCCAGATAGTATCCCAGAGGCTATTGAGGCCTACCCTATCCGCCAAATCTTTGCGGTGCAGTTCCACCCAGAGTCAAACACTGCTATCGGTGACACCACTCACCTGCACTTCTTCCAGCACCTGATTCAGCAGGCAAATCTGTACAAGAAGGCAAAAGACATTCATAACAAAATTCTGTCGGTCGACACTCACTGCGATACACCTATGCGGTTCTCAAGAGGAGGCTCGCTGCTTACACGGAACGATCGTCAGCAGGTTAGTATCCAGAAAATGAAGGAGGGCCACCTCGATGCTCAGTTCCTGGCTGCATTCTTGTCGCAAAAGGAACTGGACGATGCATCCATGAAGGCTGCCGCACAGAAGTGTCAGGATATCCTGAATAGCATTCATGAGGAAGTGGCCAAATATCCTGACCTTTGTGGGCTGGCCATTACTGGGGATGATGCCTTCCGACTGAAAAATGAAGGCAAACTAGCTTTCCTCATCGGTATTGAGAATGGATATGGCATCGGAAATGACCTTTCCAACATCAAAAAATACTATGATCAAGGTGTGAACTACATTACGCTCTGCCACAGCTATGACAACCACATCTGCAACAGCTCCACACACACAATTGATGAGAACAAGGGGCTTACGGATTTCGGAAAGAAAGTAGTGAAGGAGATGAACAGAGTTGGTATGACTATCGATTTAAGCCATACTAGCATGGGAACATTCTGGGATGTCATGAAGCTCAGCAAACTGCCTGTCATCTGTTCCCATAGTGGTGCCAAGGATGTGTTCTTCCACGACCGCAACCTAACCGATGAACAGCTCCGTGCACTGGCCAACAACGGAGGTGTCATCCAAATCTGCATCTTTGCACGCTACATGTCTCCAGACCCGGAGAAGACAGATATAGATGATGTCATTGAGCATATCGACCATTGTGTCAAGGTGGCTGGCATAGACCATGTAGGTATCGGCAGCGACTTCGACGGTGGCGGCGGTGTCCTAGGTTTGAGGGGTGCCAATGATATGATCCGTATCACAGAGAAACTGTTGGAGAAAGGTTACTCTGAAAAAGATTTGGCTAAAATCTGGAGTGGAAACATCTTCCGGGTCATCGCCCAGAATAGGGCTGCAGGTAAGAAATAAAAAAAACTTTTTACCTTAATAATTAAAATTACTCAATAAAAAATGCCTGATTGAACAAAAATCAATTCAGGCATTTTTTTATTCTCATCTTGGAAATCAGAAATCTGCGTGTCCCGGAGTACGTGGGAATGGAATCACGTCACGGATGTTCTGCATTCCGGTTACGAACAAAATCAGACGCTCGAAACCCAAGCCGAAACCACCATGAGGACAGGTTCCATATTTACGGGTATCCAAATACCACCACATATCCTTCATAGGAACTTCACGGCGCTCTATCTCACCCAGCAGTTTGTCGTAGTTCTCCTCACGGACTGAACCGCCAATAATCTCACCAATCTGTGGGAACAGCACATCGGTACCCTGTACGGTCTCTTCCATCTCCTGACCGTTCAAAACCGGCTTCTCATCGTCTATCTTCATGTAGAAGGCCTTGATCGACTTTGGATAGTGAGTCATGATAACTGGCTTCTTGAAGTGTTCCTCTACCAGGTAACGCTCATGCTCCGATGCCAAATCGTCACCCCAGTTGCATGGGAATTCAAACTTCTTGCCATTCTTCATGGCCTCCTGAAGAATCTCTATACCCTCAGTATAAGACAGGCGTACGAACTCGGTGTCAATGATACCCTGCAGGCGCTCTATCAGACCCTTGTCCACCATCTTGTTCAGGAACTCCAAGTCTTCCTTGCAGTTGTCCAATGCCCATTTCACACAGTACTTGATGAAATCTTCCTCCAGATCCATCAGATCATCTAGGTCTATAAAGGCAACCTCAGGCTCCACCATCCAGAACTCTGCCAAGTGACGAGGGGTGTTACTGTTCTCTGCACGGAAAGTAGGGCCAAAGGTATAGATAGCACCCAGTGAAGTGGCTGCCAACTCACCTTCCAGCTGACCGGAAACAGTCAGTGAGGTCTGCTTGCCGAAGAAATCATCGTCATAGATAATCTGGCCGTTCTCATCCTTCTTCAGGTCATACAGGTTCTTGGTGGTCACCTGAAACATCTGACCAGCCCCCTCACAGTCACTTGCAGTAATCAGTGGAGTGTGGAAATAGAAGAAGCCCTTCTGATGGAAGTAGCTGTGAATAGCCATGGCCATATTATGGCGGATACGGAACACGGCACCAAAAGTATTGGTACGTGGACGAAGATGGGCTACGGTACGAAGATACTCCCAGCTGGCTCCCTTCTTCTGAAGTGGATAGCTGTTGTCACAAGCACCCAGAATCTCTATCTCCTTGGCCTGAATCTCACTGGCCTGACCAGCTGCAGGACTCTCTACCAGGATACCGTTCACACTGATGCAGGCACCAGTGGTAATCAACTTGACGACTGATTCATCGAAATTCTGATCTTCTCCTACAATCTGCACATTCTTGATGGTGCTTCCATCATTCAGTGCAATGAAGAAGATACCTTTGCTTCCGCGCTTGCTGCGGACCCATCCCTTCACGTTCACTGTTGCGCCGAAGTCAGTACGCTTCAGCACATCAGTGACCTTTGTTCTACGGATTTTTTCCATATAAATATCTCTCTGTTTTTGTTATGCTTATTCAAAAGCACCCATGCGAAGCATGTTCACTTCCTGCTCAGTAAGATAGCGCCACTCACCACGGCGCAAGTTCTTCTTGGTCAGGCCTGCAAACAGTACACGGTCTAGCTTTTCTACTCTATATCCTAAATGTTCAAAGATACGGCGAACAATACGATTCTTTCCACTGTGAATCTCAATGCCTACCTGAGACTTGTCGGTCTCACTTGCATAAGAGATAGCATCTGCATGTACCTCACCATCTTCCAATGTAACACCTGCTGCTATCTGCTCCAAATCGCTGTGTGCTACATTGCGGTCCAAGGTCACGTGATATACCTTCTTCTTCATGAACTTTGGATGTGTCAGCTTGGAAGTCAGGTCACCATCGTTGGTGAACAGCAATACACCAGTGGTGTTGCGGTCCAGACGTCCTACAGGGAAAATACGTTCCTTGCAGGCACGAGCCACCAGCTGCATCACAGTCTTGCGGTCCTGTGGGTCATCCATCGTGGTCACATAGCCTTTTGGCTTGTTCAGCAGCACATAAACCTTGTGCTCCAGCTTTACTGGCTGGTCATGGAACTTCACCTCATCGGTTGGCTTCACCTTGGTACCCAATTCAGTCACAATCTCTCCGTTCACGCTGACTACACCTGCTGCAATGAACTCATCTGCCTCACGACGGCTGCAGATACCTGCATTAGCCAGGAATTTGTTCAAGCGGATTGGTGCATCTGGATCCAGGAGTGCGTCATGGTACTCCAACTGTTTCTTTCTGCTGTACTTTGCATTTGGATTGTAATCGGCAGTACGTGGACGCTGCTGGAAGCCACCGCGCTGGAAGCCACCTTGCTGTGGACGACCATAGCCGCCTCTCTGCTGATAACCACCCTGCTGTGGACGGCCGTAACCACCTCTCTGCTGGTAGCCACCCTGACGGGGCTGATAGCCTTCACCACCCTCACGCTGCTGATAACCGCCCTGACGAGGCTGGAAGCCACCTCTCTGCTGGTAACCACCCTGACGGGGCTGATAGCCGCCTCTCTGCTGGTAACCGCCCTGACGAGGCTGATAACCACCCTGACGAGGCTGGTAGCCGCCTTCATTGTTGTAGCGTGGACGATACTCACGCTGTCCTTCACCCTGCTCACTACTTTCTGTGTTGAAAGAGCTTGGACGGAATGAACGGGTCTGTGAGCCGTTTGCATTGTAAGAACGTCCAGAGCTGATACGCTGTCTTGGACGAGCACCCTGGCGTTGATATCCACCGCCATTGTAACTTCTGTTTTCTCGATTGAAAGTTTTGTAACCTTCTTGGTTGGTGGTTTCCTTTTCTGTGTTTTCTACATTAGAACCATCCCAGTTCTCATTTTCTGTACTCATGAGTAAATATATATTTAGTTGTTAATAATAGACATGACCTCACGGCCCTGTCCTGTTTAAAATTAAAGTCCTGTATAGGAATGAGGTGTAATCTTTCTCAATTCTTCTTTCACATCCTCAGATACATTCAGTGTCTCAATGAAATCCTTAATAGTCTTCTCGCTGATACCTTCGTTTGTTCTTGTCAGAGCCTTCAGCGCCTCATAAGGGTGTGGATATGCCTCACGACGCAGAATGGTCTGAATAGCCTCAGCCACTACACTCCAGCAGTTGTCCAGATCCCGGCTGATGGCCGACTCATTCAGAAGCAGCTTGCTGAATCCCTTCAGGGTGCTCTGAATGGCAATGATGATATGACCCATTGGCACTCCTACGTTACGTAGTACCGTAGAGTCGGTCAGGTCACGCTGCAGACGGCTCACCGGCAGCTTGGAGCTCAGGTGCTCCAATATGGCATTGGCAATGCCCAGGTTACCTTCTGCATTCTCATAATCTATCGGGTTTACCTTGTGTGGCATAGCACTGGAGCCTACCTCACCTGCCTTGATCTTCTGCTTGAAGTACTCCATGGAGATGTACTGCCAGAAATCGCGGTTCATGTCTATCATGATGGTGTTGATACGCTTCAGGTTGTCGAAAAGTGCTCCCAAAAAGTCATAATTGGAAATCTGGGTGGTGTATTGCTCACGCTGCAGACCCAACTTCTCATTTACAAATCTGGTGCCAAATTCCTTCCAGTCATAGGCTGGATAGGCTATATGGTGTGCATTGAAGTTTCCGGTTGCTCCACCGAACTTGGCAGTCACAGGAATGGCTTTCAAAGTCTCCAACTGATGCTCCAGGCGATAGGCAAACACTTTGATTTCCTTGCCCAGACGAGTTGGAGAGGCTGGCTGACCATGTGTCTTGGCCAACATAGGTATGTCCTTCCACTCTTCAGCAAAAGCTTCCAACTGGTCTATCAACTGCTGAATCTGTGGGTAATACACGTTTGTCAGCGCTTCCTTGATAGACAATGGAATGGAGGTGTTGTTGATATCCTGTGAAGTAAGGCCGAAATGAATGAATTCCTTGTAATCCTCCAGTCCGCCTATCTTGTCGAACTCTTCCTTGATAAAATACTCCACGGCCTTCACGTCGTGGTTGGTCACCTTCTCTATGTCTTTCACGCGTTGCGCATCCTCCAAGGAGAAATTCTGATAAACAGCACGCAGACATGGGAACAATTCACGGTTGAAACTCTTCAACTGTGGCAACGGTAGTTCACATAATGTAATGAAATACTCTATCTCTACACGAACTCTGTATCGGATAAGTGCATATTCTGAAAAATATGAAGCTAGTTCCTCTGTTTTTCCTCTATAACGGCCATCAATTGGAGAAATGGCAGTAAGCAAATTTAATTCCATACCTATTTTAAACACCTAATTAGACTGCAAATTTACAGCATTTTATTGAATTGGCAAGGTTTACAAAGTAAAAACTTAGGGAAGAACAAAAAAAAGGAGTTCTCAGTAGAACTCCTTCGTGGGCGTTGACGGATTCGAACCGCCGACCCTCTGCTTGTAAGGCAGATGCTCTGAACCAGCTGAGCTAAACGCCCTTGCAATCCGTTTTTGTTTCGAATGCGGGTGCAAAGATAAGACAAAAATCATTACTCGCAAACTTTATTGCTATTTTTTTCGTTTTTACCTAAAACATTTTCTCTGTGTCCTCTTCCGAGAGCACTCTCAAGACTTGTTTTCCGTCTGGTGTATAAGCAGGGGTCGGAAGGGCCAAAAGGCGACCTATCAGATCCTGCATCTCAGCCTGTCCCAATACCTGTCCTACAGGTATGGCTGCAAACTGAGCCAGCGACAAGGCCATGTGGTGTTGGAGTTCTTCACCTGGCTTTGCATGTCCATCAGCCGAAAGCGATACCATATCATGCAGCAGAGCATTCACGTCCACCCCTTCTGCCCCTGCTGGAATCCCATTCACGGAATAGCTGCCACCTCCCAGGTTTGCCAAATCGAAGCCGATGGACTTGAAATCTTCCTGATGTTCTTCCAAGATGTTGCATTCTGTAGGAGAGAACTGCAGGATTTCCGGGAACAGAAGTCCTTGCGCAGAACCACTGTGCTGCTTCAGCTGTGTGCGGTACATGTCATAAAGAATGCGAACATGTGCACGGTGCTGGTCCACTATCATCAGTCCCGACTTCACAGAGGTCACGATAAAGCGTCCTTTATGCTGCAGATAAATCTGCTCCACAACGGTGTTCTTCCGCTCTGGTTCATCCACTGGCTGCATGCCTTCCTGAGCAAAGAGATTAGGGTGCTGTGAAGGCTGTCCACTGCCCTCTCTTCTCACGTGAGAATATAGACTCTCCCATTGTTCCAAATTCTTCTCTTCGCGCCCTTTATAAAGGGGTTTTTCCCGTTCAAAGGGATTAAAAGAAGGATTAAAATGGACTTCGGGCATACTGTTCGATGCAGTCCCGCCCTGAAAGACAGGCATATCGGGTTTGTCCACCGTATCAAAATCGATGGTCGGCACAGCATTGAACTTGCCTAGGCTCTCTTTCACGCCAGCCGCCAGAATCGGCCAAATACTGGTATCATTCTCAAACTTGATTTCCGTCTTGGTTGGATGTATATTTACGTCTATTTCCTGAGGGTTTACCTCAAAATATATGAAATAGCTAATCTGTTCTCCATCGGGAATCAAATGCTCATAGGCTTCCATTACGGCCCGGTGGAAATAAGGGTGCTTCATGAAGCGTCCGTTCACAAAGAAGTACTGCTGGGCACCTTTTTTCCTACTGGTTTCCGGCTTGCCTACAAGGCCTGTAATCTTGGCAAATGAGGTTTCCACTTCCAGCGGAAGCAACTGTTGGTTCATGCGATGTCCGAAAACATCACAGACACGCTGACGGAGAATGGCCTTACCTAGATTGAAGACTTCAGTTCCATTGTGATGGAAGGTGAACTCTACTTCCGGATGTACCAGCACAATGCGTTCAAACTCAGCAATGATATTGTTGAGTTCCGTGCTATTCGATTTCAGGAACTTCCGTCGGGCAGGGACATTGTAGAACAAGTTCTTCACCTGAAAATTGCTGCCCACATCACAGGCTATGGGCTCCTGTCCGGTATACTTGGAACCGGCAATGGTCAGGCATACACCCAGCTCATCGCTTTCCTGACGGGTACGCAGCTCTACCTGGGCCACTGCTGCAATGGAGGCCAACGCTTCCCCACGGAATCCCATGGTATGAAGGTTGAACAAGTCCGATGCATCTTTGATCTTGGATGTGGCATGGCGTTCAAACGACATACGAGCATCCATGGCCGACATGCCTTTGCCGTTGTCTATCACCTGTATACAGGTCTTTCCTGCATCAGTAATCAGCACATCAATGTGTGTGGCTCCTGCATCCAATGAGTTCTCTACCAACTCCTTCACTACTGAAGCTGGCCGCTGAATCACTTCACCTGCTGCTATCTGGTTGGCCACATGATCGGGCAATAAACGGACAATATCTGCCATAGTCTAGAAATGAAAACTTCCTGTATAGAGGTAATGGAGTACGAACAACAATATGAAAATGAGCACAAAGAGCCATTTGTAGGAAATGGAGTCTCCGCCACGCTCTTCCCTACGTTTCAGGTGCTTGGTGTTGTTGATAATAGCATTATGAATGCGTTCCTTCCTAGCTTCTGCAGCTCTCTCATCATCATCCGGGAGCAGTCCCAACTCACGCTTTGCGTTCTCTTCTATTCGCTTCAGCTTCTCCTTCCGCTCATCGTAATAGATATGCGCACGATTGAAACGGCGGGGCTGTCTGGTTGAAAACATACCCATAGTTACCTCCCTTCTCTTTTAGGTTTTATATCTTTCAAATTCACCATTGGTGCCTTCCTTTCCGGCAAGGCTTCCATCACGTCCTCACTCCTTCTCTCTTTCCAGTTGAAGATGTCATCCTTGTCCTTCGGACGGATGTAATCCATCCACTTGAAGTTGGGAAGCTGCATCTTGTTGGCGGGTATCATCTCTATCGGATAGCCCGTAGCATTGAAGGAGGATCCTCCCCAGATGCGTTCCACCTTCCTGTTCTTTAGATAGAACCGGAGTTCAGAACAGGTACCTGTATGCATCATAGTCAGCGTGCTGTCTTTCTCCAAGGGGTAATAGGCAAATTCCACATTGCCTACCACATCCGACTGTTTAATCTCGCCTTCTTCGTCAAAATAGGCATAGATGTCCTTTCCTGCTATCTGGTTGTAATGGATGGAGTCCAACCGTTCCACCGACATGGCCTGGTTCTGCACATGGGCCCGACGGATGGTGCTGTCATTGTTCCATACCATGATGCGCTCTCCCGTAAGCTGCATGTCATTGTTCCAGACGATAGGCATGAAGTACATCGTCAGGCAAGAGTCTTTCTGGTTGTAGACGATGGAGTCGCTAACAGCCTGAATGTCTGTCCTGTAAACGCGTGCCTTACGGTATGCATGTATCACCCGGTAGAGCGAGTCCGTTTCCAGGTTGTAGGAATACATGCGCAGGCTGTCTGCGTGCATGTAGAGTGTGTCGGCCCCTTCCTGGGAGAAGTCCTTGGCCACTGCCCTTCCTGTAGCAAGGGCCGTACCGGTGCTATCATTGTAGTAGCAGTAATCTCCCACTAGCATATTCTTGTCTTTCAGGTTGGTGATGATGACGTTACCGAATCCTTCACCCTGTCCAGTGGCTTTGTTGTAGGTCACGCTGTCACCTACCAGCCGACGCTCCGGATTCACCAGCACACTGCGCTGTACCAGGTTCGCGTCCTCAGTCTTGGTGTTGTAATAACCCGATTCTGAATAAATGTGGTTATTGTCGCTGTCCACATTGGAGGGTCCGGTGAAGTGTGCAATATCCGTATCTGTATTATAGTGCAGGGTATCGGTGGTCAAGGTGAAATTGGGGTTAACCAACTTCACATTGTAGTTGAAAAGTGCCTCTTTGGTCGATGGACTGTACTCTCCCCAATCTGAGGTCAGCACGTTTTCTTCGTCCTCCAGGACTCCACCTTCCATAAAATAACCCAGGTCATACAGTCGATCATAGTTCAGACTGTCGGTCAGCAGGCGAGTCTTGCGATGGGTCAGGATTACATTTCCGCGTATGACACAAAGCTGCATATTTCCATCATAGAAAAGATAGTCGCCCACCAATGTCAGGGTATCACCTTGCTTCATCTTCACATGGTCAAACGCCTCAAACGAGTTGCTGGCCTGATAGTAGTTGGCACTGTCGCAGTACATAAAAGCACCATGATGGCGGAAAACCACATTTCCTTTCAGCAACTGGGCATCGGGGTTCTTTTTCTGGTCGAAACTCAGCACATCTGAATGCAGCAGGTAGATAATGGAATCCTGAGGTGGCTGCTGGTCTGGGGAATAAGCGTCAGTACCCATCCTATACGACAAAGCATTTGCCATACTCAGCACACACAGGAGGAGTGCCAGAAACAATAGATACCGTTGCTTACTCATTCCAAGTTATTATTTAACCCATCCCGGATAGCGGAAGTCACATCTCACCCATTCTGGATTCACCCGGATGAAAGTGGTGCGCTGTTTCTCTTTGATCCACTGGTCCAGTTTCTCAGCCCTACGCTTTTCGGCTACAATGTCTTTCAGGCGTTGGTAGTCTTCTGTCATGGTAGCCTTGTGACCTTCTATGCGGTTCTTCAGCTTCACAATAGCCACCACTTCCTTGCCTTTGTTATTGATCATGGTGAATGCCTCAGAAACCTCACCTGGCTTGAGGTTATTCACCACCTTGGCTACTTCCTGTGGCAGGTCAGCCATCTCAAAACGGGATGTTCCGTACAGAGAACTCTGCTGATTGGTGTTTGGAAGCAGACCATGATTGTTTTTGGTATCCTTGTCAGCCGAGAGGTAAGAAGCCGCATCGTCAAAGGTAAAGGTGCCTGTGCGGATATCATTGCCTATGGAGTCCAGTCTGTTGATGCAGGCCATCAGGTCTTCCTCTGAAACCTTCGGCTTCATTAGGATGTGACGGGTGTTCACACGGTCGCCACGCTTCTCTATCAACTGGATGATGTGGAAGCCATACTCAGATTCCACAATCTTGGAAATCTTCTGTGGGTCAGTCAAGTTGAAAGCCACGTTGGCATACTCTGAAACCAACTCACCACGGCCCATGAAGCCCAACTCACCACCCTGGCGGGCTGAACCGGTATCCTCGGAATAGAGAAGGGCAAGTGTAGAGAACTGGGTCTTGCCAGAGTTCACCTGCTCAGTGAAATCGCGGAGCTGGTTCTTTACCCGGTTAATCTCTTCCTGTGGGATACGAGGCTCCTGGGTAATAATCTGCACCTCTACCTGAGTAGGAATGAATGGAAGACTATCCTGAGGCAGGTCCTTGAAATAGCGGCGAACGTCAGCGGGGGTCAACTTCACATCGCCCACCAGCTTCTGCTGCATCTCCTGCACAGTCAGCTGGTCCTTCAGGTTGTCACGCAGCTGCTCACGGATCTCTGTGGAGTTCTTGTTGAAATACTCCTCCATCTTCTCCTTGGAGCCAATCTGCTGTACATACCAGTTCATCTGCTGCTCCACACGGGAAGACACATCAGCGTCGGTCACCTCTATACTGTCTATGGCTGCCTGATGCAGATACAGCTTCTGAATGGCCAGTTGCTCTGGAATCACGCAGTAAGGGTCTCCCTGCCATTTCACGCCTTCATACTGGGCACGGATACGTTCAGCCTCCACATCAGATTTCAGGATAGCCTGATCGCCCACCACCCAAATCACCTCGTCTATCACGTTGTTCTCTGTCTGGGCAAATGCCATGGTCTGAACCATCAGCAGACAGACGAGTGTCGTCAAACGAAATTTTACGCTCATATCTATTCTTCGTTAGTATTTACCTCATTATTCTTTTCAGTGCCTTGTTGTTCACATACACTGTAACCTTCTTCTCCATCTGGCTCATCCAGACCTCTTCCTCCTCAAACTGAATGTCTTTCAGCAACTGGTCGCGCACGTCCAGATAGTTCTCAGGACCTTTCTTCAATTTCTTCCCGCTCACACCCAGATAAGGATAGCCGGGCACAGGATATTGTCTAGGACCGCCAAACACTAGGGCATCGATGTATGGATCCTGACTCAGCATGTATAGCTTCACCTCCGATACCTTCGCATTCTCAAAGAGACTGGCATAGGCCGGGTCATGAACCAGTTCACCCCACTTGCTGTACGGATAGCTGTTGAAGAGTTTTTTTATCTTCTTCATAGTCTTCTTGTCCTTGCAGTGGTAATACACGCCTTTATAGTGTGGAATATCCCATTGGTAGTCTTTCTTGTGGTCATCGTAGTAATTCATCAGTCGGCCTTCCGTCACCGGATGGCTGTTCACGGTGCGATGCTTGTAAAGCTCACTCAGCAACACCCCGTCACGATATTCTTTCAGCAGGTTCTGATCCAAGGCTCCTGCCTGTGTGCTGCCCATACCGGTAGACTTCTCTATGTCGGATATGTCGGCCTTGCGAAACACTTTCAACAGGTGATAGCCATCGGTAGCCAGAAACGGTTCACCCATCTCTCCTTCTCTCAAGCTGTATGCCACGCGCTCCACTTCTGCCAGGGTATGGTTTCTGGAAATCCAGTATTCATTCTGAGTGTTTGGAGACACTTGGTTCACCACGGTCATGAAGTCTTTTCCTTCCTTGATTTCCCGATACACGGAATCTATGCGTGTCTTCAGCTGATATTGGTAGGAGGAATAAGGAGCATGCTGCGGCAAGGGCAGAAAAAGATGCCCTATATACAGCGACTGACCATGCAGGGCTCCGTCACGTAGATTTCCTCCCACAGGTGTTCCCTGTGCCAGGTTCTGCTGCACATTTTCCAGCTTCCGGCGCACGGCCGTCAGAGTGTCATAACCCAGACTCTCCGCATAGGCTACCTTTATTTTCCGGTTCTTGAAATCTTTCAGGAACCGGTCAAGGCTACCATGCGCATGGAGCTGATTCTTCTGGTACGCATACACAAACTCGTCCAGGGTCACCAGCTTGTTCCCCACCATCATCGCCACGTCGTCTATGTCCTGTGCATGCAGCTGCAGACCCAGGACCATCACCACAAAAAGGACTAAAAATCGTTTCATTCCAGTTTTTGCTCCAAATACTGTGCGAAGATACGCATAAAAAAGAAAAAAGAGAGGACATTCAGGCAAGAATGACCTCTCTTTTATTTTTATTTAGCAAATATTATTCCGGACGACTGTAATTTGGTGCCTCACTGGTGATAGTCACATCATGAGGATGGCTTTCCAGCACACCTGCATTGGTGATGCGGGTAAACTTGGCATCATGCAGTTGTTCTATGTCTGCTGCACCACAGTAACCCATACCGGAGCGCAGACCGCCTACCAGCTGATAGATGACTTCTGCCAGGGTTCCCTTATAAGGAACGCGAGCTGCAATGCCTTCTGGAACCAGCTTCTTGGTCTCGGTAGTGCCGCTTTGGAAATAGCGGTCTTTGGAACCGTTCTCCATCGCCTCCAGTGAACCCATGCCACGGTACGACTTGAACTTACGACCGTTGAAGATAATGGTATCACCTGGGGACTCTTCCGTACCTGCCACCAAGGAACCTATCATCACACACCATCCGCCTGCAGCAAGGGCCTTCACCACATCACCTGAATAACGCAGACCACCATCGGCAATGAGAGGTACTCCTGTGCCTTTCAGGGCTACAGCCACATCATATACGGCTGAAAGCTGTGGAACACCTACACCTGCCACTACACGGGTAGTACAGATGGAACCTGGGCCTATACCTACCTTCACACCGTCAGCTCCAGCCTCAACCAGCGCTTTGGCTGCTTCTCCGGTAGCTACATTTCCCACTACGATATCTACGTTAGGGAAAGCTGCCTTAGCTTCTTTCAGCTTCTCTATCACGAACTTGGAGTGTCCGTGAGCTGTATCAATGACAATGGCATCGGCACCAGCCTCTATCAGGGCCTTCATACGATCCAGGGTATCGTCAGTCACACCCACGCCGGCAGCCACACGCAGACGGCCTTTCTCATCCTTGCAGGCCATTGGCTTGTCTTTTGCCTTGGTGATGTCCTTGTAAGTAATCAGGCCCACCAGTTTGTTGTCCTCGGTCACTACAGGGAGTTTCTCTATCTTGTGCAGCTGAAGAATCTCCTCCGCAGCTTCCATGTCTGTACGTACTTTGGTGGTCACCAGATTGGTACTCATCACCTCAGTGATAGGTCTGTTCAGGGCATGCTCGAAACGCAGGTCACGGTTGGTCACGATTCCCACCAGATGATTGTCGTCATCCACTACAGGAATACCGCCAATATGATACTCTGCCATCAGTGCCAGCGCATCCTTTACCTTCGAAGCCACATTGATGGTCACCGGATCGTAGATCATACCGTTCTCCGCACGTTTCACGATTGCCACCTGACGAGCCTGCTCCTCAATGGACATGTTCTTGTGAATAACACCGATACCTCCCTCACGGGCAATGGCAATAGCCATCTTGGCCTCGGTTACTGTGTCCATGGCAGCAGTAACGAAAGGAACCTTCAGCTCGATGTTGCGGGAAAACTTTGTGGTCAGCGACACGGTGCGTGGAAGCACCTCGGAATAAGCCGGAATCAAAAGGACGTCATCATAGGTGAGACCGTCCATCACAATTTTATCTGCAATAAATGAAGCCATAAAAAAGAGGTTTAAAATTTATTGCGTGCAAATATACGCATTTTTCCCTATAAAGGAAGAATTTCAAAGTAAAAAAGTGGAAAAATTCTACTAATTGGCCATCTCCGACATGAACTTGATGCGTACCAGCCGGATTTCGTCCTCACTGTAGTCCGGGCCCAGTTCTTTCTGAGCCTCTTCCAAGTCATCACTGTCGGCCTCTGAGAAATAATCGTAAATGTCGTCTATGTGGTCATCATCCATTACCTCCTCCAGGAAATAGTTGATGTTCAACTTGGTTCCGCTATAGACGATTGCCTCTATCTCATCCAGCAGCTCCTCGAACTCTATGCCCTTGGCCATGGCTATATCGTCCAGGGCTACTTGGCGGTCTATGCTCTGGATGATGCTCACCTTCAACATGGATTTCTTGGCCACCGTACGGATTCTCAGGTCCATCGGGCGCTCTATCTCGTTCTCCTCACAGTGTCTCTTGATCAGTTCACAGAACTCCTTGCCGTAGCGTTTTGCCTTGCCTACACCTACACCCGGTATGTTAACCAGCTCGTCGGTGGTCACCGGGTAGACGGTTGCCATGGCTTCCAAGGATGGGTCTTGGAAGATAACGTATGGTGGCACATTCAACTTCTGTGACAGTTTCTTGCGCAGGTCTTTCAGCATACTGAACAGGGTTGGGTCCAATACACTGGTTCCTACGGTCTCACCGTCGTCATAGTCTTCAAACTCATTGTCCTCCGTAATCAAGAAACGAGATGGTTTGTTGATGAATTTCTTGCCATCCTTTGTCACATGCAAGATGCCATAGTTTTCCACATCCTTTTCCAGATACCCATATATAAGGGCATGCCTGATGACGGCACCCCAGAATTTGTCGTCGTGTTTGTCTCCACAGCCGAACTCCTCCAGTTCGGTATGCAGATGGTTCTGCAGGTCAGTCGTCTCCTTGCCTGTCAGGAAATCCACAATGTAGTCGCTCTTGAAGTTCTCCTTCAGCAGCAGAACGGTCTTCAGCAGCATCACCAGCTCCTCCTGAGCCTCTACCTGCTTCTTCGGGTGACGGCAGTTGTCGCAGTTGCCACAGTTGTCCTGCTCATAGCGCTCACCAAAGTAGTTCAGAAGCAGCTTACGGCGGCAGATGGACGACTCTGCATAAGCAGCGGTCTCCTGCAGCAGTTGGCGACCTATCTCCTGCTCTGCCAGTGGCTTGCCTTCCATGAACTTCTCCAGTTTCTGGAGGTCCTTGTAGGCATAGAAGGCCATACAGATTCCCTCACCTCCGTCACGGCCCGCACGACCGGTCTCCTGATAGTAGCCTTCCAGGCTCTTGGGAATATCATAGTGAATCACGAAACGCACGTCTGGCTTGTCTATACCCATACCAAAGGCGATGGTGGCCACAATCACGTCGATGCGCTCCATGATGAAATCGTCCTGAGTCTTGGAACGAGTCTCTGAATCCATACCGGCATGGTAGGCCGATGCCTTGATGTCATTGGCCTGCAGGATCTGTGCCAGCTCTTCCACCTTCTTTCGGCTCAGGCAGTATACAATACCGCTCTTCCCGGAATGCTGCTTGATGAACTTGATGATATCCTTATCAATGTCCTTGGTCTTCGGACGTACTTCATAATAAAGGTTCGGGCGATTGAAGGATGAACAGAAGTCCTTGGCATCCTGAATGCCTAGATTCTTCTTGATGTCGCCCCGCACCTTGTTGGTAGCCGTAGCGGTCAAGGCTATCACCGGAGCCGGTCCTATCTCATTGATGATAGGGCGTATACGGCGGTACTCCGGACGGAAGTCATGTCCCCACTCGGAAATACAGTGGGCCTCGTCCACAGCGTAGAAGGAAATCTTCACATTGCGCAGGAACTCCACATTCTCTACTTTTGTCAGGGACTCAGGGGCTACGTACAGCAACTTGGTCTTGCCTTCATTGATGTCGCTCTTCACCTGGTCTATCTCCTTGCGGGTCAGGGAAGAGTTGATGAAGTGGGCCACTCCGTCTTCCTCGCACACATTGCGTATGGCATCCACCTGATTCTTCATGAGAGCAATCAGGGGAGAAATGACGATGGCAGTTCCATCCATCAGCAGGGAGGGCAACTGGTAGCAGAGTGACTTTCCGCCACCAGTTGGCATCAGGACGAAGGTATCATTCCCAGCTAGAAGATGTTGAATGATAGCCTCTTGATTGCCCTTGAAGGCGTCGAAGCCAAAATAGTGCTTGAGCTCTTTTACCAGATTAACATGATTTGCCATAACGTCACAAAGTTATACTCTTACAAAATTAACGATAATTTATGTAAACTCGCAATTTTTAAGGAATAAATTTTCAAAAAAAATAAAAGCGGACAACCGATTTTCAGTTATCCGCTTGATATTCAGGCTATTTGAAGCTTTGCTAAATTCGTTTTGGCCAACTGGGCTTTCGCATATTCCAAAGTCACCCTAAATGTGTTTGACTTCGACGATGGAATCTCAAACATCACATCCAGCATGATGGACTCCACAATGGACCTCAATCCGCGGGCTCCCAGCTTGTATTCCAGTGCTTTGTCCACGATGAACTCCAGCGTCTCCTCATCAAACGAGAGGGCGATGCCATCCATGTCCAGCAGCTTGATGTACTGCTTCACAATGGAGTTCTTCGGCTCGGTCAGGATTCTTCTTAAGGCAGTGCGGTCCAGCGGCTGCAAGGAGGTCAGTACCGGCAGACGGCCTATAATCTCTGGAATCAAGCCATAGGACTTCAGGTCTTCCGGCACTATGTACTGAAGCAGATTGTCCTTGTCTATCTGAGCCGTGTTCTCCACCGCATTGAATCCCACCACATGGGTGTTCATGCGCTGGGCTATCTTGCGCTCTATGCCGTCGAAGGCTCCACCGCATATGAACAGAATGTTCTTAGTGTTCACCTTGATCATCTTCTGGTCCGGATGCTTGCGGCCACCGTTTGGCGGAACCAGCACATCGCTGCCTTCCAGCAGTTTCAGCAGACCTTGCTGCACGCCCTCACCGCTCACATCACGGGTGATGCTCGGATTGTCGCTCTTGCGTGCTATCTTGTCTATCTCATCTATAAATACAATGCCTTGCTCAGCACGAGCCTCATTGTAGTCGCACACCTGCAGCAGGCGGGTCAGGATACTTTCTATATCCTCGCCTACATACCCGGCTTCGGTGAACACCGTGGCATCCACTATGGTGAACGGCACGTTCAGCAGGCGGGCAATGCTGTGCGCCAGCAAAGTCTTGCCCGTACCGGTACTGCCCACCATGATGATGTTGCTCTTTTCTATCTCTACGTCGTCGGCACCCTCTATCTTTTTCTGGCCCAAACGCTTGTAGTGGTTGTACACAGCCACTGCCAAGTGTTTCTTAGCCTCATCCTGCCCTATCACATACTGGTCCAGGAAGTCCTTGATCTCCTTTGGCTTGGGCAGGTTCTTCCAGTCTATATCCCCTGCCTTCGAAGCCCTTTCGGCACCAATGGTCTCCTTTACTATCTCATTGGCCTGCTGGGCACACTCGTTGCAGATGTACCCGTTCAAGCCTGTGATGAGCAGTCTTACCTGACTGTCCGGACGGCCGCAGAAACTACATTTTCTTTCTTTTGCCATACTTATTTCTTACGGGAGAGAACCTCGTCTATCATGCCGTAATCCTTAGCCTCCTGAGCGGTCATCCAGTAATCGCGGTCAGAATCGGCCCACACCTTGTCGAATGGAGTGTGTGAGTGGTCGGCTATGATGGTGTAGAGTTCCTTCTTCAGTTTCTGAATCTCACGAGCAGTAATCTCGATGTCTGATGCCTGGCCCTGTGCGCCACCCATCGGCTGATGGATCATCACCCTACTGTGTGTCAGTGCGCTGCGCTTGCCCTCAGCGCCGGATACCAGCAGCACGGCAGCCATGGATGCGGCCATTCCGGTACAGATGGTAGCCACGTCACTGGTGATGAACTGCATGGTGTCATAAATGCCCAGACCGGCATACACAGACCCACCTGGAGAGTTCAGGTAGATGCTGATGTCCTTGCCTGGGTCCACGGAATCCAGGTACAGCAGCTGAGCCTGAAGGGTGTTGGCGGTGTAGTCGTTGATTTCGGTTCCCAGGAAGATGATGCGGTCCATCATCAGGCGGGAGAACACATCCAGCTGGGTTACATTGAGCTGACGCTCTTCCAGGATGTAAGGGTTCAGATAACCGCTCTGGCTCTTGATTACGTCATCAATCACCATTCCGCTCATGCCGGCATTGGCCATGGCAAACTTTCTAAAATCGTCCTTGATGTTGTTCATAATTCTTTGTTTCCTTTTTTTATGACTAGGAGGAGGCTCAGGTGTTGGCCTGTGTCCTCCTCCCAGAATGAATGTCTTATATGTTAAGGGATTGTTGGTCAGGCTTCGAAGAGCTTGTTGAACTCATCCACCGTAACAGTCTTGTTGTCCAGTTTCACCTGTGACTTGGCTGCTGCCGCAATCTTGTTCTCTATGACACGGTTTACCAGGTTGTCCACGGTGCCTTCCTTCTTCAGCATCTCCTTGGCATAGTTCTCCAACATGTCCTCAGGCACGTTCATCATGCCGTACTGTGCAAACTGGGCACGGGTAGCTTCCTTGGCCATGGCATTCACTTCCTTGTCGTCCACCTTGATGTTGTTGGCCTTTACCAACTGTTCCTTAATCAGGTGCCAAGTCAGTTCCTCAATGCTCTTGTCGTAGTTCTCGTTCACATACTCCTCGCCCTTCTCCTTATTGTTCATGAGCATGATGCGCTTCAGCAATGCGTCTGGGAACTCCAACTTGCCTACCTTGTCTGTCAGCACCTTGCGCAGGTCTACCATGAACTTGTAGTTGCTGTCGCCCACGAAGCTGGCTGCCAGCTGCTCTTTCACCTTAGTCCTGAAGTCTTCCTCAGTGGTCACGTTACCTTCACCGAATACCTGGTCGAAGATGGCCTGGTTCAGCTCAGAAGCTACGAAACGGCTGATGTTCTCAATCTGGTAGCTGAAATCGCCCTTGTGGTTAGCCACGTCTGCCTTCTCAATCTTCAGGATGGAAGCCAGCTCTGTCTCGTTGCCGTCATAAGCCTTGAATGGGTTCACAATCAGCACGTCGTTCACCTTGGCACCATTGAACTTAGCCTTCTCTTCGTCGTTCTTCAGGTAAGTTGGCATAACCGATGCCTGCTCTACCTGGATACCGCCTTCCTTCACGCTGCCGTTCTCATCCAGCTCAGCCAGGATACCCTTGATCATGTCATTGCCACCCTCATATTCCTTCACGTCTTCCATGTGGCCGTTCTGCTGCTTGTAAGCATCTACCTGACGCTCTACCATCTCATCAGTCACGTCTATGGTGTAGTAAGGAACCTTATCCTTAGCAGAGAGACCTACTGTGAATTCTGGTGCCAACGCAATGTCAAACTTGAAAGTGAAATCATCTGCTGCAGCAAAGTTCACTGGTTCCTGCTCCTCGCTTGGGAGTGGCTCACCCAGCATGTTCACGTTGTTCTCGCGGATATACTCGAAAACCTTATTCTGGAGTAGCTTGTTCACTTCTTCTGCCTTGGCTGCCTCACCGTACTGCTTCTTGATCAGGCTCATGGGAACCATACCCTTGCGGAAACCTGGCACATTGGCATTCTTACGGAAAGTCTTCAGTGATTTCTCTACAGCCTCCTGATAGTCGGCAGCCACAATCTCAACGTTAAGCAGAGCGCTTACGTTAGTCTTCTTTTCTAATGAAATATTCATTGGATATCTAAAATTATAAATGATTTATACCTATCTAAAATGCTCTTTTTCCTTAGAGCATGCAAAGTTAACGCTTTATCTTTGGATAACCTAAATTTTAAATGAAAATTATCATGCTCACGGTACAATGTTCTCCTTATCATGCTCCTTCTCACGCTCGCTGCGTACCTGGTCTATCAACTGGAAGTCTTTTTTCCTCAGCACGAATCCTGTACCCAGGTATTTCTCGCGCACGATGCTGTTACTTGCCAGTTCCTCAGGTGTTCCCTGGAACAGGATACGGCCTTCGAAAAGCAGATAGGCGCGGTCGGTGATGCACAAGGTCTCCTGCACGTTGTGGTCGGTGATAAGGATGCCGATGTTGCGGTCCTTCAGCTTCCACACGATGTGCTGGATATCCTCCACGGCTATCGGGTCCACACCGGCAAACGGCTCATCCAGCATGATGAACTTCGGGTCTATCGCCAGGCAACGGGCAATCTCGGTACGGCGTCTTTCACCACCAGAAAGCTGGTCGCCCAGGTTCTTCCGTACCTTCTGCAGTCTGAACTCGGAGATCAGGTTCTCCAGCATCTCCTTTTGGTATTCCACCGGCTTGCCGGTCATCTCCAGCACGGAGGAGATGTTGTCCTCCACGCTCATCTTGCGGAACACGCTGGCTTCCTGAGCCAGATAACCTATTCCTGCCTGGGCACGCTTGTACACAGGATAGGTCGTAATCTCATTGCTCTGCCACCCTTGGTCCAGGAAAATATGGCCGGCGTTTGGCACTATCAGTCCGGTAGTCATGTAAAATGAAGTGGTCTTACCGGCTCCGTTCGGGCCCAGCAGTCCCACAATCTCTCCCTGGCGCACGTTGAACGATACGTCATTCACCACCGTACGTTTTCCGTATACCTTCACCAGACCCCGGGTGCTCAGCACCATCCTGTCTTCTGTCCGGACTGTTTCCTGGTTTTGACCTTCCATTTCCATTTGATTTGGGTGCAAAATTAAGAAAAATGTACTTAATTTCAGTTTTAGGGGACAAAAAGTATTCCACTCTTTATTTATTTTGATAGAAATTCTATAAATTTGCCCAAAAAATAAGGGAAAAATGTTTATTTTAAATTGGCTTAGTCATTTTGGAAGGTATCTCCAGCTCATGGGCCGCACCTTTGCCATCCCTCAGCGGTGGCACATGTTCCTGCGTTCCTATCGTCTGGAAATGGTACAGCTTGGCATCAACTCCATCGGTATCGTCCTTCTTATTTCTTTCTTCATCGGTGCAGTTATCTGTATCCAGATTAAGGTGAATATCCAGTCAGCCTGGATGCCTCGTTTCGTCACTGGTTATGTCACTCGTGAGATCTTGCTGTTGGAGTTCTCCTCTTCCATCATGTGTCTCATCCTTGCAGGAAAGGTCGGGTCCAACATCGCCTCTGAGTTGGGCACCATGCGTGTCACCCAGCAGATCGATGCCTTGGAAATCATGGGCGTAAACTCGGCCAACTACCTCATTTTCCCTAAAATCATGGGCTTGCTCACCATGATTCCTCTCCTTACCACCTTCAGCATCTTTGCGGGCATCATCGGTGCCTATTGCTGCGCGTGGATCGGAGGTATCATCAACCAGACGGACCTGACCTTCGGTTTGCAGTATTCGTTCAAAGAATGGTTCGTGTGGTGCGGTATCATCAAGTCGTTCTTCTTCGCCTTCATCATCGCCAGCGTGTCCTCGTACTGGGGATACAATGTGGAGGGTGGCTCCGTGGAAGTGGGCCGTGCCAGCACCAGCGCTGTGGTCTCCAGCAGTGTTCTTGTCCTTTTCTCTGATATGTTCCTTACTCAAATGCTGACCAAATGATTGAACTGCAAGACGTACATAAGTCGTTCTACGGAAAGGAAGTGCTGCGTGGTATCAGCGCTACATTCGAAGATGGAAAGACCAACCTGATCATCGGTCAGAGTGGTTCGGGAAAGACGGTCCTCATGCGTAACATCGTAGGTCTGCTGGATCCTTCCCAGGGACAGATCCTCTATGATGGCATCAACTTCACCGCACTGACAAAGGAGGACAAGATGAAGCTTCGCCAAAAGATGGGCATGATCTTCCAAAGTGCTGCCCTCTTCGACTCCCTGAGTATCCTGGACAATGTGATGTTCCCGTTGGACATGTTCTCCGGTTGGAACTTCAGAGAGCGTAAAAAACGTGCCCAGTTCTGTCTGAGCCGTGTGAACCTGGAGGGTACGGACAACAAGTTCCCGGGGGAAATCTCCGGTGGTATGCAGAAACGTGTGGCCATCGCCCGCGCTATCGCCATGAACCCGAAATACCTGTTCTGTGATGAGCCGAACTCCGGTCTGGACCCTAAGACTTCACTGGTCATCGATGCCCTGATTCACGACATCACCGAGGAGTACCAGATGACTACCATCATCAACACACACGACATGAACTCCGTGCTGGGTATCGGCGACCATATCCTCTTCCTGCGCAATGGTATTAAGGAATGGGAAGGTACGAAATATGATGTGGTTCAGTCTGGCAATGAGCACCTGAACAACTTCGTATTTGCGTCCGACATGCTCCGTCAGGTCAAGGATCACATCGAAATCAAATAAAAAAATTAACCTGCTTACATAAGCAGGTTAATCATCCAACGGCCGTCTACCAGATTCATCTCGTATTCTACCTCTTCAGCCTTGCCGTCCTTGAATATCAGACGGGCACGGATGTCGGCTTTATTGCCTTCATCGTACAGGGAGTCGCGTACCACTTCCACCTTCTTCAGGCCTTCATACTTTTCTTCCAGATACTTCTGGTAGTCCACCATGATGACATGGTTCAGGCTATCCTGACTCTTTGTCATGGCCACCCCGTCCCGACAGTGATTCTTGGCCAGGGCATTGATGTCGCCTTCTATGGCATCGTTAAAATAATCCAGGAACGCATCGCCTGGCTTGCCTGGTCCGCAGGCGCAGAACAGGAACAGACCCAGCATTCCCACTACAATATTCTTCTTCATTATTTCTGACGGATGAAAATGTTAATCGGTGTACCGGTGAAGTCCCAGCGCTGACGCATCTGGTTCTCCAGGAAACGGCGGTAAGGTTCCTTCACGTACTGTGGCAGGTTGGCAAAGAACACAAACGATGGTATCTGTGTGTTCGGAAGCTGTGTACAGTACTTGATCTTGATGTACTTTCCCTTGTTTGATGGAGGTGGATAAGCCTCTATCAGCGGCAGCATCTCCTCGTTCAGGCGGGCTGTAGGAACGCGTCTCTGGCGGTTCTTGTAAACCTGCACCGCACTCTCCAGCACCTTGAAGATGCGCTGCTTGGTCATGGCAGAGGCAAAGATGATAGGGAAATCACTAAATGGAGCCAAGCGTTCCCGAATGGCATTCTCAAAGGTCTTGATAACCTTCTCTGATTTGTCTTCCACCAGGTCCCACTTGTTCACTACCACCACCAGGCCTTTCTGGTTGCGCTGTATCAGGGAGAAGATGTTCAGGTCCTGACCTTCTATGCCTCGGGTGGCATCCAGCATCAGAATACAGACATCGGAATTCTCTATGGAGCGTATGGCACGCATCACACTGTAGAACTCCAGGTCTTCGTTCACCTTGTTCTTCTTGCGTATTCCGGCAGTGTCCACCAGGTAGAACTGGAAGCCGAACTTATCATATTTGGTATAGATGGAGTCGCGGGTTGTGCCGGCTATGTCGGTCACCACATGGCGCTCCTCGCCGATGAAGGCATTCACGATGGAAGACTTGCCTGCATTCGGGCGGCCCACCACAGCGAAACGGGGGATGTCCTCCTCTACCACTTCGTCCATCTTCTGGGTGAACTTGCTCAGAATCAAATCCAGCAGGTCTCCTGTACCGCTTCCGCTCAGGGCAGAGACACAGTAAGGATCACCCAGCCCGAAAGAGTAGAACTCAGCCGCAGCATACTGCTGATTGTTGTTGTCCACCTTATTGGCAACCAGAATCACCGGTGTCTTGGAACGGCGGAGGATAGAAGCCACCTGGTCGTCCAAGTCGGTCACGCCATTCTCCACGTCCACCACAAACAGAATCACGTCAGCCTCATCAATGGCCAGCTTCACCTGCTTGCGTATCTCACCTTCAAAAACATCATCCGAGTTTACTACCCAACCTCCTGTATCCACTACAGAGAACTCCTTGCCGCCCCACTCGCACTTGCCATACTGGCGGTCGCGTGTCGTGCCGGCCACTTCACTTACAATGGCCTGACGGGTCTGGGTCAACCGGTTGAACAGCGTAGACTTACCCACATTCGGGCGGCCTACAATCGCTACTAAATTTCCCATTTTCTTTTCACTCTTGGGTTAATAATCCAGGGCTCACGCCCCTCCTTAATATCGGGTCTGGCACTTAGTCCTCCAGGTTGTACCCGAAGTGCTTCAGCTCCTTGTCGTTGCTGCGCCAGTCCTTATCCACTTTCACAAAGCTTTTCAGGAACACGTTCTTGCCAAAAAAACGCTCCAGTTCCTTGCGTGCCTCGGTCATCACCTTCTTGATGGCCACACCCTGATGGCCTATGATGATGCCCTTCTGGCTCTCGCGCTCTACATAGATCACGGCATCTATCACAATCTTCTTGTCGTCTTCCTTGAAACTCTCCACAGAAACCTCCACGGCATAAGGGATTTCCTTGTCGTAATACAGCAGAATCTTCTCCCTGATGATTTCCGTCACGAAGAAACGCGCCGGCTTGTCAGTCCACTGGTCCTTGTCGAAGAAAGGAGGAGAGTCTGGCAGCAGTTCCTGAATGCGCTTCATCACCACATCCACATTGAACTTGTTGGTAGCCGAGATAGGGATAATCTCTGCCTTCGGCAGACGCTCATGCCACTTCTCCACCAGGTCGCCCAATTCCTTCTGGTTGCTCAGGTCTATCTTGTTGATGAGCACCAGCACAGGCACCTCCAGTCCCCGCACACGCTCCACGAACTCCTCGTTCTTGTCGGCCTGCTCCACCGTGTCGGTCACGTACAGCAGCACGTCAGCGTCCACCAGGGCACTCTGGGAGAACTGCAGCATGGATTCCTGCAGCTTGTAGTTCGGTTTCAGCACACCCGGTGTGTCAGAGAACACAATCTGCATCTCCGGGGTGTTCACTATTCCCATGATGCGGTGACGTGTAGTCTGCGCCTTGAACGTGGCAATGGAAATCCGCTCGCCCACCAGCTGGTTCATCAGGGTCGACTTACCTACATTTGGGTTTCCCACTATATTTACAAATCCTGCTTTATGCATAGTCTTCAAATAAAAGAACGCATTGGTCAATGATTGGATTGAGGAATGCGTTCTTAGGTGTTATTGTGTTTGATTGTTGTTTTCCCAGACTTGTCAGTCGATTACTTCAACCTTGTCCGTTCCGTCACCATTGTACCCCCACTTCAGATAGGACGCTCCGTAAACGAATCCGGCACCGAATGCAGTGAAGATGAGCTTGTCACCCTTCCTCAGCTGCGGCTCATAGTCCCAGAGACAAAGCGGAATGGAGGCGGAACTAGTGTTGCCGTAGTGTCTGATGCTCAACATCACCTTTTCCATAGGTACATCCAGGCGCTTGGCCACGGCCTCTATGATGCGCACGTTTGCCTGGTGAGGCACCACCCAAGTGATGTCATCACCGGTCAGCCCGTTGCGTTCAGCCACCTTGGCACTGCACTCACTCATGTTGGTCACCGCATACTTAAATACGGTACGACCCTCCTGATGGATGTAGTGCATGCCGTTGTCTATGGTGAAGTAAGAGGATGGACATACAGAACCGCCGGCTGCCAGATGCAGGAACGGAAGTCCTATTCCGTCACATTTCAGGAAAGCGTCCATCTGACCGAAGTCCTCATGGGTAGCCTCTATCAGCACGGCAGCAGCGCCGTCACCGAATATCGGACAAGTCTGACGGTCCTTGTAGTTCACTACGGAAGACATCTTGTCGGAACCTACCACAATGATTTTCTTGTAACGTCCGCACTCTATCAGAGCCGATGCTGTGTCCACCGCATAGAGGAATCCGCAGCAGGCTGCAGAGTATTCAAAGGCAAACGCATTCTTCAGTCCGCACTTGCCTACGATGATGGATGCACAGGATGGGAAATGGTAGTCGGGAGTAGAGGTGGAGAAAATCACGGCGTCTATCTTCTCAGGATCCACGCCTGTTTTCTTCAGCAACTGCTTCACGGCCTTACGACCCATATAGGACGCACCCAGACCTTCCTCTTTCAAGATACGGCGTTCCTTCACACCTATACGAGTCATAATCCACTCGTCATTGGTGTCCACCATATGAGAAAGTTCTTCATTAGTAAGCACATAGTCAGGCACATAACCGCCCACACCTGTAATTACCGCATGTATTTTTTCCATGTAAAATCCTATTTCTTAGAAACAAATGAAGCCAGGGAACACGTCTGTTCCCAGGCTCATGTCTTGTCTGAATCAGATAGCCTCTTCCTTTACGATAGCCACCTTACCTCTGTAGTAACCGCAAGATGGGCATACAGTGTGGTAAACGTAGTACTCACCGCAATTAGGACAAACTGCCAGTGTTGGAGCCACTGCTACATCATGAGTTCTTCTCTTTGCAGTTCTAGTGTTACCTTGTCTTCTTTTAGGATGTGCCATTTTCTTAAAGCTTTAATTTGGTTATTTTTTTAATTTCAATAATTCACTCCATCTCGGATCTGTCTGTACGCCCTCACCGGTACCGTCATCTTCCTCATCGCCCAGCAGTTCAGCCTCTTCCCCTTCAATCCTTCGGACCGCAAGATGTTTGTATCTCTTCATCATTTCTGCGTTGCATTTTCCAGGTGCATGCACATGTTTGATGGGGATGTCCAGCATAATGTACTGGTAAATGAAGGATGATACGTCTACCTTGCCTTCCCTTTCGGAAATCGTGATGGTGTCATCATCCTCCGAGTATTCGGTTCCCCACTTGACCTTCAAGGTGTTCTCTGTGTCTATCTCCTGATCCATCTCATCCAGACAGCGGTCACAAATGAGTTTCACAGTACCCTTTGTACTCAGAGTCAGTTCAAAGCTACCATCCGCCATCTTTTTAATTAAAAGGTGGGTCTTCAGACTGCCTTGCGTCACTTCCGGACTCTCCACAGCCGCAAAGAACTGATCATCAATCTGGTAATCTATCTCCTTGGTTTCTTCCCTCAGGTTCAGCAGATTGATCTGATAGGGCAACAGATACTCCATAGTTCAAGCCGAAAATCGATTCGGGGTGCAAAGATACAAATAATTCTAATTATAAGCACATTAAAACAGGAAATAATTTTAAATTTCCTTAAATTGTCTGCCTTTTGCTGTACTCAACTGTATTTCCGGGGATAACGCAGCAGCACGCTCAGAATGGCAGTCACGCCCAGGGCAAATGGATAGTACAGGTAAACCAGGATCTCCGTGGGTGCCAGTCCCGTAAGCCCGGCGGCCATCAGCATCTGTGCGCCATAGGGAATCACACCCTGGGCAAAGCAACTGAACGTATCCAGCAGGCTGGCGCTCTTGCGCTTGTCTATACCGAAGCGTGTGGCAATGTTGTTGGCTATCGGACCCACCGTGATGATGGCCACGGTATTGTTGGCTGTACAAAGATCGGCCAGGAACACCAGGAACCCGATGCTTAGTTCCCCGCCCCGCTTGCCTTTCACCCGGCTCGTCAGCAGCACGGTCAGGTACTTGATGCCGCCGTTCAGCCGTATCAGTTCCAGCATGCCTCCGGCCAGCAAGGTCACGATAATCAGTTCGTCCATGCCCATGATGCCCTCTCCCATGCTGCCCAGCCAGCCCCAGAAGTCGTAGCTCCCTTCAGCCAGTCCGGCCACCCCGGTCAGCACAATGCCCAGGAGCAGCACCAGCATCACGTTCATGCCTGCCAGGGCCGTCACCAGCACCGTCAGGTAGGGAATCACCTTCAGCCACTCTATTTCAGGCAGGTTGCTGGGCACATGAATCCCCTGGCCCATGATAATGTAGATGACCAGCACCACCAGTGCCGCAGGCAGCACAATGCGGAAGTTCACCAAGAACTTGTCGCGCATGTTGCACCCCTGTGTCTGGGTGGCAATGATAGTCGTATCGGAAATGAACGACAGGTTGTCCCCGAAGAAGGCTCCTCCTACCACCACAGCGGTAATCATCGGCAGTGAGCACCCGGTCTGCTCAGCCACTCCCATGGCCACCGGGGTCAGTGCCACAATGGTACCTACCGAAGTGCCCACACTCAAGGAGATGAAGCAGGCTGCCAAGAACAGTCCGGGCAGCAGCCAACTCTCCGGCAGCACGTGCAGCGTCAGGACCACCGTGGCATCCACGGCTCCCATCGCCTTCGCACTTTGGGCAAACGCCCCTGCCAGAATGAAGATCCAGATCATCAGCATCATGCTGCGGTTGCCCGCACCTTCCGAGAAATGGGAAATCCGCTGCTCCAGCGGTATGCCACGCGTGATGGCCACCGCATACACGGAACTCACCAGGAAGGCCACGGTAATCGGGACTTTGTAGAAGTCGTTCAGCAGGATGCTCGTGACCAAGTACATCAGCAGGAACACCACCAGCGGAGTAAGCGACATCCACCGGTGCCGGTCCCAAGGTCTTACGTTCGGGTATTGCTGTTCTTTCATTTAGAAAATCTGTATGGTATAGCTGGCCTCAAACACCTCGCCCACCGGCAAGTGCTGAACCCAGTCTTTCTTTGAATAATCGCCCGTGTAGTTCACACGGTCGCAGCGGCCATACCAAGGCTCTATGCACACAAACGGTGCATTCTTCTTAGGAGGCGACCACAATCCTACCACTGGTGCGGTGAACTGCAGGGCCAGTACAGGCTTCTTCTGCAGGTCATACAGGGTCACTTCCTTCACTTGGTCATCCTCTATGATGAAGGTGTCTATATCGAAGGTATGGGTATCCAGCGGCAGCAGTCCCTCCTCATTCACCGGCACGTGATAGGCCACCTCTGGGTCTGCACACCCTTTTTCCTTCAGGCGGATGTAGCTCAGGTGGGGATTGTCGAACCCGAAGTAGCCCCGTCCGCTGGTCTTCTCCTCATAGTTGGGGAAATAGAAAGCTGGATGGGCTCCTATCTGGAAGCAGATCTCTTTCTCGTCCATGTTCACCACCTTCCAGATGACGCGCACCTTGTCGCCTTCCAGCGCATAGCCGATGCACAACTTGAACTTGTAGGGATACTTGGCTAGGGTCTCCTCGGTGTAGTTCAGCTCATAGAGCACCTTGTCATCGGACTCAGCCACCAGGGTGAAGTCCATGTCACGCGCAAAGCCATGCTGCCCCAGCGGGTACTCCTTGCCGTCCACACGGTACACGTTCTCCCACACGCCGCCCACTATCGGGAACAGCACAGGTGAATGTCGTTTCCAGAAAGCAGGGTCGGCCTGCCACAAATACTCCTTGTCGTTGGCCTTCAGGCTGGAGAGTTCGGCTCCATGTTCAGAGACCTGAATGGTCAGTTTGCCGTTACTAAGTGTTTTCATGTTCCAAAAGTATGATTTATAGGTGCAAAAGTAGTAAAAAATCCCGTAAAAGTCCTATCTTTGCAACAAAACAAACTAATATCAAACCATGAAAAGATTATTTTTTACCTTAATGTGTGCGTTCCTTGCCCTGGGACTCTGGGCACAGGACTATGAATCATCACCCAACTACGGCAAGAAGATTGCTGTCTTCGGCGGTTCTTTCAGTGAAATCCCTGCTTCTGGCGTAGCCAAGGCCTACTGGGCCGAGAAACTCCGTGCCACCGTCACTACCTACGGCATCGGTGGAGCCGGCTTCTCCATCAAGACGGGCGACGACCGCTACCTGCCGCTGCAGATTGACAAATGCATTGCTTCTGGTGAGAAGTACGACATCTACATTCTCTGGGCCAGCACCAACGATGTGACCCGTGGCGTGGAATTGGAGGAACAAGACCGCATGATCAAGGTCTGCATCGACAAGCTCCGCCAGGCAGCTCCAGAGGCTAAGATCCTCTTCTTCAGTTCCCTCCCTGTTCCTCTCTTGGAGAACAAGACCTTAGACCCTGAAGAGGCAGCCAAAATACCAGAGCAGTGGCGGGAACAATATACTCATATGGTGACCAACATGAAAAAGATCTCCCAGTACGTGGAGCATCAGGAGAAGGTGTGCCAGGAAGAGAACATCCCATTCCTGAACCTTTACACCACCAGCGGCATCAACATCTATAATGCCCCCGACTTCTTCAGCTTTGACAACCTCCACCTGAACACCGCCGGGTACAACCACATCAAGGAAACCCAGGCCCGCTTCATCGCAGCCCACTAATTCCCACATGGGGACAGGTCCCATTGGGCAAAATTTCCCACACGGGGACAGGTTCCATTGGGCAAAAGAAAAGGGCGGAACCAGCAGGTTCCACCCTTTTTTATGCTATCAAATTCACTCTTAGAAACGGTAGCCGCAAGTAAAGGATAAGCTCAAGTGCTTGCCATCTGAATGCTTAGTAACATCGTTAAGACCGAAATCAGTATCTACACCAAGCTCAAAGCCACTGTCGAAACCATAGCGGGCACCTATACGCAAACCGTAGTCTGTATTTGCAGTATCTATGTCATCATCAGAGATTATAGGAGCTACGTATGGACCAGCACCCAAAGCCCAGTGATCACCCAGGTGGAAGTTACACATTACAGGAATCTCAAGGTAAATAGGGCTCCATGTAAGGTCTTTAGTCCACTCAGTTCCCTTACCAGTCAAGAATACATTTGGCTCGATACCGATGAGCTCATTGACACGGATCTCATAACCTGCACCGATTTTCCAATGGAAAGTTGCATCACCTTCTACATCAGTAACATTACAAGCACCTAAACCACCCTTGATTGCAAACTGTGCATTTGCGCTGATTCCGCAACCCAGTACGAACATCAACATTAATAATACTTTCTTCATATTACTCTATACATAATAGGTTAAACATGTTCTACTTTTTTCTCTGCAAGGCAAAAATAGAGAAAATATGAATAGCAACAAAATAATTTATACTTTTTTTCCTTCCCACATGGGGACAGGTCCCATTGGGCAAAAAATCTATTGTTCCTAAATGAATCTTGAAAGAACAGCAAAATAACACATAGAAAAAACACTCTAGCTCTTCTGTTATTTGGCTTACCCTGTCAAAATATATAGCCCTATTTCCATATTATATTCCCTAAAAATGCTATAAAACCAGAAAAAGTCAGCATTTTAGTCAGGAAGTCAGTGTTTTCAGATAATAAACTAATAACTCACATGACACGTTTGCTTTTCCGAAAGTATTTTGCCCAACGGGACCTGTCCCCATGAGGGAATTAAGACAACTTTTTGAGTTTATAACGCAGTTTGTAAATAGATAGTCCCGTTAAACGTGATGCTTGTCTTACTGCAACACCATTTTTACAAGCCTGCAATGCAAAGCGGAACTGGTCATTGCCATCCAATGTTTGAAAATCAGCTATGGTTTCACATCCACTCTCCAAGCAAATTCTATCCCATGCCTCTCCATCTGTCAACTTAAAACAGGCATTGTCCATATCCATACATTCAGCCATACATTCTTCATCCATCAAGCTCTTCAGTTCCCTAAATGGTATCATTTTTAATGTAGCACTTATTTTGCATATATGAAAGGAACTTTTCCCCAAGTACTCCTGCCAACTGCTCCATTCATAATCACTTACATGTCTGCAGACTCCACCTTTGACTGGATTTTGGTGGATGTATCTTAGAAGAGTGATAAAGTAATCACGGTCATTCACAGGCTCACTTTTGAACCTGTCTTGAAAGAGATGCCCCACACGTTCATACCGATGATTGTAGTAACCTGCATAAGAAGATGCGATCCGTTTGATGGAATCACCTATGCTTTCACTTCCTTCCTGAATAAGAAGATGTACATGATTGCCCATAAGACAATACGCATAAACCTTAAATAAAGGTCCAACCAGCTCCCCTTCTTGCTGGTCACGCAGTGGTAAATCCTGTAGCGTTTTCAGAAATTTCTGATAGTCTAGCAAATCCCAAAAGATTTGTTGGCGGTTTATTCCCCTCATCATCACATGATAGACTTTCGCCGCACTACGCTGTCTAGATTGTCTTGCCATAAAGATATGCAGCAAAAATAGGTACTTTTTCTTATCCATACAAATTTATCTGCACAAAACTCCCCTTTTGCCTCATGGGGACAGGTCCCATTGGGCAAAAATGTTTTTATATTAATAATGCAGAATCATTATATATTTCATCTAGACTTGAGCAGAAAAGTCAGCATTTTTGTCAGGAAGTCAGTGTTTTTAACTAAAAAGTCAGTGTTTTCAGAAAAAAACTAATGACTTATTTAACACGTTTGTTTTTCCGAATGTATTTTGCCCAATGGGACCTGTCCCCATGTGGGAAATTCAGTAAATCGAACTGAAAAATCCGTGATATAGTTAACAGACAAACCATAATTTCATCGTATCTTTGCATACACATAAACTATTAACTTTCATGAAACGACTGAAAATAACCGCCATAGCCATGGCATTAACCACCATCACAATGGCTCAAGAAGCAATCGATGTGCACAGCCACATCATCACCCCGGAATTTCTGACCTCCCTGGAAACGGAAGGACGCCAGTTGGAAGAGGGATTCCCTATTCCCAAGTACGATGCCACAGAACATCTGCGTTGGATGGACCAGACAGGTGTGCAGACCTCTGTCCTCACACTGGCTGCTCCCCAACCCACATCTGCCAAGGTCATCAGACAGGCAAATGAGGCTGCTGCCAAGCTGAAAAAGGAACACCCAGGACGATTCATGTTCTGTGCTGCCCTGCCGCTGCCCGATGTAGAGGCAGCCATCCGCGAGGCCGTCTATGCGCTCGACACGCTGAAGGCCGACGGTATCAAGCTGGCTACCAACATAGAGGGACAATACCTCGGTGCTCCGGAACTGGACCCACTTTTTGCTGTACTCCATGAGCGCAAGGCAGTCATCATCCTGCACCCGCACCGCCCAGGACCAGTCAACCCACAAGTCATGAAGCAGACCCCGCTGGCCATGCAGGAATACCTGTCGGAAACCACCCGCGCCGTGTCCAACATGATTGCCCGCAACGTGCTGGCACGCTATAATCAGGTAAAAGTGGTCGTTCCCCACTGCGGTGCCTACCTGCCCCTGAGCGTCCCCAGAATGAAGTCGCTCACCCCCGTCATGCAGGCCAACAAGATGGTAGGGGAAATCGACTGGGATGAGAACCTCCGTACCCTGTACTACGACCTGGCAGGAGCCCACTCGCCTGAAGTCATCCGCATGATGCTCACCATCACCACGCCGGACCACCTGCTCTATGGCTCCGACTACCCCTATGTGGCTCCACAGGTGCTTACCGCTAGCCTGGAAAGGATGAGGGCCTACCTCACCACTGAGCCGGACCTTGCCCCGTACAAGGAAATGATTCTCCACAAAAACGCTGAAAATTTATTCAAATAAACTCTATGAAAAGAATACTTTACCTGCTGTTCGTGCTGCTGACCGTTTCAGCAAGCACCCAGGCACAGACCCTTACCCCTATAAACCTTGAAAAGATGATTGTCCGTATCGCAGAAATCGAGGTCTATCCAGAATACCTCACTGAATATCTGGAATTTGCCAATGAAGTGGACCGCCTCAGCGTGGAGCGGGAACCGGGCGTAATCTGCCTCTTCCCCATGCAGAGTGCCGAGGATTCCACACAAATCCGTATCCTGGAAATCTATGCTTCCGAAGAAGCCTACCAGAGCCATATCCAGACCAGCCACTTCCTGAAATACAAGCAGGGCACGCTGCACATGGTAAAGGACCTGAAGCTCCCTTCCATGAAGCCGTTGGATACGGAGACCATGAAACTGATTTTCAAAAAACAGAAATAAGCATACTCCTGGCAGTAAAAAGGGCTGAACCCGCAGGTTCAGCCCTTTTTTATTAGAAATGCCGTAGCTCGTCGGGATAGTACTTCACAAAGCCGAAGTCCAGTTCCTTTGCATCCGGATCCAGCTTGAACCAGGGAGAGCCCGAAGGGTCTTCCACATTCTTCATCACATGAATCAGGCAAGCCGGGGTACTTCCCTGCACCAGCATGAACACCTTCTCGCCCGTAGCAGGATTCACCGCCATGTCGGCCACCGTCACCGCATGCCCATACTTGCCATCCGGACGCGCCTTCAAGTCGTACACCAGCACATCACCCACCTGCATGTCGGCCAGCTTCCTGGTGTCCATCTCGTCTTTCATGGACTCCGTATTACACACCTTGTAAACCTCCCGCAAGTACTTGATGAACGGCCTGCGCCAGCCACCCCACCAGTACCGGAGCGTTTGCCCCTGCGTATCGTTGAAATGAATGTTGAAGAACCTCCGTTTCCGGAAAAGATACTCGGCCCTCAGGTGCATGCACACATCCGCACACTGTTCATTCTGGGAAAGTAAAGGCAGATGCACTACCCTGTAATTATAAGGCTGAACAGAATCAGCCACCGCGTTTCCGATATACTCCCTCACCTTGGCGCCTTCCTTATATAACGGAAGACTCCGCAGGAAATCCGCATAGCCTGAACCATCATCCGGAACACGCTCAAAGCCCTCAGGCACAGGAATATCTCCTATCCGGCCGTGAGGATGCTCAAACTCACTCTTGATCCACCAGGGACTATACAGCCACGCAGCCACACAGACCACCATCACGCAGCCCACTAACAAAATACCCTTCCCTATCTTCTTCCTGTTCATTTTCTCTCCGTTCCCAGCCAGCCTTATTCATCCTTGAAAAATTCAAGCCCGGCCGTATCCATGAAATAAAACAACAATAAGAAATTCCGCACAATGTCCAGCGGCATGAACTCCATGAATCCCATCAGCGCCACACAGCACACCATGGCCAGCAGCATCGGGTTACCCACCTTGGCCATCCGGTACATATAATGGCTATAGAAAGTCATGACACATGCGCCCAGAAGGATGCCTGAAATCAGGAAATGCCGCAGGTACACATTATCCAGCGGAAGCTCCTCGGCCACCGGAGAAATCCTATGTCCCAGCCAGGTCAGTCCATGCTCCTGATAAGACAGGTACGGGATACTGAACCGACTCTCAAACGTGCTCGCCCCGTCCGAAGGCCCGAAATACAGCAACAAGGCCAGAGACAGCAGCACACACCCCCAGGGCATCAGGGCCAGCAAGCCCGGCGACAATCTCCACTTCTGCAGACCCATATAAAACAACGGCAGCAGGAGCAACACCAGCACCACCGCCTTGCTCAGCGTCAGCACCCATATCAAGGCAGCACCTGTCCAGCACACGGCCATTACCATTCCATTCCGGCGAATCGGAGTACATAGCAGGACCGACAGCAGAAAGCCAAACAGCAGCATAGCCAGCACATTCGGGTTTATCAGTCCCCAGGAATGCCCCTCCATTCCCAGTTCGTGCGTATGTATGTCATAGCTCATGCCCAGCAGGTAAAGCACCAGTCCTGCCAGGGGAATCAAAAGATAGAACCATTGGTAAATCCTCACCGTCACCCTGTTCCGGACCTCTCTTGAAGCCATCACCGCCATACCCAGCCTCAGCAGTTCCCTGTTGTCCGTGATACGCGAAGAGAGAAACAGCACCGCCGCCACCAGCAGACACCCCAGCATATACCTCGGATGCCTGCCACCCAGCAGCAGGATACGGATACCGAAAAGAATCAGGGGCAGACGCCTCAGAAAAATGATAATCAGATGCACATCATCATTCCACTTTCGGAAAGGGAACCAGGCATAAGAGAACAGCAAAAGCACCAAGGCTACATAAAAAACCCAGGCTCCAAACCTACTATCCAAGTCTTTCCAGAAAGCTAAAAATTTATTCATCCGCACAAAGATACACCATATTTTTTACAAATCGTAAAAAAACCACTAACTTTGCACGCATCATGCCCGCTGAAGCAAAAAAAAGAATAGAGTTCATCGATTTGGCCAAGGGTCTCTGCATCTTTCTGGTAGTCCTGGCACATGTCATGAGTAGTTTCGATCTGGAGAACTACCCATTGAGAGATGCCATGGGCATGTTCCGTATGCCACTCTATTTCTTCCTCTCCGGACTCTTCTTCAGCACCTATGAGAATTATCGGGGTTTTCTGAAACGAAAGACCAACAAACTGCTCATTCCTTTCCTGGCCTGGTACCTCCTCACGGTGGCCATTCCCGTGAACATCGCGGCTTTGCTGGGGAAAAACGGATACGGCGGCTTTCAGTCCCTCATCGACTTCATCTGGCCGGAGCGCATCTTCTACAACGGAGCCATCTGGTTCCTCTGGGGCCTGTTCATCATGAACAACATCTTCTACGGAATCTATCTGCTGAGCCGTCGCCTGAGCCAGAAACACATGGTGGCCCTCATCTGCCTTTTCTCCCTACTGGTGGGATGTGCCGGCTATGCACTCTTCCGGCCGCTGAGAATCAACCTGCCGGCCAACATAGACTCAGCCATGACAGCCCTGCCGTTCTTTGTGGCCGGATATCTGTTCCGCAGGTACACCAACCTGCTGCAGCCTAATAAATACGATAAATACAACTGGCTGTTCGTAATCCTCTTCTTTGCCGTGGTGATACTGCTGGCACGTTACGTGAACTACCGCCGGAACCAATATAGCGCAGACATTTTCAGCTTGTATGCCGGAGGCCTGCTAGGTACTCTGGGCATCATCCTCCTGAGCAAGATACTCAAGAAACTGCCCCTCCTGTCCTATTGCGGCCGCTATTCCATCATGATTCTGGTCATCCACGTACTTGTCATCAAGGCCGTGAAGCCCCTCATTCTTCATTTCTGCAGCGGTACGGTGAGCATCCTCCTCACCCTGCTGGTAGCCTTCTGCGTCTCAGCCCTGCTCATCCCCGTCATGAAGAAATTCCTGCCGCACATCACGGCCCAGAAAGATGTGATTCCCATCAATTCCCACATGGGGACAGGTCCCATTGGGCAAAATGTATCTACGGAAAGAAAGAACTAAACAATCTTTTTTGCCCAATGGGACCTGTCCCCATGTGGGAAGAATCACCAAGTAATCAGCTTATCCCAGCTGCGGCAAGCCTCTGCGGCCGCCTTCCAAGCTATTCGCACATTCTTGTCCGTCACATTCACCGGCTTCGACTTTGAAGAGAGGTCCCAATCCCCCCGTGAGCACGCATACCGGTAGGCATTGCCCTCTATATCGATGCCACTACGCGGAGCCACCAGCGCCTCATAGTATGCCGCAGCCGCCGTATAGCGAGCCAGTCCCAGACCCAGATGCAGGTTGTCCCTGCATAGACTAAACTCATCATTATATTCTGTGAGCCTCAGGTTCTCTACTGCCGTTCCATACGGAATCACCAGTTCCACCCCATACTGCTCCTGCATCTGCCGGGCAGCATCCACTATCTGCTCCCAGCGCTGCTCAGTGGTCAGCCCTTTCTGCTCACTCTGCCCAGTAGGCGCATGCACCAGCAGGAAAGCTAGATTCGCACCCGGCTGATACGTCCTGATGATATCCAGGAACTCATCCAGACCGCCTGCGGCATTGTCCTCGTTCCACCGGACGAACTCCCCAGACCAGGTCGACACCTGATGAATCACTATCAGGTCCCACTGCACCTGCGTCAGCACATTCTGCATCAGCTCCGGACTAGCCTTACCGTCGGTCACGCTTCCGCTACCCTGCACCGGCTGATCCAGCCCGCCGAACACCTTGCTATAGGCATAAGAGGCATTATCCTCCCCCTTCCAGCAGTTCGACCACGTGCGCCAGCTGGAGCCACCCCTCACCAAGGAATACAGACACATCCGGCTCACATCACTGCCACTCCCCTTCACCAGGTCCGGCAACATGGCCGTAGCATCCTGTGTGAACGAGTTGCCTATATCCAGCACCCGCAGCGTCTCCCCCTTCAGGCATTCCGGAATTACCCCCGTATATGGAATCCGTTGCACCGGAACCGAATCCACCGGTTCCTCGGCCAGCACATCATCCCCGCAGGAAACCAGCATGAGCCAGGGAAGCAGCCCTAAAATAAATTTTCTGAAAAACATATTCCTTAAACTATATCCGGTGCAAAGATAAGAAAAACTTTGCCACTATACATATTTTCACTATCTTTGCATCATTAAAAGAAGAAAAACCATTAACCTATTTAATAAGAACGAGAAATGAAAAAAGTACTAGTAATGCTCATGCTCGTGCTGGGATGCACCTTGAGCGCTCATGCACAGTTTGCCATCAAGGCAGGTGCAGGTGTTTCAAACATCGACGACAATGCAGGTTCCGATGCCATCCTCTCCTGGAAGGTTGGTGCAGGCTACGAGTTCCGTCTCAACAACCTCATCGGCATTGAGACCAGTGCCCTGCTTACTTCCAAAGGCTGCAAGTATAAAGTAGGCTATGACATCGAGTTCCGCCCTCTCTATCTGCAGATTCCAGTTATGGTCAACTTCCACGTAGTGGATAACCTCGTCCTGGGAGCCGGTGCTTACATGGCACCCGTTCTTTCTAAGGACAAGTTCGATTCCATGAACAGCGTAGAGAGCGGTCTGCGTGGAGGCGTGCGCTACGGTTTTAACAATGGCCTGGAAATCGGTCTGGATATGGACTATGGCGTAAGCAAGGTATTCGATGAAGACGAAGACTCTCACCAGGCATCTGCTGCCATCGTACTCAGTTACCGCTTCTAAGCGATTATAACCCAGTGAACAGAAAAAGGGGCAGGTTCCACGGAACCCGCCCCTTACCTTTATATAAAGATCACTTAGAAAATCGTCTTGTCGCTCCAGGCATAGTGCCCCTCCCTCCGGGAGTAGAACTTACAGGCACGCTCCACCTTGTCCATATTCAGTGGCACATGCGCCACTTTGGCACTTCCCTCGGCCATATACTCCCGCAGCTTCACCGGCAGGTGGCACAAGTTCTCCTCTATCACCCCAGGCGTCAGCGCACTCACCCCCGCATAGGCCACTATCACTGGCAGCCGATACGTCTGCACCGCCTGCTTAATCTGCCAGTTCAGGATAGGACTCTCCACATTCATCTGGGCCGAAGAAACCACCAGCAGGTTGTCCGCCGCCTCAATCTTTTTGATCAGGAACTTCTGGATTCTCGTCTCCAGCAGGTCATCCCCCAGTTCCAGCAGCTTCACCATATCCTCCAGGTCGTTGAACCCGAACCGCTCCGGGAAACTATGCTGCCATGCCAGCAGATTCCTCAGGTAAGGCCAGTTGCTGTTGAGCTTGTCCTTTATGCCATAGGCATCAAAAGCTATATATGTTTCCGTCGACATAATCTTTAAAGTAAAATAAAGCAAGCTGCCCAGAAGGCAGCTCGCCATATTTGATTATTCAAAATTAGAGCCATTTATTATCCCCAAGGATAACCTTCTCCACCTGCTTCATAAGAGCCACCTCCATCAAGAAGTACCCAAGTGAATGTTGGAACTGTCGGGAAATCTGTAGAAGCTTTTATTGCTGTCTGAGTTGCTTTCATACAAGTAATAGTTGCAGCACCAGATACTACAGCTAGGCCACTTGCCATAGTTTTTGTATTAGCTGATGATGAAATTAGGAATTTATTTCCCATAGTTAAAGTTGTTAAACCGGAACAGGAGTTAAACATACTTTGATAATTTGTTACTTTCTCAGTATCAAAGTTGCTGATATCCAAAGTTCCTAACGCTGAACAATTAGAGAACATTCCTTGCATGTTAGTTACATTTGAAGTGTCAAATCCACTTAAATTTACACTAGTAAGAGAAGAACATAATCTAAACATCCTATTCATATCTGTTACATCAGAAGTATCTACATTCTCTAAACCATTGATTGTAGTTAACGCTGTAAGATAATTAAACAGATAAGATGCATCTGGGCCAAGTTTAATAACAGGAGCCTCAGTACTAATAGTTAAAACTCCATCTGAATAATTCGCGAATATATCTCCCTTAGAGTCTGCTGTTGATACAATAGTTCCGGTTGTAACATCACTATTTACTACGAAATTAATAGTTTGTATCAAAGCATCTGCTGAAATATAATTCACTCCACTACCTTTGGCCAATGTCTTAATTGCTTTATTAAAAGTAGGACCCGCAACTAAAGTAGAGGTCGTAGGCTTAGCATCTGTAAATGAATAAACAAAACCTGCCTTCATATTTTTACCATTATGGGTATAAACTGTCTTGTTTCCATTTACATCTGTTAAAGTTACAGTCAATATAGAAGAGCTCTGATTTACAGGAATTGTAGCCAAATTCAAAACCAATTCTTCTCCTTCGGAGATTGTAATATTATCCAAATTCAAAGTTTGGGTATAAGCCTTGAAATAAGTAGCCAAAGCTCCATTTGTCATATTAAGTTTCGTTTTTAATTTAAAAGGAGTCTTGGAAGCTTTTACAGTCATTGTTTTATAAGTCCCTGCTGAAGGAGTATAAATAAATTGTAGTATAGAACCAATATGTTGGAAATTCACATCAGATGGATTTGAACTTGCATCAGTAGTAATAGTAGACAACATATAATCTTTAGCCAAAATATGACTAGTTCCATTATTTTCAGTCTGAGTCTGGGAATTGTAGTTCAGATTTGCTTCAGTAGCAGTAGCAGAACTACTGTAGGGATAAAATACATAATAAGAAGAATTTGGATTTAGTGTAAAGCCCTCATTATAAAAAGATCCAACTGAACTACCACCATTCCTTACAGTGAAAACCGCAGATACATACGAATCTGTCCCATCATAATACAAACCTATCTGATCACCAGTGCTCCAATAATAATCTTTTAAATCACTACTAACAGATAAACGAGTAGCATCTTCTTTTAAAAAAGAAGGAATAACAGCCGTAAGTTTTGTTGATGTATTCTGTTCTTCTGTCACTTCATCTAAGACAGAAGAACACCCCGTTAAAATCAAAGTAATTAAACTAAGGCAAAAAAAGATTTTTCGTTTCATAATCATAAAATATTAGTATTTGATACGCAAATATATTAAAAAAAAAATAAAAAGACTTGCTTCCTCAAAAAAAAAACAAAATTTGCCCAAAAAACTTTAAAAGAAGAATGATCAGAATGAAATAGGCATCTCAAAAAACACATCAGAGATGAAACACTATATTATCATTTCAAGGATTTCATAAAAAAGGCTTCAATATACTGCGGGATCTTTCTGCAAATTTTCTTTACAACCGTTATGTATGGATTTATCCCATGACTTTTATACATATGAATATCTTCTTTCCATTTTTCTAAATATCTTATAGGAGAAGTAGATAAACCACCCATACGCATATTGACTACATACTCATGTAAGTATGTCACTCTCAAGTCATTCTTATACAAACAACGTACTAAAAAATCTGAATCTGCAGCAATTTTATAATTTTCATCATAAAGACCAACCTTCTCATAAACCTCACGTTTAACATATACTGTAGTATGAAGTGGCAACCAACCATTTTGCACTTTTTTCTTAGAATAAACGCCACCAATCCAATTCCTTACTGGGCGGGAATGATTATCTTGTTTTACAAAAATACCATCCGCATATAATAAATCAGCACCAGTACGTTCAAATTCTTCTACAATATGACTTATAGTGTCATTGGCATATAACACATCATCACTATGCACTAAACCAATAATATCACCTGTTGTCCTTCGTATTCCCCGATTTAGTCCTTGATACATTCCATTATCAGGTTCACTTAATACACTACTTATTCTATCCCGGTATTTTTGGATTATTTCCATTGTGCCGTCAGAACTCCCACCATCTTGAATTATATATTCTATATCTTCATAATCTTGATTTAGAACACTCTCAATAGTAAACGCAATCGTTTTTTCTCTATTAAAACAGGAAGTTACAAGAGAAACCTTCATACTTAAATTATATTATTTGCTCGTTTTACTTTCAATTACTCTTTCACGTATTTTTATAGCAGGATTTCCCTGATATATGCAAAATGCATCTAAATCCTTTGTTGCCACACTACCAGCACAAAGCACTGCATGAGTATGTACGACAACTCCTGCACATACTATAGCTTTAGCACCTATCCATGCACCATCCTCAATCACTATTTGATTGTTCAAATATGGGAAATCAGGTTTTGTGTAATCATGGTTCCCTGTCAATAAAAGTGCCCCTTGACTGATACAGACATTATTACCAAGAATAACCTTATCCAAATTATCAATCCATGATTTTTCTCCTAACCAGACATTATTTCCAGCTACTAAATTCCATGGAGATTTCACATTAACGTTATTTTTTATAACCATTCCACCGCCAATTTTTGCACCAAACAAGCGATATAAGGACAACTTAAAGCCCATGAATACGTTCCATGAAGGCTTAACAAAAAAAGCATTAGTATAATACCATAATATTCTTTTGATTGCCGAAGCCCCTTTATCAAATCCATTTGCCTTAAATAAAGACAAGTCCACACTCTTCTGTTTCATTATATTTATATCCTATTATACGTATACAAATTCTGGTTTTTCCCCACCAAGTAGCCATTCATATATTTGTATCAATTTCTGTGCTGATTTATCCCATGTAAACTGATTCCTAACAAGATTATACCCATTCTCACCTTTTGCCTTAAGCTCCGAATCATTCATTGTGAACAAAGTCTCTAATCCTCTACGAACTGAATCAATATTATCTTCAATCTTAATGGCTGCATCAACTTCATAGCCTTCTGGAAAATGACACTCAGGAGTAATCAATACAGGTTTTTTCCAAGACCATGCCTCTAATACAGTCATTGGCAATCCCTCTCCGTGAGAAGGGAGTATATAAGCATCACATGTAGCATACATCCTTTCCTTATCCTCTCCATAAAGTCCGCCATGAAATGTCACATAATTCTGAATCGAATATTTTTCTACTATTCGCTCTAATTTAATCCTGCAATTTTCGTGATCCCATCCTACTAAATCCACATGCCAATCTTTAACCAAATCTGGAGTCTGCCGGTATATTAAAGCAAATGCATTTAATAATAAATCTACACCTTTTTTCTCATGTAAGCGTCCTAAAAACAACAAATGTTTTTTAGTGTCAGTTTTAGAATATACTTTGGATGCTTCTGGCAAATTAATTCCATTGGGTATTATTGCAATAGGCTGTTTTATTCCATAATTTCTGATATCCTCTAATTCCTTTCTACAAAGAGCCTGGTAACAAGACACAGAATCAAAGTTTTTTTGAAAGAATAAGTTTGATATGATTCGCTTTAACTTACCCTGTTTCTTTATGATGAATGGATCTAGCATTCCATGAGGGGTACATACCACTGGTTTACCTGTTTTTCGTGTCCATACAGACATAAGAAGATTTGAATATCTCCATAAACCCTCTTGATGATATATATCAGCACATGAACTCATCAGCTCTTTTTTCAGATTATTTGAATATAGGAAAAAAAGGGGAGTAAACAGTTTGATAGGAATGTCATTCCACAAGTGTAGATCCTCCTTAATGAATTCATCATAATAAGATAAGATTCTAAAATCTATTTTCTTAAAAGCTATGTTGGAAAACATATCACGGACCGCATCAAATAATCCGCCAGCTCTACGTGTTACAGAATCTGTGACTACAATAATCTTCATCTTATGAAATAATCATTACATCATTCTATTTTTATTAGCTAATATCCTATTATAAATCCAAGAACATCCTAAATATACAATAACAAGAAATAGGACACCCCGAAACAATCCCAAAGGAGAATACAGATACCATCGGAAAGAATGGGCCACTATAAATGCTGCCACAACCTTGAAAAGGCCATTCATATCTCTATTTACCTTGGTTATTAAATGCAAATAGATTTTTAAGACCAAAGCCTGAATGAATATACCGATAGTACCAAAGTAAAAATAAAAAAAGAATGGAAGAACTCCACCACCATTATGATGAATAAATTGGCGGGACACTGATATTAGTTTAGCAGAACTATTTGCTGATTCTCCAAAGAAAATGGACAAAAAGAAATCACTGAAATATTCTAACCTTGTTGAGTCTGACAGCATCTCCATCACATAAACAAAAGTTTGAGACGTATAATATGCAGAATATGCAGTATCCAAAGCAAATCCATTAGCTGCTATAGCATATAAGATAGCCTGGACATCAAAATTACCTGATAATAATGCACCTCGCGCAGTTCCAATGATAGAGAAAAAAATGAAGAAAAAAACTATTGCCAAAATTGTTTTCTTCATAGAGAAGTGGTTCATAAAAACCATTATATATGCTCCAAGGATAAACTGAAGTCCATAAATACGACCACCATAAATAAAATTCTGCAATGCATAAATAGTAACAAAAAACAGACCTACAGCCAATGCACTTCTATTGTTTCCAGAAAAATAAAAATACACTAAGAAGAAAGAAAGGGCATATTCATATACTGGAGTCGGATGACCACGCAATCCTTCACTCTCAGGAAGATTATAACCAATAAAGAAAACAGCAACCATACAGATCGCCAATAAAAGAAGTACAGGTTTACAATAATGATCATCATCCAAAAACATATTCTCTGTACTGGTAGATTCAACCTTATGCCATGGTATCAAAAACAACAGTAAACAATTAAATAATGAAAGGACATTCAATGAAATGGTAGTTATCTCGTCACTAATTATATTTGTATACATAGTATCAGAGAACTGCCCAATAAAATTGGCAAAAACGATACTATAATTACTATAAGATATGACAAAAGCGACTAAAAATAACATCATGTTTTTCCTAGAGCACCATAAAATATATAAGTCTGTAATCAACATTACAAAATAACTGTAAGGCTGAGCGTCAGTACTTATACCTTGTGTTATATGATACAATATAAGAATAACATTAATTAGATATAAAGCGATTCGAAATAACTGCATATTTGTGTACTATATACTTTTTAATAGTTGATATACTCTCTCTGTTGCACAACCATCTTCCACACTGCCAAGGCTTTTTATAAAATCATCTATACTATCTTTATAATCAGTATAAGAAAACTCCTGCAATTTTATCTTCAAATCATCATTGTCATATGCAACAATAAAAGGTAATTGGCCCAAAGTCATATAAAATCCGCGCTCATATGTTCTGTAATCTTTTGCATAAACTATAATTGGCTTATATGAATACATAAAATCAAACATAGAAGACGAATAGTCTGTAATTAGTATATCGCTACAATATAATAGTTCTTGCATATCAGGATAATATGTAGCATTAATGTAATTACCAAAATATTTTTGCATATTTTCATGCTGTACTAGCATTAAAGCATGCAACCTAACTAAGATAACATAATCATCAGAAGTCCCTTCTCCAAAAAATGATTTTATATACTCTAAATTCACATCATAAGAGTCGAAAGAAAAATCATCTCTGAAAGTTGGAGCATATAATATAATTTTCTTATTTGTTGGTATATTAAAATAGCTATATACTTTATTTTTCAAATCTAAATTCTTTTTAAAGAAAATGTCATTTCTAGGATAACCTGTAATCTGGACCTGGCCTTTATAACATAATTTTTCATTTATTATCTTAGCCATATACGTAGAACCTGAAATATAAAGATTCACTTCATTTGCATCAAACTCAAGATTATCTGATGACATTTTATTAAGTACATTTGCATCTATACCAATCCGTTTTATTGTAGTTCCATGCCATGTCTGTAGATAAATCTGCCCAGGTCTTTTATGCAAGATTCTTTTATTCATTGTGGCATTACCAATAATATATTTTGCTGTTAAGATATGATAATAAAAAGAAAAAGTATACAGTTTCGTTTTTTTACATGCGCAATCCACTTTATCATAAAAACGGTTACTGAACCCCCATACTAATTCTGCATTAGGTTCTATTTTACCAATATAATCAGACAGAGCTTTTACGTTGCAGCCATAATTATCTCCTAACATACTTATAAAAAAATACTTATTTGTCTTAATTGGTTTATAAAAAACAAATAAATAAACTAAAGGAAAGTTTATATATGCTATTATACGATTATAACTTTTACTAATCAAATCTTGAATACTCATGACTGGTCTTTATAAATTTCAACAATATATTCCTTGCAATGTATGTTTTGTTTTATCACCTGTTCACTAGGAATTTGCAAATAATCACCATAAACATTCCGGAGATATGAATCATAATTTTTAGGTACAGGAAATAATTGACCTTCAAATAGATGAGTTGACAATGGATCTATATCCTTTTTATTGAAAAAATGTCCAGCCCATCCTGATCCTTGAATGTAGTGCAACTCTCCTTCGTGTGCAAGAAAATTGAAAACCCTGAATAATGGGAAAAAGAGATTAAAACACATAAATTGCAATAAGCGGGTTATCAGCTTTCTATATTTTGCATTTTCACAAATAGCAAACCTCATCAGGAAAGCATAAGTTTTTGAAGATAGAAAAGCTGTCATATAGCTACTTCTCTCAAGGGCAAACACATCAAGACCAACACCTTTCCATTTGTAAAATCGAGCATGTGGATTTTTTGAAGTAACAGAACCTTTTCTTTCTCTAAATTTACCAAATACAGATATATAATTAAAATCCGAATCTATTGTCTGAAAGACATACTTATCTGACTGATAAGTTTTCATGATAGAAACAAATCTTTTATAATCTTCCTTATACATGACAACATCTATATCATCATCCCAAGGAATAAATCCATTATGTCGGATACATCCTAACAAGGTTCCAGAGCTTAACCACCACTTTATATTATTATTATTACAAATATCGCTAAAGACCTTTAACAAGTTTAGCAAATGCAACTGATCTCTACGAAGCAGGGAACCGTTAGGAGAATATCTCTCACGCAATTTCCTAGTACATTCATCAATTACTTTTGTGTCATCAGATTCCATCATTCCTATCTTTATAAATCTAATGCCTTTAAAACATCAAGACAATAATTGTCACTCTTATATATTGCAATATCCATCATTTCAGAACGTCTTTCTTTATAAACATCCTTTCCTTCTGAACAATCTTTTAAAAAAATCTTCAAATCATTCAAATTATACAAATGGTGTCCAGGCATGTATTTTAGAGGATTCTCAAATACAAATCCACGCATCGACTTATACATTTCAAAATCATCCAAAGCATAAGCTATAGGCTTGTTGACGAGAAGATAATCCACTGAAACTGATGAATAATCTGAGATTAAACCATCAGTCAATGCTAAAAATTCATACAATTTGACCTGCATTTTGTCAAAATCATTATTAGATATTATCTTTACATTCGTCAAAGTTTCAAAGTTAATCTTATAATCTGCCTGATACATGTGAAGCTTCACAAGAATACAAATACTGAGTTGAATGCAGAAATTGTCTAAGTCCTCCCAATCTTGCTGATTTTTCATAAGAGGAAATGAACTTATGCCTTTCTCTTTAAATCCATATGCATTACGAAATGTTGGCATCCAAATTATCAACTTTTTATGATTCCCTTTCAAATTATCAAGCATTTGTTTGGCTGCATTAGAGGGATGCAACATCCAATCATATCTTGGATATCCTTTTGCTATTATCCGGTCCTCTGGTAGTCCCCAATATTTCATTTTTGTTTTAATAAACAACGGGCCAGCTACACAAGCTTTGTCATAATTGTATGGTATAAATTTTTTCCATACTTTATCTTTATATCCACAACCATGCCACAACATGATACGCTTTTGACCAGATAGGCTGTCCTTTTTGGCAAGGAAAAAAGCATGTGTAACTAATGCAGTACCTGCACTCATATAAATTTTCAATGCTTTCTGGTTGGGTAGTCCTAACCAATTATAAGCTTTTAAAAATACAGCTTTAGAATCTGGAAACATTTTCATACAATTAGAAGGATCTTTCACAATCCAATAAATCATATACTTATCCCCGTATCCAGATTTACATAGAAATTCATACAATGCACGACCATTGTCAGAATAATCCGGACGGCTAATAAAAACCATAACACGTTTATCCAGCCTACATGTTCTCTTCATATAATAAATACGTACTCTATCACACGTTCTTAAAAAACGGCCGATAAGACGGACTATTATATTTTTCTTATCTTTTACCATTATTCTTTAACTAATTCAAAGTACAACTCATATACAGACCTGTCAACGAATATCAAAATAAACCTTTGCCTATTATAATCATATGCTATACTTTCCGGTTCACTTTTATACCCTAACCCTGCTAAATCAATAGTCAAAAATAACTCTTTGCTTACCAAATCCACTAATCTTAATTCACCTTGTCCAGCTCCTCCATATAGTTTAAAAAAGATACCATCAGCTATACAAGCATCTTGTCCTGTATAATTATACTGAATTTGGAAGGGATCATCCAAATCATTAATATCTATTTCAACTTCAGCTTTTTCCATACTAGGTATCTCTGTTTTCCCTAGAAAAGCACTAGAATTAGTACTATAAAAACAATACAAATAGCTAGCCTCATTGTCCAAAGCTGTTGTCAAACTTGATGCATTATAAAAAGATATTTTTTGAACCTCTTCCAAACTCCATCTATCTTTACCTGTTATTATACGATAAACATGAGTTACACAATTTGACCCTCTTTCCTGAACATAAAGCAAAGGAAACATATCTCCTTTTTCATAATAATAAGAACTAAAGTTCACCGTATTAGCATGTAATGCTTGATTTTCCCTATATTCTATATAAGTAAACAAAGAATTATCATTCAAATCTATAACATCTATAACATTTAGAAAATCATGACAGATAAACAAATAATTATTACTTATTGATGCTCCTTGAATACCATTAGAAGTAATGGTTGGAACCTGAAACAAATAATTCATTTGAATATTCATACAGATACTATCATTCAGCTGTACTTTAAAATCTGTATCAAGATCAACAAAATCCTCTTTTGAACACGAACAAAGAAAGGCAGCTACAAAAATGGCTGATACGCAAACACTTATCTGCCTAAGAATAAACATAAAAATTTTTATTTGTATGAATAACCTCCAGTAACTTCAATAACTGCACCATTCACAAAACTGTTTTTCAAACAAAAACGAGCAGCATCAGCTATTTCTTTTGGATCAGCAAAACGTTTAATTGCAGTCTTCCTTACTATATTATTCCTAATCTCCAAAGGTTTTTTCTTCTGCCATTCAGTTTCTACAAAACCTGGCGCAATAGCATTTACTGTGGTATTAGTATCCTCAAAATATTTCACAAGGTTTTTAGCCAATCCAATAACAGCACTTTTTGTTACACCATATGCTAAAGACATACTGTGGGGTAAAATCCCCATCAAAGAAGCTGTAAATATAATTCTACTACCATGAGGTATAACAGAAAATAAATCACGTATTAAATAAACATTACTATTAACATTCATCATCATTACACGTTCCCACCCATCATCTGTAATCTCACTTAAATCCTTATTGCGTAAAGTCATCCCGGCATTACAAACAATACAATCAATATGCCCCTTTTTACACATATTTTCAGCAAAAGCTCTTAATTCCTCCTTACTGGTCTGGTCTACCCATAATATTTCGTAATCATTGCTAATACTTGAAAATTTAGTCTTACATGGTTCTACCGATTCCTCATCATATGCATAAGTAGCAATGACATGATAACCTTCTTCTAACAACATCATGGCTATAGCCTGGCCAATACCTCTAGTAGCACCTGTTACAATTGCATTTTTTTTCATATACTTTATATTTTATTTAAATTTATTATTATATTTCAAGAAATTTCAATGTTCATTTAACTCCTGCAAACATTAGCTATGTATACTCGCTCTTTTTGCATAACGAATTGTAGAAAAGCGATGATTTATTCTGAAACTTTATTTTCCTCTTGTGTTCTCAAAAGGGTTGAGCTAATACCATCAGTATGTTTCAAATATACAACTTTAGCCCCAAGTGGAGCTAAATCTTTCTCTGTCTGAAGCCAACGCTCATTCCCTTTCCAGTCGTCGCCTATGAAAATGGCATCAAAATGAATAGAATCCCATATTAAAGTCTTTTTCAATGATTGACAAAGCATCACATCATCTACACAACGCAGTTCCTTTATTATTTCGACACGTTCATGCTCATTTATAATAGGAGTCTTATTTTTATATTTTTCCACCAAAGCATCTGAATTAATACCTACTATTAACTTTTCACACTGTGCTTTTGCTTGTCGCAACAAATTCAAATGACCTATATGAAACATATCATATGTTCCTTGTGTATATCCAATTTTAAATTTTTTCATTCTTCTTACTATTTTCAAGAATAAAATCTATTAGATGAATTGGTGAAAACTCATCTTGATATCCATAATCAATTTGTTCATCTGCCTTAATCCAATCAAGGTCTATATCTTCTAAACTATTAATGATTTTAATCCACTTAGAATTATAAAAAGGAAAATCTACAACAGCTGAATTATTAGTCAATAACTTCTTATTCATTGTTATTGCCTCAAAATAACGCAAAGTAGCTCCTTTTTGGCCTTTTTGGTTAATTTCCAGGATGCATTTACTCTGCATAACATTTTGAAGGACCTCACTATAAGGCCTCCATTTCATTATATAATTTATTCCATCCAAAGAGGTATAATCTTTCCTCCCAAAAGTCATCAAGTCAAACATACATTTGACTTGATGAGAATTCAAGTACTTATATATTTTATATATTTGTTCTTCTCTACCACCCTTTAAACCTCCAACGAAATAAATATCATTATTTACCTCAATTGTCTGGTTTGAAATCTGCTTAGAATAATAGTTAAATCCAGAATAGACAAATCCACATTCTTCTGCATCTTCAGGATCAAATGTATAAATTTTGTCCCATGCAAATCTTGATATCTTTGGAACAACCCCACGCATAACAGGAGACTGAGCTTTAACAGAGTTAATCAGATAAAGTGAAATTGTAAGGTCTGAATTCAATTTCCTACATTCTTCTAATTCACAAATATCTATATTATTCAATGCACCATCTATAATAAGCAATTGATTCACTCCTTGTATGATTTTAAATAAATCCCTATGTTGACACCACATATGCCTATATGGCAATCTTAGCTTATCGATACAACTCAAGAATACTCTACGAAATCCACGGATTAGCTTGGGATATAGATTAAAATCTACACAGCGCATTACAACACGGGGGTCATGTTCCAAGTCTTTCCATAACCCCAAATGTCGATTAGTCCTTCCGTATAATAACAACAATGAAGAGTTCACGTTCTAAAAAACTTTTTTCTAAATTTATCTACCTTTTCCACAACGTAAAAACGTTCCTTCTTATTGCATCCTAAATAAAAAATAGAAACACCTGTAATAAGCACACATAATCCTATATGTACTATTAGATACAGAAAAGATCCAGGCATACAATAGCGTAAACAATTACAGATAACATATGAGACAAACGTAACTAAGACAACATTAAGAATAACTTTTTGCATGTAAGTCTTAGTGTCAAAAGGGATGAGTCTCTTTAACATAAACACGCTTACGAAAACTACAGAAATGATAATCACAATTGCTACAATTAAAACACTTTCAGCAGGACACCCCAATTTCAAACAAACCCAACTTATAGGAAGATTCAGCAATTGAAGCCCACCAGTAGCTAACTGGTAGTCTCTAATTTTCCCTGTTGCAGCTTGTGCTATAGAAAGTGGATGGACTAAAGTATTAATCATTGTAAAAAGTAATGTCAATTGTACAAAAAGAATGCTATGTTCTGGCACCTCAGTTAACCATAAATTCAAAATATAATCCGTATTTAATAGAATTGGTAAAGATAATAATAAAAATAAATAATAGGAAAACTTTGAACTTATCATAAGTAGCTTATTCAAGTAATCATAGTTTTCAGCCGCATATGATTGGGTGATTTGAGGTCTTACCGCAGTTATGAAATTCTGAACAAAGCCATCAACTGCGTGCAACACCTGGTTTGCTACTGCTCGAGCAGCATTAACAACAGGTCCGAAAAACAAATTGATTAATATATTTATTCCCTGATTACGCAATATAACAGAAGTAGAACCTATATAACCCCAACCTGCATAGCTAAGTAACTGTCTTAAAAAAAACTTATCATAAATATATTTATAAGTACACTCTTCAAATTGCTTTTTACAATAATATCTATAAATATATTGAATAACAAGTTGAAGTATACAAAGAAGCAATGCATAAAAGATAAGTCGGTCAAATGGTGCAACCATAATCAAAAACGCAATACAAAGCTTTGTCAGGCCTTCAAATATTGAAACGTATGCAAAAGTTGTCATTTTTTCATGGGCTATAATTGCCGCATTATAAGGCACAGTGACTAATGTGCTACAAAAAGTTATTACTGATAACTGAAAGCACCAATTCGCAGCATAAATACGTTCTGAAGGTATTACCAACTGAGTATTAACAAACCATACTCCAACGGATTCTGCCAGTAAGGCCACAAAAATAGCTAAAAAGATTTGAATAGTAACTGTAGAAGAAAATACTACCTTCAATTTGTCCTTATCTCCCCGCCCCATCTCAAAATTAAGGAACCTACTAGCTGCACCTGATAAAGATTTACTGATGATAGCAAATAAACCGACAAAACCACCTACAACATTATATATACCAAAATCTTCAACCCCTAATGCTTGAAGAAAGACTCGTGAGGTATAAAGCCCTATAACCATGAGAAACAACATGCGTAAATACAAAACAATTGTATTCTTTGCTAGTCTCTTCCCTTTTTCTATATCTTCTACCATAAATCTTATTGTTTACAGAAGATATTCTGAGCTATTGAAAAACTTGATGTCATCCTACTTATATACACATCCATATTTTCTAAATTCACTATGATCGATAGATTGTCCATGCTTAACTTATTCCTTTTACAGAATAATACTGTTGTTTCACTTTATATTCTATCTCTTCAAAAATAGGAATTATCAAATCTTATAACCTTGAATCATTACGGCATTAAAGATTACCACTCTACTTTACTCTCCAGCAAAAGCTTTAATCTCTCCTAAATATATCCCTAGTATAAACCTTCTCCTGCACATCATCAAGACAAGCATCATACCGGTTTGCTATGATAGCCTGGCTCTGCTGCTTGAAAGCCTCCAGGTCATTCACCACCCTACTACCAAAGAACCTAGTTCCATCTTCCAAGGTTGGCTCATAGACTATCACCTCAGCTCCCTTGGCCTTCACACGCTTCATGATGCCCTGAATAGCACTTTGGCGGAAATTATCGGAATTGGACTTCATGGTCAGGCGGTACACGCCTATCACGCAGTGCTGCTTAGCCTCATCAAACTGGTTGTCCTTGGAATAGGCATACCAGCCGGCTTTCTGCAGAACTTGGTCAGCTATATAATCTTTGCGGGTACGGTTGCTCTCCACTATGGCGGTCATCATGTTCTGAGGCACATCGGAATAGTTGGCTAGCAGCTGCTTGGTGTCTTTCGGAAGGCAGTAACCTCCATACCCGAAACTTGGGTTGTTGTAATGGGTTCCGATGCGTGGGTCCAGACATACGCCTTCTATGATGGATGCAGTGTCCAGTCCCTTGGCCTCAGCATAGGTGTCCAGCTCGTTGAAATAAGACACGCGTAGGGCCAGGTAGGTGTTGGCAAAGAGTTTCACAGCCTCTGCCTCTTTCAGTCCCATGAACAGGGTGGGCACATCTTCCTTGATGGCGCCTTCCTGAAGCAGCTTGGCAAAGGTCTCTGCATTTTCCCTCATGTGGTTTCCGGATAGCTTCACTATGGCCTTGTTCTCCTCGGTATGCTCTGCATTACGGATCATCTTAGGGTAGCCCACAATGATTCGGGAAGGATACAGGTTGTCGTACAGGGCCTTAGACTCTCTCAGGAACTCAGGACTAAACAGCAGGCGGAACTTCTTGGTGGAATCCACACCCCACTTCTTGGAATATTTCACATAAAGGCTGCGAGTATAGCCCACAGGAATGGTGGACTTAATCACCATCACAGCCTCTGGATTAGCCTCCAGCACCAGGTCTATCACTTCTTCCACATGAGAGGTGTCGAAGTAGTTCTTCACCGGGTCATAATTGGTAGGGGCTGCTATAACCACGAAATCAGCATCGGCATAGGCTGCCCGGCCGTCCAGTGTGGCGGTTAGCTTCAGGTCTTTCTCTTTCAAGTATTTCTCTATGTACTCATCCTGAATGGGGGAAATTCTATCATTAATCAGCTGCACCTTCTCTGGAATCACGTCCACCGCAATTACCTCATGGTGCTGTGCCAGCAGAGTAGCGATGGATAGGCCCACATATCCAGTTCCTGCCACCGCAATCTTCAAGTCTTCAAACTTTCGCATATTTTGTTTCTAATTTATCGTGTAATATAATCCGATGCTATCAGTGAATTAGAAGTCACTCCACTGATATATGCATCCATAGTCTCAATATAATCTGCTCCGTCCACTGTCCAAACCTCTAGAGGTATCCCGGTTTCTTTGCAATATGAAATCAATGATTCATCAGCTTTCGGGTAGTTTATATCCACAAATATATGTGAAAGACCTACCACTTTCCTCAAATCTTCTACTTTGTTTTTAACACTTCTTGTCCCAGATGAATCTAGTATCCCGAACCTGAAAGCCCTGTCCACTTTCGCTATCTCTTTCAAGTAAGCCGAAGAGAAAGAGATGAAAGTACAATCCTGTGAAATTCCATATCTGGAAAGCAGACTGACTAATTCCTGGGCTCTGGCATGATTTATACCGGCTTTCAGCTCCAAATACATCTTCATTTCATTCTCCTTGCAGAAAGAGAGAAATTCTTCTAGGCTAGGAATGGTGGTTCCGGCATAGATTTCTGATTTCCAAAATCCGAAATCCAGTGTCCTTAGCTGTTCATAGGTTAGTTTATTCACATCTCCACTAGCATTGCTGGTCCGGTCCACCGTAGTATCATGTATCAGAACAGGGACACCATCCTTGCTATATTGTAAGTCGGTTTCTATAATCTTAAAACCTTTTTCTTTAGAGAGGACAAACGCTGGAAAGGTGTTTTCTGGGGCTGTCTTGGAATAGCCTCTGTGATTCACATCTCTAAATGTTCCCCAGATCAAGGAAAAGTCTATCCCATCATCTACTATTTCTTGTTCCTCAAAAGGGGATCCATCTTTGGAACAGGAGATAAAGAAAATGAACAAAAATAAATATAGAATTACCTTCAGACTTTTCACCGGGAAATATTATTTCACCAATCCCTTCTCCAAATACTCAGCCAAGTTGGTGCGCATCACACTGGCAACATGGTCTGCTGCCACCTTCTGCATGTCATGCTGGACCATGATGTGAACCAGCTCCTCAAAGGTGGTCTTCTGTGGGTTCCAGCCCAACTGGGTCTTAGCCTTAGTAGGGTCTCCCCAGAGGTTCACCACGTCGGTCGGACGATAGAAGTCTTCGCTTACCTCCACCAGTACCTTGCCGGTAGCCTTGTCTATTCCCTTCTCATTGATTCCCTCGCCCTGGAACTCCAGCTCTATGCCGGCATACTTGAAGGCCAGGTAGCAGAACTCACGTACGCTGTGCTGTTCACCGGTAGCTATCACAAAGTCTTCCGGCTTCTCTTGCTGCAGAATCAGCCACATACACTCCACATAGTCCTTGGCATAGCCCCAGTCGCGCAAAGACGACAGGTTACCCAGGTAAAGTTTTTCCTGCTTGCCTTGCTTGATTCGGGCAGCTGCCAGGGTAATCTTTCGGGTTACGAAAGTCTCTCCACGGCGTTCACTCTCATGGTTGAACAGTATGCCGGAGCAGCAGAACATGTTGTATGCCTCGCGATACTCACGGATAATCCAGTAGCCGTACAGTTTAGCCACTGCATAAGGAGAGTATGGGTGGAAAGGTGTATTCTCGTTCTGAGGCACTTCCTCTACCTTGCCGTAGAGCTCGCTGGTAGATGCCTGGTATATTTTACAAGTCTTTTCCAAATGATTCGTGCGCACGGCCTCCAGAATACGAAGTACACCAGTGGCATCGGCATTGGCCGTATATTCAGGTGCATCGAACGATACCTGCACATGACTTTGGGCAGCCAGATTATATATCTCTGTAGGAAGGACCTTGCCCACCAGTTTCACCAGTGACATGGAGTCGGTCATGTCGGCATAATGCAGGTGGAAATTGGGCTTGCCCTCCAGGTGTGCAATACGCTCACGGAAATCCACGGACGAACGGCGGATTACGCCATGCACATCATATCCTTTTGCCAATAAAAATTCAGACAGGTAAGAACCGTCTTGTCCGGTCACACCTGTTATCAACGCTACATTCTTTTTTGTTTCCATATTATGTATAGTATTTTCTTATTTCTTTAAACTTTCCTTGTACCACTGGAACAGCTTCTGCACACCGTCCTCTATCTCCACCTTGTGGGTCCAGCCCAGGGAGTGGAGCTTGTCCACATTGATGAGCTTACGCATGGTGCCGTCGGGCTTGCTGGCATCGAACCGTATCTCGCCCTCAAAGCCCACAGCCTGAGCCACCAGTTCCGACAGCCGACGGATAGTCAGCTCCTTGCCCGTACCGATGTTGATGTGGCAGTTGCGTATCTCTCCCAGTGCCGGGATGGCACCGCCACGGCCGGCAGAATGGTTGCGGTCCACTGCCCCGTCGGTCTTGGCACCGTAGTGTACGGAAGAGTATTTCTCTATACCGATGATGTCGGAGAAGTCCACGTTCAGCAGGATGTGTACAGAAGCATCAGCCATGTCTTCGCTCCAGAGGAACTCACGCAGGGGTGTTCCGGTTCCCCAAAGAGTGACTTTATTGTCCTCTATGCCGTACTTGGCCAGCACGTTCAGGATTTCTTCCTGGGTGCTCTCACCGGTGATGCCTTCTACCGGACGCTTGTTCATGTCCACACGAATAGCCTCCCAGTCGCCGTCGTGAATCAGTTTAGCCAGATACACCTTGCGCATCTGGGCCGGCATCACATGGGAATTCTCCAGGTGGAAGTTGTCGTTAGGGCCATACAGGTTGGTAGGCATCACAGCTATATAGTTGGTGCCGTACTGGAGGTTGTAGCTCTCGCACATCTTTAGGCCCGCAATCTTGGCAATGGCATATTCCTCGTTGGTATACTCCAGCTCGCCCGTGAGCAGGCAGTCCTCCTTCATGGGCTGCGGCGCATTCTTCGGGTAGATGCAGGTGGAGCCCAGGAACAAGAGTTTCTTCACCCCATGTGCATAGGCCTCGCTAATCACGTTGCACTGAATCTTCATGTTCATCATCATGAAGTCGGCCCGGTACAGGCTGTTGGCCATAATGCCGCCCACAAAGGCAGCGGCCAGCACCACGGCATCGGGCTGTTCTTCATCGAAGAACTTTCTCACGGCCACCTGGTCGGTCAAGTCCAGCTCCTTATGGCTGCGCCCCACCAGATTGGTATAGCCCCGGCTCAGCAGGTTGTTCCAAATGGCAGACCCCACCAGGCCGTGGTGGCCGGCTACATATATTTTACTTGATTTGTCTAACATATCTTCTCGGTTTGTTGTGGGGAATAAAACAAAAGTTTTATTAGGATGTTGCAAGATTTATATTTTTAAAAAAATATAATAGTTTGATTTACACCTATATTAAATTCTTGCATAAATAAATAGAAGTCTGTTTTTTAAAATCCCCTATGGATTGTTTTGAATACAACGGCGCAAAGGTAGGGCTTTTTTTTGGCTCCACCTAATTTATAGGGAAGATAAAATACACAAATTAAGGATAAAGAGCTGTCCGTTTCATCCATTCCCACAGGGGGACAGGTCCCATTGGGCAAAAGTGCTACTAAAGAACCTAGAATCTAGGCCTCTATCTTTTGCCCAATGGGACCTGTCCCCCTGTGGGAAAATCAGCGTTCTAACGAGAATCTGCTAAATCGCCAAGGTCAACTTTATATGCTGTCGGGGTGGTTTCTATCTTCTTCAAGAACATCACCATGTAAACCGGGATGTAGAGGAATCGTCCATCTTTAAACAGATTATCATTATTCAGGATTAAGGCTTCCGGAAGATCATACTCACCGCAATCCATAATATTGGTTAGAGCACGATGATAGGTGTAGCCTTTCCCAGACTTCACTTCGATGGGAAGCACTTTGCCGTCTTGTTCAATGACAAAGTCCAGTTCTCCCCTCTTCTTATTGTTGTAATAATATGGCCATAGACCATGTGCCACTAGTTCCTGCGCTACTGCATTCTCGTAGATTGACCCGAAATTTATATCTTTGTCTCCTTTAATTATCCGAACCTGAATACCATTGGCATACTGGGCGGCCAGCAAACCTATATCATTCAGGAACAGTTTAAGAAGGTTTCGGGAACGCGCCAGCAATAGCGGCACTTTGGGCTCTTCCACATTGTATACGGGCAAGGCCACACCAGCATTCTTCAGCCAAAGGAAGCTATTCTCGTACCGTTCGTATTTCGCATTTTCATTGAGGCGTTTCAGAATGAAGCGTTTGTTCTTGGCATTCAGTTCTGGAGGAATCAAGCTGAAAATCTCCTCAATATACAACTTATTGTCCGGGTCGTATTTGGCAATGTCTTTTTTATATAGCTGTATGATTTCCTGCTGCACGGTCAGGACTTCCTGCAGATTATTGCTCTCAATATACTTACTGACTGCTGCCGGCATACCGCCAACGATAAGGTACAGTCGGAACAGTTCCATCATCTTTTCGTGTATAAAACCATCTACAGGATGTCTCTTTTCCCAAGCTTCCTTTATGGAAGCTATCACATCTGCACGAATGCCAACACAGGAAATGAACTCCTCGAAATCGATAGGAAACATCTCTTTTATACCCATATAACCCACAGGAACAGAACGGATGTCTTTCAATTCCACGCCTAGCAACGAACCACTAAGGATATAACGGTATGATCCATCATCCACTAGAAACTTTATGGCCGTAACTATGTCCGGGCACTCTTGGACTTCATCAAAGAAAATAAGAGTGTCACCCTTAATCATGGGGATGTCAGTAAGAGTCGAAAGACGTAGTAAAATGTCGGCACTCCCCTTTGCCCCCTTGAATAGTTCTACGGCATCGGGGTTCTCAATGAAATTGATCTCGATAAAACTTTTAAAGTTCTTTCCAAACTCTCGGATAGAAAAAGTCTTTCCTACCTGACGTGCCCCTGTAATGAGAAGTGCATTGCTGGATTTCTCATAATATTCCTTTAAATAGCTGTCAATCTTCCTTTTAAGCATATTATTTCCATTTTTCCAACGCAATTTAAGGCAAAATTTCCACTTTTCCAAAAGAAATCCAAGCTTTTTTTCCACTTTTCCAATATTTCTCACTTGGGGATTCCCACAGGGATTCCCACAGGGGGACAGGTCCCATTGGGCAAAAGCGCTACAGAAGTACCTAGAATCTAGGCCTCTATCTTTTGCCCAATGGGACCTGTCCCCCTGTGGGAAAAATCAGCGTTCAAACGGATAAAGCCCCTGCTCTTCTTTCTTCACCACCACCTTCATGCCGATGAAGGCATACTTCTCCTTCAGGGTGATGATGTCCTTGTCGTAGAGGCGGATGCAGCCCTCACTGGCACGGCCAGGGATGGTGTGCTCATTGTTGGTGCTGCCATGAATGCCTATGCCGGTGAAGCCTGGGGTCTTCAGCCGTAGGAACCAGTGACCATAGGCCAGAATGGAACCACGGCCATCCCTGAAATCGTGCCGCCACTGGCTGGCGTCATTAATCTCGGTAATCTGGAAGGGTACCTCCAGGGAGGACTCTGGAGTCCTATGGTCTCCCTTCCTCTGCTTGTGCCCTATGCCTTCGCCCATACACACGGGGAACCAGGCTATACGCAGGGTATCCCCTCCACGGTCTTCATACACGGTCAGGCTCAGGTCACGCTTGGAAACCACCAGGAAAAGGCTGTCCTTCACCAGCGGCTCCCTGAAGACTACAGCCGTGTCGGAGCGGAACACCGGAACGGTATCAGGAACTACAGCGGCTGTGTCCACCGCCACAGCGGCGTTCTCTGGCTGCGGCTGCACTTCCCGCTCATTGCCACTGGTGCAACCGGGCAGGAGGAAAAGCAGGGTTATCAGGGTATAAATAGTTTTCATCTTACTGCAAAGGTATTGCTTTTTTTTATACGCTCCAAATTTTGGGGGAGACGCTCCAGCCGCTAGGGCTTTTTTCGGGGAAGGTTTTCCCCGGATCCCTTCTTTTCGGGGGTGTTACCCCCGGACCCCCAGTACCTTTTTTCTTTTCATGAAAAAAGAAAAAAAAAAGAAATTCACCGGCTGCATGAATTTTGCTAAAAACAGGACTCTCTTTCCTAAAATGCCCAAACTCGGGACTTCGTCCCTCAAACAGTGTGCATTCCTTAACGGAAAGAGGGTTCTGTTTTCTTCACGCAAAATTTATGAGGCCGGGCCTATGTCTGGGGGAGGCGACCTGTCCCCATTGGGCATCCCCATTGGGCATTGGTGCTGTTTGGAACTCACCCAGCAACGAGCGCAGCGATGTTGCAACTCCCCAAGCAGTTTCCGGCCTCATGGATTTCAGGTTAAGAAAATGGAGTACGAAAGGCGTGAAGAAACACAAACTGTTTGAGGAGCGAAGCTCCGAGTTTTTACTGAAATCCGTGCAGCCGGTGGACTTTCTTTGTTTCGTTTCTTTCTTCCATGAGAAAGAAATGAAAAGCCCTTCGCGGCTTGAGCGAATAGGGGCCCGGGGGTAAAGCCCCCGAAAATAATCAAATAGTCTCCAATTCCGGCAATATCACAGGCTTTTCACGCTGCTCATTGCTCAAAAACATACAATAATAAATAGGAAGATAAGTGGCTCCCTTTTTCTGGAAGACCTCCCGCTCATTGGAAAAAACAAACGCCCTATCTATCCCATATTCCGGCGTCTCCAGGAATTTAGAGAGAGCACTGTGCTCGGTATAGTCCTTACCCGACTTAATCTCCAGCGGCAGCACCTTCAACCCGTCATAGTCATCGATTAAGAAATCCACTTCACCCTTTTTCTTATTATCATAATAATGAAGCTTGAAACCATGAGCAGCCAGTTCCTGAGCTACCACCGACTCATATACCGTACCTAGGTTGATACTCTTGATGTCCTGCAAAACGGCGTTCACGTTCACCCCGTAAAGAATATTAGTTAGCAACCCCACATCGTTCAGGTAGAGTTTCACCAGACGTTTCTGCTCCGATTCGGCCAAGGGAAAACGAGGATTGCTGATAGCCGATACCTCAAGCGCTATCCCTGAATTCGTGAGATACTCAAACTCATCGGCATAGTCGGAGAAGGTCTTCCCTTTCTTATCCTCTATATCCTTGTAAACCACACGCTTCTTCTTGTTTTCCAAGATACTTGGAATCAGGTCATAGATCTTTCGAATCTTCAATTTATGCTCCTCGTCATATTGGGAAGCATCGATGCGATAAAGACTGTGAATATCCTTGTGCGTCTGCCTCACACGAACCATATTCCTGTCGGCCAAATACTGATTTATGGCCTCTGGAAGCCCTCCCACAAGCAGGTAATACTGGAATCGCTTCAGCAGGATATTATGGGTACTATTATCCAAAGCCTCCAGGCGCAGGAAACTCTCCCTGACATGTGCTATCCATTCCTTACCCACACCTGTAGCCCACAGAAATTCCTCAAAATCTAGCGGGTACATCTGTTCAATAGCCACACTGCCCAGAGGTACCGATGGTGTTTGCGATAAGGCCACACCCAGTTGGGACCCGCTGGCTATAAACCTATAGCGCCCCTCCTGATTGAGAAATTTCAGCATGGTCATCAAGTGAGGATAACTTTGAATCTCGTCCAGGAACACCAAGGTATTAGATTTATCCCCTAAAGGCTTTGAGGTATAATTACCCAAACGCATATAAAGGTCATTGGTAGTATGCACATCGGCAAAAACCCTATCACCTTCCTTATCTTCCTTCAGGTTAATCTCCACGAAATGGGAGAAGAGCTTCTGCCCCACATAACGGATTAGGAAAGACTTTCCTATTTGCCGTGCACCATTGACCAGCAGAATCTTATAAGGTTCCTCCTTAAGGAAGCGTTCCAAAACTCTTGTAAATTTACGTTCAAGCATCATTCTTCAGGTTTAATCCGATGCAAAAATACAATTTCTCCCACATTCCGCAAAGGGAAAATCCACTTATTCCACTTTTTAAGCCATAAATAAATCCACTTATTCCGTTTTTTAAACAACAAAAACACCGACTTATTCCATTTTTGCTCTTGCCGATAGGGCTTTTTTCGGAGAAGGCTTTCCCCGGACTCCTTCTTTTTGGAGGCTTTGCCCCCACCCCCCCCAGTAGCTTTTTTCTTTTCATGAAAAAAGAAAAAAGTACCAAAAAAGAAATTCACCGGCTGCATGAATTTTGCTAAAAACAGGACCCTCTTTCCTAAAATGCCCAAACTCGGGACTTCGTCCCTCAAACAGGTGTGCATTTCTTAACGGAAAGAGGGTTCTGTTTTCTTCACGCAAAATTTATGA
>ONDM01000011.1 GCA_900316585.1 uncultured Prevotellaceae bacterium | reverse complement strand
ACGCCGATGGTACTGCGATGCAATGTGGGAGAGTAGGTAGGCGCCGTCTTAATCAATCGGGAGACCTCAGGATTCATTTCCTGAGGTCTCTTTTTTTGTTATATGAAATAAAATAATTACCTTTGAATAATCATATAAAGAAAGGGAAATATAATGTTGAAGATTATGAAAAAGATCACAACCATGCTTATCTTGCTATTGGTTATTTGTGCATGTAAGGCGGAGAAGAAAATGACACCATTTTCAACCTTATCGGATGATGATACAGTTGTTCTCATCGAGACCTCTTCAGGGGAAATTAAGGTGAAATTGTATAATGATACTCCTAAACATCGCGATAATTTTATCAAGAATGTCAAGAATCATATGTATGATGGTATTATTTTTCATCGTGTAGTCAAAAATTTTATGATTCAGACTGGTGATCCTTCGGCCAGAGATGTACCTCAAGGTGCACCAGCAGGTGGAGGTGATGTAAGTTGGACTGTACCTGCCGAAATAGTTTATCCAAAGTATTTTCATAAGTATGGTGCTTTGGCAGCAGCACGTGAAAATGATGATGTTAATCCAGAGAAAGAATCATCAGGTTGCCAATTCTATATAGTTACAGGAACAAAATGGACTGAGGCTAAACTGATGAGCAAAGAAAATGAATTGAACGATGTCCGTCAGAAAGAGTATTTTAATCAGTTGGTAAAGGAATGCCAGAATGAAGTGGCGGAACTGCGTAAGAAGAAAGATACAGCTAAATTATTGGAATTACAGGATTCACTTGAAAGAAAGTCAGAGGAAATGCTTCAGACTAATCCAGCCATGAAGATAACTCCAGAGCAGATTAAGATTTATTCAACGATTGGAGGTATGCCTCATTTGGATAATAATTATACTGTTTTTGGTGAAGTTATTGAAGGGATGGATATTGTAGAAGCCATTTCTAATGTGAGGACTGACCGCAGAAATCGTCCTGTAGACGATATTACGATCAACAAAATTACGATTATCCAGTGATAACGATTAATAGACATATTCTAGATAATGGTTTAAGAATAGTTCATAGCCCAGACTATTCCACTCAGATGGTGACCGTTAATATCCTCTACAATGTAGGCGCACGAAATGAAATGCCTGAGCATACAGGACTAGCTCATTTGTTTGAGCACTTGATGTTTGGTGGTTCAATCAATATTCCTAATTTTGACACACCAATCCAAGAGGCTGGAGGAGAAGATAATGCATTTACAACTAATGATATTACAAATTATTTCATTACTATCCCATATCAAAATGTAGAGGTGGCCTTTTGGTTGGAAAGTGATCGTATGCTAAGTTTAGCTTTTACATCAAAAAGTCTGGAAGTACAACGTCATGTTGTGATAGAAGAGTTCAAACAAAGCTGCCTAAACCAACCTTATGGTGATTCAGGTCATTTACTCCGGTCTTTAGTATATAAAGTCCATCCGTACCAATGGCCAACTATTGGAAAGGAAATATCTCATATTGAGCAGGTGGATATGGATTTGGTGAAACAATTCTTTTTTGGTTTTTATGCTCCCAATAATGCAGTTCTTGCTGTTACAGGCCATATAACTTTTGAAGAGACTCTCCGATTGTCAGAGAAATGGTTTTCAGGAATTCCTTCAAGAAAATTATTAATCACTCCATTACCAAAAGAACCAGAGCAGGATGCATATCGTCATTTAGAGGTTGAACGTAATGTTCCAGTGGAGGCATTGTATTTAGCATTTCCTATGTGTTCTTGTATGGATAAAGACTACTATGCTTGCGATATCCTTTCTGATATTTTGAGTAATGGCAAAAGTAGTCGCTTGATTCAGCAACTTATGCATCAAAACCCAATGTTCTCTTCAGTGGATGCTTTCATACAAGGCTCTATAGATCCTGGACATTTTCAAATAGTTGGGAAAACATTACCTGGCATCTCATTAGAAGATGCGGAAGAAGCTGTTTTTAAAATTTTGGATGAGTTGATAGAGAAAAGGATTGATTTATTGGAATTAGAGAAAGTTCAAAATAAGTTTGAGAGTGCGCAGATTTTTGGATATACAAATCATATAAATTTGGCTCGTAATTTAGCATATTATGAAATTCTAGGTAATGCTAATTTTATAAATAAAGAGGTTGAGCTATATAGAAGTGTGACACCTGAACAACTTCAGCAAGTAGCTAAAAATATTTTTGTAAAAGAGAAATGCAGTTCACTTTATTATCATCCAAGTAATAAAGGTAATTAAACATTCTTAAAAGCCGTCCATACATCAGTTTCAGGAGTTGGTGCTATAATTTGAATTGCTTTTTTAGAAATGGGGTGTATAAATTCTATCTTTTTGGAATGAAGGCATATGCTTCCGTCTGGATTGCTACGTTGAAATCCGTATTTTAAGTCACCCTTGATAGGGCATCCAATATGAGCTAATTGACATCGTATTTGATGATGTCTTCCTGTTTTTAAGTGTATCTCCAGAAGATGATAATTATCAGAATGTGCTATGACTTTATAATCTAAAACAGCCTTTTTTGTGTTAGGCTTCTCTGTATCATATGCATAGCTTTTATTTTGTTTTTCGTTTCGAACAAGCCAATTGACTAGTTCACTTTCATCTTTAGAAGGAGCGTTTTTTACAATAGCCCAATACGTTTTATGCACATTACCAGTACGAAACATTTCATTTAAGCGTGAAAGTGCTTTACTGGTTTTTGCAAAAACAACAAGTCCAGAAACGGGACGATCGAGCCGATGTACAACTCCAAGGAATACATTACCTGGTTTGTTATACTTCTCTTTTAAATAATCTTTTATTATTTCAGATAGAGGAATATCACCAGTTTTGTCTCCTTGTACAATCTCCGAGCTGGACTTGTTGATTATTATCAGATGATTATCTTCGTAGACTATTTGCATCTGACAATACTACATGTTCATACCGCCATCAATCTGTATAACCTGACCGGATACATAGCTTGACATGTCAGATGCCAAAAATAGACAAACGTTTGCAATGTCATCAACTTGGCCTCCACGACGGAGAGGAATTTTTTTCATCCAATCCTTACGGATTTCTTCAGGAAGTTGGGCAGTCATAGCTGTTTCAATAAAACCTGGAGCAACAGCGTTAGCTCGAACACCCTTTGGACCAAGTTCTTGGGCTATAGACTTAGCCAAACCGATCATACCTGCTTTTGAAGCAGAATAGTTGCATTGGCCAGCATTACCATGAACGCCTACAACAGATGACATGTTAATAATAGAACCACCGCGCTGACGAAGCATGATAGGAGCACATGCGTGGATAAAGTTGAATGCAGATTTTAAATTTACATTCAGGACTGCGTCCCATTGAGCCTCTGTCATTCGGAGCATCAAGCCATCTTTTGTGATACCTGCATTGTTAACCAGGATATCAATAGAGCCGAAATCTGCATGAATTTGTTTAACAACAGCTTCGGTCTCAGCGAAATCAGCAGCATTACCTGCATAAGCACGACAGGTTACACCTAGTTCCTCTATTTCCTTGCGGGTCGCTTCTAAGCCAGCTGCCATGTCATCGTTAAGTACAAGATCTGTAAATGCGATGTTTGCACCTTCTTTTGCGAATTTAATAGCGACAGCCTTACCTATGCCGCGAGCTGCACCTGTAATAAGGGCAGTTTTTCCTTCTAAAAGTCCCATATTAATTATGATTAAATTTGTTTTCCTTTTTCAATTGGCTTCCCCAAAGCTCTATGCACGATTTTTTCAACTAAAGGTTTACTGTTTTCAGCATTGAAGCCTGAAGCAACAGTACCTTTTATATAAGGAACCTCCAAACCTTTCACACAGTAATGAATGATATTGGCAAGCAATTCAATGTTCTCAATTTCAAAAACTCCTTTTTCACGGCCTTCATGGAGAACTCTACGGTAAATGTCTATCTGACCTTTGTCAAAATTCTTGCGGACAACTTCCACACTCCAGATATCTCGAAAAAACTCTGCTCGTAAATTCCCGTTTCGGTGGATAATTTCCTTTATGGCAGCTAAGCGGGCATAAATGAGTTCAACAATTTTATCTTCAGGATTAATGTCCTGGTCTAAAACTTCCATTAGCTTTTCTGAGAGAAGACTTAGTTCAGATTCAATGACAGCGTAATAAATTTCTTCCTTATTTTTGAAATAGGTATAAAGGGTTCGACGCCCTTTTTTGGATGCCACAGCGATATCATTCATTGTGGTTTCCTCTAATCCGTTTTTTGCAAAAAGTTGACGGGCTACGTCTACCAAAAGTGCTCTTGTCTTAGAAACAGCCATATCCTTTTGTTATTTTACGGGTACAAAAGTACGGGAATTCTTTCATTTAGGCAAATATATTAGGGATATTTTGGTACAATCTGGTCTAAAGTGTGCAAAAACAGAGCTGTCAAAAATAAAAAACCTCAAGAACGTTTGGTGGTTTGAAAATAAAGTTCTATCTTTGCACCCGAATTCAAGAAATATCGCGGAGTAGAGCAGTGGTAGCTCGCCAGGCTCATAACCTGGAAGTCGTTGGTTCGATCCCATCCTCCGCAACTAAAAAGCTAGACATGTCTAGCTTTTTTTATTACTTCAAATCATGGTTTGTCATAGCGCAAACACAGGAGTCCGACCAAACATTTTCAGCCGTTTCTACCATGTCAATAATTGTATAAATGGGTAAGATTATTCCCATTATTCCAATAGGAGCGCCTATGCTGGACATTAAGGATAGGGTTAGGAAATAGCACCCCATGGGCACTCCAGCATTGCCAATAGCAGATACAACAGATATAAAAAGCCAAAGAATCATTGAGCCTAGTGACAACTCGAAACCTCCATTTTGCATTAGAAATAATGATGTAACTAGGATAAAAGCTGCACATCCATTCATGTTAATTGTTGTGCATATAGGTAAAACAAATCGGGCAATTTCTGGTTTTATTTCTAAATTTTCTTCTGCTGATTGTATGGTAACAGGTAATGTGCCGGCAGAGCTCTTAGTGAAGAGGGCAACTAATAATGCAGGGAACATGGCACGGAAGACTTTGATCGGGTTGAGTTTTCTAGCTAAAAGAAATAGTGGTAGTACTACGAATATTTGAACTATATTGCCTAGCATTACCACTGCTATATATTTGCCTAAAGAACCAATGATTACTCCAGCTTCTATTTGGGCTGATAATTGGCCTGCAAAGGCGATAATGGCTATTGGAATAGCCCAGATTAATGCTCTGATTAAGATGAACAGCATTTCTTGTAATCCAGAAAAGAAACGGTAGACGGTCTGTTTATTATCCGATTCAGGCATGAAAGCAAGTGCTAAACCAAAAGAAGCAGCTATGATCAAAATACTCAATACATTGCCAGATTCGAACGGCAATATGATATTATTGGGAATAATTGAAATAATATGATCGTAATATGAAAAACTACCTAAATCCTGAGGAATATCAGCAGAACTTATTCTTATTGCTTTTGTTGGAAGGTTCTCAGGTTGAATAATGAGATATAATATTAAAGCGATACTTGCAGCCGCTATAGTTGTAAGTAAAGTGTATGTGATGGTATGGCTGAAAATCCGTCCAGCATTTTTTTGCCTATCTAATGAAGCTAGAGTCGTTAGAATTGCTAAAGCTATTGTCGGTATTGCAATAAACTGAAATAATCGGGTGAATACGGTGGCAATGAACTCGAATAAATCATTTAACCAAACAATACCTTGGGCTCCCAAAATGGCACCAATAATTAGGGCACCAATCCAATATATTAGATTCTTTTTCATTTTATTTGTTTTGATAACAGCAAAGATACAAAAAAATGAAAGACATAGACATTTTTAGTCTATAACTATAATTAGACTTCTTACATGGGAGGAATAAAATTGTAATTTGATACTAGATTTTGGGTAATATATTCATATTAGTGATTTATAAAAAGTTGTAAAGAAAGAGATTTTAAATAAACTAAAGATACTCTTCTTTGACTACTACTGCCTGTCTATCTTGTATGTCAAATTATCCTTGTCGAAAAAAATACCTGGTATGTTAAAGAAACGATCTAGGTAGCCTTGATGAGCTAATTCTTTGGGTGTGCCTGTTATCAGTTGCTCTGCATCCAACAACCATAGTCTATCTGCCACTTGCAGAGCTAGCTCCAGATCATGAGTTGACAGGAAAATTGTCTTTTTCATGTCATGTGCTAAATTATGAAGCATTTGCATCATTTCCACTTTACTGGGAAAATCCAGAAAGGCTGTGGGCTCATCTAAGAAAATGACAGGAGTTTCTTGTGCCAAAGCTTTGGCTATCATTACTTTCTGGCGTTCTCCATCGCTGAGCGTATCCATGGTCCTTTCTATGAGGTGGGTGATTTTGATTTGTTTAATTGCATCTTTAACAATCTCTCTATCTTGCTCTCCTAATGTTCCCCAAAAACCGGTATATGGACTTCGTCCCATGCCAACCATGTCAAAGACAGTTAGTCCTCCTTGTTCCATTCTACCTGTCAACACAACACCAATAAGTTTGGATAGTTCTTTTGGTGTATAATCTTCGAGATACTTTCCTAGAAGACTAATTTTGCCAGATATAGGAGGGATGAAAGCTGAAAGAGTTCGAAGTAAAGTTGATTTTCCAGCTCCATTGACTCCCAACAAGCATGTTAGTTCTTCATTATTTAAACAGGCGGTTAGATCCTTTGATACTACTCGCTGATTGCTTTTCGTGGAATAGCCTGTTGTTAAATTCTTTAGTTTTATTGTTATTTCAGGCATTTGCTTGGTTTTGACTTTAAAACATGGGCAAAGGTAGAACTATTTTTCGGAAAAGCTTTCGCTTTGCCTCCTTTTTATTAATTTTGCACCTAAAATAAGGGAATATGAAAAAAACTCTCAAGTGGATAGGAATAGTAATAGCCACACCGTTTGTGTTGCTATTACTTTTGAATCTTCTTATTTACTTGCCACCAGTACAAAAATACTTGGTTAACAAAGCTGTAAACGTCGCTTCTAAGGAGTTGGGCTTGCAGGTGAGCATTGATGATGTGCGCCTATCTTTTCCCATGGATTTAGTTCTAACAAATTTTGTAGCTATTCAGAATCAGGATACTGTTTTGGCTGTAGGGAAGTTAACAGCAGATATTCAAGTATTACCCCTTATTCGACAAGTTGTTAATATAGATGGATTAGATCTGAGAGATGTTAAGGTAAATACTCTAGATTTGATAGATGCGGTAGATATTAAAGGCACACTTCCTCATTTCTACTTAAAATCTCATGGAATTAATTGGGGTTCAGAAACAATTGTAGTTAATGAAGCTTTAATTGATGGAGCTGATATCTGCATAACTGTAAACGATTCTGTTCCTGAGGATACTGTTCCTAGCGAACCTACAGCATGGCAAGTTCTATTGGAAAAAGCACGGATAAAAAGTTCTGATTTGCGGGTATTGGTTGATTCCATGGATATTTGTTTAGGCTTCGGTGATTCTCAGGTGAGCCATACAACTATGGATTTAGGTGAAAGTCTGTTTAAAGTAGCTCATCTTGTCATCCAATCTTCATCAGCATCAGTTAATCTTATCCCTGGATTTGCTGCTCAAGGATTTGATTATAATCATATATCTTTGGATTCTTTGAATTTGGTGGCAGATTCGTTAGTAAATCAAGGCTCCTTTGTGTCAGTCAACCTTCTTAAAAGCCAGTTCAAAGAACGTTCGGGTCTACAAGCTAAATCATTAACAGGTCGCTTACGCTTGGATTCTGCTTCTATTAAGGCATCTAAAATGTCGTTAGTTACTCCTTATTCTGGAGTGAATTTGGATGCTGCAGTAGATTGGAGTTCTTTGGATAAGGCAGATGATGGTCTTATGGAACTTAAAATGGATGCTACTATCGGCAAGCAGGATTTACTCTTAGCTGTTGGAGAAGAAAATGCTAAAAAGATAAGGGATGCGTATCCAGATGCTCCTATCATTGTTAACACCAAGATTGATGGGAATATGCATAAGATACAGATTCATAAATCCAAGGCTAGTTTAGATGGAATCTTAGTTTCATATTTGGATGGTGCAATTTATAATGTTTTGAATGATAAAACCCGGTCTGGGTCTATCAATTTGAATGCTCAGGCTGACAATTTAAAGCCATTTCTTAAAGCGGTAAATCTTTCAGATTATACTGTACCTCAAGGTATGAAGGCTATGGGTCATGTAAATATTTCGGGTACCCAATATTCCTATGAAGGCAAAATTCTGGAAAGAAATGGCGTTTTGGATTTGTCAGTTCATTATGATGACATGCGGGGTTATTATAAGTTGGATGCTAATGCAAATCAGATTAATCTCCACGATTTCATGCCAAAAGATTCTCTTTTCTTGGTATCTGGCAACATTTCAGTTCAAGGGACAGGTACGGATTTTTACTCTAGGCATTCTATTGCAGACATTCAGGCAAAGATTAATAGTGTCCAATATAAGACTTATGAAATCAGTGGGATTGGTTTACAAGCGAAGTTGGACAAAAACCGTCTAACGGGTCGAGCTACAAGTGACAATCCTTATCTTCATTTGGAATCGGATTTTGATGCTTTAGTCAAAAAAGATACTATTGGAGGTGACATATTTGCTGATGTGCTAGATGCAGACCTTACTCGTTTGGGTGTAATGGGAGGGAGAGGGAGGCTCTCATTAAAGATTAATGCAAATTTAGGTTACAACTTTGGAGAAAATGCAAACTTAAATGCCAATATATCTAATATCTCTTTAGAGGGTAGCAAAGATACTTACCACCTAAAAGATTTCAATGCACAAGCCTTTTTGACTTCAGACTCAATTAAGGCTGATGTGGTAACTGGAAATCTTATTGCTCATTTGAGAACTGCAGGAGGTTTATCTCATGTGCAAAAACAGGGGCAAGAGTTTATTAATCTTCTTCAATCTCAGATTAAAGAACACAATTTTCAAATCCCAGTTCTTAAAGAAGCTATTCCTCAATGTCATTTGGAAATCCGGGCAGGTAAGGATAATCTGATAAGTAATATCCTCCAGTTGAATGGCTATGATTTTGGAACTTTATATGCCCATTTTGATACATCTGTGGATGAAGGATTGCATGGAAATATGCATGTATATTCATTTAAGTCAGACAGTCTACAGCTAGATACCATTCGATTGAATATTAGCCCAGAAGAGGAAACACTTCGATTCCGTGCTCAAATCCGTAATAATCGGAATAATCCTCAGTTCGTATTTAACTCCTATTTGAATGGAAGTTTGATGAATGATGGAGTTGTCGCACATTTGCAACTGTATGATAAAAAAGATGTTTTGGGCATTGATATGGGCTTCCGAATGAAGGCTGAAACAAATGGTTTCCGCTTTACTTTTAGTCCTGAGCGTCCATTATTGGCATACAATTCTTTCAACCTATCTCCTGATGATGCTTATGTATTCTTGCGTGACGATATGCAAGTTTCTGGAAACATGAGCTTGCTTACTGATGAAGGAATGGGTATAGTTTTTTCTGCAAATCCAAACGAAGGAGAACAGCAAAATATGGATTTGGAAGTTTTTGATTTGAATTTGACGGAAATTTCTAATATTCTTCCTTACGTTCCTGAAATGTCTGGTCTTGTCAGTGGAAAAATACATGCTTATCAGCAGGCAAAAGGGGATTTGCAGGCTAATGGAAAATTGAATTTCAAAAATTTGACATATGAAGAGAACCCTATGGGCGATATAGATTTGGCCATGGAATATACGCCATCAAGCAAGGGAATGCATTCTGTGTCTATGACTTTAGAGAGAAATGGTGTGTTAGTTTCACAATTATCTGGTTCTTATGAAAGCGCTACAGGTGATATTTTACTTGATGCTGAGTTAATCAGATTTCCTGCAGAAATAGTAAATGGATTTATTCCAGATCACTTATTTGGACTTAAAGGTACATTAGAAGGAAAATTCAAACTTACAGGAGATACAAGTCGTCCAATAGTAAATGGTACAATTGGAACAGATTCTGTTTATCTTTTTTCAGATGTATATAATTTGAATTTGCGTGCTCAAAATAAGAAATTTCCTATTGTTGACAGTCGTTTCTCCATGCAGAATTTTGTTTTCTATTCAGAAAAGAATGACGAACTAACTGCCAATGGCACAATTGACTTTGCAAATTTGGATAAGATTCTGATGAATATTAGTCTTAGAGCACGTAATTTCCAACTGATTGATGAGCCTCGCAATATGGTTTCCCAATTATATGGTAAAGCTTTTGTGAATTTGCAAACAACAGTTAGAGGCGACTTGGATAACCTGGTAGTCCGGGGAACTGTAGAATTGTTGGGAACAACAGATGTAACTTATGTGCTGAAAGATTCGCCACTTGAAATTGAAGATCGTTTAAGTGATTTGGTAACATTTATTGATTTTGCTGATACCACTAAAGTTCAGCAGGAAATTTCACGCCAAGAATTGTCAGGCGTAGATCTTCAGCTAAACCTGAATATTTCAGAAGGAGCTCATGTAAATTGTGATCTTAGTGTAAATCGGGAAAGCTATGTAATGTTGCAGGGTGGTGGAAATTTGGTTTTCAGGTATACTCCAGAAGGAAAGATGTTCTTAAATGGCCGTTACAATATTAATGGCGGAGAAATGAAATATGACCTTCAAGTTATCCCACTTAAGACTTTTACACTAGGAAGTGGAAGTTATGTACAATTTAATGGAGATATTCAGAATCCGACTTTAAATATTACAGCAACAGAGAAAACTAGAGCTTCCGTGACAACAAATGGCAGCTCTCCGCGGAATGTTCTGTTTGAAGTAGGTGTAAAGATTTCACAGACTTTACAAAATATGGGATTGGAGTTTACCATTGATGCTTTACAGGATATGACAGTCCAAAATGAACTGGCAGGTTTCTCTAAAGAAACCCGTGCGAAGTTAGCTGTCACAATGTTAGTTACTGGTTTGTATTTATCAGAGGAAAATGCATCGGGAAATATTAATATGAGTTCAGCCTTGAATTCCTTCTTGCAAAGTGAAATTTCCAGTATTGCAGGAAATGCCTTGAGAACTATTGACATAAGTGTCGGTATGGAAGATGGAACGGCATCTGATGGAAGTGCTACCACTGATTATTCATTCCGTTTTGCAAAAAGGCTTTGGAATAATCGTGTTAGTATAATTATAGGTGGGAAAGTTTCTACAGGAAGTAATGCGAACGCGTCAGATTCATTTATAGATGATGTCTCAATAGAATATCGACTTGATGAAAATGGAACCCGTTATATCCGTCTTTATCATGAACGGAATTATGATTCTTTACTTGATGGAGATGTTATTGAAACGGGTGGTGGTATTGTTCTTCGTAAGAAAGTGAATCGTTTTGATGAACTTTTTATCTTTAGGAGTAGGAAAAAGCGTGAGCAATTAATGCAGGAACGTGAATTGCGTAGAGAGCAAAGATTAGAACAGAGAAGAAATGAAGCAAATAATGAATAAGATTAGTTGGCTCCTTTTGTTGCTTGCAGTTGTTTTTTCTGCATGCTCTACAACTTCTGGGTTACCCCAGGAGGAGGTTCTCTATACAGGAATAAAGAAGGTTCAAATTGCTCACGAGGATAAAAGTGACCATGGGCTCGAAGCGCAGACGGAGATGATGGCTGCTTTAGATTGTGCTCCAAATGCAGCATTCCTAGGTAGTTCTACTATGCGTTTCCCTCTTCCTATTGGACTTTGGTTGTATAATGCTCTTGTGAATAAGCAGACTGGTTTCAACAAATGGCTATTTAATACATTTGCTACAACCCCTGTTCTGATATCTTCTGTGAATCCATCTCTTCGAGCTAAGATGGCTTCAAATGCATTACGTAATTATGGGTATTTCCGTAGTACTGTATCAAGTGAGGTCTTACCAAATGAGAAGAATAACAAGAAAGCGAAAGTTAATTATTATGTGGATATGCAAGATGTTTTCCATCTGGATTCTATAGCCTATGTTAATTTTCCTGATTCTCTTAGTGATCTTATTCATCAGTATGAGAGTAAAACCTATTTAAGGAAGGGTGATGCGTTCTCTGTGATTAATTTGGATGCTGAACGTATTCGACTAGCAGAATTATTTCAAGAAGATGGTTTTTTCTTCTATAAGCCAGATTATATGACTTTTAAGGCTGATACAATTGCCCATCCTTTGAATGTGCAGTTACGTATGGAGCCAGTAGCTAAATCAGATATCCCTAATCGCGCATTGCGTCGTTGGTATATTGGAGATATTAAAGTAAATCTACGCCGTAATAATATGCGACGTCTACGTGATTCTATTAACACTGATGATTTTACAGTTTTTTATAGAGGTCAGAAATCTCCTCTTCGTATATCCCCTCTTTATCATGCTATTCGCATTCGTCCTAATCAGTTATATTCATTAGAGAAATCAAGAGAAACTCAAGAACGTCTTTCTCAACTGAATATATTTAGCTCTATGGAAATGCGGTTTGCACCACGAGATACAACGGTAAACTGTAATGTCCTCGATGTATCCATCGATGGGACTTTAGATCGTCCAATTAGTGCAGAATTGGAGGCAGATATGCATACTAAGAGCAATGGGCAGATTGGTCCTGAACTGACATTGAATGTTTCAAAGAAAAATATGTTCCGTGGTGGTGAGGTCTTCACTGTAACTGCAAAAGGTTCTTATGAGTGGCAGACCCATCATCCGGTAGGTGAATCAGCTTCTAAAATTAATTCTTATGAGCTAGGTCTTACTGCTGCTTTGGATTTCCCAAGACTTATGTTTCCAGGGCAGGTCAATTCACGTTCACGCCATATGCGTAGTACCACTTTTAAATTGGGTGTAAATGAATTGCATCGAGCTGGTTATTTTGATATTCTATCATTTACTGGTGAGGCAACTTATAACTGGCAGTCTACACGAACTCAAAGAGTCTCATTTTCTCCTATTCGTCTGACCTATAGTAAATTGTTGAGCACAACGGCTAAGTTTGATTCTATTATGAATGCTCACAATTATTTGTATTTAAGTATGAATGACCAGTTTATTCCAGCCATGACCATCTCCTATACTACTGATGATAGAGTGCTTCAGCGCAGGACACATACTTGGTGGCAGACTACTTTTACCGAGAGTGGAAATCTGATTGCAGGAGCATATATTATGGCAGGGAATAAGTGGAACACCAAGAACAAAAAACTGCTGAGGAATCCTTTTGCACAATTTATTAAGGTGACCAGTGAGCTCCGTAAGACTTTTAGAATAGGAGAGAAAAAAGAGTTGGCTACTCGAATAATGGGAGGTGCGATTTGGACTTATGGAAATAGTAATGTAGCTCCATATAGTGAACAGTTTTATGTGGGTGGTGCGAATAGTATTCGTGCTTATACCGTTCGTGGCATTGGCCCGGGAGGCTATCATGGGCATAGTACTAACTATATGGATCAGACAGGTGACATTAAGTTTGAGGCCAATGCAGAGTTCCGTTTTAATTTGGTAGGTAGTTTTAATGGCGCTGTTTTTCTTGATACCGGTAATGTTTGGACGATGAAAGAAGATGAAGAACGTCCTGGGGCTAAGTTTAATTTGAGGGATTGTTGGAATCAGATTGCAGTAGGTACAGGATTGGGTTTACGATATGATATGGAATTCTTAGTTCTCCGTTTGGATTTAGGCATAGCCTTGCATAGTCCATATAAGACGACTAAAAGTGGTTATTATAATATACCAGTTTTTAAAGATGCCATGAGCCTTCACTTTGCTATTGGCTATCCATTTTAATTATAATAAAACTATTTTTAAATTTATAAAGATGAAACCGACACTTTTTCTCCTGGCAGCAGGAATGGGAAGCCGCTATGGTGGCTTGAAGCAGCTAGATGGTTTAGGACCAAACGGCGAAACAATTATGGATTATTCAATTTACGATGCAATCCGTGCAGGATTCGGAAAGATTGTTTGGGTAATCCGAAAAGATTTTGAGGAACAGTTCCGTACTCAGATTTTGGCTAAATATGAGGACAGGATTCCATGTGAACTTTGCTTCCAGAGTCTTGATGCTCTTCCTGAAGGTTTTAAATGTCCAGAGGGACGTGTAAAGCCATGGGGAACTAACCATGCAGTATTGATGGGAAAGGATGTGATTAAAGAACCGTTTTGCGTAATAAACTGTGATGATTTTTACGGTTCAGATGCTTTTAAGGTCATTGGAAATTTTTTGGCTAATCTTCCAGCAGGTGCAAAAAATCAGTATGCAATGGTTGGTTTCCGTGTAGCAAATACTTTGTCTGAAAATGGAACTGTTAGTCGTGGCATTTGTTCTAAGGATGAAGATGAGTGCCTGACTACCTGTGTTGAGCGTACCAAGATTGCTCGTGTTAATGGCAAGTGTGCTTATCGGGCTGATAACAAGGATGATGGAGAATGGATTAGCATTGATGATAACACTCCTGTTTCTATGAATATGTGGGGGTTCACTCCTGATTATTTCCAGTATAGTGAAGAGTATTTCAAGCAATTTCTATCAGATCCAAAGAATATTGAGAATTTGAAGTCTGAGTTCTTTATCCCGTTAATGGTAAATAAACTGATTACAGAGGGGACGTCAACATGTAAGGTCCTTGATACGACCTCAAAATGGTTTGGTGTGACGTATGCAGAAGATCGCCCTGAAACTGTAGCAAGAATTCAAGCATTAGTTGATGCTGGTGAATATCCTTCAAAGTTATTCTGACTATTGTGAAAAAAGAACGGGTTCAATTGGAGCCCGTTCTTTTTTAATCAATAATAATCCTAAAGATTTTATTATATCTAACAGTTTATAATAAGATAGTAGGGTCTGTATAAAGTAAATTATAGCATTCAGCTACAGCCTTAAAGGTGCATTTACCATCTGCGATATTTAGACCTGGAAGTAAATCTGGATTCTCCCTAATAGCTTGTTTCCAGCCTTTATCTGCTAGTTGAACTACATAGGGTAAAGTGGCATTGCTAAGGGCAAAAGTACTAGTGTTTGGACATGCACCTGGAATATTTGCCACGCAATAATGAATTATGCCATCTATGCTATAAATAGGGTCAGAATGAGTAGTCGGATGGGATGTTTCGAAGCAACCGCCTTGATCTATAGCTACATCAACTAGCACAGTGCCTTTTTCCATAAGTGACAGCATGTCCTTGGTTATTAAGTGAGGGGTTGTAGCACCTGGTACCAATGCTGAACCTACGACTAAATCTACAGTAGGCAGTTCTGCTTTAATATTAGATTGTGTTGCAAAAAGAGTCTTTACACGAGGCATAACGCCTGCAATGTAGCGCAAGCACTGTAGGCTGTTGTCTGCAATAGTTACATCTGCTCCCATGCCAGAAGCCACTCTTGCAGCAGCACGACCAACCTTACCTCCTCCAAGAATCAATACTTTAGCAGGCTTAACTCCTGCAACGCCTCCCAGAACTTTTCCTTTACCTCCAAATGTCCTTTCCAAGAAATGAGCTCCATTTTGAATGGCCATTTTTCCAGCAACTTCACTCATGGGGATAAGAAGAGGTAGGGAACCATCCTTAGCCTTGACGGTTTCATAAGCAATACAAATTGCTTTTGATTTTATCATTGCCTCAGTTAATTCAGAATCTGCAGCAAAATGGAAATAGGTGAATATTACTTGTCCTTCTCGTACCATGGGGTATTCTGGCTCGACAGGTTCTTTTACTTTGACGATCATTTCTGATTTTTCGTAGACATCCTTTTTCGTTCCCAAAATAGTAGCGCCAGCCTTCTCATAAGCAATATCTGAAAAGCCGCTTTCTACACCTGCATTCATTTCAACATAAACAGTATGTCCGTGCCGAACTAATTCTTCTACACCGGATGGAGTCATTCCTACTCGGAACTCCATATTTTTGATTTCTTTTGGTATACCAACAATCATAGTGATACGTTGTTTAAGGTTAATTATTTGAGAAAGCTAATAAAATAGTCTGATAATTCAGGCTTTGCCTACAAAATTAATCAATTCGATAATCAAAAACAACTTTTTCTTTTATTTTTCATAAGTTGTTTTTTGAGAAAACTTAGATGCCTATTTATAGATGAAAGGAAATAATTGAAAAAAAGAAGTAAGGGCTTAAGAGTATAAATATCGCAATAAATATATGGAAATAATTATAAGAATTCAGATTATTCAGAAATATATTGCAATTTCAAGGATTATGGATTTGTGTTTTGTATTTTTGTTGTACAGAAATAGAGGTAAATTCTTTAAGGTATATGACTATGAAAAAATTACAAAAATCATTAGACAAACAATTGTGCGGAGTATGTGGTGGTATAGCCAATTATTTGGACGTAGATCCTACATTAGTTAGGGTGCTTTGGGCTGTCTTAACATTATTTTCAAGCGCCTTCCCTGGTGTTATGATATATTTGGCTTTAGCTATTTGCATGCCGAAAGCGCCAGAGCTGATAGAAGAGAAGATATGAAGTGCAAAAAAAACAGGGTAGTTTCTATCCTGTTTTTTTTTGAAATAGGTAACTCGTTATGTGTTGTACTTATACTCTATTGCAGATATGTTTATATGTTCTTGCCTGAAATTATGAATCTATAGCATTATATATTATCTATGTTTCTTCTTTCGTATTATTGTTACAGAAATCATTAGTAGTTAAAAAAGCAACATTTTTTAGGCATGAAATGTTTTTTTGCTCTAGATATTTTTTAAGATAAGCAGTTTTTCGTTAATTTTGCGTTGCATTATGAAGTAATTATACATAATCTTCAAATGCTTTTTAGACCATTAAACTAATTATAATTTATTAAATCTATGCAAAAACGACTATTAAAAGTCAGTATGATGTTGGCTCTAGCAGTTCTCTGCCCAGCTCCAACATTTGCTAGCAATGCATATGATGCAGTTGCTAATGCAGAGATCACTCAGCAGACTGGTAATGCAAGAGGTTTTGTCAAAGACACGACCGGTGAGCCAGTCATTGGTGCTTCAGTGATTATTAAAGGTACGACCAACGGTACTATTACCGATTTTGATGGTAACTTTATCCTTGAGGGTGTTAAAAAGGGTGATGTAATTGTCATCTCTTTTGTGGGGTATCAAACTCTGGAAGTCACATATGATGGATCAGCCATCAATGTTACTCTTCAGGATGATACTCAGACTTTGGAAGAGGTAGTTGTAACGGCTATGGGTATTGAGCGTAAGGCTAAGTCTTTGACTTATGCAACTCAGAAGGTCAATGGTGATGAGTTGACCCGTGCTAAGGAAACTAACCTGATGAACTCTTTGCAAGGTAAGACCGCAGGTGTTGTTATTACTCCTAACACTTCTGGTGCCGGTGGTTCTTCTAAAATTGTCATTCGTGGTAACAAGTCTGCACAAGGTAATAATCAACCTTTGGTTGTTATCGATGGTATGCCAATGTCAAATCCAGCTACCGAGCAGTTAAGTTCTGTATATGGTGGTCGTGATGGTGGTGATGCTCTTTCAAATTTAAACCCTGATGATATTGCTAGCATGAACGTATTGAAGGGTGCTTCTGCTGCAGCTCTTTATGGTTCTATGGCTGCGAATGGTGTCATCGTCATTACCACAAAAAAAGGCTCAATGGGTAAAGTTCGTGCAGACTTCTCATCTAATGTCACTGTAGAAACTCCTTTGGATGTACCTAAAATTCAGACTCGTTATGGCGCTGCAGTTTCTGCTGGCAGTTATGATACCCAAAGTTGGGGTGACAAAATCAATAATGGTGTAAATGCAGCAAAAGATTTCTTCCGTACTGGTGCCACTTATATCAACTCTTTGTCTGTAAGCGGTGGTACAGAGAAGGTTCAGTCTTATGCATCATATGCTAATACTACTTCTAATGGTATGATGCCAACTAACACCTTTACCCGTCATAATATGATGGTAAAGCAGACCTATAAAATGTTGAATGATAAGTTGACAATTACTGCATCTATCAATTATATTTCCCAGAAAGCACATAACCGCCCACGCGGTGGTCAGTATAATAACCCATTGACAGGTCTTTATACATTCCCTGCAAACGCAGATTGGAAATATTATAAGGAGAATTATGAGTCATACGACGATGTGAAACAGTATTATGCACAGCAGTGGTATCGAGATACAAATAATGACTTTTCTCAAAATCCATATTGGATTTTGAATCGTGTAGCTTCTGATGAAAATCGTGGCCGTACGATGGTTTCTGGTACTGTTCGTTATGAAATCTTAGATGGTCTGAGCATTCAAGGCCGTTTAAGCTATGATAAGACTACTGATGAATGGGAGCGTAAAGTCCATGCTTCAACATCTCAGGTGTTGGCAAATGTTGATGGTTATTTCGAGAAGAATATAACAAATTTCCGTCAGTTCTATGGCGATTTGATGCTTACTTACAATAAGACATTTGGAGATTATTCAGTTAACACTTCTGTTGGTACAAGCTTCTCAGACTATAAGTCTTTGTCTTGGAATTTGGGCACTGGTGGTGACCGTTATATTCCTAATTATTTTGTACTGGTAAATTCAACAAAGAATGGTTCTTCACAGTCTGCAAGCCGTAAGCGCTTGAATGCTGTATTTGCAACTGCTCAGTTTGGATATAAGGATATGTTGTTCTTGGATATTACAGGTCGTAATGACTGGTCATCTACTTTGGCATATACTCCTAATGGATCATATTTCTATCCTTCTGTCGGTTTGACAGCAGTTCTTTCAGATATGTTCAGAATGCCTGAATTTATCAACGTTTTAAAGGCACGTGCATCTTACTCTGTTGTAGGTAATGAAATGCCTGCATTCATCACAAACAATTTAAATGGTTTTTCCAACGGCTCTATTAGTTTCAAAACTACAATGCCATTTACTGATATGAAGCCTGAAAAGTTGCACTCAATCGAGTTTGGTCTTGATGGTAGCATGTTCGATAACCGTTTGGATTGGGATGTTACGTTCTATCGTACAAATAATAAGAATCAATACTTCTCAATGTCTGTACCTTCTGCAACTGGTTATTCTAGCTATTATTTCAATGCTGGTAATATTCAAAACCAAGGTGTTGAATTCACAGCTAGCTGGAATCAGAAACTGAATCGCAATTGGTCTTGGAAGACTAGCTTTAACTTCTCTTACAATGATAACCTGATTAAAGAGTTGGATAATCGTGAGGGTGTTGCTGAAGGAGATAAGTTGTCTTACGTATCAATCGGTGGCATGTATGGTAGCGATATGCGTTTGGTTGAAGGTGGTGAATATGGTGATGTATATATGCAGAACTTCATCCGTGACGAAAAGACAGGTTTGATTACAGTTGATGCAGATCATAAGATTCAATATGCTCCAGATAAGGAGAAAGTAGGTAATGTAAACTCTAAGTGGAACGTTGGTTGGGGCAATACCATTTATTTTAAGGACTTTTCATTCTATTTCTTGATTGATGGTCGTATTGGTGGTAATTTCTTTGATTATACTCAAGCTTCATTGGACCAGCATGGAACTTCTGAGCAATCTGCTGATGCTCGGGATAATGGTGGTGTAGAGGTTTTCAATATTTCTACTGGTCAGATTGAGAAGATGGATGCAAAGTCATTCTATAATACTATTGGTTCTATCAATGGTGGTAGTGGTGACTATTATGCTTATTCTCAGACAAACTTCCGTCTGCGTGAAATATCATTGGGTTATACATTCCGTAACTTGCTAGGCAATGGTCATGATTTGACTCTGAGTGCTGTAGCTCGTAACCTTTTCTTCATATATAAGGATTGCCCGACAGACCCAGATGTATCTATGTCTACTTCTAATGGTTATGGTGGTTCTTCTTATTACTCAATGCCATCATCTCGTAGCTTCGGTATTAACTTGAAACTTCAATTCTAAGATACAGCAATTATGAATAAAAATATAATGAAAAGTGCTCTTCTCCTTAGTACAGCTCTTATGATTGGTACAAGCTGTACTGGTGATTTTGAGGAAATTAATACAGATCCATTTGGGTTGAGCGATAGTCAGGTCGCTATGGGTGACCTTTTCAATGAAGCACAGTTGTCAGTCTTCTATAACCAATCAAATGGTAACTGGGAATATCAGTTAATTCAGAATTTGAATGCAGACTTGTATTCTGGTTATTTAGCAATTCCAACAGCATTCAATGGTGGTTTGAATAATGATAACTACTATATGATGAATGGTTGGAATAGCTATACATTAAATTATATGCTGCTTCATGTTATCAAGCCAATGTCTACATTAATGAAAATAGATAATTTGGCTGATGACTTTTATGGAATCGGTGAGATTTTGAAGGTTGCAGGTGCACATAAGATTGTGGATACTTATGGGCCAACTCCTTATACAGAAGCAATGCAAGGAGGCTTGTCAGTTAAGTATGATTCAGAGGAAACTTGTTATACGGCTTTCTTAGATGAACTTGCAGATGCTACTACAAAGTTGACTTCTTGGCTGGATTCAAATGGGGGCGCAGATGATGCAAGTCGTTTGTCTTGGGATGAAATGTGTGGCAAGAGCCAAACAACATGGTTACAGTTTGGTAACACTCTCCGTTTACGTTTAGCTATGCGTCTTGCAGTTGTTTCTCCTGCTTTAGCGAAACAGCATGCAGAAGCTGCTTGCTCTAACAAGTATGGTTTGTTGAAGGATGTGGATGTTGAGGTCGAAGATGCTAACACTCGTAACCCTCAGGCATTAATCTGTCGAGATTATAATGACTGTGCAATTTCTGCTAATTATGAAACAATTTTGAAAGGTTATAATGACCCTCGTTTGGAAGCAACAGTAGTTCCAGTAGGATGGTATGGAAAGAAAAGTGATATCTTGGATGCATCCGGTAATGCTACTGGCAATATAGGTTCTATTAAGGGTATTCGCAACGGACTATCTGTAGATGGTTCTAACTATAAAATGTTTTCAATTCCTTATACTCCTATGAGTGGTGGTCCATATTCAACAGATGTACCTCTTCCTATTATGAACCGAGCAGAAGCATCATTCTTGCAGGCAGAAGGTGTTCTTCGTGGTTGGAACATGGGTGGTGGAACTGCTCAGAGTTATTATGAGGAAGGTATCCGTAATTCATTTGAATCAGTTGAAGAACGTGCAACTTCTCATAATTGGTTAACAGCTTCTGTTATGCAAAATGCAGATGTTGAGGTTTATATAAATGGAACAACAACTCAGATAGATTATGTGGACCCACATAATAGTCTGAACAATATTAAAGCTGTTAATAAAGTTCCAGTTAAGTTCATGACTGGTGGTACTCAAGAAGAGCAATTGGAGCAGATTATTACTCAAAAGTGGATTGCAGGTTTCCCAGAAGGTTTGAATGCATGGGCTGAATATCGTCGGACAGGCTATCCTCATTTGTTCCCTATTCCAGCTGGTAACTGTAATGTACAGTCTGAGTACTTAGGAGGTTCTACTGCAGATTTGGTCGCAGGTGGAATACGCCGTTTGCCATTTGCTTATTCTGAGCATTCTGCTAACCCTGCTGGTTTGCAAACAGGTATTGACATTTTGAATGCGCGTGGCTCAAAAGATGTTATAGATGCGCGTATTTGGTGGGATACAGGCAAGAATTTTTAATTTAAATAAAACTGTTATAAAAAAGGGGAGGGTGATAATTCGCTCTCCCTTTTTATTTCAATCTGTCAATTTTAAGTATGATGTTTTTGTATACTTTAAATTATTTGTTACCTTTGCACAAAATGTGTAATTAATTAAATCTATACAAAATGAAACTTGAAGGAAGAAGAACAAGCGACAATGTTGACGACCGCCGTGGTATGAGTGCAGGTAAGGTTGGTGGTTTAGGTATTGGTGGCTTGATTATAGTAGGATTGATTACTTGGTTAATGGGTGGTAACCCATTGGAAGTAATTAGCCAGTCTGGAGCATTGCCACAGATTACAGGTGCAGATGGTGGCGAATATACTCCAACTGCAGAAGAAGAGGAGTTAGCCAAATTTGCAAGTCAGATATTGGCAGGTACAGAAGATGTATGGACAGAACAGTTTAGGGCCATGGGTAGGAAGTATGTTGCTCCCAAACTCATTCTTTTCAAAAGTGCAGTAACTAGTGGATGTGGTAATGCAAGTTCCCAAACAGGACCTTTTTACTGTTCCGCAGATCAAAGTGTCTATTTGGATCTGGATTTCTTTGCTAACATGAAGAGAGATATAGGAGCTGATGGAGATTTCGCATACGCTTATGTCATAGCTCATGAGGTAGGCCATCATGTTCAGAACTTGCTTGGGACTTTAGGCCAAGCTCATCAGAAAATGGCTAGAGTTAGTCAGGCTGAAAGCAACCAAATTAGTGTTCGTCTTGAATTGCAAGCAGATTATTATGCTGGTGTTTGGGCTTACCATGATAATCAGAAATATGGTTCTTTAGAAGATGGAGACATTGAAGAAGCTTTGAATGCAGCTAAGAAAATTGGTGACGATTATTTGCAGAAGAAAGCTCGTGGTTATTCCGTTCCTGAGAGCTTTAATCATGGAACTAGTGAACAGCGTCACAGATGGTTGAAGAAAGGCCTAACAACTGGTAGGATAAGTGGTGGTGACACATTCTCTCCTGCATATGCAAATTTGTAAATTGTTATAAGGCTCTTCTAGAATGGGGAGCCTTTCTTTATTTTAAATGGTAGAAGAACAAGAATATATACGTATTCGGGGAGCTAGGGTAAATAATTTGAAAAATATTTCTTTAGATATTCCCCGAAATAAATTTGTTGTAATTACCGGCCTTTCTGGTTCCGGTAAGTCTTCATTAGCTTTCGATACTTTGTATGCTGAAGGGCAACGCCGTTATGTGGAAAGTCTTTCTAGTTATGCTCGTCAATTTTTAGGCCGTATGGGCAAACCAGAATGTGATTTCATAGAAGGAATTCCACCAGCAATTGCAATTGAACAAAAGGTTTCTAGTAGAAATCCTCGTTCTACAGTAGGAACGAGTACCGAAATCTATGATTATTTACGTTTGTTGTATGCTCGATTGGGTAAGACTTATTCTCCAATAAGTGGTGAAATCGTAAAACGAAATACTATTGAGGACCTAATAGAATGCGTGAATGGGTATTCTCGTGGGACTCGTTTTCTCATGTTAGCTCCTCTTGTTAGGAAATCTGGTCGTACTATAGTTGATAGTCTGAAAATCTGTATGAAACAAGGCTTTTCTAGAATAGAGGTTCGAGGAGAAGTTATACGTGTTGAGGATTTTTTAGATGAATTAAAGAATGCCCAAAAAGTTGAAAGTGAGGAGGATATTTATTTGGTGGTAGCTCGCCTAACAGCAGATGATTCAAAGGAGAGTTTGTCTCGTTTGGAAGATGCTGCCGAAACAGCCTTCTTTGAAGGAGATGGAACATGCATGCTGCGGTTTCTTCCAGCTGGTATTCTTCATACTTTTTCAACATACTTTGAGGCTGATGGTATTAAGTTTGAGGAGCCCTCAGATCAAATGTTCTCATTTAATTCTCCTTTGGGTGCATGCCCTACTTGTGAAGGGTTTGGCAGGATTATGGGTATTGATGAGGGGTTAGTTGTTCCAAACCGTGGGCTTAGTATCTATGATGGTGCTGTTGTTTGTTGGAGAGGTGAGAAGATGGGTGAATGGCGTAAAGAATTTATCCGTAGAGCTAGTCAATATAACTTCCCAATATTCACTCCTTACTATGAATTAAGCCGTGATCAATTGGATTTACTTTGGCATGGAACTGTAAATGGTGAAAAAGTAGAAGATCTTTGTATTGATACTTTTTTCCAAATGGTAAAAGAGAATCAGTATAAGATTCAATATCGGGTTATGATGGCTCGTTACCGAGGGAAGACAACCTGTCCTACATGTCATGGAACCCGCTTAAAGAAAGAAGCTAGCTATGTAAAGATTGGTGGAAGGAGCATTTCCGATTTGGTTGATCTGCCAATCTATGATCTTCGTGATTTTTTTAGAAATCTAAAATTCACTGAACGTGAGGAAAAGATTGCAAATCGCTTGATGGAAGAAATAAATTCTCGTTTGCAATTCTTGTGTGATGTTGGTTTGCAATATTTGACATTAAACCGTTTGAGTAATAGCCTCTCTGGTGGAGAAAGTCAGCGTATTAATTTGGCTACATCTTTGGGAAGCAGCTTGGTTGGTAGTCTTTATATATTGGATGAACCTAGTATCGGTCTTCATAGTAGAGATACAGATAAGTTGGTTAAGGTGCTTCGTCAATTACAGCAATTAGGTAATACGGTTGTGGTGGTTGAACATGATGAAGACATAATACGAAAGGCTGATTATATTATAGATATTGGTCCAAAAGCAGGCCGCTTGGGCGGACAGATTGTATATCAAGGTGATATGAGCGATTTGCGGAAGGATTCTAATAGCTATACAGTGCGTTATTTGTTGGGAGAAGAGCAAATACATGTTCCTGCCAGTAGAAGACCTTGGAACAGAAGTTTGAAGATTATTGGGGCACGTCAGAATAATTTGAAAGGTATAGATGTGGAATTCCCACTGAATGTGCTTACTGTAGTTACAGGAGTAAGCGGAAGTGGAAAATCTACTTTAGTTCGCGATATCCTGTATAATGCCTTAAAACGTAATATGGATGAAAATGCCGATCGCCCAGGAGAACATGTGAGCTTGGAAGGAGATCTTGAAGCAGTTAAGAATGTTGATTTCGTGGATCAGAATCCTATAGGAAAATCGACTCGTTCCAATCCTGTAACGTACTTGAAAGCTTATGATGAGATTCGTAAACTGATGGCATCACAGCCTCTTAGTGAGCAAATGGGATATACCCCAGCTCATTTTTCTTTCAATACGGAAGGAGGCCGTTGTGAGGAGTGTAAAGGTGAGGGGACTGTAACTGTAGAGATGCAGTTTATGGCAGATTTGGTTCTAGAATGTGAAAGTTGTCATGGTCATCGTTTCAAGAATGAAATCTTGGAGGTAAAATTTCATGATAAGAATATATATGATATGTTGAACATGACTGTCAATCAGGCAATAGAATTCTTCTCTGAGAATAAACAACATCGCATATCCCAGCTTTTGAAACCATTACAAGATGTAGGTTTAGGGTATATAAAGCTTGGCCAAAGCAGCAGTACACTTTCTGGAGGTGAAAATCAGCGAGTAAAATTAGCCTATTATTTAGCCATGGAAAAGAAGGATCCTACATTATTCATCTTTGATGAGCCAACGACAGGCCTTCATTTTCATGATATAAAAAAGCTGTTGGAAGCTTTTGATGCACTTATTCAGAGGGGGCATTCAGTATTGATAATTGAGCACAATATGGAGATTATCAAATGTGCGGATTGGATTATTGACCTTGGACCTGAAGGTGGAAATAAAGGAGGATATTTAGTTGCAACTGGCACACCAGAAACAATTGCAGCTTGTGAGAAAAGCTATACAGGTCAGTTCCTAAAAGAAAAATTAAAAAATGATATAGCATGATAAAGTTAAAAGAACTATTGGCCATCGTATTGCTCTTGTTATGTATGCAAACATTTGCACAACCAAAACGTGAGTTCCGTGGTGCTTGGATACAATGTGTAAATGGGCAATTTCAGGGAATGGGAACCCAGCAGATGCAGTTGACTTTAACCCAACAACTTGACGAATTGCAACGTTGTGGAATTAATGCCATTATTTTCCAAGTTCGTCCAGAAGGTGATGCTCTTTATGCATCTCGATATGAACCATGGAGCCGTTTCCTTACAGGTGTACAAGGGCAGGCGCCTAATCCATATTGGGATCCTCTTGAATGGATGGTGAAAGAATGCCATAGACGTGGTATGGAAATTCATGCATGGTTGAATCCTTATCGTGCAAAAACGAAGGGAACTCAAGCTTTGGCATCTACCCATCAGTATATTCAGCATCCGGAACGTTTTTTCTGGTATGATGAGATGATTATTTTTGATCCGGGTCAGGAAATAAATCGTAAGTATTTCTGTACAATTATACAAGATATTGTTGACCGCTATGATGTGGATGGAATCCATATAGATGATTATTTCTATCCATATCCTGTACCAGGAATCAGTATACCTGACGAGAATACATTTGCAGTTAATTCTCGAGGATTCAAGGATATAGCAGACTGGCGTCGTGATAATGTGAATCTTTTGATAAAGGAAATACATCAAATGATTCGCATTAAGAAGCCTTGGATAAAATTTGGTGTGTCACCTTTTGGTATTTATCGTAATCAACGTTCAGATTCTAGAGGTAGTAACACAAATGGAACTCAGAATTATGATGACTTGTATGCGGATATTTTGAAATGGATTGATGAAGGTTGGGTTGATTACACAATTCCTCAAATTTATTGGGAGATTGGGCATAATGCAGCAGATTATGACATATTGATTCGTTGGTGGAATCGTTTTGCTTCAAAGCGTCCTTTGTTTATTGGACAAGATGTTATGCGTACTGTAAGAGCAGCAGATCCTGTAAATCCTACAATTAATCAAATGTTTCGTAAATATGAATTGCAGCGTAGTTTGAATAACATACAGGGTTCTTGTCAGTGGCCAGCTAGTAGTGTTGTAGAAAATGCAGGAGGATATGCAGATGTCCTGAAGAGTCGGTATCACAAGTTCCTAGCTTTGCAGCCTTTGATGCCTTTTATTGATGGTAAAGCCCCAAAGAAAGTTTCAAAACTGAAACCAGTGTGGATTGATGGTGATTACGTTTTGTTTTGGGATGCTCCTAAATATAAAGATGAAATGAACAGAGCCGTCCGTTATGTTGTTTATCAATTCTTCAGAGGTGAGAAAATTGATTTAGGGGATGCATCTAAGATTGTGGCAATCACTTCAAATAATTTTTACAAGTTACCCTACGAACATGGAGTGAAACAATGTGTCTATGTAGTGACAGCATTAGACCGTATGAGTAATGAGTCTAAAGCCGCTAAGAAAAAAGTGAGATTATAAGTGATAAAGAGAAAGCCTAGAAGATTCTTCTAGGCTTTCTCTTTTATTAGAATAGAACAAATCCTGCAAAAGCACAAAGACAAATCATTTTAATTGGTGAGACTTTGAAATAGCGTGTTCCTACAAATGTAGCAATGAACAGCGCTACACTAATCCAGAATTGCCACATATTAATGTCTGGAGAAGAAAAATTCTCCTTAGTCATCAGACAGAGTGCTGCAGCTGCCAATAAACCTACAACTGCAGGACGCAGTCCACTAAGTACCATTTCCACAACAGGATGCTTACGATACTTCATAAGGAACATACTGATGGTCAGCATAAGTATGAAGGAAGGAAGTACTAAAGAGAATGTAGCTACAATGCTGCCAAGAATTCCCATCCATTCATGGGCATTAGGGTTCATTGCCATATCATTCATTAGAGCTGTATAGCCACAGTAAGTAGCAGAGTTAATTCCAACGGGACCGGGAGTCATCTGACTTACAGCTATTATGTCTGTAAATTCGGATGAGCTGATCCATCCATTTTTACGTACCACCTCATCTTGAATGAAACTAATCATGGCATAGCCACCACCAAATCCAAACAAACCTATCTTAAAGAAGGAGAGAAATAATTTAAAAAATATCATGTCATTCCTTTTTTAATCGTTATCATCACGGGCTCTGCGTGGGTCGAACATATCAAATAGACTTGGTTCTTCTCCCTTTTGACGACGTTCTTCCTGCTTACGCATTTCTGCTTCTTCTTGAGCCTTTGCAGCTTTTACTTTCGCTTCTTCTATGCGCTTTTGTGCTTCAGCCTCTTTCTTAATAGCTTTTTCTTTCTGGCGCTGGGCTTCTTCTATTTCAGCTTGTATTTTCTTGACCTCTTTTTCTTTTTCCTTGGCTTTTCTGGCTGCTTCGTCTGCTAGTACTGATAGATCTTCCTGCTCAGCTTTTTTATCTTCTGTGTAGAATCTGCCATAAAGATAACCTCCAATGCCGGCAAGTATGATGACAGATACAGGTGAAAATCCTAGTAACCAGATAAGCAAAGCGCTTACAACAGGAATCCAAATGGTGTAGCGACTTATCTTTGCATCTTTGGCCAACTTAAATGTTGGTGCTGCAATTAATGCGACAACAGCAGGACGGATGCCTTTGAAAATGCTCTCAACTATTCTATTGTCCTTGAATTGTTGGAAAAACATGGCAATCAACAGAATGATGAGAAAAGAGGGAAGAATCGTGCCTAACGTCAATATGATGGCTCCAGGTATCTTGCGTAATTTGTAACCGATGAAGATACTGATGTTGACAGCAAATACACCTGGGGCACTTTGTGCTACTGCCACCAGGTCCAGGAATTCTTTAGGGTCAATCCATTTCTTCTTTTCCACTACTTCAGCCTCTATGAGGGGAAGCATGGCATATCCTCCTCCCAAAGTAAAGGCTCCAATCTTGGCAAAAGTTAGAAAACTGTCAATATAGATGTTCATCTTTTTTATTTCTTATTAGCTTCTATCCATTTACGGGCATTGATGAAAATTTCCATCCATGGAGTAACTTGATCTGAGTTTCTTCGTTCTGCAGGATAATAAGCACACTGCCATGGGAAGAATGAACGTTCTGGATGAGGCATCATGGCAACATGGCGGCCGTCGGCACTGGCAATACCAGCTACATTATAGTCAGAGCCATTAGGATTTGCAGGATAGCCTTCGTAGCTGTATTTCAAGACTACGTTATAGTGATCCTCAGGGAGTGGCAGGTGGAACTTGCCTTCTCCATGAGCTGCCCAAATGCCTAGTTTGCTACCACTTAAGGTACTTAGCATGACACTTCGGTTAGTTTGGACAGTAAGACCGATAAAACCACACTCAAATTTATGTGAGTCATTGTGAAGCATTTTGCTCTTTTTCTTATCGGTTGGATTTATCAGACCTAATTCAACCATCAGCTGACAGCCATTGCAGACTCCAAGTGAAAGTGTGTCTTCGCGAGCATAGAATGCATCCAATGCGGCTTTAGCCTTTGGATTGTAGAGGAAGGCACCAGCCCAACCTTTGGCACTTCCTAGAACGTCGGAATTAGAGAAACCACCACAGAAGACAATAAGGTTCACATCCTCCAGTGTCTCTCGGCCGCTGATAAGGTCGGTCATCATAACATCCTTTACGTCAAAGCCTGCCAAATACATCATGTAAGCCATTTCGCGTTCACTGTTTGTTCCTTTCTCGCGAATAACGGCAGCATGGATACCTGTAGGTGTTCTGCGGTCAGGGTCCAACCCCATCTGTTTTAGTTTGCCAGAGAAATTCTTGCTGATAACCCATTCCAAAGGCTGTTGCTTATAGTTTGTGAAGCGCTCTTTTGCTTTACCGTTGAAGCTCTGTTTGCGGTCGAGCAGGTATGAACTGCTATACCAGACATCACGTAGATAGTCAATACCGAACTGATATGTAATGTCATCCTTGGTCAATAAGATGTGACGCTCATCTGTAGGCTTGCCTAACTTCACATAGCCTACACCTGCATCTTCCAATATCTTCTTAACTTCGCTCTTATGCTTATCACTTACCTGAATGACTACTCCAGGATTCTCAGCAAACAGAATTTTGATTAAGTCATCACTTTTGATTCCGTTTAGTGAGATTTCCATACCGCCTTCAGTGTTTGCAAAGCACATTTCTAGCAAGGTTGTAATCAAGCCACCTGCAGAAATATCATGACCAGCTAGGATATAGCCTTTATTGATAAGCGCTTGGACAGCATTGAATGCATCACGGAAATACTCTGGATTCTTTACCGTTGGAACATCATCACCTACCTTGTTGTAACTTTGTGCGAAAGCACTTCCACCCAATGCTAGATGATCGAAACTGAAGTCAATGTGATAGAGTGTTGTTTTGGGGTCATTGACTAAAACCGGTGAAACCACCTTCTTTATGTCGCTTACCTGACCTCCAGCGCTGACAATGACAGTACCCGGGCTGATGATTTTTTCGCCTGAAGGGTATTTTTGAGTCATAGAGAGTGAGTCTTTGCCAGTTGGGACATTAATTTCCAAATCACAGCAGAAGTCGCTCAGAGCCTTCACCGCAGTATACAGACGGGCATCTTCACCCTCTTGGGCACGGCATGGCCACATCCAATTGGCAGACAGACTAATGCTGTCTAATCCTTCTTCCAGAGGTGCCCAAACAATGTTTGTCAGAGATTCTGCAACAGAAAGAACGGATCCTGCAGCCGGATTAGCTAATGCTGCTTGTGGAGCATGTCCTAAAGCAGTTGCGATTCCCTTGACACCTCTATAGTCCAGAGCTACAACACCACAGTCACTCAATGGTAACTGAATTTCTCCCTGACACTGCTGTCGTGCAATCTTACCGGTTACGGCACGGTCCACTTTGTTGGTCAACCAGTCTTTACAAGCTACAGCTTCTAGCTGTAAAACTCGTGCGACTTTTTCGCTGAGGTTCTTTTCGTCGTATTTTACATCTTCGTAGTGATGTTCTACGGTTTTGTCACGCATGATAGTCTTTGGAGATGAGCCGAACATCTGCTCAACCTTCAGGTCAAACGGACGGACACCATCAGCCTGCTCGAAAGTGAATCTTGCATCGCCAGTAGTTTCACCTACTGTGTACATTGGAGCACGTTCACGGTCGGCAATCTGCTTAACATGTTCGATGTGTTCTTGGTCAATCAACAGTCCCATACGTTCCTGGCTTTCATTGGCAATGATTTCCTTTGCGCTCAAGGTCTTGTCGCCAATAGGCAGTTTGTCCATGTGAATCAGTCCTCCACATTCCTCAACCAACTCAGACAAGCAGTTCACATGACCTGCAGATCCATGGTCATGAATAGAAACGATAGGGTTTACATCTTCCTCGCAAAGGGAACGTACCAGATTGTACGCACGCTTCTGCATCTCAGGGTTTGCACGTTGAACAGCATTCAGCTCGATGCCACTGCTGTAACGGCCCGTCTCTACAGAGGAAACAGAACCCCCACCTAAACCGATGCGATAGTTGTCACCACCTACGACTACGATTTTATTCCCCTTCTCAGGAGTGCCTTTCAGACAGTCACGTTTTGTGCCGTAGCCAACGCCACCAGCTAGCATTATGACTTTGTCATAACCGTATTTGGTATCTTTTTCGTTCTCTTGATGCTCAAAAGTCAGGACAGAACCGCAAATCAGTGGCTGACCAAATTTGTTACCAAAATCGCTGGCACCATTGGATGCCTTGATCAGAATCTGCTCAGGAGTCTGATACAGCCACTCGCGTACAGGAAGAATGTCTTCCCACTCACGGCCCTCATCCGTACGAGGATAAGAAGTCATGTACACTGCAGTTCCTGCAATAGGCCAACTACCAGTTCCACCGCCCATACGGTCGCGGATTTCTCCACCAGTACCAGTAGATGCACCGTTGAAAGGCTCTACGGTAGTAGGGAAGTTGTGAGTCTCTGCTTTCAGTGAAATGACTGACTCTATGTCCTTGATTACAAAATAGTCTGAAGTAGCATGGTTCTTTGGAGCGAATTGCTCAACAACTGGACCTTGTGAGAATGCCACATTGTCTTTGTAGGCAGAAATAATATGATGTGGGTTCTCCTTAGTGGTTTTCTTAATCATTTGGAAAAGAGAAGACTCTTTTTCTTCACCATCAATGATGAAGGTTCCTCCGAAAATCTTATGACGGCAATGTTCAGAGTTAATCTGAGCGAAACCGAATACTTCAGAATCGGTCAACTTCCTCCCCAGGTCCTTCTCCACCTTAAGCAGATAATCCATCTCCTCCCGGCTAAGTGCCAGACCTTCCTGCTCATTGTACTCTTCCAGATTGTCTACGAAAATGATAGGCTGAGGCTTAATGTTAACGGTAAAGATATTCTGGTTTAGACCCTTATACATGCGTTGCAGCATAGGGTCATAATCTGCATTCTCATCCTTTACAGGGAAGTACTCCTCAATACGTGCAATGCCTTTCAATCCCATGTTCTGGGTGATTTCCACGGCATTGGTACTCCATGGAGTAATCATTTCACGGCGTGGGCCGATGAAGAATCCAGTAAGTTCTTCAGCTGCTTCAGCGGTTGCATCTCCGAAAAGCCAGCATAGTTTTTCTATATCTTCCTGGGTAAGCTTGTTCTCAGACTGTGTGGCAATAATACTTTTGCCTGGTGTGAGGAAAAAATGGATCATAAAATTCAGTAAGTTTAATTTCAGCGCAAAGTTACCACCTTTTAGGAAATATACCAAAGAAAACCCTTTCAAAGTTTCTTTATTTTTGAGGTTTTGAAGGTATACACCTTTTAGGGAGGAAAACACCTTTTGTAACTTCTTGAAGATGTGAATGAATAAAAAATTGTGTGCGATAACATTAAAATCTGTTAAATATTAGCCTGTTTTCGCACACAGCGCTTGCAGATTAGAAAAAACGCCTTATCTTTGCATCGTGTTTTTCATAGTATTAGATTTAAGGTTAACAAAGGTTGGGTCTCAGCGGAGACCCTTTTTTTTGCTCTTACAGGTACTTTTTCCTATAAAATAGAACAATCTATTTTCTTGCAATTTTCCTATAGTTAGAAGGGTAAAATTATTTTCCCTTAAGGAGAAAAATATTTCTCCAGTTAGCGAGAAAAATATCTCCGGAAGGAGAAATCGCAGAAGGGTTTTAGCAATGGAGCAATCATAGTAAAAAAGCGAAAAGGGGAAAACCGTAATCCGGTTTTCCCCTTTGTAATGTTTATTTATGGGTAAAATTAATACTCTCCTTGGTTCAATTGAACGTAAACATTGTCAAAGGCAAAGTAAGTTGGAGTAGCTATACCAAAGTCGTTTTTCTTGGAACTGTCAACCAAGAATTTGATTTCAGTAACTTTGCCCAAAATGCTTAAGTCTACTGGAATCCACCCTGCCAATAGATCATGAGCATTGTTTACATTTATAACGTAATTAACCTTCTTTGGTTCATCTGAACCATTATAGCCAATGAAGGTGATGGTGTAGTTGTCTTTGGCATCAAATGGTGTAGTGTACTCGTCACCGTTAAAGATAGAGTTCTGCGTGTAGGAAGTGAGGGTGATGTACATTCCACGGATGAGTCGAGCTTTAGAATCGCTAAAGTGTATGGAAGGAAGATACTGTTCATCTGTGGTTCCCTGATAGACTACTGCAAAGTTGGAGTTGTTGCTCTCACTGAAAGGAACAGCTAACTGTTTCTCATAGGTAGCTGATTTTATATCTTCTTGACGATAGTTGGAAATAGCTACACCACCACTGCCAAATGAACGGGTCATACTACCATAGAAATTCACCCAAGGAATTTCTGAAGCCAACTTAGTGTTAGGGTCTGCCCAGCTATACTCAGTGTCATAGGTCCAATCCTCTGGATTATAATTCTGATACAACAGAGGTCCACCATACTGAGGGTCATCAATCAGAGATGACCAGAAACCTTTGACAGAAGGAACGGAATTGTCTTCAAAAGTTACAACTCGAAGACCGTCGTCAGGAATAGTGCCGTTGTCATCATCATTAAGACAGCTGGTCATACACAAAGCAGCTGCGCAAAGTAAAAAGAATTTTTTCATTTTATGTGTTATTTTAAAAACTCTAGAATTATAGTCGCTTGGTTTACAAGTCATTCTTTGTCTTACATGAGAACAAATCTCATTAAGGATTAGCAGAATGTGGTGCAAAATTAAACAAAAATTGAAAAAAAGAATTACTTTTGCATGATTTTTAATAATTAAGGGAAAAATGATGGTGCTATTGCCTGTTTTAGCAATGTTTGTACTGGTGGTTTTGCCAGATTTGTATATTTACCTCCATTTTATTCAACACTATCCTTTAATATGGAGAATTTTATGGTGGTTGCCATTGATATGTCTTTCTGTTTTAGGAATTTGTCATTTGGCAGGATGGGGAAGTCCCTTTCCATTTCGTGCTTTTTTCCTCTTACTGGCATGTGTGGCACTTCCCAAGCTAATCTTTTTTCTCATCTCATTGTTGGGAAAAGGATTGGGTTTGATGGCACCAAAGGCATTCCAGTTGGCAAATTATTTGGCATTACTCGTTGCTGTAACAGCCTTTTTTGCATTCATTTATGGTGCTTTATGGGGATGGAAAAAACTGGGGCTTCAAAGGCAAGAATTCCGATTTGAGCAGTTGCCACCATCTTTCGATGGATACAAGATTGTTCAGATTTCAGATTTGCATGTGGGAACTTTCGGACAAGATTCTGCATATTTCAAGAAATTGGTCCAGCTAGTGAATGAACAGAATCCGGATATGATAGTCTTTACAGGTGACATAGTGAATACTAATCCGAAGGAGCTGGATCCATTCATGAATGTCTTTCCGGGATTAAAGGCTAAGGACGGTATATTTGCCATTGTTGGTAATCATGACTATTGTAGATATGCGTCAAATCCGACCAGAAAGCTGCAGGATGAGATGTTTAGGGAAGTCATAGCCCGGGAGCGTAGCTTTGGTTGGGATGTGCTCTTGGATGAACATCGAATAGTGAAACGAGGCTCCGACAGCATTGCAATCGTGGGGGTGGAAAATGTAGGTAAGCCTCCATTCCCTCAACGTGGAAATTTGAAAAAAGCCAGAGCGGGGTTACCAGAGGGTGTGTTTGAGATTCTCTTGAGCCATGACCCTACTCATTGGCAAATGGAGGTGCTTCCTGACACTGATATTCAACTTCAACTTTCCGGTCATACGCATGGTGGTCAGTTTGAGTTGTTTGGATGGTCTCCTGCAACTTTAACCTATAAAGAGTGGGATGGTCATTATCAGGAGGGCAACCAGCATTTGTTCATTTCCACAGGTGCAGGTGGTAACGTTCCTTTCCGGTTTGGGATGTGGCCTGAAGTTGTGACTATTACGTTGAAAAAATAAAAAAAGAAGGGAGATGGTTTTGCCATCTCCCTTTATTCATGTTTGAAGGTAAAATTACCAAGCAAGTGCAGAAGCACCCAGAACAGCTGCATCAGCGTCAGGCAATTCTGATACTAAAATCTTTGCCTTACCCTTGAAGATTGGCATACAGTTCTTGTCATAAGCTTCTTTGATAGGATTCATCAGCAGATCACCAGCTTTTGTCAGACCGCCGAAGAAAATGTAAGCCTCAGGAGAAGAGAACTTTGTGAAGTCTGCCAACATTTCACCAAGTAAAGTACCAGTGAACTGGAAGATTTCCTTAGCAATCTTGTCACCCTTACCTGCAGCAATGGAAACATCCAATGAAGTGATTTCTTCAGGTTTCAGCTTACGGAGCAAACTAGGTTCGTCGCTCTTCTTTAAAATTTCACGTGCAGTACGTGCCACACCTGTAGCAGAGCAGTAAGTTTCAAGACAACCTGTAGCACCACATCCGCACTGACGTCCGTTCTTGCCTCTAACAGCAATGACATGACCCAACTCGCCTGCGAAACCATCACAGCCATAAACCATCTTGCCGTTGATGACGATACCAGAGCCAACACCTGTACCCAGAGTGATGACAATGAAATCCTTCATGGCACGAGCAGTACCGTATTTCATCTCACCTAGAGCTGCTGCGTTAGCGTCGTTGGTCAGGTAACAAGGAATGCCCAGTTTCTCTGAGAATGCCTTTGCAAATGGAACAAGTCCTTTACCCCACTTCAAGTTTGGAGCAAATTCGATAGTTCCATTGTAGAAATTACCGTTAGGAGCACCTGCACCCATAGCCTTGATGTTGTTAATACCACCAACTTTTTCAATCATTGGCTTCAGGCATTCGAGAGATGCATCCAGCCATTCGTTGAAAGTTTCATAAGCTCCAGTTTTGATTTTGCCGAGCTCTAAAATTTTACCCTCAGCATCTACGATACCGAAAACGGAATTGGTTCCACCCAGATCCAATCCAATAACATAAGGTTTTTCAGTTGCCATAATTATATTTACTAGGTTTTTAATGATTGTTTGTTTCGCAAAGATAGGCATTTTTTCAGAATAAACGGAGATTTCAGTGGAAATTTCATTTTTTTATAGTACTTTTGCATCATGCTTTGGATTCAACCAGTCGATGTGTTTGACATGATATGGAAAGGCATTCTGATAGGAGTGGTGGTGTCTGCTCCAATGGGACCTGTAGGAGTGCTTTGTGTGCAACGAACCTTGAATAAGGGTCGCTGGTTTGGGTTCGTCACTGGAATAGGAGCAGCTTGCAGTGATTTGTTGTATTCGTTCATAACAGGTTTTGCCCTAAGCTATTTGGTCGAATTCATACAGAAACCCCAGACAATGTTTGCCTTGCAGATTTTTGGCAGTATGTTGCTCTTCGCATTTGGTCTGTGGTCATTCTTCAGCCGTCCTACCAATCATCTCCGCCCTGTTCCAAAGACTAGAGGAACCCTTATTCATAATGCAGTCACAGCATTTTTTGTTACGCTTTCAAATCCGCTTATAGTTTTTCTTGTCCTAGGTCTTTTTGCCCGATTTAACTTCATAACACCTGGTCATCCTTTGGAGCAGGCAATAGGTTATCTGGCTATTGTTGTAGGAGCTTTGGGATGGTGGTTCATACTGACACATATCGTGGACAGGGTGCGTACGCGGTTTGATGTGCGTGGAATTTGGATGATTAACCGTGTCATAGGTGTCTTAGTGATGGCGGCGTCTGTGATAGGGGTTATTTTGACCATCACAGGTAAATCACTTTACTGACGTGTTTATCTCAAGAGAACTCAAGAAAAAGAATATAGGTGAATATCTGCTTTATATGTGGCAGGTAGAGGATCTGATTCGTGCATATGATTGTAATGTAGACCGAATGCGCGATGAATATGTGCCTCGATTTACTCAATATACAGAAGCCCAGCAAAAAGAATTGATACAATGGTATTCTGACCTTGTTGACATGATGCGTAGGGAGAATGTACTGCATCAAGGGCATCTGCAAATAAACAAGAATATAATTGTTTTGCTGACGGACTTGCATAATGAGGTGCTGAAGTCACCAAAACATCCTCTCTATAGCGCAGCCTATTATAAAGCTTTACCCTTTATTGTAGAGGTGCGCAACAAAAGTGGTAAGACTGATGCCCCTGAATTGGAGAACTGTTTTGACGTGCTTTACGGCACTATGCTTCTTCGGTTACAGAAGAAACCAATCAGTGCTGAGACACAGGGCGCATTGAAGGAAATCACTCACTTGATATCCATGCTGAGTGGCTATTACCAACAAGAGAAAGAGGGGAAACTAGAATTGTAAAGAAAAAACTATGAATCAAGAAATAGGAAGAAGAAGGACTTTTGCCATTATCTCACATCCGGATGCTGGTAAAACTACACTGACTGAAAAACTGTTGCTTTTCGGAGGGCAGATTCAGGTGGCAGGTGCAGTGAAAAGCAATAAAATCAGAAAGACTGCGACCTCTGACTGGATGGAAATAGAGAAACAACGCGGTATCTCAGTCACCACTTCTGTGATGGAGTTTGATTATCAGGGATATAAGGTTAATATTTTGGATACGCCAGGCCATCAGGATTTTGCCGAGGATACTTTCCGCACTTTAACAGCTGTAGATAGTGCCATTATTGTGGTGGATAGTGCTAAAGGTGTGGAGACTCAAACTCGTAAGCTGATGGAAGTCTGCCGTATGCGTAAGACCCCTGTCATCGTGTTTGTAAATAAGATGGACCGTGAGGGTAAGGATCCTTTCGATTTGTTGGATGAATTGGAAAATGAGCTCCAGATAGGGGTTCGTCCTTTGAGCTGGCCTATTAATCAGGGGCAGCGTTTTAAGGGCGTATATAATATCTACGAAAAGAAATTGGATCTGTACCAGCCTAGTAAACAGACTGTTACTGAAAAAGTTGAAGTTGATATTGACAGTTCTGAACTTGAAGAACGGGTAGGCGTAGCAGATGCAGAGAAACTTCGTGAAGATTTGCAATTAGTGGAAGGTGTTTACCCTGAATTTAATGTAGAATCATATCTGGAAGCAGACATTGCCCCTGTATTCTTTGGTTCAGCATTGAATAACTTCGGTGTGAAAGAACTGTTGGATTGTTTCGTGGAAATAGCTCCAAGTCCACGCCCAGTAAAGGCCGTGGAACGTGAGGTGAAGCCCGATGAACCAAAATTCACAGGTTTTATTTTCAAAATAACTGCCAATATTGACCCGAATCACCGTAGTTGTGTAGCTTTTTGCAAGGTTTGCTCTGGAAAGTTTGTTCGTAATGCTCCATATCTCAATATGCGTACAGGTAAAACTTTGAGGTTCTCTTCACCAACCCAGTTTATGGCACAACGTAAGAGTACTATTGAAGAAGCCTATCCTGGGGATATAGTTGGTTTGCCAGATACCGGAAATTTTGCTATTGGTGACACTTTGACTGAGGGCGAGAACTTACATTTCCGTGGATTGCCAAGTTTTTCTCCGGAAATGTTCAAGTATATTGAGAATGCAGACCCTATGAAGACGAAGCAGTTGAACAAGGGCATCGACCAGCTGATGGACGAAGGTGTGGCTCAGTTGTTTGTCAATCAGTTCAATGGCCGCAAAATTATCGGTACTGTAGGACAGTTGCAGTTTGAAGTAATCCAATATCGTTTGGAGAATGAATATAATGCTAAGTGTCGTTGGGAACCGGTTCGCCTATATAAGGCTTGCTGGATTGAAAGTGATGACCTGGCAGAATTGGAGAATTTTAAGAAACGTAAATACCAGTATATGGCCCGAGACCGACAGGGAAGAGATGTTTTCCTAGCCGACTCTGGATATGTATTGCAGATGGCTCAGGAGGACTTTGAGCATATTCGTTTCCACTTTACAAGTGAGTTCTGATGAAAAAAAACTACGATAAAAATCCTACGGAAAGAGAGGACAGACGTCCGAATATCCCTAAAGCGTGGCAGGAAGATATCCGCCGTGCAGTGGAAGTGATGAGGAATGGTGGTGTTATTCTTTATCCTACTGATACTATTTGGGGGATAGGCTGTGATGCGACAAATGCAGATGCAGTAAAAAGGATTTATGAAATCAAACGTCGTGAAGATACGAAAGCCATGTTAGTCTTAGTAGACAGTGACAATCGTATTCAACGTTATATTCAAGATGTGCCTAATGTAGCGTGGGATTTACTGGATTGTGCAGATAAACCGCTTACTGTGATTTTCGACGGAGCAAAGAACCTTCCTGAAAATCTGATTAGCGATGATGGTTCTTTGGGTATTCGTATAACTCGTGAACCTTTCAGTAATCAGCTTTGTTTTAGAATGGCTCGCCCTGTGGTCAGCACTAGTGCAAATTTCAGCGGAGAACCTTCTGCGCGTTGTTTTGATGAGATAAGCGAGGAACTGAAGAGTTTGGTGGATTATGTTTGTACATCCCGAAGAAATGAAAAGCCAAATTCCAAACCTTCCAGCATTATTAAACTGGGTAAGGGCGGTGAATTGAAGATTATACGTCAATAAATTATATGAAAACCTACGAAGAAAAGAAATTATCAGATCGCATTATTGATCGTCTCATTTTGTGGCGTGAGAAATATTTAAGCGAACGGCAGTTTATTATACTGTTGTCTCTCTTTGTGGGTGTTGCTTCAGCTTTAGCTGGTGTGCTGATGAAGTTTCTGATTCATCAGATTGAAACATTGTTGACAAATCATTTTGACCAGTTGGGATTCAACTGGCTTTATTTGGTTTATCCTGTAGTAGGTATTTGGCTGACCAGCCTTTTCATTCGTTATATTGTTAAGGATGATATAGGCCATGGTGTGACCAAGATTCTTTATGCCATTTCCCGGAAACAGAGTAAGATAAAACCGCATAACTGCTGGACATCGGTGGTGGCATCTTCCATTACTATCGGATTTGGTGGTTCTGTAGGAGGTGAGGCTCCTATTGTGTTGACAGGTTCAGCAATTGGTTCCCACTTAGGACAGCTTTTCAAGATAGATCATAGAAACTTGATGGTTTTGGTCGGTTGTGGGGCTGCAGGTGCTATCGCTGGTATTTTTAAGGCACCGATTGCAGGTGTTGTGTTCACACTTGAAGTGCTGATGCTGGATTTGACCATGCACTCTCTTCTTCCTTTGCTGGTTAGCTGTGTGACAGCAACTTGCGTCACATATGTTTTCTCAGGAACAAGTGCAATGTTTGACTTCAACTTGAATAATCCATTTGTCATAGATAGAGTTCCTTCCAGTATTCTTTTGGGTATTTGTTGTGGCTTTTTGTCGCTCTATTTTACTCGTGCCATGAATTGGTTTGAGAATATCTTTGCGAAGTTAAAGACTCCTTACCGAAAACTTGCTTTGGGAGGAAGTGTGGTCAGCATTTTGATTTTCTTTTTCCCATCTCTTTATGGAGAAGGTTATTCTTTGATAAACACTCTACTTACAGGGCAGAATGCTGCAGATTGGGGTGTGGTAATGGACCGCTCCATGTTCTATGGAATGGATAATCTGTTATTGGTTTATCTGGGATTGATTATTCTGTTCAAGGTGTTTGCGACTACGGCAACTAATGGCGGAGGTGGATGTGGTGGAACTTTTGCTCCAAGTCTGTTCCTCGGTTGTATAATGGGTTTCATTTTTGCCCGTTTATGGAATACCGGTAACTTGGATTTGGTCAATGTCCCTGAAACCAATTATTCATTGTTGGGAATGGCAGGTGTGATGAGCGGAGTCATGCATGCTCCTTTAACTGGAATGTTTCTTATTGCGGAACTAACTGGTGGTTATGATTTGTTTGTTCCACTGATGATTGTCAGTGTTAGTTCTTATTTGACAATTATTGCTTTTGAGCCCCATAGTATTTATTCTATGCGTTTGGCTAAAAAGGGTGAGTTACTAACCCATAACAAGGATGCGGCTATCATGACACTCATGAGCATGGATGACTTGATAGAAAAGGATTTCCTCACAGTGACTCCAGACATGACTTTAGGTGAACTGGTTAGCACGATAGCTAAAGCTCGTAGAAATATTTTCCCAGTGGTTGATGGTGCAGGTCATTTGAAGGGAATTATACAGATGGATGATATCCGTAACATCATGTTCCGACAGGAGTTGTACAGAAGGTATACTTGTCAGCAGCTTATGGTTGACCCTCCATGTATAATCAACATTATGGAGTCAATGATGGCAGTGATGCGAAAATTTGATGAGACCAATGCGTGGAACTTACCAGTTGAGAGTAAAGATGGGAAGTTCTTAGGTTTTATATCCAAGAGCAGAGTGTTTAGCACTTACAGACAGGTGCTGGTAGATTTCTCACAAGAATAGAAAAAATGAAGAAAGAGGATTTACGAATTGTTTTTATGGGTACTCCAGACTTTGCAGTTGAAAGTTTGCGTTGTCTGGTTGAAGGTGGCTACAATGTGGTTGGCGTCATTACTATGCCTGACAAGCCTGTAGGTCGTCATGGAAGCATATTGCAACCAAGTCCAGTAAAGCAGTATGCAATGGAGCACGGTTTAAAAGTTCTTCAACCTGTGAGGCTGAAGGATGAGGCTTTTGTGGAGGAACTCCGGTCTCTGAAATCGGATCTGCAGATAGTTGTGGCTTTTCGGATGCTTCCTGAAGTTGTATGGAAAATGCCTCCTATGGGTACCTTTAATTTACATGCTTCTTTACTTCCTCAATATCGGGGTGCTGCGCCAATTAATTGGGCAGTAGTGAATGGTGATAAAGAAACTGGTATAACAACCTTTTTCTTGAAGCAGGAAATTGACACAGGTGAAATAATCCAACAGGTTCGTGTCCCGATATATGAGGAAGATAATGTAGGTGATGTTCATGACCGACTCATGAAATTAGGAGGGAAATTGGTCATTGAAACAGTCGATAATATCTTAGCAGGAACAGTGGAATCTATTCCTCAAGAACAGTTTATTACTGAAGAACCTCTTCGTCCTGCACCTAAAATTTTTAAGGAAACTTGTCGGATAGACTGGAATCAACCGATAAAAAAAATCTATGATTTCATTAGAGGATTCTCTCCATATCCAGCAGCATGGACTGAACTTAACAATGCCGGTGCTCCCCAAGTACTGAAGATTTTTGAAACGACCAAAGAATTGGGATTGGTTGATGTATCTCCGGGAACAGTTATTGTTGATAAACATGGATTGAAGATTGCTGGAACTGATGGTTTCCTTAATGTGAAGAGTCTCCAGCTGGCAGGGAAAAAACGCATGAACATTAAGGATTTTCTTTGTGGCTTTAAACCTTCAGAGAGTATTCATTGTAACTAAATTTAATATTTATGGAAAGTCCGATCGTATCTCCGTCATTGCTTTCTGCAGATTATGGTAATTTGCAGCGTGATATTGAATTGATTAATGAAAGTGAGGCAGACTGGCTACATTTGGATATTATGGATGGTGTATTTGTGCCTAATATCACTTTTGGACAACCAGTTTTGAAAATGGTTCGTAAACATCTGAAAAAAGATATGGATGTGCATCTGATGATTGTTCAACCAGAGAAATTTTTGAATGATTTTAAAGAAATAGGTGTAGACCGGATAACTGTGCATTATGAGACATGTGTCCACATTCATCGTACTATATATGAAATTAAGAAAGCCGGTATGAAGGCTGGTGTAGCCCTGAATCCAGGTACACCTGTATGTATGTTGCGAGATATCATAAAAGATTTGGACATGGTATTGATAATGACTGTAAATCCAGGATTCGGAGGTCAGGATTTTATTATGCATTCATTAGACAAAATCAAGGAAACAAAAGCATTAATTGAAGAAACAGGTTCCCATGCTTTGATTCAGATGGACGGAGGTGCTAATAAGGAAACTGCCCCTTTACTTGTAAATGCAGGTGTTGATGTCCTTGTTGCAGGTTCATATGTATTTAAATCAGCAGATCCGAAGGCAACTATTCATGAATTAAAAGCACTTAGAAAATGCTGAAGCCCATACTGACAGAAGAGCAACTTAAGCAAATCAATATATGGTTATCTGACTGTACCCATTTTGTTATTTGTGCTCATTTATCTCCCGATGGCGACGCCATTGGTTCTAGTCTTGGTTTTGCATCTTTTTTAAGAAGTCTTGGGAAGGAAGTGACGATAGTTATGCCAAATCAGTTCCCCGAATTCCTGCATTGGATGTCAGGCACTGACACTATTTTATTGGCAGATAGGGACACAGAACAGGTCAAGGAAGCTTTTGCTGCTGCTGAAGTCATATGTTGTTTGGATTTCAATGATTTGAGTCGCATAGAGGAACTTGGTGAGATTGCAAGGAATTCTTCTGCTGATTTCTGGCTTATAGATCATCATTTGGACCCTGGTGATTTTAGTAAGGTCTCGGTCTCATTTCCTAACATGAGTTCTACTTGTGAGGTGGTATTCCGTATCATTTACCAACTGGGTGGTTTCGGAACCATGACGAAAGAGGCTGCAGAATGCATTTATTGTGGTATGTGTACAGATACTGGTGGATTTACTTATAACTCCAACAGTAGTGATATCTTTTTCATTATAAGTCTGCTTTTGGAAAAAGGTATTGACAAGGACTTGATTTATCGTAAGATTTACAATAATTATTCAGCTAATCGTGTTCATCTTATGGGATATGTCCTTTATGAGAAACTGCAAGTGCTAGAAGATGTTCATGCTTCTTACTTTACTTTAGACCGGGAAGAATTGGAACGTTTTCAATACATCAAAGGTGATGCAGAAGGATTGGTCAATATACCATTGACTATTAAAGGTATGAAATTGTCTATCTCTTTACGTGAGGATTTAGAGAAGAATCGTATTTGGGTATCTCTCCGCAGTGTGGATGATTTTCCTTGTAATAAGATGTCTGAGGCTTTTTTCAATGGAGGAGGACATAAAAATGCAGCTGGTGGTCATCTTGATTGTTCAATGGGAGAGGCTATTGAACTTGTAAAAAAGGCAATTCATGAGTATAAGCCCCTTTTACTTGAAAAAAATAGTTATTAAATACTAATTGTAAGGAATTTACAAGGCAAGGTAATAAAAGTTTTCTAATTTTGCACCTTGAATCGATTTTGAATTGTATGAAGAAATTATGTTATTTGCTTCTCTTGGTTATACCTGCAATGTCTTTATTGAGTTGTAGCAACTCTGTAAGTTATGCAGATTTGAAGAAACAAGAGCGTCAGTATATCAGCAAGTGGATTTCAGACCATAATATCAAAGTTATAACTGAAAGTGAGTTTTATGCAAAGGACAGTTTAACTGATGTCAGTAAAAATGAATACGTTCTTTTTAGCGAGACAGGTGTTTATATGCAAATCGTCAATAAAGCTACTGGCGTTCGTGTAAATGATGGAGAAACTCAGAAAGTCTTGTGTCGCTATTTGGAATGTCAGGTGGAAACAGGTGATACAATGACGACTAATATATTCAGTACATCTATTGTAGATGCAATGATGGTTTCTAATAACAGTGGAACTTATACTGCATACTTCACAGACGGATATATGAAAAATTATTATGGCTCAACTTCTGTTCCAAATGGATGGCTTACTCCATTGCCTTTTATTAGTTTGAATAGAGAATTAGATAATATTTCCAAAGTAAAGTTGATAGTTCCTCATAGCGAGGGCACAAGTACAGCAACAAGTGGTGTGATTCCTTGTTATTATGAAATATCTTATCAGTTAGGGCGTTAATCTTGTATATACATTAAATCACTCATTATCCCATCAGAGATGAAAATCCCCTGGTGGGATAATTTTATATTGTCCCCGTTAAATTCTAATAAACCTTTCTTTAAATAGAGATTGGCCATTCGAAAGGCATAATCATGAAACAGATTTCCGAATTGGCTTGAAATATAAGAAAGAGAAAAACCTTTAGCCGTTCTTAATCTTGTCATTATATATTCATTGTACTGGGTTTCCGGTGATAGATCTTCTTTCTCGTAATTTAAGATCCCATTTTCAATACCTTTTATATATAATGAAAGTGAAGCTACATTCCATTGACGTGAATGACCATTATATGAATGTGCAGATGCTCCACATCCTAAATAGGGTATTCCTTCCCAATAGCTATAATTATGTTTGGACTGGTATCCTGGTTTGCAGAAATTGGAAATTTCGTAATGCTCAAATCCTGCTTCCTTAGTATGTTTTATCAGCTTTTCAAATAGTGCTACAGACAAGTTTTCATCCATTTCTTCGACTTTATGTCTTTTCCATAGTTCCCATAGTGGTGTTCCTTTTTCATATATTAAGTGATAAGCAGAGAGATGTTTTATAGGGAGAGTTAAAGCAGTTTGCAAGTCTTTATCCCAATCATTTAAAGTTTCACCAGGAATCCCATAGATTAAATCAATACTTATATTCTCGAATCCGGTTTCTTTGCAGCGAAGTACGGCATCATAGGCTTGTTTCGCTGTATGTCTACGATTTAAGAGTTCCAGCTTTTTGTCATTAAAGGTTTGCACTCCCATTGAAATACGGTTTATAGGGAGAGTTCTCAAGGCTTTAAGATAATTATAAGAAAGGTCATCTGGATTTGCTTCCATTGTGATTTCTACTTTTTGCTCTAAAGTATAATGCTGATAAATTGCATGGAATATTTCTTGAAGTTCTGTTATGGATAGTTGAGATGGTGTCCCCCCTCCTATATAGATGGTATGAATAGACTCTTCTTGGAGATAGCCTTTTCTTAAATAGAGTTCCTTGCATAGGGATTTTATATACTCCATTTTCCGCTCCCCTTGAGTCGTAGAGTAAAAATCACAGTAAATGCATCTTTTTTTGCAAAATGGAATATGAATGTAGATACCTGCCATACTAGTTGCAAAGGTAAAGATTTATTTGTTATTTTGGATGGTTTAGGTTATCTTTGTTACGTTTTTTAATTTATGTTCATGAGATACAGGTTTTCAACATATCAGTCACACTATAAGAATCTTCTATTGTTGGGTATTCCTGTAATTATAGGGCAGTTGGGTAATATCATTATGGGTATAGTTGATACTCTTATGATAGGACATTATGGAACAATGGAATTAGCTGCCTCTAGTTTTGTGAATTCAATTTTCACTCTTATTATTATTTCAGCTATGGGTTTTACGTATGGTTTAACCCCAATGGTAGGAGCTTTATGTGGAAAAGGTGATACAATAGGAGTAGGGGGAATTGTCAAGAATAGTTTGGTAGCAAATACTTTAGTAGCAGCACTGTTGACGTTGGGTATGATTATTTTCTATTATTGCTTGAATTATATTGGCCAACCTGATGAACTGCTTCCTCTCATGAAATCTTATTTCTTGATACTTTTGACATCTATTCCAATGGTTTTATGGTTTAATACATTTAAGCAGTTTGCAGATGGAATCACGGACACTCGTTCCCCTATGTGGATTCTCTTAAGTGGGAATGTCCTGAATGTATTGGGAAACTATATGTTGATATATGGTAAATTCGGATTTCCCGAATTAGGTTTAGCAGGTGCTGGCATTGCTACAGTTTTTTCTAGAACTTACATGGTATTTGTTGGCTTTTTTATGTTCGTTTGTTGCAAACGCTATAGATCTTTTTGGCTTGGTTTTAAAAAGTGTAAGACTAATAAAAGGGATTTTTGGGAGTTAAATCGTTTGGGGTGGCCTATATTCCTCCAGATGGGGATGGAAACTGCTTCGTTCAGTTTGAGTAGTATCATGGTTGGTTGGATTGGACCTATTGCATTGGCTGCGCAACAAATAATGCTAACAGTTTCCCAAGTTTGTTATATGCTGTATTATGGAATGTCTTCAGCTGTTGCAGTTCGTGTAAGCCATTTCAAAGGACAAAGTGATATTTTAAATCTTGAAAAAACTGCAACAGCAGGTTTTCACCTCATACTTATTTTGGCTGTCTTAACTTCTCTCCCAATACTCATGTTGAGAAACGTAATAGGAGGTTGGTTCACAGGCAACCAGGAAGTTTCTATATGGGTAGCGCAAGCTATGATCCCATTTATTGCCTATCAATTTGGGGATGGTCTTCAATGTAATTATGCAAATTCACTTCGTGGAATAGGTGATGTTAAACCTATGATTGTCTACGCATTCATTGCATATTTTGTTATTTCTCTCCCTATTGGATATTTATTAGGCATTGTTTTGAAACTTGGGCTTGTGGGTATATGGTTCGCTTTTCCATTTGGATTGACAACTGCGGGAATTCTATATTTCCGTCGCTTTAGAAAGAGTGTCTCCCGCTTGTATTGAATTAGCATCATATGGTGACTAATTGTGCACAATAAAAGTGAAAAAGATAGGTAAAGCTTGGCAAAATAGAAAATAATTGCTATATTGCGGCTCGATTTTGAAAAACCTATAAAATCTAACGATATGAAAGTATATCAAACTAACGAAATTAAAAACATTGCCCTTTTGGGTAATGATGGCGCTGGAAAGACCACCCTCACAGAAGCTTTGCTCTATGAGAGTGGCGTTATAAAACGCCGTGGCCGTATCACCATGAAGAATACGGTAAGTGATTATTTCCCAGTAGAGCAGGAGTACGGTTACTCTGTTTTCTCTACTGTTTTTCATTGCGAATATAATGGCAAGAAACTGAATATCATTGACTGCCCGGGTAGTGATGATTTCGTAGGTGGTGTAATGACAGCTCTTGGTGTTACAGATACCGCAGTTATACTGTTGAATGGTCAGTATGGTCCAGAGGTCGGAACTCAGAACCATTTCCGTTATACAGAGAAATTAGGGAAGCCAGTTATCTTCTTAGTAAACCAGTTAGATAATGAAAAGTGCGATTACGACATGGTCGTTGAGCGTTTGAAAGAGTCTTATGGAAGTAAGTGTATTCAGATTCAATATCCGTTGGAAACTGGTCCTAATTTCAACTCTTTGATTGATGTTCTTCTGATGAAGAAATATACATGGGGCCCTGAAGGCGGTGTTCCAACAATTTCTGATATCCCAGAAGATCAGATGGATAAAGCTATGGAACTTCACAGGGCATTGGTTGAGGCTGCTGCAGAGAATGATGAAGTCTTAATGGAAAAATTCTTTGAGTCTGAAGCTTTGACAGAGGATGAAATGCGTGAGGGTATCCGTAAGGGTCTGGCTTCTCGCAGCATGTTCCCTATTTTCTGTGTTTGTGCAGTAAAAGATATGGGTGTCCGTCGTTTGATGGAATTCCTGGGAAATGTTGTTCCTTTTGTTGACGAGATGCCTGTTATCCATAATACTCGAGGTGTAGCTGTTCCACCAGATCCTAATGGTCCAACATCTCTTTATTTCTTTAAAACTGCAGTTGAACCGCATATTGGCGAAGTACAGTATTTTAAAGTTATGAGTGGAACCGTAAAAGAGGGTGATGATTTAACAAATGCAGATCGTGGTTCAAAAGAGCGTCTAGCTCAGCTTTATGTCTGTGCAGGTGCTAACCGTGATAAGGTTGAGGCGATGGTTGCAGGTGATATAGGCTGTACTGTAAAACTGAAAGATGTAAAGACTGGCAACACTTTGAATGATAAGAATTCAGAGAATAGGTTTAATTGGATTAAATATCCAAATCCAAAGTATTCTCGTGCTATTAAAGCAGTGAATGAATCTGAAACAGAAAAGTTGATGCAGGTGCTGAACCGTATGAGGGAAGAGGATCCAACATGGATAGTAGAGCAGAGTAAAGAATTACGTCAGACGATAGTTCATGGTCAAGGAGAATTCCATTTGCGTACGTTGAAATGGCGTTTGGAAAACAATGATAAGATTAAGATCGATTTTTCAGAGCCTCGTATTCCGTATCGTGAGACTATTACAAAGGCTGCACGAGCTGATTATCGCCATAAAAAACAATCTGGTGGTGCAGGTCAGTTCGGTGAAGTGCATTTGATTGTAGAGCCTTATTATGATGGAATGCCAGCTCCAGACACTTATAGGTTTAACGGTCAGGAATTTAAGATGAATGTGAAGAGTTCTGAAACTGTTGACTTAGAGTGGGGTGGTAAGTTGGTATTTATAAACAGTGTTGTTGGTGGAGCTATAGATACTCGTTTTATGCCTGCAATTTTAAAAGGTGTGATGGGAAAGATGGAACGTGGCCCATTAACAGGTAGCTATGCTCGTGATGTACGTGTCATTGTATATGATGGTAAAATGCATCCAGTTGATTCTAATGAACTTTCATTTATGCTTGCAGGGCGTAATGCATTTAGTGAAGCATTTAAAAATGCTGGTCCTAAATTGCTGGAACCTATTTATGACGTTGAGGTATTTGTGCCAAGTGATAGAATGGGCGATGTGATGAGTGATCTTCAAGGACGTCGTGGCATGATTATTGGTATGAGCAGTGAGGCTGGTTATGAGAAGTTACAAGCTAAGGTTCCTTTGAAGGAAATGAGTAACTACTCTACAGCTTTGAGCTCTCTGACTGGTGGACGTGCTTCATTTGTTATGAAGTTTGCAAGTTATGAACTTGTTCCTGGTGATGTTCAGAATAAACTTGTAGCAGAGTTTGAGGCTCAACAGAAAGAGGACGAATAATTATGTCCATTTTCAATATAGAGAGGGGATGCTTAAATCAAGCATCCCCTCTCTGTCTTTTTGTTTATTATATTGCAATCTTAAACCCCTTCAAATGTTAATAAAGATAAAATTCTAGTTATTCCTCCATTTTAACACTTACGTTAAATTTTAACATTTGTACCTTTGCATATATGAAAAAGACTACGATCATAGTTCTAGGAATAGTAATGGCTCTCTCTTTTGCAAGTTTGCTTTATTTGCAAGTTCTGTATATTGAAGAGATGACATCTTCTCGTCGTGCCCAGTTTGGAGAAATAGTTACACGTTGTTTAAATACGGCAGCTCGTAATCAGGAGTTGGCAGAAACTAAACGTTATCTAGAAAAAGACGTGGCAGAAACAGAACGTAAAACTACTGAAGATTCTATTCAGATCCATAAAGATAATGCTTCTGATATTATTCAGCATACTCATCAACAGACTGTGACAGCAAAGGATGGTACAGTATATTCTACTTTCGAATTGAAGACAGTTACGACTCGTCCCAATAACCAGGGTATGGTCTTGAAAAAACGAGGTAAAAATTCTTCTATTTCAGAAGTTTCTCAGTCTCTTAGGGAGATTGTCAAGAATAGATATGTTTATCAGAGAGCTTTGCTTGACGATGTGGTATACAACATACTTTATACAGCAAGTGATAAACCATTGGAAGATCGTATAAACTTTAAACAATTGGATCAAGATATTAAGTCTGAGTTTGCTAATAGTGGTATTGAACTACCTTATCACTTTCGTGTGACAACAAGTGATGGGAAGGAAATCTACCGCTGCCCAGACTATGAGACAAAGGGCGAAGAACAGGTTTATACTCAAGTCTTGTTTAGAAATGATCCTTCCTCTAAAGTTGGTATTGTTAAAGTTCATTTTCCTAATTTGAGTCGGTATATTACTAGTTCCGTTCGGTTCATGGTTCCGGCATTGATTTTTACCGGTGTGCTGTTGGTTACCTTTATTTTTACAATTTTCTCTTTGGTTCGTCAAAAGAAATTGTCTGAAATGAAGAATGATTTTATTCACCATTTAACCCATGAATTTAAGACTCCAATATCTACGATTTCGTTGGCTGCTCAAATGTTGAATGATGAAAGTGTCGCAAAGTCACCGACCATGGTAAGACATACCACTAAGATTATCAATGATGAGACTAAGCGTTTGCGTATGCAGGTAGAAAAGGTTCTTCAGATGTCTTTGTTTGATAGAGGAGGGGGATTGAACAATTTGAAAAAGGAAGAATTGGACATTGATGCTTTGATCGCTAGTGTAGTAGATACATTTAATTTGAAGGTTCAGCAGTTTGGAGGACAAATTCGTTTGGATTTGAAATCAGAAGATCCTATTATCGTAGGTGATAAGATGCATTTAACGAATGTGTTCTTCAACTTAATGGATAATGCCGTAAAATATCGTCGTGAAGATGCCAATTTAGAACTTGAAGTTAAAACCTGGAATGATGGAGATAAACTTAATATTAGTATACAAGATAATGGTATCGGTATTAAAAAGGATGATGTAAAGCGTATATTTGAGAAATTCTATCGCGTGCAGAATGGGAATAGACATGATGTCAAAGGCTTTGGCTTAGGCCTTGCTTATGTTAAAACGATAATTACAGCCCACAAAGGAGATATTCGTGCAGAAAGCGAATTGGGCAAAGGAACGAAATTTATTATAACATTACCAACCATAAAAGACTAAGATTATGGAAGAAAGATTAAGACTCTTATTGTGCGAAGATGATGAGAATCTTGGCATGCTGTTGCGTGAATACCTTCAAGCAAAAGGATATTACGCAGAACTTTGTGCAGATGGTGAAGCTGGTTACAGGGCTTTTCAGAAGGGAAAGTTTGATCTGTGTATTTTGGATATTAATATGCCTAAAAAAGATGGCTTGACTTTAGCTGAGGATATTCGTGCCATGAACACAGACGTGCCTGTCATTTTCTTGACTGCTAAAACTTTAAAGGAGGATATTTTAGAAGGATTCAAACATGGTGCAGATGATTATATCACCAAGCCTTTCTCAATGGAGGAATTGGTTCTTCGTATAGAGGCTATTCTTCGCCGTGTACGTGGAAAGAAAAACAAGGAAAGTAGTATCTATCACATTGGCAAGTTTGTGTTTGATACTCAAAAGCAAATTCTTTCTATTGGGGAAGAACAGACTAAACTGACCACTAAAGAGTCTGAACTCTTGGGGCTGCTTTGTGCACATGCAAATGAAATTCTTCAACGTGATTTTGCTCTGAAGACTATCTGGATAGATGATAATTATTTTAATGCTCGTAGCATGGATGTTTATATTACTAAACTGCGTAAGCATTTGAAGGCTGATCCTGATATTGAAATTATCAATATCCATGGAAAGGGTTATAAACTTATTACTCCTCAAGAAGATTAAAAAAGATAAGGCTCGGAATTTTCCGAGCCTTATCTTTTTGTCTATACGTAATGCAAAGTTAATCTACATATTTCTTGTTCATGATAATGTGGAGAACCAAACCCACAACCATCAACAGCAACATACCTGCTGTAAAGCCATTAATACTAGATAGACCGCCTACATAGAAGCTTACGATCAGACCGATAGCACCAAGCACAATCAAGATGATGCCCAAATTTTTCAAGAAACCTTCCATTATATGTGTGTTTTTTAATTATTAATTCGACTAAATTTCAAAATCAGTTACAAAATAACGTATAATTCTTGAAATAGCGAAACAAAATCCCGAAAAAAATGTGAAACTAGCGCTTTTTTTAGCCTGCTGCGTTTTCAAAAACCTTTCGTAGTACTTCCTGGCATATTTTAATTTCTCTTATAGACAACCCTCTTAAAGATTCCATCAGAGTTCTGTTTGCTACTTGATATGCTTTTTCCGCAATTTCTTTTCCTTGCTCAGATAAGAAAACCCGCTTTTCTCGTTGGTCATCTTCTCCCTTATGGCGAGTGATAAGTCCCTTTTTTTCCATCTTGCCTACAGTGCGGTTCATCCAAGCCTTGTCTTTGTAAGTGATTAGACATAAATAGTTCTGAGTAACTCCATCTTTTTCCCTTAAATAGAGCATAACTAGCCAAAAATCTGGTGAAAGGGCAATGTCATTCTTTTGGAAATTTTCTTCCAACTTATGATTAATGGCAGTTGATACTTTCCCGCCAAGAAGAGCCATAATGAGGTTGACGTCAAAAAATTGTGAGTTCATAGTTATATATAACTGCTATGCAAAAGTAGTAAAAATATAGAAAACAACAAAATACAGATGTAAAAAAGAAAAAAGCTTTAGAAACTTTCTTTTATTTAAGAAAAAAGTACTACCTTTGCACCGCATTTTGCGAATTTATATTAATAATTTATTTAAAGTAATATGAATCAATACGAAACCGTTTTCATTTTGACTCCCGTTTTATCTGATGATCAGATGAAGGAAGCGGTAGGTAAATTCAAGTCTCTTCTTACCGATAATGGTGCAGAGATTCTCAATGAAGAGAATTGGGGCTTGAAAAAGTTGGCTTATCCAATTGAGAAGAAGTCTACAGGCTTCTATCAATTGATTGAGTTCAAAGCAGAACCTACAGTGATTGACAAATTGGAAGTAAACTTCCGCCGTGATGAGCGCGTAATTCGCTATCTTACAGTTAAGATGGAGAAGTATGCTGTAGAATATGCTGAAAAGCGTAGAAACAATAAAAAGAAGGAGGATTAATTATGGCAGTTGCACAGTCATCAGAAATCAGATATTTGACTCCACCTACTTTGGATGTTAAAAAGAAAAAGTATTGTCGTTTCAAAAAGAGCGGCATCAAGTATATTGACTATAAGGATCCTGAATTCTTAAAGAAGTTCTTGAATGAGCAGGGTAAAATCTTACCTCGCCGTATTACAGGTACTTCATTGAAGTATCAGCGTCGTGTTGCTCAAGCAGTGAAAAGAGCTCGTCATTTAGCTCTTCTCCCATTCGTAACTGATATGATGAAATAAATAAGAGGAGGAATAGTATGGAAGTGATTTTGAAGAAGGATGTTATCGGCCTTGGTTTCAAGGATGATATCGTAGAAGTAAAAAATGGCTATGGCCGTAACTATTTAATTCCTCAGGGTTTTGCTGTAATAGCTTCTCCTGCTGCAAAAAAAGTTTTGGCAGAAGATTTAAAGCAACGTGCTCATAAGTTGGCTAAGATTAAGGCTGACGCAGAGGAGCTGGCAGCAAAGGTTAATGCGGTTTCTTTAACTATCCCTGTTAAAGTTAGTGCTACTGGTGCTGTTTATGGCTCAGTAACTAACCAAATGCTGGCAGATGAATTGGCTAAGCAGGGTATTGAGATTGACCGTAAGATTATTGCAGCTAAGGATGTTAAGGCTTTAGGATCTTTTGAGGCACCTGTAAAATTACATCGTGATGTAACAGCAACTCTAAAATATGAGGTTGTTGCTGAGCAAGAAGAAGCTTAAACAATTGTAGTCTGTTTATTAAACATAAGTTTCCCTGGAGTCCATTGGATTCCAGGGATTTTTTTAATACATCTTTATATTAATTAAAAAACCTGCTGGACTGTGTCCAACAGGTTTCAATTCCCTCTATCGTAACTAATAAATTACTCAGCAACTTCTGCAACTACAGAGTCAACTACCTCAGCAGCTTCAGCAACAGCTGAATCAACAGGAGCAACAACTTCCTCAACTGCCTCAGCAACTGAATCAACTGCAGCTTCTACTGCCTCGCCCTGAGCGTTACCACCACAAGAAGCGAAAGACATTGCTGCCATAGCTACGAACATAAATACCAACTTCTTCATTTTCTTTGCTTTTAAAACTGTAAAACAATCATTTGTTTATTAAAACGATGCAAAAGTACGGTATTTTTTAATACGTTGTATCATTTTTTTGAACTTTTTTTATCGTTTTTTTGGTAACTTTTTATAAATAGCTGATAGCTAGATATTTGCGAAATGTTAAATTTTGGGTGTGTGCCCACACAATGTATTAAAAAACTCACTTTTTTGCGTTTTTGTCTTATTTGTGCTATCTTTGCAATTAAATAATAGAATCATGATAGATACTACAGTGTTTCAAGATAAAACGGCTGTCTATTATACATTAGGCTGCAAGTTGAATTTTTCAGAGACTTCTACTATTGGAAAGAAACTGAAGGAGGCAGGTGTACGTAATGCAAGAAAGGGTGAACAGGCTGATATCTGTGTGGTTAATACTTGTTCTGTGACTGAAGTCGCTGATAAGAAATGTCGTCAAGCTATTCATAGATTGGTGAAAAACCATCCGGATGCATTTGTCGTCGTAACAGGTTGTTATGCCCAATTGAAACCAGTCGAAGTATCAAATATTTCTGGGGTTGATTTGGTGTTGGGTGCAGAACAAAAGGGGGATATTCTTTCTTTTTTGGGTAACTTGAAAAAAAAGGAACATGGAGAATCTTTTATTGTACCTACAAAAGATATTCGCACTTTCAGTCCTTCATGTAGTAGAGGAGATAGAACCCGATATTTTTTGAAGGTTCAGGATGGATGTAACTATTATTGTACCTACTGTACCATTCCTATAGCTCGTGGTCGTAGTCGGAATGCCTCTATAAAGTCTCTAGTTGAACAAGCTGAGCAGGTGGCCTTTGAAGGTGGAAAGGAAATCGTATTGACAGGAGTAAATATTGGTGATTTTGGACGTACAACAGGTGAGTCTTTTTTGGATCTTATTAAGGAGCTAGATAATGTTGAGGGCATAGAGCGTTTTAGAATATCCTCTATTGAACCTGATTTATTAACAGATGAAATTATAGAGTTTTGTGCTAGCAGCCGGGCATTCATGCCTCATTTTCATATTCCTTTGCAGAGTGGTTCTGATGAAGTGCTTAAATTAATGCATCGTCATTATGATCGTTCACTTTTCGCAGCTAAAATTAGCAAGATTAAAAGCCTGATGCCAGATGCTTTTATTGGGGTAGATGTTATAGTTGGAACGCGTGGAGAAACTCCTGATTATTTTCAAGACAGTTATGATTTCATACGTAGTTTGGATTTGACTCAATTGCATGTGTTTACCTATTCTGAACGTCCAGGAACAAAGGCATTGAATATTGCTTATACAGTTTCCCCACAGGAGCGTCATACTCGTTCCCAACTTTTACTAGAGTGGAGCGAACAGCAGACTCTGGCGTTTTATGCTCGTCATATAGGGATGGAAAAGACTGTTCTGTTAGAGAAACCGAAACCGGGAATGCCATTTCATGGTTTTACCGATAATTATATTCGTGTCGAAGTTGCTGATGCAAAATCATATCACGACAATACATTGGTAAAAGTTAGGTTAGGTGAATTCAATGTCGAGAAAACAGCTTTGAAAGCAACTATAATCAGTTAAAATAATGAAAGTAGCAGTTGTTATTCTTACATGGAACGGAGTCGACATGCTTCGTAAGTTCCTGCCTACAGTCCTTTCATGTTCCAAAGGGGAGGGCATAGAGGTTATTGTTGCAGATAATGCTTCATCTGATGATACAATTCCTGTAATGCAAAAAGAATTCTCCACTGTACGTGTAATTAGTCTTGATAAGAATTACGGTTTTGCAGAAGGTTATAATCGGGCTTTGGCTCAAATTGATGCAGAATATGCAGTCCTTTTGAACTCTGACGTTGATGTAACTCCAAACTGGCTTCAGCCTCTTTTATCTTATATGGATGCACATCCAGAAGTTGCAGCATGTCAGCCAAAATTGCGTTCCTGGAGAAATAAGAAGAGTTTTGAATATGCGGGAGCAGCAGGGGGATTTATTGACAGATATGGCTATCCTTTTTGTCGTGGAAGAGTATTTGGTACTGTGGAAGAGGATTTAGGGCAATATGATAGTATTTGTTCTATCTTTTGGGCTACAGGAGCTGCTTTGTTTATTCGTTTGAATGATTATAGACAAGTAGGAGGTTTGGATTCGCGTTTTTTTGCGCATATGGAGGAAATAGACTTATGCTGGAGGCTGCGAAGTAGAAATAGAGGAATTGTTTGTATCCCTGAAAGTGTTGTTTACCATGTAGGGGCAGCAACTTTAAAAGAAAGTCCTAGAAAGACTTTCCTTAACTTTAGGAATAATCTTCTTATGCTATATAAGAATTTACCAGAAAATGACTTGAAGCCTGTTATGTTCGTTCGCTGTTTGTTAGATTATGTAGCTGCATTCCGGTTTTTGCTGAGATTTGATTTTGGCCATTTTTCTGCAGTGTTAAAAGCTCGTAGAGAGTTCCAGAAACTCAAAATTCACTTTCAATCCGACCGTGATGAAAACATGAGAACTACGGTTCTAAAGTGTATTCCAGAACGCTCAACCCATTTTTTGATATGGGAATATTATATGAAAGGTAAGAAAACTTATCAATATTTAAAAAATAACAGATAATATCCTTCTCCTTGAATGGTAATACTGGCTGCAATAGCCTCATTTAAGGTCCCTTGCCACCAATTGGTAAAATCAGATAAAGGATATTGTAATCCATATCCTTTTAAATCTTTTGCCCCAAATGAGAAAATGGAAACTTGTGTACCAACGGGGATTTCCCAGCAGGTTATTCCATTGCATGGAATAAAAACGCCATGGTCGGTATACATACGTACATCTAGCCCCTCCTTCATATAATCTACTAGCAGGCTGATATTACCTAAAGTGTGGTCTTCTCGTTTTCCTGTGGCACCAAGGATGGCAATACTATTTATACTGTGTTGATGTAAGTATCTTATTGCTTTGGTCTGGTCATTTGTGTCTTGTTCCTGTATGTGCCTATAGACGAGAGAGTATTCTTCTTTAATTGTAGTTGTCAGTGAATCTCCGTCGCCAATAATTATCCAAGGAACATTGCCATCCTGTATGAATTGTAAGGCTGCGCCATCACAACAAATTACTTTAGGAACAGCTTTTAATAGTTGTTTAGGTATCTGATGCACAGGATAATCACCAGCATCTAATACGATGGCTTCTGGTTGGAAAATATAGGGATTCATAAGGTCTCTTTCATTTTACGTTTCCATTCAAAATAACCGAATATTGCTATGACAGTGTAGATTCCATAAAGACCAGAGTAGAAATAAACTCCTTTATAAATATATAGACCACAGCTGACCGCATCTACAAGAATCCATGCAATCCATTGCTCCAACCATTTACGGGCAAGCATCCACATGCCTACTATACTTAAGGCAGTGGTAAAACTATCCCACCAAGGTACATTGCTGTCAGTATGGTTTATTAATACATATCCTATCCCCAAAAAGGATAGGACGAATACCAGAACTAAAACAGGATAAAGTTTCTGAGGGGTATGTGTAATAGGCAGGAACTTTTCATTCTTTTTCTTTCCATATTTCCACACTATCCAGCCATAAATTGCAGCAAGCAAATAGTAAATATTGATGCCGAAGTCTGCGTAAAGCCCATGCCTGTAGTATACGAATAATGAGATTGCAGGCATAATTATACCTGCAATCCATACTAGCATACTGGCCTTATACTCATAATATAAGTAAAATAGCCCTATAATAGTTCCCGCTATTTCCAGTATTTGGTCTAAATCCATATCTTCCTATTAAAAACTTAATGATAAGTGTGCCAAGAAATTTGTTCCAGCTTGTGCTGCATATCCAGTATAGCTTATACGGGTGTAGTTGTCTGCCGTACCTGAGTAGTTGGCAGCAGCCCAACCGTTGTTCTCGTATTCCTCATTGAACAGGTTGTAGATGGTTACACCTATGGTCGCTCTTTTAATATGAGGGAGTTTAAAGGTGTAGCTTAAATCCAGGTTGGAAACAAAGTAGCTGTCCATGGTTTCTGCTTCTATGTTCGCATTGCTCATGTACTGCTTGCTCACGTACTGGCTCTGTAGGCTAGCTTCAAATCCTTTGTAGGTATAGCTGAACCGGTTGTTGAAGATGAGGTCTGGAGAGAAGGCGATATGGGTATTGCCTTGATTGATGTCGATATAGTGTTTCCCGTCTTCTGTATATAATCGTTCTGTAAAGTTCTTGATGCGGTTCTTGCTGAAGGTGGCATTCACATCCCATCCGAAACCGAAAGGCAGCTTTAGGGCAGCCATCAGCTCCACACCTGCACGGTAGCTGTCTGGAACATTGTTGCTCACAGCTTCACCTATTTCGTTCAGCTCACCGGTAAGTACCAACTGGTTCTTGTAGTCCATGAAATAGAGGTTGGCTCCTGCACTGAATACAGATGACAGGTAGTTGTAGCCTAATTCATAGTCGAACATGCGTTCTGCCTTGGGCAGCTCGGTGAAATAACCGTCAGTGTAGTTGTTCCGGGTAGGCTCTTTGTGTGCCACGCTCCAGCTGGCAAAGAGCCGGTGGTTCTTGACATGGTAGTTGATACCTAGTTTTGGATTGAAGAAATTGAACTTCTCATGCAGATCCAGGTTTTGCATGGCTCCGGCATCCCAATTATATTTGTCGTTTACTCCCTTTATCTTGTAGTCTATATGACGGAATTGCAGGTCTACATAGCCGTTTAAGGCACTGCTGAAGCTATAGTCCATCTTGGCATAGATGTTCCCGTCAACCTTGTTTGCCTCATTCCGGTAATACTCATGTTCGGCATCCAGATTAGCTCCGGCTGGAGTCTTCACCCACAGCACATTACCGAAATGGAGACCATTGTATTTGTTTAATCCACCACCTAGGCTGGCACTCAGCTTTTCGGTATGGTAGTTCAGGCTGAAGATGGCACCACCCAGCCAGTTGTCCATGTCTTTCTTGCGTACCAGGTCTGAACGGTAAATGTCATCGCTGGTTTCCAGTCCGTAGGATTCCAGGTAGGCTTTCCGTTTGTATTCCTGATAATATCCGTCTCCCTTGGTGTAATGTAAGCCTACATTCAGGTCCAGCTGATTGGTGAATACCTGGTCCCAGAGCAACTGATAGTGCATTTGGGTATAGTTGTCCGTCTGGTCCTTGTAGAAATGGTCTACACCTTTCTCGTCGGTATACATATATCCGCAGCTGTTGTAGGTACGTCCGTAGAGTGCCATTTCTTCTTTGCCGGGATAGTTCCAGGCATGGTAAGTGCGCTCCTTACCACCGAAGGAAATCAGTCGGAGTGTAGTACCTCCGTTGTAGTATCCTCCCTGGAGGTAGAAGGAGTTTAGGTCTACGGTGGCACGGTCCAGGTAGCCATCCGTACCGATGTTGGACAGACGGGCATCGAACGACCAGTGGTTGTTGAACAAGCCCGTACCCACCTTTACGGTTTCCTTGTGCGTATTGAAGGAACCGTAGCTCCCTGCAAATTCCGCATAAGGTTCGGTAGAGTAGTCCGTAGTGACCATGTTGATGGAGGCTCCAAAAGCTCCAGCACCGTTGGTGGAGGTTCCGGCTCCACGTTGCACCTGAATGTCTTTCACGCTCGATGCCAGGTCGGGCATGTTCACCCAAAACACATTGTGACTTTCCGCATCGTTGATAGGGATACCGTTGGCAGTTACGTTGATTCGGGTGCCATCGGTACCACGCACACGCAGGGTGGTGTAGCCTATACCAGCTCCCGCATCACTGGTAGTTATGGCACTGGGAGTCATGCTGAGCAGGTAAGGTAAGTCCTGCCCGTTGTTCACCTTTTTTAGTTGCTCTTTACCCACATTGGTATAAGCTATAGGAGTAGTTTCGGTGGCACGGGTAGAGGTAATCACCACTTCATCCAGTTTATAAGTTCTCAGGGAATCCGGATAAGTGGGATGTGCAGAGCCCAGCTCTTGTGCCGATACGCTCACCGATGCCACGGTAAGCAGAGCGATGAATGGTAGAAAATTGTTTTTCATTCTTTTCCTTATTTATTACATTAAACATGATGGAAAAGACATGAGGTGCATGCAGAACACATGCTAGAAATGAGATGTAATCCAATCCCTACGACCATACTAATGGTATCAGGTTCAGAGGGTATGATCTCAGCCTTAAAAAGGCACCCCTTTGTCTTAACGGCGGCAAAGGTAGTGTTTTTTTCTTTAAGTTGTATGCCCTGCACTTTAAAACTTTAATGAATACATGCTATACATTGAAAAAACTGAAGTTTAACTTGGCAACCATAAGTTTTTTCATTACATTTGCACGGAATTATAAAGATTAACATATAATTTATACAAGGTAATTATGAAGATTCAGAAAATTCACGCAAGAGAGATCCTCGACTCAAGAGGTAATCCAACCGTAGAGGTTGACGTAGTATTGGAAAATGGTGTATTGGGCCGTGCTGCTGTTCCATCAGGTGCTTCTACCGGTGAGAACGAGGCTTTGGAGCTTCGCGACGGTGACAAGAACCGTTACCTGGGTAAAGGTACCCTGAAGGCTGTTGAGAATGTGAACACAGTTATCGCTCCTGCATTGGTAGGCGACTGCGTATTTGATCAGCGTGCTCTTGACTATAAGATGCTGGCTCTGGATGGAACTCCTACTAAGAGCAAGCTGGGTGCAAATGCTATCCTGGGTGTATCTCTGGCTGCTGCTAAGGCTGCTGCTAACGCACTGGGTTTGCCACTGTACCGTTATATCGGTGGTTGCAACACTTATACCATGCCTGTTCCTATGATGAACATCATCAATGGTGGTTCTCATTCTGATGCTCCTATCGCATTCCAGGAGTTCATGATCCGTCCAGTATCTGCTCCATCTATCCGTGAGGCAGTTCGCGTAGGTGCTGAGGTATTCCACAACCTTGCTAAGCTTTTGAAGAAGCGTGGTTTGTCTACCGCAGTAGGTGATGAGGGTGGTTTCGCTCCTGCTCTGGATGGTATCGAGGATGCACTGACTATCATCTGCGACGCTATCAAGGCTGCTGGTTATGAGCCAGGTAAGGATGTTAAGATCGCTATGGACTGCGCTGCTTCTGAGTTCGCTGTTCAGGAGAATGGTGAGTGGTTCTACGACTACAAGCAGCTGAAGAACGGTAAGCAGAAGGATCCTAACGGTAAGAAGCTTACTGCTGCTGAGCAGATCGCATTCTTGGAGCACCTGATCGACACTTATCCTATCGACTCTATCGAGGATGGTTTGGATGAGAACGACTGGGAGAACTGGGTAAAACTGACCGAGAAGGTTGGAAGCAAGTGCCAGTTGGTAGGTGACGACTTGTTCGTAACTAACACTAAGTTCTTGCAGAAGGGTATCCAGATGGGTGCTGCAAACTCTATCTTGATTAAGGTTAACCAGATTGGTTCTCTGACCGAGACTCTGGAGGCTATCGATATGGCTCACCGTCACGGTTATACTACTGTAACTTCTCACCGTTCTGGTGAAACAGAGGATGCTACCATCGCTGACATCGCAGTAGCTACTAACTCTGGTCAGATTAAGACTGGTTCTCTGTCTCGTACAGACCGTATGGCTAAGTACAACCAGCTTATCCGTATCGAGGAAGAACTGGGCTGCACTGCAAAGTATGGCTATACTAAGCTGAAATAATCCTTAGCAAGTTAAATCCTTGAAATAAAGAACAGGGAATGAACATTATGTCCATTCCCTGTTTTGTTAACAGGCAGATATTTAGAGCATATGACACCTTATGTTTTGATTATTATTTTCTGTGCTATTCTTCCAGCTTTCCTTTTAGTAGCTTTTATTTATTATAAGGATAGGAATCATCCAGAGCCCTTGTCCATGATGGTGAAAGGTGTTTGGTATGGAATTATGTCTATAGCATTAACTATATTGTTCTCTGCCTTACTTGCGCCTTTTCAGACTACCATTTTTAATGGGAATGGAGTCCTTAAAGGCATTTATACCGCCTTTTATAATGCAGCTCTACCTGAAGAAACAGCTAAACTGATCATGCTTTGGCTTTTATTGAAGAATAATCCCTATTTTGATGAACGTTTTGATGGGATTGTTTATGCAGTTTGTGTAGGTATGGGTTTTGCAGGGATTGAAAACATTCAGTATCTTTTTGCTTCCGGTGATGCATTTCTTGGGACTGCAGTAACCAGAGCTATATTTGCAGTTCCCGGTCATTATGCTTTTGCAGTAATGATGGGCTTTTTTTATTCTCTTGTCCATTTTGATAAGGAGAAATATGGAAAATACAAATGGTTGATCTGGTTTATTCCATTCATGATGCATGGAATATATGATTCTATTTGCTTTGCAATGGAAGCCTTACCTGGTGCAGCTAATATCATAGCGATAGGGTTGTATTATTTTTGCTATAAAATGCAGAAGATCTGTATGAACCGTATTGAGTTGATTCAGACACAAGACAAGAATATAGAAGACATTAAGATCTTTACAGAAGCGATGAAACGCAATATAGATAACAACTATTAATTCCCTTTTTATTTGGTAGATTGGAAAAATTGCGATAGTTTTGTTCCAATTCTGAGTATTAATGATTGTTCCTTGTCATGGAATAGGTATGGTTAACTAAACAGAGATAGTATAAGAGTAATATAATCTATAATCTAAGACCGGCCAATTACTTTTGGGAGGTCTTCTTTATTTAAATATAATTGAAACTATGATTTACGAGAAGTTGACAGAACTGATAGGGCATACCCCTCTTCTGGAATTAAAGGGATTTGCGGGGCAGCAGGCGAGATTAATAGTGAAATTAGAATCGTTTAACCCTGGTGGAAGTGTAAAGGACCGTGTGGCACTAAGCATGATTGAAGATGCTGAAAAGAGGGGACTTTTGAAACCAGGTTCTACGATAATAGAGCCTACTAGTGGAAATACAGGTGTAGGTCTGGCATGGGTAAGCAAAGTGAAAGGGTACAAAGTAATTTTGACGATGCCAGAAAGTATGAGTCTAGAACGAAGGAATCTATTGAAAGCTTATGGGGCAGAACTTGAACTCACTCCTGCATCAGAAGGGATGAATGGAGCAATTCGTCGATCAGAGGAATTGAAAAATGAAATTCCAGGATCTGTTATATTAGGGCAGTTCGTAAATCCTTCTAATCCTGCAGCTCATGAGAAGGTCACTGGTGAGGAGATTTGGAAAGATACAGATGGAAAGATAGATATATTTGTAGCAGGAGTAGGAACAGGTGGTACAGTAAGTGGAGTGGGTAAATCTTTAAAGGCTCATAACCCCCAAGTTAAAGTGGTAGCTGTAGAGCCTAAGAGTTCAGCAGTACTTTCTACAGGTAAATCTGGAAAACATAAGATTCAAGGTATTGGAGCTGGCTTTGTCCCTAAAACTTTTGATGCAACTGTGGTTGATGAGATACAGACGGTTAGCGATGAGGAGGCCATTGAATGTGCTGTTTTTTTAGCTAAAGAGAAGGGACTGTTAGTCGGAATATCTTCAGGTGCAGCTTTCCATGCTGCATATAATCTGGCTAAACAGCCGGAAAATGCGGGTAAAATGATTGTTGCATTATTACCTGATACTGGAGAACGCTATTTGTCAACAGGGATATTTGGTTAATTTGTCATGAGATATACATCGGTTAGAGAGCAATTGAAGAACTTGGTTTCATTGATTCGTGATGCAACTTTTCCAAAGTTTGCAGAAACACGTTCTGATGTCCGGGTCTACATAAAGGATGTCCTTTCGGATTTGCTCCGAAATGTGCACTCTGTGGATGAGATAAAGGTAGTGGAAGGGTTTATGCTCCAATTGGACGAAATAATTGACCTTCTGCACACAGATGTTGCAGCTGTTAGTGAAAATGACCCAGCTGTAGAAAGTGTGGAAGAAGTGATTCTTTGTTATCCGTTGACTACTGTTATGCTCTATTATAGGACTGCACATGCCTTACATGAATTGGGTATCCCATTGCTGCCTAGGTTGCTTACAGAAATAGCTCATAGTAAGACTGGTGTGGACATCCATCCTGCAGCAAAAATCGGTGAATATTTCTGCTTTGACCATGGAACGGGTATTGTAATTGGTGCCACTGCTGTTATTGGTAAACATGTAGTGCTATACCAGGGTGTGACTTTAGGTGCCCGTAATTTTAAATATGACCAAGATGGAATTCCTATGGATATTCCTCGTCATCCTATTTTGGAGGATAATGTAACAGTTTATTCCAATACATCTATTTTGGGTAGAGTGAGAATTGGACATGATACAATCGTAGGTGGTAATATCTGGTTGACTCATGATGTCCCTCCATATTCAAGAATCTTGCAGACGAAAGCATTGGAAATGCCTACTTTTGTTGACGGTGCAGGTATTTGATGATGGATAAAAAGTAGGGACAATAATGATTTATAGAATTTGAAGGGCAATTCTAGCACATGCTTCAGCATCAGCTAAGGCATGGTGATGATTCTTTAATTCATAACCACAACGAGAGGCAACCGCATCTAAAGTGTGGCTGCCTCCTTTCCATATCTTACGGGATTGTTGGAGTGTACAATAAAATTTGTAATCTGGATAATCCATTTGATAACAGCGAAAAACAGCCTTAAGGCAGTTTTCGTCGAAGGCTTTATTATGGGCTACTAAAGGGAGTGTCTCTATTCCTAACTCTGTGGCTTCTTCTGGAGATAGTTTAAGCTTTTCTGCTATGTGTTTCCAAACGACAGGGAAAACAGGGGCATTGTCTGTGTCCTCATGTGTTAATCCGTGCACTTGAGAACACCAATAAGTGTAATAGTTTGGTTCTGGTTGGATGAGGGAATAGAAAGAGTCAATAATTCTACCATTCCGGACGATGACCACTCCTACAGAGCAAACACTTGTTCTTTCATTGTTGGCTGTTTCAAAGTCTATGGCAGCAAAATCCTTCATGGCTTATTTTATGGCCTTGTTAATTCAATACAGAGCTGGTCTTGGAACTTCCTGCTGTCTTCTAAATTCATATTCTTATTCATGATGGCAAAGACCAGTAAGTGCCCGTTTTCTGTGAGAAGATATCCAGCTAGTGCCGTTGTCTTTAATCTGTTTAATGTACCAGTCTTTGCAAAAACTTTACCTGCAGCAGGACTTCGCTCCATACGCCAGTGTAAGGAACCTTTTCGTTCTGAATCACCAGGAATGGGTAATGCTTCATCGATTAAAAAAGTTCGGATATTTTCCTGATTGTAAGCCCAATGAAGTAATTCTGTCAGGAACTTTGGACTTAACCTGTTTTCAGGAGATAAGCCACATGCATCACTCAGCGTGTAGAGATAGTATGGCATTTGCAGCTCTTTCCCAATGAAATCAAATAGGTAATCCTGTGGAAATTCCTGATTAGGAGTAAACTTGCAATATAGACTATTTAGTGATGTCCATATACATTGTGCATAGATGTTGTCACTATATAGGACCATAGGGGTAAGTATCTCATGTAGGCTATGACTAATTGCCGTGATATAATTAAGTTTATTAGGTTGAGTCGCAATAGGGGCTTTTTCATTAATATAGATGTCTTGTGCTTCTATCTCTTTTTTGAACCTGTTTTTTATGGCCCTCTCTCCTTGAAATAATATTGGCAGGTCGCTGATTCTCATATCATTGCGTCCCCAGCTTTCATGCATTTTCATGGGTTCTTTCAAAGATAGTCTTAAGTTGATAGTGCCATAGATGGTTTGGATACCCATGCTTTTTATGGCATCTGTCATATCTTTGAAATCCCATAGTGCCGGATCGGCATCAGCCTTTATTAAGAGATCTCCATAAAGAATTCCATTTTCTATATGACCTTGATAAAAAAGAGAATCTTTAAATGTATGGTCAATGCCGAATCTCTTTATGCTGGATATGGCAGTTACCAGTTTGGTGCATGAAGCTGGTGGCATTAACTGTGATTCATTCCTTGCATAAAACACTTCATCACTCGTATGGTCATAAATATATAAGCCAAACTGGTCATCCCGCAAGGCTTGTCTTTCAATAAATCTTTCTGTACGCTCTATCAGTTTAGTCTCAATGGGAGGGTAATGCTGGAATGGCTCGTTTTTCACCTCATTTTTAAGGAGATACAGATAGATGCCGACTGTTAAAAGAAGGACAGCAATAATGAATATGCGGTCCTTATGTTTAATGTTTATTCTTTCTTTTATTTTTTGCACAATGCAAAAGTAGCAAAAAAAAGAAATAAATAATTATATTTGCGCTGAAAATAATCACAGGTCATGAAACATCTTTTTTGCCTTTTCTTTCTTCTGATCCCTTTCCTGCGGGTGGGGGCTCAAACACAACTCCCCGTGGAGCTGCAGGATGCTTTGTTGGAGTGCAACTATTCCTTGGCTGTCCAGCTGCTGGATAAGGAGGTGGAAAAGGCTGGTGATGAGGTCAAGTACCTCATGAAGATAGCCGATGGGTATAGGGCGTGCAACCAGACCGTGAAGGCTATCCGAGTGTATGAGAGGGCCTTGGCCCTGAATCCGGGGGACAGGAAGATTCAGCGGCAGTTGGTAAGACTGGAGATGCAGTTGGGCAACTACGATAAAGGGGTGAACTACTGCCATCAGATGCTGGAGGCCGACAGTACCGATGCCATCGCTTATAGGCTTTTGGGCAACTGCTACTACAGCAAACGAGAGTTCGACTATGCCTTCATGGGCTATTCGAAAGCTTACGAACTGAATCCTGATGATTTTTCCACCGTAGACGCTTTCAGCTCCTTGCTCATCGAAGAAAAGAACTATGAAGATGCCTTGAAACTGACCGAGAGATACAGGGAGAAAGATACCACAAACCTGCGCATCAACCAGAACAATGCGGAGGCTTATTTCCGTTTAAACCGATACAAGGAAGCCATTCAGCGGTACAAGGCGCTGGAGGCTGCAGGAGACCATAGTTTTTATACCCTCTACTTCAAGGGCGTTTCTCATTTTGCGGAGCAGGACTACTATGCCGCTCATCATTATCTGGAAAGGGCTCGGCCTACCGACCCGGAGAATGTCACCCTGCTTTATTATCTGGCTGTTGCCGGTGCCAGAACCTCGTGGAAAGATGATGCCATCAAGTACATGGAGCAGGTGGAAGATTTGACCGTCCCATCCGACAGTACCTTGAACTGGATGTACACCGGCTTCATCCGGGTCTATCCCAAATGGAATCCTCGTTATGAAGAGGCACTGCTTAAAATGCTGAGAATTAACCCCAACCGTTTCGGCTTGCTGAACCTGCTGGGGCAGACATTTGAACCTACAGACACCAAGAAAGCGCTGGAATATTATAAACGGTACGTCAAGGCTTTGCCGGAGGAAGAACGGAAGAAATACCCCAACTCCCTCCATTATGAGCATGCCATGAAATTCATTCGGGAGCAAGAGGCAAATGAAGCAACCGAAAAATTTTGGAAGGAAAAATGAAAAATCTTCTGTTCATCTTTCTCATGCTATGCTTCTCCTGTCAAGGGGGTTCTCACGAGCAGCAATACGCCTCTGCATTCTTCCAGAGTCAGGGGGTGAATGTTTCTTATTGGGATGTTGTGGAATCTCGTCAGGGATTGAAAGTCCTGACGAATTATGAAGAAAACAAATTCATCATTTTGGCTGATACTGCTTATCGAAAGTCCCTTGATGGCAATTTGGTTTTAGCCTATGGTTCCGATGCTTCCTGGAAAACGGATACCGCTGTTACCAAAATCTTAGGGTATTATGAGAAATTGCTTCATCATATTAATACCGGACAGAAGCTTGAAGTAAATGACAGGAAGGCTAAATATGCCCCTCTTTTGAAAACAGGTTGGGGACAGCATTCACCTTATAATGCTTTTTGTCCAGAATTGTCAGCTGGTCAGCATGCTTTGGCTGGATGTGTTCCAGTGGCTTTGGCTCAATTGGTAGCATTTTATCATTCAGAGAAGGCTGACTCTCCAGCTAAGCTGATAGCGGAAATAGGGAATTCCGTTAAGGCTCATTATGGTTTAAGGAACACGGTTGCCAGCACGCATAATATGAAACCAGTATTGGTTAATAATTATAATATGGCTTTGTCCTGTAAATTGCGTGTGAATTTGACCGATAGGCAGTTGTTAGATATCGCAGAGAGGAATTTGAAGGAAGGGCATCCGTTGCTTTTTAGTAATCGGGATCATGCTTTTCTGTGTGATGGCATGGACGGGGATTACTTGCATTTGAATCTTGGCCTTGGAGGCCTTTGTAATGGCTATTATCGTATTATCCACTCAGAAAAATGGAGAGAACCGTTTGCAACTAGTGTGTTGACCGATATTTACCCTTCAGATGGAGATTTACATTTGAGTATTAAGGTAAATAAACCTGGTGCGTTAGCTGATCAGTTGGGTGATTTATCGTCGAAGGTTACCCATCTCACTCTTTCGGGTGTTTTAAACGGGAAAGATGTCGCTCTCGTCCGTAGGCTTGCTGGTGCAGTAAAAGATGATAGTACTGAGCCTATTGGACAGCTTTCAGACTTGACTCTGGCTGGTATCCGTTATGTTAGTGGTGATGTTTTTGCAGAGGAAGATGCTGGTGCTGCAAAATTTATAGTTCGGAGGAATAAGGAAAGCTTTGATTTTTCTGAAATGTCAGTTAGCCGATGGAATTACTTTTGTTCTAAGGGATATAATAAAACTGCAGATTATCGAATCCTCCGAAAAGATGGGAGATATGTTGTGCAATTCCTTTTATCTCCTTCCCCTAAATCACAGTACCTTTTTATGGGTTGTGAAAACTTGAAATAGCCAGGAGGTTCAGTCTGTTTTTTTTTTGACAAAAATGCCTTTGAAACCTTAATGACATAATGACTAATGACCTTAATGACTTAATACCTTTTGGAGCACCACAAATTTCTCTAGTTAGAGAAAAATTTTTCCCTAGCTTGGCATTTTTTTTCAGCTAACTATCCTTTAATAATCGCTTTATAGTCAATCTTCATCTTTCAAAGTAAAATTTATTTACACTTTTTATACGGGTATATCACTTTTTTAACAGGAGAAATCATCGATATTTTTCTTTTGCATTTTTAAGACATATTTTGCAATTTTTAAGTTTTTTATTTATATTTGCAAAGAGGAATTTTAAAACGGGTGGGATACCATGAAAAGATTAGCTTTACTGATGGTTTTTATTGCAGTGGCTTTTACTTGCCCTGCACAGAAAGTCGTGTTTAATAATCAGATTCTGGATGGTAATTATAGGTTAATTTACGCTGAGAATCTGCTTTTAAAGAGTATTGCTGATGATAGTTTCGGTTTAGCTTTAGGCTTGACGAAAGATGCAGGTCGTGATATGCTTAATTATTTCATCAGCGTAGGTATTGTGGAGAAGAATCTTAAGTCGGAGGAACTGAAGGTCCTGAACCGTGATGAAGATTATACTATCCTGCTAGCCATGTCTGAAGATGTGAATATGGAAATGAAAGCCAAGAAGGTTATCCGTGAAAATGGACTGACAGGTATTTTAGTCCGTGTGAACGAGAGCCTCCTGAAAGCTATCATTCAAGGCAAGGTGTGTAAGATTCGAATCTTTAATAAAGATTTTGAGAAGGAATTCGACTTGGCTGACAACTGTTTCTCTGATTATCTGGATGCTGCTCTTGGAAATCTTTTGTGGGCATATGAAGATGTTAAAGAGGATTTACCGTAAAATATGGGAGATGAATTCGTAACTTTCCGCAGGTTTCTTCCCAATGAAGATGCAGATTTACTTGCTGCATGTGAAAAGGGAGCAAAAGAAAAATTGGAAACCCTATATCCATTGAAACGCATAAAGGCTATCGATTCATTTAGTATAACCATAGAATCAGATAGCCTGTATGCGGTTGACGGGTATGAAGTTTATTTAATTGGCTTGATAGATGAGGAAGTCCCTGCTCTTCAGCGGACCACTGATGGGCATATTATACCTTTTAGGGTATAAGATATTCTGTCTGGTCTTCAATGCCGGCATCCCGTAGTGCCTCTTTTCGTTCTATGCAGGTACCACAGCTTCCACAATGCTTTTCCCCTCCCTTGTAACAAGACCAAGTCTCTGTATAATCTATGCCAAGTTTCTTGCCATGTCTTGCAATGTCTGTCTTTGTGAGAGAAGTGTATGGAGCATTGATTACAATATGGTCATAGGTGCCATTTTCCATTGCGGATGACATAGCTTGAATAAACCCGGAGCGACAGTCTGGATAAATGGCATGATCACCACCATGGTTGGCTATCATAACTTTTTTAAGGCCATTGCTTTCTGCAATGCCACAAGCTATGGATAGCATGATTCCGTTTCGGAATGGTACTACTGTACTTTTCATATTATCATCTTGGTAGTGGCCTTCAGGGATTGCATCTGCACCTTCTAATAGGGAAGATTTGAAATACTGATGCATGAAATCCAGAGGGATTACCAGATGTTTGATGCCTAGGCGTTCACAATGTAATTTAGCAAAAGGAATCTCATTCTTATTGTGATTGGCTCCATAGTCAAAGGAGATGCCTAATGCTATTTGGTCGGCATATTCATATAGCAAGGTGATGGAGTCCATGCCTCCTGAAACTATGATCAAAGAATCTTTCATATTTAAATAAGTTCAACTAATTCTTCTGGTTTGTTGATAATGTGTTGGGCTCCGTTGGCTTGCAGTTCTGCTAAGGGGCGGAACCCCCAGGTTACACCAACACTTTCTACCTGACCATTCTTGGCAGTTTGCATGTCCACACCTGAGTCTCCTACATAAAGAACACTTTCAGCAGGAGCATCAGCTATTTTCAGAATTTCATTAACAATGCATGCATCCGGCTTTACGGGAATACCTTCTCGTTGCCCCAGGATTCCACAGAATTGTATATTGGGGAAATAGTGCTTCATTAATTTCTCAGAAGCCTTCTGGTACTTGTTGGAGGCTACTGCTATTTTTATTCCTCTATCTTGTAGGGTAGTCAACAACTCGGTAATTCCAGGATAAATAGTGGTTTTATCGATGTTGTGAATGTCATAGTGGGGAATAAACAGGCTACGTACCTTTTCCACCATTTCTGGAGTCCTTACTGTTACGGGCAATGCACGCTCAAACAGTTTACGTATGCCATTCCCTACAAATGTGTTGAAACTTTCTAAAGGGTGTGCATTGATGCCTAGCTGTTCCAAGGCATAGTTTGTACTGTTTGCCAGATCTGCGATAGTATTCAGCAAAGTCCCATCCAGATCAAATATGATAAGTCGCTTCATTTTTTCTTTTGGCCGTAGTATGCGTTTGGACCATGCTTTCGCATATAGTGCTTTTCTATTAAAAATGGGTTCATGCTAGTCTCTGGGTTTACAGAGTAGGAAATGAAGGCCATCTTGGCACATTGTTCCATTACTTTGGCATTATAGACAGCATTTGCGGGACTTGTCCCCCAGGAAAAAGGACCATGGTTCTTAACCAGGACTCCTGGAGTATGATCTGGGTTAATGGTGTCTTTTAGGAAACGTTCTACTATGACATTTCCTGTTTCCAACTCATAATCGCCTTTTATTTCTGTCTCTGTCATGTCTCGTGTACAAGGAATGTCCTTGTAGAAATAATCAGCATGTGTCGTACCAATGTTAGGAATGTCACACCCAGCCTGTGCCCATGCAGTTGCATAAGTAGAATGGGTATGTACTACACCTAGGATGTTCGGAAAGGCACGATATAATACCAAATGAGTAGGTGTGTCGGATGAAGGGTTTAAATCTCCTTCTACGACTTTACCTGTTTCAAGGGAAACTACAACCATGTCAGAAGCTTTCATGGTGTCATAGCTGACACCACTTGGCTTGATGACGACCAAACCTTTTTCACGGTCTATACCAGACACATTTCCCCAGGTGAAAATGACTAGACCTTGTCTGACTAAGTCAAGATTGGCCTGAAATACTTTTTCTTTTAAATCTTCCAGCATAATTTTACCACAATGCAATATAAAGAATAGCTGTAATTACCAAAATACCAATTGTACCGATGGTAAAGCCACGAGTAGTGGCAAATAAATCCAAACGTATAGGTAATGCCTTTTCGTCTTTTACTTTGTCGAGAGAGTTGGATTTCAGCCAAATAGCTGACTGGCCTACTAAAACGCCAAAGAAGATGAAGGCTTGGAATCCAATGTCGTTCAGATATGCAATGAAATTGGTTTCTGGATCTGCTGTTGGATTCATCGCTCCTAGAATCATTACGACTAAAGCCATTACGATGAAGAAAATGCCTAGCCCTCCTAATATCTTGGCCCACATAAGCATTTGTTTTTGGTCTTTTTCTTCTGGTCGTTCGCAATTGACAAACTTCTTATCAAGATATGATATAATAACAAACATGGTAAGAAGGATGATGAAGATATAACCTGCACGGAGCTGGAATGCTACATCTGGAAATACCATTTTGAAAATGAAGCCCAATGGAATGGTAGCAATAGCAGTCCAAACAGCTGCAGTTGAAGATGCACGCTTCCAAAGCAGTCCCAATCCAAATACTGTAATAATACCTGGATAGATGAAGCCGCTATATTCCTGGATATACTGGAAAGCTTGGTCTAAGCTGCCCAGCAAAGGCTTAACAGCAAAGAGAGCTATGACCAGTGCTACAACAGCTGTGATTCGTCCCACCTTTACTAGAGAGTGGTCTTTAGCCCCCTTGTTGATATACTTTTTGTAAATATCCATGGTAAATAGGGTGGAGGTACTGTTGAACATGGAAGCCAAAGAGGAAATAATAGCTGCGGTAAGAGCCGCAAATGAAAGACCTTTGATACCCGTTGGAGTAAAGTTGCGTACTAGCCAAGGATAAGCGTCGTCCGACACATTGATTTTACCATGAAGGTCAAGTCCACTGAACATTTCAGGATTATTCATGATATAATAGGCACATATACCAGGAAGTACTACAATGAATGGAATTAAGATTTTAAGAAATCCAGCGAAAAGCAGACCTTTCTTTGCTTCATCCAAGCTTTTTGCAGCCAGACCTTTCTGGATAATGTATTGGTTGAATCCCCAATAGCCCAAGTTTGTCAGCCAAACACCACCTACTACAGCAGCAATACCTGGTACATTGGCAAATGCACTGGCATTATGACTCTCCTGAATAACCAGATGGAAATGTGTGTCGGTAACATGAGAGCCAGTAGTAAGGTCAGTATACATTTGGGATAGTGCACCGAAAGCACCAGTTCCTAATTCATCACCCATTTCTGCCAAAGCTACATATGCAGTAATCAGACCACCACCAATCAGGAAGGTGACTTGAAGAACATCTGTCCATGCTACTGATGCCAAACCACCATAGATAGAATAGAGACCGGCAATTACATAGAGCAAAATGATGATAATCATACGTATGCTGACCATATAACCCCCTATGCTGACCATGATGCCTTGAAGCCCCAGAATCTGTTCTATCGCTAAGGCACCAAGCCAAGCTACAGATGTCAGATTGACAAAAACATAAAGAAATAGCCAAAGAATGGAAAAGGCAAGACCTACACCATCGTTGTAACGTTCACGCAGAAATTGTGGAATGGTGAAAATTTTCCGTTCAATCATGGTTGGAAGCAGAAATTTGGCAATGACTACCAGTGTCACAGCTGCCATGACCTCATATGCAGCAGTTGCTATACCGTCGGCATAGCCTGTACCTGACATTCCGATAAATTGTTCTGCGGAAATGTTTGCTGCAATCAATGAAGCACCCACAGCCCACCAGGTTAATGTGTTGCCTGCTAGGAAATAATCATTTGCACTCTTTTCCTTTCCGTTTTTGTTGCGGCTCAGAAACATACCAAGACTGACTAGTATGATAATGTATGCTACCAAAATAACAAAGTCAACGGTCTCGAATCCCGATTGACTTATCGCTGTAGTAAAGTCCATAAGTTTTTTGTTTTTATAAATTTGGGCGTAAAGTTAGTAAAAAAATGAATATCTTTTTTTTCAATAAAGTGGCTTTTATGTACTTTCAGTAGAAAATCTTTTTTTTTATGTTTTTTTTATTCCCGATGTGTGCCGTTTTTGCTAAATTTACACCGAATAATCATTAATTAAATAAAATATGGGCACTTTTAAAAATTTGGAAATTTGGTGGGTAACTGGTGCACAGTTACTTTATGGAGGTGATGCAGTCGTTCAGGTTGATAATCATTCAAAGGAAATGGTGGAAGGATTGAATGCTTCTGGAAATATACCTGTAAAGGTAGTTTATAAGGGTACAGCTAATTCTTCTAAAGAGGTTGAGGCTGTCATGAAAGCTGCCAATAATGAAGATAAGTGTATTGGTGTCATTACCTGGATGCATACGTTTTCTCCTGCTAAGATGTGGATAAAGGGTTTGCAGGATCTTAAGAAGCCTTTATTGCACTTCCATACTCAATATAATGAAGAAATTCCATGGGAAACTATGGATATGGATTTCATGAACCTGAATCAGAGTGCACATGGTGACCGTGAATTTGGCCATATTTGCACCCGAATGCGAATTCGCAGAAAGGTTGTAGTAGGCTACTGGAAGGATGAGAAGGTTCAAAAGAAGATTGCTATTTGGGCTCGTGTTGCTGCAGGTGTGGCAGATGCTCGTGATTGCTTGATTCTTCGTTTTGGAGATCAGATGAACAATGTGGCAGTTACTGATGGCGATAAGGTTGAATTTGAGCAGCGTCTGGGCTACCATGTGGATTATACCCCAGTTTCTGAGCTGATAGATTACTGGAAGAATGTGAAGGACGAAGATGTGGATGCCCTGGTAGAGGTGTACCACAAGGAATATGAGTGCGGTCCGGAAATCCTGGATCCTACCACCAAGGCTGCCAAGAAAGTCTGGAATGCAGCTAAGGCTGAGCTGGCACTGCGTGCCATCCTGAAGGCAAAAGGGGCTAAGGGATTCACTACCAACTTCGACGACTTGGGTACTCGTGACATCAATGATCCGAAGTTCAAGGGCTTCGACCAGATTCCTGGCTTGGCTTCTCAGCGCCTGATGGCAGAGGGTTATGGCTTCGGTGCAGAAGGCGACTGGAAGAGTGCTTGCCTCTATCGTACAGTCTGGGTCATGACGCAGGGTCTTACCACCGGATGTAGCTTCCTGGAGGACTATACCCTGAACTTCGATGGCGACCGCAGCTCTATCCTGCAGAGTCACATGTTGGAAGTTTGTCCACTTATTGCAGCTAACAAGCCTAAATTGGAAGTCCATTTCTTGGGTATCGGTGTGCGTAAGGAGCAGACCGCACGTCTGGTCTTCACATCTAAGGTAGGTCCTGGTGTTACTGCTACAATTGTAGACTTGGGTAATCGTTTCCGTTTAATTGTAAATGATGTGGAATGCATAAAGCCAAAACCATTGCCTAAATTACCTGTAGCATCTGCTCTATGGATTCCTCAACCTAATTTTGAAATTGGTGCAGCTGCATGGATACTGGCTGGTGGAACTCACCATTCTTGTTTCAGTTATGATATCACTCCTGAGTATTGGGACGATTTCGCAGTAATGACAGGAATTGAAATGGTTCATATTGACAAGGATACTACGATCCCTGCTTTCAAGAAGGAACTTCGTTTGAATGAGATTTATTATTTGTTGAATAAAGCACTTTGCTGATTATGACTGCAAAAGAACTAATACAGGCTGGAAAAGCAGTTCTCGGCATAGAATTTGGCTCTACCCGTATCAAGGCGGTTTTAATAGACCAGGAGCACAAGCCTATAGCTCAGGGTAGTCATGAATGGGAAAATCAGCTGATCGATGGCCTTTGGACTTACAGCATTGAAGCTATCTGGAAAGGAGTCCAGGATTGTTATGCAGATTTGCGTAAGAATGTATGGGAACAGTATGAGACTGAAATCGAGAGTTTAGGTGCTATTGGTATCAGTGCCATGATGCATGGCTATCTTCCTTTCAAGGGAAATGAAATATTGGTTCCTTTCAGAACCTGGCGTAACACCAATACAGGTAAGGCTGCAGCTGAACTTTCCAAGCTTTTTGTCTATAATATTCCGCTGCGTTGGAGTATTTCCCACTTGTATCAAGCTATATTAAATGGAGAGCCTCATGTAAAGGAAATCGATTATCTGACGACATTGGCTGGCTATATTCATTGGCAGATTACAGGTAAGAAGGTCTTGGGTGTTGGCGATGCCTCAGGAATGATTCCTGTCGATCCACAAACCAAGAATTATGATGCTGCCATGGTAGAGAAATTCAATAAATTGGTTGAACCTTATGGCTTTTCATGGAAATTGGAGGATATTCTTCCTAAAGTCTTGGTAGCTGGTGATAACGCTGGATTCTTGACTGCAGAAGGAGCTTCTAAATTAGATGTTTCTGGCCATTTGAAGGCTGGGATTCCTGTTTGTCCTCCAGAAGGTGATGCTGGTACTGGAATGACAGCTACAAATGCTGTTAAGCAGCGTACAGGTAATGTCTCTGCCGGCACTTCTTCATTTTCTATGATTGTTTTGGAAAAAGAACTCAGCAAGCCAAATGAAATGATTGATATGGTGACCACACCTGACGGTAGCTTGGTGGCTATGGTGCATTGTAACAACTGTACTTCTGATTTGAATGCATGGGTAGGTCTTTTCCGACAGTATCAGGAACTCTTGGGCATACCAGTGGATATGAATGAGGTGTTTGGTAAATTGTATAATAACGCTTTGTCTGGTGATCCAGACTGTGGTGGCCTTATTTCATACAATTATTTCTCTGGTGAGCCTGTAACAGGGTTGGCTGAGGGTCGTCCTCTGTTTGTCCGTTCCGCTAATGATAAGTTTAATTTGGCTAATTTCATGCGTGCACATTTATATGCTTCTGTAGCTGTGCTCAAGCTGGGTAATGATGTGCTGTTTAAGGAAGAACAGGTCAAGGTCGACCGCATTACGGGACATGGTGGATTGTTTAAGACAAAGGGGGTTGGTCAACGTGTTTTGGCTGCTGCATTAAATTCTCCTATCTCTGTTATGGAAACAGCAGGAGAGGGCGGTGCGTATGGTATGGCTTTGTTGGCTGATTTCGCCATTAATAACAGTAAGGGCTTAAATCTGGCAGATTATCTTGATTCGGTTGTATTCAAAGGTGTAGAAGGAGTGGAAATTGCTCCTACTTCAGAAGATGTGGAAGGCTTCAATCAGTATTTGGATAATTATAAGGCTTGTCTGCCTATAGAGCGGTTGTCTGTAAGTTGCAAAAAGTAATTTGAAAAGATGAAAATAAAAAGAGGCCGTACTCACGGCCTCTTTTTATTTATAGTATTTTATCAAGCCATTTCCATCGGAAAATAATAATAAGGAAGACTATTCCACGGAAACATAGTTCAATTGCCATGGCAATCCATACTCCCATCAGACCAAGAGATGGAGCTAATAGAAACGCCAATGTAATACGGACAAGCCAGATACTGCAGAAATTGGTTGTACTGGAAATCATGGTGTTTCCTGAACCTACTAAAATACCATATGAAACAATAGATGCTGCAAACATTGGTTCTGCAAAGGCTTCAATTCGAAGTACTTCAGAACCTAAAGATATAATTCCAGATTCATTGGTGATTAGGCTCATCATTTCAGGGGCAAAGAAATACATTACAGCACCCATAATGGTCATAACCCCCATACCCATGATAATACCAATGACAGAAAACCATTTGGTCATTCTCTTTCTTTTGGCACCAAGGCTTTGACCAACCAAGGTGGTTGATGCATCGGAAATACCATAGCCAGGCATGTAACAGAGGCTTTCAATCGTGATTCCAAAAGAGTTGGCCGCTATAGCAAAAGTTCCCAGTGGAGCTATAATGGTAGTTGTAACAATCTGAGCTCCAATCATGATTACACGTTCCAAAGCAATTGGTGAACTAATGTTGGCTGCACGTTTTAGGGTTTGGTATGCTGGTTTCCAGGAACCTTTGTCAACTTTCATATCCAACTCTTTGCAACGGAAGAATAGGTAATAGGTCTTGGCAAATGCTGTAAGGGCAATGGCAAGTAATGTTCCCCATGCAGCTCCAGCAACTCCCAGTCCTGCTCCTGGCATCCAAATGTCATGTCCGAATAAGCTAATCTCCCTAGAGGGGAAAATCAGGAAAAAATTATATATGACGTCTTGTATGCAAAGTAATATGTTAAGCATGCTTGGCACTTTCATGTTTCCACTGCAACGTAGCATACCCCCAGAGATATTATTCAATTCCATCAAAGGAATAGCCAAGGCATAGATGGAAAAATAAAGGGATGCATTCGGTCTGATTTCATCTGGAGCTCCTAACCAACCAGGGAGAAATGGACTAATGCTTAAAGCAATGGCAGAGAGTAGAAAGGCAATAGATACAGCGGTCAAAATACCTTGGCGGACTACATTTCGAGCGCCTGCATGGTCATTGGCTCCGATACGATGTGCAACTTGTACAGAAAAACCCGTAGCTAGAGCCGCACATAGACCACCGAAAAGCCAGGTGGAGGTTGATACCAGACCTATAGAAGCAGCCTCAGATGCACCTAGATGACCTACCATGGATGCATCGATGTACTGCATGATGACCGAAGAGACTTGAGCTAGGATGGAAGGGAAACTCAAAAGAACAAACAACTCCAATTGCTGTCTCCAGGTCATGGGTTTGTCTTCTCTAATCAAAGCAAGAAGTGCTCGTGTTCCGCTATTTTGTGCCATTGTCTTTTCTAAAAAACGGTGTAAAGGTAAGAAATAATCTTTAAAACTTGTCTCTTATTCAAGTTTATCTTAATTTTGCACGCGGATTTGCGAGGTGACATTAGTGAATCCAGCTAAAATCATCAATATTAAGTATGTATACCATTATTAAAAGGCTGGAGATTTCAGCCGCACATAGTCTATCACTCTCTTATCTTAGCAAGTGTGAGAATCTGCATGGTCACAATTGGGTTATCACTGTTTATTGCCGTTCTAAGGAATTAAATGCCGATGGCATGGTGGTGGATTTTTCTTATATCAAGAAAAGTATCAAGGACAGATTAGATCATCAGAACTTGAACGATGTTTTGCCTTTCAACCCGACCGCAGAGAATATTGCACGTTGGGTGTGTGATCAGATTGAACATTGCTATAAGGTGGAGGTTCGGGAGTCTGAAACTAATATTGCTGTCTATGAGAAAGATTAATGAGATTTTCTATTCTCTTCAGGGAGAAGGGTTCTATGTAGGGACTCCTGCTGTTTTTGTGCGTTTTTCCGGGTGTAATCTTTCTTGTCATTTTTGTGACACACTTCATGAAAGTGGTATATATATGACCGATGAGGTCATTTTGCAGGAGGTTATGAAATATCCTTCCGAAATGGTCATACTTACAGGTGGTGAACCTTCAATGTTTATTGATGAGAAATTTGTGGATATGCTCCATCAGGCAGGTAAATATGTCTGTATCGAGACAAACGGTGCTTTTGCTTTGCCAAATAATTTGGATTGGATTACATGCTCACCGAAAGAAGGTTGTGAGGTGGTTCTTACCCGAATGGATGAGTTGAAATTAGTATATCTGGGGCAGGATATCATTCCTTTCGAAAGTATGCCTGCATGCCATTTTTTCTTGCAACCTTGTTCAGGAAAGAATATTCCTGAAACTGTTCAAGCAGTTCTGGAGCATCCTAAATGGAGGCTGAGCCTTCAGACTCATAAAATTTTGAATATTCAGTAAAAAAACAGCTCAGTGTATTTAGCACTGAGCTGTTTTTATGAATGTATCAGATTATTTCTTTTTGTAATTAACAGATTTCAGAAACCAAGTCTTGTCTTCCTCTTTCAACTTCTGCTTGTCTAATAATGCAGGAAGGTCTTTATAGCAGTCTTTAAAATACTGAATACGAGTGTTGAATTCGGATGGATAATAAATCAGAGCCTGGCCAATAGAACCCATTTCACCCAAACCGTCAATATAATCAATGCCTGCATCTCTGTATTTCATTTCAGTCATGGTCTTCTTTAAGATTTTCATTTGTGAAAGTAGGCCATCAGTGAGTATGGGGACATTTTCCGGATAGGTAATTTTTATCTCTTGTGACCGACTACAATTTACATTTGGCAATGTTACTACTAAGGTGAGATTTTCTCCATCGTAATCATATTTGGTAGGGTTCCCATTGACAGCAACGGATGTTGGCATACCACTAGCAGCCACTTTTATCTTATAGGTGCGTTGCAAGGGCATTTCTTTATAGGAACCTAGGCGACCTGCAATCTGTACAGTAAGTATTTGTCCTTCTCTTTGGCAATTTAATACCGTGGTAGCGTATTCTGTCTTGTAATTCTTATCGTTACCTTGGTCTTCATATAGTGTGAATGAACCTTTTTCTCCTGGAAATACCTGAAAAACTAATGTCTCATTATTGCTACGTAAATTCTTTACTTTTTCATACATTGGCAGTATAGACCCTGCTTTAATGTAAATAGGGTATTCATCCAGTCTAAAGTCGCGTTCTATAATCTGTCCTCCGTCCAGTAGAGTGCCAGTCTTCCATTCATACCATTGATTTCCAGCTGGAAGCCATACTTTAAGAGTACTGATACCATCTTTGGATGGTGATGTGATTGGAGCTACCAGAATCTGATCACCAAACATGTATTCATTCTTGAATTCGAAGGATTCAGCTGATTCTGGATAATCATAATACATTGGACGACAAAGAGATACTCCTGTTTCATATGCCTCACGGGCTGTAGTGTAGATGTATGGTGCCAATTGGTAACGCTCGTTGATGACATCACGTAAAATAGTGAAATTATCTTGCCCCATAACCCAAGGTTCTTTCTTCATTGCAGCATCCTTGGTGGAATGTGAACGCATAATAGGACTGAGGGCACCAAACTGCATCCATCGGATATAGAGTTCTTTGTCCAGTTCTTTCTGATCAGCATGAAACATATGTCCGCCAAGGTCATGGCTCCAATAACCATAAAGTACATTTGAAGCGGTATGGTTGAAATAAGGTTGGTATTCCAAACTGCTCCAAGTGCTGTATGAGTCACCAGAAAAGCCTACTTGATAACGATGGTTGCCTAGACCACCCCAACGATGATAAAGTAGTGGGCGATATGGGCTATTTAGCTCTTTGTCTGTAAAGAAGCAGTAGTTCAGCCACCAGGTGTTGCTTAGACTGGTGATGGTGGAATCATTAGGAAATTGTTGCCAGTCTAACCACCAGAAATCTACACCTTCTTTCTCCATTGGGCGCAAAATATAATCTAGCCAGCCTTTCATATAGGTCTTATTGGAACTCTGATGCTTCACGGTCTGCTTTGTCGCAGGGTCAATTCCCATTAATTTAGCCATCTCTGGATATTTCTCTTCGTATGAGAGAATACCACTTGCAGGGTGAAGGTTTAGTGTAATTTGCAGGTTGTTTTCCTTTAGGAATCCTAGGAACTTGCCTGGATCTGGGAATAATTTGCGGTTCCAAGTATAGCCAGTCCATCCACCTTTGCCTTCTTCTACATAGTGCCAGTCCATGTCTATGACCAAGACATCCAATGGAACATCATAATTTTGAAAATCTTTAATCAAATCACGCATTTCTGCATCGGAATAGCTCCAGTAACGACTCCACCAGTAGCCGAATGCATAACGTGGTGGCAAAGGAATCTTGCCAGCAAATATGGTAAAGTCTTTTAGCGCTTGCTTGTAATTGTGTCCATAGGCCATGAAATATAGATCTTGACCGTCTTTCTCCTTTCGTTCCATAACCCATGGCCATTCGGAATTGTCAAATAGCAGATTCTGAGAATCGTCAATGAGCGTCCAGCCATCGGTAGCCAGAATACCTTTTTCTAGTGGTAACTCTCCTGATATCTTATTGCCTCCCCAACCATATAGTTTATTTCCGTCATAACCATCCAGTGTCCTATAGGTTCCGCCTAGATTACCCTGTTGTTCTTTGCCAGGCTTCCAATCAAAAGGTAGCATACCTTTTGCAGAAGTGATACTCAGATTCTTCTCTGTGAACTTTCCGGTGCCTTTTTTGTATTTTACAGTCATCTTCGATGTAATAATCTGTAAAGTGGAACCAGAGTTTTTCAACTTATATTTCACAGTAGGGTATCGAGTCTCAGAGCGCAAAAAGGATGGATTATCCGTAAATGAACCTGTAGGAGAATATTCCATTCTCACTACTCCATCAGTTATAACAGTGAAGCGCACATTGTTGTCCTCATATGCCACATTGGGTTGTTGTGCATTGGCTGTTAAGGCAATTATGGTAAGAACCGTCGTAAATAGTAGCTTCTTCATAATCTGTTATTTGATGTCATATTTTTCATGAAAGGCCTTGAGCTTTTGGACATAGTAAGCTCTTAGGTCATTCCATTGATAATATGGATAGTTATTTGTATTGATAGGTAGACTTACTTCTTTTTCATTGAGTAGTGCTTTGACCAGAATCTCACCTGTTCCTTTCTTTGGACGGTAAAAAACCAATTGGATATTGGAGGCCATTGGGAAAATATTGAAGTTAGCCCAATGCTCATCTAGGGTATCTAGGTCATAGTATTGCTTTCCGCAATTACCCAATTCCAAAAGACAAGCCAGTGGCAATACGCAGACCTCATGGCCAAAGCGCAGTGTCGCACCATTATAGTTACGGTTGTCTACAATGGAGTCTGCTGTTTCAATAATGTTTGTCAATAGGTTTTCTTGGCTGAAGCACGCTATGCCATCACTTTGAGGCGCTGCACCATATCCGATGTACCAGCCTATATTACTTGCTTTCCATATATTGTAGCATTCTTCTTCAGTGAATAGGTCATAGAAATCAATGTCTGAGTCATGACTTTGCATGTTGCTGCAGATGTCAAACATCCTGGTCATGAATTCTATGGCATTGAGATTGTTGTAAACATACTCCTGATCATTGAAAATCTCACCCATGAAACGGCGTGGACGAATCAGTTCTTGATTGTATTTCTCACGATAAGGTCTGTATTTTTCATGAGCAGCCTGAACTACTTTGTTGCGGTCTTGGTTCAAATAATATTGCAGACTCTCGCTTACATCATTATGGAACTTGATCTTGCTATTGAACTGGGCTATTTCCTCACATTCTGCCTCCATGCTTAAAATACAGCGGATAACTACAGTAGATCGTGCATCTACCTGCGCATTACCACTGAATACTTCAGGGAAATGTTCAGTTAGGCGTTTCCCTATTCCATGGTGCTGTCTTTCTCCTACAGTGGTTAATTCTCCCAATCGCTTAATTGTGGTTGGATAGAAGGCTTCCAAACGATTTAATACATCTTCGCCTTTTGGGGTAAGTTTGCCATATTCTTTGGCTTTTCTTAGAATACTGATAGGGTCATCGTAGTGTTTAGGGTTGATAAGCCATCTGGAACCATGGCGGGCATAACTGCTTATATAAAATGGCACATAGTTCTTCGGAGCGGGTGTCAATGGCTCAGTTGGATCCATGTAAGCTACATAATTGGCTGCAGATAATTTAATGTTGTTATGAATATCTTCTTTCGCAGTCTGAGCAAAGAGAGAGATGGCCATAAATGGCAGGATGATAGAAAAAAAGTGTCTTTTCATAATAAATATTTTTTATTTCACAAAGATAGTAAAAAATAAATTCCCAGAGGATTTTAACTCTGGGAATTTACACTGTATCAGTATGCAGATGAAATTACCATTCCATAGCTTGTCCTGTTTTTTTCATTTTTTCCGTTTGAATTTTTAGCTTTTCTTGAGTTGATGGCTCTTTGGCAGGATCAATGGTTGACCATTTCAATTTGGCAGTATTTATGGTCTTCTCTTTGTCCTTCACATCTTTCACAGAGATTTCCATTCCATCTTTAAATTCACTGTAAGTGGTCTTGCCATCTGCTACAATTCCTATTCTGATCTTCTTTTGAGGGTTCTGAAGTTTGCCTTCAGTCTGATTGATAGAAACCTTAACAATTCCGTCTTCAGTATTAGCTTTGAGTTCATAAATGGCATAGTATCCAGTCTTGTATTCAAATCCGTCACCGGAATCTTGGTATAGAATACCAGTGGCATTACCATTTTCGTCAGGGTTGACGAGCAAAGTAAGGGTATTCATATCTAGTTCTGAAGTACTCTGAGCAATTTCTGTCAATGGAACGATTGCTCCAGGACGAAGAGCAACGAAAGCCTGGTATAGGTCATCTTTCTCTTCAAACTGAATAATGTCCCAGTCACCGGTAGGAATGACTGGGTTCTTAGCCCATCGTGGAATAATCATCAAGTCGTCCCCTAGCATGTAAACGCGTTGTTCTGCTCGGAGATTGGTATCTTTTTCGTCAGCCATAAAGATTGGTCTCATTATAGGCAGGCCATTGGTTGATGCTTCATGGAAAAGTGTATAGATGTATGGCATCAGTTTATAACGACGCTCTACCGCTGTCCGGCAAACATCTTCTACTTTTTTACCAAAAAGCCAAGGCTCCTGGTCTATGCATCCTTTGGCGTTGTGGTTGCGGGCAAATGGGAAATAGATACCCGTGGCATACCAGTGCGCTAACAGTTCTGCATCTGTGTCAGCACCGAAACCTCCCATGTCTGGGCCATTGAATGGTTGGCCAGAAAGACTCAAGTTCAGCGTCATCGGAATGCTTAGCATCAAGTGTTCCCAAGAGGACATGTTGTCACCGTTCCATGTGGCCCCATAGCGCTGACCTCCTAAAAAGTTAGAGCGGGAAAGTACGAATGGACGGTTGTTGGGCTTAGCCCAAAGCATGCCTTGTCTGCTGGCTTGAATCATGAAAGTTCCGTAAAGATTATGGTAGCGTAGATGGCTGGCTTGCGGATAGCTGTCGCCTCCCATATGCCAGGCATCTTCCGACATGGATCCATCTACTCCTTCAAAGACGGATGGGTCATTCATGTCGTTCCAGAGTCCGTCTACACCTTTGAGCATATAGTCTCTTGTCAGTCCACTCCACCAGGTACGTACTTCCGGACGGGTGTAATCTGGGAAATTGCATTGTCCGGGCCAAACGCGGCCTTGGAAATTATTACCATTTGCGTCTTTCACAAAATAATTGGCAGCTTTTCCTTGGTCATATACGAAATAACCGTTTTCAACCTTAACTCCAGGGTCAATCATGTATACACATTTCATATTCTTGGCATGTGCATAGTCTTGCAATTCCTTTGGACTTGGAAACGTCTTGGGATCAAATGTGAATACTTTGAACTGATCCATGTAGTCAATGTCCATCCATACAGCATCGCATGGGAAGCGTTCAATACGGAGGCTGTCAATGATTTCTTTTACACGGGTATCTGGGAAATAACTGTAACGGCACTGTTGGAAACCTAACGCCCATAAAGGAGGGAGTTCCATGGTTCCGGAAAGTTTGCCTAATTCTTTCAATACTTCTTTGGAATTATCCCCTTCAATGACAATTACACGGAAGGCAGGGCTTTCAAAAGTGAATTTAATCTGCTGGTTGGTTGTACAGGAACCTTTCCATGTGTTGTCTGCAATGATGCCATAGGCAGTGCCGTCTTTACGAAGGCCTAACACCCATGGATGGCTTTGATACAAGTTCTTGCCTTCATTCGCAAAATAGCCATAATTATCCTTGTTCCAGAAAACAACCTCCTTGCCATTTCGGCGTAACTCACCTGTAACTTCACCAGTCCCGTATAAGTCGTCATCTACTCCTACAGTAAGAGTAGCTATGGATTTTCCGTTTTCTGTAGAATATATAGGACGGATTTTCCAATTGTCTGGGACATTACCTTGCGGCACCAGTTCTTGCAGGAAAATTGGGGATGGTAAATGGGCAGCAGCATTATAGTCTGCAGGGTAGAATACTGCCGCTTGCTTGTCTATCATGTAAGCTTGCTGGGCTTGTAGGCCTAGGCAAACAGAAAACAGACATGTACTAAAAAGAATTTTGTATTTCATGAGATACTTATTTTACTTTTGTTAATCTTATTTGGTCTAAGAGAGCTTGATTTACAGTGATGTTCATGTTTTCTACATGGTCATCAAATTCAAGGGTAATGACTTGTTTCCCTTTTTTCAGGTTGGTTACTACTGGATTACTCCAGCCCCAATTATTCCATTCATCAGTACCTCGGTGTGGGAATACGCTAACACCAATAGTTTCTCCGTTTACTTTTAGTAATCGTGTCGCACATTTATTTTCAGTGACGATAGGACCACTGCCGTTGGCATATCTCCAGTCTATAGCATAGTTGCCTTCCTCTTGCACTTCTATAGGAATCGAAATGAGGATATTCTCATTGCGTGTAATCATAGAAACTTTTCCTGTGGCTCCGCTAATGTCTACACCTTCCAATGTTGGAACAGTTCCTTCGCTTTCTTTCACCGATTTGCGTGTTGGGTCAAAAGCTAAAGCATAGTCTTCTACTTCATAAGTCTTGGAGTTGCTGTAGAAACGTACAGGCTCACTCATATAACCTTTGTAGCCTTCTGGGCTTACGGCTAGGACTGCATATTCTGCATCACCATCTAGAGTCGTACTCAAATCGGTCTGATGCTTAATTTCTTTTCCGTTTTTTAGAATAATGTATTCTGACGCGTTTTCAACTGCCTCCCAAGTCAGTTTGTTACCGTTTAAAGTGGTCTTGGGAGTGTTAGGCTGATAGGCATTTTCCTTATAAGTTACATGCATGGCTGCAGGTTGTACATTGTCCAGCGTCATTTCTATGGTGTGTTCACCAGCCAGGTCTCCTGGAAAGAACGGCTTGGTTTCTACACCATCTAGCTTGAAGGTTTTAATCTTGTTGCCAAATCCATTAATGCTTAAGTTCAGAATGGCTTTTCGGTATTTGAAGTTCTTCAGTTCCCTGTTCCCTTTTAGAACTTTTGGAACGAATGGTTTAAAGTTGATGCCATCTGCCTCATAGTTGATTCCGAAATAGATGTTTGGTACAATAGCTGCAGCAGCTGCTACACTCCAGAGCTGACGTGGAGAATTAATAGGAAGTCCTTTGTAGTCACCATTGTAAATGACCATATTTTCCTGGTTGGTCAGGAAGAGGGCTCCACAGCGGTTGAGGGTAGCAATGGAATGAATCAGACTAGCTTCATTTCCTGCTTTTGCCGTAGCTTTCATCCAGTAGCCTTGAACAAATGGCCACATTGCATCATTGTGATATGGATATTGATCTTTTAGGTTTGGAAACATGCAAGGAGAACCAAAATCTTCATGCTCTACAGCTTGAGAGATGATTTTAGCACGGTCTGCATCGGCAATGTCAAACAAAATGGAGAAGGCCTCACCCAGTACTTCCATCTGAGGGTGAAGTACCAGATTATTACGTCCATATAGGTAAATTGCATAGTATCCCTTGTCATCCATCCACAGCAGTTTGTTGATACCATCTTTGATCTTGGCTGCATGGGTGGCATATTTTTTAGCCAATGCAGGCTGGCTTTCCAACTCACAAATTTTGGAAAGAATCTTGATAATCTGATAGTGGACTGCTGACGTAATCAGGGACTCACCATTGAAAATGTCTGCAGGCTGTGCCCAAATAGGGTATTCTTGTTCACGCCAGTCCATATATGAGGTTTCACCCCTCATCAACTGAGTCTTCGGGTCAAAGGCTACTACTATGTCATCTTCTACGGTATTCCGTATAATAGGGTAAATGCGGTCTAGCCATTCCTTGTCACCCGTTACTTTATAAATTTCCCAAGCAGCCAATACCCAGGTTACACGGTCTGTAGAACAAGGCCATGCACCACCGGTACCAGTATCCTGAATGATGCGGTTGTTGGCATTGACCTTAGCCAGGAGGGAATTTTTTGAAACTTGAGGATGCAGCTGTGCTAAGGAATGGAGAATACTGTAGCTCACATCACGAGTCCATACACCACCCCAGAAGATTCCGGTACGGAACGTAGAATCGGGTTCTATGGCCAGTATGCTTTCTTCTAAGGTCATGTTGTAAAGTGCATTCTCTAATACATTGTCGGCCTTATATTGAGGAAGTTTACTGATGTCCTTTTTCAGCACCCAGTTTTTCCGGTCTATTCCGGTAGGCATATTTACACCTATTTGTGACTCTACCTCAGTGGGTTCATAGTTGGACGTAATATGCGTGGGAGAAATGGCTTTAGCCTTGAATTTGCCTTGTATGATTTCATTACCTTTCCATTTGTAAGATTTGTTCTTATAAATATTCTGTGACATACTTTCCATGGGAAAGAAACTAATTAAGGCTGAAAGAAAAAACAGACTGAGCGTTTTTTTCATGTTTTCATGTTTTTAGAGTTTGACATTCTTCCTTAGGCTGAAAAAAATACCATTCCCATTTTAAATGATTAAGGAATTCAGATTCAGGATTCTACTTGCAAATATAATAGATTCTTACCAAAAAAGAATGACGGAAATCAGTTAAATGGCATTTTTTAATGAAAAGGCACAAGAACCCATAAAGAAACTCCGTGCCTTTTCTTAAAGTATTAACTATGTAGTATTTAATAGCCAGGGTTCTGCTTCAGATTGGTATTTAAGTCTAATACAGCCTGAGGTATAGGGAATACACAAGTGTAACCTTGAGTGTCCTGATTCCAACCACCGGCAGATGCATTGTGGGAAACATTTGGATAGCGGTCTACTGTAGGTTCAGTCCAAGTAGCGAAACGTACCTGATCTGTGCGGCGGCTGTCTTCCCATGCAAATTCCATCATACGCTCATCCAGAATAGTGTTCAGGTTGATGGTGGTCTTAGGTGTGGCACCTACGCGTGCACGAATGGTGTTCAGGGTAGCTAGTGCTTCACCGGTTCTTCCTAAGCGGTATTGAGCCTCTGCTTTCATCAAAACGGCATCTGCATATCGCCAGATTACCAAGTCATTGTTGTTGTCTCCCTGGATTGTGGAAGTAGCATCGAACTCATATTTCTTCATACGAGCTCCACCACATTTTACGATGTGAGCCAACTGGGTATCTGACCATCCTTCAGCTTTCTGCATGGTGGTGTTATAGTCCACACGTGCCAGTAATGGGAGATATTCCAAATCTTGATCTGTAGCGCCATCTGCTACAATACCACATTCATCAGCATAGTCTTTGTAGGTATAGTAGTTAAGAACCAGTCTAGGATCAGCCTTTTCCAAGTCGCTGTCCTTCCAAAGTCCCATGACATTCATGGCGCGAACTGTTGCGCATGGTCCATTCCAACCACTATAGTTCATTGCACCTGCATGATTGTAGTGCCAGGAACGCATAAGGTTGCAGTCCCAGATCATATACATCTTGTCATCGTTTGGACGGACGAAGATGTTCTCTGAGGAAGTTTCGTTTGCTACAGCGAAGTTGCTTGAATAGTTGTTTTCTAACTCATAACCAAGCTCTTCCAATTTGTCTGCACAGTAAATGGCAGTTTCCCAACAGTTACGGGTAGTGCCGTCTACAGCCATGTTAATGTTGTTCCCTTTAGCTGAGATTGCGCTGCCAAGTGTCTCACTTGCAGAACCATCGGTCAGGTTACCTACGAAGGCAGACATGCTAGAAGCAGTTGTCAGGTCAGTAGTATATACAGGAGCATTGATAGCTAATTTTGCCAGACATTCATAGACTATGCCTTTAGTGATTCTTCCATAGTATTCACCACTTTTCTGACTCATTTCCTCAGATAGGGATGGAAGGACATCAGTCAGTTCTTTTACCACAAAAGCAAAGACCTCTGACCGACTGCTCTGTGCTACGTCACCTACACTTTGGGAAGCAGAGACTACAATAGGCACATTGCCATAGTTGTCCAGTGCAAAGTAGTAGTAGATAGCACGTAGGGCACGAAGTTCTGCAATGTAATCTTCACAAGCAGGGTTGGTAGACTTGAAATTTTCCAATTTCTCGATAGAACTGTTGCACAGACCGATGATAGAATAAATATGGTTCCAGTTGTTCGTAAACATATCCTGTGAAGGATTGAAATTGTGTAGTGTCAGGTTCTGCCATTTACCACCATCTACCCAGTCGCCCTGACGGCCAGGAATGAAGGCCATATCACTAGTCAGCAGGTTCATGGACTGAATTCCATCTGTGCCTCCATATATATTGCCACCTATTGATGAGTATACATTTGCTACGGTATTCACGTAGATTAATGTAGAGCTTTGGAATGCCTCACTCTCATCGAATTTACTCAATGGGGTCTCGTCCAGGTTACAAGATGCAAACATCAATCCGGACAGAATCATTGAACTTAAAATATATTTTTTCATAAAGTTATTCTGTTTAAGGATTTATTAGAATGTGATATTCAACTGCAGTGAGAAGGTCCGGGTCAATGGATAGATTCGCTTGTCATCCACACCAATTGTACCATATGAAGTCGTTCCTTCACTCTGGCGGACTAGAGATGCTGAGTTGATCAGTGGAGTCAAGCCGCTATATCCTGTGAAAGTGTAAACGTTGTTGCAGGAAAGCGCTAGACGAATGTTCTCTATGAATTTGCTCTTTAATACATCTTTGGTAAAGTTGTAGCCCAATGTTACGTATTCCCAGTTTACATAGTCACCTTTTTCCAGCCAGTAGTCTGAAATCTGAATGTCATAGATTCCAGTACCATTTCCTGCTTTAGGTGCCGATGCCAAAACGTTATAAGTAGGGAAATTGTTCATATTACTGTAGGTCATGCCTGTACCATTGTAGATTTTGTGGCCAAAAGCACCATTGAATTGTGTGGTCAGATCCCAATTCTTGTACTTGAAGTTCAGTGTCAAACCTGCATTCAGTTTTGGAATAGCCTGGCCTGCTACCTGTCGGTCTCCACTATCGCTAGTGTCAATTGTGCCGTCGTTATTCAAGTCTGAGATTATGTACTGACCATTGGAGTCTATGCCTTCACAATGAGGCAAGTAGAATACACCAATAGGCTGACCTTCTATCAGATAGGCTACACCTGTGTTCTGGGTTAAGCCTGCCGCATTGATATTGGCTACTGCAATATGCTCAGAGGTGGTCAGTTCCTGTCCATTGTAAGTTCCTGAAAGTGAATTTAGGGTGTTCTTCTGGAAGGCTAGATTCAAACCTGCATTGAAAGTGAAATCTTTAGTCTTGACGATGTCCCCGTTTACAGAGAATTCAAAACCGTTATTTGTCATTTCACCCATATTGGCAAGCAATGTGTTGTAAGTAAATGGAGGAACTGGAACGGTATAAGTGTAGAGCAACTTAGAGGTCTTGGATGTATACCAGTCTGCAGTTACATTCAGACGGCCTGCAAACATCTGTAAGTCTATACCTACATCTAGAGTCTTCTTGGTTTCCCACTGGAGATCTGGATTGCTGTTTGATGTAATGGCAAATGTAGTAGTGTTGGTACCATTTACGCTAGTGACACCATTAGGTTCCATCAAAGCCAGTGATGTGTAAGGGTTGATGGCATCTTGGTTACCGGTTACACCATAACCAGCACGGATTTTCAGATTGTCAATGGAACGGATTTTCTTAATAAATGGCTCATTGCTCAAAACCCAAGCTACAGAAGCAGAAGGGAACCAACCCCACTTGTGGCCTGAACCTAATTTTGAAGAACCGTCAGTACGAACGTTTACAGTAGCAATGTAACGGTTGTTGTACATATAGTTTATACGTGCCATGTAAGAACTCAAAGTATATTCTGATGAGTTTGACTGATTATTGCCCCATGCTACATTAGCTCCTGCCTGCAAGTTGTTATAGCCGAAGTAATTGGTCTCAAAACCCTTAGCTTGAGTTGCGAAGTAGAATGTCTTGTAGGTCTGACCTTCCATCAGGGCCAATGCATCAATGTGATGCTTGGCAATGTCTTTAGAGTAAGATAGCTGAATGTTTCCCATCAGATCTTTGCGGTGGGTACTACCAAGGTATGCCCATCCATTTCCATTCAATTCGCCTTGACGGATGTCATTAGGCAAATAACGTTTCTGCTGAATGTCAATATAAGTGTAAGAACCGAAAGCACTCAGATTTAAGCCTTCCAAAATTGTCCAGGTTGCCTTTCCATGGACATTAACATTACCTACGTTGTAGTCATTCTGAATCTCCTGTTGACCCAGTGGGTTGTAGATCTCATTTGCCAGCAGGTCCTCATCCCATCTTCCTTCAGAATTCTTGACGGTTGGATAGGTAGGATTGTAGGCTGCAGCAGAATAGAACATCTTCTGCATGTCATACTGCATCTTACCGTCGCGCTGTGATGCCAAAACACCAAGTTCCAATTTCAGCTTCTTGTTGAATGCGAACTGAGTGGCATCTAGTTTGGCGGTATAATTGGTCATGTCAGAGTTCTTCAGTGCGCCTTGCTGGGTAATAACTCCTAAAGAGGCACGCATGTTGGCATTTTCTGAACCAGATGTGAAAGCTATGTTGTGGTTCTGTGTAATGCCAGTACGCTCAATAGCATCAAGCCATACGGTGCTTGCTCCCATATCTGTATAGGAAGCCCCAAGACTGTTGGCTGTTGAGCGATAATCTGCTGCTGAAAGCATTTCCAGATTCTTGTAAATGGTGTTTACACCAAACTGGCCTGAATAGTCAATCCTGGCAAAACCTGCCTTGCCCTTTACTGTTGAAACTACTATGACACCAGCTGCACCACGTGACCCATACTGAGCGGTCTCAGATGCATCCTTCAGGATGGTCATACTTTCAATATCACTAGGAGCAAGAGCATTCAGCATTGTCATGTCTCCGAATACGCCATCAACGATTACCAATGGGTCATTACCACCAGAAAGTGAGGATGTTCCACGTACACGGATGTTCTTGGTTCCCATTGGATCACCACCAGACTGGCTGATGACTACACCGGCAACCTTTCCTTTTAATGCATCGGCAGGATTGGTGACAACACCCTTGTTCATGTCCTCTTTCTTGACACGGTCCACAGCACCTGAGATGGTACGTTTTGAACCAACGGCATAACCTACAACGACTACGTCCTCCAGAAGTTCTGAGTCTTCTTCGAGAATTACATTGATAGTAGTTTTACCGGCTACGGCAATCTCTTGGTCTTTATAACCTACATAAGAGAAAACCAATGTCGCATTACTTGGTACAGAGATGGAAAAATTACCATCAAAGTCGGTAATTGTACCATTGGTGGTACCTTTTACCAGGACATTAGCACCGATAATGGGTTCTCCGCTATTGTCCTTTACATTACCTGAGACTGTAATTTGCGCCATCGCAACTACGGTCATTAAGAATGCTGTCGCTAACGAGAGCAGTCTTTTAGATAAGTGGTTTTTACACATAGTTAATAATGAATTAAGTTATTTAAAATAATTGTTGTTCTTCATTCCAGATTTGCAGGATGATATGCAATGCCATCATTTGTAAGGATGGCATTATCATATCGTACCTGATAAAATAACCTTAAACTAAAAAACGTGTATGAAATCTGTGCATCATAGTCTTGTATGCCAATCCCTATTTTTCATTTAGGTTGGCATGACAAAAATAATCCAAATATGAATGCTATTTTTGGATAGGAAGTAAAAAAGGAGTGCTTTGTAAGATCTAAAAGATTGTATTTTAGATTGTTGAGTTTGTGAGATGGTACAAAAAAAGGAGTCGTTTAGGACTCCTTTTTTTCTTTTTCTATGCCTATTTCTTTTAGCTTGTCTTCTAATTCATTTCGGTTACCTAGTGCAGTGTTTCGAACTTTTGTTCTGTAGTTATAAATAGTCTTCACAGAGTAGCGTAAGAACTTGGCAATATCGTTGCTGTCAGTGATCCCTAAACGAATTAAGGCAAAAATCCGAAGTTCGGTGGTCAGCCTTTTCTTTGCTGGCGGGATAATTTGCCCTTCTGGTGTGAGCAACTTGTTGAACTCTTCCACAAAATTAGGAAATACACTGAGAAAAGTTTCATCGAAACCTTTGTAAAAAAGTTCTATCTCATTTTCTATGAATTCAGTAGAGCGTATAGAAGAGAACAACTTGTCTATGTTGTTCCGCATAACCAGTTGGTGAAGTGATTTTCTGTATGCATCCAGTTTATCAATGAATTTGGAACAGTCACTCATATAATTGGCCAGATAGGTATCCTTAATTCTATTACTTTCCAATAAATTATTACGCATAGTCTTTTCTTTTTCCAGACTTAAGGCTAGTTTCTCATTGGATATTCTAAGGTCTTCATTAGCTTTTAGCACAATATCTTGTGCTGCTTTCAGTTTCTTACTGATTCTATAAATACGGAATAACTCCAGTATGATGATAATCAATAGGATAGCCAGTGTTATGCTGATCCAGAAAAGTATCCGCTCCTGATGTTTCAGCTTTTTGTTATAAGCCTCCATAATAGGAGACATCATTTTGGACATCTCTAGATTCCTTAGTGCGGAAAGGGACTCATTGGCATCATTTAGACATTGGGTCATGTATTTGTAAGCACGGTCTATTTCTCCGTCTTCAAATAACTGCATGGTTAAATTGATGAGAGAAGAATGCTCACGTACGCCTCGTTCCATATCAGAAATGGCTGATATAGCAAAGAAATATTCACTGGAGTCTCTTTTCCCTTCTAATTGGTAGATTGTTCCCAAGTGGTTGGCAAAATAACGAATGGAATCATGTCCCTCAGGCAAATCACGTATGTATTTGCGAGTAGCAGAGATAGAACCTTTGGGATCTGTCCATCCTTGAATGATTACTGATGCTTGCTCTTTAAAAGTCTTGTTTTGGGTAATATAATTCAAAGAGTCCCTGTAAGTTCTGCTGATTATATAATATTTTTCTTTTACACTTTTCAATGAGGAGAAAGCACCTTGCCAATAGCTGATATCGGTTCTGGCAGAGTAATAATCTTCTTTGTTCTCAGGATAAACATAGTTTTCAAGTTTGCTTATTAGGGTGTTAGCCTGCTCATACTGCCCAATTACTGCTAGACCAACAGCCTCCATAATCTGAGAATCTTGTAATTTTACAAAATCCTGGTGGGCTAAAGCCCACTCATTACATACATGGGCATAATGCAGTGCTGAATCTGCACTGAATGTACGATATTCATGAAATAGTAGCTTGTAACCATTATATTGGTCTTCACCAGTCTTCCTGGACGTTTCTATTTGCAAGTCATCTAACTTCTTTTGTTTATTTGCAATGTATTCAGGACGGTTATCAATGGCTTCATCCAGACGGTTCAAAACTGTTTTCAGGTCTTGTCCATATAGCGTTGTTATGCTTGTCAGAAATAGAAAAAAGAACGATGAAATATATTTTATCATAGGTTACTAAAGGTTTCTTAGTTCAGGTTCTATTTGCAAAGATAAAAAGTTTCAATTTAAAAGACAATTCTAAATAGCAGATTTTGGGGTGAAAAGAGGGAAAATCGTTTTCATCTATGATAAAATCCGGTAATTCTTAGTCTTTTATCGAGCTAAGAATCTACCGGATTTTTCTGAACTCTTATAAACCTAACCTATTAAGTCTGTTTTCTGCTTGTGCTTGAATATTTCATTTTACTTTGTATATAAGCGCTGAAATACCTTTTGCCACCACCTTGTCGCTGGTTTTGCCTTCCTTGATTGCTCCTTGCTTCTTGTCGCCAAAAACCAGCTCTGTGGATCCTTGTTTAGGAATGCTTACACTGACTGCCTTGGCACTTGGATTCAAGACTATAATGTAAGCTTCGTTGCCTGCAGAACGTTTGTATATCAAGGGGTAATTCTCATGAATGACTTCAATGTCACCGGTATTTCCTAGAGCAGTACTACTCTTGCGTAGCTTTATCAGTTCGCGCGTGTAATTCAATAGTGAATTCGGATCTTTTTCCTGTGCTTCTACTGTAAGTGAACCATTGTCAGTATCTACTGGGAGGAAAATCTTGTCAGGTGAGCAGGTGCTGAAGCCTGCATTCTGACCTGTCGTCCATTGCATTGGGGTGCGGGTACCCGTGCGTTCTGCGCTTCCTTCCTTTGGCTTTAAGCCCATCTCGAACTTCATTCCTATCTCATCGCCATAATAGATGAATGGTGTGCCTGGCATAGTCATGAAGAAGGCCTGGGTCACTTTTAATTGGTCCATGGTATTGCGGTCTGCTATATTAGGGCGCTGGAAATCATGATTGGCTGTAGGAATGGCAATGTATCCTTTCCCTTTGGTCTCGTTGTATGAGTTCAGGTAATTCTTGAAGAAGATTTCTGTACTTCCCAGACCGGCTTTCTCAAAATAGCAGTGCTCGTATTGTCCTCTGTCTGGCACACTTCTCCCGTTAGGGGTATTAGGTTGGAAGAATAAGGAACCATAGCCAGGAACACCAAAGTGAATCATGAAATCAATGTTGAAACCTGCCTCAATACTCTGTGGAGGATTGGCCCATTCAGAAATCAGGACGTTTTCTGGATAGTTTTTGTTAATCCATTCACGCATTTCTTTCCAGAGGGCAATGGTTGCCTTCTTGTCAGGATCGTTCTTCACCAGAGAGGCTGCCATATCCACGCGAAAACCATCCACACCCTTGTCGAACCAGAACTGCATGATATTACGCATCTCACGGCGAGTGGCTTGTGGCCCAGGTGCATTGACCGATTGTTCCCATGGATGACTAGGGTCAGGGTTTGCGTAGCCGTAGTTCAGGGCTGGCTGTGAAGGATAGAAATTCTTTTCGTAGTATTTTGCACGTGGGGCGTCTGCTTCTACGTAGCGGGCTATCAGCGTCTCATAACCAAATTCTTTACCTTGCACCTCTTTTAGCTTAATAATATCGGTTGGCTTTACGTCACTCAGCTCATCTGTCCATATATAATAGTCGCTATATTGTTCATTTGGTGCTTCCCATGACTGTTTAAACCACGGGCTCTGGTCACTGGTGTGACCGGCTACTAGGTCCAGGCACACTTTAATACCGCGTTTGTGAGCTTCTTCACACAGCTTTACCATATCTGTATTGGTGCCAAATCGTGGGTCAATCTTATAAAAATCAATAACATCATACCCTCCATCAGTCCATCCTGATACGAAGACTGGGTTCAGCCAGAGGGCATTGCAGCCTATGGACTTAATATAGTCTAGTTTTGATGTAATGCCAGGTACGTCTCCTATCCCGTTCCCGTCACTGTCCATGAAAGAGGAAGGATAAATCTGGTAGAAAATGGCATTCTTCAGCCATTCTGGATTTTGGGTCGCATTGGCGTTCATGTGTCCTAATGTAAGGAACCCTAATACTACTGCAACTAATGCTTTTTTCTTTTTCATGATAAAGTTTTTTTTAATGGTTGGTGTTGCAAATGTATGGTAAATGAAAGGCTCATGCAAGGTATAGGGATGAAAAAGGAGCAGTATTCTGACTTTATTTAGCTGGATTATAGCTTGTTGTAAGAATACTGCTCCAGTATTTTGGGAGTCCTTTAGGATTTGTTCTTCGCCCATTTGCGGTAGCGAATCCAGACGTGGAGCCAAACTCTAGCTATGGAGTCTATGGCATCGCAGAAGATCTTTATAGCATCTTCTTCCCAATTCAAATAGGCGTCCATGGTCTTGAATTCATCCGATGTCAGGGTATCAGGGTCTGTACCCTTTGGGAACCAGTTATAGGCCATCAGGTAAGAGTATTCAGTGATGGCACTCATATAGTCCCAAGTATTATTGTTGCCTACTCCCCAACCGTGTTTGTATTCTCTTTCCACAATTCTTTTTTCTACCTCTAATATCAGGTCACTGCATTTGCTGGTTTTTAGTGGATAGCCGTCTGGGTCGTAGAAAAAGCGTAGGTTGGGTCGGTCTAACTTATAGGATTTGGTAACTTCGTTCTCCCAGAGTTTCTCTATGGCAGCATGCACATCGTAGTTGTCATTGGAGAAGGGGCGCTTATCACAGTGAAGTGGCATGTGGCAGTCTGCAATGTAATGGCTTAGGATGAAGAAGCGCATGGCTATATTGTTGTTCAGCGGAGCTATCGGGTTTCCCTTTTCCTCTTTGTGCTGTGTCTTGAAGTCATCAACTATATTGTGAGCAAGGGATTCACAGCGGTCACAGGCATTTCCGCTGTCTATGGTGAACTGTTTCCCATAGAGTGGCGATGTCATTTTCATCAGGTTGTAGATTTCCATGGTCTGAGGCAGCTTCTTGAATACACGATTCTCCTCAGACTCTATAGGTATGTATTTGACAATGTGACTTGTCGACATATCCTTGAATACGTCATCTGGATACCAGGCTCCGGAGATGACGAAATCTCGGTAATCCTTGAACCATTTAACAAGTGCTTGGGCATGTGGATAGAGTTCATTGCTGCCTTCCATCTCAGGTATGGCCTTCGACTCTAGTCGTTTAATGGCCATGAAGGCTAGCCAGGCGTGTGTGAATTTTTTCATGGCAAAAAAGTTTAGTTAACAAAAATGATTAGTTTTCGCAAATATAATGATTATCTTTTTAAAAACCTAAAAAAAACTCTTTGAGGTTAGGATGAATGAAAAAGAACCGGAGTTCCACCTATGGGGAATCCGGTTCTTTTTTATATGAAAAGGTTAGGTCTATGACTTGCTTCCTTCTGGAGCTATGCCTAAATTTCCTTGCTTCATGCCTTCCACAAGCTTGTCAATACGTTCCAGCTCAGATACGATTCTGATCTGCTGTGGACAATGTGGTTCGCACTGGCCACATTTTACGCAGTGACTTGCTTGACGTACTTTTGGCACTTGCCTATCATAGCTTATCAAATAGCGTTTGCGAAGCTCTTTGAACTTCGGATCCATGGCATCCTCTGGGACACTTCCTTCATTCACCATTTTGTTGAAATGAGTTAGGATTGCAGGTATGTCCAAACCATAAGGACATGGCATACAGTATTTACAGTCATTGCAAGGAATGGTCGGATATTCGCTGATAATCTTGGCGGTATCAGCCAGGAACTTCATTTCTTCGTCATTCAGTGGCTTAAATGGGCAGAAAGAACGCAAGTTGTCCTGTAGGTGCTCCATATAGGTCATACCACTTAGGATAGTCAAGATACGTGGGTGATTACCAAGCCAGCGGAATGCCCAGCTGGCAGAACTCTTGGTTGGTTCAGCCTGTTTCAGACGTGCAACCACATGGTTTGGCAATTTGGATAGGCGGCCTCCGAGTAGGGGCTCCATAATCACTACTGGAATTTCACGTTTGTCCAGTTCACTGTATAGATACTGAGCATTGGTGTTTCGGCCTGAGGCATTCTCCCAGTCTACATAGTTCATCTGAATCTGCACAAAGTCCCATTTGTAAGTGCCCTCATCATGTAATTGCATCAGGTAGTCCCAAGCTTCCTCATCACCATGGAAAGAGAAGCCTAAATGGCGGATGTGACCTGCTTGTTTCTCTTTGTAGAAGTAGTCCAAAAGGCCGTTGTTCACGAATCGTGCTTTGAAGGCTTCAGCTCCACCTCCTCCTAAAGAGTGGAGAAGGTAATAGTCTATATAGTCTGTTTGGAAGTACTCCAGTGATTTTTTGTACATCAGCACGCTGTTGTCAAATTCACTGTTGAAGAAATTCGATGCCTTTGTTGCTATATAGTAGCTTTCGCGAGGATGGCGGGCCAAGGCTATTCCTGTGCACTTTTCACTCTGTCCCTGACAGTAGACAGGGGAGGAGTCGAAATAGTTCACGCCATGGGCCAGTGCATAGTCCACCAGCTGGTTTACTTGTTCTTGGTCTATGATGTCTCTTCCTTCATTATTTGGGTCTGGAACCATGGGCCAGCGCATGCATCCGTATCCTAATAGGGAAACCTTGTCTTCACCCAAGTTAGGGAAACTGCGGTATTCCATCTTGTCGGTTGGAATCTCGCTGGTATCAGTCCCGTTGGGATTGAAGTCTCCTTCTTCTTTCTTTCCGCCACAACTGGCCAGGGAAACGCCAGTGACAGCTGCTCCAGCCAGACCTAAGGTCTTCAGGAACTCTCTTCTGTTAATTTGTTTCATAGCCGTGTGAATTAAATGTGTTTGTGTACTAAATGACCTTCTACATGAATAGCCGACAGTGGTCTGCTTGGACACAGGTTCTCGCAGGCTCCACAGCCTATGCAGCGTTCTTCATTCACAGCTGGAATCCGTGGACTGAACTGGTCGTCGGCATCTTGTGGCACCATGGTGATGGCTCCAACTGGACAGTGACGGGCACAGTTACCACACTCAGCGCCATCGGTGATGACGATACAGTTGTCTGGCTGCCAAACAGCATGGCCAACCTGAATGGACGACTTCTCTTCCTTGGAAATAGGCTTAATGGCACCGGCAGGACAAACCTCTGAGCAGCGGTTGCACTCCGGACGGCAGTATCCGTTTTCATAGCTGGAGAATGGCTGCATGAAAGTCTTCAGGTCGGTGGAAGGGCGTAATACACCGTTAGGGCAGTTGCTCACACAAAGCTGGCATCCAGTGCACTTGCTTGCCAGGTTTGAGGCCGAAATGGCTCCTGGAGGTAAAATCTTTGTTTGGCGAACTGGCATCTTCTTGTCTTCAATCACGGCCAGACCACCATCCACCTTCATTTCCTGTGCCTTGATGGCAGCAGAAGCACCCAGCACTACAGCTGTGGTCAGCATACTACGAAGGTTGGTGTCCACCTTCTCTGCGGAAGTGTCCTTTGTAACTTTTGCTGGTTTCTCAGGCTTGATACGTGCGGCTGCTGTAGGGTGCCCGAAATGAAGTGCACCGAATTTGCACTCTTCCAGACAGTTTCCACAAGCTACGCATCGTGTATAATCTATCACCATGCCACCCTTGATGTCAATGGCTGATGCCTTGCAGTTCTTGGAGCACTTCATGCAATTCTTACACTTGGACACTTCGATATAAGGCTTGAACCAAGAGAATTTAGCCACATAGCCTAATACGGTGCCTACAGGGCAGATGGTGTTGCAGTAGGTGCGACCTCCAATGCAAGCCAGCACTACAATGATAAGGAAAGTTATAGCTGCTACGATAAGCAGGGGTGCCACAAACAGATGAGGATCCACGGCCCAAAATGTGTAGCTTTCGTTCTCAGCAGCCACACCTGCCAGTGCATTGTTTGCCATGATGTAGAGTGGCTGGAGCAGGTTGTTAACCATGCGTCCATAGGCACTGTAAGGAGCTACAAGAATAGCAATGCCGTTGAAACCGGTCACCACCAGGATAATGAACAGCACCAGTACAGCTAGTCTAAGCCATGTCTTAGGCTTACTGTAGCTGTATGGGTTCTTTTTCTTAAACTTGCGTGAAATCCAGGCTACCACATCCTGGAATACGCCCATAGGACAGATTACGGAACAGTAGAAACGCCCCATAATCAGTGTCAGTACCAGCACTATCAGGATGGGCACAATACTCAACCCCATGACTGCTGGAAGGAACTGCAGCTTTGCCATCCACCCGAAGATAGATTGCCATACACCTGTGATGTCCAGGAAAAGCCCTGTGATACAGATGAAGAAAACAGCTGCTAAGGCAATTCTGATTTTTCTTAGCATAATGAGATGTTATAGTTAGTATGTTTAATATGTCAAATTTACAGGTGTAAGTGTATGTTTACACTATCCTATTTTGCAAAGATAGATACAAAAAAACGAATCATATTTATACTATTTTCGGTTTTAAGTACCAATTTTACGGATTCCCTATAATTGAACTAGCTATTTGCAAAGATAGATAATAATCTAAAAAGAACAAATAATGAATGGAATATTTCATGTAAAACGTAAAAACCGGACTTCCCATAAGATGGTCCGGTTTTTATGTTTTAAAGTATCCTTTCCCTTACTGAAAGCTAGAACATGAAGCGGATGAAAAATTCCACAATCTTAATTGCCAGGGAGGTCATGATAACAATCATGAACAGGCTTCTTTCCTCAGGGAAAGCAAAATAAATAATCACCGATGCAATTGCACCTATCATGAAGATAGTGTTCAGAATGAATCTGATTTTGGCCTGATCCATAATAAAAGTTGTTTATAGGTTAATAATGGTTTATTTACTGATGGTTCCTGTAAAGGTCGTAGTCTTGCCATCAGAGGCTTTTTCTGTGTCTGTTTTCTTGAATTGGAGCATCTGTGCCGTACCATTTTCAGAAATGACTGTGATGGTAGCCTTCCCAGTCTGTTCCAGCAATTTGGCAATGTCTGAGTCTGATTTCACAGTAAAGGAAAGAGTATCCTTGGCAGGCATAGTCTTTACTACAGGTGGGGTCATCCTTGGTTTTTCAGTCTTTTCCTCTTTCTTTTTCTCTTTCTTTTCAGGCATAGTCTTCACCACAGGGGGTGTCATTGCGGGCTTCTCTGCTGCAGTTTCTTCTTTCTTCTCTGCAGCATTGGAAACCTTCTTTGTCTTTTCTGGCATGGTTTTCACCACTGGCGGTGTGTGTCTTGGCTCTTCTGCTTTTTGTTCAGCTTGGACATCTGTGCGCTGTATAGGGGCTGGTGCCACACCTACAAATCGGGCTGTGGTCGATTCAGAATAACCGAATGCTTTGGAGGCATCTTGGAATAACTCATCCTTCAGGTCTATTGTCTTTCTACGGAACTTGGCAACACTCTTGATGAGTTTGGTCCTGTCTTTGTTCATGCACTCTTTGTCTGTGATGAGTTCTTCAGCGTTATAGCGTTCTCCACCTTCGCGATTCTCATCATAGAGGTATCTGATGTTTACCATCTGAATAGTTGCCAGATTGTTCTCACAGAAAATATGCAAGTTGTAGTAAATGCGGGTGCGATCCAATGAGAAGCCAGAACTGGAGAATACAATCCATTCCTCTCCGGTGTAGACAATTTCTCCTTTACCCTCGTCCTTGTATGCTACACGATTTTTGTTTTCAATGGCTGTTCCCCGGCTAGTCAGGCTCTCAGCCCATTTTTCCATAGTCTGGTAAACTTGTGACTTGCTCATGTTGTCCACAGCAAGTTTAGTGGAGAACACAACCTTGCCATTCACTTCAGGCACTGCACCTGCCATGTACTTGGCTGGCTCCTGTGCCTGTATGGTCATTGGCAGCAGCATAAGCATGCCCATAATCATTGTTTTCAGTCTCATAGAATAGAATGTTTTTGAATATATTCACGTATTGTTTCTATACAGTTGTCAGACACCGGAATGTAGTTCTTGCCGAAGACTATGCGAGTTCTTTCCATCACTTCAATCTTATCCAGATTCACGATGAAGGAGCGGTGTACGCGCAAGAACTTGTCTTCAGGAAGAAAATCTTCCAGAGCACGCATGCGCATCAGCGACAGGACGGCCTTTTTCCCGTCCAGGTTTATCTTGATATAGTCTTTCAGTCCTTCAATGTAGGTAATATCCTTCAAGTTGATTTTCACCAGACGGTGCTCACTCTTTACATAGAAGAACTCTTTACTCTCAGCTGGACTTATGTCTTCCTCTTTCAAAATCTTGGCCTTGCTTAGTTCAAACCATTGCAAGGCTTTGTTGGCTGCATCTAGGAAATCATTGTAGCTGATAGGTTTCAACAGATAGTCCAGGGCATTTGCTCGGTAGCTTTCCAGCGCATATTGGCTGAAAGCCGTTGTGAAGACAATGCGCGTTTCCGGATCCACTAGCTTGGCAAACTCCAAACCGGAGAGTTCAGGCATCTGAATGTCCAGAAACAGTAGGTCCACTGGATTACTCTTGATGCCAGCCATGGCCGACAATGGATTGCTATACTTGCCCACAAGCTCCAGAAATGGGGTCTTTTGCACATAGCTTTCCAGTAAGCTTACAGCCAGTGGCTCGTCATCTATAATGGCACATCTCAGATTCATAAAGTGCTTTTTATACTATCTTTTTTGTGTCTAGTTGAATGGTGATGTCAGAGTAATATGTATTATCTTTCACCCCTTTATTCCATGTATATTGGTTAGGATATACCAAATCTAATCTTTTCTGCACTTGTTCCAGCCCAATGCCACTTCCGCTTCGGTCTTCCTCGTTTTTCGGGAAATTGCTGTTCTCTATGCGGAAATGCAGCTTGTCGGTATTCTTGTCATAATCCATGTTCAAATGGATAAAGCTCTTCTCACTGGTCCGTACACCGTGCTTGAACGCATTCTCTATCAAGGAGATGAAAATCAGAGGCGCTATCCTAAGATTATTAGGCGATGGCACTGTGTTGTTCACTTGAATGTCCACGCTTTCCGGCAGCCTTATTTTCATCAGGCTAATGTAGTTGCGCATAAAGTCCACCTCACTGTCCAGGAAAACCAGTTGCTGTTGGTTGTCATACAGCATATGGCGAAGCAGTTTGCTCAGTTCCTGAACGGTCTCTTGTGCTTTGCCTTGATCAAACTGGATCAGGGCGTAGATGTTGTTCAGTGTGTTAAGCAGGAAGTGAGGATTAATCTGGTTTCTCAGATTTTTCAGCTCGGTTTCCTTTCGGTCATATTCTGCTATTTGCAAGGCTTGTTCCGACTGTCGGTATTGCTTGCTCATACGGGTTGTTATAGCCACTATGATACAGAGTATCTGCATCAGGATATCCCTGAAAAGGAACATGAAAGGGATCCTCATACCCAGAAGGTTAATGCTCCCTTCATTTCGTGGTCCTCTCCTTCGTGGTCCCCTCCTGTAGTCTTCTGGCTGTAGCTGTTCTTCGGCTCCTGAATCTTCTGGGGCAAGTTGCTTTGAGTTCCTCTCGTCACTACCTTGTCTTGGTTCCAAAGCTGATTCTTCCATGGGCTTGCCGAATCCTGGACCACCCATCTGAAAGATCTCTGAAAAGCTTGGCATTGGTCTTCTGCCTGTTTTGCCGGTTAAGTCTTCCCATGCCACCTGACCGAAGATGAGTACGATGCACACCACTGCGTTCACCAGTACAAAGGTAAGCTTTTTACTCTTTTCAAGCAAAAGTTTTGGCACTAGAATCAGATAATTCAGGTAGAAAAGGATAAAAATCACCAAAGGTCCACCTAAGCGGTGGACCACATCTAACCAGTCTATGCCGGAATCGCTCCGGTCCATAGTCAGCAGGGGTGAGCCGAACAGAAAAGCCCATACCAGGATATGGATGAGCTTTTCTGGTAAATCTTCAAGTAATTTTTGTTTTTTCATGTATTACTCATAGCGAAGTGCTTCTATTGGGTCCATACGGGCAGCTTTGCGGGCAGGGAAGTAACCGAAGACCACTCCGATGATAACACAAACGATGAAACTTAAAACTACACTCCAGAAGGGTACGCTGGTCGGCAGGCCAAACAGGGAACTGGCAGTTGTACTCAGGAGCCATCCAAAAGAGACACCTAGGATACCTCCAGTAAGACTGATCATGATGGATTCCAGCAGGAACTGGTTCGAGATGTCCAAGCCTGTGGCACCTACCGACATGCGTAGGCCGATTTCTTTGGTGCGCTCAGAAACAGAAACCAGCATGATGTTCATGATGCCTATACCTGCAACCAGCAGGGAGAAGGCAGCAGCTACTACCAGAATCAAGGTCACCATGTCCATGGTGGAATTCATGGTTTCCATCATTTCCTGTTGAGAGTTGATGGAGAAGTTGTCATCTTCACCTTCCTTAATCTTGTGAGTGGTTCTCAGTACCTGGGTAAGCTCATTGATGGCCTCGTCGGTATATTCCTCAGATATGGCCGAGCAGTTGATGCTGTTGAAGTAAGTCTGTGCCTGGATACGTTTCATCACGGTACTGTATGGTGCCAGGATCAGGTCGTCCTGGTCCATTCCCATGGCATTGTATCCCTTTGATTTCAGCACGCCGATGATACGGAATGGTATACTCTTGAAGCGGATGGTCTTGCCTACCGGGTCTCCTCCGTTAGGGAAGAGGTTGTCCACCACGGTCTTGCCCACGACGCAGACTTTGGCCGCTTTCTTGATGTCCTCATCGGTGAACATTTCACCATCTTCCACACTTCGCTGGTTGATGTCCAGATACTCGGCACTCTCACCATACATGGTGGAGGAGGCATTGTTGGCACCGTATATCACCTGTCCTGAGGCTGTCACCTGCGGACTTACATAAGTTATATAGTACTTATCCTTCAGGATGGCTTCATAATCTTCAACCTTAAGGGTCTGCATGGCACTTGGGTCCATACGGATACCGCCCATCATGCCACCACCCGGGCGGATCATGATCATATTGGTTCCCATGGAGGAGATGGTCTCTCGTATGCTGTTCTTGGAACCCTGACCGATGGCCATCATCACTATCACTGCTCCTACACCGATGATGATACCCAGCATGGATAGGAAGGAGCGGAATTTATTCGCTGCTATAGCGCGTAAGGCTACTTTGAATAGATTGATGAAATTCATATTCTTTTCGGTTAAGGGTTAGTCGTCTTGTGGTGCTGGCAGTTTTGCCAGGGCATCTGCAGCCGACAGTATATTGGGGTTCTGCACATCCTCACGTACCTTGCCGTCACGCAGCACAATGTTACGGCTGCTGTACTGGGCAATTTCTGGGTTGTGTGTCACGAAAATGATGGTTCGTCCTTCGGCATGGAGTTTCTGGAACAGCACCAGTACTTCATAACTGGTGCGTGTATCTAGGTTACCGGTTGCCTCGTCGGCAAGGATTACTGCAGGATTGTTCACCAAGGCGCGGGCTATGGCTACACGCTGCATCTGACCACCCGACATCTGGTTGCTCTTGTGATACATGCGATCTTCCAGGCCTACTGCCTTCAGAGCTTCCATGGCGGCTTCCTTTCTCATCTTTGCACTGTATTCGGAGTTGTACATCAACGGAAGCACTACATTGTCCAGTGCTGTCGTCTTGGGTAACAGGTTATAGTTCTGGAACACGAACCCGATCTTGCGGTTGCGCAGATGGGCACGCTGGCGACGTTTCATGGTTCTTACACTCACGCCATCCAAATAATACTCTCCAGAGGTGGGGGTGTCCAGACATCCCAGCTGGTTCAGCAGGGTTGACTTGCCGGAACCTGAAGTACCCATGATGGTGACAAACTCGCCTTCGTAAATCTTGAAGCTCACACCTCGCAGGGCATGCACAACTTCCGAACCGACTATGAAGTTGCGCTTCACATTCTGAAGTTCGATGACTACTTTTCTGTTGTCTTCCATTTTTGGTTTAATTTCTGGATGAATTATTAGATGAGTTGTTTGATGATGAACGGTTGTTACGTCTTCCCGGAGGACCTGGCATGAATGGATTACTAGAGCCTGCTTCTTCTGTCGGAACACCGGTCAGGTTCAGTTCAGTCACCACCTTGGTTCCTTCTTTCACACCGCTCAAAATCTCGGTTACAGAGCCGTTGCTGATACCAGTCTCCACCTTGTGGGCAGTGAAGGTATTGCCCTGCTTGGTCCATACTTTCTTGGCTGCCTGAGTGTCCTGAATCTTTCCGTCAGGTCCCAGGAGCATTGGGTTTGGAGTGAACTTCAGTGCCTTGTTTGGAACTACCAGTACACCATTCTTCTGGTTAGTGTAGATGGTTACGTTGGCAGTAAGACCTGGTTTAAGTTTCAGATCTTTGTTTGGTGCGCCTATAACAACTTCATAGGTTACCACATTGCTTTCAACTGTGGCCTGTTGGCGAACCTGAGTCACAGAGCCTTCAAAGATCTCGTCTGGATAGGCATCTACAGAGAACTGTACGCGCTGGCCTTCTTTCACACCGCCTATGTCAGCCTCGTCAATGTCGGCTATTACGCGCATGTCAGTCAGGTCCTGTGCAATGGTGAAGAGGGTAGGAGTGCTGAAACCTGCAGCCACTGTCTGGCCTTCCTCTACAGCCTTGTCCAGAATCACACCGTCTATCGGTGAAGTGATGGTGGCGTATGACAGGTTCTGCTGAGAGGTTCTCACACTTTCCTGACGGCTGCGATAAGTCTCTTTTGCCTGCTGGTACTGCAGGTAGGCGTTCTCATAGTCGTTGGTGCTGATCAGTCCTTTGTCATAGAGGGCCTTGTAACGCTTGTAGTATGCTTCCTGATAGTCCAGGGAACTTTTTGCACTGGCCAGGTTGCTCTGTGCGGTGGTCAGGTCACTGGTCAGGTTTCTACGGTCCATCTCTGCGATGACCTGTCCCTTCTTTACTACCGTATTGTAGTCTACATAGATCTTGTCGATAATACCAGACACCTGGGTACCTACCTCAACTTGGGTTACTGGCTCAATGGTACCGGTAGCAGTGATGGTTGTACTAACTTCTGCCTTAGTCACGACAGCTTCATTATAGCTTGCCTGTGGCATCTTCTTGCCGCCCATGAAGAAGAATAATAAAGCGGCTAAAACAACAAGGGCAATGATGCCGTAAATGATTTTCTTTTTATTCATAGTGGTGTGATTTTACAAGTTGATGCTTTCGCCTCCGTAGAACTCTAACAGTTTTTCGTTCATGATGGCGGTATATTTGCTTTGAAGTTTATTTTGTTCTGCCTGAAGCAGCTTGTTCTTGCCCTCCATGAGCTCTACCATGTTGCGCAGACCTACATTGAACTGCTCATTCAGCAGGTCGTAGCTGGTACTGGAACTTTCCACACTTGCGCAGGCCGACTTAAACTGAGCCTGTGCATTGGCTGCATCCAGATAATAGCCTTCTATGGTGTTGTAAAGGGATTTCTGCTTGTCCTGCAGGTTCAGCTGTGAAATCTGGTGCTGATACTTAGCCTTCTCCACGGCACTGCGGTTCTGGCGCTGAGCCAGGATAGGCACGCTTACGGAAACGCCAATGGCATTGCTCCAGTTGGTCTTCAGCTGTTTGCTCCAGGCAAAAGAGTTCGCACTGTTGGTGTTGGTTCCTGTACTGGCCTGAAGATTGATGGTTGGAAGCTTCTGTGCCTTTGCAATGTCTATGTTCAGGTCGGCAGCTTCAATACTCAACTGGCTGTTGCGTATTTCAGGACGGCTCAACAGGGCTGCCTCATAGACAGAGGTCACTGAAGGCAGTTCGCTCAGGGCTTGCTCATCTGACACTTCCACGGTGGCAATGTCAAAGTCTTGCACGCCAGTCAGCTCCAGCAACTGCTTCAGTTGCATCTTGTATCTTTCTACCTGGTTCTTGGCGTTTATCACGTTGTATTCATCCTGAGCTACCTGAGCCTCAAGTTGAGCCAGGTCGGCACGGCTCAGGTCTCCTATTTCCACGCGCTCCTTACCACGGTCACGCTGTGCAATAGCAAGTTCCAAGGTGCTTTCATTTACTTTCACCGATTCTCTCGCATAAAGAATCTGTACATAATACTGAAGAATCTGCTCCTGAATGGTATTTGCACTTGCTTCAGTGTTGAGCTCAGCCTGTTCCAGGGTAATCTTGCTTGCCTCAATGTTTTTCTCGCGTCTGCCTCCGTTCCATACTGTCCAACTTGCATTCAGGCCATAGCTGCCGTTGTAGGTAGTGTTACCGGAACTTATTTGTCCTGTACCGTCCGTATAGGAGAATTTCTCTGCCCAGGGATTGTTGTTCACATTCTGACTGGTACTGAAGGACAGGCTTGGAAACAGCTGTCCCTTGGATGTCAGTAGGTCTACTTCCGACTCTTTCTGCTGAATCCTGCTCTGCTGCAGACTGATGTTGTGCTCCAGCGCATAGTCAATGCACTGACGCAAGTCCCATGTCTGGGCGTTGGCGGCGATACCGTTGAAAAGAGCGAAAGAAAAAAGAATGATTTTTTTCATTTCTAAATACCTATTTTTATATTAATTTTATATTTGTCTTGTTTTGTTTGATGCAAAAGTAGGGAAAACTATTTAACTTTTAAAAGTTTTCTAGTGGTTTTAATGAATGCATTCGACCAAATACCGGTTTTAATCGATGAATCCCATCTTGCCGTCTGATACATCTTTTCCCTTGCTCAATAATTCCTGAAAAGTAATCATTTAAGGCGGATTCCAGAGAATTGTAACATGAAATACTTAAACGCTCTATCAAGTCCTTTGTAAATAAGATTTCCGTCTGCCTGATTGGTTTATTCCCTTTTAACCCCTTTTCACTTTTATTCTCTTTTTTTGGATGAATAGCGATTTTCTTTTATTTTTGCAGCAAAGAGAACGGAACCTATTCCAAACAGGTTAGACTTTAGAAATGAAATATACTTGGAAAGATGTATTTGGTCTGAGAAAAGAAATCTTTGGCCTGGGCACAATTACCATCCTGCTCTTTCATCTCAATATCTATGTCCCTTCGCCTCAGCCTTTTGCTTTTTTCCTGGCCAAAGGGAACATCGGCGTCGATGTGTTTCTCATGCTTTCTGCCTTGGGTCTGTATAATTCCATCCGGAAGAATACCATTCCTCAGTTCTATAAGCATCGGTTTCTCCGGGTCTTTCTGCCTTATCTCTTGGGCGGGGTAGTCTATTTTATCTGGTATGATTTCAGTTATCTGAAAGATGGATTTCTACAGTTCATACTGAACTTGTCTACGTTGAATTATTGGAAGACGAATATCCATCCCCTTTGGTATGTGGCATTGTTGCTTGTCATTTACGCAGTCTATCCGATAGTGAATCAGCTGGATAAGCGTACCCGGCATGTCAGCAGCATCCTCATAGGTGTTCTTGTGGCTGTTGGTCTGACTGTTTTGGATAAGGAAGGGCATCTCCGAAAGAGTTTCCATTGCTTTTCCAGAATACCTGTCTTTATGCTTGGTGTAGCCTTGGCAGCTTACCTGAATCAGGCAGCCAGGGAAGATAAGGAGATCCGGATGATGCATTTGCTGGCTTGCTTACCGCTCGTACTTGTTCCTTTTGTCAGCTTTCCTAGGCTTATTCCTTCCCAGATGATTTACCAGTATCTGGTGGCAACCCTCCCTTTAATCATCCTTACGGGGTTTGTCCTGAAGCGATGTCCAGTCTTCAACAAGACTTTGGCATGGTTAGGGCAGTATTCTTTGGAAATCTATGCCGTTCAGATGTTCATCATCAGCTTTGTGGATCGTAAGCATGGATTTGAAACCTATCCTTCATACCTTTGGTATGTCATCCTGCCGGTCGTTTCCATTCTCCTGAGTGTCGTCTTGTCCTGGGTGGCATCAGCACTCCGCAGAAGGCTAGAATAAATTCTCCTTCTAGGGAGGTCTTTTTGCCCTTCCAACTCGTCCTTTTATCTATATGGGCTTCTTTTTTGGCTGGAATGAATAAAAATCATAACTTTGCAGCCGAAATAGCTGTTGAGTATGGAAATTTGTGACTGCATTGAACTGTTGGAGGCTCATGGCATCCGTCCCACTTCTAACCGTATCCTCATCATGAAGACACTGACAGCGGAGAATAGTCCGTTGTCCATGTCGGAACTGGAGGACAGGATTCTGTCTATCGATAAGTCCAACATCTTTCGTACTCTCATGCTGTTCAGGGAAAACCATCTGATCCATGCCATAGAGGGCATCGATGGTGGTACCAAGTATGAATGGTGCTATAGTCATCACACTGAGGAGGACGATGATGAGCACGTTCATTTCTTTTGTGAGAAGTGTCATAAGACTTATTGCCTGCATGAGCTCCATGTGCCGGAGTTGGATCTCCCCGATGGGTATGTCCGTCAGGCTGTCAGCTTCCTGGTCAAGGGCATCTGTCCTTCCTGTGCCAGGGAAAAGTTTTGAAAATAATATACAAATACATAAATTATGAGAAAGTATAGAGCGCTCTCTTCTGAAGAGATTGAGGTATTGGAGAAAAATGATTGTTGGGCAGAGAACTGGGCTACTGTTCGGGTTACCGATGGCTTCCTGCCTAAATCCTGCCATCGTGTCATCTTCTATGGTGATATCAAGTTGGGTACCTATGTGAAGGATGTGGAGATTACTAAGGGGTTCATGAAACATACGGGTATCCGGAATGCCACCCTGCGTAATGTGACCATCGGCGACAACTGTCTGATTGAGAATATCGGAAACTATATCAATAATTATATTATCGGCAACGACTGCTATGTTTCCAATGTGTCCACCATGGAGACAGTGGATGGAGCCAACTATGGTGAGGGAAACCTTATCTCCGTGCTGAATGAGGCGGGCGATGGCAATCTGGTACTGTTCAAGGACCTGAATTCTCAGCTGGCTGCCTTCGAGGTAAAGCATCTGCACGATAAAGAGTTACGTGATGCCATCAGCAAGATGGTGCAGGACGATGTGAAGGACAATACTCCGACTGTGGGTATCATCGGCAATGGAGTCAGGATTATCAATACCAAGGAGATTGTAAACACCATCATTGAAGATGGTAATGAAGTGAGTGGTGCCAGCCGGTTGAGTGAGGTGACCATCGCTTCTATCCCGGGTGCGCCTGTATTTATAGGTACGGGGGTTATCCTTGAGAATTGTATCATTTCCGAGGGTTGTAAGATTACGAACTCTGTGAAGATGCAGGATTGCTTCGTGGGTGAGGCTTGTCATATTTCCAATGGCTTCACGGCCAACCAGAGTGTGTTCTTTGCCAACTCCTATATGAGCAATGGCGAGGCTTGTGCTGCTTTCTGCGGACCTTTCAGTGCCAGCCACCACAAGAGTTCCTTGCTTATCGGTGGTATGTTCAGCTTCTACAATGCCGGTTCTTCCACCAACTTCTCCAATCATGCCTACAAGATGGGTCCTATGCACTGGGGGACTTTGGAGCGTGGAACCAAGACGGCTAGTGGTTGCTACCTGCTTATGCCGGCCACTATCGGAACATTCTCCGTGTGCTTCGGTAAGCTGATGCACCATCCTAATACCCGTAATCTGCCGTTCTCTTACCTCATTGCCTATGGTGATATCATGTATTTGGTGCCAGGCCGCAACATTACCACTGTGGGTCTGTACCGTGATATCCGCAAATGGCCGAAACGTGACGTCCGTCCACAGGGCAACCAGAAGAGCATTGTCAATTTCGACTGGCTCTCACCATTCTCAGTGGGTGAAATCGTGAAGGGAAAGAAAATTCTGGAAGATCTGCGTGAAGCTTCTGGTGAAGATGTGTCCAGCTACAACTTCCATGATTATGTCATTCAGAACAGCAGCCTGAAGAAAGGTATCAAGTACTACGATATAGCTTTGCGTATCTATATGGGAGCTGTCCTCAAACGTGTCCAGAAAAGCCGCCGCTTCGGATTACCGGTCAATGCAGTGGGAGAGGGTGATTGGAACGATTTGGCAGGTCTTCTGCTGCCAGATTCTGAGGAACAACGCCTCATTGCCGACATCAAAAACGGCACGCTCCAGACCATCCAGCAGGTCATCCAGCGCTTCAGGGAAATCAACGATAACTACCGTGATTACCAATGGGCATGGACCTACCGCATGATCTTGGATTACTACGGTATCACAGAAATCACCGCAGCCGATGCAGAACGTATCCGTCAGGATTATGTCACTGCCCGCCGTGCCTGGATAGCAGAGATTCGCAAAGACGCAGAGAAAGAATATAAGCTGGGTGATATAGAACCAGAAGTCCTGGCCGAATTCCTGGATAAACTGGATCATGAAATAGACTTCGAAAACTAATTGCGACGAGCGAAGCAAAGTCGCCCCCCCCAGACATAGGCCCGGCCTCATAAATTTTGCGTGAAGAAAACAGAACCCTCTTTCCGTTAAGAAATGCACACCTGTTTGAGGGACGAAGTCCCGA
>ONDM01000015.1 GCA_900316585.1 uncultured Prevotellaceae bacterium | reverse complement strand
CGAATCAGCTGCGCTTCCCGTTGCGCCAGAGAAGCATGATCGGAGCTTCCCAGCTCCTTAGAGGGAACAGCAGGATTCGAACCTGCGACCATTCGGTTAACAGCCGACAGCTCTGCCGCTAAAGCTATGCTCCCACAAAGGTCAGCTTTTCAGCTGACCGAGAACTCTGGACGGGCCTCGCACCCGCACACCAGGTTTGGAAGACCTGTATGCTGCCGTTACATCACCAGAGCATCGAGTACGAAAAGAATTCTTAGATTCCGGATTTTCCGGGATAGATCCGACGGTCGGACTTGAACCGACAACCTGATGATTACAAATCAACTGCCTACCATTAAGCCACGCCGGAATGATACTATTCATGTTAAAGCGGTGTTCTGGATTCGAACCAGCATTCCCAGGTTTTTTGAGGAAACCACTGAGATGTTTTTTGCTGTAAGAATTCATGCCAGGATTCTCTTTTTCCAGTTGGGGTTTTACCATTAAACTACCACCGCGTAAAGATCGGGTAGGTCAGGGGTATTACTACCCCTTTCCCCCCTAAGAACCGTACATGAGCGTTTCCCCTCATACGGCTCAAGCACTTATAAGCCCCGCGTTAGCGGAACCAGTTCATCATCTACAACATTGGCGTGAAGAGATTTGTCGCATTTGGAGTGAACTATAATCATGTTCGAGTTGTAATTCTCGTCTGTAAAGAGGTGGATTTGGAAGCCTGCCTCTACGGTGAGTCTTTGACCACAGCATGGGCAACGCCCATTTTGGCGTTTATAGAGATAGTTCAGCCTTCGCTTCCCTTTAATCTCTCTTAACATCCTCATTGTGTCTCGTTCCTCGAAGTATGAGTCCCATTTTGGGTCGAATGGAGTCGCTTCGGCTTTAGTTTTGACGAATCGAATGATGTGTGTATTCGCGGCTTGTAAAAGTCTTAACGAAATGCTTCCTTTTTCTACCACTGAGAATATCCACGTTCTTCTATCGTCTTGGTAATAGTATTTCTTGGCTATCCATTTCCGGCTTTTATTAGGGTGTCTTCGGCGGCACCATTTCCATAGACTTGTCCAGACGTCGTTATCTAATCTGCCAAATGCTTCCGATGCGACGTTGTGTTTATGGAAGTTAGCCCAGCCTCTAATGATGGGGTTGAGTTTCCGAATGAGGTCTTCCTGTTTCAACATCGGATGGTCTTTGATAACCTTGCGGATTTTGGAAATAATCGCTTTGTAATTCTTCTCGGATGGTTTAATGAGCAGTTTGTTTTTATACATTCTGACATTGCATCCTAAGAAGTCGAAGCCGTCAGTGACATGGGTGATAACTGTTTTCTCTTCCGATAATTCCAGCCCTCTTTCCCTCAGAAATTTTCTGATAATCGGCATTACGCCTTCTCTCAGTATTTCCTCGTTATCGCCGGTGACGATGAAATCGTCAGCGTATCGAATGTAATTCACTTTCGGATTGTACTTTTTGCCGTGATATGATGCTTCGTGAAATTTATCCTTTATCCTGCGCTCCAGTCCATCCAGTACCATGTTACAAATGGTTGGTGAGATCGGGGAGCCTTGCGGCGCTCCTTGTTCTGTGGGAAACAGTTTATTGGTTTCGACAAAGCCGCATTTCAGCCATTTGCGAAGTACCTCTTTGTCCATTGGAATATTGTTCATAATCCAATCGTGGCTTATGTTGTCAAAGCATCCTTTGATGTCGCCTTCTAAAACCCATTTGGGTGACTTTGCCTTGTTCAAGCATGTGTAGCATTGTTCCATTGCGTCCTGTACACATCTTGCCGCTCTGAATCCATAGGAATTAGGGTCGGCTGTGATTTCGGCTATTGGTTCCAACGCAAACTTATACAGTGTCTGCATGGCTCGGTCACGCATTGTTGGTATGCTGAGTGGCCGCATTTTGCCGTTCTTCTTGGGTATATATACCCGTCTGAGTGGCATTGGGCGGTATCCTCTGCGTCTTAGAACTCGGATCGCATCAAATCTCTGCTTGGGTGTCGTCCAGAGTTCGGAATCTACCCCTGCAGTCTTCTTGCCTTGGTTTTCGGTCACTCTTTTTACAGCCAAAGCTTTTCCGTAAAAGGAGTGGGTCAGCAGCCATTGCAGGGCTTTTACCTTGTTGTGTCTGCCTTCCCGATGAGCCTTTACGATACGCGTTTGCAGTTTTCTGACATATGCGTTTGCCCGTTTCCAGTCTATCTGGTTCCAGGCTTTAGCGACGCCAGGAGTCGCACACACTTCCGTGTTCATTTGCCTTACTCCTTGAGAAAATTCTGTATACTCTCTCGTAATTAAGCACCATGTGGAAGTCTGCTCCCTTTCGGGATGGGGCAAATTTTGAACCCCTATCCAGTCCCATTACAGGTCTGGCCTTCGCTTTCTCCACATTCTCTTCTCCGCACTTCCAATGCTTATAGCATATCAGACCAGTCATTCCGTTGGCTGAAGTCAATGTTGCCGGCCTCGTCAGCAATGACGTCGTTCGGAAGCCAACATATTAGGTAGCCCTATTCGAGACCGCTCCGTGAGGAAAGGTCGAAACTGCCAGCTACAAGGCGGTTAGGGAGCCGACTTTCGGATAGCATGGTTAACTAAATGAATCACCGTAAGCTTCGTTAGGGATAACAAGCCAAAGTAGCTGATAGGCTCGAACCAAAAAGGTACGCAATTTGGATACTCTTTTCTCTGATGGGAGTACACGGACATTACATTGCCGGAGTAGAGGTGGAACCTAAACTATCCAATATGTTTCTTGAGCGGAACATGGTAACTCCGTATTTCTGCCTGTTACACAGGCAGGGAAACCGTAAGGCAACTCATTCAGACAGTTTACTTGAGCGACTTCATGTCGCACCTCTGAACGGGGATTGAACCCGCACTCCAGGTTTGGAAGACCTGTATGCTGCCGTTACATCACCAGAGCATAATGGGTATGACGGGGCTAGCCCCCGCGTCTTGCGGGTTAAAAGCCCGTTGCATAACCGTTTTGCTACATACCCACAGTGCTTCGCGCGGGACTCAAACCCACATTTGCGGCTTAGGAGCACCACGCTACGGTGTCAAACACAGTTAAGCGAAGTGCTCCTAAGTCAAGTAAAATCAAGGCTTTTTTCGGTTCCGAATCCCGTCCGAGACAATCCTTGTTATTCTTTGTTATTAGCTGTACACCCCTTTTTGTTAGCAAACCTTTGGCATTTGCCACCATTTGGGGAATGTTCACGAGAAAGTTCGAAAGCATAAATATCGATCACCGGAAACCTCTGACAAAACGGAAATGGTGAAACAATATTCAATTTTTCGAATCATTCTTTTTACAGGTTTATTATACTACAAGAATGGTATGTATTAATCTTGACGAAAAGTATGTGAAAGGACTCAGAGGATTAGATGGCTACAGTCATGTGCAGGTTCTTTGGTGGGCTGATGCCTGTGACAATGAATATAACAGAAATATTTTGGTTGAAGAAAAACCATATAAGAATGGTCCTGATAAGATTGGAGTATTTGCTCTACATTCACCGGAAAGACCTAATCCAATAGCGGTTTCAAACGTAAATATTGCTTATGTGGATATAGAGCATGGAGTTGTTGGACTATATTATATTGATGCTTTTGACGGAACAAAAGTGATTGATCTCAAGCCTTATGTTCCAAGTGTTGATAGAATTGAAAATCCAAGTGTTCCTGATTGGTGCAAACATTGGCCTAAGTCATATGAAGAAAGTGGCAGATTTGATTGGGAATCGGAATTTAATTTCTAGGAGGTGATCGATATGGCTCTTGCCGACTATATAAATAGTAAGCCGACTATAGAAACGGATAGACTGATTATTAGACCGATGATAGCTGCAGATGTTCCTGCACTCAAAGAATGGATGCCAGATAAATCGATCTATACCTATTGGGGAAAGGGGCCAAGTAAAGCGGAAAAAAATCCAGAGCTGTTGTTTGAGAAAGAAGATAAGCCGACAAAGAGCTTTCATCTTGGAATTGCTCAAAAGGATTCTAACAAGGTTATTGGTGATATCTGGGTTTATCTAATCGAGAATGACAGAATGGCTTTCATTGCAATCCGATTATCAAAAGAATGGCATGGAAAAGGATATGAAACGGAAAGCTTATCTGCTATGACAAGATTCTGTTTTGAAAACACAGAACTTCAGAGAATCTGGACGGAAGTTGATGTGAGAAATGTAGCTTCTTGCCGAATATTAGAGAAGGCGGGATATACGAGGGAAGGATTAATCAGGCAGGGAAAGATGGTTAATACCTGGTGCGATTATTATATTTATGGCATCCTTGATTCTGATTTTTCTTAATATACTATATAGTTTGTAGAATTGATGTAAATGGACGTAATGGTAAACATTGTCTTTGCCAATGATGTACGCAACGCTGCCATCTCTGGATTCCCCAGAACTTTCATCAGCAATTCTGGATCTACTCCCTCCGGTATCGCATATAATGACTGTTCCTTTTTCAGAACAGTCATTATTTACCTTATTCACAGTTTGTTGTCAATCATTTTTTACTAGAATTCTGCAACAACTGTTTTTCCTGCAACTGTTTTTTCTCCAGTTTTATAGGCTACTTTTGGCAGATTAGAATCTTCTAAGACAACAACCATAATATCTGGGCTATATCCTTCTTTCTTGATCAGATTGATATCAAACTCTACCGCAAATGCTGAACTTTTGTTTTTCTTTGCCATTTTAATCCTCCTTTAAACAAATTGATACATGGTTACTGTCTGATACACTTCTCCTGCGTCAAATACTGGTGCATCAAACTCTTCTATATTAATACTGTTTGGGAAATAATGTGGTTCCATGCAAAATCCACATCCTTTTCCATAGATCACTCCTCCTTTCCCTTTTGTTGGTTTCATTGTATTTCCAGTGTAAAACTGTAATCCTGGCAGATCTGAATAAACTTCCATTTTAATACCCTGTTCTTCGTCCATTGCTTCCGCCATTTTTCGGAAACCACAATCTTTATTCCGAATTACAAAATTATGATCATATCCTTTGCCTTTTTCTAGTTGTTCATCTTCGGCATATAGATCTTTCTTGATCTTTTTCCATTCACGGAAATCCATCGGTGTATGTTCTACTTTTCTGATTTCTCCTGTTGGGATCGTATCTTCATTGATCGGTGTAAATTCATCTGCATAAATCCTTACTTTTGTATTTTCGATCGTTCCGCTTTCATGTCCCCCCAAGTTAAAGTAATTATGATTTGTCAGATTGATCAGCGTTTTCTTATCACTGACTGCATGATAGGAAACGATCAATTCATTTGTTGCCGTTACCGTATAAATGATATTTGTTACCAATGTTCCCGGAAATCCTTGTTCCCCATCTGGACTTACATAAGTAAACTTCACTGCATGATCATCAATGATCTCACTATCCCATAAGACTTTGTGAAATCCATGTTCTTTGTCACTGTGAATGTTATGTTTTCCACGATTTTTTGCTACATGATACTCTTTCCCATCAATTTCGAATCTGGCATTTGAGATACGGTTTACATTCCGTCCGACAGTTGCTCCAAACATAATTCCATTCTCAAAATATTCTTCCAATGTGTCATATCCAAGGGCTACATCTTTGATGTTTCCCTCCTTGTTTTTTACAAGGAGAGAAACAATATTTACACCAAAATCAGTAACTTTGACTGCAAATCCATTTTGATTTTCAATCGTGTATAGAAATGCTTCTCTTTTATCTTCTAAAAAGCCAAAACTTTCTTTTGTTACACCCATATCAACCTCCTGCTTAGTGTCCATGTTCCATTAAGTCCATAACAACAGGATCTGTAGAATGAACTCCTTTTGCTTTAAGTTCTTCAATCTTTTCTTTAAACTGTGGCAGATATTTTGCATGTGCAACTAACAGTTCATCTAAAACTTTTGTTGTATTTTCATTATTTTCTACTAATGGATTTAATACGAATGCTTCTAATGCTTTTCCGTAATCACCGGTTAATGCCGCCTCAATAGTACATTCTTCCATCGCTTTCATCATCTGAAGCCATCCTTTTTCTGCTGATGGAAGCTTTCCAAATGCCATTGGCTGTGCTCCTGTCGCTGAAATGATACTGGATACTTCCACAATAGAGTCATCATCTAAGCATGAAATTGCTCCATTGTTTTGTGTACTTACTACCATATGGATCTTCTTATTTGCATAAATTGCACGGATACATTCGCAAGCTGCATCGCTGTAATATGCTCCTCCACGTTTTCCAAGTTGTTCTGGTTTTTCATGAAGTTCTGAATTTTTATAAATTTCAAACAACTCATGTTCTACCTGTTTCATTTGCTCTGCTCTGGTACCACCTTCATTGAATTCTTCAATCGCATGCTCAAGCATTGCTTGTTTCATGTAGTAATATCTGTGGTATCCACAAGGCACCATATTCATGCTGTGAAGTAATTCCAATGGAAATTCAGCTTGATAGATATTGGCTGGTGTTCCACCACCTTTTTCATTGATATGATCGATCAAAATTGGTGTCATATCATTTCCATTTTCATCAAATACTTTATGCCAGTGAAAATGGTTAATTCCTGCATATCTGTAATTTAACTGGCTGATATCTTTCCCAAGGAGCTTTGGTTCTGCCATCATTGCGATCGTTGGCACGTTGCAAAGTCCGATACATTTTTTCCATCCAAAATGTTTAATTACCGCTTCTGTTACCATTCCACTTGGATTTGTAAAGTTGATCAGCCATGCATCTGGGCATAATTCTCTCATATCTTCTATGATCTGTCCGATCACTGGAATGGTTCGAAATGCTTTAAACATTCCTCCTGCTCCATTTGTTTCCTGACCAAGCATTCCATACAATGATGGAATTCTTTCATCTTTAATTCTGGCATCTAAAAGTCCTACTCGAAATTGTGTTGTAACAAAGTCTGCATCTTTTAATGCTTCTCTTCTGTCTAATGTTGTATAAACTTTTACATCATATGGAGATGCATCCCACATTCTCTGTGCCAGTGCTCCTACAATCTCTACTTTTTCTTTTCCATCTTCGATATCAACCAGCCAGATTTCTTTAATTGGAAGTTCTTCATATCGTTTGATGAAACCTTCCATCAGCTCTGGTGTATAACTACTTCCTCCACCAATTGTTACAATCTTCACTGTGCCTTTCATGGTTCTATACCTCCTTAAATATGTTTGTTTTCTTTGTTCTGTTTACATCGTACAGAGTCAGCTTTTTTCTCACAATAGATTTAGTAGATGCGGATATTTTTTCCCAAAAAAGTTTCAGAATCATGAAAATTTCTGAAACTTTTTGAAACTTTATTTCCTATGCAAAAAGAGCCACCGTGTATTCCTCTTTGGAAAAGGTGACTCTAGAATCTGTCTTGAAAATTTTAAAATAAGATGGTCAAATTAAATGAATATTTTATGATTGGTGATGAATATCTCGATCATCCATAAATCCTATGGATTCTTTGAGGTATTGAATGTTCTTCTCTCGGTCCATATTATAAATACAACCAAAGACTACATCCATCATATACTGCATTGCAATATGAGATGAAAATTGAGAGATTCGGTCTCTTAGATTTTCTCTGCTGCTGATCGTTAAAGCACAAGTAACATATTGTGGATATAAATTCCCACCTGATTTTCCGACATATATGACTGGTACTTTCTTTTGATATAATACTTTCAGAATTGGTTTCACAAACGTTGCCTTTCCTGAATAGGATAAAATGATCGCTGCATGTTTAGAATTACTTGCTAATGCTGTCAATCTCTGTTTGTAAAATCCTTTTGGACATTCTACACTGCTTTTCCCTGTTGTCAGCATCTTATCCTGAAAATTTTCTGCAACATTCATATTATGTGAATGTGTATAAATATCAATAACTTCTGCCTTATGCAATAGTTGTGCTACTTTATGCAACTCAATAAAGTCCATATAATCATAGGTATCATAGATCGCCGTCTCATATAATTTGCTTAATTTCTTTGCGATCATCTGCGGTCCATCTTTTCGTTCAAAAGGATAATTCACATCAATCATTTCAATATCTGATCGCATTTCTGAGATATCTTTCGCTAGTATGACTTTTAATTCATTGAATCCTTTTAATCCGATCTTATTACAGAAACGATGAATCGCTGATTTGGATACATATGTTCTCTCTGCAAGTTCTACAACTGACAGCTCTAAGATATCTTCTTGATTTTTTAGAATGTAATATCCTATTTCTGTTTCAATTGGTGTTAATCCATCTGCTAATTCAATCATATTTTTAAGTGTCATAGTCAGCACCTCTTTATTTTTGATTTGTTTCAGTGTTCCTTATTATTTTAACATATGTGAATACATCCATGAGAATGGAAATGTAAAGCAGAACCAGATAGTCATTCT
>ONDM01000012.1 GCA_900316585.1 uncultured Prevotellaceae bacterium | reverse complement strand
CACCGTTTTAGGAAGTTGAAAAATCAAGTTTCTCTCTCGGTATAGCGTTTATTTTGGCCAATATCTTCTTTAGTTTAGCATTTGTGTATTTCCCATTCGTGTTCTATTTAGCTCCTTATTATGAGTATGTAGCAAGTTACTTATCAAATTCAGCCTCTTTGAGGGTCAAATATGGTTTTGCAAATGGTGACTGACAAGACATAAACAAGGTCAGCAGGAATTTTTTACATAAATGGACATGAATGTATATAACCTAAAATAAGAATAAATTTTAATAAGGGCTGCCCAAAAAGAAAAAAATGCAGTTGCCATCCTATAGATACTTGCAGAAAGGATAAAATTTACTTTTAGACCTTTTGGGATAGCCCTTATTAATACTTCAGATAAAATTCCTTAGGTTATATTTTCAATCCTTTGGACCGGGTTTCCTCCTTGGCATACAGTCCCGGACGCCCGATTATGACATGGTTGGCAACGATACTATCCGCCGGACTGCGTATCTGCGGCGGTGCATTTTCGGGATATTGCGCGCGGCGGTGCATTTTCGGGATATTGCGCCTGCCTGTTCCTCACATCTTCCGCTTCCGGCTTGAGCTGTTGCCCTTCATTCTCCTTTTCTGCGACTTCGGGCGTGGGTGGCGCAAGCTCCAGCTGAATTTTTCGGTCAAGGGCGGCAAGTTCGGACTTCAACTGCTTCAGCTCGTCCTCCTTCTTCCACACCTTACCCGCTATCTCCTGTAACTGCGGTATCTCCATCTCCAGCACCTCGTTCTTCGCCTTGTACTGGTCGATGATGGAGGGTATCCTCTCCATCGCGTTGAGGAAGTTGCGGGCGGCGGCCAACGGGTCAGCCATCGCCAGATGCCCGTTGTTGTAGGTGTACTTGTAGTTCCCCTCGACCACGAAGCGGTTGTCGGTGAACTCCAATCCCTCTTTGAGTATCCTTTCGCTCACCACCTTTATCGGAAAACCGTAAAGTTCACCGACCTGCGTGTACAACCCTCCGGTCGTGGCATTCTTGGCTATCTCCTGCAAACGCTTTCCGATGACCTTCTCATCGGCGGAATCCACTCCGTCCACCTTTATTATATTAAGGCGGTTGCCCTCCTTGTCGGTCTGCACCACCGACAGGAAGCGGTTCCAGTCCTCCGTCATGGCATCTATGAAAGCCGTGTTGTTGCGCAACTCGCCGGTCTTTGACTCCAGCTTGAACTCCGAATCACGCTTGCCCTTGTTGAACGACTTGCGTTCCCCTTCGAGCGATGCGATCCGCTTTTCCAGTTTCGCCTTGTCCAACAGGTCGGTATTGCCGGAGAGCAACGCCATGTATTCCGAGAAATTCATGCCCGATTTTTCGTCCATTGCCCCCTCGTCGATGGTACGCGCACCCATCGCACCGCTTTTGAGCTGGCTTATGAAAGTCTGCTTGCAGTGCAGGAGGTTGAACTTGTAGCTGTCCAGTGACTTCTCCACCGCGTAGATGATTACATCCACGTTGTTCCCGGCGAAATGTTTGGCAATCTCATTACCTGCCCTAACTCCGCGTCCGTCACGCTGTTGCAAGTCGGACGGTCGCCACGGCGTATCGAGATGATGGATAGCCACACACCGTTTCTGGGCGTTCACACCCGTTCCGAGCATAGAGGTAGAGCCGAACAGCACACGCACCGTCCCGGCGTTCATGGCGTCTATCACCGCCTTCCGCGCCTTGTCGGTCTTGCACTCCTGAATGAAGCGCACCTCGCTTGGCGGTATACCGTAGTCCTCCGTCAGTTTGCGCTTGATTTCCGAATAGACGTTCCACCCGTCGCCCGGCTGGTATGTCCCCAAATCAGAGAAAACGAACTGCGTGCCTTTCTGGGCGTCGTATTTTTGATAATACTCCGCGATCATCTTGGCACAGTGACTCGCTTTGTTGTCGGGATGATCTTCGTAATTCGGGTCTATCATGCGCATGTCGAGTGCCATTTTCCGGGCATAGTCCGTGGCGATGAGCATCTTCGCCTTTTCTTCCGTTTCCGAAAGCGGCAGCCTGCCCAACAAGGTGGCATCGCCCGTCTTGGCGAACTGCATCAGTTTCTGTATGAAGTCCTCCTGTTCCGGCGTGGGCGGTATATGGTGCAGTATCTCGTTCTTGGCAGGACGGTCAACGCCCACATCCTCCGCCGTGCGGTAGTCCGTGATTTCATTATAGAAGGCGGCAAGCTCCGGCACTTTGATGAAGTAGCGGAAACGCTCCTTCTGGACCACATTGTTCGTCACGTTAAATTCAAAATCCGTCGTCTTCTTGGCAAATATCGCCGCCCAAGCGTCGAAACACCTTATGTCCTGCCGTTCCAGCTCCTTCGGGCGCAGGTACTTGAACAGCAGGTACAATTCAGTCAGTGAGTTGCTGATAGTCGTGCCGGAGAGGAAGGTCGCACCCAAGTCTTTTCCTGTGCGCTCCTGTATGGTGCGTATGGCAAAGAGCATGTTAAGTGCCTTCTGGCTTCCCTCGCTGTTTCCCAATCCCGCCACACGGTCGTGGCGCGTGTTGAAAGTCAGATTCTTGAACTGGTGGCTCTCATCTATGAAGATGTGGTCGATGCCCATCTGCTTGAAATCCACCACGTCGTCCGTGCGTGACTTTATGGCGTGTTCCACCTTCTCCAGCTTCGCTTCAAGGTTGTGCTTGCGCTTCTCCAATCCTTTCAGCATCGCCCGCGACACGTTCTTTCCCTGCTGCCGTAGCACTTCGAGGTTTTCCTCCACCGTATCAAGCTCTGCTTGCAGGATGCGCTGCTGCAATTCCGGCGACTGCGGTATCTTGCCGAACTGGTCGTGCGACATGATGACGCAATCGTAGTCGTTGTTCTTTATATTATTGAAGAAGCGCACACGGTTGGCGGTCGAAAAGTCCTTCTCCGAAGCGTACAGAATACGTGCGTTGGGATATGCCGCCTGATAGGTGGCTGCAATCTCCGCAACGTTGGCTTTCAGCCCGATAATCATCGGCTTGTGTGCCAAATTCAGACGCTTCATCTCATGCGCGGCGATGCACATTATCAGCGTCTTACCGGTTCCCACCTCGTGGTCGCAAATTCCGCCGCCGTTCTGTTTCAACATCCAGACGCAATCCATCTGTGAGGGATAGACGCTCTTGATACCCCGGCTTGCCAGCCCTTTCAGGTTGAGGTCGGGAAAGGTCTGATGGGAGCCGTCGTAGCGCGGGCGCACGAAACAGTTGAACTTGCGGTTATACATCGTCACAAGCCGCTCCTTGAACTGCGGCGACTGCTCTTCGAGCCATTCGGAGAAGCCGTTTCGTATCTCGTCAATCTTGGCGTTGGCGAGTTGTATTCCCTCGCTGTCGCGCATCTTGATGTCGTTGCCATGCTCGTCCTTGCCGATGGACTTCATCATGTCAGGGCAGGTGTTGTGCAGGGCGTGTTTTAGGAGGTGCATACCGTCATAGTTCCGGTAATACCCCTTCACCAGAAACTCGTCCGTGATTTTCATGGTGCGGTAGCCGCACACCACCGAAAACTCGTCCATGCTTGCGGAATAGGCGATTTTCACCTCCGTGTCGAACAGCCGGCTCATGTAGGCGGCATAGACACCCGTCGGAATCCAGCGTTCCCCGAAATTGAAGTCCAGATCCTCGAAGGCGATGCGCTGCGGCTCGGCATCTTTCAGAGCCTCCAACGCCTGCTTCACCTCCGGCATACGCTCATTTTCGGGATTGTCACCCATCCATGCCTCTATGCGTTCCGCTTTCTCTATGACATTTCCGGCGATGAAACGGTCTTTGATTTCGTAACCGGTCACGAGCGGATTGTAGTAGATGCGCCCTTGCAGGGCAGTGAGCAAATCCTCCGCCGTGCTGTCGGTTATCTCCCGCATATAGTCGAGATTGACCGTACCATATTTGTTGAGCGACGCAGACAGGGCTTCTTCGGGAGAGCCTACGTTGGCATGGCTCTCCACCGCGAAGGAAACAGGATGCTCGAAGATGTCCGCCTTGACGAACTTTCCGTTTTCCATCCGTTCCAGCGAAAGGATGTCGCGCCCGCCCGCATCCATCATCACTAACTTCACGTTCTGCTTGGCGTTGAGGTTGCCGTAGCGCATGACAAACTCATCGTAACAGGTATTCAGATGCTCTCGCCACGGAACATTTGCCTCGCGCCGGAGCGATTCATAACGGTACAGACGCTCGTAGGCGTCACGCAGCGACACATACAACAACGCCTTTTCCTTCTGGTATCCTTTCAGGTCGAGCGGCTGGAATGTCGCCCCGTATGGCGTGATGTCTTTCAGGTAGCCGATGTTATGACGCCCCCGGTCAGCCACCAGCGACCCTTCGCGCAGGTGCATCTCCGGCGTGCGGTGGTAGGCACGCGGAGAAAGGTCCACGACTTCCTCCTTCGGCTTTTCCGCTTCGATGTCGGGGAAAAGGAAAGTCCCCACCGCTTCCGATGGGGTATCTGTAACGGCAGGTGCGGCGACTGCCTCCGGCTGTGTTTCCTCCTGTCGTGGCTGCTCACGGGAAGTTTCCGGCACGGCTTTCACTTCCGTCTTTTCCGCCACTTGTTTCTCGTTATGCTGCCTTGCCAGTTCCCGAAGTTCTTTCCTACGCTCCGGCGTCAAACCCATCATCATTTCATAGAAACCGTTGATGGGAGGATTGGTATCCCAGTCCAGTGTGGCATAGATGTCGTCCGGGTCGGCAGGCTTGGCGGTGTTCTCCGCTTTCACCTCCTTATTCTCCATTGCGGGTTTTGCAGTTGGAGCTGTCGGTGTAACCGTGACTTTCGGTTTGGGCGGAGTGGACTTTGCCGTAACTGCCTTTTTCACCGTCTTTTTCTTTTTGGAGGTTTTCGGTTGGCTGACCTCTTCCGTCATCCCCCAGAGGTCAAGCAGGGTGAGCTGCACGCCTGCGGAATATTGCGGGCGCGGTTCTATCTCCGGCTTTTCATCTGCGGGTTGCGGCTTTTCTGTCGGAGTTTCCACCGTCTGCGCCGAGGATACTGTTTCCAATTTTATGGCAGGACGCTCTACTTTATTTTGAACGGCAACTTTTTCTTCCGTTCCTGCCTGCCGGATTGAACCCGAATACAAGCGCATGGCAAGCCTGTAATGGAAATCCTCGTCGAGCATACGGCGCAAATCCCCGGCGATGCCTGCTGCCTTGCCCTCGTGCAGATAAACCATAGCGGGCTTCCCGTAGGGGTCTGTGTCAAGTTTCGCCATCGTATGCACGATGCGTTCCGGGTGGTGGATGAAATAGGCGTTGTCGGTCAGGGCGGTTTTCGTGTCCGTCTGTATCACGGTCATCAGCCGCTCGTCCTGCGACATTTCCTTCTTGCTGAGGTTCTTTTGCAGGACAATCAGGTCACTGCCCACCTCCGTGCCCGCGTTGTCCGTGAACAGGTTGTTGGGCAGGCGTATCGCGGATACCAGATTGGCCTGACTGAACAGCTCGTTACGCACGGAGGTCTTGGTGCTATTCAATACCCCTTGCGAGGTGATGAACGCCACGATACCGCCGTCACGCACGGCATCCAGTCCTTTGAGAAAGAAATAGTTGTGGATGGTTTTCTGGGCGGAGCGTCTGCCGAAAGAGTCGCTCCGCTGAAACTCCGCGTCGAACACGGCAATGTCACCGAACGGAATGTTGGACACCGCCAAGTCGAAATAATTGTTGAACGGTCTTTCGATTTTCTCAAAACCGCAGGTGCGCATTTTCTGGTCGGGATAGAGATGCCTCAAGATTGTACCCGTGAGCAGATCCTTCTCGAAAGCCATCACATCCGCATTGGGGCTGTGCCGCAGCATGGAATCCACGAACACGCCGACACCTGCCGACGGTTCGAGCATACGGGCGGGGCGGACGCTGTAATCTGCCAGCACGTCCGCGATGGTGTCGGTTATCTCTTTGGGGGTGTAGAAAGCGGTCAGCACGGACGCTTTCAGCGAATCCACAAACCGCTTGTACTCTGTTTCGTCCTTGCTGTTCTCACGGATAAGCCTGTGCAGCTCCACCGTCGGGGCGAACAGTTCGAGGTCGGATTTCGCCCACCGGACGGCATCCGTCAGTTCCTTTGCAGGGTTGAGGATACATTTCAGACCGCCGAAACCGCAGTACCTTTGAAGTATGGCACGCTCTTCGGTTGTCGCTGTCCTATTTTCCCTGTCAAGGATGAATGCCGTCCGTATCGCCTCGATGTTGTCCCGCAGTTTCTGTTTGCGGTTAAACGCCATATTCGTCTAAGTAAAGGACGGTTGCTCCCGTCAGCTCCGTGTAGAGCAGGTCGTAATCGGAAGACAGGGCGAAATTGTCATCCGAGAGGTCATAGACGGAGAACACGTTGCCGACAAGCGGCAGCAGTTTCAGGACAAAGGCTTCACGCTTCTCTTCCGGCACTTCATCGGCAAACTCGTTTTCCACGACTTCGCGGAGGATGGCGTAACGGGAATAATGCAGCCCGCGCAGCAGCGTGTCCATCGCCAGTTCCTGCGCACCATCGGCGGGATAGCCTTCAAGCCGTGCCCTCTCATACGTTTCGGCGGCACGGTCGGCCCGTTCCCGTATGAAAGCGGTGTCGTCAGCCTGTTCAAACTTGTTCGTGCGGAGATAGTCCAGCAGGTACAGACCGTAATAGGAAAAGTCGGTCTGACCCTCGTTTTTCTTCTTGTTGTTCATTACTTTGGATTTAGCGGATTGATAATTAACGGGATAATCGGTTGGAAAAAGGAAGAAAAAGGCACTCGGTATCCCTCCGAGTGCCACCACTAAATCCAAAGTATGAGTGTAATCCGGTATCGAAGAACAATTCATTACTCTGAACAAGTGGCAAAGTTAATACTATTTCTTCCGTCCTGAAAATTTCTTGTCCTTTTTAGCCTCCGGGAACACAAAAGTCGTGTTATATTCCCCGTCAAAGGCGACAACAGCATCGAAACTCTTGCCCTGTTTGCTCTTGAACCCTTTGAGCAGCTTGGTATGCCCTTCGGTGAGCAGGTCTTTGATTTCATCGTCGGACAGGGTGCGTCCCGCTTTCAGCCGGAACACGGGCAGTCCGCACTCCGTGTTGTCGCAGCGTACCACCTTGCCGTAGAACCGCATCCTGCCCGTGCCACACTTGGGACACGCGCAGCCGGAGTCACGGCTGCCGAAGAGCTTGTCGCACGAGATCAGTTCGGAGGTTATCTCACGTGTGTACGCCTCTATCTCCTTGCGGAAGGTGTCGTCGGACAGTTCCCCGCGCTCGATACGCGCCAGCTCCTTTTCCCATTCGCCCGTCATGGCAACATCGGCGATGCGCATCGTCTTGACGACGGAATTGAGGGCAAGTCCTTTTTCGGTGGGAACAAGCGACTTCTTGCAGCGTTCCATGTAACCGCGCTTGAAAAGCGTTTCGATGATGGAGGCGCGTGTGGCGGGAGTACCGATGCCACAGTCCTTCATCGCCTGCCGCAGTGCGTCGTCCTCAATTTCCTTGCCCGCCGTTTCCATTGCCGAGAGCAGGGTGGCTTCGGTATGCAGCGGCTTGGGTTTGGTCTTTCCTTCGGTAATGGACGAGCCTTTCGGTGTCAGCGTGTCGCCTTCCTGCCAGCCGGGGATGGTAATTTCCTCTTTTTCCTCGCCATAGACGGCACGCCATCCGGTTTGCTTCACGACGCTGCCTTTTACGGTAAACTCCACTCCGGCACATTCCGCCGTGACAGTGGTCACATCCTTGACGCATTTCTCAGAGAATGCCTCGACCATGCGCCCGGCAATCATCTGATAGATGGTATTGTCCTCTTTGGAGAGGAAGAGCGGTTTCTCACCCGTGACGAGCAGGGCATGGTGGTCTGTCACCTTGCCGTCGTCCACGCTGCGGCGTGTCGGGGCGGCTTTTGCCCGCACCTTGTCTTTCCATTCGGGCTGTGTGCCGATGAAAGCGAGCAGTTTGGGAATTTCGGCAAACACGTCTTCGGGGATGTAGCGGCTTCCCGTTCTCGGATAGGTTATCAACTTCTTTTCGTAGAGTTTCTGCGCGATTTCAAGCGTCTGTTCCGCCGTGAAGCCGTGCTTGGCGTTGGCTTCTTTCTGGAGCGTGGTCAGGTCGTAGAGCAAGGGAGTTTCCTCCGTCTTCTCCTTGCGCTCGGCTTTCGTGACAGTGGCGCAACCTGCCGCCTTTACCTTATTATATAGTTCCATCGCCGGTTCTTTCTCTTTCCATTTCTCGGAGGATGAGAATTTCACGACTTCGCCGTCGCAACCGTCCGTTGCGATATGGAGCTGCCAGAATGCTTCGGACGTAAAGCGGCGGTTCTCCCAGTAGCGTTCACATACCATAGCCAACGTTGGTGTCTGCACCCGCCCCACGGAATACGTGCCGTGTCCGGCGGCGATGGATAACGCCTGTGTGCCGTTGATGCCCACGAGCCAGTCGGATTCGCTCCGCGCTTTGGCGGCGAGGTAGAGGTTGTCGTATTTGCTGCCGTCTTCGAGTTTCCGCAGTCCCTCGCGGATAGCTTTGTCGGTGAGAGAGCTGATCCACAGGCGCACGAAAGGAGTGGTGCAACCCGTATAGTGGTAGAGGTAGCGGAAGATAAGCTCTCCCTCGCGTCCGGCATCGGTCGCCACGATGATATGTTCGCTTGTGTCGAACAGTCTTTTGATGACTTTTATCTGCGACACCACGCCGCTGTCGGGCTTGTAACCTTTCTCCGTCCTGACCTGACGGGGGACGAGCGTGAATGTGTCGGGAATAATCGGGAGGTTGTCACGGACAAATCCGCGCACGCCGTAGCCGTCGGGCATGGCAAGCTGAACGAGGTGTCCGAATGCCCATGTCACGGCATAACCGCCTCCCTCGAAATATCCTTCCTCTCTCTTTGTCGCGCCCACGATGCGGGCGATTTCACGTGCCACGGAGGGCTTTTCTGCAATGATTGTCTTCATGTCTTCTTCTTTTTTGTTGATACTTTGGATTTTATTTTGGATTCAGTGGCGGACACGGGATTACATTTTCATGCCCTTGCCCGTTTTCTTCTGCGGCTTCTCCTGCTGCTGTTGCTGGCGGGCGTCCTTCGGGTTGGTCTGACCTTTCTGCAACGGCTCTCTCAGATTCTTTGTAGCCTCGTTGGTCTTGCCATCGTTGTTCACCGCCACCTGCGTGCGGCTCTCGTTGGACGGAGCAACCTGCTGTGCATTGTCAGGGTTCGTGTCGTAGCGGTACGGGCGTCCCTTCTCCGGGTTGAACTTGATATACATCGTGGCATGGAAGCCCTGCTTGTCGGTCACGTTCTCCAGCTTCACGGCTTTACCCGCCACATAGTCGGCTTTCTGCTGGTCGGTGAAGCTCACGCCGCTCCATTTGCTGATGGGGCGGATGCTGCCGTCCTCGTTCGTCCACGTGTTGCGGCGTTGCTCCTTCTTGGTCTGTGCGGCATTTTCCCCGCCCTGCGCCTGACTTTTCGATGTGTCGCCTTTGGTTTCCTGTGTCTGTGCGGTACGGGGCGACTTGCCGGTTCCCGGCACGAACTCCACGCCGCGCTGCTCCACGTTCACTTGCAGGGTGGTGACGAACTTTCTGCCGTCGTTGCGCTCGATGAGCTTGTCGCGTACGGGCAGTCCGGCGCGGAGCATGTCCCGCTCCTGCGTGGTGATTTCCGTCTTGCCGATGCGCTCCGGGATGCGCACCCTGCTTGCCGGAATGTCCGTGATTTCATTCGTCTTGCGGTCGATGCTGATGTAGGAGGGGATGATCTCGCCCGTTTCCCTGTCCACAATGTCCACGACCCTACCGAGATTGCCCGTTTCGCGGAGGTTCTTCCGGTCATTGTCGGAGAATTTGTGTTCCTTGTACTCATCCAGCTTCTGCTCCTTGCGGATGAAGTGCGGCACGAGGCTGATGTTTCCCTCACCGTCCTTCTTGAAGGAGAGGCGGGCGTCCAGCTCGAATGATTCGCCGCCGAAGGTCGGTTTGACCTTTACCAAGTCGGACTTGCCATAGTTGAGCATCTTCGTAAGGTCGCCGGACTTTTCAAGGTTGTCCCGCTTTACGCCCCATCTGTCCTCCAGCTCCTGCCAGTTGATTTTACTCTCGTCGATGGGCTGGTAGCCACGTTTGCCCTGCATCTGTTCGGATTTGTCCTGTTGCTGTTCTTTCCGTTGTTCCATGTTCTCCTGTTTTTGAGGTTCTTGTTTCTCTGTCTGTTGTGCTGCCATCTCTTCCTGCACCTTCTTCTCATAGTCGGAGGTGTCCACCTTGTGAGGGGCGAGCAGCTCCTTGTTCGCTTCGGGGTCTTTCAGCAGTTGCTTCATCACCTCTAAGAGATTTTCAGCTTGGTCTGCCGCAATGCGGTAGAAACCGAAGCGGCTGGGTTCCTTGCACTGCCGGAAGAAGTTCTTGAAGAAGTTGTCCAGCACGTCGCCATGTCGGTCGAATTGCAGGAAACTCTGCGCGTTCTCCGCTTTTGCGGGGGTGCGCTTGGGTGTGCCGTCCGCGTTCAGCCCGGCTACCACGCTGATCTCGCCTGTCTTCTCGTCACGGACTACCAGCACGTCCTTTTCGTCTTTTTTCTTTGCCATCTGAAAAATGTTTTAATGGGTTATTTATGAAAGAAATTATGGATACGAGCCTTGTAGAAGGCTATATCTTCCTTTTTGAAGTCCTTGATATGGTTGGAAAGGAATGTCAGCACGTCCTCCTCGCTGTAATAGGTCTTCTTGCCCAGCGTCTTGTAGGGCAATGCGCCTACGCTGCGGTAGCGTTGGAGGGTGCGTTTGCTTATCTGGAGCAACATGCACAAATCCTGATTGTCGAAAAGGCGGATGCTTTCCGTGATAGTGGGCTGTTTCCCCTCAGCCTTCATCGCCAGCAGCAGTTCGTCCTGACGGTCGAGCCGTTCCATCAGCTTCTGCATCCAGCCCTCGAAGTTGTTTCGTGTGAGCAGTTCCATGACCTATGTCCTCCTTCCTTTTGGTTTGCCGCCCGTGCGCAGCGTGTGGTTGTGGAACAGGGTGTCTATTGTCCCTTCCTCGTTCCTTACTGTGTTGTCCTCCAATAGCCGCAGTATCTCGGAAAGGCGGTAGCGGCAGCTTCCGCGTACCACCACATACTCGATACGGTGGTCGGTGCGCATACGCTGCATGGTGCGCTTGCTCACGTTGAGCATCTTCGCCGCCTGTGCCGTGTCAAGCAGCTTGTCTTCGGTTTCCCGCTTCCGTTTCTTCTCGTCCCTTGCCTCGCGGATGTACCCTGCGATGTTCGCAATCTGCGCCATCATCTCCTTGTAGGCGGAACTTTCCATTGTTATCACTTTCATGTTCAGTCCTTTCTTTTTGTTTCTGCGACAAAATTCGGCAATAAACAAAAGGGACTTTAACAACTCACTACGTGACTCACGTAAGATTTTTGCGGAAGATGGCTCCGTAACCCGGTCAAACGGCGCAACAGGCAGCCTTTCAGCGGAAAACGATACGTCTTGTATGCCGTTTCGTTACCTTTGCGGCAAACTCTAAATGACATGAATATGGAAATAGTATCTATCGAGAAAAAGACTTTCGAGATGATGGTGGCGGCATTCGGCGCACTCTCGGAGAAGGTCGCCGCCCTGAGGCGCAAAAGCGACACGGGGCGCATGGAAAGATGGCTCACGGGCGAGGAGGTCTGCGGGCAGTTGAGAATAAGCCCGCGCACGTTGCAGACGCTGCGTGACAGGCGGCTTATCGGCTACTCGCAGATAAACCGCAGGTTCTATTACAAGCCAGAGGAGGTGAAGCGGCTGATACCGCTTGTCGGCACGCTCTATCCGCACGGCAGATGATTTGATTTATTCACCCACTGAATCCGAAGTTATGATGAACGAGAACAACGATGTTTTTACGATGGAAGACGAGCCGATAGCCTCTGTGGTGCAGGATATGCGCAAAGGCTCGAAATGGCTGTCCGCATTTCTGGAAAGCTACCGTCCTCCGCTGGACGGGGAACGTTACCTGACGGACGGCGAGGTGTCGGAACTGCTCCGTGTGAGCCGGCGCACCTTGCAGGAATACCGCAACAACCGCGTGTTGCCCTTCATACTTTTGGGAGGGAAGGTGCTTTACCCGGAAACGGGGCTGCGCGGGGTACTGGAAGCGAACTACCGCAAGCCGCTGGAGTGAGGCGGTTTCATGAAAAAGTAAACGGGTGACACCTTTTGTGGTGCTACCCGTTTACTTGTCTTATGGGGTATGTGCAATCAGCAATACCCGGCTTTTCCGTTCTGTATGAACATCACGTATGTCTGCCGTTTCTCTTGTGAGAGTGCCTTTCCCACCAGCCATGTGCGGAACAGGTGGGTGTTGTAGGTATTCACCCTGAAAGCGACCGGGATGATGATTTCAAGGGCGTACACGTCCGCGTGCAGCCCGTTTTCAAGCTGCATGTAGCGGCACACCTCGTAGTCGTTCAGCACGTCCGACTTGCGGACGGCTCTGATGGCGGCGTTCACTGCCGGGACGGTCGTATGGAACAATCCGGCTATTTCGGTGGCGGTCATCCACACGTCGTTACCGGTTACGCTGACTGCCTTGTCCTCGATGATGATTGTGTCACGTTTCATGGCTTTTCTTTTTAGATGGTGCAACCTGCAAATTCCTCGACGCCGTTCAATCTTGCGGCAAGGTTCTCCATGTCCTGATTGAGCTTCTCTTTGGTTATCTTTGCGTAAATCTGCGTCGTCTTTATGCTCTTGTGTCCGAGCATGGAGCTGACCGTTTCGATGGGAACACCGTTGGAGAGGAATATCGTCGTGGCTGCCGTGTGGCGGCTCTGATGCCACGTGATATGCTTGGTGATGCCGCAACGCTTGGCGACGGCACGGATACCGGCAAGGCACGTGTTATAATGCGGAACGGGAAATATCCTGCCGTCCCCGCACAGTCCCCGGTATTTGCCGATTATGCGGTTGGCGATGTCGAGCAGGCGGATGTTGGACACCACGCCCGTTTTCTGGCGGTTGATGTTTATCCACTCGTGTTCGTCGAAGTAGGTGCGGATATTCTCTTCCGTAAGGTTGCGCATATCCGCGAACGACAGCCCCGTGAAGGCGCAGAACAGGTAGAGGTCGCGGTACAATTCCTGTTTGGCGTTTTTCAGTTTCCCCTCCATCAGCAGGCGGATCTCATCTTTGGTCAGGAAACTGCGTGTTGTTTCCTCCTTCTTGATTTCATACTCGCGGAACGGGTCGCGCGTCAGCCACTCGTTGTTGATGGCGATGAATACCATCGTCCGTAACGGGCAGACGTACAGCCACACGGTATTGGTGCAGCAGTGCTTGTCCGTGCGCAGGAACATCTCGAAGTCGGAGATGAAAGCCGGGGTAAGCTCTTTTAGGGCGATGTCCTTCACATGGTAGCGGATGTCGAGGAACTCTTGCATGTGCTTGTAAACGGTGCGGTACTTCAGCAGCGTGCCTTTGGCTTTCATGCCTGCCTCCACCTGCTTCTCGTAGTCCTCGTTGTGCTGGCGGAACACCTGCATCAGCGTGTGGTAGCGGTGTTCCAGTCCGAGAAAGGCGTTCTTCACCTTCTCCGCCGTGACGAAGTTGTCACGCTCCATGATTTCCTGATAATGCCTGTTGATGCGTACCCGCATCTTGTCAAGCATACGGTTCGTTTCGAGTGCCGCCGTGCTTCTGCCCGTGACACGTCCACCTTTGGTGTCCCACAGTTTCGGATCGACAGTCAGTTTGCAGCTGAACTGTGTCTGGCTGCCGTCCACCGTGATGCGTCCCATGACGGGAACTGTCCCGTCCTTTTTCACTACCTGACGCTTGAGGTAGTAGATTACTGAAAATGTACTCTTCATTGTCCTTAATTTTTGGGTTTCAAAATTAGTTGGTGAAGAGTCCGGTGTTGGTACGCAAAACGGGGAGGAACGGCGCAATCTTTTTCCGTAACCTGATTTTTCGCATGAGTTATGGATAACTCACTATTCCTTAGAGCCTTGTTTCGCTATTCGTACCCGTTTGTCGCATTTTCGGGCATGGTTACGAACAAGTAACGTAGCGGCGTCAGGATTTGGCTTCGGCAGGGATTGTAATGGCTTCACGGATTATCGCCACTTCAACCAAAACCCTTGTAACTCAATTCTATCACTATATCTTTCCGCATTTCACTTTTTTGTAGTAACTTTGCGGCGATAAATTTAAGTATTTGTTAAAGAGATGAAATACGCAGAGGAAATAGAACTTCGATGGGGATTTATCGGATGTGGAGAGGTAACTGAAAAAAAGAGTGGACCAGCATTTGGCATGTTACCAGGATCCACTATACATGCGGTTATGAGTCGTGATTCAGAAAAAGCACGTTCTTATGCTGAAAGGCATAATATTCCTCTTTGGTATTCCGATGCACAAGAACTTATAGATGACCCCGATGTCAATGCCATATACATTGCCACGCCACCCTCTTCTCATGCAACATTTGCAATTATGGCAATGAAAGCAGGAAAGCCTGTATACATTGAAAAGCCAATGGCTGCTTCTTATTCTGACTGCGCAAGGATTAATCGAGTCTCTCAACAAACAGGAGTACCTTGCTTTGTTGCATATTATCGAAGATATTTACCTTATTTCCAAAAGATCAAAGAACTTTTATCTAGAAATGTCATTGGAAAGATAAACGATGTACAGATCCGTTTTTCAGTTCCACCTAGGGACCTGGATTACAATCGGGATAATCTTCCATGGCGTCTCCATCCTGACATCGCAGGTGGAGGCTACTTCTATGATCTTGCCCCCCATCAACTTGATATCCTTCAAGACTATTTTGGCGTAATATTAGATGCATGGGGATGTTGTGCTAATCGTGCAGCCCTTTATAAAGCAGAAGACACAGTTAGTGCCTGTTTCCGTTTTGAAAATGGCATTATTGGTTCAGGCTCTTGGTGTTTTGTAGGTCATGAATCAGCAAAAGAAGATAGAATAGAAATTAATGGTGAAAAAGGAAGATTGAACTTTAGTGTATATACCTATGAGCCAATAACCATCTATACAGAGAGAGGGGTAGAAACCCTCAAAATAGAAAATCCAGAATATGTTCAAATGCCACTCATTAAAGCCGTTGTTAATCATTTACAAAAAAAAGGTACGTGTACCTGTGATGGTATAAGTGCAACACCTGTAAATTGGGTTTTGGATAAGATTTTAGGTAAAATCTAATATGAAACAATTCTTTTTTCTATTTATTTGTTGCTTTTTCTACCTTAACAATAGCTTTGCTCAGGAACCAGTGGACACTGTTTCCAAAGACTCTAGTTTTATAAAGGCGGTAAATAAAACATCTTTGTCTAAATTCAGGAAAAAAGAACTTATTAAAGCATATCTGAAAGGGAAAATTGAGGATTTGAATGCCATTGATACAGCTTGGATTTCTCCCAATTATTACAATTTCACTTTCATGATTCAAAATACAAATACATTTGAAAGTTTTTCTGTTGCAAGTACCGATAATGCCGCTATCAATAGAATAGATTTTTCTCCTGCACCAACCTTTCGTTTAGGTGCATACTTCGGATGGAGATGGCTATTTTTAGGTTATACTTTCAATGTAAATGATATACTAGGGAAGAAACGTGCCAATGAGAAAAAAAATACAGAAGTTGACTTTAGCATCTATACTAGTAAAATCGGAATAGACCTTTATTATAGAAAAACGGGAAATAACTTCAAAATTCAAGAACCAGAAAAACTGGCTATTGATGGAAATTCTATTGATGACAATTTCAATGGATTGAACATTAGAATGAAAGGCATCAATGTTTACTACATTTTCAACCATCGATTCTTTTCATTTCCTGCAGCCTATTCTCAGAGCACAGAACAGCGTAGAAGTTGCGGTTCATTCAAACTAGGCTTTTCTTATTCACAGCATAAAGTATCTTTTGACTATACTCAATTACCTAAGCCTATTCAAGAAAACATGAGTGAAGCCATGAAATTCGACCGGGTCTATTACTCTGATTACAATATAAGTTTTGGATATGCTTATAACTGGGTTTTCAAATATAATTGGCTTTTGGATATATCGTTAACCCCTGCTATAGCATATACACATTCTCATTTAGAAAGTGACGGTGATTTCAATCCATTTAAAAATTTAAGATTCAAGAATCTAAACTTTGATTTAATCACTCGTGTAGCACTTGTTTACAATAATGCAAAATACTTTGCAGGTTTAAGTTTTATTTATCATTCATTTAACTATAAGAAAGAACAATTCTCCATAAACAACAGTTTTGGTTCTTTAAACTTTTATGTTGGATTAAACTTCAAGAAAAAAAAGGAGTACCTGAATTATTAACTTCAAGTACTCCAATTAATATTTAAAGACCACCTCTATCTGACTGCAATACACTCTATTTCCACTAGTGCTCCTTTTGGTAAGTCTTTCACTGCCATAGCAGAACGACTAGGATAAGGAGCATTGAAGAAACTTGCATAAATTTCATTCATTGGTGCAAAATACTTAATATCAGCCAAAAAAACCGAAGTCTTTACAATGTGGTCCATAGTAAGACCCGCCTCGGCAAGTATATTTCTAATGTTAGTTAAACTCTGTGTTGTCTGATCTTTAATATCATCAGAAACAAATGCTCCTGTACTTGGATCTACAGGGATTTGACCTGATACAAACACTATTCCATTAGCCTCTATTGCCTGACTATATGGGCCAATTGCGGCTGGTGCATTAGATGTAGAAATCACCTTTTTCATAATATCTAAAATTTGACGTTCAAAGCCTTTACAATCTTACTTATTTTTTCCATTGTCGTAATTCTTGTAGGAACTAAAGGCAACCTAAGAACATTCTCACAAGCACCCATCAAATTTAACATTGCTTTTACTCCAGCAGGATTTCCATCCACAAACAACAAGCTAAAAAGTTCTGTAAATCGATGGTGAATAGTTAAAGCATTTTTATAATCACCGTTCAATGCAAGTCGGACCATTCGGCTGAATTCTTTAGGCAAAGCATTTCCAATAACAGAAATCACTCCTACAGCTCCTAAAGTAATCAAAGGGAAAGTTATACCATCATCTCCTGAAATGACATCAAAATTATCCGGCTTATTTTTAATAATATCATCCATCTGGGTAATGTTACCTGATGCCTCTTTAATCGCTACAATATTGGAACAATTACGAGCTAAACGTAATGTCGTCTCTGCTGTCATATTAACTCCTGTCCTTCCCGGCACATTATAAAGTACAACAGGAAGAGGAGATGCTTCTGCAATAGCTTTAAAATGCTGATACAACCCTTCTTGGGATGGCTTATTGTACATTGGACATACCGAAAGAATACCGGAATACCCACTTAGGTTATCATTCTTCAAACTGTTAATTACAGCCTGAGTATTATTGCCACCGCAACCAAGCAGCAATGGGATTCTTCCATTAACCTGCTTAACAACTGCTCGTTTAATCTGTTCCTTTTCCTCTGATGTGAGGGTTGGTGTCTCTGCTGTAGTTCCTAATACACACAAGAAATCTGCACCATTACTTACCAGAGATTCTACCAAACGTAAGAGTGCCTCAAAATCCACATCACCATTCTTCTTGAACGGTGTGATTAAGGCTACACCCATTCCTCTGAATACGTTTTGAATCATAAATAAATATCTATTGAAAATCAGGTGCAAAAGTACTATTTTTTCTACATTATCTCCAAAAAACTTTGCAATTTATTCTATCATTGACAAAAAATCATCTTCATTGACAATTGAAATACCCAATTTCTGTGCTTTTTCCAATTTCGCTGGTCCCATATTTTCACCAGCCAAAATGAAACTTGTCTTAACAGAAATACTACCAACATTTTTACCCCCATGTCTCTCTATCATAGTTTTATATTCATCACGAGAATGTTTAGTGAACACTCCGCTGATTACAATGCTCTTTCCTGCTAATTTATCTGTTCTCTCACTTAATATTTCTTCTGATAAAGCAAATTGTAATCCATTAGCTTTAAGTTCTGATATTAAATGAATGTTACGTTCATCTGCAAAATATTTAATAATACTTTCTGCTATAACTTCACCTACTCCTTCAACCTCTAACAGTTCTTGAAGCTTAGCTGAAGCCAAAGACTCAATAGTAGGAAAAGATTTTGCTAACAATTTAGCAGTTGCCTCTCCCACAAAGCGAATACCTAAAGCAAATAAGACACGAGGATATGGTACTTGCAGAGAATCTTTGATACTTTTCATAATCTTAAGAACAGACTTGCTCTTGAACCCAGGAATACTCATAAAATGCCATGGGTTTTTATCATAAAATTCATCTAGAGTTTGTATCTCTCCCTTTCTATAAAAGATATCATATAGACCTGCAACATCATGAACATAACCTGCATTAAAGAAGAGCGCTACTGTTTCTGGTCCTAAACCATCTATATTCATAGCCCTTCTGCTGATAAAGTGCTCTATTTTCCCTTTAATCTGAGGAGGACACCCTACATCATTCGGACAATAATGTGCAGCCTCACCCTCAAACCGGACCAATGGAGTTCCACATTCAGGGCAAACAGTTATAAATCTTACCTTTTCCCCTGTTAAACTATTACGGTAGCTTTTATCCACTCCGGTAATTTTAGGTATAATCTCACCACCTTTTTCCACATAAACCATATCCCCAATATGAAGGTCAAGACCTTCAATAACATCTGCATTATGTATTGAAGCACGTTTTACTACTGTACCTGCTAATTGAACTGGGGTTAGATTTGCTACAGGAGTAATCACCCCAGTTCTTCCAACTTGATAAGTTATCTTTTCTAATTTAGTAAGAGCCCGTTCGGCCTGGAATTTATAAGCTATGGCCCAACGAGGGGATTTTGCTGTATAGCCTAAATGACGCTGTTGAACTAAAGAATTAACTTTCAGCACAATACCATCTGTTGCCACTGGTAAATTCTTTCTTTCTACATCCCAATAATTGATAAAGTCCAATATTTCCTGTAGAGTCTTGCACTTTTTCATACCCTCACTAATTTTAAAGCCCCAAGAGCGAGCTTTCTCTAAGTTCTCATAATGTCCATCCGCTGGCAAGTTTTCACCTAAAAGATAATACAGATATGAATCTAGTTTTCTTCGTGCTACCTCTTTGGGATTCTGAAGTTTCAATGTTCCAGATGCCGCATTTCTGGGATTAGCGAACAAGGGTTCTTCGTTTAACTCTCGCTCAAGATTTAGCTCTTCAAAAACCTTCCAAGGCATAAGAATTTCTCCGCGAATCTCAAAATTATGAGGATAGTCACCAGGTGCCAACTGCAAAGGTATTGAATGAATGGTTTTCACATTAGCAGTAACATCATCGCCATGAACACCATCACCACGAGTTACAGCCTGAACTAGTCTTCCGTCTTCATATATCAATGATATCGATGTTCCGTCATACTTCATCTCACAACAAATTTCAAAATCCTCTCCTTCGAGACCTTTTTTAACCCTATCATAAAAGTCTGCAACTTCACTCTCTGAATAAGTATTTGCCAATGAAAGCATAGGATATTTATGAGCAACTTGCTTGAATTCCTTATTCAAATCACTGCCCACTCGCATTGTCGGAGAATTTGGGTCATAATATTCCGGATGAGCCTGCTCCAAATCTTGGAGTTCACGCATCATATAATCAAACTCTTGATCAGATATCTCAGGACTATTTAAAATATAATAATTGTGGTTATGACGGTGAAGTTCCTTCCTCAACCATTCCATTCTTTCTTTGACATTCATAAGTAACTCAATTTTCATGCAATATTACTTCTTTTTTCTCAAGAGAACAAACTTCAAGAGTTGAATTAAGAAAAAGAGACTTAAAATTTGGGATTCGGAATAAAAGACCTAATTTTGCATAAAATTAAACCCTATGAACATAGATACAATTAAAATAAGACCTGCAAATTTCGATGATTCTGAATTTGTTGCAAAAAGTGTTATGGCCGCTTTAGGAAATGATGAAGTTTATGCAGTTCCTTTAAAAAAAGAAATAAAAGCAACAATAGAAAAAATAACAAGTATCTGTCAGCGCGAAGACGTTCTATACAGTTGGAAAAACACAATAATCGCAGAAATTGATGGAAAGCCTATAGCAAGCCTTACAGCTTATGATGGCACGAACTACAAAGAGATAAAAGAAAGAACTTTTTCTCTTTTTGATGAACCTTTGGATTTTGATGTAGATCTTATGCAAGATGAAACACGCGAAGGTGAATATTACATAGATTCTGCAACAGTTCTTCCTGAATACAGGAATCAAGGGATAGGAAAAAAACTACTGATTGCTAGCATTGAAAAAGGGAAAGAACTTGGAATACCTCATGTAACTCTTCTTGTAAACCCTCATAATCCTAAAGCAAAAAGATTATATCGTTCACTGGGATTTCGCGAAGCAGGGGAAGTTTATGTTTTTGGAGAATACTATCAACGTATGAAACTAGACACTACAGAACCCATGCGTATTGACATCTTAACAGTGCTCCCTGAAATGCTTGAAGGATTCTTGAATTGTTCTATCCTTGCCAGGGCACAAAAGAAAGGGCTTGTAGAAATTCATGTTCATAATTTAAGAGACTGGACTTTAGACAAGCACAAAAGAGTAGATGATTATCCCTATGGCGGATGTGCTGGTATGGTTATGCAATGTGAACCAATCGATCGATGTATAGAGTCTCTCCAAAAGGAACGAGAATATGATGAAGTGATTTTTACCACTCCAGATGGAGAACAATTTGACCAACCTATGGCTAACTCATTTTCTATGAAAAAAAACATTATCATTCTTTGTGGACACTTTAAAGGAGTTGACTATAGAATTCGTGAACACCTGATAACAAAAGAGGTAAGTATTGGGGATTATGTTCTCACAGGAGGAGAATTAGCAGCAGCAGTAATGACAGATGCTATTGTTCGTATAATTCCAGGTGTAATCGGAGATGAACAAAGCGCTTTATCAGATTCTTTCCAAGACAATCTCCTGGCACCTCCTGTTTACACACGACCCGCTAATTATAAAGGTTGGAAAGTTCCTGAAGTGCTTTTATCAGGACATGAAAAAAATATTAGGAATTGGGAATTGGAACAAGCCATTGAACGCACTAAAAGATTACGCCCAGACCTGTTAAAAAACTAATTGAAAGTTTTCAGATATTCTTCAAAACGCTCTTTAGAACCATTAAATACGTTGATGTCTACATCACTCTGAATACCACTTACCTTTCCATCTGGAGAGATTTGCCAGTATATCATGTGTGAATAAGGTTTGAATTCTCCATAGCGTGCTACCCAAAGATCATAGCTTTGGACTTCTTCTGAGGCTTTACTTAAGTGATTTTTAATAAACATTTGATTAACGTAAAGCAAAGGTTTTACTCCATATTTAGCCTCAACGGCTTTTAACCATTTTAAGACTTGCTCAAACATCACCTCATCACTTCCCCATCGATTATTTATATAAGAATCTGTAGGTTCCAAATCCAAGACTGGGGGTAAGTCCCCTTTTTTATATATAGTATTTTTGAAAAACCAAGCCAATTGTTCTTCGACTGGAGCTGAAGAAAAGAAATGGTATGCCCCAACATGTATTCCACGAATCCTAGCCTGTTGATAATCAGATTTAAAATACCTATTTAATACAGTTGCACCCTCAGTGGCCTTAATATACACAAAAGATATTGGATATGAAACAATTCCACTAATCCTCTTTTCACTTCTTGTACCTAAGGATTTAATACGTAAATACTTCCAAGAAATGTTGCAAGCCCTTCTATTACGATTAAGATGTTGGTATCTAGCTATATCAATCCCATACACTCTATCCGCTGTATAAAGCAACCTTTCACCTTCAAATTTGTCATCTTTCCAACTTCCACATTGAACGGTTCCATCTGCAGCAACATACATTCCAAAATCTTGTCTCATACCATCTGCCCAGGAACCATAGTAGATGGAACCATCTGCATAAAAGCGCTCACCTGCTCCATCAAAAATCTTATTATCCCAAAATGCACCATTATAAGTACTTCCATCAGGATAGACTGCACTTCCTCCCATTAAATATCCCTCTTCCCAGTCTCCAGAATAAACTGCATCATCCACATCCTTGAACCATCCACTTCCGTGTAATAAGCCATCACGCCATATTCCCTGGCTAACGCATCCATTATCATATACACATATTCCCATACCATTAGGCATATTTGATTGGATTTCACCAGAATACTCAAAAGTTTTACCTTTAAGTTTTCCTACATAACGAAGCAATTCAGAAGAGACTGAATCTTGCGTAAGTGAATCTGTTTTAACTCTTAAGTCTAAGACTCTAAATAATGGATTAATAATAGAAATAGCATTAACAGGAAGACTTTTTTCTAAAAGTTGGGTTTCGGTCCGGTTCTTTTTATAAACCATTGGTCCGCAAACATACCTTCTCCTACTTCCCTCTGGACTATAATAAGCTGAAACTTTTTGATTACGTTGCCACTTAAGAATAGTAGATGCTTGAGTAAACCTTTCAATCGTTTTGCTCATAATTTTCAAGTAATCCAGTTTAGCCAAGCATTCTGCGTACAAAGACTTCATCTCTTCAAATCCATCATCGTCATGCATGTGGGTTTTCACATAATAGTCTAGTTCTTTTATTTGTTTTTCTAAAACCTGATATTTGCTTAATACATAAGCATTCGATTTTTCTAAAATAGAATCACCTTTAGAATAAAAAAACACACTATCATAAGGAGAATAAAAGGCATCTTTAGATGCATAGATTTTGCCTGATCTAGAAACGAAAAAACCTACATCCAAACTTCTATTAACTCGGTCCTCCAATGAAAAAGACAATCTTGTAAGCCCTTGTATCGTATCAATAGAAGAAAAAAACAATGTATCATTCCCATCTGTCACAAAATAATAGTCCATGCTTTCAAGTAAGACCGCAGCACGCTGCTTCTGACTTGTAGAAACAGGCCAAAAGACATAGGCATGAATTCCTATCAGCAAAGAAAACAAGAACCCTACAATAGCCAAAAAATGATTCTTAGTAAGATTCCTCATTTTATGATTATTTCTTGACAGATTAATTGTCCTTCAATGAACCTACAATATCTAATATACTCTTACAACCATGCGAATCAAGCCAATCATTGATTCCTTTTTTTACTTTTATTGTTACTGCTGGGTCTATGAAATTTGCAGTTCCTATTTCAATGGCACTTGCACCTGCCATAAAAAACTCAATAGCATCATGAGCATTCATAATTCCACCAAGTCCCACAATAGGTATTTTTACAGATTTAGCCACTTGCCAAACCATCCTTACTGCCACTGGACGAATCGCTGGACCACTAAGTCCGCCTGTATTAATAGAAAGCATGGGGACCTGTTTTTCTATATCAATAACCATTCCCATCAATGTGTTGATTAAAGATACAGAATCAGCCCCAGATGCTTCTACAGCCTTTGCTATACTCGCTATATCAGTAACATTCGGTGATAGTTTCACTATCAGCGTTTTCTTATATACCTTTCTTACAGCTTTTACCACCTCTGAAGCACCCTCATTTGTAACACCAAATGCCATACCACCAGATTTCACATTCGGACAAGATATATTCAATTCAATAGCTGGAATCTTCTCTAATTCATTTATTCTTTCTGCTGTAGCTACATAATCCTCAACGGTAGAACCAGAAACATTGACAATCATATTTGTATTTATATCCTTTATCTCAGGATAAATATGATTACAAAAATAATCTACGCCCTTATTTTGAAGCCCCACACAGTTTAGCATTCCACTTGGAGTTTCAACCATCCGTGGATAGGCATTTCCCTCTCTATGATTCAAAGTTGTACCTTTAACTATAATGCCACCCAATTCTTCCAGATTGATGAAATCCTCAAATTCTTTACCATACCCAAATGTTCCCGATGCAGTCATCACGGGGTTTTTCAACTCTAAAGAGCCTATTTTAACACTTAAATCTGCCATAACAAATCGTTGATATTAAACACAGGACCATCCTTACACACACACTTGTGCCCTTCCGTCGTATTTTCCACACAACATAAACAAGCACCCACGCCACAAGCCATCTTATTTTCCAAAGAGACTTCACATTCAATCCCTGCAGCTTTGGCATAACGTGCTACAGAAATCATCATAGGCTTTGGACCACAAGCTGAAATTCTGTCAAATCTGATTTGATTTAAAATAGAATGCTGAGTAACAAACCCTTTTTCACCCATTGAACCATCTTCTGTTGTAGTGTATACAGTTCCTAATTCATGGAAATAATCCAGTTCCAACAGGTCACAGGCACTTTTTGCCCCCAATAAAAAGGTGGGTTTTGCACCTAAATCATTTATGCACTTTCCATAATACAATAAAGGAGCAATTCCCACTCCACCACCAACTAAGAGAATCTTCTGCTTTGGGCTGGAAAGAGGTGTAAAGCCATTTCCAAGTGGAAGAATCACATTTACAGTTCTTCCAGATTGTACTTCAGCCAATGTTTTTGTACCTTCACCAACTTTTGCAACTAAAAACCATACTTCATTTCGCTCGTAATCCACATAATTGATGGATATAGGGCGACGTAAAAAAGTGTTTTTAGAACCGTCAATGCGTATTTCAGCAAACTGGCCAGGTAGCATTTCTGGCAATTCTGAATTTTGAGTAAGTTTTAGTAGGCAATATCTTGGATGTGGAGAAGAATTCTCCACCACCTTAAGATCTAAAATGTATTTCTTCATGCAAAAGCTTCATTATGTATTCTGTAGCCAAAGATAATACATTTTTTTAATATGGTTATTTCCTAGGAACAAAAACTTCATAGGTGTCATCATCGTAAAACACCTGTATCTCTTTTACCTTTCTCAATGGTTTGTCAATTATTTTTACCATCTTTACATCCTTAGAGTTTGTAAAACTTTGCGCCAATTGATAATCAGAAATTGTAGCTTGCCCTAAAGGCTCTTCATTAAAAATTGAAGAGTGAGCTGATTTTGATGAGACAGTATTGGGATAAGTTCTTTCACTTGAATTAGACTTCATTGTGGAATCTGAAAATAAATCATCACCAAAATTCAGCATCTGTTCGGACTGACCACTTTGATCTTTTTCTCCTATAGAAGGGGATACTTCTGATTTCAGCATTGGCCCTGTACCATCTAGTAACCACAAAGAATTTATCTCAGGAAATGCAGAACGAATATTCTGTACAATTTCTAGGGAAGGTTTTGTTTTACCCTTTAATATATTACTAAGTGTAGCTGCTGCTACAGCAATTTTATCTGCAAATAGATTTTGGTTTAATCCTGAGTACTCAACTACCTTTCGAATTCTATCTTTCATTTCTTGCGATTTTAATTAAATTGATGTTGAAAAATAGGGCAAAAATGCCTTTTTCATAGATTTTACAAAGATAAAACATAAATTCCACTTCTGCAAGAAAATGAATTGACATTTTTAAATGTAAAATTTGAGATTTAAATTCATAAAATTGACATTTATAAAATTGTATTTTGGGCACATTTAGCTTTATGAATTCATATTATTGAATTGTAAATATTGCCTTGAAAGAGTCGCTAGAGCTAAAGGAAATAATTATCTGGTTATCTTTGGCTTAGTATAAGAATAAAGCTATGATTCTGTCGGCAAAATACAAAATCCAATCTCGTTTCTATGATTCATTCTCATTTACAATTTTACTAAACTACATAAAAACACTAGCTTTCAATGAGTTACCACAAGAATAAATAATGTTATATTTATTCATTCACATTATTAAAATAGTAGTTTTACAAACATAAATATAAATTTACAGTCTGCGAGTTAGACTTTGATGACACACCTACACCGCTTCCAATTTAAATATATAAAATTTACCAAGATGAATAAAGAAAAATAAATTCAATAAGCCGCCCAAACAAATGTTAAACGTGAATTTTTGGAGGCTGAATGCCTGTTTATTTAAGAATTTTCTGATATTTAAACCCCATCTTCATATTTTAAAATTTCATGGGATTCTCAACGATTAAAAATGACAGTTAAACAGTTAATATTCTGCAGGAAAAGCCCGAAAAAAACTGTTTAAGAAATACACCAAACTAGATAATTCTGAAGAAAAAATGAATTTATAAAAGAAAAGAAGTTAATCTAGAGAGACAATCCTACCCTTATATAATAGAAAAAACTGGTCAAAAACCCTGTGAACAAATGTTAAAACGAGATTAACTTCCGACAAAAGATCAATGTAGAATAAAATAAATTAACTCCTGAAGTAATTCACCAGAAGTAGCCATACTATTACCAAACCCTTTAGATTTTGCATCGGTCTCCCTAATAGCAGCAATAATACTCATGGTTTTACGAGCACTGAAATTTCTCATCCCTAACATGTAATCTTTTACCTGCCAGGGTATTCTCAAGTCCAAAACATCCTTTACCCCTGCCTCAGTTCTATATGGAGCATAGTGAGCCACCATTAGATTTGAGAAATAAGAAAACAATGCTGATAAAACTTTTTGAATAGGATATTCTTTCTGATTTTTGTCAAAATAATTCACAATTCTATTTGCCTTGAAAATATCTTTATTGATCAATGCACTTCTAAATTCAAAGATGTTAAAATCCTTGCTTACTCCAATGTTCTGTTCTATCAACTCAGGAGTTATACGCTTGTCACCTTTAATAGCTAATTTATCCAACTCACTAGCCATACGGTTCAAATCAGAACCGATATAATCAACCAACAGCTCAACAGACTTACCGTCAATCGTCATTCCTTTGCGTTGAACATATCCTGCTATGAAAGGAGGCAAGTCACGTTCATATAACTTTTTACTTTCAAACAGGAATCCCACCTGAGCAATATCTCCCGCAACCTTTTTTCTTCCGTCTAAGACACCATTCTTATGGCAAAAAACAAGGATAGTCTGTGGTTGAGGATTCTTCAGATAAACAGAGAGTGGATCCAAATTCTTCAAATTTTGGGCCTCTTTGACCAAAATGACTTGATAATCGCTCATCATTGGATACCGCCTAGCAGCCATTAAAACGGCATTTATATCAGTTTCAGCACCATAAAGAGTAGTAAAATTAAAGTCCTTCTGCTCTTCTGTCAACACATTATTTGCGATATAATCTGCTATCCTATCTATGTAATAAGACTCTTCACCCATCAGATAATATATGGGTTTAAACTGACGCTCCTTTACACTTCGCAGCACCACATCGTAGGTCAAGGTTGATTCTTTCTTTGCCATTTCAGTACTTTTGACTACCTTTGCAAAGGTAATGTTTTTATTCTACAAAACCTTGCTGAGATTTTGATTTTTTAAACCACCTGACCATTTGATTGGAAATATGGAAATTTTGAAGCCCCTAAATTTACCTCCTTTTGAAGCCAAAATAAAAGAAGGGAAAGGTAATAAGTTGAGCATATTTGATCCGCTCAGGAACAAATATGTGGCTTTAACACCAGAAGAATGGGTAAGACAACATTTCATTCATTTCCTAATAGAACATAAAGGATATCCCCAGGCACTATTGGCAGATGAAATAGCTATAACCTTAAACGGAACCTCCAAACGATGTGATACTGTGCTTTATGACATCCATATGACTCCTAAGATGATTGTAGAATACAAGGCCCCTAATATCCCTATCACACAAAAGGTATTTGACCAGATCACTCGTTACAATATGGTTCTTCATGTAGAGTATCTTATAGTTAGCAATGGCATGAACCATTACTGCTGTAAGATAGATCTAAAAGAAAACAGGTATACCTTTCTTCAAGATATACCCGCTTATGAAAATTTATGACATTTTCTGCTTAGTTCTCCTCTGTCTTTGCAATGCGACGAATTGCACGTTTTTTCTTTGGTTTTTCTTCTGCTGAAGCCAGTTTAATACCTGCCAACTCTGGGTCAACCATGATTCGTCCACAATACTCACAGACAATAATTTTCTTGCGCATACGGACATCCAACTGACGCTGAGGTGGAATCTTGTTAAAGCAACCCCCACAAGCATCACGCTGTACAACAACTACAGCCAAGCCATTTCTTGTGTTTTTACGAATACGTTTGAAAGAGCTCAGTAGACGAGGCTCAATATTCACTTCGATATTCTTTGCTTTTTCACGAAGACGCTCCTCTTCCTGACGGGTTTCAGCAACAATATCCTCCAATTCACTTTTCTTCGCATCCAAGTCCTCTGAACGCTCCTCAATCTGCTGACGTCCTGCCTGAATCTGCTCAGTATGCTCCTTAATTGCCTCAGTGGCCTCTCTAATCTTCTTATTAGCCAATTCCACCTCCAGATTCTGGAACTCAATTTCCTTTGTCAAAGTGTCATATTCACGATTATTACGTACACTCTTCAGCTGCTCGTCATAACGTGCAATCAGACTCTGAGCCTCATTAATATCTGCACGACGCTCTACTAATTGTGACTTCAAGTCGTCTACCTCGGTACTAAGACGCTCCATACGAGTCTTCAGACCTTCAATTTCATCTTCCAAGTCCTGAACCTCCAATGGGAGTTCACCACGCAAAGTCTTGATCTTATCAATCTCAGTCAAAATAGTCTGTAACTGATACAAGTTTTTCAGTTTGTCTTCTACAGAAAAATCTGCAGGGTCTTTCTTTTCTTTTGCCATAATTACAAATAATAAATAGGATTGGTTCTCACGGATGTCAACTGCACGGACAATCCTGGGAATTCCTTCTCTATGATGTTTTTAAATAATTCTAATGTATATTGTTCACTCTCATAATGCCCGATAGCAGCCACAAGCAGATCATCGTGACCAAAAAACTCATGGTATTTCATCTCACCTGTGATAAAAGCATCAGCACCTTTCTGATGAGCCTCTCCTGCCAGGAATGCTCCTGCACCTCCACAGAGAGCCACACGCCGGATTTCCCTCACCTCTGAAGGTTGATTATGGAGTACACAGCCTACAGTAAATGTCTCTTTCACCAGTTTCAGAAACTCCATCTGGGAATAAGCTCTAGGCAGCTCTCCTACCATTCCAGCACCTGCATTCTCTATCAAGCTACCCTCTTTCGGTTCAAGTACCTTAGGGTTTTGAATTCCTAATTTCTGGCACATCCACCAATTTACTCCTTCTGGAGCATTATCCAGATTCGTGTGAGCTGAATACACCACGATTTCATGCTTGATAGCCTTCATGACACAACGTTCAATGTAATTGCTGCCACTAATACTTTTCAGTCCATGGAACAACAGTGGATGATGGGAAAGCACCAAGTTGTACCCCAAGCTAATAGCTTCATCTAAAACAGCTTCGGTTACGTCTAGACACAATAATGCCCCTGAAACTTCCGCATCTGTCAATCCTAATTGCAAGCCTGCATTATCAAAACTGTCTTGCAAAGGCAGAGGCGCGAAACGTTCAAGGGCGTTCAACACTTCCTTTATTTTCATTCTTTTTCAGAATTTGCTTGCAAATTTAATGATTTTCTACAACATAAGCAAAAAAGTCCGGCTTGTTTCACAACAAACCGGATTTATTTTAACAAAGTTCGAGAGATTTTTGAACTAATACCTCAATTAGAAACACATAATATACAATTATTCTTTTCTAATTTGACTCCTCTGGTCTTAAAAGGTTTAATTCAAATATCTAAAAATTAATTATTAAAATAATAAAGGAAAGTAGCAATACCCTCTACTGCAGGCTTTCTTTCGCCTTCAGTCTGAATCTGGAATTTTATCTCGGTCTTGATGGTTCCACGAAGATTTGTAATGCTCTCCATCCATACAGCCAGACGAATTCTCTGACCCACTTTCACGGCAGGACCAAACTTCATCTTGTCCATACCATAGTTTACCATCATTTTCAAATTGTTTACCTCAATAATTTGGTTCCACATGTATGGGAGCATGCTCAGGGTAAGATAACCATGAACGATGGTGCATCCATATGGGCTCTCAAGCTCTGCACGCTCAGGATCTACATGAATCCACTGATGGTCCAACGTCGCATCAGCAAACTGATTGATACGGTCCTGTCCCATTTCCACATAATCAGATACACCAATCTGCTTACCAAGCAATTGGGCAAACTCTTCATAAGAGTTAACTACTACTTTCTCCATGTTATTCTATTGTTTTAATTTGATATTCAAGTATTTGAGGAACTGCTCGGGTTTATCATTCATGATTAGTTCCTCCGGAAAATCCGTTTCAGCAAGCAACGGCCATATATAATCATAATCTGCCACGCTGTAAGATATATGAGCATCACTTCCAAGGATTATGGGCACCTGATACTTTTTACAAAGGCGGAGAATCTCCAGATTATTCACTTTAGATTTCTCTTTCCCCCTACCTGGATTCAATGAAGAATTATTGATCTCCAGCAAAGTATGTGATTCCTTTGATGCCAAGACAATGGGCTCAAAAACCAGTTCTGCAGTTCCATCTCCAGGATGGCTGATAATATGTGTCCAAGGATTACGGATGGCAGCTACCATTCCCGCAGTATTATCCTCCTTTGTCCCCTCATCGTAGCACAGGGAATGAATACCTGCTATACGGATATCTAAAAGACGATAATAAAACTCGCTCAAGTCTAGATCACCCTTAGTGTTCAATATGTTCAATTCTGCTCCCAGCAAAAGATTAACACCTTTAATCTTACGTGGCACCACATGTAGATTCCTGAAATATATAGGATTACATGTTCCTGGTATTCCAGGTGCATGTTCAGTGATACCCAGAATCTGTAGCCCTTTTTGAGCTGCCATATCCACCATTTCACTCAAGGTACTGAATGCATGTCCACTCATGATGGTATGTGTATGGGCATCTATCAAAATCTTCATGGTCAGCTTATTTTTTCTGCAAATTTACGGAACTTTCTGCTTTTTCGCAAAAAAAGCCGTACTTTTGTATTAGAATATGGTAATCAACGACCTGGACATAACACTTAGCCGGAAAGCTATGAAAAGCATCAGGATAACCATCAAAGGTCCCGATGCTCTAGTACGTGTATCTGCTCCCTTCTGGGTGACAGACCGTGAAATCCGATCATTTATCCTGGCAAAATGGGATTGGATTATTAAAAGCCGTGCTAAAGTGATGGAACGCTCTAAGGCTATACCGAAGAAAAAAGAATATATCACAGGAGAAAAGCATTTACTCTTTGGAGAATTCTATGAGATGCAAGTCATAGAAAACAGCATTGGCCCTGCCATTCAATTAAGACAGAACCAGATTCTCCTCTTTGTCCGTCCTGGTACCACCCCTGAAAAACGGGGCTTAATCGTTGAAAGTTGGTACAGGACATGCCTTCAGAAAGAAATTGAAGAACTCGTGCAAAAATGGTCGCTAAGACTTAATGAACCGAATGTAAAATGGGGCATTCGCAAGATGAAGGCACGTTGGGGAAGCTGTAGTCCGTCCAAACGAAGTTTGCTATTTAACTTAGGCTTGGCCTGCGTGCCACTTCCCTGTGTAGAATACGTAGTGGTGCATGAGTTCACTCATCTGCAGGAATGCCACCACAATAATCATTTCAAGAACCTTATGAGCCAACACCTTCCAGAGTGGCCTAAACTGAAAAAATATTTGAATATTTTTGCACAAAAGAACATGATTCCGTAAGAACGAAAGTTCTCTATCAATATCGTTTTTTATTTCTCCTTCTAGAAATATTTTTTTCTCCTTCTGGGAAAAAAAAATCGGCCTTCACTCTCCTATCTTTCCTCTTTCGTTAATCTCCTGCATAATTATTAAAAAGACAACAGAAATTAACTCCCTACAATTTTGATTTTCAAACTGAAATTATTATTTTTGCCAAAGAAGAGTCAGGATTTAGATGATATGTTTTTCTTTTTGACAAGGACACTATCAGGAACGAGTTAAAAAGAGTTAAACATATTTTTCTAACCGGTTGAAATAGCTAATACTAACTTTAAAGTAACTGAATCGCGAAAAAGATTATTCCTAGTTTATTCAGTAGATATTTAGTATCTTTGTAAAGAGAAGAACTATCTACAACATTATAAAACAACTAAACTATAAATATAAAGACCATGAAGAGACTATTTGCTATACTATTATTGCTGCCAATAGCTGCTCTGACTATGGCACAAGAGACTGATGATGATTTTCTCATCAAAATAACAGGTCATGTCCGTGACGAATTCAGTGGATCCAAAATTGAAGATGCCAGTATTTCTGTTCCTGGCACTAATATAGGTACCGTGACCAATGGCGACGGCTATTTTTCCCTTAAATTAAAGACTAAGCCAGATTTTATCCAAGTCACCTCCATCGGCTACAAGACAAAAAATGTTGATATCAATAATAAATTAGAAGATCTTAAAATAAATCTTACCCCTTCCACCATGGTTCTCAAAGAACTGGTGGTCTATTCCGGTGAAGGCAGAAATCTGGTAAGAGCAGCCTTGGAAAAACGGCATGAGAACAACGTCCAGGACACCGAGCTTTTGACATCCTTTTACAGGGAAACTATTCAGAAAGGTAATCGTTTCATAGATATCTCCGAGGCTATTCTCCAGACCTACAAGAGGCCCTATGACTATGGAATAGACTATGACAGGGTAAAAGTAGTTCACGGCCGAAGACTAATCAGCCAAAGAACGAAAGACACTATTTCAGTAAAAGTCATGGGAGGGCCTACTCTTCCTATCACTCTTGATGCAGTGAAGAATGACGTAGTACTTTTTGACCCTACAGACTGGGAAGCAGATGCCTATAGATACGATTTGGACGATGAGTCTGCCGTCATCAATGACAGAGCACAGTTAGTAATAAACTTTACTCCTGCAGTAGAGCAGCCATGGGCTCTATACTATGGTAAAATCTATTTGGACAGGCAAACCCTTGCTATCACCCGACTGGAGTTCTCCCTAGACATGAGGAACCGGGCAAAAGCCATCAAACACATGCTATACAAGAAGCCAGGTGGCCTTCGCTTCCGTCCGAGGGAGCTTTCCACCATCGTTGACTACAAAAACGGAAGAATCAATTACATGAAAAATACCTTCCGCTTCAGCTGTGACTGGAAAAAACGTCTCTTCGCAAGGAATTACACCTGCGTTTCCGAAATGGTAATAACCGATGTGGAAGAAGACTACAAGGGACCAAAAATCATCAACAAAGAGAGATTTGGGGAAAGAGACACATTCAATGATGCCGTTCAAGACTTCTCTGATCCAGATTTCTGGGGAGACTACAATATCATAGAACCGACAGAAAGTCTGGAGAGGGCTGTAGGGCGCCTCAAGAAAACCAAATAAAATCATAAGGCCTTTCCTCGTGGAAAGGCCTTATGATTTAAGACATCTGCATAAGCAGAAAAACTATAAAATGGACCATCTGCGTAAAATCATACATATTGACATGGATTGTTTTTTTGCTGCCGTAGAAATGCGTGACAATCCAGAACTGGTAGGGAAACCAATAGCTGTAGGAGGTACTACCGAACGGAGCGTTGTAGCTACTGCCAATTATGAAGCACGCAAATACGGTGTTCACTCTGCCATGTCAGTAGTGAAGGCCAAGCAACTCTGTCCACAGCTAATCCTAATTCCTGCAAGGCATAAATACTACTTTCAGGTTTCAGAACAAATCCGTTCTATTCTTCATGAGTACACCGACAAAATTGAGCCTCTTTCCTGTGATGAAGCTTTCCTGGATGTCACAGAAAACAAGCCTCATATAGAACTTGCAGTAGACATCGCCAAGGAAATCAAGCAAAAAATACGTGAACGTCTTCATCTTACCGCATCAGCAGGTGTCTCTTACAATAAATTCCTTGCAAAAGTGGCATCTGACTACCGTAAACCGGATGGTCTCTGCACCATCCATCCCGACAGAGCCTTGGACTTCATCTCTAAACTTGACATAGAAGATTTTTGGGGTGTGGGAAAAGTAACTGCAAAAAAAATGCGCGAGCTAGGAATTAACAATGGAGAACAGCTTCGTGCCGTAAGCCTGGAATTCCTACAATATCATTTTGGCAAAGCAGGACAGATTTTCTATGACTTCTCCCGTGGAATAGACAACCGGGAAGTAGAGCCTGTCTGGATACGTAAATCCGTAGGAACTGAGCGCACCTTTGAACAAGACATTTTCACCCTTTCTGCTGTCACCATACAACTTTATCATCTCACCGAGGAACTTGTCCGTCGTTTGGAAAACGACCAGTTCATAGGTCATACCTTGACCCTGAAAGTCAAGTTCAATGATTTCCAGCAAATAACCAGAAGTACCACACGAAAAAAGCCATTCAAGACTTTAAAAGACATACTAACATCAGCTAAAGAGCTCATAAAGGAAATAGATTACAAAAACCACCCCATCCGACTGCTCGGAATCTCCATTAACCGCACCATAAAAGATGAAACAAAGAAACCTGTCTGGAAACAATTATGTTTCAAGTTCAAGTCGGAAGAAAACAACTGATTCTAATAGAAAACTTGGCAAATGGCAATTCCAATCACCAACGATACAGCAGTAGCTACCAATCCCGGCATCATAAAGGAATGATTCAACACATACTTTCCAATATGTGTGGTTCCAGTACGGTCAAAATTGATTGCAGCTACAACCGTAGGATAATTAGGAATAAAGAAATAACCATTAACTGCTGGGAAAAGAGCTATCAGCAAGTATGGATTAAGACCTAATGCAATACCTAAAGGCATGATAGCACGTACAGTAGCTGCCTGGCTATACAACAAAATTGACATTACAAACAAAGCTAGGCAGAAAAGCCAAGGCATCTGAGTAACCAGTCCTTGTATACGTTCTGTCAGTTCTGTAATGTTACCCTGTATAAAAGTATCTCCCATCCAAGCTATTCCAAAAATAGCAATGACAGCCTGCATGCCAGCAGAAAAGACTGAACCATGAGTAGCCTTAATTCCATCAGTACCAGTAGCCAGTAAGATGATTGCAGCTGCAGCAAGCATCAGCATTTCAATGACAGTAGGCATATCCATCACCACTTCAGAGCCATTCACCATGAAATGCGGACGTAGTCCAGGGAAAGAGCCAAAAATGATAATAAGTAAGGTCGTCAATAAGAAAATAAAAACTGAACAAAAAGCTTTCTTATTACCTTTTAAAATACTTTTCTCCTCGTAATGTTTCCTAGGAGTGGTCTCAATTATCCCTTCTTTTAAACGGCGTTGGTATTCAGGGTCATCCTCCAGATCCTTACCTACCCTCATCGAGCAAAGAGCTCCAACCATGCAACCAATGAATGTTGCTGGGATAGTAATTACAAGAATATCAAACAAAGTCACATTAAAGCCACCAAGCAAAGCAAGCATAGCTGCTGTAGCTGCAGAGATAGGACTGGCAGTAATAGCTTGTTGAGAAGCTATCACAGCTATTCCTAAAGGACGTTCAGGACGTATCTTACTATCATGTGCTACCTCTGCTATTACAGGAAGAACGCTATAGGCTACATGCCCTGTGCCAGCAAAGAGAGTGAATACATAAGTCACTATAGGACTAAGAATAGTGACATGAGAAGGATGCCTACGTAAAATTCGTTCTGCCACCCGTACCATCAAATTTAGACCGCCTGCAGCTTGCATACAAGAAGCTGCTGAAATCACAGCAGCAATCATAAGCATGACATCAATTGGAGGAGCTGTAGGCTGCAAACCGAAAACGAAGCAAAGGATAGCCACTCCGACACCACCCATAACTCCTAAGCCGATGCCCCCTAGACGGGCCCCGACTATAATAGCAGCCAAAACGAACAATAGTTGTATCAACATCTTTATTTCATTCCGCGAGCTTTATAAATCATTTCCTTGGCTGCATTAATAGCCTGGAATTTCTCTTCCGCAGCCTTTTTAACATCCTCGCCCAAAGTAGCTACCTTATCCGGATGATGCAACAATGCCAATCTCCTATATGCCTTACGCACTTCATCATCCGTAGCTGTCGGCTCTATTTCAAGAACCTTATAAGCCTCATCAAGTGACTTTCCACCTAGATTCAACAAGGAATCAACTTCTTTTCCATCCACATTCATGGCAGCTGCCACTTCCTTCAGTGCATCAATCTCCACTTGAGGTAAGGAGCCATCTGCCTTAGCTATGTTTGCAAGAAAAGCCAACAGCTGCAGACGTTGCTCATAAGTCATATATTGAGCTATCTGCTGACCACATTCATGAATAGTATTCCTAAAAGCATTCGGATTCCTTGCCTCCATCTGCTTACGCTGCTCAAAAAGATTCTTCAGGATCTGCTCACCTTGAGAGACGGACACTTCTCCAAAATTAGTGCGAAGGAACTGACGCACATACTCCATTTCAGAATGCATCACTTTTCCATCTGCCTTGATGATATATGATGCCATAACCAACAGAGAAAACAAAAAACTGTTTCGCTGTCCTGTATTGAAAGGATTAGAATTATACGTGCTTCCACCACCTTGAGTCCGTTGTCCATTCCAGCCTGAAGAAGGTTCCTCAAGCATGTTGTCTGTATCAAAGAGCGAACCTAAAGCCACACCAGCCAAAGCTCCTAAAGGCCCAGCGACAATCCAACCCAGTATGCCACCTATCCACTTTCCTATTCCCATTTTATTCTGTATTTATCTTAATTTATTTGCAAACTTACTCATTTTTTTGCTATCTGCAAATTAATTGCTACTTTTGCAAGGATAAATTTATGTAAACAAGGATGAATGCTTCAGATAGCCTGGTCATTATTCCAACATATAATGAGAAGGAAAATATTGAAAATATAATCCGAGCCGTTTTTGGCCTGGAAAAGGTGTTCCATATTCTTATTATAGATGATGGGTCTCCCGACGGTACAGCAAATATCGTGAAACGTCTGATAAATGAATTCCCTACACGTTTATTCATTGTGGAGCGCTCCGGGAAATTAGGTCTCGGAACAGCTTACATCGCAGGATTCAAATGGGGATTGGCGCATGGGTATGAATACATATTTGAAATGGATGCCGATTTCTCTCATAATCCAAATGATCTGCCACGACTCTACTCAGCCTGTGCTGAGGATGGTTACGATATGTCCATCGGTTCGCGGTACGTTAGTGGTGTAAATGTTGTCAACTGGCCTATGGGGCGTGTCTTAATGTCATATTTTGCATCTAAGTATGTACGTATCATTACCGGACTGGACATTCATGACACAACTGCCGGCTTTGTATGTTACAAACGTAGAGTATTGGAAACTTTAGAATTAGACAAAGTGCGATTCAAGGGGTATGCATTCCAAATAGAAATGAAATTCACCACTGTCATGTGTGGTTTCAAGGTAAAGGAGGTGCCTGTCATCTTTGTCAACCGTGAACTAGGAACCAGCAAAATGAACACCAGTATATTCGGAGAAGCCGTTTTTGGTGTCATCCAACTGAAATGGGATAGTTGGTTCCGCAAATATCCAAAACCAGTAAACTAAAGAGCCATGCCTTCTACACTCATTCAGCATGCAACTATCATCAATGAGGGAAAACGTTTCTTGGCTTCCGTCCTTGTTTCCGATGGGAAAATAGCCCGTATCTTACCTGAACCGGAAACTTGCAATGCCGATGAGATTATAGATGCCTCAGGGCTTTATTTGCTTCCTGGTGTCATTGATGATCATGTGCACTTCCGTGAGCCTGGTCTTACCCATAAAGCTGATATTTTTTCCGAAAGTCGTGCAGCTGCAGCCGGAGGTGTAACAAGTTATTTTGACATGCCAAATACCAAACCTCTGACCACGACAATAGAGGCTTTGGATGCCAAGTTTGAAATTGCCGCTCAAAAAAGTCTGGTAAACTATAGTTTCTTTTTTGGTGCCACTAATAATAATGCCAGTATGCTTTCTTCCTTAAAGGACAGGAAGGATATTCCCGGCATAAAGCTTTTCATGGGTTCATCTACAGGTAATATGCTGGTTGACCAAAAGGATGCCCTCATACAAGTGTTCCAAAACACGCCAAAGGATATGGTGATTATGGCACATTGTGAGGATTCTCAAGCCATTAGCAAAAACGCAGAACGGCTAAAAAAACTTTATGGCGATGACCCTGAAGTAATCCATCACCCTGAAATCCGCGATGTGGAAGCATGCTACAAATCAACTTCATTGGCTATTCAAATGGCTAAAGAAACAGGTGCCAGACTTCATGTAGCCCACCTTACTACAGCCAAGGAATTGGATTTATTCCAAGCTGTTCCATACCACAAAGGCAAGAAGATCACCGCAGAAGCCTGCATTGCCCACCTTTATTTCACCGATGAGGATTATAAAGAATTAGGCACCCGAATTAAGTGCAACCCTTCAGTAAAAACATCAAAAGACAGAGATGCGCTCCGTCAGGGCTTGACTGACGGCAGAATAGATGTGATTGGAACGGATCATGCACCTCATTTGCTTTATGAGAAACAAGGTGGTTGTCTGAAAGCTGCATCAGGCATGCCTATGGTACAGTTCTCTTTGGTGGCCATGTTGGAATTGACATTGAAGGGAATACTTACCTTGGAACAGACGGTAAACCTAATGTGCCACCGACCTGCAGAACTTTTCTCCATACATAATAGAGGATACATACGTGAAGGATACCAAGCCGATTTGGTATTAGTTAATCCAAGCAAAGAATGGACGGTTAAGAACTCAGATATTCTCAGCAAATGTGGATGGAGCCCAATGGAAGGACAGACTTTCCACCATCAAATAGAATACACGTTCTGCAATGGTAATAAAATCTACCAGAAAGGAACTGTGATTGACTCCACCGTAGGCCTACCACTTGAGTTTCGCTAAACACAATTTATGCAAATAGGATTGCACTGCAGACATTACCGGATTAGGGAAGTGGCTCCATACATCAATTGGATCTACTTTTATCATGCATGGGGATTTCCACCCAAATTCGCTGCAGTTGACATCTTCAGTCATTGCTACAGTTGCATGACAAACTGGATTCACTCTTTCCCCGAAGAAGAACAAGCCAAAGCCAAAGAGGCCACGAATCTATGGAAAGAGGCTAACCACCTGTTGCTTCTTTTAGACGCAAAGTATGAAACCCGTGGGAATGTTCGCCTGACTGAATGTAATAGCATCACAAATGACATTTTGCTGAATATTGAAGGGGAGAAAATCACTCTCCCCTTGCTCAGACAGCAGAGTGGAAATACGCCCTTTCTCTGTCTTTCCGATTTCATCCGTCCTATAAAACAGGGAATCCCAGATACCATAGGTCTTTTCTGTACTACTATTGACGCAGAAGTTGAGACACTATATCCCGATGACGAATTCAAGCACTTACTAGTACAGACACTAGCGGATCGCTTGGCTGAAGCCACTGCAGAGAAATTGCATGAAGAAGTACGCAAATACATTTGGGCTTATGCACCAGATGAGCGCCTGACTATTCCACAGATGAACAATGAAGAATTTCAGGGAATTCGCCCTGCCATCGGCTATCCTTCCTTACCCGACATCAGTATAAACCGAGTTGTACTACCCTTATTAGACTATCAGAAGATAGGGATTTCACTCACAGGGAATGCAATGATGAAACCTCATGCATCAGTTAGTGGACTGATGATCTCACATCCAGAAAGCCACTACTTCAGCATTGGTAAAATTGGAGAGGACCAATTAATAGACTACGCATCCCGCAGAGGCATGACTGTAAATGAACTTAAACCTTTCTTATTGTCGAACCTTTAAAATTCAAAAAATGAGACTACTCTACTGTTTGTATCAACTCTGCATTGCGGCTCCTTTACTCATACTGGCAACTATTTTGACAGCCATCTTTACCATGGTGGGAACAAGCATAGGCAATGCACATTTCTGGGGATATTATCCAGGTAGATGGTGGTCTAAATTTTTCTGTTGGATTTTGCTGCTTCCAGTTCAAGTACATGGGAAAGAGAATGTTGACAATCAGACTTCTTACGTATTTGTAGCAAATCATCAAGGTTTTTTCGACGTTTTCCTAATCTATGGCTATTTAGGACGTAACTTCAAGTGGATGATGAAAAGGAGTTTGCGTAAACTCCCTTTAGTGGGGAAAGCATGTGAGTCTGCCAAACATATCTTTGTAGATAATTCTTCACCAAGCAAAACAGCCAAGACCATTTCTACAGCTCGTGAGACACTTAGAGATGGCACCTGTCTTGTAGTTTTCCCTGAAGGAAGAAGAACTGAGACTGGGAAAATGGGACCTTTCAAGAAAGGAGCATTTCAGTTGGCTGAAGAACTGCAATTACCAATCGTCCCTATGACTATAGACGGCAGTTGGGAAGTTCTGCCACGTACCAAAGGCTTTAATTTCGTTTCTTGGCACCGGCTTAAGCTTACCATACATAAACCAATCCTCCCAACCGGTAATGGTCAGGAGGACGTTAAGATTATCATGCAGCAGGCTCGTGAAGCCATTAACGGTGCACTTCCTACTGCTCTTCAAGATTAAGTTTTCTATTTCCCGTAGATATTACGGTGATTCTGTTCTGCAGTCTGCATAAAGGCTTTCACGTAGGAGTCATTCTTGAATTTGTCTGAAGCCTTACTCATTATATCCTCAATCTGAGGAGTTACCATTGGAGCCTGTCCATTTTGTGTATGTATCATGAATACTCCCACACTCAATATGTTGTCAAAATTCTGAGTAATATACTCCATGACTAATTTGTCATAGTCGGAAGTTATCTTCATCATCTCATTATTCAAGGTCATATTAATCTCCTCCTCTCCCTTGCCGTCCATAATCATCCGGCTTTCTTTCCGTGGAAGCTCTGAGAATTGCTGTTCCAACGCTGCTTTTTTATGAAGAAATTCATAAAGTTTTTCGTTAGTCTCAGTACCAGAAACCTTGTAAACCGTATCATTGATACAGACCTCCAAAGGAACAGCTTCCAATACCAATGGCATGATAGGAGTAGTATCAAGGAAAATCTCTGCCATACAGACCGTGTCACATCTACCCGACATAGAAAAGTTTCCATGAATAATCTCACATGAGTCTATGCTGTTCATGCCATCAACACTCACAGTTTTCAGAAACACCATTCTACCCTCTAAATCTGAACTGGAAGTCCGGCCATCTATGGAATATTGACTTGCACAAGAGCAAAGCACCACTGCTGCCAACAGAATATGAAAAAATTTCTTCATTGAAGTCATTAGCTTTGTAATCTTTCTATCGAGCAAATGTACAACGTATTTTCCATGCAAACTACATGGTTTTAGCTTTATTAAAAAATAATGTCATATTTTAGGGATAATTTTACCTTTTTTGCCAAAGAGTGTTAAATAACCCTCATGCCCAATTCTTTCTTTAACTTCAATAATGAAGGATTTTTTTCACACATTGCCTCAAAACGATCCTGAGGTGACATATATTTACGGGCTTCTTTTTCTGATGCGATACGAATTTTCATGCAAAGACTGGCATTGCCTATTCCTTCACGCATATGCCTCTCTATACGTGGCTTCATGGCCATCATGTCACGTTCAACCTGTGTATTTCCGACAACTATTTCAAATGAGTCTGAATCAAGCAGGGCAGGACGCATCAGTTCCATACGACCACGGGTAGCAGCTTCTTCTTGAGGAAGTGACTGTAGGAATTCCATCCAATAAAAACGGATATTTTCCTCCGTAGCAGGTTTATTCATCTTCTGAACAGGCTCTACTACTGCAGTAGTTGCTATCTGTTCTTTGCTTTTTTCAGACTCTTGCTGACTTGCATTACCATTTAGGGCATCATGAATGGAAAAACCGACAGTTTTCCCACCTTTCAATGTTAATTTCTGCGATAAAGGTTTTTTACTACGAGCCAAAAAATCTTCAATGTCAGATTTTGGTTTCTGCTCAAGGGTAGGACTTGCAGATACAGCAGCAGTAGCCGTTGTCTGAGGCAATGGCTCCACACCTTGTGAAGTAGCAGCTACAGTTGATTCTTTCTTAACTGCAGTAGTGTGTTGCTGCTCAAATATGGGTTTTAAAATCTTCGTGGGCCGAAGCCCACCAGCAGGCACATCACTGGCCTGAGTCAACTGTGCGCACTGAATCAAAGTCAATTCTACAAGAAGGCGTCTATTCTTACTAGCTTTGTAGCTCAGGTCACAGTCATTACAAAGCTTCATGGCCTGATAAAGGAATGTCTGGGTGCATCGGGCTGCCTGCTCCTGATATCGTTTCTTTACCGAATCTCCTACCTCCAGCAGAGGGAGAGTCACAGGATCACGGCTAACCAGCAAATCACGCAAATGCTTGGCCAGCCCTGTAATGAAATGGTCACCCTGAAATCCCTTATTCAAGATATCATTGAAGAGAAGCATCAGTTCTGCAACCTTATTCTCTAGGAAACCGTCCACTACCTTGAAATAATACTCGTAATCCAATACATTCAAATTCTGGATTACTTTATCATAGGTAAGATGCCCAGCCGTAAAGCTGACGACCTGATCAAAGATAGAAAGTGCATCACGCATGCCTCCATCAGCTTTCTGAGCAATTACATTCAAGGCCTCAGGTTCTGCCTCTACATGCTCTTTCTTAGCAATTTCCTCCAAATGATGAACTATGTCTGTAACCGACATACGATTGAAATCATATGTCTGACAACGGGACAGAATGGTTGGCAGAATCTTATGCTTTTCTGTGGTCGCCAAAATGAAGATTGCATGCCTAGGAGGTTCCTCCAAGGTTTTCAGGAATGCATTGAATGCAGATGTAGAAAGCATGTGCACCTCATCAATAATGAATACCTTATACTTCCCCACCTGCGGAGGAATACGCACTTCTTCTACCAGACTGCGGATATCATCTACCGAGTTGTTTGATGCAGCATCCAGTTCATGGATGTTAAATGAACGCTGTTCATTGAATGCCTTACAAGATTCACATTCCTCACACGCATCTCCATTCGGTTTCGGATTCAGGCAGTTGATGGTTTTAGCGAAAATGCGGGCACAAGTAGTCTTACCAACACCTCTTGGACCACAAAAAAGATAGGCATGGGCCAACTTTCCTGTATGAATGGCATTCTTAAGGGTGGTAGTCAATGCACCTTGGCCTACAACTGAATTAAAGGTCGTAGGGCGATATTTCCTAGCAGAGACAATATATTCCTCCATAATTCAAAATTTGTATGCGCAAAGTTATAAAAAAAATTTTTGTCAATCGAGGGTTTTGACTTATCTTTGCAACAAAAGAATTTAATATGTCCAAAATAAACCGAATATTGGCTTTCTTCAGCATATACCGCTACATTATCGTAGTGGCATTGGCAGTCATCTTTCTAGGCTTTGTAGGTGAGAACAGTTATCTGGCACATTTGCAGCACCAAAGCACCATCAAGGAACTTAAGAGGGAAATAGCAAAGAACAGGGAGCAATATAATAATGACACCGAACAGCTTAACGAGTTATATAACAGCTTGGAAGCTATTCGCAGAGTGGCCCGTGAGCGCTATTTCATGAAGGCTGCCGATGAGGACATATTCATCATAGAAGAATAATCACATGACAGAATTAAAAAAATGGCAGCTAGCACTGCTATACACAGGTGGCATACTAATGGTCGTGTCACTCATTGCTCGTCTGTTCTACCCTTCCGACATTTGGTCATATCTGTTTCTCTTGGGTACCCTTCTGTATGGATGTATTCAGATGTTACAACGATACAATGGGAAAAACGTGGTGATTCGTCGTCTCCGTCGCATCCAAATTTTCAGTGACTTGGCTCTTATTCTTTCTGGATTGTCTGTGGTTCTGCCTTTACTCAATATTTACTATGGACATCGCAATGAATGGCTAATCTTTTTCTCTATCGGTGCCGTGTTACAGCTGTATACCTCTTTTCGTCTGTCCACGGAGCTGGAAAAAGAGAAATAAAAAACCATGACTTTATTTCAAGTCATGGTTCATTAGGCGATAATTGGCCATTTCCTCATATTTCGTTCCCGGACGTCCATAATTAGCATATGGATATATGGATATTCCCCCTCTTGGAGTAAAGAGTCCGGTCACCTCAATATATTTAGGGTCCATTAATTTTATCAGGTCTTTCATAATCTTGTTTACACAATCCTCATGAAAGTCTCCATGGTTCCTGAAGCTGAAAAGATAAAGTTTTAGGCTCTTACTTTCCACCATACGCTGGTCTGGCAAATAGCAGATGCGAATCTCTGCAAAGTCTGGCTGCCCGGTAATTGGGCACAAGGTTGTAAACTCTGGGCAATTGAAACGTACCCAATAATCATTCTCCGGATGCATGTTCTCAAAACTCTCCAGTACTTGAGGAGCATAATCCTGACTATATTCTGTCTTTTTTCCTAAGGACTTCAGTCCTTCTCTTTCTCTTTCTTTCACTATTATAGATCTTTTAATTTCAAAATATTATATGAGATGTCCTTGTCGTATACGTCGGTTCCTTCAATTTCTTTCACTTTCTTCACCACTCGGATAGTTATGGGTAAGGCAATGATTTCATAAAGCGTCTTAGCCACCACTTGAACCACCATCAACTTTATCACTTCATTAAAAGGCATGAGACCTGCAAAAGCCAAAGGAAAGAAAATCAACGAGTCTGCTCCCTCTCCCACCAATGTAGAGGCAACTGCACGCCAAGAAAAATGTTTTCCTCCCATAGCAAGCTTCATTTTGCTCATGACATAGGCATTCAAAAATGAACCTACTAAGAAAGCCGTAAAACTAGCGATAGTAACACGAGGAGCCAAACTGAAAACGAAATTGAAATGAGGCTCGTTGGCACTCCAGTAAGGAGTGGCAGGAAGTGCCACTGCCAAAAGTCCTATAAGAGCCACAAAGAAATTCATCATGAACCCCATCCATATAATCAGACGGGCTTTTTTGTAACCCCAAACTTCAGCTATACAATCGTTTATGATATAGGAAATTGGGAACACTAAGAAACCTGCAGTAAGGGCAACCGGTCCCAGTTGTACTACTTTTGTTTCCAACATGTTTGATGCCACTAGGCAAACACAAAAAAGTATCCCCATCAGCATAAAGGATACGGAGACATGTCTCTGAATCATAATTCTTGTTTTTTACGTGGTGTTCAAGCACACGGACTTTAATCGGCTGCAAATGTAAGTGTATTTTCCGAATTGCACAAGAAAAAACCGGCACAAGGAGAAAAAATCACCTTGTGCCGGTTCCAAATATGCTTGTTGCAAAACCTTTAGAATGTGAAGTCTACACCTGCACCTACTACATAGTTGGTACGGGTAAAAGAATTCTGCACTCCTACTGAAGATGCTGCAGTGTTATAATCACCATAATTGGTCTGGAAATAAGCCACGTTCAAGGCAATCTTGTCATTGAACTTATATTTGGCACCAAAACCAAAGGTCCATGAATTTACTACAAATGAAATATCGTTCATATAATCATCGGAGAGACCATACTTGGTAATCTGGAAACCACCGCTCACTGTCAGTTTGTCTGTAGCATCGTACTCTATACCACCCAGATACTCATTGGTACCACCATTGAGCAAATTCTGCTTATCACCATATTTGGCAGCCTGCTTATCATAAAAATGATGATAGCCAGCATCTACACGCAGATTTGGAAGGATGCTGTACTCAGCACCTACAGTCAAAAGAGCTGGAGAATCCTCACGGATAGTAGTACCATCCAGGAACTGATTTGCAGCCTCCACAGCGATTGCCTCTGTCAAGGTACTCTTGTTCTTCATGCCCATATGGGTTCTGAACTCATATTTTGCTGCAAAATTGAACTTACCAGTCTTATAATCGATGCCGACGATTGGTGCAATGCCAAAACCTGTCTGGTCTGACTGAAGGTTTACACCGTTTCGATAAACTTCCAGTTTTTCAATCTGAGGCATGGCAGCTTTAAGAGCCATATATTTAGCTACATTCTCTGGGCCTATTGCATCTCCATACATTTCATACATCTGTTTCAATTTTGCATAGCCTTCATTAATGCCATCCAAGAATCCTCCTAATGGAACCAAGGTAGTTCCTTCATGTACCATAATATTCTCTATCTTAGCCTTATAGCTTGCAGTTCCGTAAAGAGCACGAAGACCACCATATATAGAAAGATTGTCTGTCAACTTATAAGCTGCACCTAAAGTGAAACCGAAGTAGAACTGGTCACCTTGGAGCATGCTGCTCATGTCATAGCCCGTAACACCGAAAGGTTTCAAAGCATACGCAATCTGAGCTACAGCTCCTTCAAATGAACCTAGTCCATCATCAAATTCACATTTTCCTCCTCCACCGGAAACGGCAAAGCCAAACTGGAAAGACCATTTATCTGTATTATAGGCAGCCTGGATAGAAGGTATAAACGGAGCCCTTGCATTACCCTTAAATGTTTTTGTAACAGCACCATTATTCTTTACACCTAATGCAAACAATGGATTAGTAGTTGTAATTGTACGTGTCTGCCATGCACTCTGCCAGTTCAATGAAATATGGAAACCTGGATCCAAGAAAGCCACACCGGCTGGGTTTGAATAGACACCATCTATACCGATTGCGCCATCACGCGCCAACATGCGTAAAAAAGTTATATTCTGATTAGTGTTGGTAAGAATACCACCAGCGAATGCTGAACTTGCCAAAGCTACTAAAAAGGTAGCTGTAAGTAAGATTTTCTTCATTTTGTCGTTTTTTTTATCCAATTCGCCTGCAAAGATGGGGATAATTTTTGACTTTTAAAGGATTTTTAAGAAATAAATCACATTTCTGTATGAAATTTAGGCGATTTCCACCTGTTATACCTTATTATATGATGCGAAATGAATAGAATTTTAAAGAAATAATTTTATTCGGCACAAAGTTTGTGTTATCTTTGCATCCAAATTTGAAAAAACTGTATTTATGTTTGATAATCTAAGTGAAAGATTAGAGCGTTCCTTCAAGATACTGAAAGGTGAAGGCAAGATTACTGAAATCAATGTAGCAGAGACATTGAAGGATGTGCGAAAGGCACTGCTCGATGCCGATGTTAACTATAAAGTTGCAAAAACATTTACTGACACTGTTAAGAAAAAAGCATTGGGTCAGAACGTGCTGACAGCTGTGAAGCCAAGTCAGCTGATGGTTAAGATTGTTCACGATGAGCTGGCTCAGCTCATGGGTGGTGAAGCCGTTGAGCTGAAACTTAAAGGCACCATAGGCAATCCTTCTGTAATCCTGATGGCAGGTTTGAATGGTGCTGGTAAGACAACCCTTTCTGGAAAGTTGGGTCTTTTCCTGAAGAACAAGAAGAGCCGCAAGCCTCTGTTGGTGGCCTGTGACGTCTATCGTCCTGCAGCTATCGAGCAGTTGCGTGTCTTAGGTGAGCAAATCGGCATTCCTGTTTACATGAACCTGGAAAGCAAGGACCCTGTTAAGATTGCACAGGAAGGTATTCAAGAAGCTAGAGCCAAAGCATACGATACGGTCATTATAGATACTGCAGGTCGTTTGGCTGTGGACGAAGAACTCATGCGCGAGATTGCAGCCATAAAGGAGGCAACTCAACCAGATGAGACATTGTTCGTAGTCGATGCCATGACAGGTCAAGATGCTGTAAACACGGCAAAGGAATTCAACGAGCGTCTGGATTACGATGGCGTGGTACTGACCAAGCTGGATGGTGACACCCGTGGTGGTGCGGCACTTTCCATCCGTACCGTTGTGGACAAGCCTATCAAACTTGTCGGTACGGGCGAGAAAATGGAGGCACTCGATATTTTCCACCCAGAACGTATGGCCGACCGTATCCTAGGTATGGGCGATATCGTTTCCCTGGTAGAGAAAGCTCAAGAACAATATGACGAGGAAGAGGCCAAGCGTCTGCAGAGAAAGATTCAGCGCAACCAGTTCGACTTCAATGATTTCATGAACCAGATTCAGCAGATTAAGAAAATGGGTAACCTGAAAGATCTTGCAGCTATGATTCCTGGTGTAGGAAAGGCATTGAAAGACATTGATGTGGATGACAATGCCTTCAAGAGCATTGAAGCTATCATCCGCTCCATGACTCCAAAAGAACGTACTAATCCTGAGATACTTAATGGAAGCCGCAAAATGCGTATTGCCAAAGGTAGTGGAACTAATATTCAGGAAGTCAACAGACTCATCAAACAGTTTGACCAGACCCGTAAGATGATGAAGATGGTAACTGGAAGTGGCATGAAGAACATGATGGGTCAAATGTCTAAAATGAAAGGTATGGGCATGCCTGGCATGCCAAAAATGAAATAAGGTATGGAATTATTAGATGGTAAGGCAACTTCGGCAGCTATTAAGAAAGAGATTGCTGCAGAAGTAGAAAAGATTGTAGCAGCAGGTGGCAAGCGCCCTCACTTGGCAGCTATCCTTGTAGGACACGATGGTGGGTCTGAAACCTACGTAGCCAATAAAGTAAAGTCGTGTGGGGAGTGTGGTTTTAAATCCACACTTATCCGTTTTGAAAGCGATGTAACCGAAGAGGAACTGTTAGCTAAGGTTGATGAACTGAATCACGATGAAGATGTGGATGGTTTCATTGTCCAGCTTCCACTTCCAGAGCACATCGATGCAGAAAAAGTTATTGAAGCTATTGATTACCATAAAGATGTAGATGGTTTCCACCCTATCAACGTAGGACGAATGGGTATCGGACTTCCTTGTTTTGTCAGTGCTACTCCTAATGGTATTCTGGAGTTGCTCAAGCATTACAACATAGAGACTCAAGGAAAGAAATGTGTGGTTTTGGGCCGAAGCAATATCGTGGGCAAACCTATGGCTATTCTCATGATGCAGAAGCACTACCCTGGCGATGCCACTGTAACCATCCTTCACAGCCATTCCAAGAATATAACAGAAGAGTGCAGACAGGCCGACATTCTGATTGTTGCCATGGGTAAACCAGGATACGTAAAGGCCGACATGGTAAAACCAGGTGCTGTAGTCATTGACGTAGGTACTACCCGTGTACCAGATGCCACCAAAAAGAGTGGATTCCGCTTGAGTGGTGACGTTAAGTTTGATGAAGTGGCTCCTAAATGCTCTTACATCAGCCCGGTTCCTGGAGGTGTGGGACCTATGACTATTTGCTCATTGATGAAGAACACGCTCTCTGCGGCCAAAAAGGAGTTTTACAAGTAAAAAAGCGTTCAAAGTTTTGGCGAATTCAAAATTTGTCGTATCTTTGCACCGCTTTCAAGAATAAAGCCAACATGATGGTGGGTATAGTTCAGTTGGTTAGAGCGTCAGATTGTGGTTCTGAATGTCGTCGGTTCGAGTCCGACTATCCACCCTCTAGAAATCCTGTCAATTAAAATTGGCAGGATTTTTTGTTTGCGTATTAAACTTAAGGCAACAAGATTAGTAATCTTAGGGGCTGAAGATTAGTAATCTTAAGGGCCGAAGATTAGTAATCTTAGAGACTGAAGATTACTAATCCTTTAGGAAGGACATTATAGTCTTAAAAAGAAACGAACATAGCCTTGTTAAACGAACAGAATATAAACAAAAAGTCCTGCCAGGTCTTGAACTGACAGGATTTCTTTTTTACTATATTATTCTGCTTTGTCAGAAGAATCTGATGACTGGCTAGCTTTATCCTCCGGCTGCTCAGATGATGCAGTGGAATCCTCCGTTGAATTACTCGCGGTTTTGCCATCCTCTTCTTTCTCCAATGAGTTCTCAGCACCTCTTTGATCTGCCTCCGGTGTAACTAACTGGTTTTGTTTCAGTCTTTGAATATAAGCCAGCTCACCAAGTGCAAAATCAGCGTTCATAGGTTCTTTTAGAAGTTCCTGACAAAGTTTCTCAGCATCATCCAGTCTTCCGACATCTATCAACACATATGCCTTTCTTCTACGTAGGAAATTACGGAACACCAGGAAGTTGTGATCCTGTTCATTCGGATTCCCATACTCCTCGCCCTCTTCCTCGGAAGCCTGCTGTGCAGCTGCCTCCTGTGCCTGCAGATTGTCTAGCAGACCGTTGATGACATAAATAGCGCGGAAGTCCTTCGAATTCACCAAACAGTTCACATATTCAGTAGTCTCCAGATAGCCATGGAACTGGAACACAATGTCCAGATAGAAATGGGCTTTCCGGTACAATTTCATTTCATTGTAACAGAAACCTATCAGGAAGCAGACATGGTAGAACTTGTCCAGCATCCCCTTGTCCAACTGCTGAAAATGATTATTCAGCTCCTGGTAAATATACTCCAGATGCTTCAGAGCCTCATAGAACCGCTTTTCCTCAAAGTATTTCTTACCCCAATAGAATTCGATAGCCAAGTTTTGCTCTTCCATGTCACAGATGATACGCTGCTCCTCTGTCATCTCTCCAAAGTTCTTGGCTTTCAGCTTTTCCTTGGCATCCTCCCACATGTACTTGAATTCAGCCTGATGGTTTGCCTCCGATGTCCTGTCATACGCCACCACGAAAGAATAGGATTCTATCCCCACCCCTTTCTGCTTGTGGGCATTAGTCTGAAGTCCCGGACACATGACATTGACACGGAAGTAGATACAGGACTCTGAATCCACCTTGGCAGAAACCTGAATGGTAAGGGAATCATTCTGCCCTTTCAGAATCAAAGTAGCCTCATCACATTTCAGCCGGGCATCAGCACCCTCACCTTCCAACAGTGGTGCCAGAAGAGAATAGTTCTTAATCTGTTCCATTCCATCCAGGATAAGAAGGCTGTCGGTCACCACCCTCATTTCACCATATACCACATACTGCTCAGCGTCATAGAACTCTTGAATAACCTGACCCACAGTAATAGGATTCCCGGAATTGGCTCTGGCTGTCATGGACAGTTTCTGGTGAATCAGCTCCTGCTCATTCAGCATGTAAAGCAGCCTCCTGTTATGCACATTTTCAGCCTCCAGGTCTATCGGCCGTTTCGTATCCACGTCCTTCAGCTTGGCCTCAAGTTGAGCCACAAAATCACGCTGCAGGTTAAAGTGACTGTCCAATATAGCCTTAAAAGCCTGATTCACGTCCTCCGCATCCTCCGGTAAATTAAAGCCCGTGAAGATATGGATGAAGATCCGATGTTTCGCCTCGTCATACGTATAGAGGAACTTGGAGAAACGGGCACGGAAGTTCATCTCATTGCAATGCGTACGTACCAGATTCATCTGCTCAGCCTCTACGTCGTAAATAAAAGGAAATTCTATACATATAGTTTCGTTGTGCTTGGATGCGTCAATACGGAAGTGACCACCCTGATAATCGAAAAGTATGTAAAGAGAGTGTTCCCGTTCTTCTGTCTTATATTCACAGTTCAGGCGTTTCAGTATGCCAATCACAGAATCAGAAGCAGGTGCTTTCTCTGCTTCCGCCTTAACAGGCTCTACTTCTGTAATAGACTGATTTGCAATAGTCTTATGCTGCGAACCATCCCGTTTTTGTAACTTTTCTGATGTATTTTTATTTTGTCTGAATATATCGAATATGCTCATAATCATCCTTACTTTCTGAGTATCTTACACAAACTGTGCCATGGAAAGAAAATGTCAGTTTGCAAAGATAAGAAATTGAGTAGAAAGAGGAAAATAAAAAGAAAGGCAAATAAATCTTGGCTTTATCCAAGGAAAATTGTAACTTTGCACGGTATTTTATATTTTAGGAAAAATAAACTCGAATTATAAATGGGATTCTTTAGTAAATTATTCGGCAAGAAGGAAGAACCTGTAACACGCGTAGGCGGCATGGAAGATTTCATGAGCCTCATCAGCGTGTATTACCAGTGTATCATCGCTTCCCAGGTAGGAGTAACAAACCTGGCCATCTTGCCCGATTTGCGCAAGTTCAAGCAGACCCTCAAGATACCTACCGTAAACAACAAATTAGGTTTAGGAGAAAAGAACAAGTGCAAGAAAATGCTGCAGGACATCTATGGGCTGAAAGATGACTTTTTCAAGGAAATCGACAGCAGTGTGAAGAAGAACTGCCGCAATGTAAATGATATCAAACAATATTTTGGCGTATTCCAGGCTTTCAGTCAGGAGCTGATGATGCTGATGGGCAACCTGATGCAGTGGAAATTCCGTTTACCAAGCATCTTCAAGAAGCAGCTTTACACCATGACCATGAAGACCGTAAGTGAAATCATGACCAGCAACAGCTGGAAGGATGCCGGTGTAGCCAAAAGTGTGAACAACGTAAGAAGATGCCAGTCCTATCTGGGTTTCAGCCAGAACTGGATAACTGAATACGTTTACAACATCGTCATGCTGGCAAAGAAAGAGCCTCAGCAGACCGACGATGACCTAAGCTTAAAATAAGCCTCTAAAATTTGGTCAATTAGCAGCAAATCACTACATTTGCCCCTAGTTAAATTGTTATGACACAAGAAGAAACCAAGAAACTGCAGATATTTGAGACCCATTTCCGCATGCTGATGGAAAAATATACCCAGCTGAAAGCGGAAAATGCAGAGCTCTATGATATGGTGGATCAGAAAGATGCTGCCCTGAAAGAACTGCAGATGAAAAACGAGGAGCTTCAGAAACAGTACGACAATTTGAAATTGGCCAAGATAATCTCTGTGAGCGATTCCGATTTGGATAATGCCAAGAAGAGATTAGCGAAACTGGTGCGTGATGTGGACAAATGCATCGCTTTACTGAATACCTAACTCGTAAAACGTGCAAATGAACATGGCAGACGAAAAATTTAACATAACACTTAGAGTTGCAGGCGAAAATTTCACGCTCACTATCCGTAGGTCTGATGAGCAGATTTATCGTGACGCAGCTAAGTTGATCGACGAAAAACTGAATCTTTATAGGAGCCGCTATGGTGAGAATGTTGCCGACAAGCAACTGAGAATGGTGGCTTTGACCATTGCTGTAAACCTGAAGAGGAACGAGCATATAGCCGACTCTACCCCCATCTTCGAGCGTTTGAAGCTATTGGACAAAGATGTCGTGGATTTGTTGAAATAATAAATTTTGAGAATTAGAGTTCGCACCGGTTAAGATATTCCCTCAGGATATCTTAATTTGGTGCTTTTTTATATTTTTATAACGTAGAATAAATGGTAACTATAGTAGTAGCTATTGTGGCTCTCCTCATAGGCGCATTGTTGGGATACTGCCTATTCCGCTATGTGGCTAAGGGTAAATATAACAGTATCGTTACACAGGCTGAAGAAGAGGCACAAGTTCTCAAGGAGAAGAAACTCCTTGAGGTAAAGGAGAAATTCCTGAATAAAAAATCGGAGCTGGAGAAGGAAGTGCAGCAGCGCAATCAGCGTATCCAGCAGGCTGAGAACAAGCTTAAGCAGCGTGAGATGTCCCTGAACCAGCGTCAAGAGGACCTGAACCGTAAGAACCGTGAGAACGACAACCAAAGACAGAATCTGGAGAACCAGCAGAAACGCCTGAACGAGAAGGCTCAGGAAGTGGATAATCTTCACAAGCAGGAGCTGGCCAAGCTAGAAACCATCAGTGGACTGAGTGCCGAAGAAGCTAAAGAGCATCTGGTTGAGTCCTTGAAAGATGAGGCCAAGACCCAGGCTGCCAGCTACATCAATGACATCATGGAAGAGGCCAAGATTTCTGCCAACAAAGAAGCTAAGCGGATTGTCATCCAGAGTATCCAGCGTGTAGCTACTGAAACTGCAATAGAGAATTCCGTCACGGTATTCCATATTGACAATGATGAAGTGAAGGGCCGTATCATCGGCCGTGAAGGCCGTAACATTCGTGCCTTGGAAGCAGCCACCGGTGTTGAGATTGTGGTTGATGATACTCCAGAGGCTATCGTTTTGAGTGCCTTTGACCCTGTGCGTCGTGAAATAGCTCGCTTGGCTTTACACCAGCTGGTAACCGACGGACGTATTCACCCAGCTCGCATAGAGGAAGTGGTTGCCAAGGTTAAGAAACAGGTTGAAGAAGAAGTCATTGAAACAGGTAAGCGTACCACCATCGACTTAGGTATTCACGGTCTTCATCCAGAACTCATCCGCATCATCGGTAAGATGAAATACCGTTCTTCCTATGGGCAGAACCTCTTGCAGCACGCACGTGAAACTGCCAATCTGTGTGCCATCATGGCTGCAGAGTTAGGCCTGAATCCTAAGAAAGCGAAACGTGCCGGTCTGCTTCACGATATCGGTAAAGTGCCCGATGAGGAACCAGAATTGCCACACGCTATCTATGGCGCCAAGCTGGCTGAGAAATACAAGGAGAAACCAGACATTGTCAATGCCGTAGGTGCTCACCACGATGAGATGGAGATGACCACCATGATTGCTCCTATCGTTCAGGTTTGCGATGCCATCTCAGGTGCCCGTCCAGGTGCCCGCCGTGAGATTGTAGAGGCTTACATCAAGCGTCTGAACGATTTGGAGAACATTGCCATGAGCTATCCAGGCGTGACCAAGACATACGCTATTCAGGCTGGTCGTGAACTTCGTGTCATTGTAGGGGCCGACAAGATTGATGATGTCCAGACCGAGAAGCTGAGTGGCGAGATTGCCAAGAAGATTCAGGACGAGATGACTTACCCAGGACAGGTTAAGATTACCGTAATCCGTGAGACCCGTTCTGTAAGTTACGCTAAATAATCTAATCATAATATAACGACAAAAAGAGAGGCAACTTAAGATGCCTCTCTTTTTTTGTATCCCTTATGTCTGCCCAGCGAACAAAGGTTATGAGGACTATCTCATTTTTACTTCGCAGACCATATCAAATATAAGTTTTCTATCGTACTTCAAAATACCCTAGAAAGCTTTCCTCCTCTCCATGAGCGTTGAATGTCGTCAGTTTTATTTCATAGACTCCCGTCATGTCAGAGGAATAGAAAGAAACAGCATCACCTTTTACCTGTGGATTCCAATACAATAAGCTACGGAAATCTGGCTGTTCTGCAGAAACTTCCGTGGAATTTCCGTATTCCCTAGCTTCAAAAGGCGGACGGTTTTGTGGAAAGTCATACTCGTAGAGTCTCTCATTTTCTGTCAACTGATAACTTGGCAGTTCCCCAGTATAGGTAGTGAACGAGATGACTCCCTCCTGTACATTATCACCAAAGGTATATTTGCCTCTATAGATTAGAATATAATGTATCCTGCGAGCATCGTACCCCATCAGTTTATCTATGTCCTGCACTGGGACTCCATCCAGAAGCACCAAAGCAGGCTGACTACTGTAGCCACTAACCTCTTCTGTAGTGGTAAACAAGGCATAGCTACCCTTGTGCTTGTCGTATTTTATGCCTTCCACAAATTCCATCAGAGCCTCACGAATGCTCTTCATAGGGGTGTATTCAGAGAGGTTGTAGATATAGCTTGGTTCCCTTCCCTCTACGGTGAAGCGCTGTTGTGGGTCTCTCTGAGGCACCACACTTCCTTGCAGTTGGCTAGCCAGCAGTCTGAACTTCAACGGTGTTTCTTCATACCTGACCTTCAAGACTGGCAGCTCAGCAGGAAGACATTGCGCATAAGGAGATTTCAGCGTCACAGGTGCAGGATTATTCTGCGCATCGAAGCCAGCCAACGCTACATGTTGATGCCCATATACTCCATTCATGAGAAACAGGAACTCATCACCTCTGAGCTTCTTCCCATCTGCTACATGAGTGTCCAGCCCCATTACCCCTAGCTGAACCCGTGCTAAAGAGCCCACTCCCTCTGTAGGTTGAACAGAAAGAAGATGCCCTTCCACTTCCGGGAGATAGGCTGACGATGCTTTTCCCCCATAAGATTGTACTTTAGAAATCGGATCCTCCGAAAGCATTTCCATATCCAGCCTTCTGACAGAAAGTGTAGCGTGCCCTTGGCCATCTTTAGGCAACTGAACCCTTATCGGGGAACGCTTGCCATAGACCGGTTTATCCGTATGAATAGGATAATCACTGGAAGCTGAGATTTGCGATAGGCCCTCTTCCCATACAAGATTATCTTCTGGCGACTTGAAATTCAGGTTCACTACACCCAGATTCTTCCTATAGAAACTATCGGACCCGAAGTTTTTCATATAGTACGTATAGACACTTAGCTCATAATTGCCACTATGCATGGTGGCTGGCAAGAGTGCCTCACCCCAACCCTGGCCATCCTTTAGGGCTATCATGAACTGGACATGGGCTTTCTGGGTGTCACTGAGTTCCACATAGGCTACCTTGCTCATATCTAGTGGATGATGGCTCCCATCCTCTACCCTGACGGATACATGGATTCTCTCACCGGTGATGTATAGATTTCTATCGGTGACCACCTGCAGGTATTCCTGAGCACTCTGCCCCTTACACAGGAAGGGAACCAGACTTATCCAAATAAAAAACAATAGTCTTTTCATAACATTCTGTTTTATTCTTCCTGCCACCACGCTGGTTCCTCCAGTGTAGCCTGATTGAGACGTACATCTACACAACTACCCCGTGCCCAGAGCTTGGAACTTCCTACGAGCCTATACCCCCAGTTATACATCACATCATAACTATTTGCCTCATAATAACTCATGGGATGTGCCTCACATCTTTCATAATTATTTATATTATATATACAGTTTACCTTCGTAGTATTAATGTAGAATCTACTTAATGCCACATTTTTAGATACACCTACATAGCCTATCACCTTGACCGAAGGATCACTGCAGGTAATGTTTGTAGGAAGTTCCGAAGGCTGAGGAGTGAAAAGGCCACCCATTTCACTGCTAATCTGACTGCGAATCTTCTCATATTCATATTCCTCCTTAGAGATGGCACGCAGCAGTACACTGGTACAGTGGCGATAAGACAGATTATCCTGCCGTAATGAAATACGATAAAGCTCTATGGGGAAATTGGAGCCCGACCCATATTTATCCGCAGCTAAAAGGTATGGATTATCTGCATAATCACTCTTCCAACCCCTGTATATAGGCAGGGTCACTGGAACTATCTCCTTTGTATTCCGGTCATATTCCACATCGGCCTTCCATACAGCCCGTATCTCCCAGTCTTGAAGATAGGAAATGCGGTAATAGGCGTTACTTGATCCACGCATGGTAAGGTAAAGAAGCATACTCGCCTCTTCTTTTGCTTCATTTTCTCTCACCAACAGGGAATCTGCCAGCTGAGGGGTTTCCAGGGGTGTTTGAGGATGAGAGGTATAGGTCAGCCCTTTAGACTGAATCTGAAGTTGATAAGACACGCCAGGGGTCAATGTACCTACCTGAACCTGATAAACACCTTCCCCCTCTAAGGTTCCAGGCCACTCTGTCCCATCGGAGCCTAAAACTTTTACGGAGGCCGACATTTCCCCTTTGAATGCATTCCCTTCACCTACCGCCACACTCCGGCTCAGGTAGAAAGTACAGAGGCTATCGCCGATAATGGAACCATCCACCACCAATATGTTATCCTCGCCTTCTGGCAGTTGGGCGTTAAATTCTTCAATGCATGAACCCAGCAGCAGTGCCAACATTCCAACTATAGATATGATCTTCTTCATGGAGCTCAGAAATTAAGATTAACAGTAAGGTAAGGAATGGCGGTGCCGAAGATGGAGAGTTGGTAACCCTTGATGGCACCATTTTCCACCACATAGTACACATTATACACATTCCTGCGTGCCAAGGCATTATAGACACCTAAGCTATAGCTGGTATGCAGCCATCGAGTCCGATGATGCCCCTGCTCCAGATTCAGGGATAAATCCAAGCGCAGGTAGTCTGGAATACGATAGCTGTTGCGGTCTATGTAGTATGGAAGCCACCTCATCTGTCGCCGGTCATAATACTGCCCGGCTGGAATGGTTGTAGGGCGGCCACTACTATAGTCCAAGTTGGCCGATATGCTGAACCGCTGGGTAAACTTATAGTTGCCCGTTAGCTTGAACTCATGTGGACGGTCGTACTCCGTAGGATACCACTTCCCACCATTTACCGGATTTGTCACCCTGGGGTCATTCTGCCGGATGAACGTTCTGGAATAGCTGTAGCTGGCCCACCCGGTGAGGTTTCCAAACATTTTCTTGGCTTGAAGCTCTATACCGTAGGCATAACCTTCCGTGAAGATTACGTCTGTTTCCAGATGGTCATTCATGAGCAGTTCTGCCCCGTTTCTGTAATCCAGATAGTTGTTCAGCTGCTTATAATAAGCTTCCAGGGAGTATTCCCAGGTTCGGCGAGGACTCTCGTGATAGAGGCCCAGTGCCACCTGCCAGCCTTTCTGAGGCTTGATGTTGGCATCGCTCAGTTTCCAGATATCGGTAGGCGACATGATGCTGGTATTGGAAACCTTGTGGAAATACTGCTGCATGGTATTAAAGCCAGCCTTCACGCTCAGGTTCTCCTTCAAGCGGTAACGGGTGGAAAGGCGGAACTCCGGGCCCATGTAAGTCTTGATGATTCCGTCTTTCAGCGTACTCTCCACCAGCGTTTCTACGCTAGGAAGACTTCCCTCCTCGTAAGTGTTCACATGCCTTGGGCCCAGCACATTAAACATACTGAGACGAATGCCACCTTCCACACTCCACTCTGGAGTGATGTCATAAAGGTCGCTTAGATAAAGAGCCGACTCTAAGGCATTGTCCCATTCCAACTCCCATGGTTCTACCATGGAGAGGGCTGCCAGGGGTTCCATTTTTCCGCTGTGAACATTGTCGAAGTTCACGTTCAGACCGAAATTCACCTGATGCTGGTCATTGGCCTGCCAGTTGAAATGGGCTTTCCCGAACACCTGATGAATGGCATAGGAGAGCCTGTAGGAAGAATAATCGGAGTATGTGGAAGAAGGGCTGTCGTTCCCCCGGCCCTCGTCATTGTAATAGTCGTAGTGATCATAACCTGCCGAGAATTCCCCGGAGAAAGAATCACTGAAGAATGATTTCCATTCACCAGAGAAATTCATGTTGGTATAGCCATACTTCCCTTTCTCCATAAATGAGAAGTGGTCATGGCTGTAGTATCCATACACATTGAACTTGTTTCGCTCGTTGATATTCCAGCTCAGCACGCCTCCCATATCATAGAAACCGGCCTTACCGTTCCGGTATCCGCTCTTTTCAGGGATATGTTTCAGCATCCAGTCGCTGTAGGTCATTCGTCCGTTCAGCTGGAGGGAGAGTTTATTCTTCACCAGAGGCAGTTCCAGATTCAGCTTGGCAGTAAGGAGGCCTATGCTAGCTGCTCCGGTTGCCTTCTCCTTGTTCCCTTCCTTGCTGCTGATGTTCAGTACAGAGGATATTCTTCCGCCATACCGGGCAGGGATGCTGCTCTTGTAGAGCTCTGCCTCATTCACCATGTCGGAGTTGAAAGCCGTGAACAGCCCGAACATGTGGTTCGGGTTAAAGATGGTTCCGTTGTTAAAGAGAATCAGGTTCTGGTCTGTGGCACCGCCTCGCACGTTGAATCCGTTGCTGGCCTCTCCCACGGTCTTTACTCCCGGAAGGGTCTGAAGCATCTTCAGCACATCTGCCTCGCCCAGGGCCGACGGGATATTCTTGAGCAGGATAGGATTGAACTTCTCCACACCTATCTGGGTGCTGTGAACCTGGTTTACCCGACCGGCCAGCACGACGATTTCTTCCAGCAGGTGTTTGTCTTCATCCAGTTCTATACGAACCACTCCATCGGCATGCAACTGAAATTTCCGTTGCGTTTTCTGAATGTCTATTCCTTCCAGCTCCAGCACACGGTAACCTGCCGGAAGTTCTATGGTAAAGGTTCCGTCACTGCCTGTCAACGCTGTATTCCAAGGTTCTCTGCTGAGAATCTGCACGCCTCCCACAGGGGCTCCTGTGCGGAAATTGTACACCTGACCTTGCAGGGTGACTCGCTCTGGACTAGCAGACTGTATCTTAGACCCTACCTCATAAATCTGATTCTCATTGCTGGCTATGACTACAGGAAGATAAGCCTTTGAATCAGGGTTTGTGTTCTGCTGGAAGGCTGCCAGTTCTGTAGAAAGGGGTTGCCCTTGGGAGAAGAAAAGATTATCCTGCAGAACCGTTACCTGAACGGAGGTTCCCTGCACAGAACGGCGTATTCCATCCAAAGAGTAGTCGGTGGTCTTCAGCACTTTCAGCGTATCTGGAGCCACACTATACACCTGCAGGCTGGTATGGGACTGGATTTCCCGAATCAACTGCGACAAGTAGATGCTGTCTGCCTTTTCTTGAGCAGAGGCATGCATGGCAGGCCAGAGGCAAAGTAAAAATAGGATGACTTTTCGCATACACTACGAGTCTAAGAATTCAACGATAGATTTCACGGAATTTATGCGGTTCTTGGCATTGAACTTCAGTTTCTTCTCATCGGCAAACCGCTTGACTTCCTGACTCCTGGCAGGGAAAAGAGCTTGTAAGTCGCTTAGGCTCTTTACAGTCTTTACCTTCCCGTCTTGAACCAGCCACAGGGCCCACTTCGACTTGAACTGCACCCTTTTCCTGGCCTGCTGAATATCTGGATAGTCCTGTTCCTTATAGATATAAGTAAAAAGGCTGAGCTTTTTTCCCGCATATTCCTCCCGTACGAAGGTCCCGTTGCAGTTCACAAATCTCTGCCCTTCCAAGGTAAAGAATTGTACATTCTCCTTCCTTGGCACCACCCTGACATGGGAATGGGGAGACTCTACCACCAGTTGGTTCAGGTACACGTCAAATCTGAGGGCTACCTCAGGATAGACCAGTTCCTCCGTGCCTACAGCACCTACATGGAAAGAGCCGTCCTCATTTAAGTAAGGCAGAGTCTTGTAAAGCTGTGTATCGTAGGGAACCTCTACTTTTCCTATATAAAGACGGGCATAGTCACCCATCACGGAAACGTATCGGGTTTCCAGTTCCTGCCTGGTCTGCCCCATACAGGGTAAGAGAGAACAGACTAAAAACGAGAATAGTAACAGACTGCTTTTCATTATTGGAAAGACTTAATGCTTACTCCATATAGTCTCACGATTTGTGGAGGATGCAATCTCATCCATCAGTGGATCTGAAGGATAAATACGCTTTCCATTTTTATGAAAATACAATTGACTCACTGTAGAACTAAATGTACCCGTTACATAGATATAAAAATCACTTCTAGTTGTAATTTTCAACACGAAAGGATACATTACAACCTTATATGAATGTGCCACTGAATCAACTTTAGCAGCTAACCATTTAGGGCTACTAATCATTCCGTTCTTATCCAGTTTAAGTTCAAAGGTAGTAGAGTCTGAATTATCTATATCATCCTTTTGACAAGAAAAGAAACCCAGCACTGCCACAAACATAAACATAAATAATAAACTCTTTTTCATAACTTTATTGTTTAGAATTACAAATAGTTGCATATTAGAAAAAAGACTTAATGCTTACTCCAAATAATTTTGCGGCTAGTGGAAGTTCTTATTTTATTCAACAGTGGATCTAAAGGATTAATACGCTTTCCATTCTTATGAAAGTATAAATATGGGGAACTACTTGATGAAGAACTCAATATATCGGAAGGATTATTTATACAGATATAAAAATCATTTCCTGCTGTAATTTTCAGCACGTCAGGATAAAATACTTTTTCCATTGAATGTGCAATAGAATCAACTTTTGCAGCCAGCCATTTAGGGCTACTTATCATTCCGTCCTTATCCAGTTTAAGTTCAAAGGTAGTAGAGTCTGAATTATCTATATCGTCCTTTTGACAGGAAAAGAAACCCAGCACTGCCACAAACATAAACATAAATAATAAACTCTTTTTCATAACTTTATTGTTTAGAATTATTTAGCTAAATTGCGTTTTCTCCCTTCACATTGAGTGATTTAAGGTCTAACTTTCCACAAATCTAGTAAAAAAAAAAAAAAAAAAGAAAAACTTTTTGAACAATATTTTCAAAAGAAAGAGCAAATTGTTGTTTATTTGAAAAAAAAGAAGCAACTTTGCAGCGTCAAAAAAAGGGGTTGACTGGATTTGACAGCGAGATGAAAGGGTATGTAAGCATGCAGAGGGTCGGTGATTTCCTCTTTAATATCAGTTACCAACAATTATCTGGCGAAAACAACTACGCTCTCGCTGCTTAATCGAAGTATAGTAGATTAGCTTTATTCCGGCACCAGGTGCTGGAACGAGATGTCACTCAGAGGCTGTTGCTCCGAAGCGCTCTGGTTCAGTGGCACAGCTAAATCGGGGATAGTTCAGGTAGGCCTTGATGCCTGGATGAAATCTTAAAGGCTAAGGTATCGGTAGGTGGCTCTGGTCTTGCTGATGCTCGAAAAACGTAGTCAGAGATAAGCATGTAGAAAGCATATTGTTTCCTTGTTTGGACGAGGGTTCGAATCCCTCCAGCTCCACCCTGTAAAGTCTGCTGAGATTCAGCAGACTTTTTCTATTTTAGTCTTCCAAAACGTTGGTATATATTTTTCCCTTCTGGGGAAATATTTTTTTCCTTCGGAAGAGTTCACTTATGGTCACAAACTCATAGCCTTTTTCCTTCAAGGCTGGAATGAGAATATCCATGGCCTCCACTGTCTGTGGATTACCTTGGAAATCATGCATCAAGATGATACTTCCATCGTGTACCTTTTCCAGTTCACGCTCGGCACGCATCTGAGGTGTTACATCTGGATTCCAGTCCTCGCAGTCATGACCACAGATGAATATCAGGTCTATGTTCTCATAGAGCTTTTCGTTCACATCGATATAAGGAGGGCGGAACAATGTCACCTTCTGCCCTGTGGCACGCTCTATCAAGCGTGAGGTATAAGCCACCTCGGCACGTATCTGCTCAGGAGTTAGCTTGGTCATATAAGAATGCGTCTTGGAATGGTTTCCAATCTCATGCCCCCGCTTGCTCTCCAGTTTCAGTATCAGCTCCGACTCCGGCGTGATCTGGTCGCCAATCACAAAGAAAGTAGCCACTACATGATGCTTGTGAAGCTTAGCCAGCATGGCTGGAGTGGTCACCGTGTTAGGCCCATCGTCGAAAGAAAGAGCCACCAGTTTCTTTTCCACTGGGAATTCCCTGAAGGCATCCATAATCCGGGTAGGGCGACCGTCTTCCGTGAAGGCTCCTAGCCTGTACTGGCTAGGCTTGCACTCTGGTTCCCAGTAGAACACGCCCTTGCAACGCCCATTGGTACTGTACAGGCTCTCCTGAAGCACCCTACTAAGCTGGCGGTAGCCTTCCTCCATCACCTCCGGATGCTGCTCGTCCACCTCAAAGCCTGTCTCTGTGATGATGACATCGCAGTTATATTTCTCACTCACCACACGGATATTCTCCATGCAGTGTGTGATACACTCATCGGCATCGGTTTCCTTGCCGCCTTCTAGAGCCCAATGAGGATAGAGCGACATACCGATAATATCCCACTTGGCTCCATTGCCGGCCAGGATTCCCAGGTTCCACTCATAAAGCACCTTGTCGAAGCCATTGTCCAGGTGAACAATGACCAGGGAAGAAGGAGAAGCCTCCTTTACCGCATCATATCCTGCCCGGATGAACCCGGCATATTGGGTAGGGTTCAGGCGGGAATGTCCCATGGAGGTGGTAATCTTCGTATTTCCGTTCGCATCCTTGATTTCCCAGCCAGTCACAGGGTCACTTTCCACGCTCCACAGCAGGCCGTTGGAGGTTTCATTGCCCACTTGTACCCATTTAGGGGTGATGCCTTCCCTCTTCAAGGCATTCAGCACGGAGATGGTATAGTCCTTGAGGTCTTGCTTCATCTGCTCGTAGGAATGCCCCATCCAGGAAGCAGGGATAGGCTGTTTGGCAGGGTCGCACCACCAGTCGCTGTAATGGAAGTCCAGCATGATTTCCATGCCTAGCTTCTGGGCACGCTTCGCCTTCACTATCACATCGTCCAGATTACACCAGTTGCCGTGCTTGGAAGGGTCAACCCACACACGCAGCCGCACGGCATTGATGTCGTACTCTTTCATCAGCTGCAGGCATTCCGTTTCCTTTCCCTCTGCATTGTACCACTTGTGGCCCCGGGATTCCATCTCGGTCATCCATCCCACATCGGCACCTCTATAAAATTCCTGGGCAGTGGCAGTCAGCCCCATGAGCATCGCTGCCAAAAAGAAGATTTTCCTCATAACATCCGATTTTAGTCATGCAAATATAGCAGAAAAGGTTCACACTGCAAAAAAAAGACTAACTTTGCAGCAGAGAAGAAAAAGAATCATGTTTCAGAAATTCATCATCACCTCCAGTGGCGTGCTGAAGTTCGGGCACGTCTATCTGCACCGGGAAATGCTGGAGATAGGAGAAGACGACTGCTATGGAGGGGGCCTATGGAAGATAGACCACGGGAGGAATGCGATTTTGCTCTATGGACGCTCCTTCGACTTTGGAGGGCCGGATTTCAACTATGTACGAAAGATTGACTGGACGGGTGTGGGAGGCAAGCCCCTTCCACTCTTCTATCTGCCGCACTGGCCGAATGAAGAGCAGATGGAGCCTGTCTATGCCAAATGATTATTCATCTTCTTTCACCACGTCTCCGCTGTAGCCGCATACATCACCATTTTCTGGTTTCACATCCAGATTGGCTGTTGACTTACCCCAAATGGAGAAATGGAAGGTGTAAGACTCTCCTTTATGACGGGTACGGAAAGTCAGATCAGTTACTACGTATTTTTTCTTGTTCTTGGTCTTCAGTTTCTGCACGGTAAAAGGCTCCTTAAAGTGTAGTCCATCGGAGTTGAAACTGACAGTCTGGCGCTGGCCATAATAAGGAAGGTGAACTTCCACGGAATCATTCCGTACCACTACGGAGTAGGTATCTGTAAGTACCTTGGACGGGAATCTCAAGGGGTTCATGTGGTTCACATCCACCTTGAAATCATTGGGGTCCACTGCCTCACGTTCATTTTGTGCCAGGGCTGGAAAAGCAGCCAAGAGCACGGTAAGAATCAAAAGTAGTCGTTTCATATTCATTAGAATTTAGTTAATTGTTTCCATTGCATCCTCGTCAATGTCTTTTGGCTTTTTCCTGAAAGGCTGTGTAAGTGTCTTCAGCAGAGCCTTGCAGAAAGCATTGAACACGGTTTTCCGGTAGCTGAACTTCGGGTTATCCATATTGCCCGTGACCGGCACATCCATCACACACCGGTTCTGCTTGTCGGTAAGCATGTAGAAGCAGGTCTTCAGTGGAAGTCCCTTATAAGGCGGCTTGAATGCCAAGTTCTTCTGTTTCTGCACTTTCGGTGCCTGAAGGGTGATTCTGTTGGCTCCGTTCACCTTGTTGTTTATCGCCGTAATCTCACTGCCCAGACTCAGCTTGCCGTCCACCACCTCATACCCGGTATAAAGGATGAAGAGCGGTGTGAAATCCCTCAGGTCCACATCGGTCAGCTTAAGGGAGAGCAGCATGTTGCCCGGATCAGCCAGAGCCCCGTCATAGACAGCTTCCAGCCTTCCTTCTTCCTGCAGCCTTCCCGAAATGACGATGTGGTTGCGGTCGGCCGTACTGAAGTTGTCCGACTCCACCTTCAGGTCGTTGATTCGGTAAGAGAACGGGAAGCTTGGGTCCGAGTTATCCACAAAGAAGACCTCGGAGTTTGCCATGCGCAGGGTGCCTATGGTATAGTCTCTGGACTCGCCCTGACTCATGTAGGCCACCATGTCGTCCACGTTCATCACCGTATCCTTTTGGGTGATTTTCATCTTGGCATAGTCCACATCCAGGGATTCAATGCTTATCTTGCCCTCCATCAGGTGAGCCATAGCCAGATTCACGTCCAGTTCCTTGATGTTCATGAAGACACTGTCACCGTCAGCCTCATAGATTTTTACATCATCCAGGCTGATGTTTCCCGTGAGCAGATTCAGCATGAACCCGTCAATCCGGACTTCACGCCCTATTAGTTCCTTGCCATGGCTATTCACATACCATTTGCCCAAGGGCGAAGCAGCGAGAACCACCAAGGCTGCCAAAACCACGATAAGAACGACGAACCTGCCTATCCACTTCATGCTTTCTTATGTTTATTACGGATATCCACCCGCTTGATCTTGCCGCTGATGGTCTTCGGGAGCTCATCCACGAACTCTACCACACGCGGATATTTATAAGGTGCGGTGACCTGCTTCACGTGATTCTGAATCTCACGGATCAGTTCTTCCTTGCCTTCTTCCGTCTCAATTCTGTGCTTGTATTCCTTGCCCAGCACGATGGTAGCCTTCACCACCTGTCCGCGGATATCGTCGGGCACACCAGTGATGGCACATTCCACCACTGCCGGATGGGTCATCAAGGCACTTTCTACCTCGAACGGACCGATACGATATCCGGAGCTCTTGATTACATCGTCCACACGGCCCACAAACCAGTAATAGCCATCCTCGTCACGCCAAGCCACGTCACCGGTATGGTACATGTCATCATGCCATACATGCTTGGTCAGTTCAGGGTCACGGTAATACTGACAGAACATGCCCACAGGCTTGCCTTTATCCGTACGGATTACGATTTCACCCTGCTCACCATCCTCGGCAGAACGACCGTCGGCAGTAAGCAAGTCTATGTCATACTGTGGATTAGGCACGCCCATGCTTCCTGGCTTGGGTTCCATCCAAGGGAAGGTTCCCAGGGTCAGCGTGGTCTCTGTCTGTCCGAAGCCTTCCATCAGACGGATGCCTGTGAGCTGGCGGAACTTGTCGTACACAGCGGAATTCAGCGCCTCACCGGCTGTGGTACAGTATTCCAGTGAGGAGAGGTCGTACTTGCTCAGGTCCTCACGAATCAGGAACCTGTAGATGGTTGGAGGGCAGCACAGTGAAGTGATGCGGTATTTTTCCATCATGCGCAGAATGTCATCCGGCATAAACTTCTCATGGTCATAGACAAAGACCGTGGCTCCGGCGAACCACTGCCCATAGAGCTTGCCCCATACAGCCTTGCCCCAACCGGTGTCGGCAATGGTCAGGTGCAGGGAATTCTCATGCAGGTTGTGCCAGAACACGCCCGTAGACAGATGGCCCAAGGCATAGGAGAAGTCGTGGGCCACCATCTTAGGTTCGGCCGTGGTACCGCTGGTGAAATACATAATCATGATGTCGGAGGTCTCATTTCGCTCCGGACGCACGAATGCCGGTGCATGCTGGATTCCCTCATCGAAATTGTGGAAATGCAGAATCTTGCCATTCGCTGCCTGGACGTCGCACTTGAAGACATCCCAGCTACCCTCATGGTGAACAGGTCGCACGCAAGAAAGAGCCTCTACGGAAGGGCACTCTGGCATGGCCTCAATTACATGCTGGACCATCACGTCCTCACCTGCAATGACGATCAACTTGATTTCAGCTGAATTACAACGGTAGACGATGTCGTGTGCCGTAAGTAAGTGTGTGGCTGGAATCACGATGGCTGCCAGCTTGTGCAGAGCCAGGATAGAGAACCAGAACTCGTAACGGCGTTTCAGCATCAGCATCACGCGGTCGCCCTTTTTCACACCCAACTGCTGGAAATAGGCAGCAGTCTTGTCGGTATATTCTTTAAGCTGGCCAAAGGTAAAACGAATCTCCGCACCCTGGTCATTGGTCCACAGCAAGGCCAGCTTGTCGGGGTCTGTGGCTGCCCATTCGTCCATCACATCATAGGCAAAGTTGAAATGTTCTGGTACGATAAGGTGGAAATTCTGTATAAAATCTTCCTGTGAAGTAAAGGAAGTCTTTGTTACAAATTTTTCAAGCATAACTCTCTGTTTAGTTGTGTATGGAAAGGATCTTCACTGCCTTTCCTCCTAAGGCACGCATTCCGTGCTGCAATCCTGAATTAAAATAAATGCTGTCGCCTTCATGCATAACGTGAGTCTTTCCTCCTAAAGTGAGTTCCATTTCACCTTCCAGAACCATCATAAACTCCTGTCCGGGATGGCTGTTCAGGGCCAGCGCCTTGTCGGTGTCGGCTGGCTCAATGGTTACAATCAGAGGGTTCATCAGTCGTCCTCTGAAGCCGGAAGCCAGCGACTGATACTTATATGCTTTTGTACGCTCAATGCTCACGCCACAATTAGCACGGGTCAAAAAATAGCTACTCATCTTAGGCTCCTCGCCAAAGAGAAGTACATCCAGTGACACACCGTAGGCGCGGGAAATCATCTGAAGGGTACCGATGGGAATATCCATCTCTCCAGCCTCCATCTTTTTATAATCTTCCACAGGAATGCCTGCGTTTTCTGCCATTTCTTCTACAGTCAGGTCCAATCCGTCCCGAAGCCCTTTCAGGCGGGCAGCCAACTGTTTAATTTCTTCTTCTGCCATAATCAAATAAGTTTCAAATGAAACAATTCGGGTGCAAAGTTAAAAAAATATAGTCAATATGGATTATTATTTGGTAATTTTTCTATTCCAAAAACATTTTTAACCCTTTTTTTAGGCAAATAGGTGAAAATGCCGTATATTTGTTCCTAATAAACGAGAATGAACAGACTATGAATTTTATTTTTATTTCTCCCAACTTCCCCACCAAGTTCTGGCAATTCTGCGATGCCCTGAAGAAAAACGGTGCTACCGTGCTGGGAATTGGCGATGCGCCTTATGAGGAACTGGTTCCGGAACTGAAAAGAGCACTTACCGAATATTATAAGGTAACCGACATGCTGGACTATAAACAGATGTACAAGGCAGTGGCCTATTATGCATACCACTATGGCCCTATCGACTGGATTGAGTCCAACAATGAGTTCTGGCTGGACATGGATGCCAAGCTGCGCACAGCCTTCCATGTCACTTCCGGTATTGGAGAGGACAAGATCATGAGCATCAAGGAGAAATCTGAGATGAAGAAATACTATGCCAAGGGAGGAATCCGTACGGCCCGACAGCTCAAGGCAGCCCAAGGGCTGGAGGCAGCTCTGAATTTCGCAGAGGATGCCGGCTACCCACTCTTCTCCAAGCCAGATATCGGCGTTGGTGCCGGGGGAGCCCACAAGCTGGAGGATGAGGAACAACTGTGCCGTTTCTTCGAGACTACTCCGCATGTGGAGCAGTATGTCATTGAGGAATATGTCACCGGAAACATCTGTACCTACGATGCCATTGTGAATAGCCAGGGAGACCCATTGTTTGAGTCCATGTGCGTGTGTCCGCCTAGCATTGCCGACATTGTGGAGTACAACCTGGACTCCACCTATTACGTGGAGAAGCACATGAGCGAGAACCTTCGCTACTGGGGTCGCAAGACCGTGAAGGCGTTTGAGGTGCAGAGCCGGTTCGTACACCTGGAATTCTTCTGCCTGGACCGTGCCCACAGAGGCTTGGGCGAAGTTGGCGACTTCGTGGCACTGGAGGTGAACATGCGCCCAGGAGGCGGCTTCACCCCAGACATGATCAACTATGCCCACAGCGTGGATGTGTACAAGATATGGGCCGACATGATCTGCTTCGACAAGAACACCACCCCTTACCCCAACGACGACTACTATGTCATGTTCTCCGGCCGGAGGGACAATGTGAAGTATGTGCACAGCCACGAAGACATCATGAACAAGTACAAAGCCCAGCTCCGTCAGTGGGACCGGCTGCCTAAGGCACTCTCTGGTGCCATGGGCGACCAGACCTACATTGCCCGCTTCAAGAGCAAAGAGGAGATGGATGAATTCTACAACTACACCACCAGCAGAGCCTGAGGCAAAGAGATGATAACTTTCCTGACCAGCAATCCCTTCATAGAGGGAACGGAGAGCCTGAACCCCAAGAACCGTCTGGTGGATGAACTCCTATTTAATATAAAGAGGAATAATGTCCGTGGGCTGTTCATCTGCGCCACACCCGACAACCCCGACTTTACCGATGGCTGCCGGGACAGTATCCATAAGGCACTGAGTGAGATAGGGCTGAAGTTCAGCTGTTTCCACGTGCTTGACGGACGGAATCCCGAAAAGACACAGGAACTGACCAGCTACAGCGATGTCATCGTCCTGGGTGGTGGGCATGTGCCTACCCAAAACCGGTTTTTCCAGAAGATTCATCTGCGGGAGCGGCTCCGGAACTTCAAGGGGGTCATCCTAGGCATCAGCGCCGGCTCCATGAACATGGCCGAAAATGTGTTCGTCCATCCGGAACTGCCGGGAGAAACCACGGACCCACACTTCACTGGAGAATTCCAGGGTCTGGGCCTCAGCACCCGGAACATCCTGCCCCACTGGCAGAAACTCCCCTACGACATTCTGGACGGAAAACGCATGCTTCAAGACATCATCCTGCCCACCACCTCAGATCATGTTTTCTATGGCCTGCCAGACGGCAGTTACATTTTCTCGAACGGAAAAAGAGAGGAACTTAGAGGCGAATCTTACCTCATCAGCAACCATCATGTCCGACTCATCTGTCCAGACGATGCAACCCTTGTTTTGCAGGTAAATTAGTATCAAAATGCAAGAAAAAGAGGGTGGAATACCCTATTTCGCAAGTTTTTTGATGACACAATGTAAGTTTTACGGAAAAAAATTTGGAGCGAATCCAAAAATATACTACTTTTGCACCGGTTTTTCAAAAAAGACTACAAATAATTATTTAAAATACAAATATTATGAAAAAGATTCTGTTTGCATTGTTCGCAATGTTGAGCTGCATCTCCGCTAATGCAGCTATCTTCGATGGTATTGATTTGAATGCTAACCGCATTCAGGTGATGAGAGAGATTAGTGTAAAGGGTTATGTTTATGATGAGGCTAAGGATTGTCTGACTGGTAAGTGCCAGGGTACTGAAATTTTCTTGAGCTTCAACTTGGAAGATACTAAGGACAAGAATAAGATCGGTCAGCTGATTATCGAGGTTCCTACTGCAGATTTCCAGAACTCAGCTTTGATCTTCAACGTTGTTTACCACCAGATTGCTGCTGGCAACAATACATTTACTTACGATGTTGACCCAGACGGTACTACTATGGTACTGGAGAAGACTGCTACTGGTGTAAAATTGATTTACAACACTCCTTACTACGAGAAGAAGTAATATAACCTAACCAAAATACAAAACCTAAAAACCGCAGCTTTCTGAAAAGAGGCTGTGGTTTTTTTATGCCCAAACTCTTGCACTCCACCCTTTTTTCATTATCTTTGTAGCATAATGGCCTTATATCTAAATATGAAGAAACTTCTACTTACTGCCTTGCTGGCAATATGCATGGGTTCTCTCCAAGCTGCAGAACCTGACGGTGGCTACCTCTTTGTCTATTTCACGGGAAACCATATTCCCCAGGAGGCTATCTGCTACGCCCTGAGCCCCGACGGCTATCACTTCCATGCCCTGAACGGAAACAAGCCGGTCATCGACTCCAAGGTCATCAGCTCCACAGGTGGCGTGCGTGACCCGCATATCCTCCGTGCACAGGACGGGAAAACATTCTATATGGTAGCTACCGACATGGCTTCGTGCAACGGCTGGGACAGTAACCGTGCCATGGTGCTGCTCAAGTCCAAAGACCTGATTCACTGGAAATCATCGGTGGTGAACATGCAGAAGAAATACAGTGACCAGGAAGACCTGAAACGAGTCTGGGCTCCGCAGACCATCTACGACAAGGAGGCCGGCAAATATCTCATCTACTGGTCCATGAAACATGGAGAGAAAGGCATTGACATCATCTACTATGCCTACGCCAACAAAGATTTCACCGACCTGGAAGGCGAGCCGAAACAGTTCTTCTTCCCAAAGGACAAGAAATCCTGCATCGACGGTGACATTGTGGAGAAAGATGGTCTGTACTACCTCTTCTACAAGACCGAGGGGCACGGAAACGGCATCAAGGTGGCTACCACCCGTTCCCTCACTTCCGGCCAGTGGCAGGAAGACCCCGACTACAAGCAACAGACTCCAGAGGCCGTGGAAGGTGCCGGAACCTTCAAGCTCATCGGTCAGGACAAGTATATCCTGATGTACGATGTCTACATGAAGAAAAAGTACCAGTTCACGGAAACTTCAGACTTGCACCACTTCAAGGCTATAGACCATGAGGTGAGCATGGACTTCCATCCCCGGCACGGGACCGTCATCGCTCTGACCAAGAAAGAATACGCTAAACTGAAAAAATACTATCAAGATGAAGCGAAATAACCTGTTAACCTTAATCCTGCTGACTGTCTCACTCGCAGTTTCAGCACAGAAAACCACCCAGGAACTGGTCATCAATACCCAGAAACCGGGTGCAGTGATTCAGCCTACCATGTATGGCATCTTCTTTGAAGACATCAACTTTGCTGCCGACGGCGGACTCTATGCCGAACTGGTGAAGAACCGGTCCTTTGAGTTCCCACAGGCGCTGCAGGGCTGGAAGAGTGCCGGTAACGTGACCGTAAGGGAGGATGGCCCTTTTGAAAGGAATCCTCACTATGTACGTCTGGCCGACCCAGGCCATGCCCACAAGCGTACCATGCTGGAAAATGAAGGCTTCTTCGGCATTGGTATCCAGAAGGGAAAAGCATACCGTTTCTCTGTCTGGGCACGCGTTCCGAACGGCACTCCTGCCAAAATCCGCGTAGAACTGGTGAACCTGCTCCGCACCGCACATGGAAACATGTACTTCAATCAGGAGAAAGTCACCATCGATTCCAAGGAGTGGAAGAAATATACGGTGACCATGAATGCCAAGGAAGACTGCGAGAAGGCTGTCCTGCGCATCTTCTTGGAGGGCACGGAGACCGTGGACCTGGAACATGTTTCCCTCTTCCCTACAGATACCTGGATGGGACATGAGAATGGCATGCGTAAAGACTTGGCACAGGCGCTGGCTGACCTGAAACCGGGTGTGTTCCGTTTCCCAGGCGGCTGTATCGTAGAAGGCTCTGAACTGGCCACCCGCTACCAGTGGAAAAACTCCGTGGGGCCGGTAGAGAACCGTCCACTGAACCAGAACCGCTGGCAATACACCTTCCCTCACCGTTTCTATGCCGACTACTACCAGAGCTACGGCCTGGGCTTCTATGAATACTTCCTGCTTTCAGAGGAAATAGGTTCCGAACCGCTTCCTATCCTCAGCGTGGGTCTGGCTTGCCAGTACCAGAACGATGACCTGAGCGCCCATCAGCCCGTGGACCAGCTGGATGAATATGTGCAGGATGCCCTTGACCTGATAGAATTCGCCAACGGCAGCACTGACACCAAGTGGGGCAAGCTCCGTGCCGACATGGGCCACCCGAAACCATTCAACCTGAAGTTCCTGGGCATCGGCAACGAGCAGTGGGGACCTGAATATCCTGAGCGCCTAGAGGTATTTGTCAAGGCCCTGCGCCAGAAACACCCGGAAATCAAACTCGTAGGAAGCTCCGGCCCATCGGCCAGCGGCGAACAGTTCGACTATCTATGGCCGGAAATGAACCGACTGGGTGCAGACCTGGTGGATGAGCACTACTATCAGCCAGAAGAGTTCTTCCTCAAATCAGCTGACCGCTACGACAACTATTCCCGCAAGGGAGCCAAGGTCTTTGCCGGTGAGTATGCCTGCCACGAAAAAGGCAAGGGATGGAACCACTATCACGCAGCCCTCATGGAGGCAGCCTTCATGACCGGACTGGAGCGCAATGCCGACGTGGTACACATGGCTACCTATGCTCCACTCTTCGCTCATGTGGAAGGCTGGCAATGGAGACCCGACATGATCTGGTACGACAATACCCGTGTAGCCCGTACCTGCAGCTATTATGTCCAGCAGCTGTACTCCCTCTACAAGGGAACCAACGTGCTTCCGCTCACCATGAACGGCAAGCCTGTCATCGGTGCCGAAGGACAAGACGGACTCTATGCTACCGCCTGTCTGGACAAAGATAAGGAACTGATCTACATTAAGGTGGTCAATGTTACCGAAGAAGCTCTGAGTGTGCCTATCACCCTGAAGGAAAAGAAAAAGAAGGGCGGTACTGCAGACCGTGAAGTGAAGTGCATACGCTTCAGCTGCACGAACCCTGATGCAGAGAATACCGTGGACGAACCCGACAAGATCAAGCCTCAGGAGCACCAGTTCTCCATCACAGGAAATACCCTTCAGGCACGCATCCCTGCAGAGTCATTCACCATCTATGTCATCTCTTCCAAATAGGCGGCATAAATGTTAAAAAACATAAAAATCGGTATCGCAAGGTGCCGATTTTTTTTGTATCTTTGTTAGAGATTTTGAAGTTTAACCCAAACAAAAACATTATGTCAAAAACAATTGATGAATTGGTAGAAAAGGTCCATTTCTTGGATAATGGGCTGAAAACCAACAAAGAAAGAGTCAAGGGTCTGGACATAGATTTCAGCACTTTAGACAAGATGCTGGAAGACTGTGCCAAACTGAAAGAATTAGGCGAAAAGGCCGATGATTTACGTGCAAAGCTGAAAGTCATCACCACTGAGACCAATCAAGTCATGGATGGAGTAAAAACAGAGTTCCAGGCTATCAAGAAAGTTATCAAGACCAACTTTGATCAGGAGAACTGGATGAAGCTTGGCGTTCAAGACAAGCGATAAGCCTAAAGACAAGAAAAGCCCCGGAGAGTCCGGGGCTTTTCTTTTTATCTCAATCTCTTACTCGAGAGACTTACGTGCCTCACGGTCTGGATCGTTCATCACCTTGCACTCGGTGTTCAGCAGCATCAGCTCACCCTTTTCCGTAGTATAGGCTGACCACTCTGGCAACAATTCATTGTTAGGATTACCGGTCTTCATGAAGTTCAGCAGGGCTGCGCTCATCTTATTGCTCAGCTCACGAGGCTCCTTACCGCCACCGGTGTGAGTCACCATGAGGTCAGTGTTCTTGAACCAGTAGCAGATATCTGCACAGTGGAATGCACGCATACGGCCATTGAAGAGGTTAGGCTCATAGTCGAAGAGTGCCATGTAGACAGGAGCATCCTGCACCTTCTTGCAGTTGGCTGAAGCCACTACAGCTGTACGGGAAGCGTTAGCCAGGTTCACGATGGAGATAGGCTTGGTCTTGTTTGGCAGTACCTGTGCCAGCTTCTCATAGGCTGCATAGACCTGAGCAGCCTTCTCTGGAGTCTTTTCAGCGCTGAAAAGGCCTGGGCGCTGAAGCAGCTCGATAGCCTGCTCCTTGGTTACATCATCCATTTCTGGATTAGCACGGCTCATGCCCCACTCAGAAGTGGTGGTGCAGAACATCATTGGAACATCATTGCTCCAGTCTGCCTTGTCAGCATAGAAATTTCCCTTTGGGAAGTGAACGCCGTCGGCTACAGGAGCGAAGGAACCGCGTACAGGGATTTCAGGATGTGAAGCTGCAAACTCACGTGCGCAGGCATTAGCCAGGTCGATATATTCACACCAAGTCATCTTCTGCAGCTTATCCATACCGCCGCCCTTCTTACAGATGAACTTACCCAGTTCAGAAGTGAATGCCTGATCAGCAGCATGATAGGTATTTCCACTGAGAGCCACACCCTTGGAAACCAAACCCTTGTTGTCGCTCATGGCAATCATGTTGCACACCTTGGCACCACCGCCGCTCTGTCCCATGATGGTCACATTGCCTGGGTCACCGCCAAAGTTGGCGATATTGTCGTGAACCCACTGCAGTGCAGCGTGGATGTCCAGCATACCTACATTTCCGGAATCCTTGAACTTAGGGTCTACAGCAGAGAAATCGGTATAGCCGATAGGACCCAGACGGTGGTTGATGCTTACGAAGACGATGTTGCCCTCGCGAGCCAGATTCTCGCCATTGTAGCCATCCTGTTCGATGCCGTTACCGTTGGTATAGCCTCCACCATGCAGCCAAACCAATACCGGACGCTTCTGCTGGTCGGTGTTTGGAGTCCAGACATTCAGTCGCAGGCAGTCCTCGCTCACCCCATAGTAGTTCCAATGGTCTGCAAAGGTACTATAGTCATTGTGGTACTTGTCGTCCGTAATCTGAGGAGCGCTGTCGCCATAGAAGACTGTAGGCAGCACACCTTCCCAAGGCTGTGGAGGCTGTGGAGGCATGAAACGGTTCTCACCACTAGTAGGTGCGCCATAAGGGATACCCAGGTAAGTATAAACACCACGAAGGATGTAGCCCTTTACCTTTCCGTACTGAGTCTGAGCTATGGCAATGTCATCGCCCAGCAAAAGCTGCTGCTCATCGGGGTTGTAACCCAGATAATCCTCAGCAGTCTGCCCCTGCTTGGAATTTCCGGCACAGGATGCCATGAAGGCTCCGGCCAACAGGAAGAGACAAGTTCTCATTAATTTTTTCATAGTACAATTTTTAAGTTTTTGAATGTGTTTAGTTCTCTTATCAACAGTTCAGGTATCATCAAGCAATATTCGCAATAATATTCAATTTTCTATTCTTCCAGCTAGTCCAAAGAACGCTTATTTTTCTTCGCCAGTTAGGGAAAAAATTATCCCCAGTTAGGGAGAAAAAATCACCAATTCTCTAAAACTTCTTTATGCAAAGATAATACATACAAAATGCATAATCCAAATTTTCAAGCTAAAAACGTCATTTTCAGGGGTAATTTAACATTTACATTTTTAACATATTGATACACAAGCAGATATAAAGACATTTAGTGCACTATACTTGAATTTTTCATGTTTTTCATGTTTTTCATGTCATTAATGTCATTTGTCATTTGTCATTAAGGTATTTCCACTTTTTCATACGGGGGAGCCATTTCCGGCTCAATATAATAATAAATATTATTTATAATTATATTGGCACTATTTCACCCCCGATTTTCATGTTTTAGTGTTTTTCAAAAAATGCTTAATGACTAATGACATTAATGACAAATGACATGGATTATATATATTTTTCACACCTTAATCTTTACACCCAATTCCAGTAAGTATTTAACTATCAGTATAATAAGATAAGAATAAAGTAGAGAGATGAAAATTCCCACCCAACCATAATATACACCTTCTGGAAGGGTGAGACCTAAAATTCCTTTTATTGCATACCAAAAATAAGGAAGAATATAGCAGGTAAGAGTGGCTACACCGGCTGGTTTAAGCCACTGGAACCATGAAACTTTTCCTTTTACATCGGTTATATAGAAAATAATAGCCAACAAAACGAAATAAATAGCCAGGCAATAAAAAAGCCAGGTAGGTGTGGCCTGAATCTTGGAAATAATCCAGAAATGATGACAAACCAGTCCTGCCACACAGGAGAAGCAGCCTGCCAACAAAAGATTAATGATGAGGGTGCGTTTTCCGTTCTCTTTAGAAGCAAAATGCTTCATAACCAGTGAGGTCATCAGTCCAGACATACCCAGTGCATGATGCGTCCATCCACCCGGGATGAAAGGAAGCAACACCGCACGGGAGAAGTATTCTTTAGGAATCACGTTGGCATTGTTCAGAATGCAGAGCAGGATGAACAATGCGCACACGACACCATTGGCTGTCAAGTTTTTTCTAGTGAACAGATAGACCACGGAAACTACCAGATAGGTCCATCCTATCAGTCCCAGAATACCCCACCAACCAGTCTCAAACGGCTTTCCACTCACATCGAAATAAACCAGCAGTACGGCCAGCAAAATGGCACCGGTCCACTTCAAGATTCTATATATATTCTTGTGACTAGCCAGTGCAGGAGCATCTATCCAAGTCAGGGCGAACCCGATGGCCATGAGCAGCATGAACCAAGAACCGGAGAGCACGCCATGACCGCTGCAGTTCAAGGTGAATAGTCCCATCACGACCAAGGAAAAAGTACGTATCAAGATATGGGTGATGACCTGTAAATAATTTTCACCCTTCTTGAACCGATTTTCCAAGGCAAATGGAACCGACATGCCCACGCAAAAGAGGAAGGCAGGAAAGATGGTATCGGAAAAACCTAGCATGTCCTGCTGTGCCGTAGCGTGGAAAAGCCACCCCGGTACTCCTTTTAGACCGGGAATGTCATTCACGAACAACATAAGGAACATGGTGATGGACCGTAGTACATCAATGGCAGCGACTCTGTTTTTCATAGTGTTCTCAATTATTCACAAAAATACAACTGCAAATGTAATGATTTATTCCGATTTTCCCCACCTCTCCACCCTTCTTTTTTCAGGCAGCTCCTGCCTGCAGGGAGCCGACCGATGCATAGCGTCTACTTCCGAACCCTACGCAGTGGTCTCTCTCCTGAACCTTGCCCTCCATACGGGCTCTCAGTGCCTCATAGCCCATGGCATCCTTGTCGGAAACCGACCGTCGTGCCTGCTTCACCCGAGCCACCAAATCACTCATGCCAATAGGCAGACCAGCGATGGCTGCATCCAGTGCTGCCTCGTTCACCAGATGACAGATGTCGGCCGACACAAAACCTGCCGTCATCTCTGCCAATGCAGCCGTATCCACTTCATTTCCACCAGAAAGAAACACAGGCCTATCCTTCAGTTCGTGCTGGAAGAGAGCCTCACGGGCTGCCTTGTCGGGCATGGGCACATAGACCAGTTTCTCCAGTCGGCCAGCCCTCAGGACTGCCGGGTCCATCAAGTCTGGGCGGTTGGTCGACCCCATCACAAAGATGCCACGCTCACTGCAATTGTTCAGCTGCGTAAGGAATTCGTTGACCTCCCCTGCCATATTGGATTCTGAAGGATTCCGTTTGGGCAGCAAGGCATCAATCTCGTCGAAATAGACCAGACAAGGAGCATTTTGTCTTGCTTTTTCAAAAAGACTGCGGATGAGCGACTGGGAGCCATGGACGAAGATATTACCCAGGTCACTGGCCTTCACCAGAGTGTAGTTCATACCCGATTCCTCGGCAAAATTCTCGGCAATGAACGTCTTGCCACATCCAGGAGGGCCATAAAGAACCATGCCGTTGAGAACCTTCAGCCTGTACCTTGCGGCCACGTCAGGATTCTTCAATGCAAAGAGCACCTCACGTTTCAGCAAGGTTTTCAACTCTTCCATACCTGCCACCCGGTCGAATCCTCCCTTCCCGGAGGATTTCTTGAAGCCGAGCTGGATGGAAGGCTGGCCGTGATTAGGCTCAAATGGCTCAAAATCGGAAAAGAAGTCATCCTCTTCCAAATCCCGCATCAGCGCCACCTTGAGTTCATGAAACGCTTCGGCCATCTCTCCGATGGTCTGGAAACGCTCCTGAGGATTCGGGTTCATGGCCTTTCGCAGAAATGCCAGAACTCCACGGAAGACATCATCATGCAGAATGCCCCAATCCGGCTCATGCCGATGCAGATTACAAATCCGGAATGGGTCGCAGTCCTCACCATCTTCCTCCTCCTTCCAAGGGTACTTCTTCAGCAGGAAGAAATACAAGAGACACCCCATGGAAAAGACATCAGTCCTCGCATCGCACACGCCCTGGAAAACCTCGTTGGCCTTGAACCAGTTGCTGCAAGACGGCCTCCAAGGCTCCTCCTGCGTGGAGTAAGAGGATATGTCGGCAAAACTGATGAACTCTGCACGCCAGCCTACAACCTCTGCCCTTTCAATCCACACGTTGTAGGGGTGAATGTTGTTTAGGCAGAAAGGATAAATCCTCTCATGAAGCTCCTTGAGCTGCTCCAGAAGACTGCTGAAGATGGAATAAACATGCTCTCCTGCTTTGTCTTCCAGATGCAAGGTACTACAATCATAAGGGAAGATAGAGGTGTTAGGAGTAACCTGTACCCAGTAAGCCTGACCCTGAATTTCAGCCCTAAACAGTTCAAAATTCTCTCTTTCAGGGAAAAGGCCCACTGCATCTGCCCTGCCTTCCAAGAATAGTGGACGGGTGTCCGGATTGGTCAGGACCAAATAGGCCTCACAATCATTCTGAGAGTCCATCACCCTATAAATCTCTGTTCCCTTCCATTGGTAGCACTGCCTTAAAATGGTAAAACGTTCAAGCAAAGAATCGCCAGAAGCAAAAGAAAAATCACTCATGAAAATAAGGTATTAGAAATATATATTTGAAAAAGTCACCATTCTATTGTGTAAAAAACATGCTTTTTTTACCCTCCAAAAGTGGATTTTTTTGAAAATAACTATTTTTTAACAGTTCCAACATGCAAAAAATGTGTTTACGACACAGTTCTCCTATTTCTGCGTTAATTTTACGCACAAATCTTGGAATTTTAAGAGGAATCCTATACATTTGCATCAGAAACAAAAAAACACTAAAAGATTATGACTTATACGTACAATCACCCCCATCCAGCAGTCACAACCGACTGTGTAATCTTCGGATTTGATGGGGAAAAACTGAAAATTCTGCTCATCGAACGTGGAATTGCACCTTATAAAGGCTGCTGGGCACTTCCTGGAGGATTCCTGAAAATGGAAGGTGAAGACAAAGACCGTGATGCGCTGGACTGTGCCAAGAGAGAATTGAAGGAAGAAACGGGGCTGACCAATGTGTATGTAGAACAATTGCAGGCTTTCACGGCATCGAACCGTGACCCCCGTGAATGGGTCATCACCATTGCACACTATGCCCTGGTACGCATTTCCGAGGTGAAAGGAGGCGATGATGCGGCTAGGGCAGAATGGAAAGATCTGGACAATCTGCCGGCACTGGCATTCGACCATCAACAGATTGTGGACTTTGCAGTCAAGCGTCTGCGTGAGAAGCTCCGCTTTGAGCCTATCGGCTTCGACCTACTGGACAAGAAATTCACCATGACCAAGCTTCAGAATCTTTACGAGGCTATCATGGGTGTGAAATACGACCGTCGCAACTTCAGCAAGAAAATGCTCTATCTAGGTCTGGTGGAAAGACTGGATGAAAAAGTTACCGGTGCACCCAACAAGGCTCCTTACCTGTTCAAATTCAACAAGGAAAGATACGAGGAACTGAAAATAAAAGGGGTGAAAATTGATTTCTAAAGGCCTCCCCTGATTTCCTGTAACAGGCCTGCACAGGCATCTTCCAGAACATCCAGCACATATTCGAAATCCTGCTCCCCACCATAATAGGGGTCGGGAACAGTGCTTACCTGATACTCTTGGCAGTAATCCGTCATGCGGCGGATTTTGCCTTGAGCCTCAGCTGAGGGTGCCAGCCGTTGTAGCTGGCGGATGTTGTTCTCATCCATGCCGATGATCAAGTCGAACTTGTCGAAATCCTTTCTGCGGATGGGACGGGACAAGTGCGTAAGGTTATACCCTCTCTGCTGGGCATGCCGACGCATGCGAGGGTCTGATAGTTCCCCTTCATGATAGTCTATCAGTCCGGCTGAATCCAACTTTATCTTCTCTCCCAGCCCTGCCCGCAGTACTTGCTGGCGCATGACTTCCTCTGCAGCCGAGGAACGGCAGATATTTCCTAGACAGATAAAAAGTATTTTCATGGGCGCAAAGGTCGGTATTTCCCGGGGATTCCGCAAGCTTTCCCGAAGAAATTCATTCTTCTGTCCAACTGCAGAGTCTCACCTCGATGTCTTCCTGCGGGATACCTGTAGCTGGAAAATCCACCATGATTTCAGCCTCATCACCTGGCATGAGTGTGATGTAATTATCGGAATAGTGAACAGGCAAAATACGTTTCCCTGTAGATTTCCGGAATAGTTTAATACGGTTGAAGAAACTGATTCTGTCCTTCCCTTTCAAGGAAATTTTTCCTATATACCGGCTCTCTTTCAGCCTCCACTGTACCTGCATATCCGGTGTGGTTTTCGGAAGGGTGCTGAGCGTGGAGTAATCCTTAGGCGTGGTGGTAAGCCAATAGATGTTGTCGGTCAGTTGCTTTCCGTTCTGGAGCAATGTCAGTTTCAGAAAATAGACTCCACTGACCGCAGTGGCCTCAGGCACAGCAAACAGTTCTTCCACGGAGTTGGCGGCTGCCCGAGTCTCTTCTTCCTGTTCCCACCAGCACTTTCCCTCACGGTCGTAGAGCTGAGCCCTGACGGTAAGGTTCTTCGCCTCTTCCACAGAAGAGTTCAGCAGCTGTACCTTCCGGGTGGCCAGATTATACATCGGATGGAGCGGCTCGCAGCCCTTCCGGGTGCCATAGAGCGTAGCATTCACATCCAGGTACCAGTCGTACATCTGCCCCCTCAATGCCGTCCATGGATTCTGGGTCTTCCAAATCAGGATACCAGTGTACCAGTCCCAAATGTGGCTGGCCCAACCCTCCATGAAACTGCGGTATTGGTCATAGTTCACCACCTGGGTGAACTTGCAGTAGGTCTCTATATTTGGAATCTCACCATAACGTGTCAAGTGGTCACCGTAACCCAAGTCCTTATGATAGCTCCACACCGTGCTTCTGCGCTTGCCTGGAAGCGGGAATTCCCTCAGCTCCTCCTCGGTCATGAACTCCCGGAAACTCTCTATCTCCGGAGAGCCCACATTGCCCGATTCTGGGTTGAACGGATGGGAACGGAACGTGAAGAACCAGTCGTTTTCCCTGATGCCATAAGGGCCATCGCCATTGTCTCCCAGCAGGTTTCGGGTAAACAGGGTGTCGGTGGAGCAATGAGCGAACAAACGCTCCGGGTCCAGTCTTGGCATGAGATCATGCTCCAGCTTCTCATCTATGTCCTTGGCCAAAGGCCACTCATTGGCACCGCACCAGAAGCAGAGACTAGGATGGTTGCGTACCATCTTCACCTGGTCTTCCACCGAGGCCAGAAAGAGCACGTGATTATCGGGGTACTCCCAGCGGCGCTGACGGGATTCTTTCTTCATAGCATCCTCCCAGGCACCATTGCAGTCGCCACTGCCCCAAAGGTCCTGGAACACCAGAATGCCTTCCTCATCGCAAGCCTTGTAGAAATCCGGACGTTCCAGCAAGGCACCTCCCCACACGCGAATCATGCGGAGGTTCATTTCTGCATGGAAGCGTACCTCATCTTTATATCGTTCCGGGGAAAGGCGGAGCAGCCAGTCACTGCTGATGTAGTTTCCTCCAGTCATGTACACCTTCTGTCCGTTCACAAAGAATTTCCGGCCGCCATTGTCCGGGTCTTTCTCGGTGGTGATTTCCCGCACGCCATAATTCAAGGAGGTCTCATCACTGACCTTCCCTTGCTGCTCAAAGCGGATATTCATGCCGTAGAGCGGGTGGTCTCCTATTCCGTTCGGCCACCAAAGTCTAGGATTCTTCAAGGCAATTTCCCTGAAGGCTATTTCTTTTTTCTCAAAAGGAGACAGGGTGACCGACTGCCTCAGGATGTGCCCATCGGTTTCCAGAATCAGGGTTCCGGTCTGGGTGGCAGACGTGATGTTCTCCACCTCTACAGTGGTTCTCAGCAAAGCATCTTTCTGACTGCCGTCACTGGGTTTTCTCACTCCAGGCACCTTAGTCACTACATAGGGCGACTGCACCTTCACCGCTCCGGTGGTGGTGATGGAAACCTCGTCCCAAATGCCTGTGTTGCGGTCTCTCACCGGCTGTATCCAGTCCCATCCGGGCGTGAACTGCATGGTATTGTTCCGGGCAATCATACCATCGCCTCCCTGTCCTCCATTCGGATTTCCGGGATAGACAGGAGGGTAAACAATGACTGCCAATATGTTCAAGGTGTCTGTCCGGAGTATTTCTGTGATGTTGAAACTACGACGAAGGAACATGCCCTCACAGGTCTCTTTGTTGACACGGTGACCGTTCAGAAAGATGTCAGCCATGTAGTTGATGCCACGGAAATTCAGCCACACTTCCCTGTCCTTTGGCAGTTCCTGGAGTGTGAAAGTCTTGGCAAACCAGTAGGTGTAGAAATCTCGACCCACCGTATAGATATCCGGAATTAGGTTGTTGTTCAGACTCTTCTCCGGTTCCGGATAGAGCTTGTTCTCCAGCAGCGTAGTGAGCACAGTTCCAGGGACCCTGGCCTTCATCCAGCCATCGGGATTCCACTTGCTGCTACTGAGGAGATTACCATCGAAGAGCACCTCATCGGCCCTACGTGCCAGCCAGCCATCGTGCAGGAGAATCTTCTCTCCTGGGGCTTTCAACTGTAAGTCTTCAGGAGTGCCATCAGATATATGTACTGCCCAAACGGGGACTTGCAGAAAAGCTAACAAGCTTATTAAAACAACTGATAGTTTTTTCATGGCATTGATATTTCTGCGAAAATAGCAAAAAATCCCCACATGCAAAACTCTTCAAGCGTAAAAAAAGAAGGGGAGATTCCTAGGAACCATCCCCTTTTCTTCAAGAGAGATTTACTTTTATTTACCGGTGAACTTCGACATGTCAAACATCATATTACTACTGCCTACTACAGTTGGAACTGTGCCGTCCCATTTTTCTATCCAGTCTTCCTGGATAATGAGTGGAGAGAGGCTAGCTGCAATGGTGCGGTTGTAATAAGCCTCTGCATCAGCCTTAATCTTCATGGCATCGGCACTACCTTGTGCTTCTGCAATGGCAATCTTGGCGTTGGCCTCAGCCTCTTTCACCTTGTTGGCTGCCTTGAGGGCACTCTGCACGGCAGCGTTCTTCTCGTTGATCATCTGTGCCAGGGACTCTGGCGGGGTAATCTGGCTAGTGAACTCCTCCACAATGAATCCTTCTGCCTGCAGGCTGTTTTCCAGTCGGCGACGCACATCCGATTCAAAGTTGGCACGGGAAGACATCAGCGAGTCACTGGTGTATTTATTGGCACAAGTACGGTAAGCCTCGTAGATACAAGTACGGATGTAACCGCTCTCCAAGTCCTCTATTCCCTTACGATACTTCACGAAAATCTGTGTAGCCTTCTCTGGCTCTATCCGATATGCGATGGTAGGGTCCATCTGAAAGGTTGAAGCATCCTTCGCATTTACGTTAAAAGGCTCATAGTTCTTTCGCTGAATATAGGTCGGATAAGTGAATACAGAGGTAGTTATTGGGTTGTAGAACACCCATCCCTTGCAGGTTCCTTCCACGCCTCCATAGTCTTCTTTAGAACTTGACCACTTATGGAACTTGATGCCTATCTCACCAGAATCGACTACTGTACAAGAGGTGAATGAGAACACAACCATCATACCTAATAATAAATTCTTCTTTTTCATCTTACTTATTTTTTAAGGTTCAACTTCTTTTTTCTTGTATAGCAAAGTTAAAATCATCTTTCCGATTTCCCTAAATCCCGCAATATTTTGAGGAAAAACAGATATTAGGATGTGAATCCTGCAAATATAGTTGCAAAATCAAGCCACTTTTTTCGTTATTTTTCGCTATCTTTGCAAATAATGTAAGACCTAATATTAATACTTATGAAAAAACAACTCAAAAGCATTGTCATAGGTGCAACTTTGTTCTGTTCTGCACCAGCTATGGCGCAACACTGGGACCCGAACCAGTATCCTTTCGACCTGATTGCTCCATATTTGATTCAGGCAGGGCGACTAGATGTGGTTACCCAGAATTTGAAGACAAGGGGAGAATATGATATGACAGCCGATTACTGGAGTGCGCTCTGGATCAAAGTTCCCAATGCAAAGGACAAGGATTTTGGCGTGTACAAGTTCCGCAAGGATATTACCCTGAACACTGTTCCGAAAGAGTTCGTGGTCTATGTTTCCGGTGATGAGCGCTACAAGCTCTTTGTGAACGGAACTGTAGTCTCCCTAGGCCCGGCACGCAGCGATGCCAGCCACTGGAGGTATGAGACGGTGAACCTGGCTCCCTACCTGAAACCAGACAAGAATGTGGTGGCTGCCTTGGTGCACAACGAGGGCAGTGGTAAGGCTCTTTCCAATGCCAGTATCCGTACGGGCTTCATGATGATGGGAAAAGGAGAGGCTGCAGTACTGACCACCGACCAATCCTGGAAATGCCTGGAGGACAAGTCGGTCACCCCACTGCCTGTAACAGTCTCCGGCTATTATGCCCTAGGCCCTGCGGAGAAAGTGGTTTTGGCAGACCAAATCTCCGACTGGCTTTCACCAGATGCCGACCTGAGCACCTGGCAGGATGCCCAACCATATGACCTGGTCTTCCCTCACGACACCAGCAGTGGCACTGGCGGATACAGCGACAAGCATCTTATGCTTCCTTCCCCACTGCCTCAGATGGAACTCAAGGAAACCCGTCTGCAAAGCGTCAGGAAAGATGGCGGACTGAAGATTCCTGCCGGCTTCCCTAAGACCAAGGCAGATCTAACCATTCCGGCCAACAAGAGCATTGACCTTCTACTGGACAATGAAGTACTGACCAATGCCTACTTCCATCTGCTCTTCAGCAAAGGAAAGAATGCTCAAATAGGTATCACCTATGCAGAATCTCTCTATGCCGATGACCAGTACAACAACAAAGGCAACCGCAATGAGGTGGAGGGGAAAATCCTATATGGGAAAACAGACCAACTGATTTCCAGCGGAGCGCAGAACCAAGAATTCGTGTCACTGGAATTCCGTACTTATCGTTACGTGAACCTCCATATAGAAACAGGAGACGAGGCACTGACCCTAAATGATATAGGAGGAACGTTCGTAGGTTATCCGTTTGAACTCAAGGCTTCTTTAAACACAGACAACCAGGAACTCCAAAAGATTCTGGAGATAGGCTGGAGAACTGCCCGTCTGTGTGCTTTCGAAACCTATGTGGACTGCCCTTACTATGAGCAGCTTCAATACTTGGGCGACACGCGAATCCAAGCTCTTATCTCCTATTTTAACGCTGGCGATGACCGTCTGGCCAAGAACTTCCTGAGACAATCTGACCTGAGCCGTAATGCGGAGGGTATCACCATGGGACGTGCCCCATCCGACTCCTCTCCTCAGCACATCACCCCGTATGCGCTGAGCTATATCTACGCTATTCATGATTACCTGATGTACGGCACAGACCGGGAACTGATAGAAGATCTGTTGCCGGGCATGGAACAGATTCTGAACTATTTCCACCGCTACCAGAAGAACAGTGCCCGACTGAAGAACCTGCCTGGCTGGAATTTCTCCGACTGGGTAAACAACCATGAGGGATGGACACAAGGTGTGGCTGCCCGTGGCGCTGATGGCAGCTCCAGTCTGATGGACCTACAGTTGCTGCTAGGTTATCAGATGGCCAGCATGCTGGAAAAAGAGTTCGGTCGCAAAGAACAAAGTGAACTTTATGACAAGCGTGCCGCTGAACTGAAAAAAGACATTCATGCTGCTTATTGGAATGAGGAGCGGGGACTTTACGCAGACCGTGCGGAACAGGACCATTTCTCACAGCATGCCAACTCACTGGCTATCCTTTGCGGCATGGACAATGAGACCACCCAGAAGGAAATAGGCCGCAAGCTCACCGCAGACAGTTCATTGGCTCCTTGCTCCCTATATTACCGTTTCTACCTGATTCAAGCTCTCATTGAGGCAGGCTATGGTAATGACTTGCTAGACTGGCTGGGACCATGGAAGGAAAACATGGCTCTCGGGCTCACCACCTGGGCGGAAGACCTGAGTCCTGAAACATCACGCTCAGACTGCCATGCATGGGGTGCCACTCCAAACATCGAGTTCTATCGTACGCTTCTGGGCATAGACTCAGCCTCTCCTGCATTTTCCACCGTGAAGATTGAACCCCATCTGGGCACACTGAAGGAAATAGGTGGAACCATGCCTCATCCAAAAGGCCAAATTACAGTAGCCTATAAGGTGAATGGCAACAAAATCAAGGCAAGCATTGAACTTCCTTCCGGTGTTACTGGCAACTTCATCTGGAAGGGGAAAACCACTTCATTAAAGGGAGGTAAAAACGAAATCAACCTTTAATTCAGCCACGAATATTACAGAAGCCATCATTCAAGCTTGAATGATGGCTTCTACATATCTTATAGGATTGCAAATCTAGAACGTTCTGAGCCAAGCCTCAAGCTCAGCTGTCCATTCACGTTTAAAGAGAAAAACATCGGAGAATCCCCAGCCATGACTTCCTGTAGGATAGACATGAAGAGTAGCTTCGGTCTTGAACTTACGTAGAGCCTTGAAATAATCCACACTGTCGGTACAAGGAACTACCGGGTCATCGGCACTGCAGGCAATGAATGCTGGTGGTGTGTTTTCTGTAACATGGTTCATGACCGTATACTTCTGAATCTCAGCCTCTGTAGCATTCTCACCCATCATAATCTTATTGATGAACGGATTCATGGTGGTAAAAGCATAAAGCAGTACCTGGAAGTCCGGACGATCTTCGGCTGAAGTGAATTTGGTGGCAGCCTGAATAGCTAGATTACCTCCGGCAGAACAGCCCATGATACCTATCTTGTGAGGATCTGCTCCCCACTCAGAAGCACGCTTGCGCATGATCTTAACGGCTTCTAGCGCATCGCTTACCGTAGTCTCAAAATGTCCGTTAGGCAAACGGTATTTCAGTACAGCCAGAGTCACTCCCTGATGATTCAACCACTTAGCCATGGAATGACCCTCTTTCTCGATAGCCAGATTCATGTAGGCTCCACCTGGGCAGGCAATGATCACCTTGCCATTAGGCTTGGCTGCAGGATATACAGTCAGCGTAGGTTTAGAAACGTTGCTCACGTGACTTGGGTCGGATGAAGCTTCAGGACCGGTCACCCCATTGTCGTTAGGAGCCCCGTTCGGCCACAATTCAATTACTATAGGTTTTACAGCTGCCTGCTGTGCATAGCCAGCGAGTGTAGTCATGGCAGCAAAAAGAAACATAAAGATTCTGCTTTTCATATTTCTGTTCTGGTTGAAAAAAAATACAAGGGAAAGGGCTTAGAACCGACCTCCAGCACCGCCACCACCGAAATGGCCTCCACCAAAGGATCCGCCTCCAAAACCACCGCCAAAGCCTCCACCATGGCCAAAACCACTACGGCTTCCACCACCCAGGATAATGGCACGGTTCCAATAGTTGTCGTCGTAATCGGTCTCTATACGGGTGAATGTATGTCCGCAGTTGCTGCACAGATAAGTGGCCTGCTTCTTGATGATTCCGTTTTTCTTGCTGAGCTGAACCTTACCCACCAACTGGATGGTAAGCTCTCCACACTTCGGGCACTTACGGCTCTGACGGTCTTTGTAGATGATGATGGCAACGATGCCGGCAAAACCGAAAAGGACCAATATCAAGGCCAGGAATGCTCCATCATCTTCTTCTGCAGAGCCGTTCAGTTCTGCTACAAGCGACTCATCTTCATTGATATAGCCACTGCAGGCCTCCAAAGTCTGAACCATGGCCTGATCCCAGTCGCCCTGCTTAAGATAAGGTAGCATATAGTGATTCTCTATACGCTTGCAGATAGCGTCTGGAAGCGTTCCTTCCAAACCACTGCCAGTGAGAATGTAATAAGAGCGGTCCTCTGTGGCCAGCACGACAATCAGTCCACTGTTCTGGACTCCGCTTCCCACACCGTATTTGCGGGCCACATCCATGCCAAAGCTGTAAGGGTCATCATTCTCCAGATGCTTCACCACAATGGTCAAAGCTTGAACACCTTTCTTATGCTCCAGCCTGTATTGGATACTGTCCAACTGAGCTACAGCCCAATCAGCCAACACGCCATCGGGGTTTATGGTATGACGGCGCTCATCCTGAAGGTATGGCATAGGGAGATTTTCGGCTGTATAACCTATAGCCAAGATGGGCAATACCACCGCCATCAAGGTGAAAAGTGTCAAAATGGTTCGTTTCATGAGTGCAAATATAATGAGTTTTTTCCAAATCCGAGCATTGTCTAAAAAAATTACACTATATTTGCAACCAAATAACTCTAATTAAATTAAAGAAAATTATGAAAAAAGGATGTTTAATAGTCGTAGGAATTATCCTGGTTATCGGACTGGGACTTTTCGGCTGGGTTAAGGGTGCCTACAATGGCATGGTAGAGAGTGAAGAAAGTGTGACTACCGCTTGGAGTAATGTAGAGACTCAGTACCAGCGTAGAGCTGACCTGATTCCTAACTTGGTCAACACAGTGAAGGGCTATGCCGCTCATGAAAGTGAGACCCTGCAGGCTGTCATCGAAGCACGTAGCAAAGCTACTCAGGTGACCGTTGACCCTAGCAACATGACCGCAGAGCAGATGAAAGAATATCAGGCAGCTCAAGGTGAAATTAGCAGTGCATTGGGCAGACTGATTGCTGTTTCAGAGGCTTATCCTGACCTGAAGGCTAACGAGAACTTCCAGGAACTGCAGGCTCAGCTGGAGGGTACTGAAAACCGTATCAACGAGGCTCGCCGCAACTACAATGAGGTGGCTCAAGCTTACAACGTAAAGATCCGTCAGTTCCCAACAAACATTCTGGCTGGCCTGTTCAACTTCGGAACAAAGGAGAAATTTGCTGCAGATTCAGGTGCAGAAAAGGCTCCAACTGTAGAATTCTAATTCTTTATGGCTAATAATCAACGCTATATGATGCGTGGCGTGAGTGCAGCTAAGGAAGATGTGCACAACGCCATTAAAAACATAGACAAAGGTATCTTCCCCCAAGCTTTCTGTAAGATAATTCCAGACATCTTGGGGGGAGACCCTGAATACTGCAATATCATGCATGCCGATGGTGCCGGTACCAAATCCAGTCTGGCTTACATGTACTGGAAGGAAACCGGTGACCTAAGCGTGTGGAAAGGCATCGCCCAAGATGCACTGATCATGAACACCGACGACCTGCTTTGTGTGGGCGCAGTGGATAATATCCTGGTAAGCAGCACCATTGGCCGCAACAAAATGCTCATCCCAGGTGAAGTCATCAGTGCCATCATCAATGGAACCGACGAACTGATGGCAGAGATGCGCCAGATGGGTATCGGCATCTATGGCACGGGAGGTGAGACTGCCGACGTGGGCGACCTGGTTCGCACCATCATCGTGGACTCCACAGTAACCTGCCGTATGAAACGAAGCGATGTAATCGACAATGCCAACATCCGTCCGGGCGACGTGATTGTAGGCCTCTCTTCCTGCGGGCAGGCTACCTACGAGAAAGAATACAATGGTGGTATGGGCAGCAATGGACTGACCAGCGCACGCCATGATGTGTTCAGCAAATACCTGGCAGAAAAATATCCGGAGAGCTATGACCATGCTGTTCCACAGGAACTGGTGTACAGCGGTGGTTACAAACTGACCGACGCAGTGGAAGGAGCTCCCGTATGTGCAGGAAAACTGGTTCTCTCTCCTACCCGCACCTATGCTCCGGTGGTTAAGAGGCTTCTGGACGAACTCCGTCCTGAAATCCATGGCATGGTTCATTGTACTGGTGGAGCACAGACAAAGGTTCTCCATTTTGTTTCGGACAACTGCCGTGTCATCAAGGACAATATGTTCCCAGTACCTCCTCTGTTCAAGACCATTCAGGAGCAGAGTGGCACAGACTGGTCAGAAATGTACAAGGTTTTCAATATGGGTCACCGGCTGGAAGTCTATCTGGCTCCTGAACAGGCTCAAAGGGTAATCGATATTTCCAAGAGTTTCAATATTGATGCACAGGTAATCGGTAGAATCGAGGAAGGGAAAAAGAGCCTGACCATCAAGAGTGAATTCGGAGAATTCAATTATTAGAATGACAAAACATCGTATTATAAACACCATATTAGGTGTATTGTGCATCCTGATTCTGATTAATCAGTGCATGTTTGAATATGAGCGTTTAGTCCGGAATGACGGTCTGAAATTTATTGTGAACTTAATTTTTGGAGGACTTAGCATCTTAGGATGGTGCTTTATTACTTATAGTTTCTTCAGGGTAGATGTTTATGGCACTGTAGTCAATATGTGCAAAGCCAAGAAGAGGCTAAACCGAATGAGACAGAAATAAATGGTTATATTAGATAAACTGGAGGGACTTGTGCCTCGTTTCGAGGAGGTTTCAACCCTTATTACCGACCCTTCCGTCATTGCCGACCAGAAACGTTATGTAAAGCTGACTCGTGAATACAAGAATCTGGAGGACCTGATGAAGGCTCGGAAGGAGTATTTGGGTCTGCTCGCCAATATCAAGGAAGGAAAGGAAATGCTGCAAATGGAGGATGACCCTGAAATGAAGGACATGCTCCGCCAGGAAATCCAATCCAGCGAGGAACGTATCCCTGTACTGGAGGAGGAAATCAAAATCATGCTGATTCCGGCAGATCCGGAGGACGACAAGAATGCAATTTTGGAAATCCGTGGTGGTACGGGCGGAGATGAGGCATCTCTTTTTGCCGGAGACCTTTTCCGTATGTATACCAAATACTTCGACCTGAAGGGCTGGCATTATGAGGTAAGCAGCTTTACTGAAGGCTCAGTAGGAGGCTACAAGGAAATCATCTGCACGGTAACCGGTGAAAAAGTGTATGGTACCCTGAAGTATGAAAGTGGTGTTCACCGTGTCCAGCGCGTCCCCGTCACGGAGACGCAAGGGCGAGTGCATACTTCTGCAGCCTCAGTTGCAGTCCTGCCGGAAGCTGATGAGTTTGATGTGGAAATCCACGAAGGACTCATCAAGTGGGATACTTTCCGTAGTGGAGGTGCAGGCGGTCAGAATGTAAACAAGGTAGAATCAGGTGTGCGCCTCCGCTATCCATGGACAAACCCGAACACAGGAGTTACCGAGGAAATTCTGATAGAATGTACTGAGACCCGAGACCAACCTAAGAACAAAGAACGTGCCTTGGGACGTTTGCGTACTTATATCTATGACCGGGAACATCAGAAATATATGGACGACATAGCCAATCGCCGTAAGACGTTGGTGAGCACAGGAGACCGTTCAGCAAAAATCCGGACATACAATTATCCGCAAGGTCGTGTGACCGATCACCGTATCAATTACACCATCTACAATCTGAATGCTTTCATGGATGGAAACATTCAGGATGTCATTGATCATCTAATTGTAGCCGAGAATGCAGAACGTTTGAAAGAAAGCGAACTATAAAGAACATCCTTATGACAAGACAAGAATTATTTGAGAATATCAAAAAGAAACAGTCCTTCCTTTGCGTAGGTCTGGACACTGACATCAAGAAGATTCCGCAGCACCTGCTAAAGGAGGAAGACCCAATCTTCGAATTCAACAAAGCCATTATTGAAGCTACTGCTCCTTACTGCGTAGCCTACAAGCCCAATCTAGCTTTTTATGAGGCCTTTGGAGTAAAGGGTATGATCAGTTTTGAAAAGACTATCAAATACTTGAAGGACAACTACCCTGATCAGTTCATCGTAGCTGATGCCAAACGAGGTGACATAGGGAACACCAGTGCCATGTATGCCCGTACCTTCTTTGAAGAATACAATGTGGACTCACTTACTGTAGCTCCTTATATGGGTGAAGACAGTGTCTCACCATTCCTGAAATATGAAGGGAAATGGGTCATTCTTTTGGCTCTTACCAGCAATAAGGGAAGCCTTGACTTTCAGTTCATGGAAGACAACGATGGCGAGAGATTATTTGAAAAAGTGCTAAGAACTTCACAGAAGTGGGGAAATGCAGACAACATGATGTATGTGGTTGGCGCAACCCAAGGAGGGATGTTAGAAGACATCCGGCGGATTGTTCCTGACCATTTCTTACTGGTGCCTGGCATCGGTGCACAAGGTGGTTCTCTTGAGGATGTTTGTGAATATGGCATGAACAGCACTTGCGGCTTGCTGGTGAACAGTTCACGTGCCATCATCTATGCCGACAATACCGAAAGATTTGCAGAGGTTGCCGGACAGAAAGCTAAGGAGGTTCAGCAGCAGATGGCTGCTCAATTAGCCAACCTTTGATACTTTTACATGGCCAAAATCATCAGCGACCCTGTTTTCGGGTTCATCCAGATACCAACCGGACTGCTGCTTGATATCGTTAAGCATCCGCTTTTCCAGCGACTTAACCGGATCAAGCAGTTGGGGTTGAGTTCCAACGTTTACCCTGGAGCCCAGCACACTCGTTTTCAGCATTCACTGGGTGCTTTCCACCTGATGAGTGAGGCCATTATTTCCTTGAAACGTAAAGGCAATTTCATCTTTGACAGCGAAGCAGAAGCGGTGCAAGCTGCCATTTTGCTTCATGATATCGGTCATGGGCCTTTCTCTCATGTGCTGGAACACACGCTTGTGCAAGGTGTGGAACATGAGGATATTTCTCTCATGCTGATGCAGAAAATCAACAATGATTTCAAAGGCCAGTTGAATCTGGCCATTGAAATCTTCAAGGATCATTACCCCAAGCGGTTCCTACACCAGTTAATCAGCAGTCAGCTGGACATGGACCGTCTGGATTATCTCCGTAGAGACTCATTCTTCACAGGCGTCACAGAAGGAAACATAGGCAGTGCTCGCATCATCCGTATGCTAAATGTGAAAGACGACCATCTGGTAGTGGAGAAGAAAGGCATTTACAGCATTGAGAACTACCTGATGAACAGGCGGTTGATGTATTGGCAGGTTTACCTGCATAAAACCAGTGTGGCTGCTGAGAAAGTACTCATAAACGTCCTCGTCCGAGCTGAAGAGCTTAGTAAGAAAGGTGTAGACCTTTTTGCCTCACCTGCACTTTCCTATTTCTTGAAAAATCCGGTCGACAAGGCATGGTGGGATGCCCATCCTGAGGCCCTGGAAAACTATGCACTGCTAGATGACAATGACATCTGGTGTGCCCTAAAGGTATGGTGTCATCACCCCGACAAGGTTCTTTCCCTGCTGAGCCAAGATATGGTCAACCGGAGGATTTTTAAAGTGGAAGTCTCAGATGAACCAGCATCAGAAGAAAAAATCACAGTAATCAGGACCGAATTGGCAGAACGCTACAAGCTACCATACGAAGAAACCTCATACCTGGTGGATGCCAGCACTGTACAGAAAGACATGTATCGTATGGAAGACGACAGCATAGAGATTCTTTTTGACGATGGCAGCAGTAAAGATATCAGTCAGGTCAGCGACATGCTGAACGTGGAATTACTCAGCAAGAAAGTTCGCAAGCATTACCTCTGCTACCAAAGGTAAAATGTCTTATTTGTTGACTTATCTCATCTATTCTCCCCTTTTTCTACACTTTTTACCTTTTTAATAAGGTTATTTCGAGAATTTTTGCGTAATTTGCAGTGAATTTCAAATACCAAACTAGAGAAATGGAATTTTCAGCAAAACAAATAGCAGAGTATCTTCAAGGAGAAATAGTAGGTGATGCAAATGCCTGCGTGAATACTTTTGCAAAAATTGAAGAAGGAGTGCCTGGTGCACTGTCCTTTTTATCTAATCCCAAATATATCCCTTATCTTTACAAAACAAAAAGTAGTGTAGTGCTGGTAAATAGGGATTTCATCCCTGAACAACCCGTTCAAGCTACCCTTATCAAGGTAGACAATGCTTATGAAAGCCTGGCTAAGCTGCTTACTCTATATGAGTCCATGAAACCTAAGCACACAGGTATTGATCCTCTGGCTTTTGTCTCTCCCAGTGCCAAAATTGGTGAGAATGTCTATTTGGGTCCATTCGCGTATGTCGGTGAGAACGCTGTTATTGGCGACGGCGTTCAAATTTATCCTCATGCTTTCGTAGGTGATAGTGCTGAGATCGGGAAAAACTGCATCCTGTACAGCAACGTAAATATTTATCATGGTTGTAAGGTAGGCAATAACTGTGTGCTCCATAGCGGATGTGTAATTGGAGCCGATGGATTCGGGTTTGCACCTACTCCTCAAGGATATGAGAAGATTCCTCAGATTGGCATTGTCATTCTAGAGGACAATGTGGAAATCGGTGCCAACACTTGTGTTGACCGGGCCACAATGGGTGCTACCGTGATTCATGCCGGTGTCAAGGTGGATAATCTGATTCAGATTGCACACAATGTGGAAATCGGAAGCCATACTGTTATGGCTGCTCATACTGGCATTGCGGGTTCAACAAAAATTGGTGAGTGGTGCATGTTTGGTGGACAGACTGGTATTGCCGGCCATCTGAAAGTAGCCGACCACACTCAGACTGGAGCCAAGACCGGTATCACAAAGTCCATCAGACAACCAGGGACTGCCCATATGGGTACATACTCCGTAGAGGTTAAGAAATACCTGAAGATCAATGCGGCACAACGTATGTTGCCTGACTTTGTGGAACAACTGAAGGCACTTCAGAAGAAAGTTGATGAACTAGAAAAGAAATTAAACTAACAAACAATATATGTTTAAACAAAAGACATTAAAAGGAAGCTTCTCACTTTTCGGCAAGGGACTGCACACAGGCTTGAACCTGACCGTGACCTTCAACCCTGCCCCAGAGAACCATGGATATAAGATTAAGCGAATTGACCTTCCTGACCTGCCTGTCATTGATGCCATAGCAGAAAATGTAGTTGACACTCAGCGTGGTACGGTGTTGGCAAATGGCAATGCCCGCGTCAGTACAGTGGAGCATGCACTAGCTGCACTATATGCCAATGGCATTGACAACTGTCTGATGGAGGTAAACGGTCCTGAATTTCCTATATTGGACGGAAGTGCCATTGAATATGTCAACAAAATTGAGCAGGTCGGCCTGGAGGAGCAGAATGCTCCGAAAGACTTTTATGTCATTCATAAGAAATTTGAAATAAAGGATGCAAATACCGGTTCCTGCATCACCATACTGCCTGACGAGGAATTCTCCATCACTTCAATGATATCATTCGGTGGTACGGTACTTTCCAGTTCTTTTGCCACCTTGGATGACATGCGCAACTTCAACAAAGAAATTGCAGCTAGTCGTACGTTTGTGTTTGTCCGTGAAATTCATCCTCTGCTGAATGCAGGATTAATCAAGGGTGGTGACTTGGACAATGCCATTGTCATTTATGAGAATCAACTTCCTCAAGACCAGTTTGACAGCTTGGCTGACTCTATTGGTGTAGAGCATCGCGATGCCAGGGAATTGGGTTATATCCAAACCAAACCTTTAGTTTGGAAGAATGAGCCAGCACGTCACAAATTGCTGGACATCATTGGCGACATGGCATTGATTGGCCGACCAATCAAGGGAAGAATCATAGCAACTCGTCCTGGGCACACTATCAATAACAAGTTTGCTCGTCTTATGCGCAAAGAAATCCGGCAGCATGAGGTTCAGGCTCCAGTCTATGACCCGAACAAGGAACCAGTCATGGACATCAACCGCATCCGTGAACTTCTCCCTCACCGCTATCCTATGCAGTTGGTGGACAAAGTCATTGAACTGGGTGCGAACTATATCGTCGGAGTGAAAAACATCACAAGCAACGAGCCATTCTTCCTAGGGCACTTCCCTAATGAGCCTGTAATGCCTGGAGTTCTGGAAATTGAGGCTATGGCTCAATGTGGAGGTTTGCTGGCATTAAACCAGATAGAGAACTCAGAAAAGTGGAGTACATACTTCCTGAAAATAGATGGCGTTAAATTCCGCAAAAAAGTAGTTCCAGGTGATACCTTGCTATTCCGTGTGGAATTGATAACTCCTTTGCGTCGTGGCATAGCTACAATGAAGGGCTACATCTTTGTAGGAGAGTCTATTGTCTGCGAAGCTACTTTCACTGCACAAATTACACAGAATAAATAAAACAGATATGAGTAAAATCAGTCCTTTAGCATATATCGACCCAGAGGCTAGAATTGGCGAGAACTGTGAAATAGGCCCATTCTGCTTCATAGACAAGAACGTTGTAATTGGCGATAATAACGTGCTGATGAATGGTGTGACCATTCTCTACGGAGCACGAATCGGCAATGGTAATATATTCTTCCCTGGTGCTGTCATCAGTGCCATTCCCCAAGATCTGAAATTCCGTGGTGAAGAAACCACTGCTGAAATTGGTGACAACAACAAAATCCGTGAAAATGTAACCATTAACCGTGGTACAGCAGCATTGGGCAAGACCGTTGTAGGCAATAACAACCTGCTGATGGAAGGTGCACATGTGGCACATGACTGTGTGGTGGGCAGTGGCTGTATTATTGGTAATCAGACCAAATTGGCTGGCGAAGTTGTCATTGACGACAATGCAATTTTAAGTGCAGTTGTACTGGTACATCAGTTTACTCACATCGGAGGTTTCGTCATGATTCAAGGTGGCACACGCCTTGGGTCCGACATTCCTCCTTACACTATTGTGGGCAGAGAGCCTGTAAAATATTGCGGCTTGAACCTGGTGGGTCTTCGCCGTAGAGGATACAGCAATGAAACTATCGACCAAATTCATGAAGCATACCGTATCGTCTATTCCGAAGGACTGAACGTGAAAGATGCCGTACAGAAACTGAAGACGGATTTGCCTCAAACTCCTGAGGTCAAATATATCACTGAATTTATTGAAAGTTCAAAACGAGGTATAGTTAAATAATTATGGTATTTACTTTTACAGTTATCTCTGACGAGGTTGACGACTTCGTACGTGAAATTAGAATTGATGGCAATGCCACATTCCAGGATCTCCACAAGACTATTCTTTCAACATGTGGCTATCCTGATGACCAAATGACTTCCTTCTTCATCTGCAGTGAAAGATGGGAAAAAGAGCAGGAAATCACCTTGGAAGACATGGGCAATACCAATGCCGACGAGGATTCCTATGTCATGCGTAACACTCGCTTAGATGAACTGCTGGAAGATGAGGGGCAGCGCCTAATCTACATCTTCGACCCTATGGCTGAACGCTGTCTGTTCATGGAACTGACTCAGGTGGAATTCAGCAAGAACCTAAAGGCTCCAAAAATTACCCGCAAGAGTGGTGAAGCCCCAAAGCAGCTGGTCGACTTCGATGATGCGATGAAGAACATGGGAGGTTCAATGGACCTGGACGAAAACTTCTACGGAAGTGAGGATTTCAGCGAAGATGAATTCGACCCAGAGGGCTTTGAGTTTACCGATGGTAACCCTTTTGAGGATTAATTGACCGATGACTGATGAAGACGCTGGTGGTGCTTTTGGGGCCTACAGCAGTCGGCAAAACAGAATTGAGTCTGAAACTGGCTGAGCATCTGAAATCTCCGATAATCTCGGCAGATTCCCGCCAAATGTACTCAGAACTCAAGATTGGAACCGCATCCCCTACGCCTGAACAGCTTGCCCGTGTCAAACATTACTTCATAGGAACACTCCATCTCACTGATTATTATAGTGCGGCCCAATATGAGCAAGATGCACTTAGTGAGATGGAGCGTTTATTTCATAATCACGACAAACTGCTCATGACGGGTGGAAGCATGATGTACATTGACGCTGTGACTAAGGGAATAGATGACATACCCACAGTGGATGAGGATACCCGTCAGATGGTCAAGGAGCACTTTGAAAGGGACGGTCTGGATGCTTTGACGGCTGAACTGAAGATGCTTGATCCTGATTATTACCAGATTGTGGATCTAAAAAACCATAAACGTGTAGTGCATGCTCTGGAAATCTGCTATATGACAGGCAGGACTTTCACTAGTTTCCGCAAGGCTGTAATAAAAGAACGACCTTTCCAGATTATCTGGATAGGACTACAACGGCCCCGAGAACAGCTGTTCTGCCGAATCGGACAACGGGTAGACCAAATGATGAAAGACGGGCTACTGGAGGAAGTAAAAAGCGTTCTGCCATATAGAGAACTGAATTCACTGAACACTGTGGGTTACAAAGAACTTTTTAAGTATCTTGATGGTGATTGGCCCCTGGATATGGCTGTAGAAAAAATCAAACGGAATACCCGTATCTATGCCAAAAAGCAAATGACTTGGTTCAAAAAAAATGAAAGAATCAAGTGGTTTCACCCAGATGACAGTAAAGCCATTCTTGAATATATAGACAATTATTAAACTGATGTCAAAAATAATAAGGAAACTGTTGACTCCTTTATACTGGTATGGACACCAATTCAAAGGAAAACCCTGGTGGAGAAAATTGATAGCAGGCATTTTGAGCTTTATCATTTTCTTCTTCTTGTTTTTGTTGGCTATAGACAATAACTTTTTGTTCTTGTTCGGAAAGTCTCCTAGCATGGAGACTATCTCAAACCCTATTGTCAATGAGGCATCTTTTCTGTATAGTGCAGACAACAAGCTACTGGGTAAATACTTCAATGAAAACCGTTCTCCAGTGGAATATGAAGAAATCAGTCCAATTTTGATTGAGACACTGATAAATACAGAAGATGAGCGTTTCTATTTGCATAAAGGTATTGATGTAGTGGGCTTGACAGCTGCTTTCAAGGATATGCTTCATGGTGATGCCCGTGGCGCTTCTACCATCACTCAACAGTTGGTGAAGAACATGTTCCGTGTTCGCACGGAATACTCTACTGGTCTTTGTGGTAAAATTCCTGGACTTAGACTGTTCATCATGAAAATGAAAGAGTGGATTTCAGCAACTAAAATTGAAATGAAGTTCAATAAGCAGGAAATTCTTACAATGTACTTTAATACGGTGGATTTTGGTTCCAATGCCTATGGTATCAAAACTGCAGCAAAGACTTATTTCAATACAACTCCTGACAAGCTGAATTACGAGCAGAGTGCAGTCTTGGTAGGTTTGCTTAAAGCTACCACCACTTATAACCCACGTTTGAATCCAAAGAATAGTTTGGCTCGCCGGAATATAGTGCTAGGAAATATGCTGAGGCACAATGCTATCAGCCGGAAAGAATATGACTCGCTGACACAGATTCCAATACACTTGAACTATTCAGTAGAGAACAACTATGACGGACAGGCTCTTTATTTCCGACAGGCAGTAGCCAACTATCTAAGAGACTGGTGCGAGGAAAATGGCTATGACCTCTATTCCGATGGTCTGAAAATTTACACTACCATTGACACTCGCCTACAGAAATATGCTGAGGAGGCTGCCATCAAGCAAATGAAACAACTACAGGAGAAGTTTGATGACCATTGGCGAGGTCAAGAGCCATGGCGGGACGAACGAGGGCGCGTCATGCCAAACTTCATTGAAGACTTGGCCAAACGTAGTATCTATTATAGGATTTTGGATGACAAATATAATGGACAGAAAGATTCCATCAAATTCTATATGAATGAGCCTCACAAGCTGAAGGTATTTACCTACGATGGCATGAAAGACACCATGATGAGCACCATGGACTCTATCCGGTATACAGAACGGTTCTTGCATTGTGGTTTCGTAGTCATGGAACCCCAAACCAGTCAGGTAAAGGCTTGGGTAGGCGATTTAGATTTCTCAGCTTGGAAATATGACAAGGTTACTGCAGGAAGACAGCCAGGCTCTACATTTAAACTTTTCGTTTATACAGAAGCTATGAACCAGGGGCTTACCCAGTTCACTAGAAGAACAGATTCCTATTTTTCTGTTCCTATTGAAAGAATAAAAGGGAAGAAGGAATATTGGGCCCCTCATAATGCAAATGGGTACAGTACTGGTGCCAACATGACTTTACGGCGTGCCTTTGCACAGAGTGTTAATACCATAGCTGCTAAACTGGGAACTGAGATAGGAATAGAGAATGTGATTAAAACGGCTCACAGCATGGGTATCAAATCCCAACTGGATACTGTACCTTCTTTAAGTCTAGGTTCCAGCGACGTGAATCTTCTGGAACTAGTGAATTCCTATTGTACTATTGTGGATGATGGTAAATATCTAGCCCCAGTGTTAGTTACCAAGATTCTGGATCGTAATGGTAAAATTATTTTCAGTGCCGATGAGAAACCAATTCAGGCAGTTCCCTACCGCTCTGCCTGGATGATGCAACAACTGTTGTTAGCTGGAATGAGAGAATATGGAGGAACATCACAGGCCCTGTGGCGGTTCAAAATTCATAATTACAACACTAATTTTGGAGGAAAGACTGGTACATCTAGCAACCATTCCGATGCATGGTACATCGGTACAACCCGTAATTTGGTAGGAGGAGCCTGGGTGGGTGGCGAATACCGTTGTATCCATTTCCGTACAGGAGAATTGGGACAAGGCAGCCGTACCGCTCTACCAATATTTGGCTATTTTATGGAAGAGGTTCTGAAAGATCCTAACTTCAAGCATTATCAAGGTATGTTCCCTAAAGATCCACTAGAAGATATTGGTGAAATAATAGAAGAGCCTTATTATTATGAGCCATCCGATACCGATACCATACAAGCCATTCCTGATACTATTCAGAGTTACCCAATCAGAGAAGAGATTATTTCCATAGATACAATATACTAAGAAATAAAGAAAAAAAGAGGCTGTTCTCATAAAGAGAGCGGCCTTTTTCCTATCCTAAATTACTTACCCAATACCCAACGCCCTATTGTAGGACCTAAAATCTCTAAAGCAAAATCATACAGATTCTCTCGAAAATCCTCAAATGATTCCATATCCATACTCTATCTTTTATCCTTTAAAACGTATCCTTCTTTTTCACTGCAAAGTTACATCGAAATTCTAAATAGGAGTAAATTATTCAAGGGATTTCCAGTAAAAAATAGTACTTTTGTGACCTAAATCAAGAACGTTTATGGAGGTTAAAGAAATAGATTTAAACAACCCTGAATTCCAGACTACCCTAAGGCTCATTCAGTATACTCACCATTCCGTTTTCCTAACTGGAAAGGCTGGTACAGGTAAATCTACGTTCTTGAAATACGTCTGCTCACATACAAAGAAAAAACATGTGGTACTGGCTCCTACTGGAATTGCAGCCATTAATGCAGGTGGTTCCACACTTCATAGTTTCTTTAAGCTTCCTTTTCACCCTCTACTGCCTGACGACCAACAGTATTCATTGAGAAAGATAAAGGAAACACTGAAGTATAATCAAGCTACACGTAAGTTGTTGCAAGAGGTGGAACTAATCATCATCGATGAGATTTCTATGGTGCGAGCTGATATTATCGACTTTATAGATAAGGTGCTCAGGATATATAACAGAAACATGCGTGAACCTTTTGGCGGCAAACAGATGTTGCTGGTTGGTGATGTCTTCCAGCTTGAACCTGTAGTCAAAGCAGATGAAAGAGAGTTACTGAACCGATTCTATCCCAACCCATTCTTCTTTTCCGCTCATGTATTCGACCAAATGGAGTTGGTAGCCATTGAGTTGAAGAAGGTATACAGACAGAAGGATCCTGTCTTTGTCAACGTGCTGGACCATATCCGTACTAATTCAGTGGGCGATGCCGACCTTCAGTTGCTGAACACTCGCATAGATGCCGACTTCACAGGAGTACATCACGATATGTATGTTACACTTGCCACACGCAGGGACAATGTGGACTTTATTAATGACCAGAAATTAAAGGAACTTCCCGATAATCCTGTTATCTTCCAAGGGGAAATCAGAGGTGAATTTCCAGAAACTTCGCTTCCTACACTGATGGATTTGGAACTAAAGGTAGGTGCACAAATCATTTTCATCAAAAATGACCAAGATAAACAATGGGTAAACGGAACCATTGGCACCATCGAAGCTATTGATGAAGAAGACCAACTCTTGTACATCATTACTGAAGACAATAGAGCCGTGGAAGTACGCAAAGAAAGCTGGAGCAATGTACGCTACTTTTACAACGAAGAGGAGAAGAAGATTGAGGAAGAGGAACTGGGAGTTTTCATACAGTTCCCTATACGTCTGGCATGGGCCATTACCATTCACAAAAGCCAAGGATTAACTTTCAGTAGAGTATCCATCGATTTCACAGGGGGTGTGTTTGCAGGTGGTCAGGCATATGTAGCTCTGTCCAGATGCACTTCACTCGACGGAATCTGTCTAAAAAAAGAAATCCAACGGAATGATGTCTTTGTCCGCCCAGATATAGTTAACTTTGCCAAACGGTTCAATGATAAGCAGGCAGTGGACCGTGCTATGAAACAGGCACAGGCTGATATCTATTACGAGAATACCGTAAACCTGTTCAATGCTGGCAAATTCCCGGAAATGTTGGATGAATTCTTTAAAGCCATTCGTTCACGCTATGATATTGAAAAGCCGATTATCAGGCGCTTTATTTCCCGAAAACTAAACATCATCAATAAACTGAAGAGGGAGAATGAAGACTTGCAGAAGCAAATTCAGAAACAACAAGATATGCTGATTGAAGTGGCGGAGGAATACTATGAACTGGGAAATATGTGCATCACTGATGCACACGGCCCAAAAGCAGCTTTGGCTAATTATGATAAAGCTCTGAAACTGAATCCTAAGTTCGCCGATGCTCTAATCCGTAAAGGAATCACCCTTGCCGACATTGGGGATCATCATGAGGCATGTGCCTGTTATAATAAGGTATTGGAAATGGCACCTGGTAATTTTAAGGCATGGTACAACCGAGGAAAGAGCCGTCTGGCCCAAAATCTACCAGAAGAAGCTGCAAACGATTTCGACAAGGCAACTAGTCTGAAGCCTAAAAATGCCAATGCACACGAAAAATTCGGTGACGCTCTTTCTTTATGTGGAAAGGAAGAGGAAGCCGCACTGCAATGGGCTATTGCAGAACAACTTAGAAAGAATAGGAAGAATGCTAGTAAAGACTAATGCCTCTAGCTGCAGCAATCTTTCTTACTTTATCAGTAAACTCATGATTCTTTAGTCCCCAGTCTGGAGCTATCAATAAATTCTTAGGAGATTGGGAAACAAATCGTTCCAAGACCAGATCCTCTGGTAGATATTGAATATAGTCCAGTACTAAATCTATGTATTCTTCTGCCGTATAAATATGGAATAAAGTTGGGTTCTCTGCATACTCCCGCCCCATTTTAGTACCTTTAATTAATTGTAGCTGATGAAGTTTCAATGTGGTAATCGGAAGTTTGGCCACCTCCTGAGCTTGACGCATCAATTCATCATGCTCCTCCCCTGGAAGCCCTAGAATCATATGCACCCCTACCATAATTCCTCTGTCAGCAGTTTTCTGAATAATATCTTTGGCAACTCCATAGGTATGCCCACGATTAATCCGTCTCAAAGTTTCATCATTGGTACTTTCCACACCATATTCTACCAAAAGAAATGTCTTCCGGTTCAACTCTGTCAGATAGTCAAGAAGATCATCTGGCATGCAGTCAGGACGGGTACCAATGACCAAACCTACCACATCCGGCACTTGTAAGGCTTCCTCATATTTCTGCTTCAAAACTTGAAATTCTCCATAGGTATTGGTATAAGCCTGAAAATATGCTAGATACTTCATAGTAGGATATTTTCGGGCAAAAAAGTGCTTTCCTTCCTCCAACTGATTCTTTACAGATTTATCGGTAGTACAATACTCCGGATTGAAAGTCTGATTATTACAATAAGTACATCCTCCAGTTCCTATGGAGCCATCCCTGTTAGGACAGGTAAATCCGGCATTGATGGCTATCTTTTGAACCTTAAAATCAGGAAATTGTTCTTTCAAGAATGTACCGTAATCTTTCATTTTTCTAAAATCTTTCACTTTCCCATGCAAAGGTATCGGTTTTTTAATTAATAAGCAATTGTTAGCGCACCCATTTTTTTAGATTGTAACTTTGATTTGAGTCAAGAAAAATAATCTTGAAAAACAATCTAACAAATTTGCTATTAGTAAGCATTATTATTATTTTTGTAGTGATAATTAATGCATGTGATGACATTTTGTCAATGCAGGAGGAGTAACAACTAAAAAACTTTGTATTATGAAAGAGAAGAGTTTATTAGGTCTTGCCTTTGTAGTGCTGTTCATTATTTTAGTTCTCCTGACCAATACTATCACATTAAGTTTAATTGGAGCTGCAGTATACACTTTTGCTATTTGGTGGTTTGCACTTCTATTCCATGGAGATAATAATCATGCAGTGAGCTGAATAATTGTTCATACATAAGGGTATTGAAAGGCGACATCCAAGTGGAAGTCGCCTTTTTTGTTTTTCCAAATTAAAAATGTATCTTTGCAATCAAAACAAGAACTAAAAAATACAAATATGAAAAAGATTTTGACCTTGCTTTTAATGGTCACAGCCTTGTTTCCTGTTTCAGCACAAGAGAAACTGAAATTGGAGGATGTCATGGGTGGCAAATATAGTGCACAAAGTATCTACGGGTGGAATCCTTCCCGTGATGGTGAAAGTTTCCTGCAAATCACAGACGGTGGCACTAAAATTCAGCGTTATTCTTTCAGGACTGGAGAATTGGTTGAAACTGTCTTTGATGTGAATACAGCCCGTAATGTGAAATTGCAGCGTATCAACGGCTATATCGTTTCTCCTACAGAGGATAATATCCTAATCCAAACTGAACGTAAGGCTATCTACCGTCATTCGTCCACAGCTGTGTATTATATATACAATATAAAGAATCGTACCCTGACCCCACTTTCCAAGAATGGTCCTCAGCAGGAACCTTTGTTCTCCCCCGATGGTACAATGATTGCCTTCGTAAGAGAAAACAACATTTTTCTGATCAAGATGTTGTACAACAACTCTGAAAGCCAAGTAACCAAGGATGGGGAATATAATAAGATTTTAAATGGTATTCCTGACTGGGTTAACGAAGAAGAATTTGGTTTCAGCCGTGCTTTTGATTTCAGTGCTGACAGCCAGATGCTTGCATGGATTCGTTACGATGAGAGCGAAGTTCCCGAATTCAAGTTCACCCTATATCAAGGGTTAGCTCCAAAAATTGAGAACTATTCACTTTACCCAGGAGAATATAGCTACAAATATCCTGTTGCCGGAGTAAACAACAGTAAGGTTTGCGTAAAGACATTCGACATTAAAAGTCGGGCTATCCGTGAAATGAAACTGCCATTGGATGCCGATGGGTATATTCCACGTATCTATTTCACAAAAGACCCTACAAAATTGGCAATCATGACTCTGAACCGTCATCAGAATCGTTTCGATATCTACATGGGTAATCCTAGAAGCACGGAGTGTGAACTGATTCTACGCGATGAGGAGCCTCAGTACGTTAATGAATCTGCTTACAGTAATATTGCATTCTATGATAAGAATTTTGTTGTTCAAAGTGAGAAGAGTGGACATAATCATCTTTACCTATATAATTTCAATGGCCAGCTTATCCGTCAGATTACTAACGGAGATTTTGAGGTTACTAATTTTTATGGTTGGGATGAATCAACAAACACCTTCTACTATCAGAGCAATGAGGGTAGCCCTTTGCGTAAGAATGTATACAAAATTGACAGTAAAGGGAAAAAGACTCGTCTAACCAGTAAGGATGGTACTAACAACGCACTTTTCAGTGCCAATAAGAAGTATTTCCTAAATACTTGGAGTGATGCCAATACACCTTATGTATGTACAATCAATGACAATACGGGTAAAGTTCTACGTACTTTGGTCGACAATAAGGTATTGAATCAGTCTTTGTCTACAAAAGAACTAGGTATGAAGGAGTTCTTCAGTTTCACTACAGGTGAAGGGGTACAGCTGAATGGCTACATGATTAAGCCTGCCAATTTCAATGCGAATAAAAAGTATCCTGTACTTATGTTCCAGTACAGTGGTCCCGGAAGCCAACAAGTAGTAGACTCATGGTCTATAGGTGGACGTGGAAATGGTGGACTTTGGGAAAGTTTTCTGTGTTCTGAGGGTTTCATCTGTGTATGCGTTGATGGTCGGGGCACCGGTGGTCGTGGAGCTGAATTTGAGAAATGTACTTACCTGAATATCGGAAACAAAGAAGCTAAGGACCAAGTAGAGACTGCTCTTTATCTGGGAACATTACCTTATATTGATAAAGACAACATTGCCATTTGGGGATGGAGCTATGGTGGTTTCAATACGCTGATGAGCATGAGTGAGGGACGTCCTGTATTCAAGTGTGGTATTGCAGTCGCAGCTCCTACAAGTTGGCGATATTACGACACTGTTTATACAGAACGGTTCATGCGTACCCCTCAGGAAAACAGTGCAGGTTATGACGACTGTCCTATCAATCGTGCCGACAAATTAAGTGGCAACCTACTATTAGTTCATGGTCTTGCCGATGACAATGTGCATTTCCGTAATGCTGCAGAATACAGCGAAGCATTGGTTCAAGCTAATAAGCAGTTTGAGATGCAGGTTTACACGAACCGTAACCATGGTATCAATGGAGGCAATACTAGACTTCATCTCTTTAACAGAATCAATGATTTCCTACTCCGAAATCTGAAATAATAAAAAAGCGGGTTTTTAGACCCGCTTTTTTATTGATCTTTATATATAAGGAATATACATGGCGTCTTGCTTAAATTGGGAATATCTTTCGCCGTTTTCCAAGTCTGAATACTCCGCGTACGAATATACTCGTTTTCACAGGTAATTCCTGCTGCAATACATAGCATGGTTTGAGGCCGACAAGTTCGCAAAAGGTCGTCAATCATCTTACTATTTCGGTAAGGGGTTTCTATGAAAATTTGAGTCTGACTCTCTGTATATGAACGAGTCTCTAATTGTTTTATCTTCTTTGTGCGCTCAGTTGGTTCAATGGGAAGATAGCCATTGAAAGCAAAGCTTTGCCCATTGAAGCCACTTCCCATCACCGACATAATGATAGACGATGGACCAACCAATGGAACCACTTTCAAATTTTTACGTTGAGCTATACTTACCACATCTGCTCCAGGATCTGCCACAGCCGGACAACCGGCCTCTGAGATTACCCCCATTGAATTACCTTTTTCTAAAGGTTCAAGATAAGTAGATATTTCTTTATAAGAGGTATGTTTATTCAATGGATAAAAAGTAAGTTCATCAATATTAATGTCTTTATCCACCCGTTTTAGAAATCTACGAGCAGAACGCACATCTTCTACAATAAAATGCCTTATATTTAAGATAACTTTATGGTTATAATCAGGAAGCACCTGATTAACAGGAGTATCACCTAATTCTACTGGAATAAGATATAATGCTGTATCCATATACATTCATATTTACTTCACAAAGGTAGTAAAAAAACAGATACAAAAAAAGAGACCTCAGGAAATGAATCCTGAAGTCTCCCGATTGATTAAGACGGCGCCTACCTACTCTCCCACATTGCATCGCAGTACCATCGGCGTTAGTGAGCTTAACTTCTCTGTTCGGAATGGGAAG
>ONDM01000014.1 GCA_900316585.1 uncultured Prevotellaceae bacterium | reverse complement strand
CAAGCAGGAGCTGAAGGATACGAGCATCAACATTACCTGCTACGACCGCAACGGCAAGGTGGTGAAGACCGTGACCAGCGCAGACCCAGGCGAGGTGGAAGACAACGAGAACACCAACTCCGGCAATGCAGAGCAGGGCGGCTCAGACAACCAAGGTGGCACTGACAACCAGGGTGGTACTAATGACCAAGGTGGCTCAACCGACCCAGACGGTGGCTTAGGAGACTAAAGCCTAGCCCGGACAGGGAAGCTCCAGTGCGCAGGGAGTGAACCCTTCCAGAGAGAGTTTCAATATTTTGGAATGACAACCTAGAAAGGCAGAGGATTTCCCACGGGGAAAGCAGCGCCTCTGCCTTTCCTAACCTAACCAAAAACCTTTACAATTATGGCAGAAAACAAAAACATGTTCTGGAGCCGGATTATCAACATTGTGATCACTGTCCTCACAGCCATCGCAACCACCTTCGGCTTGAACCAGTTCTTTCAGCCCTAGTGCTCCTGACCACCGGAGTAATCCTCTCCTTCATAGGATTCTTCACCGAGCCAGTGGGAGAGATTTCCGACAGTGTGTTATGGTACTTTGCACAGACATTGATTTATGCCGGCTCAGTGTTCGGACTCAAGGCATACGTGGACAAGATGCTCTCCAGCGGGTCTTTCAAGAGACCGGGAGAATAAAAGAAAAGCCCTGCACGGAAGATTATTTTTCTTCGTGCAGGGTTATTTCTTCACTTTTTATTTGGTGAGCCGGGAATAAAGCGTACCTTTGCAGCGGTTAGAAATAACCTGTAAATTTTTTAAAGGGAGTGCAGTTCTGTTGTGAAACAGGGCTGTATTTTTTTTCTCCCTACTGCGTCCCTAATTTGGGTGATTCCCGATAATTCTTTATCTTTGCAAATGCATCATAGCCTCCACGCAAATCGAGTTATTTAAACACCAGCAGCTCTCCTTCGGGAGGGCTGCTTTATTTATCTCAGAATTCAAGCCTTGCAATTCTATTTCATTTGTATTTCTAACTCTCATTTACTAACTTTGCCATTGAAAAAAATAGAACTATGGCAGAACAAAATAAACTTAAGATTTCCTACGAGGAGAAAATATACAGAAAGTACATCAACTTTCTGAATGAGCATGAAGAGGAAATGGAAAAGACCAGTAAGTGGGATATGGTCTTTAAGGTTCTTAACAAAATCTATATTCACCAGCATTATAGGCTGGATGACTACCGAGGAGACATTCCAGATAGCATCTTAAAACTCTTTGCACGGCATAGATCAACGCCATGCTATAAAGAATGTGAGGAAAAGATGTTAGATTATTTCAGGACTGAACCCCGACGTAAGTTGAAAAAAGATGAAATTCCCTTTATGCCACCATATATTCCTCCCTATCAGTTGCTGGTTGTGGAGATGACACCCAAGGCACTTTGGCAGGCTTTTTTGCTGCACAACACTTGTCATTTCATTGGAATGCGACAGAGTGGTCGTTTTAATAAAAGAAACTTTGTTTTCAATGAGAAAGATGTGGAGAGTGAGTTTACAGATGAAACGCTGGATTATGAAATGATAAAGAATCTCATCTCTCTGCCCAAATTCATCAAAGATGACCAATTGGATGATTGTGATGAAGATGAAATCAATTACCTGGAATACTGCTACTGGAACGATTGGGAAGGTTTGGTTAAGGAAAGGGTAAAGATTCTATATGAACATTTTAACAAAGTTGCTAAATTTGAAACGGTAAGCAGCCAAGTGCTTTATGAATATAATTGTAGGGTGCTGTTTTAAATATCCCAAATACTTCAATAGTCATTGATTTATGAAGATTTATCTTCAAAAAATTTACATTAAGTAAATTTGTTTCTTGTTTTTTTGTATCTTAGCACAACTTTTATAATTGATAAATGAAATACGATAATACATTTAAGGCTATAGACCAGATACTTTGGAAGGAGCAGGGCTGCGGTAGTGAGTTGGATTACCTAGAGCAGAAATCATGGATGCTGTTCCTGAAATACCTTGATGACCTGGAAACGGAACGCGAGGAAGAAGCAGAACTTGAAGGCAAGACCTACAAACGGCTCGTAACAGGTTACTATCGTTGGAGCCAGTGGGCAGCACCCAAGAAGAAAGACCCTGTGACTGGCAAGATGGTTCTTGATACCGTCAATGCCATGAGTGGTGATGACCTGGTGGAGTTTGTAGATCAGAAACTCTTCCCTTACCTCAAAGACTTCCAGAATACTGCTACCCAAACGGATAGCCTTGAATATAAGATAGGCGAAATCTTCGGGGAACTTCATAACAAGATTCGCTCTGGATTCAATATGCGTGAGATTATCAACATGATTGATGAACTCCACTTCCAGAGTGCAGAGGACAAGCACGAAATGACCGTGCTCTATGAGAGCAACATCCAGCGCATGGGTAATGCAGGTAGAAATGGTGGTGAGTATTACACGCCTCGTCCTTTGATTCGCAGCATCATCAAGGTGGTTGACCCCAAGATAGGTGAAACGGTCTATGACCCTGCTTGTGGTTCTGCAGGATTCCTTTGCGAAGCTTTCCTCTACATGAAGGACAAGATAAAGAGTGTGAAAGACCATGACATCTTGCAGAAAAGCACCTTCTATGGCAAGGAGAAGAAGGGTCTGCCTTATATCATAGCAACCATGAATATGATATTCCACGGAGTATCTGCCCCCAACATAACACATGGAAACACCCTGGCCATAAATCTGGCAACCATTCAGGAAAGCGACCGTAAGAATGTTATTCTTGCCAATCCGCCTTTTGGTGGCAATGAGCGTGGTGAGGTATTGCAGAACTTTGAGATTCGCACTTCTGAAACAGCCTATATGTTCATGCAGCACTTCATCAAGATGCTGAAGGCTGGTGGCCGTGCAGGTATTGTCATCAAGAATACTTTCCTAAGCAATGGTGATGCAAGTGCCATAAGGAAGATGCTTTTGGATAATTGCAACCTTCATACTGTCCTGGACCTTCCTTCTGGAGTGTTCACTGGTGCCGGAGTAAAGACTGTAGTTTTGTTTTTTACCAAAGGCGAGCCAACGGAGAAGATTTGGTACTACCAGGTAGATAAGCACTTCACCAAGACTCAGCCACTGACCGAGGCAGATATGCAGGAGTTCCTCACTTTGCAGAAGACAAAGGCTGAGAGCGAACATTCATGGACACTTGATGTAAGCACCCTTGACGATGCTTGCGACCTCAGTGTGAAGAACCCTAACAAGGTAGAGGTAGTTGACGAGCGAACACCTAGCGAGATTGCTGAAAGCATTTATGCACTCAACAACGAGAATCAAACCCTTATTGATGAAATAATGGAGATGGTGAAATGAAAGAAGGGTGGGAATATAAGAAGTTAGGGGAGGTCTGTGAGATTTTAGATTCTCGTAGAAAACCAATAACAAAAAATAAGAGAGAGTCTGGTACAATCCCATATTATGGAGCTACGGGGCTTTTGGATTATGTTAAAGACTTTATCTTCGATGAAAAGTTAGTGCTGTTAGGTGAAGATGGTGCAAAATGGGATGCTGGTGAAAAATCTGCATATATCATTGAGGGCAAATCTTGGGTAAATAATCATGCACATGCATTACGACCCAAGAGGAATTTATTAGTTGATGAATTATTAGTATATTATTTGAACTTCTCAAATCTTCTCCCTTATATTACTGGAGTAACTGTTCCAAAACTCAACCAAGAGAAGATGCGTTCAATTGAAATACCTATTGGACCAGTTAAAGAGCAGCAATCCATCGTTGATTATCTTGACTCTGCTTTTGCTAAGATAGATGAGATGAAGGCTAATGCAGAAAAAGCCCTGGGTGAAGCCAAAGCCCTCTTCCAAGCATCACTCAAAGAAATGCTTGAACCAAAAGATGGGTGGGAAGAGAAGAAGTTGGGAGAAATTTGTTCTCAAATAACTGATGGAACACATCATTCTCCACCTAACGGCGAGAGTGGTAATTATAAATATATTACGGCTAAAAATATTAGAATATGGGGGCTTGATCTTAGCAATGTTACTTATGTATCTGAAGATATACATAAAGAAATCACAGCAAGATGTAATCCTCAAAAGGGAGATGTATTATATATAAAAGATGGAGCGACAACGGGTATTGCTATTGTCAATCCATTGGAAGAGGAATTCAGCATGCTTTCAAGCGTAGCACTTATAAAGCCTTATAAGGATGTATTATCATCTGAGTTCTTATGCTACACATTAAATAGCCCATCAATTTATAATCAAACACGAAGTCAAATGGATGGTGCTGCTATAACTCGTGTGACATTGGTTAAAATAAAAGGGTTTGTAATTTCAATACCTCCTCTTTCCGAGCAGCAATCCATCGTCGAAACCCTAGACTCCCTCAAGTCCAAAGTTGACCAGCTCCAAGCCAACTACGACAAGATTTTAAAAGAGTGTGACGCATTGAAACAAGCAATATTACGACAAGTATTTGAATAGAAATAGAATATGATACCATCATTTGAAAAATTCATGATACCAATCCTTGAGTGGCTTAAGGATGGAGAAATAAGAACGAATAATGAAGCCCGTGCAAAAATGATTGAGGTCTTTCATATTACTCAGGAAGATCTTAATGAAAAGTACAGCAAAGGTGATTCTCGTTTCAATGGGCGTGTGAATTGGGCTTTGACATATCTTCGGCAGGCTGGTTTGACAAAGACATTAGGGAGAGGCCGTCATGAAATAACAGCAGAGGGGCGAGCCCTGCTAGCAGAGGGAGTGAAATATTTCACTGAAAAAGAGTTTATTGCCCGATTTGGCAATGTCAGTCCACAATTCTTTTATGCTACCAAAGAGAAAAAAGCTAAGATAGATGTAGTGGAGAAAGACCCAGATACTCATGCTGTTGACCCAGAAGAGTCTATTCACAATGCCGTACATCAAATGGAAGAGGCTTTAATCTCAGAACTGTTGGATAAAGTCAAGAATATTTCTCCTTCTGATTTTGAAAAGTTGGTAGTAGAACTTCTCGTAAAGATGGGCTATGGTGGTAGCATTGAAGATGCGGCTACCATAACAAAGTATTCAGGTGACGAGGGTATTGATGGTATCATAAAGGAAGATATCCTTGGCTTAGACTCAATATACATTCAGGCAAAGAGATATTCTGGTGAAGTCATTGGACGCCCAACCCTTCAGGCTTTTGTAGGTGCTTTGTCACCACATCACGCCAAGAAAGGTGTGTTCATCACAACTTCCACTTTCTCAAACCAGGCAATAGAATATGCTAAGGCTGCGGAAGCAAGAATAATTCTTATTGATGGTCATCAGCTTTGCAAGTATATGCTCCAGTTCAATCTGGGTGTTTCTACAAGAGAGGTTATAGAAATAAAAACCATTGATAGTGACTACTTTGATTTTAACTAAACAATGAACGACCAGCAGAATATCATCATATATCGAACCGCTGACGGGCGAGCATCTGTAGCCCTCTATGCCAAGGATGGCAAAATTTGGCTGAACCAGCAGCAGATGGCAGAACTTTTTGCCACCTCCAAGCAGACTATCAGTTATCATATCATTAACATACTGAAAGAGAAGGAATTACATGAAAATTCAGTTGTCAAAGAATATTTGACTACTGCCGCTGATGGCAAGAACTACAATGTGGTATTCTACTCTCTTGAAATGATTATTGCAGTGGGCTATCGGGTACGGGGTGTTCGTGGTACTCAGTTCAGGCAGTGGGCCACTGAGCATCTGACGGAATACCTGGTGAAAGGCTTCACGATGGATGATGAGCGGCTGAAGAATCCTGACGGACGGCCAGACTACTTCGATGAATTGCTGCTTCGCATCCGTGATATCCGGGCTTCAGAAAAACGCTTCTATCAGAAGATAAGAGATCTCTTTGCACTCAGCAGCGACTATGATAAGAGCGACAAAGCAACTCAGATGTTCTTTGCAGAAACACAGAACAAACTGCTCTATGCCGTTACTCATAAGACAGCTGCTGAATTGATTGTCAGCCGTGCAGATGCCACACAGCCCAATATGGGGCTTACCACATGGAAAGGCAGCATCGTGCGAAAGGGGGATGTAATCATTGCAAAGAACTACCTGCAGAATGAGGAAATAGAGTCTTTGAACCGTCTGGTGGATATCTTCCTGACAAGTGCCGAAGAACGGGTAAAGGGTCGGCGTGACCTCACACTTGACTATTGGCGTAAGAACGTGGACAGCTTGCTCACATTCCAGGAAAAAGACATACTGCAAGGTGCTGGTAGTATTACAAACTATCAAGCAGAACTAACTGCAAAGCAGGTCTATGATGTTTTCAACATCCAGCGTAAAAAATTGGAGGCGCAGACTGCTGATGACGAAGACTTGAAGTTGCTGGAGGAACTGGAAAGAAGAATTGTGGAACAAGAAAATACAGATAAGGAATAGCCTATGAACGAAGCGCAGACACGGTTAAACAAGATTGACCCTAAGCTAAGGGATGCCGGCTGGGGTGTGGTTCCAGGTAGTAATATACTGGTGGAGCAGAGTGCATACATTGCTCCTGGCCGTATCACAACTACTGGTCATAAGAACCCCAAGAAGGCTGACTATATCCTGGAATACAAGGGGCAGAAACTTGCTGTGATTGAGGCAAAAAGCGACGAGAAGGATGTGTCTGAAGGTGTGGACCAGGCTAAACTCTATGCCGATGCGCTGAAGATTCGTTATACCTATAGCACGAATGGAGATGAGATTTGGTTCATCGACATGGGTATCAAGAACAACAAGGGAGATTATATCATTCCAAGCAAGGAGCATGATATAAACCATTTCCCTTCTCCACAGGACTTGTGGCAGATGACCTTCCCTGAAGCAAATCCTTGGCGAGACAAGTTCAATCTTTGTGCCCTCAATCGTAGTGGTGGCCGTCAGCCTCGCTACTATCAGGAAATAGCCATAAAGAATGTGCTGGAAGCTGTGGCAAAGCAGAAAAACCGTATCTTGCTGACCATGGCAACAGGCACAGGAAAAACCTACACGGCTTTCCAGATTTGTTGGAAACTGACACAGACCAAGTGGAACATAAGGGATGTGGACCGTGCTCCAAGAATCCTATTTATTGCCGACAGAAACATTCTGGCTAATCAAGCCATCAACGACTTTGACCAGTTCCCGGAAGATGCCATGTGCCGTATTACTCCAAAGGAACTGAGGAAGAACAATTACAAGGTTCCTACAGCCCGTAATCTTTACTTCACCATCTTCCAGACGATGATGACTTCTCCAAACGCCCAAAAGGCAGAGGAACAAGGCATACAGCTGCCGGAAGGCTCAACCGACCAGCCCTATTACATGCAGTATGAGCGAAATTTCTTCGACTTCATCATCATTGACGAGTGCCATAGAGGTGGTGCAAATGATGAAAGCGAGTGGAGAAAGCTGATGGAATACTTTGATTCCGCATACCAGCTGGGTATGACAGCCACACCAAGAAGAAAGGATAATGTCAATACTTACGCATACTTCGGAGAACCTGTCTATATATACTCACTGAAGCAGGGAATAGAAGATGGTTTCCTTGTTCCGTTCCGTGTTGACATCTCTACAAGTAACATTGATGACTATCAGTGGAAAGAAGGTGATGTGGTAAAGAGTGGAGAAGTAGATCCGGAAAAGATATACTCGGAGTCGGATTTCTATAATGGCAGAATCCAGATTAAGGAAAGGGATGAACACCGTGTACAGGAGTTCCTGAAAAAGATTGACCCTGATGAAAAGACCATCATCTTCTGTGCTACCCAGAAGCATGCCATGATAGTCCGTGACATGGTGAACAAGCATAAGAAACGCCCGGCAAGCAACTATTGTGAGCGTGTTACTGCCGATGACGGTGAAGTGGGAGAAGCAACCCTGAGAGCTTTCCAAGACAACGAAAAGCTGCTCCCTACTATCTTGACCACATCTTATAAGCTGAGTACGGGTGTGGATGCCAGAAACGTGCGAAACATCGTACTGATGCGCCCTGTGAATAATATAGTGGAGTTCAAGCAGATTATAGGTCGTGGAACACGTTTGTTCGACAAGAAGTATTATTTCACCATCTATGACTTTGTGGGAGCAAGTGAAATGTTCAAAGACCCAGACTGGGATGGTGATACTTATTGCCCCGTTTGTGGCAACTGGCCTTGCACGTGCAACAAGAAACCTCGTGATTATGATCCCGGAGACGATGATGGAGGTGGTGGGGTACACGAACCTGACCCATGTCCAGTATGTGGTAATATACCTTGTACTTGTCCAGGACCGAAAACCAATCTGATAGATATTAAGTTGTCCAATGGAAGAAAGCTTTCTCTCCAAACAACATGGGAGCAGAAAATCTTCTTTGGTGACGAGTTCATCAGTCTTGAAGAATACGTAGATAAATTATTCGGCAGGATTCCTGATTTCTTTTCTGGAGCAGATGACCTGAGAGAAAAATGGTCTAACCCGGAAACCCGTGAAGAACTGTTGAAAACACTGGATGAAGCAGGATTTGCAGAGGAAAAGCTGAACCTCTTGAAGAACATGCTGAAAATGCAGAAATGCGACTTGCTCGATGTACTGGAATACATTGCCTATAACTCTACACCTATGGAGAGGGCAAAGCGTGTAGAGCTGGTGCAGAAAAAGTATGTACAATCTTTGATCAAGGAGCAGCAAGAATTCGACAATCTGATTCTGCAGTACTATGTCAGCAACGGTTTTAGAGAACTTGGTATAGATAAGTTGAAAACCTTTATCAATATTAAGTTTGGTACAATTAATGATGCAAAAGAAAGATTACAGATGTCTGTAGCTGATATTAGAAATCATTATTTTGAGTTGCAACGTCGGTTATATTCTGCTTAAATATTGCCCAACGGGGACAGGTCCCATTGGGCATGTTTCGTCACCCTTCTTACCAAACTAATGTTTAATCAAATAAAAATTTAATAATATCTTAGAAAAATGAATGTAAAGAACATCATCATCAAGCTGAGGTAGGCCTATCCAACTTTCATTTACTATTTTTGCCGTAGTATTTGGTCATATATCGGAATTTCTTTGGAGAGATAAATGAATAATTAGTGTATTTAATCATAAATAAAATAACGAATATACATACACTATGAACAAAAACCTATTCATTCTTTTTTCACTCACACTGTCTCTGCTTTCTTGTGGAGGCCAAAATAAAGCGGAAAGCCAGCAAGGTGCAGAAACGGAAAGTGTGGCACAAACAGAGGCACTAGGTGAGGCTGCAGGACTGAAGCAGCTGATAGATGCTGCAGCGATGAAAACCTATACCGATGGTGAATACCAGGTGAAGGTGAGCTATCCGGACTTCTTCGTGATGACTACGGCTGAACCTGGAACAGCTCGTTTCAATTACGCTGACGAACAAAAACACGTAATATCGATGGTGATGTTCGTGGAACCGAATGTGGAGGGTTGGTCTGTGGCTGAGGCGGTAAAACAAATTGCTGATTTTGATAATATCTGTGAAAAGCAAGGCAAGGACTATTACATCATGTCTGGACAACTAAGCGCTGATCCTCGGGCATGCTTCTATGAGAAATGCTATCTCATGAATGGGAATTGGGTGGATTATGCTGTCTATTATCTGGCAGAGGATAAGGAGGCTGTAGAAAGACTGATTAACACGGTAAAGGATTGGAATCCTAAACATTAACTTACTATTTCCCTCACCACCATGTCCACAAAAGAACTAATCTATAATTTAGACCAGAAATGGAAGGATGCCACCAGCTTCCTGGATGGTCCTGCATACTCCCTCTATAACACGGAATATTACCTCCTTAGGAATCTCTTTGAATCCATGGCTGGGGAGGAGATAAAGGCGCTCTTGCCGGGGCTCAGGGTGGATGGGCCGGTCTATAAGCTGGCTTCAAGCTTCCTGGAGGGGAAGAGGGCTCCTGCAGGGGTGGACCTTACCAGGCCGCTGGTTTCCACGGAAAAGAGGGTGTACTCCACGCAGCAGTACCTGAAGTGGTACGCGGACAAGAAGAGTGGGCGTGTGACGGAGGCTAGGAGGATGCTGGTCTATTCTTATGAGTTTACCACGAACCACTTCCGGCATGAGATTATGAAGGCTTTTCTCCGAGGGTCTGCCACGGATAGGAAATGGGCATACACCAAGCTGATGAATACGGACAACTGGCATGCGATGTATGAACCGCTCATCCTGGAAAACTGGGTGGTGTATAAGGAGCTGCAGTGCAGCTGGCTGCTGACGCGTTATTTCCCGGAGGAGGTGCTGCTGAAGTATGCCAAGGGGCTGGAGATAAACACGAGCTACTACTTCCTTTGCAAGCGATTGGCCGGGAACCCTGCCTTTCAGGTGAACTGGCAGTTCCTGAAAAGGAATACTACCATCCTGAGGTACCTGGAAATAAGGATGCTTTCTGGGGCTTTCTGTAGTGAGGATGAGGCTCGTGAACTCATCTTTCAGTGGATAGCGGTGCCGCTCCATTTCCGTTATTGGGTGAAGTCGGGACAGGTGGATACGCGTAATCTGCCCGACTTGTATTACTCAGATTTTCATCCTTTGCACCTGGAGGGGATGGATAAGGCGTTGTTCTATCTTTGTAAGATGGGGTATGCTGGGCTGGTGCAGGAAATCTACCGTTGGGCAGATGAGGTGCTTCAGGATGTGCACCGGATGTCTCAGGCGAAAAGTCAGGATTCGGATAAGCGAAAGGATACCTTGGGTGCCGTCATCATCATGAATTTCCCACCGGAATACCACTTCATGCTGGAGTTCGAAGAGTGGACGGTCTTCGGGGTGGTGGACTTCAAGAACAGACCGTTGGCTGAATGGAGGTCCAGCCTGGATCTGTTGCTCCGGAAGGAATGGGTAATGCCCGATGAACACGATGATGAGCCGCTGTTCCTGGATGAGGAAGAGGAAATCCGTTCTGCGGAGCAGGCTGCTTCCAGCGATGCCTTGCAGAAAATGCGGGAGAAGAATCCTTCACTGGATAATTTTCTGGATAAGCTGGGGTACTAGCTACTTTTTCCGTACGATGACAAACAGGCGCTCGCAGGATTCAAGGGGGATGTTCCACATCTTGTCGAACACGGCAGTTTCTACGGAACGGTTGAAGTCTTTGCTGTCGTCCACGTTCCGGTACTCATCTACGGAGTCCTGGATGAAGATGTGTTCCTCATCGTAGCCCACCACGGGCACATAATGCAGGGTCTTTCCGTTGAATAGCAGCACGATGACGGGTGTTCCCTGGCTCACGGCATCCTTCAGGTCGTCGGTGGTACCGGTGTAATACGTTGCTGTGTAGTCGGTGTACTGTTCCTCAAAAAGCACCTTGAAGCATTTGGGATAGGCTCCCTCACTGTGCTTGCAGGGGAATGTGGGCTGGCGGAACAGTTCCACTCCGTTCACGTTCTCCCCGTAGAAACGAAGCAGGTAGGCACTGGAGCATCCTGCGCATTCGAAGGTGGTCTGTGTGTCGGGGGCTGGGTTCGGAGAGATGATGTACTTCGATGGGTGCTTGTGCTGGCTTACGTAAGGCTGAGGTGCCTCCAGCCAGTTGGCACGGGCATAGGCCTTCTGCTCATCGGTCATCTGGTCTTGCATGACCATCATTTTGCTCAACGAATTGCCTTCATTTGCAGGCTGTGCTTCCTGATTCTGGGCAGGAGCGACTTCTACATTTTCTCTGTTAGGTTGGTTTACGCAGCTGCACAGTAGCAGAACTGCCAAAATAGGATATATCTTCTTCATGTGTGTTCTTTTTTAATTTGGCAAAGTTACTTAGTTTATGGGAAAATAGTCCACATTTTCCCCTGTATTTTTTATAAATTTTCAAGACTGAAAAATTTTAGTAGAAAATCAAATTTATGAACATAGAGTTCGTTTTAATTTCATATCTTTGCGTGAACAAACATAAACTAATGCTAAAATAATAATATCATGAGAATAGGGGGTTCTGAAATACTGACTTGTCCGTTCTGCGGCAAGGAAAAAAGAGTGATGGTAATAGATTCGGGAAATACGTTTGGCGGTGAATGGTGGTCGGACAACAAGCGAATTTCTCCCATGCTTCCGTATGTATCCGCTGTCCAGAAATGTCCTGAGTGCGGAAAGTATTACTATAAGGGAAGTGTTAAGTCAAAGTTAGACAGGGAGGTGAAATGCAGTGAAACCGGAGAACTTACATACCCGGAGCTGAAGGAGGCTTTTGCACAGTTAGATGAAGAGGGATTCGGAATAGGAATCATGCGGCAGATGAAGGAAGGTGAGGTGCGTATGATGCTGCATCATGCATACAACGACTACTTCTATCGGGCTGGGGATGGTAAAGTGGTTCCTGAAGAGGATAAGGCGATGTTCCATGAAAATGCGCTCTGGCTCATCAAATATATAGTCAGCGATAAAGTGATGAAGGCGGAATTCTACCGTGAGATAGGGGAGATGGAAGAGGCAAAAAAAATCCTGGATTCTGTGGTGTTGAACGATAAATTCTTGGAGAAGATTGCCAGGGGCATCCGGGAAAGATTGGAAAAGAATGATTGTGTGGTGTTCAGAATAGAATAGTATATAAAAATTACAACTAAATGAGAACGAAGAACTTACTTAAGAAACTGTTTTTCGGGGTTTTATGGATTATTGCCATTCTCTTCGCTGTTGCTTTGGGATTCTGGCTGATAGACGGGCGGTCACCACAAGCCTATGTCATCTCTCATATGTTCCATAAGACTACCGTGGAGGAGTATGAGAAGGCTAAGGTGGAAACCACCGACAATAGTGTGGTAGAGATTCCTGGTAGTGTGAAGTTCCCACGTGAGGTGACAGAGTACAAGGTGGGAATGATGCAGGTGTTCGAGGTTCCGGCTGAGGATGATTCCAAACCTGTGGTGCTCTATATCCATGGGGGTGCCTACAAGAACAATTTCTCTGCTCTCCATTGGAAGGCGATGGCGGAGTGGGCAGAGACTACGGGTTGTGGTATAGTGACACCCAACTATCCGCTGCTCTTCCGCTACACGGTGAAAGATGCCTTCCCGCTGATGCTGCAGCTGTACAAGCAACTGCTGGAGCGTTTTCCTGCCAAACGTATCATCATGATGGGCGACTCGGCTGGAGGTGGCTTCTCCCTGGCTTTGGCACAGGTGGCAGTACAGATGGACTCCATCGATGTACCTGGCCGACTCATTCTCATTTCTCCTTGGGTGGATGTGATGGGAGGCGACGATAAGCTGCAGAAGTACGACACTTTCCTGAACTTGAAGGTGCTCCGTCTGGTGGGTGCCGACTGGGCAGGTGATATGGATGTGCAGGATCCGATGGTGTCACCACTCAACGGTGAAATGGCTGGACTGCCGCCTACCGATCTCTTTACCGGTACGTGGGAAACGTTCTATACGGATATAGTGGAAACCTTCGACAGAATGACCTGGGATGAGGTGGATGTGCATATCCATGTGAAAAAGAAGATGGGGCATGTCTACCCGCTTTGGCCTTGTCCGGAAGGAGCGGAAGCCCGAAAGGTGATTTCGGGAATCATCAGCAGTCATAAATTTTGAAAACAATAAGCCCACATGGTGACGTTTCCATGTGGGCTTATTGTTCATTTATGCATCTTTATGCATCGGCAAAGACCTTGCCATCGTCCAGCTTAACCTGCAGTTTATTGTACTCACAGTGGAATTCATGCTGCAGACGGTGTAGGTAGCGTGCACTTTCCCACTTGCACATAGGCAGGTCGTGGAGCAGGTAGTTTCCACAAGTTTCAGGAGTAGTAGCAGGCACTTCAGTCTGAGTGAGAATCCACTCCAGACACTCCATCGTGAGCCTGCGCATATCCTCTACGGTATATTTTCCTGTCATGATGATATACATGCCCGTAAGGCAGCCCATAGGACCTACATACACCACATCATCCTTAGCCTCGCTGTTCCGGAACCAGGTTGCCATGAGGTGCTCCAGACTGTGCATGGCAGAAGGAGCTACTGCAGGTTCCTTGTTGGGTTCAGTGATACGCAGATCGAAAGTGGTGAACCCTCTATCAATGCGAGATACGTAGATACCTGGCTTCAGGCAGGTATGGTCGATGGTGAAACTTTGTATGACTTCCATAGTGTTTTTATTTTTTGCTCGGCAAAGGTACGGAATTAATCCTAATGGACAAAATCCTTGTTCAGGATTCTGCGGGATTTCCACATGGGGGAAAAAGCAGAACAATTCTTAGGTTTTCCTAAATAATTTGTATATTTGCAATTAATTGAAAATAATCCTAAATACTTAATGCTCATGGAAGACCATATGTTAGCTAATTTCAGTACTTATTTGCAGTTTCTCGACGCTGTTTTTATTTCGATGCTCCTCAAAGAGATATTTTCTTTTTGGAATCCTAAATTCGATAGAGTTTATGATGAGGCGCGCACTAGAATGAAAGAACGTTCAGGTATAGTTGAATTATTTCTGAAAGAGCCATTAGATAGAGTGGAATCCATTACCGATAAGGTCTCAGAAGAGTTTTACCACAGTGTCAGTAAAAGAGGTGCCATCATGGTGTTTTTCACTACCTTGCTTTTATTGTTCTGTGGTTTGGAAACACATTTGAATATCTCAGCTGATGCCCATATCTATCGATCATGGGCCATTAGTTCATTCATCTCGTTCTGCTATATTGCTATTATTCTTAATCGATATAGAAATAATTTCAGTTTGGTATATCTAATCTATCTTATCGGTCCCATATGCCTTGCAGTTTTTGGCTTTTGGTTTGAACCTATTACAAAACTCATTATAAACTATAAATATATCATTATCCTATTTATTGTTGTTGGGTTCATTATTTTTTTAATCAGAAGAAGAATAAAAGATAATCAAAATATTTGGATGAATATATATCATAATATCTATGTTCTAATCTTTACTATTATACCTTTTTATTTCAGTGATGATATAGTTAAGTGGTGTGAGCAAACGCCATTGTATTTCATCTTATTTTTTTGTACATGGGAGGTTTTATGGGAGTGGTTTTTGTCTTTTTATTATGGGCATTATTATCCTGATTATATTAAGAATAAAATTAATGAAGCCTTTTCTTGTGTTGAGAATAAAAGAGAAGAAGATGGAGAGGTAATAAAAAAAGAAATAGATGAGAAACTGAAGTTGACAATTTCTGAAGACGAACATCACAGTAAGTTCTATTTATTCAATTTAGATGTATGGACATATTCTATTAAGAAATTCTTGAATCGTGTGAAGAATTTTATTAGTAAGTTTAAGAAAACTAAGAAAAGAGAGGGTATTCAAATAGATAATAATAAAACGTAGTCCCCCAATGAGAACTCATTAAATAAATAAGGTTTTCAAAACAGAATTAAGGTAATGAAGGCTTTTAATACGATAGGGTACAAATGGGGTGGAGGTAGTGCTATGTGTAAGCTGCTTCTAGTCCTCCAACTGGCTTTGCTGCTGTGCTCATGTGGTACGACTTCCTTTTCTTCACGCTCTGCGGGTAGGGGAGTCGCTTTAGAAGTTCCAGGAAAGGCAGAGGTACCTCTGGGAGCGAAGGTGCAAGAGATTGTTCACAGGGGCACTTTGCTGGTCGGTACGACAGGCGATTACCATCCGCTTTCTTTCCGGGAGGCTGATGGTTCTTACTGGGGCTTCGGCATTGAGGTGGCAGGGGAGATAGCATCCCGACTGGGGGTGGGTATGGAGTTTGTCCAGACTTCCTGGCCTACGCTGACTGCCGATGTGCTGGCTGAACCTCAGCAGTTCGACTTGGCCATCGGAGGCATCACCATCACCGAGGAAAGGCGTGAAATCATGCTCATGAGCGAGGGCTATCTGGGAAATGGAAAGACCATCCTTTGCCGGGCATCGGATGCAGAGCGGTTCAGGTCGCTGGCCGACATCGACAAGCCGGAGGTGCGTGTCATGGTGAATCCGGGAGGACTGAATGAGAAGTTTGCCCTGCAAAACCTGACGCATGCTTCCATCATCGTCCATCAGAAGAATGAGGAAATTCCGTCGCTGGTGGCTGAGGGAAAAGCGGACGTGATGATCACGGAAATCACAGAGGCTCCGTACTATGTGCAGACGGACTCCCGACTGGCAGCCCCACTGCTGAACGAGCCGTTTACGGGGGGAGAAATAGGGGTGCTGATGAGAAAAGGGCAGGAAGACCTGCTCGAAATTGTGAATGCCACCATCAGGCAGCTGAAGGCCGACGGCATCCTTCGTCGCCTCCATGAGAAGTACGGATTAGTCTATTCTTACTAAAAAAATCACTTTTTTTCAAAATCCATGTAGTTTTTGATACCTTTACTGCGTCTAATGGGTAAAGATTCAAAAATAACAGATGAGACAATGAATGCATTAGAAAAGAAATTTGCGCAAATGGTTGGAGAACACAAGAGCACCATCTATACGGTGTGCTACATGTTCTCGCAAGATGCCGATGAGGTGAGCGACCTCTTCCAGGAGGTGCTCATTAATCTCTGGAAGGGGTTTGAGGGTTTCGAACATCGTTCGGATGTCAAGACATGGATCTACAGGGTGGCTCTGAACACCTGTATCTCTATCGACAGAAAGAAACGTCGCTCGGCTAGCGTGCCGCTGACCCTGGACATCAATCTCTTTGAGGACCGCGACGAGGATTCCCGACAGGTGGACATGCTCCACAAGAGGATTTCCAAGCTGCAACCGTTCGACAGGGCTATCGTCCTGCTCTGGCTGGAGGATCTTTCGTACGAGGAAATCGGACAGATTGTGGGTATCACTGCCAAGAACGTCAGTGTCCGTCTGTTCAGAATCCGTGAACAACTGAAAAACATGTAAAATCATTAAACATTAGACGATTATGAACAACGATTTTGAATTGGAGAATATGCGCCAGCAGATGAATACGCTGAAGAAGAAGCTGGAAGATAAGAAAATTGTGAACGACCGTATCCTGCGTCGCTCCACCAGGAAGGATGTGAACTCTATCACCAGGCGCTACTATGTCATCATGGCTATCTGCCTGATTATGATTCCTTACGGCTACTGGGCCTTCGTGGTGATGACAGGTCTCTCTATTCCTTTCTGGATTGTCACGAGTATCATGATGCTGCTCTTTGGAGGCGTAGCTTTCTACAATATCCGTAAAATCAATGACCCTGACCTGATGAGTGCCCCTCTGCTGGAGGCTCGCAAGAAGGTGGCTAGTGCCAAGAAGTTCCACAACAACTGGCTGATGATAGGTATTCCAATCGTGATCTTGTGGCTGGGCTGGTTCTGCTTCGAGACTTACAAGAAGAATCCTGATTCCGAAATGATTCTCTATTGTGCCGTAGTGGGAGCTATAGTGGGAGCTATCATCGGATTCTCTCTCCACTTCCGTACGCAACGGCAGTATCAGGCTATCATCGATGAGATAGAGGATTTCATGGAGGAGTGATTAATTTTATGGGACGCTGTCCCGGACCCTATTCGCTCCAGCCGCTTGGCTTTTCATTTCTTTCTCATGAAAGAAAGAAACGAAACAAAGAAAGTTCACCGGCTGCACGGATTTCAGTAAAAATGGAGCACGCAAGGCTAAAACACAAAAACTCGGAGCTTCGCTCCTCAAACAGTTTGTGTTTCTTAACGCCTTCCGTACTCCATTTTCTTAACCTGAAATCCATGAGGCCGGAAACTGCTTGGGGAGTTGCAACATCGCTTCGCTCGTTGCTGGGTGTCCCCAACAACACAAACTGCTAGCAATTGGCGACGAGCGAAGCAATGTCGCCTCTCCCAGACATAGGCCCGGCCTCATAAATTTTGCGTGAAGAAAACAGAACTCTCTTTCCGTTAAGAAATGCACACTGTTTGAGGGACAAAGTCCCGAGTTTGTGCATTTTAGGAAAGAGAGTCCTGTTTTTAGCAAAATTCATGCAGCCGGTGAATTTCTTTTTTGGTACTTTTTTCTTTTTTCATGAAAAGAAAAAAGCTACTGGGGG